>NZ_JBCAUN010000002.1:0-1138113 GCF_038432415.1 Leifsonia stereocauli
CCGTCTCGTTCTCGCTGTCAAATCGAGTGTTTCGCGCCGGATCGAGCGTCCTGATTCGGACTGAATCGACCTTCGCGACTCGAAGCGTGACGCTTGCACGAGAGCGGGTGAACCCCTGGACGCAGATGTAGTCCGAAGACTTTTCGCCTGTGTGTATCAGGGGGTGATCCCCACTTGAGGCCGGCGAGCACGATTCTTATGAACCTTGGCGCTCTGCCGCACCTTTGGGGTGATGAGTAATAATTTACGTGGGTGGAACGTCTGCCGCAAATCTGGAATGCAGCCCGGGCGTGTCGCCGTCTTCGTGCCCGGGGCAGGCCGGTTTCAGGCGCGCAGGAGGCTGAAGACCTCGTAGCCGGAGAGCTGCTCACGGCCGCCCAGTCCCTCGAGTTCCAGTGTCACCGCGACGCCCGCGACGCACCAGCCGGCGCGTTCGATGAGTCGGCAGGCCG
The DNA here is from genome assembly GCF_038432415.1 of Leifsonia stereocauli. NCBI lineage: Bacteria > Bacillati > Actinomycetota > Actinomycetes > Micrococcales > Microbacteriaceae > Leifsonia > Leifsonia stereocauli. Next base: position 453 of record NZ_JBCAUN010000002.1, read on the forward strand.
CCTGGGCCGTGCCTCCAGTGGCGAGCACGTCGTCGATCACGAGCACGCGGGACCCCGCCGGGAGTTCGTCCTCGTGAACCTCGAGGCTCGCGACGCCGTACTCCAGCTCATAGGTCTCGGTGATGACGCGGCGGGGGAGCTTGCCGGCCTTCCGCACAGGCAGCACGCCGGCACCGGTCAGGATCGAGGCGCCGCCCGCGATGATGAAGCCGCGAGCCTCCAGCCCGCCCAGGATGTCGAACCTCCCGGCGAACGGCGCCACCAGCGCCTCGCACATGACCCTGAATGCTGCGGCATCCGAGAAGACTGGAGTCAGATCCTGAAACTGGATGCCCTCTTCGGGGAAGTCGGGGATCACGTGGATCCGTGCGGACACCTGTTCAGCTGCAGTCGGGTTGCTCACGCAGTCAGGCTATCCCGGCCGGATCGGGGCCCGCCCGCCGACGATAGACTGAGCTCGTCAGGCTGTCCCGCTGAGATCGCCCGCGCCACGCGCCGGGCCCGGTCGAAGCGTCCCCCTTCTTCTGGAGTTCGCCACCCGTGACCACCACGCCTTCCACTCCCACCGTGCCCGTGCTCGACACCGTCGAGAACGCAGCTGCCACTCCCGAGAAGGAGCAGCCGTACGCGGCTCTCGGGCTGAAGCCCGACGAGTACCAGAGCATCCGCGACATCCTGGGGCGTCGCCCCACCAGCGGCGAGCTCGCCATGTACTCCGTGATGTGGAGCGAGCACTGCTCCTACAAGAGCTCCAAGAACTACCTGCGCCAGTTCGGCCAGAAGGTCTCACCCGCCATGAAGAAAAACCTCATGGTGGGCATGGGCGAGAACGCCGGCGTCGTCGACGTCGGCGAGGGCTGGGCGGTCACCTTCAAGATCGAGTCGCACAACCACCCCTCCTACATCGAGCCGTTCCAGGGCGCAGCCACCGGTGTCGGTGGCATCGTGCGCGACATCATCTCGATGGGCGCCCGCCCCGTCGCCGTGATGGACGCCCTGCGCTTCGGCGCGATCGACCACCCCGACACCGCGCGCGTCGTGCACGGAGTGGTGTCGGGCATCTCCTTCTACGGCAACTGCCTCGGCCTGCCGAACATCGGCGGCGAGACGTGGTTCGACTCCGTCTACCAGGCGAACCCCCTCGTCAACGCCCTCGCCGTCGGCGTGCTGCGCCACGAGGACCTGCACCTCGCCAACGCCCGCGGCGTGGGCAACAAGGTCGTGCTGTTCGGTGCCCGCACCGGCGGCGACGGCATCGGCGGGGCATCCATCCTCGCCTCCGACACCTTCGCCGAGGGCGGCCCGACCAAGCGCCCGGCCGTGCAGGTGGGCGACCCGTTCGCCGAGAAGGTGCTCATCGAGTGCTGCCTCGAGCTGTACCGCGGCGAGCTCGTGGAGGGCATCCAGGACCTCGGCGCCGCCGGCATCAGCTGCGCCACCTCGGAGCTGGCCTCGAACGGCGATGGCGGCATGCACATCACCCTCGACAACGTCCTGCTGCGCGACCCGTCGCTGAACGCCGAGGAGATCCTCATGTCGGAGAGCCAGGAGCGCATGATGGCGGTCGTGCACCCCGACAAGCTCGAGGGCTTCCTCGCCGTCACCTCCAAGTGGGACGTCGAGACCAGCGTGCTCGGCGAGGTCACCGACACCGGCCGCCTCATCATCGAGTGGCAGGGCGGCGTGATCGTCGACGTCGACCCGCGCACCGTCGCCGTCGACGGCCCGGTCTACGACCGCCCTGTCGCGTACCCGACCTGGATCGACGCGCTGCAGGCGGATTCGGCATCCGCTCTCCCCCGCCCGTCCGACGGCCCCGCGCTTCGTGCCCAGCTGCTGCAGCTCATGGGCAGCGCGAACCTGGCCGACGCCTCGTGGATCACGAGCCAGTACGACAAGTACGTTCTCGGCAACACCGCGCTCAGCTTCCCTGACGACGCCGGCATGGTGCGCGTCGACGAGGAGTCCGGACTCGGCTTCTCGGTCGCGACGGATGCGAACGGCCGCTACTGCCAGCTCGACCCGCGCCAGGGAGCGCGACTCGCGCTGGCCGAGGCGTATCGCAACGTGGCGGCATCCGGTGCCGTTCCCGTGGCCATCTCGGACTGCCTGAACTTCGGCTCCCCCGAGAATCCCGAGGTCATGTGGCAGTTCTCCGAGGCCGTGACGGGCCTGGCCGACGGATGCCTCGAGCTCGAGATCCCCGTGACCGGCGGCAACGTCTCCTTCTACAACCAGACCGGCGACGTGCCGATCCACCCGACTCCCGTCGTCGCCGTCCTCGGCGTGATCGACGACGTCGCCCGCCGCATCCCGTCGGGCTGGCAGGACGATGGCCACAACATCTACCTGCTCGGCACCACGCGCGAGGAGCTCGACGGCTCAGCCTGGGCCGATGTCGTGCACGGTCACCTCGGCGGCCTCCCGCCCCAGGTCGACCTGGCCGGAGAGAAGCGCCTCGGCGAGCTGCTGCGTGCCGCGGCTGTGGAAGGCCTCATCGACAGCGCCCACGACCTCTCGGACGGCGGTCTCGGCGTCGCGCTCTCCGAGAGCGTGCTGCGCTTCGGCCTGGGCGCCCGCGTCTGGCTCGGCGACATCATGGAGCGCGACGGCATCGACGCCGCGACGGCCCTCTTCTCGGAGTCGGCCGGCCGCGTGATCGTGACGGTGCCGCGCGAGGACGACGTGAAGTTCCGCGGGCTCTGCGACGGTCGCGACTACCCGGTGCTGCGCATCGGCGTGACGGATGCCCAGCTCGGTGCCCTCGAGGTGCAGGACGCCTTCGCCGTGACGATCGATGAGCTGCGCGTCACCAACCGCGCTCCGCTCGCCGACGCCTTCGGTCCCGTCGTCGGATACTGATGTCCGCCCGCCGGGCAGGCCTCGCAGGCGCGGCTGCCGTCACGATCGCCCTGCTCCTCTCGGCCTGCGCGCCGGCGCCGGACCCCGATGCCGCATCGACGACTGCCGCGCCTGCGCCCGAGGCGACGGGTGGCGCCGCGGATCACGGCGATGCCTCCGACTCGCCGCTGTCGTTCGCCGCGAATCCGCGCTTCACGGGCGACGAGCTGCCGCAGATCGCCGACGGCCTCGTGTCGGACTCCCGATGGACCCTGACCAGCCCCGACGACGGCACGGGCTCGTGGGGCTACACCTCGACCGATGAGGCGTGCACCATCACGCTCAGCCAGGTGCTGCTGCCCGAAGAGCTGACCGGACAGACCGACGACCTCGAAGCGACGCGCTCCTACCTCGCGGCCGTGCTGCAGGAGGACCTGCAGGTCGTCGAGGACAACGCCCAGGTGCACCAGTTCGCCGGCGGCGACGACCCGACCGAGGCCCTGCTGCTGAGTGCCGGTGGCCAGGACGGCTCGGCCTGGTTCGTGCTGCTGCGGGTGTTCAGCTCGGTGGATGCCGCCGTCGGCGTGAGCGGCCAGTGCGCCGCGGGCACCGATGTGCGCACGGCGATCGCCACGGCCGAGGGCAAGCTCGGCATCGTCGCTCCGCTCGCGGCGGGCTGATCGTGGCCGCGGTCGAGGATTACAGCGAGGCCTACGCCGGCGAGCACGGGCGCTTCGCCGTGATTCCAGCCGCCTACGTCGTGCTGCGCCGCGGGGACGACGTGCTGCTGCAGCGACGTGCGGACACGGGATACTACGACGGGTACTGGGCCGCCGGGGCCGCCGGTCACGTCGAGCAAGGGGAGTCCCTCCTGGCCGCTGCTGCGCGTGAGGCCCTCGAGGAGCTGGGCGTGCGCGTGGAGGTGCACGATCTCGTGACGCTCACCGTGATGCACCGCACCGGGGGAACCGGAGCGGCCATCGACGAGCGACTCGACGTGTTCTTCGCCTGCACGCAGTGGACGGGCGACCCCGCACTGCAGGAGGACAAGGCCAGCGACCTGCGCTGGTTCGCGCTCGATGCGCTGCCCGACTCCGTCGTGCCGCACGAACTGGCGGTGCTCGAGGCGTTGCGCGATGGGACGTTGGAGCCGATCACGACGTTCGGGTTCTGACGCGGGAAGTCAGCTCGTCGCGCGGGCTATCACGACGAGGAGTGCCTGACCATAGGCCTCGGCCGGCTCCGGATGCTCGAAGCTCCTCTCGGCGCCATCGAGCTCGATGGTCACCTCGAAACTGTCGGGCAGGCGGCGCAGGGCCCGGAACCTGGAGCGCAGGAGCTCCCGCAGCTGGTCCTCGCGCGGCAGCCAGACGGCATCCGTCAACGGCAGCGAATCGAGGGCCCATTCCGTGGTGCCGTTGAATCCGAGAACCGTGCCCGTCGGGTGGTGTTGCGCCTCGATGGTCATCTCGCTCACGGTGAAGATGTCGTCGTCGAGGTCGGGGATGTCGATCTGGAACCTGTCGCCGGACTCCGGCCTCCAGAGCAGGCCGGCCGTGCGCAGTTCGGCGGCGAGCTCGCGGGAGATCATCTCTCCATCGTGCCCGAGCGCCACGACGCGCGATAGTGCATGACCGCGATGCCTGCCGAATCGTCGGCTGTCTGACAGGATCATGCCGTGGATCCGTATCCCCTGCGCGCCGCCACCGAGGCCGACATCCCCGCCCTGCTGGCGTTCTGGGCCCGTGCCGCCGAGAACGACGCCCGACCGGCCGACAGCGCCGACGCCGTGCGTCGACAGATCGAGCGTGATCCGGATGCCCTGATCGTCGCGACCATCGGCAACAGCATCGTCGGCTCGATCATCGCCGGCTGGGACGGCTGGAGGTTCCACCTCTACCGCCTCGCCGTCGATCCGACCCTGCGCCGCCACGGCATCGGGCGGGCGCTGCTGGATGCAGCCGAGAAGCGTCTCATCATGCTCGGGGCGACCCGCATCGATGCCATGGTGCTCGACGGCAACGAGCTCGGACAGCGCATCTGGCGATCGGCCGGCTACCACCGCCAGGACGAGTGGGGCCGCTGGGTCAAGCCGGTGTGAACCGGACTCGGCGGAATCAGCCGGCGAGGATCGCCTCTGTCCGCTGCCACAGCCGCGCGCCGATCGCCGGATCCGTCGAGGCCGCCATGGGCCGTTGCCGCACCGGCGCACCCTGGGTGAGAAGGCTCGGTCCGAAGTACCAGCCGCTCTGCGCCGCGGGATCGGTCGCCGCGCGCACCACGGGCCACGCACCCCGGTCCTTGCCCTGCGCCCAGAGGCCCTGCAGCGCGTCGCCGAAACGCTTCGCGCGGTGGGGCTCGTTCACGCCGGGAACGCGCGGGCTGAGGCCGCCGACCGAGTAGCCGGGCTGCACGACGAGAGCCTTCGTCGTGCTGCCCGCGGCCCGCAGGCGCCGATCGAGTTCGAAGCCGAACGACTCCACCTCGAGCTTCGATTGCGCATAGGCCGTCCACGAGTCGTAGCTGCCGGCGAGCTGCAGATCGTCGAGCGCCGAGCGGGTGAGCCTGGCTGCGATCGAGCCGAGCAGCACGACACGGGCGCCGGGCGAGCGGTCGAGAGCAGGCAGCAGGCGGTTCACGAGGGCGAAGTGACCCAGGTAGTTCGTCGCGAAGACGAGCTCGTTGCCGTCGAGGCTGACCTCGCGATCGCGGGGCGGGTGCACGATGCCGGCGTTGGCGATGAGACCGTCGAGTCTCGGCAGGGCCGCGATGGCGTCGGCGGCCGCGGCGACCGAGGACAGGTCGGAGACGTCGAGGCGCAGCGTACCGACGGTCGAATGCGGCGCGCGGGTGCGGATGGCCCTGGCTGCGGCATCCGCCCGCTCGTCGTTGCGACAGGCGAGGACGACGGATGCTCCCGCGACGGCGAGCTGAGCGGCCGCGAAGAAACCGACGCCGGCGTTCGCCCCGGTGATGACGAAGGTCCTGCCGGACTGGGAGGGGATCTCGTGAGGGTCCCAGGTCACGAGGCGTCACCGGCCGCGTCGATCGTCGCGGCGTCGCTGGCGAAGCGCTCATGGTGGTGGATGACCTCGGCCACCACGAAGTTGAACCACTTCTCGGCGAAGGCCGGGTCGAGGTTCGCGTCGACGGCCAGGGCACGCAACCGCGTGATCTGGCGCTTCTCGCGCTCGGGGTCTGCGGCCGGCAGCTCGTGCGCCGCCTTCAACCGCCCGACCTGCTGGGTGAACTTGAAGCGCTCGGCCAAAAGGTGCACGAGGGCTGCATCGATGTTGTCGATGGACTGACGGATGCCGCCGAGCTCGGCCAGCACCGCCTCGCGTTCGTCATCCGGCGTCGTGGCTTCAGGCATGTCTCGACCCTATTACGAGTCGTCAGGCGGTTGGCTCTGGGGTGTCACCGGGCGCAGCCTGCGCCGCGACGTAGGCCTCGGCATCGGCGACGGCCCGCAGCACCGTGTCTCCGACCCACTCGGTGCTGCGGTAGAGGTTCTCCTCGCCGATGAGGGTGCCGACGTTCTCGTGCTGCAGCTGGCGCAGCACGTGGTCGTTGCTCACCACCAGTTTGAGCAGCGATCCGCGCGACTGGAGGCGGGTGGCGTAGCCGCGCAGCACGTCGATGAGGGAGAGCCCGATCTCGTCGACGCCGCGCAGACGGATGACCACGACCGATCCGGCGCTCTCGGCCGTCACCATGGGAAGGCCGGCTGAGAACGTGGGTGCGCTCGCGAAGAACAGGCTGCCGTAGGGCTGCAGCACGACGACCTCGGCGCCCGGGAGGGTTCCCGGCGGTTCGGTCTCGCGCATCCGTCGCCCCTCGGCGAACTCCAGCCGCACCAGGCGCAGTCGATTCGACTGCGACGCGACGTACAGGATGATGCCGAGGCCCACGCCGAAGAGCACGGCGAACTGCAGCGGGATGACGATGGTGAGCACGAAGGTGGTGGCCATGACGACCGTCTGCACCGGGCCCGTGCGCACGACGGAGAGGATCTTCGCGGGTTTCACGGCCGCAACGCCCACCACGATGAGCAGGGCGGCGAGTGCCGGCATGGCGACGTAGCCGACGAGTCCCGACAGGGTGAGGACCACGAGCGCCATCACCCCGCCTGCGATGAAGAGCGCGAAGCGAGACCGGGCACCAGCCGCCACGATGAGGGCCGACCCCGACATCGATCCACCCACGGGTGCACCCTGGAACAGACCGGAGAGCAGATTGCCAGCACCCTGCCCGATGAAGTCGCGTGAGGCATTGGCCGGGCTGCCGTTGACGTTGCGGAAGGCGCCGGAGACTGCGGCTCCCTGCACGAGACCCACGAGGGAGAGGGACAGCGCCGGCACGAACAGAGGCGCGACCTGGTCGAGATCGGGCAGCACCGGGACCGGAAGGCCCGCGGGCACGTCGGTGATGTCGCGCACGAGGGCGACGGGCAGGCCGAGCACGTCGGTGAACAGCACGGCGAGCGCCGATCCGAGGATGACGGCCACCACCATCCCCATCGCCTTGAGAGGCGTGCGTTGCAGTAGGACGATTCCGCCGATGGTGAGCACCCCGACTAGGAGGCTGGGCCAGCTGATGTCGAGGATGTGCAGCAGCAGGTCGAATGTGCGCTGCAGCCGTCCGGCGCCCTGCGCCGCGTAGCCGGTGAGGTTGCCGAGCTGACCCAGCACGATGTTGACGCCGACGGCCGTGATGAAGCCGGTCATGACGGCGGTCGGGACGAAGCGCAGGAGACGACCACCCCTGAGGAGGCCGGCGGCCACCATGATGACGCCGGTCAGCATGCCGAGCGTGGCGAGTGCGCCGACAGGGTCGGGCCGCGAGAGAATCGCGGCGTCGGCCACCACGAGCGACATGGCGCCTGTCGCCTGCACCGCCATGAAGGAGCTGCTTGTGAAGACTGCCGCACCCACCATGCCGAAGAGGTAGGCGTAGAGACCCGACACTGGGTTGAGGCCGGCGAGCAGGCCGGCAGCCAAGCCGTCGGGAACACTCTCGACCCCGAGCACCAGGCCGGCCATCGCGTCGCGACCGACAGTCTTGCGGTCGAAGCGGGCTCGGAGCCGGTGCAACGGCTTCAGTGTCGCCGACTGCGGCTGCTCGGTCATGCGCGCTCCCATCCGGCACCAGTCTGTCGGAAGCCGGAGGAGCGCGGGGAACGAGTTCAGTGCGAGGGGACGGATGCCGGCGCCGGGCCGGCGAAGACCCTCAGCCGCTTCTGCGTCAGCAGGATCCCGAGGAACACGAGGAGAGCCCCCACCGGCTCGTGCCAGGAGAAGGTCTCGCCGAGCAGGAGCACCCCGAGCAGGACACCGACGACCGGCGTGACGTAGGTGACTGTGGACGCGTTGGTCGGGCCCCACGCCCGCAGCACGTTGATGTTCCAGATGTAGACGACGCCGGTGCCGAGGGCGCCCAGGGCGATCAGGCTCAGGGTGATGGGCCAGTCGAGCGCGACGGGCCCGACGGCGACGATCGGGGTCAGCAGCAGCATGATGACTCCGCCGATGCCGATGTTGATGAACGCGAAGGTCGCCCCGGCGATAGGTCGCCCGCTCAGGAAGCGGCGGGTGTAGCCGAACGTGAAGCCGTAGCTGAGCGCCGAACCCAGGCAGGCGAACTGCCCCCAGAGATCGCCGGTGATCGCTGCGTAGCCCCACGGGCCGATGATGACGACGACCCCGACGACTCCGATGATCACGCCCAGCACCTGGTCGCGCACGAGCTTCTCGACCCTGAACACGGCCGTCGCCATGATGGCGGTCGTGATGGGAGTGACAGCGTTGTAGATGGAGGCGAGGCTCGACGACACGTACTGCTCGGCCCAGGCGAAGAGCAGGTAGGGCACGATGCAGCCGCTGATCGCGATCACGACGAAGTGCAGCCAGACGGCCGGATCGCGCGGCAGTACAGGGCCGCCGTCGACACGGGGGCGGGCGATCAGAACGATGACGCCGAGCACGACACCGCCGAGCACCAGGCGCGACCAGGCGATCTGTCCGAAGCCGACGCCCTCGAGAGCCACCTTCATGAAGAGGAAGCTCGCTCCCCAGATGATGCCCATGCCGAGGAACTGGAGCCAGATGCCGAGGGTGCCGCGCGTCTTCACTCCCCCGACACTACGGCCGACGGCGGATCCCGGACGACGTGCGGGAGCACGCTGTCCGGAATCCGCCGAAGGATGGCTGCCGGCATCCCCTTCCTAGTGCTCCGTCGCCTTCTCGGCTCCGACGCCGGTGAGCGAGCGCACCTCCATCTCGGCCTGCTTCTCGGGGGACTCGAGGTTCTTGTCGAGCACTGTGCCGAGCCAGCCGAGGAAGAACGCCAACGGGATCGAGACGATGCCCGGGTTCGACAGCGGGAAGATGTCGAAATCGGCGCCCTTGATCATGGCCGTCTCGTTACCGGAGACCACCGGCGAGAAGATGATGAGCACGATCGCCGAGACGAGACCGCCGTACATGCTCCACACCGCCCCACGAGTGGTGAAGCGCTTCCAGAACAGCGAATACAGGATCGTCGGCAGGTTCGCGGATGCCGCGATGGCGAACGCCAGCGCCACCAGGAACGCCACGTTCTGGCCATTGGCCCCGATGCCGCCGATGATCGCGACGATGCCGATCACGACGACCGTGCGCCGCGCGACCTTCACCTCGGACCCGGGCTCGGCCTTGCCCTTCTTGATGACGCTCGCGTAGATGTCATGGGCGAAGGACGCCGCCGCCGTGATCGTGAGACCGGCGACCACCGCGAGGATCGTCGCGAAGGCTATGGCCGAGATCAGTCCGAGCAGGATCGGTCCACCGAGCTCGAAGGCGAGCAGCGGAGCGGCCGAGTTCGCGCCTCCCGGAGCTGCTGCGATGACGTCGGCTCCGATCAGGGCCGCGGCACCGTAGCCGAGCACGAGGGTGAAGACGTAGAAGATGCCGATGAGCCAGATGGCCCACACGACGCTCTTACGCGCCTCCTTGGCCGTCGGCACCGTGTAGAAGCGCATCAGCACGTGCGGCAGGGCCGCCGTCCCGAGCACCAGCGCGAGACCGAGCGAGAGGAAGTCGAGCTTGGAGATGTCGCTCACGCCGTACTTGAGGCCGGGCTCCAGGATGGCGGGGGTTCCGGCTGTGGCGACGGCGTGCTCGAGCAGAGTCGACAGGTTGAAGCCGTGCAGCGCCAGCACCCAGACAGTCATCACGCCGGCACCGGCGATGAGCAGCACCGCCTTGATGATCTGCACCCAGGTCGTGCCCTTCATGCCGCCGATGAGCACGTAGAGGATCATGAGCGCGCCGACCACGGTGATGACGACGGCCTGGCCGACCCCGTCGCTGATGCCGAGCAGCAGCGAGACGAGTCCGCCGGCTCCCGCCATCTGGGCGAGGAGGTAGAAGAAGCACACCGCGAGGGTGGTGATGGCGGCCGCGATCCGCACAGGGCGCTGCTTGAGCCTGAACGACAGCACGTCCGCCATCGTGTAGCGACCGGTGTTGCGCAGCAACTCGGCAACGAGCAGCAGGGCGACCAGCCACGCCACGAGGAAGCCGATGGAGTAGAGGAAGCCGTCGTAGCCGGTGATGGCGATGGCGCCGACGATGCCGAGGAAGGATGCGGCCGACAGGTAGTCACCGGCGATGGCCGATCCGTTCTGTCCGCCGGTGAACGAGCGTCCTGCCGCGTAGTAGTCGGCGGCCGTCTTGTTGTTGCGGCTCGCTCGGAACACGATGATGAGGGTGATCGCCACGAAGGCGCCGAAGATGGCGATGTTCAGCCACGGGTCGCCGGGCGATGCGCTGGTCTCGAGGTGCAGCATCAGCGGGTCACCCCCGTCGCGGGCTCGAGCTCTGCTCGCAGTTCAGCCGAGAGCGGATCCAGGCGTCGGTTGGCGAAGCTGACGTACCACATGGTCACGGCGAAGGTCGTGACGATCTGTGAGAGACCGAGCAGAAGGCCGATGTTGATACTGCCGAAGACGGGCGTCGACATGAAGTCGTGCGCGTAGCCGGCGAGCAGCACGTAGGCCAGGTACCAGAGCAGGCACGCGACGGTAACGGGGAACACGAAGCGGCGGTGGCGGCTGCGCAGACGTTGGAACTCCGGTGACTGCTGAACGGCGCGGAAGTCGACGGTCGGTTCCGTCGTCTCCGCACTGGGGGCGTCGTTGCCCATGACGTTCTCCTTCGAGAGTGGGGAAGCGACGAAGCTGGCGCGCCGCGCCGCTGCGGTTCGTGCCCACTCTGCTGCCGGGTGACCCGGCTGAGGAGGGGCATCCGTTCGTCGTCGCTGAACGGAGTGCTTCGTGCGACGAGCGGATGCCGCCAGCCGGTGAACGACGGACGTGGAGCGGATAGGGTCTTGAAGCAATGCCGGAGTCAGTGTTGATGATCGGCGCCGCGGGAATCCTGCTCGGCGTCGCGATCTCCGCTGCCTTCGCGTTCGCCCGGCGGTTGGTGCGCGGATCGCGTGAGCTCGGCACCGACGCCGAGCGCGCCACGTACACGACCCTGCACCTGGCGTCTCGCGCTGCCGGGCACCTTCGCGGCGGATTCGACGCCGGCGATGCCGTGAAGGCGGCGCGTCCTCTGCGTACCCTGCTCGGCTGCGAGGCCCTGGCCATCACGAACGGGCCGCTCGTCCTCGCGCTCGACGGAGGCGACGACACCGTGCGCGCCGAGGCCGAACGGCTGGCGGCGAGTGCGGCAGCGGCGACTCCGGGGCGGCGCGCCCAACTGCTGCGCGATTGCATCGGATCGGGACGGACGCATCTCGACGCCGTGGTCGCACCGGTGACCCGCGGCGGTGTCGTGACGGGGTCGGTCATCGCCTTCGCTCCACGCGCCCGAGCCGGCCTGGTGCGGGCGACGGGCGAGGTGGCCGACTGGGTGTCGGCCCAGCTCGAGCTCGGCGAGCTCGACGCCTCCCGCACGGCGCTGGCCGAACTGGAGCTGCGGGCGCTCCGAGCCCAGATCAGCCCGCACTTCATCTACAACGCGCTCAACGCCATCGCGTCGTTCATCAACACCGACCCGACCAAGGCCCGCGAGCTCGTGCTCGAGTTCGCCGACTTCACGCGCTACTCCTTCCGAAGACAGGGCGACTTCACAACGGTGGCCGAGGAACTGCGCAGCATCCACAGCTACCTGCAGCTCGAACGGGCACGCTTCGGCGAGCGCCTGGCCGTGACCCTGCAGATCGCCCCCGAGGTGCTCTCGACCGTGATCCCGTTCCTCAGCGTGCAGCCCCTCGTGGAGAACGCCGTGCGCCACGGACTCGAGTCGCGCGAGACGGGCGGACGCATCACCATCAGCGCCGACGACGCCGGCGGCTTCGCCGAGATCAGCGTCGAGGACGACGGCGTCGGCATCGATCCGGCCGTGGTCGCCGAGGTGCTCGCCGGCGGCGCCAGCGAGCACGTGGGCCTGCGCAATGTCGACGCGCGCCTGCGCCAGGTCTACGGCGACGAGTACGGCCTGGTCGTGGAGACCAACGTCGGCAGCGGGATGCTGGTGCGGATGCGGGTGCCGAAGTCCCAGCCGCATCACGAACTGGCGATGGGAGGGGTGTGATGACCGGACGCCACATGAGCGTGCTCATCGCCGACGACGAGAGGCCGGCCCTCGACGAGCTGGCGTTCCTGTTGCGCCGGGACGCCCGCATCGGGTCGATCCACCTGGCATCGTCGGGAGCCGAGGCCCTGCGCCTGCTCTCCACCGAGCGCATCGACGCCGCCTTCCTCGACATCCACATGCCCGGGCTGTCGGGCTTCGACCTCGCGAGGGCGCTCGCCCGCTTCGAGCACACGCCGGCGCTCGTCTTCGTGACGGCCGACGAGGAGGGGGCCGTGGAGGCGTTCGACCTCGCCGCCGTCGATTACCTCCTGAAGCCGCTGCGCCCCGAGCGCCTGGAGCGGTCGGTCACCAGGGTGCTGGAGGCACTGCGGGCTGCATCCGTCTCGGGGCAACAGCCACCCCACACCGAGGACGCGATGATCTCGGTGAGCCTCGGCGGCACGACCCGCATCGTGCGGCGCGACGACATCCGCTACGTGCAGGCGCAGGGCGACTACGCCAGGCTGCACACGGCCGAGGCGAGCTACCTCGTGCGCATCCCGATGGCGGACCTCGAACGCCAGTGGGCGGATGCCGGTTTCGTGCGCATCCACCGCTCCTACCTGGTGGCACTCACCCACGTCACGCGCATCCGCCTCGGGGCAGTGCCGCCCACCGTCACCGTCGACGGCGCCGAACTGCCGGTGAGCCGGCGCCTGCTGCCGACCCTGCGCGAGACCCTCGAGGCTCGCCGCATCCGCCCCACTGCATGACAGGCTCCGAGCGATCGACGGGGCCGGCGCCTCTGCCGGCCGCGCTTCCACGGGTGCGGGTGACGGCACCGCAGACCTCGGCGTCGCGCAGCAGCCTCGGCGCCCTCGGTACGGCGACGGGCACGGGGTCGACCCCGGCGGTCCGACCGCAGCCGTCGGAGGCGGACAGGCTGTTCGTGCGCTCGCTCATCCGCTCCCAACTGCGCCTCGCCGTGGTCTGCGCGCTGGGCTTCATCGTGTCCCTCGCCGCGATCATCGTCGTCTCGGCGTCACCGCTGCTCGCTGATGCGGCCTGGGCGGGCGTTCCCCTGCCGTGGATCGTTCTGGGGTTCGGCGCCTATCCCGTGGTCCTCGTCATCGCCGTGCTCTACAGGCGGGCATCGCGCCGCAACGAGAGCGGCTACAGGTCGCTGGCCGAGGACTCGTGAACGCCGCCCTCGGTTACGTCTCCATCGCCCTCGTGGCGCTGGCAACGGCGCTCATCGGCTTCTACGGGCTCCGGGTCTCGCGCACGACGAGCGACTTCTACGTGGCCTCCCGCACTGTGCGCCCCTGGTGGAACGCCTCGGCCATCGGCGGCGAGTACCTGTCTGCTGCCAGCTTCCTGGGCATCGCCGGGCTCATCCTGCTGTCGGGCTCGGGCGGGTTGCTGTTCCCCATCGGCTACACAGCCGGCTACCTCATGCTGCTCCTGTTCGTGGCGGCGCCCCTCCGGCGTTCCGGCGCGTACACGATTCCGGACTTCGTGGAGGCGAGGCTCGAGTCGCGCTCGGCCCGGCGCCTCACCAGCGTGATCGTCATCGTGGTCGGCTGGTTCTACATCGTGCCGCAGCTGCAGGGGGCGGCGCTCACCGTGAACATCACGACGGGCCTGCCGCCGTGGGTGGGGTCGGTGGCCGTGGCCATCATCGTCGGCATCGTCGTCGCGGCCGGCGGCATGCGCTCGATCACCTTCGTGCAGGCGTTCCAGTTCTGGCTCAAGCTCGTCGCCATCGCCGTTCCGGTGGCCTTCGTCCTGCTCGCCGTGACCGACGGAACACCGACCTCCCTCGATGCCGGCGTCGCCTTCCCGGCATCCGTCGGCCCGGAATCGCTCGATGTCTACCGCACCGTCTCCCTGCTCGTGGCATTGCTGCTCGGCACGATGGGCCTCCCCCACGTTCTCGTGCGCTTCTACACGAACCCCGACGGCGACGCCGCGCGCACGACGACGCTCATCGTGCTCGGGCTGCTCTCGCTGTTCTATCTCTTCCCGGTGATCATCGGCCTGCTGGGCCGCGCCTTCGCCCCAGACATCGCCGACTCCGGAACCGCGGATGCGCTCGTGCTGCTGCTGCCCGGCCGGATGCTGCCCGGCCTGGTCGGCGATGCCGTCACGGCGCTCGTCATCGCCGGTGCCTTCGGTGCATTCCTGTCGACCACCTCGGGGCTCGTGGTCTCGCTGGCCGGCGTGATCAGCCAGGAGCTGTTGGGCGGCAGCGTGCGCGGTTTCAGGATCGCCGCGGTCGCCTGCTCGCTGGTGCCGCTCGCTGTCGCGCTCGTGACAGCGTCGTCGGGACTGGCCGGGAGCGTGGGTCTGGTGTTCGCCTTCACGGCGTCGACGCTCTGCCCGGTGCTGCTTCTCGGCATCTGGTGGCGTGGGCTCACGGCGCGCGGCGCTATAGCCGGCATGACGACGGGGGCGCTGTTGTGCGGGGCGGCGATCCTCGCGGGGCCGGCGATCGGGCAGGCCGTGCCCGCGCTCCGCACGGTGCTCGAGCTGCCGGCGGCCTGGACCGTGCCCCTGGCCGTCGGGGTGACGGTGCTCGTGTCTGTGCTCGATCGGCGCCGTGTTCCGCGCGGGGTCGACCACCTGCTGGCACGGCTGCATGTGCCGGAGCGGCCGGCGGTGCGCTGAGCCTCTCGCTCGCTGAGGCCCGGACGCAGTCCGCGGTCCTCCACCGCTCGCTGAGGCCCGGACGTCGAAGCGCCATCGAGTGCGCTTCGGGCGGTCGCTTCGCTCGGCCCTCAGCGAACGGGAAGGACAGAGGCCCCGAGCGCAGGCTCAGCGAGTGGGAAGGAGAGGGTCTGCGACCGGAAGTCTCAGCGAGCTGCGAGCGTCACCGGGTGGTCGCTCAGCGCACCGAGGCGGGCGAGGAGACCGGCGCGTACCGCCGGCCACTCGTCGATGATCACCGAGTAGACCGCCGTGTCCCGCCAGCTGCCGTCGGCCCGGGGCCGCTCTCGGCGCATGATGCCCTCGAACTGCGCGCCGAGCTTGAGGATGGCCGCGCGCGAGCGGTCGTTGAGCGCGTCGGCCTGGATCTTCACCCGGCCGAAGCCGCTGTCGAACGCGCGTCCGAGCAGCAGCAGCTTCGCCTCGGGGTTCACAGCCGTTCCCCACACCCGCGGGTCGTAGGCCGTCCAGCCGATGTGCGTCGACTCGAGGGGCAGGTCGAAGTCGGCCAGGGTGCTCGATCCGACGAGCAGTCCGTCGTGCGCACCGCCGACCAGACGGATGCCGTAGGGCTGGGCGAGCTCGGTGTCGAAGCGGTAGCCGTGCTCGGCCCACGCCAGGAATCCGTCGCGGTCCGCCCTGAAGCCCGCCGGCCCGCCGCCGAAGCCCCCGGCGAACACCTCGGGGTGGGCGAGAGCCTCGTAGAGCTCGGGCAGGTGCGCGCGCGTGAGCGGCTCGAGCCTGATGAATCGGCCGGCGATCGGCTCGAACGGAGGAAGCTCTGCGGTCATCCATCGATTCTGGCAGTCACCGGTGACGCGCGCCCGACCGTGCGCCCCGGCCTGTCGCCGGCGGCATCCGACGGCTAGCGTGAATGGAGAATCTCTCGACGATGAATGGAGACGGCGATGTCCGGACTGGATGACGTGACCAAGAAGGCCCAGGAGTTCCTGAACAGCGACCAGGTGAAGGGAGCCCTGAAGAGCGAGCAGGCTGAAGACATCAGCGACAAGCTGCTCGCCGGGGTGGCGGATGCCGCCAACAAGGTCACCGGAGGCAAGTTCGAGTCGCAGATAGACGGCGCGAAGGAGTCGGCCGACAAGGCGGTCGGCACCGACTGACCGCACTACTCACAGCTGGTTCCCAATAACTTGCACAGCGCTGTGCAAGTTATTACACTCGATGCATGACCTCCGCCGCTGTGGGCGCCCGCCGGGCTCCCCGGCGAGACGCCGAAGAGAACCGCACTGCCCTGCTCGATGCGGCGACCATCGCCCTCGGCTCCGATCCCGATGCCTCGCTCGAGGCCATCGCCGCTGCAGCCGGGCTCAGCCGCCGCGCGGTCTACGGCCACTTCGCCACTCGCGACGAACTCGTCGCGGCCTCCGTCGAGCGGGGCGCCCTGCGCCTCGCCGCCGCGACGGCCGACGTCGAGCGCGACGACGCCCGCGTGGCCCTCGCTCTGCTCGGTGCCCGCCTCTGGGACACCGTCGAGCAGGTGCGCGTGCTGGCGAGCCTCGCCGTGCGCGGCCCATCGCTCGCTGTCGTCGGCGAGGCCCTCGCGCCCGTACGCAGCCGCCTGCTGGCGATAGTGACGGCTGGAGCGGCATCCGGGACCATCCGCGACGACATCCAGGCGGCATCCCTCAGCCGCCTCATCGAACAGGCGGCCATCGCCGTGCTCGTCGAGGCCACCGAGAGCGGCTTCAGCCGCGACGACGGCCACCGGCTCGTCATGCTCATCGCCCTGTCGACGGCCGGACTGTCGGCGCACGAGGCGAACGAGCTGATCGACGCCACCCCGGAACTCCACCACCCCCTCCCCGAGGACGCAGCACTGTGAAGATCGAGCTCATCGGCGTGAGCAAGGGCCGCAACGGGTCGTCTCTCCCCGAGACCACCGTGCGATTCGAGACGGATGCCGCGACCCTGGCCCGCGCCGAGACCGAGCGCCGCCCCACGGTACTGGGGCTCCTGGCCTCTGGCCGCATGCGACCCGACACCGGGCGGGTGCTCATCGACGGCGCCGTCGACAATGCCGACCTGCGCACCCGCGTCGCCCTTGTCGACGCGCCCGACGTGAGCGACCCGGCAGCCGACGTCACCGTGACGGGCGTCGTCATGGAGGAGCTCATGTTCGCCGGCCTCCCGGGCAGTCGTCGAGACGCCATGCTCACGCTCGCGCAGCTGCAGCTCGGCGACTACGCGAAGACGAGCATGGCCGACCTGCCGCCCGCCGTGCGCGTCCGCCTGCTCACTGAACTCGCCGTTCTGCGCGACGGCGTCGAGGGACTCGTGATCGCCGCGCCGGACAGGCACGGCGGCGACCCACTCGACTGGTGGCGCATCGCCCGGGCCCTCGCCGCTCGGGGCTACGCGGTGCTCGTCATCGCCGGTGACGCCTCGGCTGCCGCGATCGGTGCCGAGGGTCTGCTCGCCAGGCTCGAGAGCGACTCCCGCCGGGCCGGATCACCACCGGCCGAATCACGCCAGACCGAATCAACACAGACCGAATCAACACAGACGGAAGGAGGTGCCGCATGAAGGTTCCGCAGATGATCGCCGCCGAACTCCGGCGTCTCACCTCGTCGCGCATGTCGGTCATCGCCCTCATCGCACTGGTGTGCGTTCCCGTCATCTACGGCGGCCTCTACCTCTGGGCGAACCAGGACCCGTACGCCAAGCTCTCCGAGATCCCCGTGGCCCTCGTCGTCGACGACACCGGCGCCGCCGACGGCAACAAGGGCGACGACGTGGCCGAGAACCTCGTCGATGCCGGCACCTTCGACTGGCACGAGGTCTCGGGCGAGACCGCCGAGGCCGGTGTCGCGAACGGCACCTACGACTTCAGCGTCACCTTCCCCGCCGACTTCACCACGGACCTCGAGTCGTCGTCGACGGACGACCCGCGCAAGGCCGAGGTGCTGCTCAGCACCAACGACGCCAACAGCTACCTCGCCAGCACCATCGGCGAGCAGGCCGTGAAGACCATCCAGACGCAGATCGTGAAGTCCGTCGGGAAGAACGCCGCGATCACCTTCCTCGACTCCCTGTCCGAGATCCGCGGCAAGCTCGCCGATGCTGCTGACGGCGCGTCGCAGCTGACGGATGGCGCCGCCCAGGCCGTGGACGGCAGCGCCCAGCTTGCCGACGGCGCCGCCGCGCTCGCCACCGGCACGGCGACGCTCGCCTCAGGCTCCTCGACTCTCTCGAGCGGCCTCTCCCAGCTCTCGGCCGGCGCAGGCCAGGCCGCGGACGGAGCCACGCAGCTGTCGACTGGAGCGTCGCAGCTCTCCGACGGTGCGGCGCAGACCGCCGCCGGGGCAGCCCAGGTCGCCGCCGGGAACGCCGCACTCGCCGCGCAGGCCGACGAGCTCGGCGCGAGGGTGGACGCCGCCGCCGCGGCCCTGCCACAGGCGAAGGCCGACATCCGTCAGCGTCTGATCGACGCTGGAGCCGATCCGGCGAATGTCGACGACGCGCTCGCGCTGCTCGACCCGCTCGACACCAGGATCGAGGAGGCGAACTCGACGATCCAGACGACTGTCGGCCAGATCGACCAGCTCTCCGATGGCGCAACGCAGGTGGCCGATGGAACGCAGCAGGTGGCGGATGCCTCCACGCGGCTGGCCGCCGGCGCGAGCACTCTCGCCTCGGGAACGAGCACTCTCGCCGCGAAGTCGGGCGAGGCCGCATCCGGTGCCTCCCAACTCGCCGCAGGCGCAGCGACAGCCGCCGGCGGGGCCGCCCAGCTCAGCAGCGGCGCGACCACCCTGGCCGACGGGCTGCCCGCCCTCGAGTCCGGCGCCGCCGAGCTGCGCGACGGCCTCATCGCCGGGCGCGACAAGATTCCGGACAGCACTCAGGCCACGCGCAACGCGCAGGCCTCGAACATCGCGGACCCCGTCACCCTCGAGACCGGCGCCGTCACGAGTGCCGGAAGCTACGGCGCCGGCCTCGCCCCGTTCTTCGCAGCGCTGGCCGGCTGGATCGGCATCTACGCGCTGTTCCTCATCGTGAAGCCGGTATCGCGCCGCGCCGTCACAGCCCTGCACTCGCCGATCCGGGTGACGTTGGCCGGCTGGCTCACGCCCACCCTGCTCGGCGCCGTGCAGATGTCGTCGCTCTACTTCGTGCTGTCGTGGGCGCTCGGCTTCAGGATCGAGAACCCGGCTGGCATGCTCGGCATCATGCTCCTCGCCTCGGCGACCTTCGCGGCCATCGTCCTCGCGCTGAACGTCTGGCTCGGCAGCGTCGGCCAGTTCCTCGGGCTGGTGCTCATGGTCCTGCAGCTGGTGACCGCCGGCGGCACCTTCCCGTGGCAGACTCTGCCCGGCCCGCTGGCCGCCCTCCACCACGTGCTGCCGATGGGCTTCGTGGTCGACGCCCTGCGTCAGGCGATGTACGGCGGCAACCCGGCTGCGGCCTGGAGCGACGTCGGCGTGCTGCTTCTGTGGCTGGTCGGGGCCTTCACCCTCGCGGCGGTCGGGGTCACGCGGATGACGCACCACCGCACCCTGCGCGACCTGCGGCCGAGCCTCATCGGCTAGGCCGGGGGCGGCGTCGCTTCAGCGCTCGCCGCGCAGCCCAGATGGCGAGCAGGCCGCCGACGGCGAGCACGGCGAGGGGTACTGCGATCAGCATCCGTTCACCGGTGGTCGGTCAGACGCTCAGTCGATGAGGTCGTGACGCACGACGATCTCGTCGCGGCCGGGCCCGACGCCGATCACCGAGATGCGCGACCCGCTCATGGCCTCGAGCGCCAGCACGTAGTCCTGGGCGTTCTTCGGCAGATCCTCGAAGGTGCGGGCCGAGGTGATGTCCTCGGTCCAACCGGGGAACTCCTCGTAGATGGGGGTCGCGTGGTGGAAGTCCGACTGCGACACGGGGACCTCATCGTGGCGCACGCCGTCGACGTCGTAGGCGACGCAGACGGGGATGCTCGGGATGCCGGTGAGCACGTCGAGCTTGGTGAGCACGAAGTCGGTGACGCCGTTGATGCGCGCCGAATAGCGCGCGATCGGGGCGTCGTACCAGCCGGTGCGACGCTTGCGACCGGTCGTGGTGCCGAACTCGAAGCCCTTCTCGGTGAGGAAGTCGCCCCACTCGTCGAACAGCTCGGTGGGGAACGGACCGGCGCCGACTCGGGTCGTGTAGGCCTTGATGACGGCGATGACGCGGTCGATGCGGTTCGGCGCGACACCCGAGCCCGTGACGGCGCCGCCCGAGGTGGCGTTCGACGAGGTCACGAACGGGTAGGTGCCGTGGTCGACATCGAGCATCGTGGCCTGGCCGCCCTCGAACAGGACCGTCTTGCCCTCGTCGAGGGCGCGGTGCAGCAGCAGGGCGGTGTCGGTGACCATCGGTCGCAGGCGCTCGGCGTACCCGAGCAGCTCCTGCACGATCTCCTCCACCTCGATCGCGCGACGGTTGTAGATCTTCACCAGCAGGTGGTTCTTGCTGTCGAGTGCTCCCTCGACCTTCTGGCGCAGGATGTTCTCGTCGAAGAGGTCCTGCATCCTGATGCCGACGCGGTTGATCTTGTCTGCGTAGGCCGGGCCGATGCCACGTCCGGTGGTGCCGATCTGGCGCTTGCCGAGGAAGCGCTCGGTGACCTTGTCGATGGTGCGGTGGTAGGCCGTGATGATGTGCGCGTTGGCGCTCACCTTGAGCTTCGAGACGTCGACGCCCCGGGCGATGAGAGCGTCGAGCTCCTCGAACAGCACCTCGATGTCCACGACGACGCCGTTGGCGATCACGGGGATCACGTTCGGGCTCAGGATGCCGGAGGGCAGCAGATGCAGCGCGTACTTCTCCGTGCCGATGACGACGGTGTGCCCGGCGTTGTTGCCGCCGTTGAACTTGACGACGTAGTCGAGACGCGAACCGAGCAGGTCGGTCGCCTTCCCCTTGCCCTCGTCGCCCCACTGGGCTCCGATCAGAACGATGGCTGGCATATGGGTGTCAGTCCTCTCCTCGAATGACGAAGGATTCCGTCGGAGGCATGGTGGCCGGGGCTGTCGCTCCGGGCGGGATGATGGTGATGAACTGCGTCGCCGTGTGCTCGGACTCGATGCGGGCGATGGCATCGGGATCGGCCGACGTGAGGAACCCGCCCAGGGCGTCGGCCTCGAAGACCAGGCCGATGGCGGCCGCGGCTCGGCGCAGGGCGTAGGCGGCGCGCAGCACGGCCTGGTTGGGGGCATGCGACCAGCTGACGGGGTCGCCCTCGCTCCAGCCGGCTGCCTCGAGCAGTTCGAGTCCGCGGCGGTGGGCGACGGTGGCATAGGCGTACGCCTCGACCTCGCGACCCTCGGAATGGGCGACGTCGGCGTGTTCCGCCCAGGCGAGCGGCGACGTGGAGTGGGCCAGGACGAAGCCGGGCAGCGCCTCACGATGCACGGACGAGACGAGCGAACGCACGACCTCGTCATCGGAGACGACGACGGATGCCGCGGGCTCATCGTCCACGGGAGCGCCGCTCTCGGAGACCTCGTGGGCGGCGTCCTTCACCAGGTCTTCATCGACCTCGGAGTGGTCGGTGCGGGGTTCGTCAGAGTCGTCCGCGTCGGGCGCGGATGCCACGAAGGGCGGGTTATCTCCGGTCACACTCCACCTTATCGCACGGGTCTCAGGCGGGCCGGAGGCGCGGAGGGACTGCCCTCGTCGAACCCCGTTAAACACAGAACGACCCTCCGGTGCGAGGTCGTGGATTCGGGTTTCACGACCTCGCCCGGGTGTTGTCGGTGATGACAACGGGTCTGAGAAGAGTGTGCCCCGTCCGGGGGCGCAGGACTACCCCCACTATGAGGGTCACTCACCTTTGCATCCGGTCATCATTGTCCGGTTTCGCGACGGATTTCGTCGTCTCGCGCTGGTTTCACGCATGAATGCGCGATCCACGCAACTGATTCCGAACGTCGCCGGATCGGCATCCGGGGCCGGCAAATGCCCCCTGACCGGGGTTCATATCTACGCGGTGCTGGCGCGGCACCGCGACGCCCTAAAATCGTAGGCATGTCCAAGGTCCTCACCTCCCTTCCCGTCGGCGAGCGCGTCGGCATCGCATTCTCCGGAGGGCTCGACACCTCCGTGGCCGTCGCCTGGATGCGAGAGAAGGGCGCGGTGCCCTGCACGTACACCGCAGACCTCGGCCAGCCCGACGAGCCCGACGTCGAGGCCGTCCCCGGACGCGCCATCGCCTACGGTGCCGAGCTCTCCAGACTGGTCGACTGCCGGGCCGCTCTCGTGGAGGAAGGACTCGTCGCGCTGCAGTGCGGCGCGTTCCACATCCGCTCGGGTGGAAAGACCTACTTCAACACGACGCCGCTCGGCCGTGCCGTGACGGGCACACTGCTCGTGCGCGCCATGATGGACGACGGCGTCGACATCTGGGGCGACGGATCGACCTACAAGGGCAACGACATCGAGCGGTTCTACCGCTACGGCCTGATGGCCAACCCGCGCCTGCGTATCTACAAGCCCTGGCTCGACCGCGACTTCGTCACCGAGCTCGGCGGACGCACCGAGATGAGCGAGTGGCTGAGCCACCGCGACCTGCCCTACCGCGACTCCGTGGAGAAGGCGTACTCGACCGACTCCAACATCTGGGGCGCCACGCACGAGGCCAAGACCCTCGAGCACCTCGACACCGGCGTGGAGAGCGTCGAGCCGATCATGGGCGTCGCCTCCTGGGACCCCGAGGTGGAGATCGCGACTGAGGACGTGGTGCTGCGCTTCGAGCAGGGGCGTCCCGTCGCCCTCAACGGCGACGACTTCGGCGGCGACGCCGTCAAGCTGGTGCTCGAGGCGAACCGCATCGGCGGCCGGCACGGACTCGGTGTCTCGGACCAGATCGAGAACCGCATCATCGAGGCCAAGAGCCGCGGCATCTACGAGGCACCGGGCATGGCCCTGCTGCACATCGCCTACGAGCGCCTCCTCAACGCGATCCACAACGAGGACACCATCGCGAACTACCACAACGAGGGGCGCCGCCTCGGGCGCCTCATGTACGAGGGTCGCTGGCTCGACCCGCAGTCGCTCATGCTGCGCGAGTCCATCGTCAAGTGGGTCGCATCGGCCGTCACCGGCGAGGTCACCCTGCGTCTCCGCCGCGGCGACGACTACACGATCATGAACACCACGGGACCGTCGCTCAGCTACCACCCCGACAAGCTCTCGATGGAGCGAGTCGGCGACGCCGCGTTCGGTCCAGAGGACCGCATCGGCCAGCTGACCATGCGCAACCTCGACATCGCCGACTCGCGCGCCCGCCTCGAGCAGTACGCCCACCTCGGCATCGTCGGCGGTGCGACGGCTGCGCTCGTCGGAGACCTCACGGAGGGCGAGGCGTCGGCGATTCTGGCCGGCTCCCCCGAGACCGATCTCGAGGCGGCGACGGATGCTGCCAACGAGGGCTCGGCCTTCGATCTCGGCACCGACTAGCCCCTGCTCGATCGCCGAGGTCCGGGCGGCTCGCGCTCAGGCGGGGGCCGGTCCGCGGACGAGGCGTGCGCGACCGAAGCTCTCCCACGCCTCGCGTCGCTCGCGCCGGGGATCGGCCTCGACCCTGTCGAGGTCGCTGATGATCAGCGTACGGCGCTCGCCCTCCTCGTAGCCCGGCCACGGCGGCTCCGGCTCGCCGCGCTCGGCGAAGGCGAGCCAGTGGCGCCGCATCCGCTCGCCGGCTGCCGCGTACGACTCATTGCCTCCGAGCGACGTCATGGCGCGGGCGAGAGGTTCGTCGAGCCTGTCGAAGAGCGCGAACATCTCGACGCCGTGGGTGGCGTCGAGTCCGACGAGCCGGAGCAGCCGCGGCGCGAAGTCGAAGCGATAGGCGAAGACCGGCGCGTGGCGGGAATGCAGGTCGGCGACCCGCGTGCTCGGAAACCAGAAGCCGTAGTCGCCGCTGAGATCGGCGGCCGGTCTGTGGGAGGGCAGCCCGGGATAGGCCTGGCGCAGCGCATCGGCGACCTCGGGTGACGCCTGCCCCAACAGCGCCGTGATGCGCGCAGAGCTGCGCGGGAGGATGTCGATGCGGCCGCGGAAGATCGACCCCTCGCGATCGTTCGTGCCGATGATCAGCGGGATGCGCAGCGCTCGACCGGCACTGAAGGCCGCCATCGGGCTCTCGGGCACGAGATCGGCGTCGATGACGGGCGCGAGGCAGAACTCCCCGGGATAGAGATCGGGCGTGCGGATCTGCAGCTGCACGCACGCGGCGATCAGGTCGTGCACGGGCGCCGCGACCAGCAGGTCGGATGTGTCGACCCCCGCCGCGCGTTCGGCCATGGCAGCGCGCAGCAGCTCGACGTACTCCGCGGCCCATTGAGCAGTGCGGGCCGCCGCATAGACGGCATCCGGAGGCGGGCTCTGGGCGATGGCCCGCGAGAACAGCCCATGAGCACTCGGCGTGGCCATGAGGGTCGTCACGGCGTTGCCCCCGGCCGACTCACCGAAGACGGTGACGTTGCGCGGGTCGCCGCCGAACGCGGCGATGTTGGCCTGCACCCAGCGCAGCAGGGCGAGCTGGTCGCGGAGGCCCAGGTTGTTGTCGAAGCGACGGGCGGCGGTCGAGTAGCGGGTGAAGTCGAGGTAACCCAGGGCGCCGAGCCTGTAATTGAAGCTCACATAGACGACCCGCCGGCTGTCGACGAAGCTCTCGCCCTGCCCGGAGAAGTCGCGGGAGGAACCCGAGTTGTACCCTCCGCCGTGGATGAAGACCGTCACCGGCAACGGGCCCTTCTCGCGCGCGCCGAGGATGGGAGCGCGAACGTTGACGGTCAGGCAGTCCTCACCTCCCGCGACCGTCGCGCGCGCACGACCGAGGCCGGATCTGACGCGCTGCGGGGCGATCTGGCCGTAGCTCGAGGCGTCACGGTTGCCGGCCCACGGCCGCACGGGAGCGGGCGACCTGAACCGCAGGAGTCCGAGAGGCGGAGCTGCGTACGGGATGCCGCGCCAGACCCTGGTGCGCCCGACGCGCACGCCGCGAACTGAACCACCCGTGACGCGCACGGTGGCGAGGCGCTCGTCGAGCAAGCGCCTGTCCATCAGAAGTCGTCGTCACCCATGCTGCTCATTACAGCACGGCGCGACTCAATTCGTTGGGGGTAGGGCGAGATCCCCACTGCAAGATCCACGAATGCATGGCGACGGCCGCGGCCGCGCTGGCGTTGATGGAGCGGGTCGACCCGTACTGCGTGATCTCGACGACGGCATCCGCCGCCGCAAGAGCCTCGGCGCTCATGCCGGGCCCTTCCTGCCCGAACAGCAGGATGCACCTCTCCGGCCAGTCGAAGGTCTCGATGGAGACGGAGCCCGGCACGTTGTCCACCGCGATGATGGGCAGCTCGCGTGCGCGCGCCCAGGCTACGAGGTCGGCGACGTCGGGGTGGTTCAGCACGTGCTGGTAGCGGTCGGTGACCATGGCACCGCGCTTGTTCCAGCGCCGGCGGCCCACGATGTGCACAGTGTCGGCGGCGAAGGCGTTGGCACTGCGCACGATGGAGCCGATGTTCATGTCGTGCTGCCAGTTCTCGATGGCTGCGTGGAACGGATGACGGTGCTCGTCGAGATCGGCGACGATCGCGTCCATGCGCCAGTACCGATAGCGGTCGATGACGTTGCGGGTGTCGCCGTCGCGCAGCAGCTCCGGGTCGAAGTGCGCTCCCTCCGGCCACTCCTCCTCGCCACCGGGCCACGGACCCACACCGTGCGTGCTGAGCTCGTTCGTCGGGTTGGGTGCTGCGTGGTTCTGCTCTGCGGTCGGGTTCTCGGGCACACCCAAGGGTACGGCGCTGCCGCTGTGTGAAGGCATCTCGGCGGCACCGTCCGCGCCATTCCGCGGATCCGCCGCCGCCCGCCTTCACACGGCGTGGGGATTGCCTTCACACGGCGGGGATGGGTACTTTTCGGCACGCCTAAAAGCGGCTAGGGTTTCGGTGTGCCGAAAGACGTGGTGGCGACGACGCCGGGGGATGCTCCCGCCACCGTCGCGCGCCCACCCCGCTCCGCAGCGGGCACGCGCGTCGTCTGGCTCATGGGTCCAGCGCTCGTGGCCGGCGTCGCCTACCTCGATCCGGGGAACGTCGCGAGCAACATGACCGCGGGCGCCCGCTACGGTTACCTCCTCGTGTGGGTGGTCGTGCTGGCCAACGGCATGGCGTGGCTCATCCAGTACCTCTCGGCCAAGCTCGGCATCGTCACGGGCGAGAGCCTGCCGCAGGTGCTGGGCCGCCGCATCCGTCGTCGTCCGGCTCGCATCGCCTACTGGCTGCAGGCCGAGGCGGTGGCCATGGCCACCGACCTGGCCGAGGTCATCGGCGGGGCGGTCGCGCTCAACCTGTTGTTCGGCATCCCCCTGGTGGTCGGCGGCGTCATCACCGGGCTGGTCTCGCTCGTGCTGCTCGCCGTGCACAGCCGACGCGGGCCGCGCACCTTCGAGTTCATCATCATCGGGCTCGTCGTCATCATCTCCATCGGCTTCTGCGTCGGCGTCTTCATCGCACCCCCGGATGCCGGAAGCGTGCTGGGCGGGCTGGTTCCGCGCTTCGAGGACTCGGGGTCCGTGCTGCTCGCCGCGTCGATCCTCGGGGCCACGATCATGCCGCACGCGATCTACGCGCACTCCGCGCTCTCCCGCGATCGCTTCGGCGGCCACGAGACCCGCACGGCGAACGGCGGCTTCAGCACCCGGCGGCTGTTGCGCGCCACCCGGTGGGACGTCTCGATCGCCATGGCCATCGCCGGCACGGTGAACCTCTGCATCCTGCTGCTGGCCGCAGCCAACCTCGCCGGGATCGCCGGGACCGACAGCCTCGAGGGTGCCTATGCCGCGATCGGCGCGTCGCTCGGCCCCCTCGTCGCCACCCTCTTCGCCGTCGGCCTGCTCGCCTCAGGACTGGCATCGACCTCTGTCGGCGCCTATGCCGGAGCCGAGATCATGGCCGGCCTGCTGCACGCCCGCATCCCCCTGCTGACGCGTCGCCTCGTCACGCTCGTGCCGGCCCTCGTGGTGCTCGCGATCGGCTTCGACCCCACCCTCGCGCTCGTGCTCAGCCAGGTCGTGCTCTCCTTCGGCATCCCGTTCGCACTCATCCCGCTCGTGATCCTCACGGCCCGCTCGAGCGTGCTCGGCCCGTGGCGCAATCACTGGGCGACGACGGCAGCCGGAGTGGCCGCGTCAGTGTTCCTGGTGACCCTCAACGGCGTGCTGCTGTGGCTCGTCTTCACGGGCTGAGACCACGGATAGTCTGAACGCGATGGCGAACACCTCCCCGGCGATCGAGGACTACCTCAAGACGATCCACGCCCACACCGAGTGGCAGCCCGAGCCGATCACGCCGTCGGTGCTCGCAACGCGGCTGGCCGTCGCGCCATCATCCGTCACCGAGATGGTGAAGAAGCTGGCCGCCCAGGGACTCGTCACGCATCAGCCGTACGGCGCGATCAGGCTGACGGATGCCGGGCTCTCGCGGGCGCTCGGCGTCGTGCGCCGGCACCGACTCGTCGAGACCTGGCTGGTGAGCGACATGGGCTACGGCTGGGACGCCGTGCACGACGAGGCCGAGGTGCTCGAGCACGCGATCAGCGATCGGCTGCTCGAGGCCATCGACACGCACCTGGGCAGGCCGGTCCGCGACCCCCACGGCGACCCGATCCCGCAGGCCGACGGCAGCATCGTCTCCGTGCCGACGGTGCTGCTCTCCGAGGCCCCGGCCGGGCATGCGGGAACGGTGGTGCGCATCAGCGACCGCGACCCTCTGCTGCTGCGCCGCCTGGCCGCCGGCGGCATCCGCCCCGGAGTGCTCGTGACGCTGTCGGGCGACACCCTCGACGGACCAGACGGGACGGCCGTCGAGCTGGATGCCGATGGTCGGGAGGCGATCTGGCTCACGGCCTGAGACCGTCTCCCGGCGGGATCGAGGCCGCGACCAGGCCGGATCAGACCAGCGCCGCCTCGGGGAACCGCAGTGGCGGCACAGGAACGTCGAGGTTGGCTCCACCCCTGTAGCGGGTGGCGATGTGGTTGTCGGGGAGGCGAGGTCCGCGCCCGAACAGGCGTTCGCGCAGGGTGGCGCGCTCATCGGACTCGCTCGCGTCGGGAAGCCGGCCACGGCGGCGCAGCTCCGGCACGACGAGCTCCGCGAAATCGCGCGCGGTGTCGAAGGAGTGGTACTGGCGGAGGTTGATGCCGTCGACGCCGTCCTCGTCGAGCCAGCGCTCGATCTCGTCGGCGACCACCGAGGGGGTTCCCACGACGAAGTAGCGCTCGGCCCTGCCGGCGCGGAGCCCGTCGAGGACCTCGCCGACCGACCTGTCGAGCGGCAGGAACGGCAGGCGGTCGAGTTCGCTGCCCGAACGTCGGATCGCCTCGGCGACGGTGATGTCGCGCGGAGAGGTCGTGATGTCCACGGGCAGGCTGGAGTGCGCGAGGATGCCGTCGAGACTGGTGTGCTCGCGGTAGAGCCGCCACTTGTCTGCAGCCTCCTCCTCGGTCCGTCCGACGATCACGCCGGCCTGCACGATGAACTTGATGTCGTCGCGGGTGCGCCCATGGCGCTCCGCCGCCGCCGTCATTCCGGCGACGTTGTCGCGGAAGTCCTCCGCCGTGCGCCCGCCCGTGAACACCAGCTCGGCATGGCGTCCGGCGAACTCTGTGCCCGCCGGAGACCCCGTGGCCTGGAACAGCACGGGAGTGCGCTGGGGTGACGGATGCACGATGTGCGGGCCGGCGACGCGATGGGCCGCGCCGACGTGGTCGATGTAGCGCACCTTCGACGGATCCGTGGCGATCCCACGCTCGCGGTCGTACACCACGGCCCCGTCGTCCCACGAGCCCTCCCACAGCTTGTAGAGCACGTCGAGGTACTCGTCGGCGAGCTCGTACCGACGGTCGTGGGGGATCTCCCCCTCGAGCCCGAAGTTGCGTGCGGCGTTCGGCAGGTAGGAGGTGACGATGTTCCAGCCGAACCTGCCGCGGGTGAGGTGGTCCAGGGTCGATGCCCGGCGCGCGAAGGCGAAGGGGGGCTCGTAGGTCGTCGAGAAGGTGGCACCGAATCCGAGGCGTTTCGTCACGGCCGCCATCGCCGGGATGACCAGGAGCGGGTCGATGTTCGGGCTCTGCAGGCCTTCGCGCAGGGCCGTCTCCGGGCCGTCGCGGAAGACGTCGTATGCGCCGATCACGTCGGCGAGGAAGACGGCGTCGAATCCGCCGTCCTCGAGGATCCCGGCCAGTTCGGTCCAGTACTCGAGCTCGTCGAAGCGATGGCGGTTGTTGCCGGGAAGCGGCCACAACCCGTGGGTGATGTGGCTGATGCACGCCATCTCGAAGAGGTTGAGGATGAGTTGCTTCTTCTCGGTCATTCCGATGCCTCCGTGTTCGTTGCCGTCGACTCCGCCGACGGGACCGTGTAGATGCTCAGCGGGTCGGCCTCGTTGAGACGGACGTCGCCGATCACGCGCTCCTTGTAGATGCGCGGGTTGTGCGAGGTGATGGTGCGGGCGTTCCTCCAGTGCCTGTCGAGGGCCAGCGAGCGGCCGACTCCCGACGAGCCGAGGGCGTCGAAGACGAGCGTCGACGCCGCCAGGGCGGCATCCGTCACCCCGATCTGGGCCTCGTAGACCGCGACAGCTGCCGCGCGCGCTGCCTGGGTCGGGTCGCCGCCCGCGCCGATCTCCTCCCACACCGAGTCGAGCCTCCTGGCGGCGCGGCCGACCGAGGCCTCGGCGACGAAGGCGTGTGCTGCGATGCGGCCGACCACCTGCTGCACCTGCGCGTCGTCGCGTGGCCGCTCGGACAGCCCGTGCGGGTAGGACCGCCCGCGGGCCGTCACAGCCTGGACGGCTTCGTCCCGCACGGCCCGGGCGATTCCGGCGAGGGCTGCGAGCAGCACCAGCTGGTAGACCGCCTCCTGGGAGACGAAGCGGTCGGTGAACGCGAGCACGTCCTCCTCGGCGACCAACACGTCGCGGAGCCGGGTGGTGCCGCTGCCCGTCGCCCGCTGGCCGAACCCGTCCCAGTCGTCGACGAGGTCGACGCCGTCAGCCCGCGCGTCGACGAGCACCAGTCGCGCCGCGCCGTCCTCCGCGAGCGCGAGCACGCCGACCCAGTCCGCGTAGATCGAACCCGTGCTGTAGTACTTGACGCCGTTCAGCAGCAGGCGGCCGTCGACGCGTTCGATCCTGGTGTCGCCGAGGATGCTGGTCGTTCCGAGTTCGGACCACGCGCCGCCGATCACCGCGCCGGCCCCGATCCGGCGGCGCCACTCGCTGTCGCGTTCAGTCTGACCGGCGAGGCGGTCCTCGACGAACGCGATGTGGTTGCGCCAGATCTGCGGCTGGTTGGAGTCCGCCGCCCCCAGGTCGACGAGCAGCTCGAAGAACTCCTCGACGCCCAGCCCGGCTCCGCCATCCGCCTCCGGGATGCGCAGGGCGCCGAATCCGGATGCGGCGAGCGCTGCGGTCTCGACGTGGGGCCGTGTTCCGGACGTCTCGTGCTCGAGCGCGGTCTCGGCGATGCGCTCGAACACGGGCTCGAGCCGCGTGCGCGCAGCGGCGAGCGCGGTGACGGCGGTTCCGGTGCCGATGCTCACGCCCCGACCTCGACCGCCGCGAACGCGCCTCTGTACTTCGCCGCCGGATGCCGGTCGTTCACCCGCGCCTCGCCGAACAGACGGTCGCGCAGCGTGGGGCCGTCTCCGTACTCGCTCTGGGCGAGGCCCCGGGCGCGCAGCACCGGGAGGACCTTGTCCGCGAATTCCTCGAAGGAGCCCGGGATGACCCAGTTGATGACGTTGATGCCGTCGACTCCTGCCGCCTGCCAGATCTCGAGCGCGTCGGCGATCTGCTCGGGCGTGCCGACGAGCCGCGTCGACCGCGAGATGAGCACAGCGATGTCGGCGACGATCGGCTCGCGGTCGGTGATGGCCTTCGACACCCACTCGCCGAAGCCCTTGGCCGTGTTGGTGTCGACGTCCTTCAGTGGTGTCTGCGGGTCGTAGACCCTGCCGTCGGAATCGACGAGGGCGGAGTGGGCGAGGTAGCCCTCGATGCTGATGTACTTCTCGTACTCCTCCGCCTTCGCGCGAGCCTCCTCCTCGGTGTCGCCGATGACGAACGAGAGCCCCTGGAAGAACTTGATGTCCTCACCCCTGCGCCCGAACTCCACGGCGCGCGACCGAGTCGCCTCGATCTGCTGGCGCGCCAGCTCCGGGCTCGGCGAGATCAGGAACACGGCCTCGGCATTGCGTGCGGCGAAGTCGCGACCTGAAGCGCTCGACCCCGCCTGATAGAGCACGGGGGTGCGTTGCGGAGACGGCGACGGAAGGTGCGGTCCCTGCACCGAGTAGCGCTCGGACTCGTGGTTGATCTTGTGGATCTTCGACGAGTCGCCGAAGACACCGCTCTCGCGATCCTTCAGGAGTGCCCCCTCGTCCCACGAGCCCTCCCACAGCTTGTAGGTGACGTCGACGTACTCCTCGGCCCAGGCGTAGCGCTCGGTGTGGTCGGTCAATCGCGGGAAGCCGAAGTTGCGCGCCCCGTTGTCCTGCAGGCCGGTGACGATGTTCCAGGCGATTCGACCGTTCGAGATGTGGTCGAGGGTCGAGACCTGCCTGGCGAACTGGTACGGGTGGCTCTGCGCGACGTTCGACGTGAGTGCCAGGCCGATCTTCTCGGTGTGCACAGCCAGCGCCGCCACGAGTGGGATGGGGTCGTTCGATGGGATCTGCAGTCCTTCGCGGATGTACACGTCGAAGTCGGCATCCGCGTCACCGTAGACCCCGGTGACGTCGGCGAAGAACAGGGCGTCGAACTTCGCGGCCTCGAGCCTCTTGGCGAGGTCGATCCAGAGCCGGACGTCGTTGAAGTCGACCTGCCCGGCGTCGGGGCGGCGCCACTGGCCGTGGTGGATGTGGGAGTTCGTGTTCATCACGAAGGCGTTGAAGTGCAGCGGGGTGGTCATGCGTTCTGCTCCTGAGCGGGTCGGGGGTCGAAGACGGGGATGGACGCGATGAGCTCGCGGGTATAGGGCTCCCGGGGGCGGTGGAAGATGTCGTCGGGCGTGCCCGACTCGACCACGACGCCGTCCTTCATCACGAGCACCCGGTGGCTGAGGTGCGCGATGACGCCGAGGTCGTGCGAGATGAAGAGATAGCTCAGGCCGTGCTGACGCTGCAGCACGACGAGGAGGTCGAGGATCTGCGCCTGGATCGTCACGTCGAGGGCTGAGACGGCCTCGTCGAGCACGATGATGTCGGGTGCCTCGGCGAGAGCCCTCGCTATGGCGATCCGCTGGCGCTGCCCTCCGGAGAGCCGCAGGGGGAAGCGCCTCAGCACAGCGTGCTGCAGGCCGACCTGGTCGAGCAGTTCCCGGATGCGCTCCCCGCGAGCCGAGGCGCTCGCGAAGACGTCTCGCGGCAGCGCGTCGAGCAGGATCCGCTCGACGTTCCAGCGCGGGTCGAAGCTCGAGAGCGGGTCCTGCGAGACGACGGAGATGCGTGAGCGCAGCGCGCGTCGCCTGGGCTCGGGCAGGGTCGACCACGGCTGGCCGAGCAGGGTCACCGTGCCTGAGTCGGCGTTCTCCAACGCCAGGGCGATGCGTCCCGTCGTGCTCTTCCCCGAGCCGGACTCGCCGACGATCCCGAGGGTCTCCCCCCTGTGCAGGTCGAAAGACACCGAGTCGACTGCCGTCGTGACCGAGCCGTCGGACGACCTGAATCGCTTGACGAGGTCGCGGGCAGACAGCACGACCTCGTCGCGCACCACGGCGGCCGGCGGGGCTGCCGCGAGCATCACGGCTCCGGCCGGGCTGAGAGAACCGCCCCGGGTGTCCTCGCTGGGCACAGCGGCGATGAGCGCACGGGTGTACTCCTCGCGCGGTGCGGCGAGCAGGTCGGCCGCAGCACCCTGCTCCACCACCCGGCCGTCCTTCATCACGAGGATGTGATCGGCCAATTGCGCCACCACCGAGAGGTCGTGGCTGATGAGGATGATCGACGCCCCGCGGCGCTTGGACGCCTCGAGCAGGGCGAGCACCTGGGCCTGCACGGTGACGTCGAGCGCGGTGGTGGGCTCATCGGCGATGACGACATCGGGGTCGAGGGCGAGGGCCGACGCGATCAGCGCACGCTGACGCAGGCCGCCCGAGAGCTGATCCGGACGCTGCCGAGCCCGCAGCTCCGGCTTCGGTACGCCGACCGAGGTCAGCAGCTCGATGACCTTCGTGCCGCGGGCTGCGGCGTCACCCCAGCCGTGAAGCCGCAGGCTCTCGGCGATCTCGGCTCCCACAGGGCGCAGGGGATCCAGCGACACGAGGGCGTCCTGGAGGATGAAGCCGACCTCCTTGCCCCTGATGCCCTGCCACTGCCGATCCGACAGCCCGGCGACGTCGCGGCCGTGCAGGGAGAGCTCCCCGGCCGACACCCGAGCGCCGCGACCCGTGAGCCCGACCACGGTGCGCGCCGTGACCGACTTGCCCGAACCGGACTCGCCGACGATCGCGACGCACTGGCCCGGATGCAGGTCGAAGGACACGTCCTGCACGATCGGCCGCAGGCCGGCCGAGGTCTGGAACGCGACGGAGAGGTCGCGCACGCGCAGCCGCGGCCGGAATCCGGCCAGGCCGTCGATCTCGGCCGCGAGGTCCGAGCCCGCGGCATCCGTGGTGACGGCATTCATCACTTCTCACCCTTCTCGAGGAACGACTGCAGGTGGCGGCCGAGTGTCGTCGTGGTCAGGGCGAGCAGCACGATCACGAGGCCCGGGATCACGGTCAGCCATCCGGCGACGGTGATGTATCCCCGTCCTGCGTCGAGCAGGGCGCCCCACTCTGGTGCCGGTGGCGCGATGCCCAGGCCGAGGAACGACAGGCTCGACGCCCAGACGATCGACTGGCCGATCGAGAGCGCGAACACGGCCACGAGGGGACGCAACGAGTTCGGCAGGATGTGCTGACGCAGGATGCGGCCGCGCGAGTGGCCGAGCGCCACGGCGGCCTCGACGTAGGGAGCGCCCCGGGCACTGAGGATCTGCCCCCGCACCATGCGGGCGTAGCCCGGCGCGGTTCCGATGCCCACTGCGAGGATGAGGGTGAGGATCGACGGGCCGAGCACGGCGATCAGCAGCAGGGAGAGCAGGAGCGCCGGGAAGGCGAAGGCCACCTCGAGCAGCCAGCCCACCGCGGCCGCCGTCGGCCTGTTGCCGAGGGCTGCAAGCGACCCGAGGATGACGGCGACGGTGAGGCTGACGGCCGCGGCGCCGATGCCGACCCCCAGCGAAGCAGCCGTTCCGAAGATCACCCGCGAGTACAGGTCGCGACCGGACTCGTCGGTGCCGAACCAGTGGGCGGCGGACGGCGGCGCCAGCGTGTTCGCCAGGTCCATCTCGAACGGCCCCTGCGTCGCCAGGAGCGTCGGCCAGAGCGCCGCGAGAGCGAACACGGCTGTCGCCGCGATGGCGGCGAACAGGTCCCACGGCAACTGCAGCAGACGGGCGGATGCCGTCGGCCGGGTTGCATCCAGTGCGAGAGTCGCGGTCATGCCGTCCTCCTGAGACGCGGGTCGATGATGGCGTAGGCGATGTCGACGAGCAGGTTCGCCAGCACGTAGAAGGCGGCGATGAGCATCACGATGCCGATCACGACGGGCATGTCCTGGCTGCTCACGGCGGTGACGAGGACCTGACCGATGCCCGGCCTCGCGAACACCGCCTCGACCACCACGGCGCCCGAGATGGTCGCCCCGAGCGCCCAGCCCGACAGCGTGACCGCGGGCAGGACGGCGTGGCGGAGCACGTGACGCAGCCTGATGCCGACGTCGCCCATTCCCCGCATCCGCGCCGTCAGCACGAAGGGCGAGTCCAGGGCGCGCTCGAACTCGGTCCTCGTCGCCTGCCCGAGGAACCCTGCCAGCGGGATCGCGAGGGTCAGGGCCGGCAGCACCAGTCCGACCGGGCCGGTTCCTCCGATCACGGGGAACCAGCCCAGCGAAAGTGCGAAGACCAGCAGCAGGATGATCCCGAGCCAGTAGTGAGGGAGGCCCGCTGCCACGGTGTCGAAGAACCCTCCGATGGCGCGGGATGCCGGTCCCTTGCCCGCTGTGATGGTCACCCAGACCACCATGATGATCCAGGCGAAGACGAGGGCGGTGAGGGTGAGCACGATGGTCGCACCCAGCTGGTCGGCGATGATCGCGATGACCGGACGATGCTGCTGGTACGAGTTCCCGAGGTCGCCGACCACGAGCCCGCGCAGGTACCCGAAGTACTGGACGATCAGAGGATCGTGCAGGTGGTACTCCGCATTGATCGGCGCGAGCTCCTCCGGCGTGCGCGCGACGGCCTGGCCGGCGCGGATGTTGAGGATCACCGTGGCCCTGTCGCCCGGGAGCGACGCCTGGGCGAAGAAGGCGGCGGTGGCGGCGCCGAACAGGACGAGCGCGGCGCCCACCACCTTGCCGATCACGAGTCGCGGCGCGCCCCGCCCCCGGCGCGGCGCGCCGGAGCCGAGGAGGACGCCTGTCGCGGCATCCGTCTCACTGAACGAAGTACGCGTCATAGAACGTCGGTCCTCCCTGTGCGTGCTCCTGCCAGACGCCCTTGAGCTTCGGTGAGACCGCGAGCGTCGAGAGCCTGTCGTAGATGCCGATGGCGAGGGCGTGCTCGGCGATGTACTCCTGCGCCTGCTCGTACAGCGCGTTCTGCTTGTCGACGTCGGGCTCGGAGTTCGCCTGCAGGATGAGTGCCTGAAGCTCGGGGTAGTCGGTGAAAGAGGCGTTCCAGTTGTTCGGGTTTCCGCCCGATCCGGCACCCCAGTTGATCTGCAGGATGCCGCTGGTGACGGCCGTCCAGTAGCCCGGGTAGATGTCGCGTTCGTCGGGCTTGCTGTAGGCGCCGGAGAACGCCTCGGCCTGCGGAACGGGGATCAGGTCGACCTTGAAGCCCGACTTCTTCGCCTGCTCCTGCACGCCCTGCAGGATCGAGACGCCATCGGCCGTGATGATCGAACCGGTGAAGTAGGGCAGGGTCACCTCGAGGGTCTCGCCACCCTTGGTGCGGTAGCCGTCGGAGTCGGTCTCGGTCCATCCGGCCGCGTCGAGCAGGTCGGCTGCCTTGTCGAGGTCCTGGGTGTACCAGTCGGCCGCCTTCTGGCTGTAGCCGGGGGTGGTCTGGCTGACCCCGCCGTTGCCCTCGTAGGGGATCACGCCGCGGCCGATCGACTCGACGATCTCCTTGCGGTCGACGGCGTACGCGAAGGCCTGGCGCACCGACTCGTCGGTGAACGGACCCTGCGCCGTGTTGAAGGTGAGCACCTGCGGACGCCCCGGCGTCACGTACTTCTCGAGCGTGAACCCCGCGTCTCCCGTCGGCTTCCACTGCACGGCCGGAACGTCGTAGACGGCGTCGAGCTCGCCGCTCTTCAGCGCGGCCACGCGCGTGGTGGCGTCGGCGATGAACTTCCACTCGACCTCGTCGACCAGCGCCGGACCCGTGTGCTCTGCGTTGGCCGGCGGCGAGGTGTAGCCGTCGTTGCGCTTCAGCACGATCTCCTGCCCGCGATCCCAGTGGTCGACGATGAAGGCGCCGGTGCCGATCGGGGCCGCGCAGTTCTCCTCCTGGGTCCGCTCGGTCAGTGCCTTCTGCGACTGGATGCCGAAGTAGCCCTGCGTCAGGTTGTCGGCTAGACGCGGGTAGGGCTTGGCCAGGTCGATCTGAACGGTGAGGTCGTCGACGGCTTCGGCGCCCTCGTAGTATCCGCCGAGCCAGGCCAGCGCCGTGCTGTTGCCGCCGCCGTTCACCCAGTAGTCGAAGTTGTAGGCCACGACCTCTGCGGTCAGGTCGCTGCCGTCGGTGAACTTCACGTCGGGCTTGAGGGTGAACGTCCAGTGCAGGCCGTCGTCTGAGACGGCCCACTTCTCGGCCAGCCACGGCACCACCTGGTTGTCCTCGTCGAGCGAGACGAGGCTGTCGAGCACGTTGTAGCTGAGGTATGCCTGCTCGATCCATCCGCCGAAGACGCATGCGGGCTCCTGCTGGTGGCCGTAGACGATCGTGCCGCCCTCGAGGGGTGCGGCGTCTGCCGCCGGCGTCGTCGCCGTGTTCGCCGCGCAGCCGGAGAGGGCGATCGCGGCCGTGACGGCGAGCGCCACGACGGGCGCGAGGATGATGCGTTTCTTGGTCATGAGGTGTGTGCTCCAGGGGAAGGGCCGGTCAGGGAGGTCGATGCCGGTCGAAGTGCCGCAAGGCTATGGAGCATGTCCGCTGATCGGGAGTGGATTGTGACGGGCGGCGTAAGAGTGCTTCACATGGGGAAAACTTCACCGTGCGGTCACCCGATGCGCTATGGGGTGCGTCCTCGGCCAACGATCACGGCGAACTGCGACGCCCTAGGCTGGTGCCATGCACCGTCGTGACGAGATCGAATGCTGGCTGACAGACATGGACGGCGTGCTCGTCCATGAGAACGAGCCCCTGCCCGGAGCCGCCGCTCTGCTGCAGCAGTGGCGCGATCAGGATGCCCCCTACCTGGTGCTCACGAACAACTCGATCTTCACGCCCCGCGACCTGAGCGCCAGGCTCCGCGCCTCGGGCCTGATCGTTCCCGAGGAGCGCATCTGGACCAGCGCGCTGGCGACGGCCGACTTCTGCGCCTCGCAGATCCCGGGCGGATCGGCCTTCGTGATCGGCGAGGCCGGCATCACCACGGCACTGCACGAGGCCGGCTTCATCATGACCGAGACCGACCCCGACTACGTGGTGGTGGGCGAGACCCGCAACTACTCCTTCGAGGCCATCACGAAGGCCATCCGGCTCATCGCCGGCGGTTCCCGGTTCATCGTGACGAATCCGGATGCCACGGGCCCGAGTGCCGACGGCCCCCTGCCCGCCACCGGAGCCATCGCGGCGCTCATCACCAAGGCGACCGGCAAGGACCCCTACGTCGTCGGCAAGCCGAACCCGATGATGTTCCGATCGGCCATGAACCGCATCGGCGCGCACTCCGAGAACACCGCCATGATCGGCGACCGCATGGACACCGACATCGTCGCCGGCATCGAGGCCGGCCTGCACACCATCCTCGTGATGACGGGCATCAGCGACGAGGCCGAGATCAACCGCTACCCGTTCCGCCCCGACGAGATCCTGAGCGGCGTGCACGAGCTGGTCGCGAAGGAGCCGTTCGAGTCGGAGGTGTGACTCGCTCGCTGAGGACCCGACGACGTCGGCCTCCGAAGCGCGTAGAACGTGCCGGCACCGGAAGCGCTTCGGGCGGTCGCTTCGGGCGGCCCTCAGCGAGCGGCTTGTCGCTCAGCGAGCGGCGGCCGCGGCCAGCGCGTCGATGATGCGTCTGTACGCCGGAGTCGAGCCGTCGGCCGTGATGGCCCGGAAGACGAGTTCGTCGACGCCGGCCCTGTAGTCGTCCAGCCGCCCTCGCAGCGCCTCCGGCGTCGTCCCCGCGATGGTCGTGTCGACCGCACCGACACCGAGGCGCTCGAAGTTGGCGGCGTAGCTCGGGTACGAGGCGTAGCGAGCCGTCTCCTCGGCGAGGGCGGACGCGGCGTCGGTGTCGACGATGCCGCGCGCGTAGAGAACGGCCCGAGGACGTGGCACGGCGGCATCCGTCGCCGTCTGACGCAGTACAGCGGCGGTCTCGGAAGCGACCTCCGGCGGCAGCCAGCTGAGCAGCGCGCCCGAAGCGCGCGTCGCCGCCAGCTCGCGCATCCTCGGGCCCAGCGCCCCGAGCAGCACGGGCGCCTCGACGCTGCGCTGGAGCTCGTCGAGCTGGGGTGTCACGATAGCCAGCGGACGTCGTGCTGCCCCGGACCCGACGCCCAGCACGAGGCGGTCCTGCGGCAGCGCGAGGTCGCGCACCCTCTCCGCGATGACGGATGCCGGCCACCTGTCGAACGGGATCACCCCGGTCGCCAGCACCAGCCGATCGGTGACCTCCGCCGCGGCGGCGAGCCCGGCGAGAGCTTCACCATCGGGGGTGTCGTTCAGCCAGAGTGCGTGCAGGCCGGCGGCTTCTGCCGCCACGGCGAGCTCCCGGATGGCGGCGCGATCGAGGGCGCCGGCGAGGCCGAGCGAGACGAGGGCTGGTGCGGTGCTCATCGCTCCAGCGTACGCAGGAGGATCAGGCCAGGCGCGCTATCGCCGCCTCGAGCGCGTCCCAGAAACGCGGCACGTCGAGGCTCACTGCGACGTGGGCATTGGCGGCCCGACCGAGCATGCCGTCGAGGTCGACCAGCGTCGCACCGGCCGTGTGCACGCCATCGACCTCGACGTCGAGTCTGGTGAACACCGTGCCGACGGCATCCGGAGCAGCCAGCACCGCCACGGCCACTGGGTCGTGCAGCGGCCCGTCGGGCAACCCGAACACGGCGTCGTTGGTGGCGCAGAAGAACTCGAGCAGCTCGGCGCCGAACGCAGCGGTGCGGTTGCCGATGGCGGCGATGCGCTCACGCACCTCGGGAGTGACGAGGGCGTCGTGGGTGACGTTCAGCCCGACCATGGTGAAGCGCACGCCGCTGTCGAGCACGATGGCGAGCGCCTCAGGGTCGACCCAGGCGTTGAACTCCGCCGCTGGAGTCACATTGCCGCGCCCCGTCGATCCGCCCATCCAGACGATCTCGCGGATGCCAGCGGTCAACTCGGGGCGATCTCGCAGCAGGGTGGCGACGTTGGTGATCGGCCCCGTCGCGATGATGGCGACGGGTTCGGCGGATGTCGTGATGACATCGGCCATGAGTCCGACGGCCGAGCGCGGGTCGAGCTGCACGACGGGCTCGGGCAGGAGGGGACCACCGAGACCGTTCTCGCCGTGGATCCACTCGGCCGTGGCGAGCTCGCGCACGAGGGGACGGTCTGCGCCGGCAGCCACCGGGACGTCGGTCACCCCGGCTACCCCGAGGGCGATGCGAG
Source organism: Leifsonia stereocauli (assembly GCF_038432415.1). Classification (NCBI taxonomy): domain Bacteria; kingdom Bacillati; phylum Actinomycetota; class Actinomycetes; order Micrococcales; family Microbacteriaceae; genus Leifsonia; species Leifsonia stereocauli. The sequence continues at coordinate 40,490 of NZ_JBCAUN010000002.1, forward strand.
CGTTGCGCTCGGTGTGCACCAGGGTGCCGTTGCCGCCGACAGCGGTCACGGCACGCAGCTCGAGGAGCGGGCTGCCCGCCGCCAGCCAGAGCGCGAAGACGTCGTCATGACCCGGATCGCAGTCGATGATCACCGGGATGCGATCGGTCACGCGATGCCCGATCGGGCCGCGAAGGCCAGGAGGTCCGCCCGCGGGGCATAGGAGCCCACGGTTCCTCGGGAGGTGACCGACAACGCACCGGCGGCGACGGCCACGGCGACGGCCTCGCTCAGCTGGCGGCCCTCGGAGAGGAAGGAGGCCAGCGTGCCCGTGAAGCAGTCGCCGGCCCCGGTGCTGTCGACGGCCGTGACCCGGGGCGACTGGCACTGCGAGCTGCGAGCCGTATCGGGACTGTCGACGCTCGCTGACTCCGATCCGGCCGCCGAGACGGCGCCCTCAGCGCCGAGCGTGATGACGATGGATCTGCACCGTCGCCCGGCCACGGACTCGGCGACAGTGCGCCAGGCGTCGAGTCCGCTGGTCTCGCCGGTGCCGATGCCGAGCGCGACGGCCTCGTGCTGGTTCACGACCAACGGGTCGCAGACGGCGAGGGCCGCCGCCGACACCGGAACAGGCGGGGCGAGGTTGAGCACGAAGCGGGTACCGACCTCCGCGCTCAGGGAGGCCAACCGCTCGACGGCCTCGACCGGCAGTTCTCCTTGGGTGAGCGCGACATCGGCTGCGGCGACGTCCCAGCGGTGCGCCTCGACGGCGGCCGCCGTGACATGGGCGTTCGCTCCGGCCGAGACTATGACGGTGTTCTCGCCCGAGGCCGCCACGGTGATCTGAGCGACGCCCGTCGCGGCATCCGGAACCTGGTCGATCGCGTCGAGCGCGACACCGAACCCGCGCACGGTCTCGAGCGCGAAGGTGGCCGCGGCGTCGGTTCCCACTCGGGCGACGAGGTCGACGGATGCCCCGGCCAGGTGCGCGGCGATGGCCTGATTCGTGCCCTTACCGCCGAGCGCGACGGCATAACCGGTGCTGGGGACCGTTTCACCAGGCGCCGGGAAGTCCGCGACGTAGCTCGTCGAGTCGACGTTGAGGGACCCGAGGACGAGCACGCGGCCGGTCATGGCTCAGGCCGCCGGACCGGGGCCGGCCACGCTGGCCGTGATGGGCTCGCCGCCCGAGCGCGAGACGAAGCAGTAGTAGAAGCGCTGGCCGCTGGTCCACTGCTCCTCGGTCACGGGGAAGCTTCCCTGCAACTGCAGGTCGGGGAACGCCCCGGCGGCGGCGAGGTCGATGACGCCCGGCGCACTGCAGAGCAGGTTGATCTGCGAGGCGATGGCCTCCTCACCGGGGAACGCCGTCGTGGCGTCACCGCCGAAGGTGCCCCGGTAGACGAGCTGGGCCGCGTGCGGGGCCGCGCAGTCGACGACGGTGAACGTCTCGGCCCAGGGTCCTGCGTAGGGGTCGATGCACTCGGTGCCGCCCAGTTGATCCCACGGATGCTCGCCGGCAGCGGCCGGGCCTGTGACCGGAGGTGCGACAGTCGGCGTCGGGGTGGGTGTCGGGGTGGGTGTCGCGGACGCCGTGGGGGTCGGTGCCGGCGCTCCCGCGAACATCTTGGGCAGGAGGGTGCCGAGGAAGAACAGGCCGACGAGCACGACGAGGAGCACGAGGCCACCGGCGATCCAGAGCCGGCGGCGGTCGACTGAAGGCGTGTCGGTGGGCGGAGTCGGCGTGCCACCGTCGGATCCTCCGGCGTCCGGTGTCGCCGTGCCGTCGGTGCCGTCGACCGCGGCGGCGGAGGCCGGTGGCAGCGACAGGCCGCTCAGGGCCGGGCTCGCGTCGAGGGTGTCGATGAACGAGGACTGCTGCCCGGCCGCGGAGGTCGCCAGCAGCGCGGTCGCGGCGGTGTCGGCGTCGGCGTAGTCCGCATGGGGCTCCACGTCAGGCTCTGCCTCGGGGTCGGGTAGCCGCTCGGCCTCGAGCGCTGCCTCCTCCTCCTCCTCTGGCTCGAGCACGGGTTCCGGGTCGGGCTCTGTCGGCGACACCGGGGTGGGGAAGCGCAGCGGCTCGGCGGGCGGAGCTCCGAAGACCGGCGCGGCAAACGGAGCCATGACGACTGGAGGAACCACGTCATCGAGAGGATCCGCATCGGCGTCGGGCTGCCGCTCGGGCCCGATCGCATACTTCGCCGGATCCTCCCCGGCGCGTAGTCCCCAGTGGAAGCCGGCTTCGGGTTCGGCGTCGTCCGTCAGATCGTCGGCCGGTGACTCCACCCCGGTGGTCGGCCCGGCCTGCTCGGACTCCGACGGCGGCTCCTCGGAGGAAGCGCCGGGCGCGGGCGACGCGGGCTCGTCGTCGAAGTCGGAGAACAGATGCCAGACCGCCGACGATGTGGCCGCCTCGGTCCTGACGGCCCCAGGTTCGCGTTGCTCCTCGGCCACAGGTTCGTTCTGCGCCCCGGCCTCCGGCTCCGCCGAGACGTCCGTCGCAAGATCCTCGGCAACGGCGGGCGCGACTGGTGCGTCAGAAGCATCCGAATAATCAGGATCCGGCACGCTCTCGACCGACTGCCGCTCAGGAGGAGTCGTCGCTTCGGAAGGCGCAGAGGCGGCCGGTGAGCCGGACCAGACCGGGATGACCGGCTCGTCGTCGGCTGCATCCGGGGTCGGGTCCTCGACGGCCTCGTCGGCCACGTCGACCTCGTCGGCCACCGCAGCCGGTGCCTCTGCATCGCGACGGGCGCGTCGACCGCCCGAGAGCTGCGCGAGCAGCCAGTCGGCACCGCCGATCTCCGGATCGTGCTCGGAGTCGGTTCCGTCGCGTTCGTCGGGACCCTCAGGCATCGCGCAGGCCCAGGTCGTCGAGTCCGATGGCGTAGAAGTACGGGACGCCCTCGGCCTCGATGATCTCGCGGGCTCCGGTGTCGCGGTCGACGACGACGGCCACGGCGGCGATCTCGGCGCCCACCTTGCGGAGGGCCTCGATGGCCTTGAGCGGCGAACCGCCCGTGGTCGATGTGTCCTCGAGCACGATCACGCGCTTGCCTGCGAGCTCAGGTCCTTCGACCTGACGACCGCGCCCGTGGTCCTTCGGCTCCTTGCGCACGACGAAGGCGTCGTACTCGAGGCCGCGGGCCACGCCCTGATGCAGGATCGCGGATGCGACGGGGTCTGCACCCATGGTCATGCCTCCGACGGCGGAGACATCGGGGATGTCGGCGATGAGGTCGAGCATGACCTGCCCGATGAGCGGGGCGGCGCGGTGGTCGAGGCTCACCTTGCGCAGGTCGACGTAGTACGTCGCCTTCTTACCACTCGTCAGGGTGAAGTCGCCGTGGAACACGGCATCCGAGGAGATGAGTTCGATGAGCTTGGTCCGCGCGTCAGTCACGGCCACAACTCTATTGCCCGCGTCGGAAGACGCGCTTCCAGGAGCCCGGCGTTCCGGGCTTCAGCGGCGCGACGACCCCGGGGAGGTCGATGTGGAAGTTGCCGATCTCCTGGGCGCCGTAGCGGATGCTCCGATAGGCGGCGGTGCCGATGAGCACACCGAGGGCGATGGCGATCACGGTCGTCAGCGCAGAACTCAGGTCCTGATCATTGGCGTCGGCGCCGAAGACCTCCGTCAGTCCGATCAGTCCGGCGGACCCGGGAACCAGGATCCAGAAGGCGGGCAGGAAGGTGAGCTGCGACGGCACTCCGCGGCGCAGGGAGTCGATCCAGAGCACGAGGGGAGTCATGAGCAGGGCGCCGAAGAATCCACTGAGGTCGGCGCCGAAGACGACACCGCCGAGCAGCTGGCCGCCGTAGGCGACGACGAGCACGAGCAGCACCCAACTGAACGTGCGCGGCGGCGACGAGAAGTGCAGGTGGTTCCCGGCGGCGAAGAGCACGAGCCCGACCAGCGGCACCCACCAGAGGTAGAGCCGCTCGGAGTCACTCGACATGTAGCTGTATCCGTCGATCCCGACGAGGGTTCCGGCCGCGAGGATGCCGAACGCGAGGAGGGCCAGTTGCACGAAGCCCGTCACGAGCCTTGCCGTTCCGGCGACCATCTGCCCCGCCGCGAGTTCGACTGTGCCCGTGGTGAGGAGCCCACCGGGGAGGAAGGTGACGAGGGGCGCGATGAGCACGCGCAGCGGATCGGAGATGCCGAGAGCGTCGGCGAGGAGGAACACGACGAGCGAGGAGATGAAGGCCGCCACCACGGGGAAGATGAGAGCGAGCGTGGGAGAGCGCAGCAGCTTCAGCAGCCCGACGAGCAGGCCCAGAGCGAAGGCGATGGCGGCGCCCTGCCAGCTCGGGAACAGCATCAGGGCGAGGCCCAGCGTGAGCACGCCGTGGCCGAAGACGCGCAGAGGCCAGCCGAACCGCGGTGTCGACTCGCCGATCGCATTGAGCTCGTCGATACCCTCAACAGGATCGACAGTGCCGTCGCGTGCGCGCCGCAGGAGCTTGGAAAGCTCGGCTATCTGGTCGAACCTCAGGCTCGACCGCACACGGGAGGAGATGGCGACGCGGGTGTCGGTCGCCTCCCCCGTCTGGACCATGATCATGGTCGGGAGCACGGCGAAGTTGGTCTCCGGAGCGCCGTAGGCCGCTGCGACCTCCTGCATGATCGCCTGCACCCTGTCGACGGATTCCCCGGCCGCCGTGAGGCCTTCGGCCAGACCGACGAAGAAGCGGCGCAGCTCACCGTCGTCCGGTGAGCGCAACTCGCCGTCTTCCGGTGCCATCTCAGCCATGTCGGCCAACGCTATCGGCTGCCGATGGCAATGCGAAGAGCCTTGCGGAACGGCGGATGGAGGGCAATGAGAAAGGCCGCCCTCCGCGCCGTCCCTGGCGTGGTGGCGGCCTCAGCGCATCCGGAGCTCGTCTGTGTGGCGAGCCGTGCGGATGCGAATGCCCGCTCTCTTCCTAGAAGATGCGGACGTACTCGCGCTTGGGGGTGCGGCCATAGCCGTCCGACGCGAGAAGGGTGAGGGTTCCGGCGATGGCGCCGACCGCGATGATGCCGAGGATGACGAGGAGCGCGATCATGGTGGAGCCTTTCGAGTTGGGTGGGTACTGTCATTCTGCTCGCCTCGACCATGCAGCACAATCGAATGGTTCTGCATGATGGATGTAGGTTGGCTACATGGATGTACGTCGACTCGATCTCCTCCGCGAACTGGCGGAGCGCGGCAGCGTCACCGCCGTCGCGCATGCAACGCACCGCACGCCCTCCGCGGTGTCGCAGCAGCTCAAGGTGCTCGAGCGGGAGGCCGGAATGCCGCTCACCGAACGCAGCGGTCGAGGCATCCAGCTCACCGGCGCCGGCATCGCGCTGGCCCGCAGCGCGACCGACGTCGCCGTGGCCCTGGAGCGGGCGACTGCCGTCTGGGACGAGTTCCGCAACCACCCGAGCGGCGAGGTGCGTCTGGCAACGTTCCCGTCGGCCGGCCAGGTGCTGCTGCCCGGCGTCCTCGCCGACGTGGCGCTCATCCCCGGCCTCGTGGTGCACTGCGCGGACGGCGACGCCGAACTGCTCGACTTCCCGTCGCTCACCGCCGACTACGACATCGTGCTGGCGCACTCGCTGCGCGGCACCCGCGCCTGGGGCGGGCGGGGGCTCCGCGCGGTTCCCCTCATGATCGAGCCGCTCGACATCGCCATCCCGCCCGATCACCGCCTCGCCGGACGCAGCTACCTGACCCCGTCCGACGTGATCGACGAGCCCTGGATCGGCGTGCCCGTCGGCTTCCCGTTCGAGCGCATCCTGCACGACATCGAACAGGTGGCCGGGCACCGCGCGACGGTGTTCCAGCGCATCAGCGACCTGCGCATGGTCGAGTCGTTCGTGGCGGCCGGGCTCGGCATCTCGCTCATCCCGCGGTACACGTCGGGCGGCATCGACCCGAGTCGCGTCATCCTGAAGCCTCTGCGGGGAGTGGACGCCGAGCGGGACATCGTCGCGCTGCTGCGACCTGATGTCGCAGAGCGCCTCGCCGTGCGCACAGTCGTCGACATCCTGCGCACTCGGGCGGCCGAGATCGAGGCGGCGCACGCGTAGGCGGTCGCGCATCCGTTGCACGACAAGCTCTCAACGATGGATCGTGAGAACGGTGCACGACTGCGGGGAACGACAAGTCTGCAGCGATCGGTGGAACGCGTGAGTAGGCTGCCGTCGATGAGTGACACGATTCTCCTCGAGGTGACAGACGGGCTCGCCCACGTCACCCTCAACCGCCCCGAGCGTCTCAACGCGATCAACCCGGAGGCCGCCGAACGCTGGCGCGACATCGGGCGCGAGATCGCCGAGCGCGACGACATCGGCGCCGTGCTCTTCGACGCCGCCGGTCGGGCGTTCTGCGCCGGTGGCGACGTGCGCGAGATGGGCACGACGGTGGGTGACGGATCGGCGATCGCCGCGCACGCCGACGTGATCCACGCTGGCCACGTGTTCTTCCGCGAGAGCGGCAAACCCGTGGTGGCTGCCGTGCAGGGCGCTGTCGCCGGCGGTGGGCTCGGCTTCATGCTGTGCGCCGACGTGATCGTGGCGTCGGAGCAGGCGAGCTTCGCCAGCAAGTACTCCGACATCGGCCTCACCCCCGACTGCGGAGTGAGCACGCTGCTGCCCGAGGCGATCGGCATGCGGCGGGCCCTCGAGCTCACTCTCACGTCACGTCGACTGACGGCATCTGAAGCCCTCGACTGGGGTCTCGTGACCGAGGTCGTCGAAGCGGATGCCGTCGCCCGGCGTGCGCGCGCCGTCGCCGAGGAATGGCTCGCCGGAGCAACCGGAGCGTTCGGTCAGGCGAAGCGCCTGATGCTGGCGAGCCGCGGGCGGTCCTTCCAGGAGAACCTCGACGACGAGGCGCGCACCATCGGCGCCGCGTTCGAGACGCCGGAGGCGCAGGCGCGCATCGCGGCGTTCAGCTCCCGCTAGTCGACGCTTCGACCGCGCGCTGCGCGCGGGCCTCAGCGAGCGGGCGCTTGAGTACCCGCACGCTGAGGACCCGACGAAATCGGCGTCCGAAGCGCTTCGTCGCTCCTAGTCGTGCTGCGGGAAGCCCAGGTTGATGCCGCCGTGGCTCGGGTCGAGCCAGCGCGAGGTGATGGCCTTCTCGCGCGTGAAGAACTGCACTCCGGCCGGCCCGTACGCCTTGGCGTCGCCGAACAGGGAGGCCTTCCACCCACCGAAGGAGTGGTAGGCAACGGGCACCGGGATCGGCACGTTCACGCCGACCATGCCCACCTGCACCTCGCGCTGGAAGCGCCGCGCGGCACCACCGTCGTTGGTGAAGATGGCGGTTCCGTTGCCATACCTGCCGTCGTTGATGATGCCGAGCCCCTCCTCATAGGAGGACACCCGCACGATCGACAGCACCGGTCCGAAGATCTCGTCGGTGTAGACCGTTGAGGTGAGGGGCACCTTGTCGATCAGCGTCGGCCCGAGCCAGAAGCCAGCGGCCTCGCCGTCGAACTCGCCGTCTCGTCCGTCGACGACGACAGTCGCGCCGTCCGTCGCAGCCACGTCGATGTAGGAGGCCACCTTGTCTCGATGCACCTCGGTGATCAGCGGCCCCATGTCGCAGGAGCGGCGGCCGTCGCCCGTCGTCAGTCCGGCCATGCGCTCGGTGATCTTCGCCACCAGCTCGTCGGCGATGGAGTCGACCGCGAGCACCACCGAGATGGCCATGCAGCGCTCGCCCGCCGACCCGAAGCCGGCGTTCACTGCGGCATCGGCGGTCAGGTCGAGGTCGGCATCCGGCAGCACCAGCATGTGGTTCTTGGCGCCACCGAGGGCTTGTACGCGCTTGCCGTTGGCGGACGCCGTCTCGTAGATGTACTGCGCGATCGGCGTCGAGCCGACGAAGGAGATGGAGGCGACGTCGGGATGCGTCAGCAGGGCGTCGACGGCCTCCTTGTCGCCGTGCACCACGTTGAAGACGCCGGCAGGCAGCCCGGCCTCTGCGAACAGTTCGGCCATCCAGATGGCCGCAGACGGATCCTTCTCCGACGGCTTCAGCACCACGGTGTTGCCCGCCGCGATCGCGATCGGGAAGAACCAGAGCGGCACCATCGCCGGGAAGTTGAACGGCGAGATGATGCCGACGACGCCGAGGGGCTGGCGCACCGTGTAGACGTCGACGCCGGTCGAGACGTTCTCGGAGTAGTCGCCCTTGGTGAGGTGGGCGATGCCGCAGGCGAACTCCACGACCTCGAGGCCGCGCGCGATCTCGCCGCCTGCATCGGAGAGCACCTTGCCGTGCTCGCTGGTGAGGATCTCGGCGAGCTCGCCCCTGCGCGAGTTCAGCAGCTCGCGGAACGCGAACATCACCTGCTGGCGACGTGCGATGGAGGTCTCGTTCCAGGCCGGGAACGCTGATGCCGCGGCCGCGACGGCGGCACCGACGTCTGCGACGCTGCCCAGCCGCACCTCCTTCTGCACGATGCCCTTCGCGGGGTCGTAGACGGGCGCCGTTCGCGTCGACTCTCCCGCACTGGCAGCTCCGTTGATCCAGTGGTCGAGGGTGGTGGTCATGATGGGTTCCGTTCTGTTTCGTGTGTGGTGTGGTCTCGATACGCGTCGACTTCGTCGTCGCTACTCGACCAGCGAGGGGAGCGAGAGCACCTCGTCGTAAGTGGCGAGCGCCTCGGCGACCTCGTCGTCGGTGACAGTGCAGGGCGGCACGACATGGATGCGGTTCTCGGCGACGAACGGCAGGAGGCCGCGCTCGACGAGCGCACCCTTGATGCGCCCGATCACGGCGGCGCCCACGGGTTCGCGGGTCTTCCGGTCCGCGACCAGTTCGAGCGCCCAGAAGACTCCCTCGCCGCGCACCTCGCCGATGATGTCGTGCTTGTCGAAGAGTTCCTCGAGCCCGGGACCGATGGCCTCCCTGCCCACGCGGGCGGCGTTCTCGACGATGCCCTCAGAGCTCATGGCGTCGAGAGAGCCGACGATGGCCGCCATGGCGAGCGGATGCCCGCTGTAGGTGAGTCCGCCGGGGAAGACCGCGGTGTCCCACGTGGCCGCGATGGTGTCGGAGATGATCACACCACCGGCGGGCACGTAGCCCGAGTTCACGCCCTTCGCGAAGGTGATGAGGTCGGGAACCAGGTCGTAGCCCTCGAAGGCGAACCAGCGCCCTGCCCGGCCGAAGCCGCACATGACCTCGTCGGTGATGATGAGGATTCCGTGGCGGTCCGCGATCTCCCGCACGCCAGCGAGATAGCCGGGCGGCGGAATGAGCACGCCGGCCGTTCCCGGGATGGTCTCGAGCAGGATGGCCGCGATCGACGACGGGCCCTCCGACTGGATGACGCGCTCGAGGTGGCGCAGTGCCCGCTCGGACTCCTGCTCCGGCGTCGTCGCCCAGAACTCGCTGCGGTAGAGCCAGGGTCCGAAGAAGTGCACGTGGCCGCGGGCGTACTCGTTGGGAATGCGGCGCCAGTCGCCCGTCGCGACCACGGCGGCGCCGGTGTTGCCGTGGTACGAGCGGTAGGTCGAGAGGATCTTGTCTCGGCCCGTGAATAGGCGGGCCATGCGGATGGCGTTCTCGTTCGCATCCGCCCCGCCGTTGGTGAAGAAGACCTTGCTGAAGCCTGCCGGTGCACGGTCGGTGATGCGCTTGGCTGCCTCGCCCCGGGCGAGGTTGGCCGTTGCCGGTGCGACCGTGGTGAGCAGGTCTGCCTGCTCGTGGATGGCCGCGATGACAGCCGGATGCTGGTGGCCGATGTTCGTGTTGACCAGCTGCGACGAGAAGTCGAGCCAGGTGCGGCCCGCGTGGTCCCACACCCTGGAACCCGCGCCGCCGGCGATGACGAGTGGATTCAGCCCGGCCTGCGCCGACCAGGAGTGGAAGACGTGCGCGGAGTCGAGCTCGCGCGTGCGGTCGTCGAGTTCGGAGAGGTCGAGGTCGGTCATGCTGCGTGCCTTTCACTGTCGCTGGTCGAGTAGCGACCGAGCGGAGCGAGGACGCGTACCGAGACCCGGTGAGGTGATCTCGATACGCGTCCGACTTCGTCGGGCGCTACTCGATCAACGAATTGCCACTTCTTAGTTGCCGCCCTCGGCGAGGGTGACGTCGATGGGCGCGAAGTCGGCGCCCATGGTGTCGACCCCCTCGTCCTTCAGTTCGGCGAGGGCCTTCTCCACGTACTCGTTGGAGTAGGCGTCCTCGGGCGGGTCGGTCGAGATGATGGTCGCGCCGGTCTCGTTCTTCGTCTTCATCGCGATGTCGACGGTCTGATCCCACGCGGCCTCGTCGATCATGCCGATGCCGCCGGTCGAGGGCCAGATGAGCTTGTTGACCTCGTTGGTCATCCAGAGCTGGTGGCTCGCGCCGAGGGTGGAACCTGCTGCCGTCACGATGCCGGCGGCCTCCTCGGCGTTGTCACGCGCGTAGACCCAGCCCTTGATAGAGGCCTTGATGAAGGCCACCGTGGTGTCGGCGTAGTCCTCATCGTCGGCGAGCCTGTCGGCATCCGCCCAGATCGCATCCTGCAGCATGGCTGTTCCGACGTCGTTCCAGTTGATGACGTTGAGTTCATCGGGCTGGTACAGCTCACCGGTGTCGGGGTTGACCGTCTCGAGCACCTGCGCGTACTCGTTGTACGTCATGGCCTGCGCAGCGTCGATGTCTCCGGCGAGGAAGCCGTTCATGTCGAATGCCTGCTGCACGAGCGAGATGTCGCCCACCTCCACGCCGTCCTTCTGCATGCCGGCGAAGAGCTCCCACTCGTTGCCGTAGCCCCAGCTGCCGACCTTCTTGCCCGCGAGGTCGGTCGGCGACGTGATGTCCTTGTCCTTGAACGAGATCTGGGTGGTGGCGCTGCGCTCGAAGATCTGAGCGACGTCGGTGATGTGGGCGCCCTGCTCGATGGAGCCGAGCACTTTGGGAACCCAGGAGATGGCGTAGTCCACGTCACCGGATGCCAGGGCGTCCTGCGGAACGATGTCGGCGCCGCCTTCGACGATCTCGACGTCGAGGCCCTCATCCTCGTAGTAGCCCTGGTCGACGGCTGCGTAGTAACCGGCGAACTGGGCCTGGGAGAACCACTGGAGCTGGAGCTTGACGGGACTGAGCTCGCCGCCGGCCTCCGACGTGGAGTCGCCACCGCTGCCGGTGCTGCTGCATCCGCTGAGAACGAGTGCCGAGACGGCCAGAGCTGCTGCCGTGCCGAGTGCGTACTGTCTGCTGCGTTTCATTTCTTCCTCCTTCAGGTGTCTCTTGGTGTGGTGCATCGCTCGCCGGATGACCGGCGCACGATTACGCGCTCGGACGGTGCCGGGACGCGAGCTTCTCGAGGGCCAGGGTCGCCGTGTAGAACAACAGGCCGAGGATGATGGATCCGAGGACATAGGCCCAGGCGAGGGCGTAGTTGCTACTCGACGCCGCCGAGGTGATCGACTTGCCGAGGCCGCCCACGGGGCCGCCGAAGTACTCGGCGATCAGGGCCGAGATGACGGCGAGAGACGACGCGATACGGAGGCCGGTGAAGACGAAGGGCGTGGCCGTGGGCAGCGTGACGACGCGGGTCGCCTGCCACGGCGTCGCGGCGGTGGCGCGCATGAGGTCGCGGTGCACCGGACGCACCTGTCTCAGCCCCCGCAGCGAGTTGAGGTAGACCGGCACGAACACGGCGATGGCCGCCACGATCTGGCGGGCGGTCTCGGCGCTGGCGCCGAACATCGTGTAGAGCACCGGCGCGAGGGCCACGATCGGGATGACGGAGAGTGCAGCCACGAGCCCGGCGCTCAACTCGTCGATGATCGGCAGCAGCGCCGCGATCACGGCCGAGACCACTCCCACGATGCCACCGACAATCAGGCCGATGAGCGCGTTGGTTCCGGTGACGACGGATGCCGCCCACACTGTCGGGACGTTGTCGAGGAACTGCGTGAAGATCGACACCGGGCTCGGCAGCACGAAGGGCTTGATGTCGAGAGCCACGACGGCGAGCTGCCAGATGAGCAGCGCCCCGATGCCGAGGATGAGGGGTGCGGCGATGGCGCGCGCCGAGCCGATCTGCGGCCTCATCGGTTCTCGACCCCCCGGGCGCCAGCCTCGGCGGGCGCACCGTGCAGCAGTTCGCGCACCTCGCTGACGGCGTCGAAGAAGCCGTCGGCCTCGCGCAGGCCCTCGCTGCGCTGGCCGGAGGAGCCGAGGGCGACGGGCAGGATGCCCTGGATGCGCCCGGGCCTGGGCGACATCACGACGACGCGGTTGGAGAGGAAGACGGCCTCGGGGATGCTGTGCGTCACGAACACCACGGCCGCCTGCGTCTCACCGCAGATGCGCACCAGTTCGTTCTGCATCCGCTCGCGCGTCATCTCGTCGAGGGCTCCGAACGGCTCGTCCATGAGCAGCAGGTTGGGGCTCTCGGCGAGAGCCCTGGCGATGGCGACGCGCTGCTGCATGCCGCCCGAGAGCTGGTCGGGGTACTTGGAACCGAAGTCGCCGAGGCCGACGAGCTCGAGCAGTTCCGCCGTGCGCGCCTTGCGGCCCGCTGCCGCCATGCCGTGCAGCTGCAGCGGCAGCTCGATGTTCGCGGCGACGCTGCGCCACGGCAGCAGGCCGGCCTGCTGGAACGCGATGCCGTACTCCTGGTCGAGGCGCGCCTTCTTGGCCGTCTTGCCGAAGACCCGGATCTCGCCCGCTGTGGGCTGGTCGAGGTCGGCGATGAGGCGCAGCAGGGTGGACTTGCCGCATCCACTCGGCCCGATCAGGCTCACGAACTCGCCAGGCGACACCGTGAGGTCGATGCCGTCGAGGGCTGTGACCGTGCTCTCGCCGCGGCGTCCGGTGAAGACACGGGAGACGCCGGTGATGCTGACGGCGTCGGATGCCGCAAGCGATGCGGCCGCGCCCGGGGTGGTCGTCTGATCGGTCATGCTGGAACCTCTCCACGGCGGTAGCGGCGCAGGAAGACGCCGATGAGACTGACGAAGCCCGCGGCCACGAGGCCGACGAGCACGGCGCCGAAGATGGGCGCGTACGGTTTGGCCGGGTCGCCGCCCGATGCCGCGGCGAACTCCACGACCATGCGGCCGATGCCGCCGCGCAGGCCGATGGACACCTCGGCGACGATCGTGCCGATGACGGCGCTGGCCGCACCGAGGCGGAGCGCCGGCAGCAGGTAGGGGACGCTGGCGGGCAGGCGCAGCCTGAACAGCGTCGTCCACCAGCCGACGCCGTAGCTGCGCATGAGCTCGATGTGGTTGGTGTCGGGCGAGTTGAGGCCCCGGAGCGCGCCGATCGAGATGGGGAAGAACGCGAGGTAGCTGGCGATGAGGGCTACCGACATCCACGGCTCCCACTCGAAGTCTCCGACCTGGATCTGCGCACCCCAGCGCCGCACCAACGGCGCGATTGCGATGAGCGGAACAGTCTGGCTCAGCACGATCCACGGGAACAGCGCGGCCTCGGCCGTGAGGAAGCGCTGCATGAGCAGGGCGAGGAAGAGGCCGACGACCACTCCGGCGATCCAGCCGACGGAGGCCACTCCCAGGCTGAACGCCGAGGCCTGCAGCACCGCCAGCCACATCGGCAGCGCGTTGGCGGCGCTCGAGACCGGCTCGAACAGTCGGCCGACCATGTCCCAGACGTGAGGCATGGCGAGGTCGGTGGTGCGCGGCAGCACGGTGACGCCGCCGACGATCACGCCCTCGGCCGGGCCGAGAGCCTTGTAGAGCTCCCAGACCATCGCGAGCAGCAGCACGCCGAGGGCGCCCAGGCCGAAGCGGCGGAGGAAGGCTGCGCCACGCAGCGGGCGTCGGGTCGAATCCTCGACGATTCCGGGCACCGTGCCGATCGACCCGGCGTCGACCGCCTTCAGCGCCTCGGACACGCTCATGCCTTCGCCGTGATGTGGTCGGAGAGTGCCGGGATGACGGTCTCGCCGTAGACGCGGAGGGTCTCCTCCTTGTTATCGTGCTGCAGGTAGCCGGCGAACTGGTCGACGCCGAGGGCCTTCAGCGCCTCGAGTTTCTCGATGTGCTGCTCGGCGGTCCCCATGATGCAGAACCTGTCGACGATCTCATCGGGCACGAAGCTGGCGTGCGAGTTTCCCGCGCGGCCGTGCTCGTTGTAGTCGTAGCCCTCGCGGCCGGCGATGTAGTCGGTGAGGGCATCGGGCACGTCGCCGTGGGCGCCGTACTTCGACACGATGTCGGCCACGTGGTTGCCGACCATGCCGCCGAACCAGCGGCACTGGTCGCGCATGTGCTCCCAGTCGTCGCCGATGTACATGGGCGCCGCCACGCAGAACTTGATCGACATCGGGTCTCGCCCGACTGCTTCAGCGGCATCCCGCACGGTCTTGATCATCCAGGCGGCGATGTCGAGGTCGGCGAGTTGCAGGATGAAGCCGTCGCCGACCTCGCCGGTGAGCTTGAGCGCGAGCGGACCGTAGGCGGCCACCCACACGTCGAGCTCCGAGCCACGACTCCAGGGGAACTGCAGCTGCGAGCCGTTGTACTCCACCGAGCGCGAGTTGCCGAGCTCGCGGATCACGTGGATCGATTCGCGCAGCGTCTTCAGGGTGGTGGGCGCACCGTTGGTCACGCGCACGGCCGAGTCGCCGCGACCGATGCCCACGATGGTGCGGTTGCCGTACATCTCGTTGAGGGTCGCGAAGACCGATGCCGTCACGGTCCAGTCGCGGGTCGCCGGGTTGGTGACCATCGGCCCGACGATCACCTTGCGGGTCTCGGCGAGGATGGCGCTGTAGATCACGTAGGGCTCCTGCCAGAGCAGGTGCGAGTCGAAGGTCCACACGTGGCTGAAGCCGTGGTTCTCGGCCAGCTTGGCGAGCTGCACGGTGCGCGACGCGGGCGGGTTGGTCTGGAGGACTGCTCCGAAATCCATGGGGTCTCCTAGATCAGGTACTGCGACAGGCCGCGCTTGAGGAACCGGCCGTCGCCCTTGGCGCCCAGGTACTGGTTGTCATCGACCACGACCTTGCCGCGCGAGATGACGGTGTCGACGTGGCCGTCGATCTCGAAGCCCTCCCACGCCGAGTGGTCCATGTTCATGTGGTGGGTCTTGTCGACGCCGATGGAGGTGTGGCCGTTCGGGTCGTAGACGACGATGTCGGCATCCGCCCCCGGCTGGATCACACCCTTCTGTCCGTAGAGGCCGAACATGCGAGCAGGGGTCGTGCTGGTGAGCTCCACCCAGCGCTCGAGGGTGATCTCGCCGGTCACGACGCCCTGGTACATCAGGTCCATGCGGTGCTCGATCGAGCCGATGCCGTTGGGGATCTTGCGGAAGTCGCCGAGGCCCAGCTCCTTCTGGTCCTTCATGCAGAACGGGCAGTGGTCGGTCGAGACCATCTGCACGTCGTTGGTGCGCAGCGACTGCCACATGGCGTCCTGGTGGCCCTCCTCCCGCGAGCGCAGCGGCGTCGAGCACACCCACTTGGCACCCTCGAAGGCGCCCCACTTCTCACTGACGGCACCGAGCTGCTCCTCGAGCGAGAGGTAGAGGTACTGGGGGCAGGTCTCAGCGAACACGTTCTGGCCCTTGTCGCGCGCCCATGCCACCTGCTCGACGGCCTGCTTGGCACTGACGTGAACGATGTAGAGGGGGGCACCGGTGAGCTTGGCCAGCATGATCGCCCGGTGCGTGGCCTCCTCCTCCATCTCCCAGGCTCGCGCCTTGCCGTGGTAGAACGGATCGGTCTTGCGCTGTTCGACGAGCTGGGCAGCGAGAACGTCGATGGCCGGGCCGTTCTCGGCGTGCATCATCGTGAGCATGCCGGTGTCGCGGGAGAGCTGCATGGCCTTGAGGATCTGCGCGTCGTCGGAGTAGAAGACGCCCGGGTAGGCCATGAACAGCTTGAAGCTCGAGATGCCCTCGTCTACGAGGCCGCGCATCGCCAGCAGCGACTCGTCGTTCACGTCACCGACGATCTGGTGGAAGCCGTAGTCGATGGCGCAGTTGCCTGCGGCCTTCTCGTGCCAGGCCGCGAGGCCGTCCTGGATCTTCTGTCCGTAGGTCTGCACGGCGAAGTCGACGATGCTCGTCGTTCCGCCCCAGGCGGCAGCCCGGGTACCGGTCTCGAAGGTGTCTGATGCCTCGGTGCCGCCGAACGGCAGCTGCATGTGGGTGTGCGCATCGATTCCGCCCGGGATCACGTACTTGCCCGCCGCGTCGATGACGGTGTCGACGGATGCCGCGACATCGGTTCCGAGCAGCACGCTGCCGGGTTCCAGCACCGCCGTGATGCGCTCCCCGTCGATCAGCACGTCGGCCTGGGCTCGGCCGGTGGCGCTGACCACGGTGCCGTTGGTGATGAGGGTCGTTGCCATGGTTCGCTCCTTCGCGGTCGGCTACGGCTTCGGGATGGACGTGTACGACTCGGGGCGACGGTCGCGGTAGAACTGCCAGTTGTTGCGCACCTGACGGATCATGTCCATGTCGAGGTCGCGCACCACGACCTCCTCGTGGTCCTCCGACCCGTACTCGCCGATGATGTTGCCCTGCGGGTCGACGAACTGGCTCTTGCCGTAGAAGTTGACGGCGAGGTCGCCGTACTCGTTGTCCTCGAGGCCGACCCTGTTGGCTGCGGCGACGAAGTAACCGTTGGCGGCTGCTGCCGCCGGCTGCTCGATCTCCCACAACCGGTTCGAGAGTCCGGGCTTCGTGGCGTTCGGGTTGAAGACGATCTGCGCGCCGTTGAGCCCGAGTTCCCGCCATCCTTCGGGGAAGTGCCGGTCGTAGCAGATGTAGACGCCGATCTTGCCGACGGCGGTGTCGAAGACGGGGTAGCCCAGGTTGCCCGGGCGGAAGTAGAACTTCTCCCAGAACCGGTCGAGGTTGGGGATGTGGTGCTTGCGGTAGGACCCGAGGATGGTGCCGTCAGAGTCGACCACGACCGCGGTGTTGTAGTAGACGCCGGGCTGCTCCTCCTCGTAGATCGGGAGGATCATGACCATGTCGAGCTCCTGGGCGAGCGCCGCGAAGCGCTGCACGATGGGGCCGTCGGCCGGCTCGGCGTAGTCGTAGTACTTGGCGTCCTCGGTGATGCCGAAGTAGGGGCCGTAGAACAGCTCCTGGAAGCAGATGACCTGAGCGCCCTGCTCCTTGGCCTCACGAGCGAACTGCTCGTGCTTGGCGATCATCGACTCCTTGTCGCCCGTCCAGGTCGTCTGGGTGATCGCTGCTCGCACGATGTTCGTGCTGGTGCTCGTGCTCTTGTTGACGCTGGTCATGACCGGTTGCCTCCACGAAAGGATCTGCCGGCGATGGCGGTACTACGCGAAAGTCACCAACGCCGAGGGTTGAAGCCGAACCGGACTTCTTCGTCCGTTCTGTTATTGTTCGGCGTAAACATTTCTCTTTTGTTTCACTGTGTGACGTACGTGTAAGTCATTGTGGTTCCCCACCTCCCGGAGGGCAAGACCCATGCACGATGAACCCATGCACTCGTGGATCCAGCACATCGACGGGTCGTCGCCCCGCGACATCGCGGCATCGATCGCGCGCCAGATCACCTCGGGGGAGCTCGCACCCGGCGATCGCCTGCCCACGGTGCGCGATGTCGCGAGCGAGATCGGGGTGAGTCCTGCCACGGTCAGCCACGCCTGGCAGGCCCTCGCCCGCGCCGGGCTCATCGTCTCGCGTGGACGCGCCGGCAGTTTCGTCCGCAGCACGGATGCCGCCTGGCTGCCTCCCCGAACGCAGGGCTTGGCCGGGCACCCCGGCGACGCCAGGCTCGACCTGTCACGCGGCACTCCCGATCCCCTGCTGCTCCCCGGCCTCGGCCGCGCCCTCGCCAGGGTGTCGGCTGGAGCGCAGAGCGCCCAGACCTCGAGCTACCACGACCTGCCGCTCATCCCCGAGCTCGAGCGGGTCCTGCGCTCGGCCTGGCCATACCAGGCCGAGGCCATCACCGTCGTCGACGGGGCACTCGACGCCGTCTCGCGTGCTCTCGAGTCGGTCGTGCGCTTCGGCGATCGGGTGGTCGTCGAGAGCCCGGGGTTCCCGCCCTTCTTCGACCTCATCGACGCCCTCGGCGCCGAGCGCGTGCCGGTCATCCTCGACGACGACGGCATGCTGCCGGCCTCGCTCGCCGCCGCCCTGGGAACGCATCCGAGTGCCGTCATCCTGCAGCCCCGAGCCCAGAACCCGACGGGGGCGTCGATGCCCCGGGCCCGCGCCGAGGAGCTGGCCCGCGTCATCCGTGCGCATCCGAACGGATCGCAGGTGACCGTGATCGAGGACGACCACTCCGGCCAGATCTCGACCTCGGGCGACGTGAGCCTCGGCGAGTGGCTGCCCGACCAGGTGCTGCACGTGCGCAGCTTCTCGAAGTCGCACGGCCCCGACCTGCGCATCGCCGCGCTGGGCGGCCCGACCCGCATCGTCGATCGCATCGTCGCCAGACGGATGCTGGGACCGGGGTGGACATCGCGCATGACGCAGCGCATCCTCTACGACCTGCTCACCGACGGCCAGTCGATCGACGAGGTGGCCGAGGCGCGGCGCCAGTACTACACGCGCCAGCGCACCCTCGCGGCGGGGCTCGGGGTCTGGGGCGTGGCGTCTCCGGTGCGCTCCGACGGCATCAACACCTGGCTGCCTGTGGCCGATGAGCGCTCGGCGCTCGTCCAGCTGGCCGCCGTCGGCATCAGGGTCGCCGCGGGTTCGGCGTTCATGGCAGCGGACGTGCCCGGCGCCCCGGCCTTCGTGCGGGTGACGGCCGGCGTGGTGCGCGACGACACCACCGATGTCGCCGCAGCGCTCGCGGCGGCTGCACTGCCGCATCCGCCCGGCTCGCACTCCCTCGGGTCGCGCTGGTCGTAGCCGCGGAATCCACTCTTGACAGGACTGCTCCGTCATGGTTGGTTAACTACATCAGTAACTAACCAACAAGGTTGCGGACAATCGCAGCAGAGTGGACCGAATGGACGACTCCCGTCCGATCTTCATCCAGATCGCCGAACAGGTCGAGAACGACATCATCGATGGCGTCCTCGCCGAGAACGCCCAGATCCCGTCTATCAACGAGTTCGCGGCGTTCCATCGGATCAACCCGGCAACGGCCCTCAAGGGGGTGAACCGCCTGGTCGATACGGGCATCGTGGTGAAACGGCGCGGAATCGGCATGTTCGTCATGGAGGGTGCCCGCGCCCGGCTGGTGGAACAACGCCGTGCCGAGTTCGCCGCCCAGTACGTTCGACCGCTCATCATCGAGGCTCGCAAGCTCGGCATCGACGTGGAGAGCCTCGCGGGGCTCATCCGTTCGGAAAGGAATGAACCATGACCGACACCGCTGTACAGGCGAGTGGACTCACGAAACGGTACGGCGACTTCACCGCCGTCGACGGTGTCGACCTCGAGATCCAGTCGAACCGCATCTACGGCCTGCTCGGCCGCAACGGCGCAGGCAAGACCACGATCATGCAGATGCTGACGGGCCAGTTGTTCCCGAACGCCGGCACGCTGCGGGTCTTCGGGCGGGAGCCGGCCGAACACGCCGACGTGCTGCGCAAGCTGTGCTTCATCGCGGAGTCGCAGCGCTACCCCGACATGTTCACGGCGGCCGACGTCTTCGCTGCAGCGCCCTGGTTCCACGAGAACTGGGATTCGGCGTTCGCGGAGCGGTTGATCGCCGACTTCAGGTTGCCGGCGAAGCGGCGCATCAAGAAGCTCTCCCGCGGCCAGCTGTCAGCCGTCGGGGTGATCGTCGGGCTCGCCTCGCGCGCTCCCCTTACGTTCTTCGACGAGCCGTACCTCGGGCTCGACGCCGTCGCACGGCACATCTTCTACGACCGGCTCCTCGAGGACTACGCCGAGCACCCGCGCACGATCGTGCTGTCCACCCACCTGATCGACGAGGTGGCCAACCTCCTCGAGCACGTCATCCTCATCGACCAGGGCCGCATCATCCTCGATCGCGACGCGGAAGAGGTACGCGGCTCGGCGTCCACGGTGGCCGGACCATCGGCCGCCATCGAGACCTTCGTCGCCGACCGGCCCGTGATCGGCCGGCAGGCGCTCGGAGGACTCGCATCCGTCACCATCGACGGCAGGCTCGACCCGGCCGACAGGCAGCGAGCCGCCGAACTCGGCCTGGAGCTGGCTCCAGTCTCGCTCCAGCAGCTCATCGTCCACCTCACCGGCGACGACCTCGCCGGCCCGTCAGAAGGAGAGGAAGCAGCATGACCACCGTCGTCGCCCCACCGACCACCCGCACCGAGACCCGATCACGGGCCCACGAGATCTGGAGGATCGTGAGGCTGCACTGCATCAACCCCTCGGTCTTCTTCGGCATCCCCGCGATCATCCTCGCCGGGGCGTGGGCCGTCGTGATGGTTATCGGCCTGATCGCCCAGGGCGCCGGAGCCACGCCAGCCGACCTCGAGAACATGCGGTACAGCTGGGCGGTGATCTCGCCGCAGTGGTACCTGGTCGTCGTCGGTGTCCAGGCCGTCGGCCTCACGTTCTCGTTCGCGCTGGGCTTCGGCGCGACCCGCCGCGACTTCTGGCTCGGCACCGCCGTCATGTTCTCTCTCGTCTCCGTGCTGTTCGCCGCAGTGATCGCGACCCTCGTGCAGCTCGAGATCGCGACGGGCGGCTGGGGGCTGGGCGTCCACATGTTCGACGCGCTCTGGTACGGACAGACCAGCTGGCTGGTGGACTTCTACACGACCTTCGCGCTCGAGGCGCTGGTGCTCTTCATCGGGGCTGGCGTGACGACGATCTACATGCGGTGGCGCATTCCCGGAATGCTCATCGTCACGGCAGCCTTCACGGCCCTCGTCCTCGGCGGCATCGCGTGGGCGACCCTGAGCGGCAGCTGGGCGGCGATCTTCGCGTGGTTCAGCGGCCTGGGCCTCGTGGGAGGGTTCAGCCTGGTGCTGGCGATCGCCGTGCTCTTCGCCGTCGGCGGCTACGTCGTGATCCGCCGGGCGACTCCGCGCTAGTCGGCGCCCTCAGCGCACCGCTGACAGCCGCCCGAACAGCGCCGCCAGCCACGAGGCCGGCTGCACCTCGCGGGCACCGGGCACACGATGGGCCAGTGCTCCGCCTCCGACCACCGCCGCGAGCTCCCTCGGCAGGCCGACCGCCGCAGCGAACCCCTCGAGGGTGGCGGTCGAGAACACCGGCGGATCGATGAAGGGACGCAGCCGCTGGGCACCGGTGCCGTCCAAGCCGAAAGCGGCGACGATGCGGGCGAAGTCGGGCGGTGGGTCGGCGATCTCGAGCAGGGTGTCGCGCACGATGCGGCCTGCGGCATCCGTCACCGAGCCGTCGCTCGGATCGACCCACCACCAGTGCTCGCCCCACCTGTGCACGATGCGGCCGGCGGCATCGTGCACGCCGAACCCGCCGTGCACGCCGTTCGTCCAGAGGAGCACGGCGCGCGAGGGCATCGCGTGCCACGCCAGGAGGAGCATCCCGGGATCGTGCGGCGCCACGAGGATCTCGCCGCCGTCCAGCGGTGCCGCGATGACCGGGAAGCCGACGGATCTCGCGACGAGCGCGGCCTCGCCCTGGCGGGGCGCAGCCGAGAACCAGGCCGCGCGAGGAGGTGCGAAAGACCCGAACGGGAAGTCGAACTGCTCGCCGAGGACGTAGCCGGTGCGATTGCGGTCGACGATCACGCGCGCGCGGAGGCGATCGCTGAGCGATTGGAAGCCGGATCTCGATGCGGATTCCTCGAGCGCGAATCCGCGCTCGCCCCGCGGCACGACGACCAGGGCCGAGCCGCCGACTGCCGCCAGGATGCGGGCCTCCACGGTGCGCGCCTCCACGTCGTAGTGCACGAGCGACGGATGCCCCAGCCTGCGCAGGTGCTCGCGCACGACGTCGAGTGCCGAATCGTCGACACCGACGCACAGCAGTTCGCACACCTCGAACTCCGCCATGAGCCGCCCCTCGCGTGCCGGCATCTCAGACAGCCGTCATCGAGTTCAAGGGTAGAAGGGTCGGCGCTGTATCCGCGCGCCCCAGTCGTGGGCGCGCCGCGCACCGCCTGTGCGGGTCAGGGCACCCTGCCGCTCGCCATTCTCCCGGCCTGCTCGATCGGCCGGGCCGCTAGACTCGAGAACAGACCACCGGTTGGCTTTGACCGGATGCGCCGGCTTGGACTTGAGCCGCAGGTCGCCCGGGATCGCGTCGAATGCGCGCGACCGTCCGGGTACGATCCCTCGTCCTGTCGCTGCACCCTCCGGAGGCCACCATCCGTCGATCCGTCGTTCCCCTCGTCACCCTCGCGGCATCCGCCGCCCTGCTCGCAGGATGCGCGGCCACTCCCGAGCCCGCCTCGACCGCGGCCGCAAGCGGCAGCGGAGCTGACACCGCATCGACCGGTTACCCGATCACGGTCGACAACTGCGGGACCGAAGTGACGTTCACGCAGGCTCCCCAGAAGGTCGTGACCATCAAATCGACGACCCTCGAGACCCTGCTGGCACTCGGCCTCGGCGATCACGTCGTCGGCTCGGCCTTCACCGACGGACCCGTGCCCGATGACCAGTCCGATGCCGCAGCCGCCATCACGTCGATCTCCGACTTCGTGCCAGGCCAGGAGGCGACCCTCGCCCTCGAACCCGACCTCGTCTACGCGGGCTGGGAGTCGAACCTCACGGCTGAGGGCGCCGGCGACCGCGCCACCCTCGCCGGTCTCGGAGTCAACAGCTACGTGGCTCCGTCGGCGTGTAAGGAGGAGGCCTACAAGCCCGATCCCCTCACCTTCGACGACGTCTTCTCCGAGATCGAGGAGGTCGGGGCCATCTTCGACGTCTCCGATCGTGCCGCCGAACTCGTGGCCGAACAGGAGAAGGAACTCGCTGCCGTCACGAAGAACGAGTCCGGCCTCACCGCCCTCTGGTACAGCTCGGGCACGGACACGCCCTACGTCGGCGCCGGCATCGGCGCGCCCCAGATGATGATGGAGGCCGCCGGCCTCACGAACATCGCAGCCGACGTGCACGACACCTGGTCGGCGCTCGGCTGGGAGTCGATCGTGGCCGACGATCCCGACGTGATCGTGCTCATCGACGCCACCTGGAACACGGCGGCCTCGAAGATCGCGACCCTCGAGGCGAACCCCGCCACGGCCGAGCTCACCGCCGTGAAGCAGAAGCACTACGTGACGGTGCCGTTCCCCGCCGGCGAGGCCGGCGTGCGCAACGTCGACGCCGTCACGAGCATCACCGACCAGCTGGAGAAGCTGGGCCTCTGATGACGGAGCAGGCATGACGACCGTGCGGGAGGTACGGGAGGCGGAGGTCGGGAAGACCTCACGCCCGGTGCCCGCTGCCGTCTGGGCGGCCATCCTGAGCGTGCTCCTCATCGCCTCGATCGTGGCGGCCGTCACCATCGGACCGGCCGGCCTCACCGCCGGCGACGTGTGGGCGAGCATCCTGGCCCACCTCGGATTCGGCGAGCCGACCCTGTCACCGCTGCGCGACGGCATCGTCTGGCAGCTCCGGATGCCACGAGTGCTGACCGCAGCCGCCGTCGGGGCCGGCCTCGCCTTGGCCGGCGCGATCATGCAGGCGGTCACGCGCAATCCGCTGGCCGACCCGTACCTGCTGGGACTCTCGTCGGGAGCATCCGTCGGCGCCGTCATCGTCCTCGTGCTCGGCGTGAGCCTCGCCCTGCCGTTCGCGGCGTTCGCCGGCGCCCTGGTCGCACTCGGCTTCACCCTGGTGCTCGCCGGCGCTGCCGGACGCATCACCCCGACCCGCACGGTCCTTGCCGGGCTCGCCGTCTCGAGCGTCTTCGGCGCCATCACCAGCCTCATCATCTTCTGGAGCGCCACCGGCGACAGCTACCGCGAGATTCTCAACTGGCTGCTCGGGTCGCTCGCGGGCGCCGAGTGGCCGGCCGTCGCCATCTCGGTCGGCGCCCTGGTGCTCGTCGGCGTGCCTCTTCTCGCCAGCGCCCGCACCCTCGATGCCTTCGCATTCGGCGATGCGTCGGCGGCGGCCCTCGGCGTGAACGTCGACCGCACCCGCTGGCTGCTGCTCGGCGGCACCGCCCTGCTCACGGGCGCGATGGTCTCGGTCAGCGGCTCCATCGGCTTCATCGGACTCGTACTCCCCCACGCGGTTCGCCTGCTCACGGGTCCGGGACACCGAGCGCTGCTTCCCCTCTCGGCCCTCGCCGGTGCGATCTTCCTCATCTGGGCCGACACGGCCGCCCGCACCCTGTTCGACCCGCGCGAGCTGCCCGTCGGCATCATCACCGCCCTCGTCGGCGGGCCCGTGTTCGCCGTTCTCATCCTGCGCAGCCGGAGGATCTCATGACGGATGCCGCACGGCCCAAGTCCGCCCGAGCCGGGTCCGCCCGGCCGACTTCCGGTCTCTCCCTCGACCGCGTCGCCTTCTCCCGTGCGGGGCGCCTCATCATCGACGGAGTCGACGTCACCCTGCCGCGTGGAGCGTTCGGCGCCCTCGTCGGACCGAACGGTGCCGGAAAGTCGACGCTGCTGCACCTCATCGCCTCCATCGAGCGAACGGCATCCGGCAGCGTCGTGTTCGATGGGGCCGCTCTCTCGACCATGCCGCGGCGCGAGCGGGCGCGCACTGTCGCCGTCGCCGAACAGCAGACCGACACCGAGCTGGACCTCAGCGTGGTCGATGTCGTGATGCTCGGGCGCACTCCGCATCTCGGCGCCTTCGCGAGCGCCTCGGCGACTGATGCCGCCGTCGTGCGCGACGCCCTCACCGCCGTCGGCGCCGCCGACCTCACCGCGCGCCGCTTCCACACCCTCTCGGGAGGCGAGCGTCAGCGCGTCACTCTGGCCCGCGCGCTCGCCCAGCAGCCGTCGCTGCTGCTCGCCGACGAGCCCACCAACCACCTCGACATCAGGTCGCAGCTCGCGGCGTTGTCGCTGCTGGGCGAGCTCGCTCGCGGCGGCCTGACGGTGCTCGCCGCCCTGCACGACCTGGGCCACGCGGCCGCCCACGCCGACCACGTGATCGTGTTGGCCGACGGCCGGGTCGTCGCGGCCGGGGACCCGGCCGAAGTGCTCACCCCAGAGCTGGTGCTCGCCGTCTACGGTGTGCGCGCCGCCGTGCTGCGGCATCCGCTCACCGGACGACCGCTCCTGGCCTTCGCCGAGAAGAGTCCTGCCGCCGCGGAATCCTCTCCCACCCTCGACCTGGAGTCCTCCCTGTGACGAAGATCACCATCCTCGCCGGCGGTGTCGGCGGGGCGCGCTTCACGCGCGGCCTGCTCGCCCACCTGCGCACCGCCGACCCTTCGGCGTCGGTCACCGTCGTCGCGAACACCGGTGACGACCTCTGGCTCGCCGGCTTGCGCGTCTGCCCCGACCTCGACTCGATCATGTACACGCTCGGCGGCGCCAACGATGACGAGCGCGGATGGGGCCGGAAGGGCGAGAGCGAGAGGGTGAGCGCCGAACTCACGGCCTACGGAGTCGGCTGGCCGTGGTTCACCCTCGGCGACCTCGACCTGGGCACGCACATAGCCCGCTCGGCCTGGCTGCGCGAAGGTCTTCCCCTCAGCGAGGCGACGGCGCGTCTCTCCGCCCGCTGGAACCTGGGAGTGACCCTGCTTCCGGCTACGGATGACGAGGTCGAGACCATCGTGACCGTCGCCGCCGATGGCGAGGAGGCCTCAGTTGCCGAGGACATGCACTTCGAGGAATGGTGGGTACGGCTGCACGCCTCGCGTCCGGCGCTCGCATTCACCCAGCGGAATGTGGCTACCTCCCGACCGGCACCCGGAGTGCTCGAGGCGATCGCTGACGCCGATGTCGTGATGTTGGCTCCATCCAACCCCGTCGTCTCGATCGGGACCGTCCTCGGCATCCCCGGCATCGCGGATGCCGTGCGCTCGACCCCCGCCCCGGTCGTCGGCGTCTCGCCCATCATCGGCGGAGGCGTCGTCCGGGGCATGGCCGACGCCTGCCTCAGCGCGATCGGCGTCGAGACCAGTGCCCTCGCCGTGGCGGAGCACTACGGCTCCCGCAGGGACGGCGGGCTCATCGACGCCTGGTTGGTCGACGAGGTCGACGCCGACGCCGTCGCGGTACTCGAGGCCGGCGGAATCCGTTCGATCGCACGACCGCTCTGGTTCAACTCGGTCGAGGAGACCGGCGCGATCGCCGCGGCCGCACTCGCGCTGGCAGACGTGCGACACTCGGGAGGGTGATCCCCTCCGAGTACTCCGACCCCGACGACTCCCACGACGTTCCGACCACGCCCCGTCTCATCATGGCCAGGCACGGGGAGACGGCCTGGAGCCGCACCGGGCACCACACCGGGAAGACCGACCTTCCGCTGACGGCGCTCGGTGAGGAGCAGGCACGCACCCTCGGTCGGGCCCTCGACGGTCAGCATTTCGACCTCGTCATCTCGAGCCCGTTGCAACGCGCTCGGGACACGACGCGGCTGGCCGGCTACGGCGACCAGATGCAGATCGATCCGAACCTGGTGGAGTGGGACTACGGCGCCTACGAGGGTGTGACCAGCGCCCAGATCGTGGCCGACCTCGGTCACGACTGGAATCTCTGGACCGACGGTGTTCCGCCCGGCGACACCCCCGGCGAGACCGCGGTCGACGTGCAGAAGCGCGCCCTGGCCGTCATCGCACGGTGCGACGCCGTTCTCGACGCCGGTGGCGACGTTCTGCTCGTCGCCCACGGCCACATGCTCCGAGCCATCGCTGCCGCCTGGCTCGGGTTGCGGCCGCAGGACGGCGCAGTCTTCTCGCTGTCGACAGGCACCATGAGCGAGCTCGCGTTCGAGCACGCCCACCACGTGATCAGGTTGTGGAACTGCCCACCCGAGGCCCTTCCGCATCGCTGACGAAAGAGCCGGTGGGGCGTACGTCAGGCCAGCACGTCCTTCGTGAGGAACCGCCCGAACGCGAGAGCTCCGAACACCGCGATGTAGCCGGCCTGCAGTAGGGCGTTGTCGCCGAACGATGCCCACGAGACGGGGTCGCGCAGGATGTCGGCGAACGAGAACCAGTAGTGGCTGAAGAGCCACGGATGCAGCCATTCGGTCTGCGGCAGCGCGTCGAGGATCTGCGACGCCACCGAGAACGAGATGGTGGCCGCCATGGCTCCGACGGGCACGTTCGTGAGGGTGGAGAAGAACAGGCCGATCGCCGAGAGCCCGAGGAGCGAGACGGCGACGTAAGCGGCGATGGCGAGGAAGCGCAGGAGCGCCTCGCCGACGTCGATGGTGGTGCCCGAGAGCACGGTGACCGGGCCGACGGGGAACAGCGCCGCACCGA
The DNA here is from genome assembly GCF_038432415.1 of Leifsonia stereocauli. Taxonomy (NCBI): domain Bacteria; kingdom Bacillati; phylum Actinomycetota; class Actinomycetes; order Micrococcales; family Microbacteriaceae; genus Leifsonia; species Leifsonia stereocauli. The sequence goes on from NZ_JBCAUN010000002.1 coordinate 67,702, forward strand.
TGAGGGTGCCGGCGATGACGACGGTGAGAGCGGCCGCGATGCAGAATGCAGCGGCCCCGAGGTACTTCACCACGAGCAGCCGGGCGCGGCCTGCCGGGGCGACGAGCAGGTAGCGCAGGGTGCCGTGGCTGGCCTCGCCCGCGATGGTGTCGCCGGCGACGACGCCGACGGTGAGCGGCAGGAACAGCGGGATGGCCACGACGAGCGCCGAGACCCCGACGAAGAGGCCGTTCTGGGTGACCTGGTCGAGGAAGGCGGGGCCACGACCGGTTCCGGGTGACGACGCCAGCCGGATGGCGACGGCGATGAGGATCGGGATGGCCGCCAATGCGACGAGCAGCGCCAGTGTGCGCCGACGCGAGAACAGGATGCGCAGTTCCGAGAGCAGGAGGCTACTGAACAACGTCGAACCCCTCTCCGGTGAGAGCGACGAAGCGATCCTCGAGGCTGGGCTGCTCCACGGCGAAGCCGCGCACGCGCACCCCGGCCTCGACGAGGGCGGCCACGATGGCTTCAGGCCTGACGCCGGCGCCACCGACTCCCTCGAGGACGGATGCCGCGACGTGGTCGGGGTCGGTCTGGTCGAGCAACGCGAGGCCGAGCCCCGACAGCACGCGCCGCGCATCCGCGGCATCCGGAGTCTGAAGGACCACGCGGGCCGCCCCGACCTGTCGCAGCTCGTCGAGGGTGCCCGTCGCGACCAGCGCTCCGGCGCTCATGACGCCCACGTGGGTGCAGATCTGCTCGATCTCGGCGAGCAGGTGACTCGAGACGAACACCGTGGTGCCGCTGTCGGCGAGCGAGCGGATGAGGGCACGCACCTCGCGGGTGCCTTGGGGGTCGAGACCGTTGGTGGGCTCGTCGAGCACGAGAAGGTCGCGCGGCATGAGCAGGGTGTTGGCCAGGCCCAGCCGCTGCTTCATGCCGAGGGAGTACGCCTGCACCTTCTTGGTGGCGGCGTGGCCGAGTCCGACGCGTTCCAGAGCCGCCTCGACACGCTCACCGCGGGTGCGGGATGGAGCGAGCGGATCGGCTGAGTCGAAGCGCCGCAGGTTTGCCGCGCCAGACAGGAACGGCGAGAACGCCGGCCCTTCGACGAGGGCGCCGACCCGCGGCAGAACCTCGCTGAGGCGGCGCGGCATCTCCTCGCCGAGCAGGCGCACCGATCCGCTGCTCGGGCTGACGAGACCGAGCATCATCCGGATGCTGGTGGTCTTGCCCGAACCGTTCGGCCCGAGGAAGCCGAACACCGAGCCGCGCGGAACGGCGAGGTCGATGCCGGCGACGGCCGTCTGGCGGCCGAAGCGCTTGGTCAGGTCGTGAGTCTCGATCGCGAGATCGGAGGACTCACCGCCCGGCAGCGGCATCCTCCAGCGCAGCGGGCGAGACGGCCCCGGCGAGGATGCGTCCGTCATCGGTGAACAGAACGCTGAGCAGTGTGGTGGAGATGACCCGACCGCCGTCGACGGCTTCCGCTGCGGTATCGAGCAGGGGCGAGTCGGCCAGTTCGGCCGGAACCTCGGATGCCGCGATCTCGACGATCGACGACCAGCCGGTCCCGATGACCGTGGGCTCCGGTCCGTCGTGCTCAGGAGTGGCGACGTCGCCGTGATCCGCGAACCTCTCGGCATCCGGCAGCGCCTGCTCCGTCACAGTGGTGCCTGCTGGGGGCGCGAAGTCGAACAGGGCGGCATCCGGAGCATCGAGCGATAGCTGCGAGAACGCCAGCGAGAACGCGGGTACGTCCGAGCCTGCTGCCAGGACGGCGACGCCGAGCGGGAGGCCTGTTGCGGAATCGACGTCGATCGAGACGGACCCGACCAGCGTGTCCGACGCCCGCGGGGTGAGGATGAGCTCGTAGACCGTGCGGCCTGCGACTGATGCGTCGGTGCCGACGCTCACCTCGGTGCTCGGGTCGAGCTTCGTGAGCAGCTCGGTCGCGACGGCACTCGGTGTCGGGATGTCGGCGGCATCCGGAGCCTTCTTCGCATCGGAGTCGCCGTCGGCGGGAGCCGTGATGTGCGTGGCCGACGCGTCTTCGGAGTCGTAGATCCAGACGCCGTCGGGCGTGGCCACGACATCGCGTTCGGCCAGGGAGTCCATGACCTGGAGGCGGGCATCGGTTCCGTCGACGAAGACACGGGCCGTGTGCGATCCGGTGAGGAGTTCGAGGGCGCTGGAGATATCGGTGCCGGATGCCGCGGTGCCAGCAGAGCCGCCGACGGAACCGGCGCCGCCGATACTGCCGAGCGATGAGAGGTCGGGCAGGCCCAGGTCGGAGTTCTGCTCGATCGTGCCCGAGAAGGCCGACACATCGGCGGTCTGCGCGAGTTCGAGCACCTCGGCCGGAGTCTTGTCGGGCAGGTCGACGGCGGCACCGGCTGTCAGCGGCACGGCGAGCACGCCCACTCCGATCACCACGGGAACGACCACCGCGGGAAGCCACATCGCCCAACGCCTCTGCATGGTCCCAGCGTACGTCTGCTGCGGCCTGGATCGGCGGTTCCCCACCAAACCCCCAGCGACGCCGGGGTCCGTCAGCCGAGCCTCGTCAGCACTTCGTCCAGCCGCCGGTCGACCGCCGGCGTGAACGCTCGCGCCCACAGTGCGTAGCCGCGATCGTTGGGGTGGAACAGGTCGCCGGCGAACTGGGTGGAGACGCCCCACAGCCCCTGCCGTCTGGTGATCGCGTGCAGCTCGACGACCTCGAGGCCGACGTCGGCTGCCGCCGCCCGCAGCAATCTGTTGGCCACCAGCACCTTCTTCTCGCCCGGGAGGAAGTAGAAGCTCGGCAGGTCGGCGACGATGGCGTGAGGAGGCAGGGCCGCGAACAGTTCGCGGATGTCGCTGTCGAAGCGCTCGGGATCGAAATCGGCGATGTCGTTCGCCCCGATGCACACCGTGAGGATGTCGGGCTGGGCACCGAGCGCGGTGAGCAGCGGAAGCTCGATGTCGATGGCCGTGCGCACGGTGCCGCCCGAGACGCTGAGGTTGGCCACGCGCACCGCGCGGGTGGTGTGGTTGCGCAGCTCGCGGGCGAGGAAGCCGACGTAGCTGTGCGCCGGGCGGCTGGCGCCGATGCCCTGAGCCGCCGAGTCGCCGATCGCGGCGTAGAGGATCTCGCCGGGCTTGGATCCGAGGTCCCGCCAGTAAGCCGAGTTCACGGGGATCGTGCCCGAGAGCGTTCCGCGCCAATGCTCCCGCCGGCCCCTGAGCCAGGCCACCCAGAGTGCGATCCCGAATCCGGCACCGATTCCGATGCCTGCAAGCGTTCCCGCTCTCCGAACTCTCATCGCACGATCTCCATCAGTCCACCGTAAGCCCCGATCGGTTACGGAAACGAGATGTCGTGCCCGGCACCGAGCCGATAGCATCGCGGCATGAAACCGTTCCGGGGTCGCGGGGCTGCGCTGCTCAGCATCATCGCCGCTCTCACCCTCGCCGGGTGCGCCCCATCGCCGTCGAGCTCAGAGCCCGTCGCTGATCGCACGCCGACTGCTGCGGCGTCGGCGACACCGGCACCGGCGCCCGAACCGACAGCTGCCACCGAACTCGCTGCCGCTCTGATCGCGTTCACCGCCGAGGCGATCACCGTGTTCGCGGAGGACGGCACCACCCTGAGTTCCTACGACTACTACCAAGAGCCGCAGCAGATCATCGATGGGCTCACCACGGTCTTCGGCGGAGCCCCGGTCGAGACCTTCCACGCGGCGAGCGGGCACCTGACGGACAGGGCTGAACGTGACTGGGGTGGCTTCACGCTGATCACCGAAACCGTTCCCAGCACTATCGACTACCACCCGCAGAACACCGTCGAGGCGACCGCCGCTGTGGTGCGCGGCATCCGCATCTCCACCGTCGGAGGGTTTGCTGTCGGCTCGGACATCGGGACGGCTGCGGCCAGCTACCCGGATGAGATCGTCGGCCTGTTCGATCCATCGAACGGCCCGGTCGTGCTGCGCATGGGTCCGATCCCCCTCCCACCCACCGACGACTATCAGGACGACGGCATCACCACGGCCGTCCTGGCATCCAACTCGGATGCGGGACCGGCGATAGCCCGTCTGTGGGGTCCCGTACTCAACCGCGGAGCCTGAGTTCCAGGGCGGCGCGGGTGCGCTCGCCGACTCCCAGTCTCACGGCTTCCTCCAGTGCGGCCGGCACGTCGACATCTCGGCGCAGAGACGTTCCCGCATCCAACCGGACGTGTCCGAGCGCGGCGTGCGCTGCGGCCGAGCCGGCGCCGAACCGCGGCTCCAACGACACGCCGGCACGCGCCGTGAGCACAGTCGTTCCCGTGCCCTCGGCATCCGGAACGAACCCGCGGTCTACCTCCTCGGCCGACATGAGAGCCGCATCGAGGTCCTCGCTGCGCAGGGCGGGCAGGTCGCCGAGGAGCACGGTGATTCCGGCGCCCGGCGCAGACGAATCCAGTGAACTCTCGGCAGCATGGATGCCCCGCACGATCGCCGCGTTCAGTCCGTGGCGTTCACCCTCGGGCACCACGAAGACCACCGCCGGCCACTCGGCATCCGCATCGGTCACGACGTAGACGCGCGCGACCCGTGCGCTCCCCGCGGCCGCCTCGACGGTGTCGTGGGCGAAGGCCAGACCCAGCGATGACCTCTCTCTGGCCGAGAGGTCATCGCCCAGGCGGCTCTTGGCGTCGATCGTGCCCTTGACCGGCACGACGACAGACCAGCCGACCGTCACGGGAGGGCGCGCAGGCGGGGGGCCAGGTCGCGTTCGAAGAGGCCGAGGAAGCGCCGCTGGTCCTCGCCGGGGGCGTGGAAGACGAGGTGGTTGAAGCCGGCGTCGACGTACCTCGCGATCTCGGCGGTCACGACGTCGGGGTCGCTGCCCACGATCCAGCGTGAGGCGATCTTCTCGATGGGCAGGGCATCCGCCGCCTTCTCCATCTCGATCGGATCGTGAATGCTCGACTTCTGCTCCGCACTGAGGGCCAGCGGCGCCCAGAAGCGGGTGTTCTCGAGCGCGGCCTCCTCGGTCTCCTCATAGGAGAGCTTGATCTCGATCATGCGGTCGATCTCGTCGTAGGAGCGGTCACCGGCTTCGGCGCCCTCCTTCACGGCAGGCACGAGCTTCTCGGTGTACAGGTCCCAGCCCTTGCCGGAGGTGCAGATGAAGCCGTCCCCAGCGCGCCCCGCGTACTTCGCGACGGTCGGGCCGCCCGCGGCGATGTACACCGGGATGCCGCCATCGGGCCGGTCGTAGATGGAGGCGCCGTGCGTGGAGTAGTACTCGCCCTCGAAGTCGACGCGGTCCTGGCTCCACAGGGCGCGCATGAGCCGGACCGACTCGCGCAGCCTCCCGAAGCGCTCCTTGAACTCCGGCCAGTCCTGCTCCCCTGCGCCGCGGAAGCCCGTCGCGATCTCGTTGAGCGCCTCTCCGGTTCCGAAGCCGGCGATGATGCGGCCGGGGTAGAGGCAGCCCAGGGTCGCGAACGCCTGCGCCAGCACGGCGGGGTTGTAGCGGAAGGTCGGCGTCATCACGCTCGTACCGATGCGCAGGGTGGATGTGCGCTCCCCCACCGCGGCCATCCAGGCCAGGGAGAACGGAGCGTGCCCGCCCTCATGGCGCCAGGGCTGGAAGTGGTCGCTCGCGAACGCCGACTCGAAGCCGTGCGCCTCTGCGGCCACGGCGATCTCGACCAGCTCCCGTGGCGCGAACTGCTCGGCCGATGCCTTGTATCCCAGGGTGAGCGTCATGCGGTCGTGCCTTTCGTGGTGCGAGATGTCGGACTGTGATGCATCGCGACGAGGTTCACAGGCCGACGGCCTCCTGCTGGCCTTCGGAGAAGCCGTCACGGTAGCCGTCCCCGTAGGCCTCCTCGCTGCCGGTCCGGAACAGATCCTGATCGACGGGACGCACGATCGTGGCGGCGCCCGGCAGGTCCAGGTCGCCGACGAAGCGACCGAGACCGCGCACGATCGCCACAGGGGTCCCGCCGGTCTTCCCCTTGACCAGGTCGCCGGCCGAGGCGATCTCGTCGGCGACACAGGGCTGCGTCACGACCATCGGCTTGCCACTGTTGTCTAGAGTGCCGCGCAGGTCGTCGAAAACGTGCACGCCCGCCGCGCCGATCGCGACGTCGAGCTGCCCCTGTCGCCATGCCCGCCCGAGGGTGTCGGAGATGATGACGCCGACGGATACGCCGCTCAACTCCCGCAGGCCGACGCAGATGGAGCGTGCGGATCCGTCGGGATCGACCGGCAGCAGCAGCACGGTGCCATCGGGAGTGTTGGAGGCATCGACGCCGGCCGCTGCAGACACGATGCCGAGGCGGTTCTCGACGATGCGCGTCGTGCGACCATCGGCCGTGGTGCGTGTCGCGACGACGCGAACCGTCTCATCCGAGATGGCCTGCTCGCGATCATCCGCCGCAACGAATCGCCCCTCGGACTTGGAGACGATCTTCGAGGTGACGACCACGATGTCGCCGTCTGCGAGTTCTGCGCGGGAGCCGATCAGCTCGACGAGGTCGTCGCCGGGACGCACCTCGGGGATGTCGTCGATCACACTGACGGAATACATCGTTACCTCCTGACGGCGGGGAGTACATCGCGGCCGAAGACCTCGATCCACTCCCGCTGGTTGCGGCCCACGTTGTGCAGGTAGATGCGGTCGAAGCCCAGGTCGGCGTACTTCTGGATCGACGCGCGGTGTACATCGGTATCACTCGAGATCACCATTCTGCCCTCGAAGTCCTCAGGCCGGACCATTCGAGCGACCTGTTCGAACTCGAATGGCGAACGGATGTCGCTCTTGGGGAACCTCATGCCGCCGTTGGGCCACTCGACGAGCGCATTGCGCATCGCCTCCTCGTCGGTCGGCGCCCACGACAGGTGCAGCTGCAGCACCTTGGGCATCGTGGCGGCGTCCTTGCCCGCATCGCGCGCGCCGAGGGCGAAACGATCGAAGAGTCCCGCGATGCGCTCCAGCGGCGCAGCGACGGTGATGAGCCCGTCGGCGACGCGACCGGCACGCCGCGCTGTCAGCGGACCGCTGGTGGCGACCAGGATCTCGGGGGCGACCGGCGGCATCGTCCACAACCGCGTCGACTCGAGCGTGAAGTGAGGTCCGGAGTGCTTGACGTCCCGGCCCGCGATGGAAGCCGTGAACAGCTTCGAGATCACCTCGATGGCCTCGAACATGCGGTTGATGCGCTCTGCCGGCTCCGGCCAGTAGGCGCCGACGATGTGCTCGTTCAGCGCCTCGCCCGATCCGATGCCCAGCCAGTGCCGGCCCGGGTACATCGACGCGAGAGTGGCTGACGCCTGGGCCACGATCGCGGGATGCCAGCGGTAGGTCGGCGCGGTCACGCCGGGGCCGATGTCGCCCTTCGTGCGCTCGGCGACGGCTGTGAGCACATTCCACACGAAACCGGCCTGGCCCTGCTGGGGCACCCACGGCTGGAAGTGGTCGTCGGCCATGACACCGCGGAAGCCGTGCTGCTCGGCGAAGGCCGCCAGCGCGACGGCCTCCGCGGGCGCGAACTGCTCGAGCATCGCCGCGTAGCCCAGCTGGAGGTCACCCACTCCTCCATCCTGCCACTCGCCGCACCCACTCTCGGTCTACCGTGTGGTGCCCTGCACAGGCCGCGGATGCCGACGGCGGAGGTGATCGCGAGGGAATCGTGGAATCAGAGGGAGCCGACGGTGATGTTCTTCATCAGCGGCGTGTGGAGCAGAGTCGGTTCCGACTGGCCCTTCTCGGCCGAGGTGTAGTGGAAGGCCAGTTCCGTCTTCTCGCCCGGAGCCAACGTGACGCCCAGAGAACTCACCGCCCTGTCGTCGACGACGGCCGGGGCGTACTCGACCCTGTCGCCGTCGCGTTCCACTCCGGCATCGAAGGCGCCGGCAGGAGCGAAGACCGTCACGTTGGTCGCGATCAGTCCAGGCGCGACCCCGTAGAAGCCGGTTCCGGCGACCACGCCCGGATAGCTCGTCGCGGCATCCGCAGCGGCCGTGCTGGTCAGGGTCACGGTGACCGTGACGTCGGACCGCCCGTCATCGCGCGGCACCGCCCCCACGGCCATCGCGACGTCGAGATACGGGTCCATCTTCGCGCCGGTGGCGTCGTTGAGATAGACGCCGTAGGCCTCCGGGCCCAGCTCCTTCTGGGCGGCGTCGAGACCGGCGAGGGTGGTTCCGGCGAGCACGCTCTGCACGGATTCGTCGCTGCTCCAGAGAGAGACGCGGTTCTCTTCGCCGGCGCGGGTGAGAGCCGACACCAGGGCCTTCGGGTCCGCGGCGCCTCCTGTGATTGCCGTGAAGGCAGCTGCGGCGGACTCCGCGAAGAACGCGTCCTGGGCGGCACCCTCGGGGAAGCGCGTGTACACGTCGACGAGCAGAGACTTCACCGCGTTCTCCTTGGTGAGCTTGGATCCGTCGGCGAGGGTCACCGGCCCCGTCGCCCCCAGCAGATAGCTGAGGGCTACGGGATCGACGGCGATCACGCCATCGACAGTGCCGCCGAACCTCCGCTCCCACATGGCGGAGGCGAGGGAGGCGCTCACCGTGAAGTCGGGCGTCATCGTGACGTCCTGGATGTGGCTGCTCATGCCGTCACCGAACACTGCGGCCATCGCGGCGGGCGCGGGAAGCGCAGGTCCGTCGTTCGCCGAGAAGTCCGCGGTGCTCGCCTGCTTGACCAACTGGAGCAACCCGTCCTCCGCGTGCACGAGGGCGAAGGCTCCGGGGATGCCGCCGGCCGTGCGGAGCTCCGCATTGTTCTGGAACAGCACCAGGTAGTTGCGCGGGCCGTCGGCACCCAGCATGACGGGGGCGATCACCAGCGCATCATCGAGAGTCGCGCTGAGGCCGGCTGCCTGGCCCAGGGCCGTGGCGAGGGACGTCTTCGCGGCGGCGACGGGGCCGATGAGGCCGTCGTCGTCGATGGCGTCCACGGCTGCCGCGGCATCCGTGAGCACTGCGCGCGCGGAATGGGCGGCCGGGCGTGCGGCGACGAGAGGCTCGACATCGATGCGTCCGTCGACGGGTCGGAAGGACTCGGCGAAGACCGACTGCGCCAGGCCCGTCAGCGGCCTGATGGCTCCGCTGGCGGCAGCGTCGAGCTGGGTCGACAGCACCCTGACCGCGCTCAGGTTCGGCCCGACGACGGGCACGATCTCCGCGAGCGCCCAGACGGGGTCGCCCGTGAGTGCGGCCGCCTGATGGGTGTGGCCGACGAGCTTGTCAGCACCGTCACCGGCCGCAGCGGTGTCGCCTGCGACGATATCGGCCTGCAGCTTCTCGGCCGTCGCCGCAGCAGCCTCGAGCTCGCCCTTGGCCAGCCAGCCACGGACGCCGACCCAGACGACTGCGCCGACCACCGCGACGAGCACGACACCGACGATCAGCCAGACGAGCCGGCCACGACGACGCGTCGCAGTGGCCGGCTCGACTGCCGGCACGTCCTCACTCACGCTGTCAGCGGGTGCTGGTGTGAGTGCGACGCCGCACGAGGAAGAACACGAGCCCGGCGAGGATCACCAGGACCGAGCCGACGCCGAGGGGCAGCAGCACCGGGCTCACGCCCGTTTCAGCCAGTCCCGTGCCAGACGCCGACGTCGTGCTCGATCCGGGCGGCGCGGGGTCGGTTCCGGGGGGAGCCATCACGCAGTTCGGCGACGCAGGCGGGTAGCTCAGCGGCACGCTGGTCTCGGGGTTGACCGTGATCAGGGCCGAGGTGACGCCTCGGGTCCAGCCGTAGTTGCCGTCGGTCTGCACCCAGGTGCCACCGACCTGCATCCAGCCCGGCCAGCCTGTCGGCTCGCCGTTCGGGCCGACGCTGGCACCGGGCCAGAGCATGCTCCCACTCAGCTCGCCGCCGACGATCTCGCCGAGCAGGAACGTCTCGGATTGACCACCGCCCGACAGAGTGAGATAGGCGGTATGACTCGTCGAGGTGTCGTCGGGATCGGTGAGGGTGACGTCGTAGACGATGTACGGCACGTCGCCGTCGCACACACCGGTCGCGGCTGATCCCGCGATCGATGGCTCGACCGGGGGAGTGCGTGGGACATAGTCCTCCGCATGGGCCACGGTCGGCACGAGCACGATCGTGGCAGCGAGAAACAGGGCAGCAGGGATACTTCGGAGCACAATGGCCTCCGCATTTCGGATTCGGGTTCCGGTCTGTCTTCGGGTGATAGACAGTGCTCACTGTATGCCCTCGGCCCCCGTTCGGGCGCCCCCCACTTGTGGTGACGCATCCTCGACTTCTGTCGGTTCGGTCCGCGTCCTGGGCAGCCGGTAGCGTTCTCGGTATGCGCATCGCCACCTGGAACGTCAACTCGATCCGCGCCCGCGTGGGCCGCACCGTCGACTGGATGGTGCGCGAAGACGTCGACGTGCTCGCGATGCAGGAGATCAAGTGCAAGCCCGAGCAGTTTCCCTACGAGCAGTTCGAGGAGGCGGGCTACGAGGTCATCGCCCACGGCCTGAGCCAGTGGAACGGCGTTGCCTTCGCGAGCCGCACGCCGATCACCGACGTCGAGCACGCGTTTCCCGCCATGCCCGGCTTCCTCAAGGGCATCGAGGGGCCGGATCAGCCACAGGAGGCGCGCGCCCTGGGCGTCACCATCGACGGCATGCGCCTGTGGAGCCTCTACGTTCCCAACGGCCGCTCACTCGACGACCCCCACTACACCTACAAGCTCGACTGGTACGAGGCGCTCGCCGCCTACACGCGCGACTCGCTCGCATCCGACCCGCACCTGCCCCTGGCACTCATGGGCGACTTCAACGTCGCCCCCACCGACGCCGACGTGGGGGACCCCACCCTCGTCCCCGGCCTGTCGACCCACATCTCCCCTCCCGAGCGCGCTGCGTTCGCCTCGCTCGAGGAGGCGGGCCTCAGCGATGTCGTGCGCCCGATCCTGCCCACCGGATACACCTACTGGGACTACAAGCAGCTGCGGTTCCCGCGCAACGAGGGCCTGCGTATCGATTTCATCCTCGGCTCGCCGGCCTTCGCCGATCTGGTGACGGATGCCTCCATCCACCGCAACGAACGCAAGGGCGACGCCCCCAGCGACCACGTGCCCGTTCTCGTCGACATCGAGCTCGCCGACGACGACGACCACGACGACCGGCCGATGATCTTCTGACTCTCGCGCTTGGGGCCCACCTCTCGTGCACGGCCCACACCCCAACGCGGGCAGCGGCACCGAAGGTGGGCCGGCTCCGCAGGCAGGGGTCCTAGCGCCCGGTGAAGCGGTCCATCGAGCGGTAGACGCCGAAGAAGCGACCGGCGACGGCATCGAAGGCGGCAGCCGGAAGGACCCCGCGCAGCACCTTCGAGAACCCGACCGTCCAGGGCAGCATGAGCATCGGGCGCCCGGCGAGCATGGCCCTCCAGACCTGGTCGACCACGTACTCCGGCGTCATGATCGGCGTGAGCAGCGGCCCGCGTGCGCCGTCGAACATGCCCGTCGAGATGTAGCTGGGAGCCACTGTGGTGACCTTCACATTGGCGTGGTCGTCACGCACCAGCTCGAGGCGCAGTGAGTCGCTCCAGCCGATGAGCGCGGCTTTCGACGCCGCGTAGACGCTCATGCGGGGGTTCGAGATCATGCCGGCCGCCGACGCGATGTTCACGATGCGCGACGCCCGATAGGCGCGGGCCACCATGCCGGGCAGGAACTCGCGTGTGATGTACATGGGCGCGAGGGCGTTCACCTGCATCGTCGGGCGGGTGTCGTCGCCGTTGTCGGTCTCCCAGAAGTACCCGTTGCCGCGCACGACCCCGGCGTTGTTGATGAGCACGTCGGGATTGCCGACCTCCTTGCGCACCTTCTGCGCCGCCTTGGCGATGGCACCGAGATCGGCCACGTCCACGACGTAGGAGTGGATGCGGGTGCGCCCCTTCGAGGCCGTGCCGAGGTCGCCGACGGTCTGGGCCAGGGCGTGGGCGTCACGGTCCCAGAGCACGACGGATGCCGCCCCTTCCGCGACCGCCCGCTCGGCGTACAACCGCCCCATGCCCATGGCCGCCCCGGTGATCAGTACTGATGCGCCACGCACGGTTCTCGTCATGGATTCATTGTCGCAGCACAGGCCGAGCGCACTCCGTCAGAAGGGTGGGTCGCCGCTCGCCCGGCACAACGCCGGCTCGCCACTTTCGGTCGGACTGCGCGGCGCATGGCGACCGGAAGTGGCGAGCCGAGGTCCGGACGGAGTCCGAGCGAGGTCGAAGCGCACCCGCCAGAATGGGACCCATGAGCCCTGCTGCATCCGTCACCCTCGTCGACAAGACTCCCGAGCAGCTCGCCGCATGGCTGCCGGTCTCGAACTCGCTCTACGAGCAGGCGCGCATCGATGCCGGCGACAGCCCCGGCGAGGCCGCCAACGCCGCCGCGAGCTCGCAGGCGAAGTTCTTCCCCCATGGTGTGCCGGTCGATGGCCACCGCATCTTCACCATCACGGTCGACGGGGGCGATGCCGGTTGGCTGTGGATCGGGCCGACGGCGGACGGGGCCGGAGGCGACTGGTGGATCTGGGACATCGAGGTGCATGAGGCGTTCCGTCGCCGCGGCATCGCCGAGGCCACCATGCTGCTCGCCGAGGACGTCGCCCGCGCGGCCGGAGCCACCGCGATCGGGCTCAATGTGTTCGGCGGCAACGACACGGCGCGCAGGCTCTACGACCGCGTCGGGTACGGCGTCACCAGTGTTCACATGCGCAAGAACCTCTAGCGAGGCGCCCTGCGACGCCGGGCAACGCACTGTTACGTCGTGTCTCGCGCGCCCGACCGACGCATGCATACGGTGGGTAATTTCGAAGGATGCCCTCCGATTCCGCGACCTCAACGACGCCAGCCGGCGTCGCGGTCTCGGTCGAGTTCGCGGGCCTGGGTCGGGCCTTCGACCCCGCGAGGCCCGTGCTCGCCGACGTCGACCTGCGGGTCGAGCCCGGTGAGATCGTCGCCATCATCGGGGCGAGCGGATGCGGCAAGTCCACGCTGCTGCGCATCGCCGGCGGACTCGACACCCAGACCTCGGGCAGCGTGAGCATCGACGGCACCCCAGTCGCCACGTACGACCCCCGCACCGCGGTCGGCTTCCAGGAGCCGCGCCTGCTCCCTTGGCGCAGCATCGCGGACAACGTGGCACTCGGTGTTCCGCGCGGCACGGCGAGGGCCACGGCCCGCGCCGGCGTCGATCGCCTGCTCGAGCTCGTCGGGCTGGCGGATGCCGCCGGTCAGCGGCCGCGTGAGGTGTCGGGCGGGATGGCCCAGCGCGCGTCGCTCGCACGCGCCCTCGCCCGCCGCCCCGGCGTGCTGCTCCTCGACGAGCCGTTCGGAGCACTCGACGCCCTCACCCGCCTCAAGATGCAGGACCTCCTCCTCGACATCCACGCGGCCGAGCCCACCACTGTGCTGCTCGTCACGCACGACGTCGACGAGGCACTGCAACTGGCCGACCGCATCGTGCTGCTCGGGCGCGCCGACGGCGACGCGGCGGCATCCGTTCTCGAGACCGTCACTGTTCCCGGTCGCCGGCCCCGCGATCGCGGCTCAGCGGAGCTCGCCGAGTTGCGAGCCCGCCTGCTCGCGGGCCTGGGCATCGATCGGCACGGCCACGCCCGCGGCATCGCGAGCAGCACGACCATCCCCGCCTTCCCCTACTGACCCACGAAGAACCAACGCACCACAGCACCTCCAGCACCACACGGCACCACACCACCTCCCTGCACCACTTCCCTCACAGCACCAGGAGAGACACGCCATGACCTTCCTTCGAAAGACATCGACGACAGCCGCGATCGTCGCGGCAGCGGCATCCGTCGCCCTCATGCTCACCGGCTGCGTCGCCGGTGAGGGCTCCGCAGCCGCGCCGGCCGAGACCAGCTCCGGCGATGGCGATGCCGTCGTCACCCAGGGCGGAACTCTGAACATCGACTTCGCCACCTACAACCCGCTGAGCCTCGTGATCAAGGACCAGGGCTGGCTCGAGGATGCTCTGGCCGAGCAGGACATCACCGTCAACTGGGTGCAATCGGCCGGCTCGAACAAGGCCAACGAGGCGCTGCGCGCCGGCGCAATCGATGTGGGATCCACCGCGGGATCGGCTGCACTGTTGGCTCGCTCGAACGGCTCGCCCATCCAGGTCATCGACATCTACTCGCAGCCCGAATGGTCGGCCATCGTCGTCGGCAAGGATTCGCCTATCACCGACGTGACCGAGCTCGAGGGCAAGCAGGTCGCAGCAACGAAGGGCACCGACCCCTACTTCTTCCTGCTGCAGTCCCTGGAGGAGGCGGGTCTGTCCGCATCCGACGTGACCGTGCAGAATCTGCAGCACGCCGACGGCTGGGCCGCACTGCAGAACGGATCCGTCGACGCCTGGGCCGGCCTCGACCCGATCATGGCCGGGGCCGAGGAGTCGGGCGCCCAGCTCATCTACCGCAACGTCGACTTCAACAGCTACGGCTTCCTGAACGCCACCGAGTCGTTCCTGAAGGCCAAGCCCGACGTCGCGCAGACCGTCGTCAACGCCTACGAGCACGCTCGCGCGTGGGCTCTCGACAGCCCGGAGGAGACCGCGGAGATCCTGGCCTCCGTCGCCAGCCTCGACCCGGCCGTGGCCACCAAGGTCATCTCGGAGCGCACCAACCTCGACGTCGACAACGTTCCCGGTGACGCTCAGATCTCCGTGCTGAAGACCATCGGCCCGGTGTTCGTCGAGAACGGCGACGTGCAGACCCAGCAGCAGGTCGACGACGCCATCGACACCATCGTGAACGACACCTACGCCAAGGCAGCAGACGCCGACGCGATCGGCTAGCAGGAGCCGCACGTGCGGGGTGCCGGATCCCGGTGCCCCGCACGAGCACAGCACGAAGAGCAGCACCCGAGAGGAGAGACCGTTGAGCTACCAGACCGACCATGACGCTCGCACGCAGGTGGTCGCCGGTGTCTTCGGCAGCTCCTTCGCCGAGCGCCCCGCTGCTCCGGATGCCGGGACCCGGCGACCCCAGGGGGAAACCGGCCCTCGACGGAACGGGCGCAAGCGCCTCACCAGCCGGCGCTGGTTCGTCATCGTCGGCGGCGCGATCCTCCCGGTGCTCATCCTCGCCGCCTGGCAGATCGCGTCGACCACCGGGCTGGTGCCGATCTCCCAGCTGCCGTCGCCCGAGATGGTCTGGCTCGCCGCCGTCGATCTCGCCCAGCGCGGCCTGCTCGGACTCTACGTCGCCATCTCGACCCAGCGCGTGCTGCTCGGCTTCGCCATCGGCGGCGCGCTCGGCCTCCTGATCGGAGCCGTGGTCGGCCTGTCGCGCCTCGCCGACATCCTCCTCGCCCCCACGCTCGGAGCGATCCGCGCCGTGCCGTCCCTCGCCTGGATCCCCCTGCTCATCCTCTGGTTCAAGATCGGCGAGGAATCGAAGATCATCCTCATCTCGATCGGGGCGTTCTTCCCCGTCTACACGATCGTGGCCTCCGCCCTGCGGCACGTCGACCGCCACCTCATCGAGGCCGGCCGCGCCTTCGGCCTCAGCGGCGTGCGGCTGTTCACCACCGTGCAGCTCCCCGCCGTCGTTCCGTCGGTCATCTCGGGCCTCCGCCTCGCACTCGCCCAGTCGTGGCTGTTCCTCGTGGCCGCCGAGCTCATCGCATCGTCGATGGGTCTCGGCTTCCTGCTGCTCGACTCCGGCCAGAGCGGCCGCATCGACCGCATCTTCCTGGCGATCATCCTGCTGGCCCTGCTGGGCAAGCTGACGGATGCGCTCGTCGGTCTCTTCGAGAAGTGGGCGGTGCGCAAGTGGGCCTGAACGACACCATCAGCGCCCTGCTCGACGAGCAGCGCCGCTTCCCCGCACCCGCGGCGTTCACCGCCGAGGCGAACGTTCCGCACTCGGAGTACGAGCGTGCGGCATCCGACCCCGTCGCCTTCTGGTCCGAGCAGGCCGAGCGCCTCGACTGGACCGAGCCGTGGCACACCGACCACAGCTGGCACCCCGCGGTGACGGATGCCGCGGGCGAGCTCTCGGTACCGCGTGCCGAGTGGTTCTCGGGCGGACGCCTCAACGTGGCCGTCAACTGCGTCGATCGGCACGTCGACGCCGGGAACGGCGAGCGCATCGCCTTCCACTTCGAGGGCGAGAGCGGAGACCGCCGCTCGCTCAGCTATGCGGAATTGCAACGCGAGGTGGCCCGCGCCGCCAACGCCCTCACGGCCCTCGGCATCTCCCAGGGCGACCGCGTCGTCGTCTACCTGCCGGTGCTGCTCGAGACCGTCATCGCGACCCTCGCCATCGCCCGCATCGGCGCCGTGCATTCGCTCGTCTTCGGCGGCTTCTCGGCCGAGGCGCTCAGGTTCCGCGTGGAAGACACGGGCGCGAAGCTGCTCATCACGACCGACGGCCAGTTCCGTCGCGGCAGGGCTGTGGCCGTCAAGGAGGCGGCGGATGCCGCCGTCGCCGGCGTCGCCTCGATCGAGCACGTCCTCGTCATCCGCCGCACCGGCGACGAGACGCCGGACATCCCGTGGACCGAGGGGCGCGACGTCTGGTGGCACGATGCCGTTGCGGCGGCATCCGACGTGCACACCCCTGAGTTCTTCGACGCCGAGACGCCGCTGTTCATCATCTACACGAGCGGGACGACGGGGAAGCCGAAGGGGCTCGTGCACACGAGTGGCGGCTACCTCACGCACGCCTCTTACACGCATTGGGCCGTCTTCGACGCGAAGCCCGAAACCGACGTGTACTGGTGCACCGCCGACCTCGCCTGGGTCACGGCGCACAGCTACGTGCTCTACGGCCCACTGTCGAACGGGGTCACGAGCGTCATCTACGAGGGCACGCCCAACACTCCGCACTCGGCGCGGCACTTCGAGATCATCGAGCGCTACGGCGTCTCGACGTACTACACCGCACCCACGCTGATCCGCAGTCTCATGACCTGGTTCCCCGACGGAGTTCCCGCCGCGCACGACCTGTCGAGCATCCGCCTGCTCGGGTCCGTCGGCGAGGCGATCAACCCCGAGGCGTGGATGTGGTTCCGCGACAACATCGGCGCCGGCCGAGCGCCCATCGTCGACACCTGGTGGCAGTCGGAGACCGGCGCCGCGATCATGGCGCCGCTGCCCGGGGTCTCGACGTTGAAGCCCGGTTCGGCCCTGCGCGCGCTCCCAGGACTGCGGGCATCCGTCGTCGACGAGAACGGGGTGAAGGTCGCGCGGGGAACCGGCGGCTACCTCGTGATCGAGGGCACGTGGCCCGGGATGGCGCGCACGATCTGGGGCAACCCCGAGCGCTACCGCGACTCGTACTGGGCGCGCTTCGCCGAGCAGGGCCTGTTCTTCTCGGGCGACGGCGCCAAGTACGACGCCGACGGCGACATCTGGCTGCTCGGACGCGTCGACGACGTGATCAACGTGTCGGGCCACAGGCTGTCGACGATCGAGATCGAGTCAGCTCTGGTGGCACACCCCGCCGTCGGCGAGGCCGGGGCCGTCGGGGTGACGGATGCGCTCACGGGCGAGGCCATCGCCGCGTTCGTCGTGCCGTCATCCGGCGTGCTCGACGACGCCGATCTGCTCCACGAGCTGCGCCGGCATGTTGCGCATCTCATCGGCCCGATCGCCAAGCCACGCGACATCGTGCTGGTGCCGGACCTGCCGAAGACCCGTTCCGGCAAGATCATGCGGCGCCTGCTCGTCGATATCGCCGAGGGCCGCACGCTGGGTGATACGACGTCGCTGCAGGACGAGACGGTGCCCGGGCGCATCGCTGAGATCGTCGGTCGCTGAGGGCGTCGGTCGCTGAGGACGTCGGTCGCTGAGGACCGGACGCAGTCCGCGCCCGAAGCGCTCGGCGGGTCGGTCATCGAGCAGCCGCATCCGCCGCCCGCTCCCGGAGGAAGTCGCGCTCCGAGAGATTCGTCGCCAGTTCGGCGGCGCGCAGGTACTCCTCCACCGCCTCCGCCCGACGCCCGAGCTTCTGGAGGAGATCGGCGCGGACGGCCGGGAGCAGGTGGTAGCCGCGGAGTGCCGGGTGGTCGACGAGCTGGTCGACGAGGGCGAGGCCGGCCTCAGGTCCGACGGCCCGACCGAGCACCACGGCCCGGTTGAGTTCGACGACGGGAGAGCCGGTGAGGCGGGCGAGCTGTTCGTAGAGTTCTGCAAGCAGGGCCCAGTCCGTGGCATCCGTCGACTCGGCATGCGCATGACAGGCGGCGATCCGCGCTTGAAGCAGGTAGGGACCATCGGCTCCGGCAGCCAGTCTCCGTGCCTCCGCCAGCGCGGCCGACCCACGCGAGATGCTGCCGGAATCCCAGCGCGAACGGTCCTGGTCGTCGAGCAGCACGGGCCGTCCGGCGGCATCGACCCTGGCGCGCAGGCGCGACGATTGCAGCTCCATGAGCGCCAACAGGCCCTGCGCCTCCGATTCCGTCGGGGCCACCGTCGTGAGGATGCGCCCCACCCTGATCGCCTCGACGCACAGCGCCGGTCGCATCCAGTCCTGGCCTTCGGTGGCCGCGTAGCCCTCGTTGAAGAGCAGGTAGACGACCCGCAGGACGGCACCCATCCGCTCGGCCCGCTCCGCCTCGCTCGGCTCCTCGATCGCGGCCCCCGCCTCGGTGAGCGTGCGCTTGGCGCGCGAGATGCGCTGGGCGATCGTCGCCTCCGAGGTGAGATACGCCCGCGCGATCTCCCGTGCGGTCAGTCCGGCGACGAGCCTGAGCGTGAGCGTGGTCCTCCCCTCCTCGGTCAGCACCGGGTGGCAGCAGATGAACATGAGCCGCAGCACGTCGTCGTCGACGTGGTCGATGGCGGCCGTCGGATCGTCAGCGGATGCCCACTCGAGGTCCATCGCGAGTCTCGCGACAACCCGATCGCCCCGGGCGTCGGCACGGAAGGCGTCCATGGCACGGCGCTTGGCCACGGCCATGAGCCACGCGGCCGGCTTGGCCGGGATCCCCGTGCGCGGCCACTGATCGAGTGCCGCCACGACGGCGTCCTGCGCCAGGTCCTCGGCGAGAGCGACGTCACGGACGACCCGCACGAGCGTCGCGATGATGGCCGTCGACTCGAGGCGCCAGACGGCCTCGACGGCGGCGCGGGCTGTCGTCGGCTCCACGGAACCTGATTCTCCCGACCCCCGTGCCACCGCCTCAAGGGGCGATGTCCCGCCGGTCGGAGTCAGTAGCCGATGATCTCGCTCTGCGACGCCGCGAGCTGACGCACCTCCACGTCGCCTTCCCAGCCGGGCCATTCCTCGACGTGGATCTGGAGGACACGACGGCCGAGTTCAACCGCCTCCTCCCTCGAGTGCACCTCGATGATGGCGTATCCGCCGATCAGTTCGCGGGTGTCTGCGAAAGGACCGTCGACGGTGCTGATGCGCCCATCCGCGAGGGACACGATCGCTCCGCTCGCGCTCGGCAGCAGGCCGCCGATGTCGACGAGGGTGCCGTTACGACGACCCTCCTGTTCGTACTCCGCCATCCGCTTCCACACCCCGTCGGGGGTCTGGCCGATCGTCGCGGTTTCGTCGGTACGGACCAGGCACATGAATCGCATGATGCTCTCCTCGTTCTCGCGGGCCGGATGCCCGCTCTCACCCTGTCGTCGCGTGCCAGGACCGATTCTCGACATGCGCTGCGGAAATTCTCGCGAACGGATGTCGAGAATGCATCCATGCCGGCGACGAAACAGTGAACGACCTCGTCCGAGGTCCGAATGAAGGAGTTCGTCATGACCACCACCACCACCACCGCCGTCGCGACCAGCGGAACGGATGCGGCGACCCGGGCGCAGCTGACCGCCGGCGTGATCGCCGGACCGCTGTTCATCACCACGGCCCTGCTGCAGGCCGGTCTCCGGCCCGGATTCGATCTCACGCGGCATCCGATCAGCCTGCTCTCGCTCGGCGACCTGGGGTGGATCCAGATCGTCAACTTCATCGTCGCCGGCACGCTGCTCATCGTCTTCTCGCTCGGGTTGGCGCGCCGCCTGCGTCCCGGCGCCGCACGGCTGTGGGCGCCCATCCTGTTCGCGATCGGCGGCTTCGGCATGATCCTCGGCGGCGTCTTCCCGCCCGATGCCGCCCTCGGCTTCCCGGTCGGAGCACCGGAGGGCATCCCACCGAGCCTCAGCTTCCACGGCCTGATGCACGCCGTCGCACCGCCCGTCGCCTTCACCGCGATCGTCGCGGGCATCGCCGTGGCAGCTCGCCGCATCTGGCTCGATGGTCACCGTGGTGCCGCAGTACTCAGCTGGATCGCCGCCGGCGTCTGCTTCGTGCTGAGCCTGCCGGGCTGGCCGCTCTTCAGCATCCTGCTGCTGGTGGCCGTGGGCATCGGCCTGGGCTGGGTCTGCGGATACGCGATCTGGCTGCTGCGGACGGACGCTGCGCTTCGCCCGCGGACTGCATCCGGTACTCAGCGGACGGAGGTTCGCGGCACCGCCCGGTAGTGCGCCCGCTGCTCGGGAGTGAGGTGCTCGGTGGCGTAGGAGAGCGCCGTGCGCGGCATCCGCCCGGCGTACTCGTCGAGGAAACCGATCAGCAGCTCCCGGTCGACGCGCTTGCCGACCTCGCGCAGCATCCAGCCGACGGCCTTGTGCATGAGGTCCTCGCTGTCTCCGAGCAGCATCGGCGCCAGCTCCAGCGTCGTCGACGCATCGCCCCGGTTGATGAAGCCCTGCGTCGTGATGATCGCCACCCGTCGCTCCCACAACAGGGGACTCGTGGCGAGCTCGAACAGCACGTCACGCGGGCGATCGAAGAGCCAGCCGCCGAGGATGACGCCGGCCGAGGAGTCGACCAGGTCCCAGTTATTCACCCGGCCGCGGCGCACCGTCGCGAGGTACCAGTCCGCGAGGTCGTCGCGCAGCGAATCATCGATCCCGGCCGGACGCGAGGCCCGCTCGAAGAGGTTGCCGGCGATGATCAGGCCGGTCAGCCTGTGCTCGTGCACCTCGGAGTCGAGCAGGATGTCGAGCTCCGACACGGGCAACGACGGGAACTGCTTCGCCACACGACGCTGGGCCGGAACCGTGATGCCGATGAAGACATCGCCCGCGCCGTACTGCCCGGGCGCCGTCTTGAAGAAGCCCTGGCTGCCGGCGGCGCGCTCGGGATCGGCGAGCTCGGCGAGCGCGGAAACCGCGACGGCCGCGGTCTGGGATGCAGCATCCGTCATGGAAGCGGACTCTACCGCTGGCGGATGACGCACCGCAGTCCGCGGCCGTCGAGAAGGTGGTGCCGGCTAGCGAGCGGTCGGCGCCTCGGGAGCGTTGGGCTCGGTCGGCTCTGCCGGGTCGGCCGCGGGCTCGGTCACGATGACGGGCTCGGCGTGAACGGGAGCGGTGGACGCAGCGGCAGCCGGCGCAGCGGCAGCAGGCGCAGCGGCCCGGTTCAGCTCGAGCTCGTCGATGCCGTCGACGTCGTCATCGTCGAGGAACTCCTCGTCGAGGATGACGTCTTCGATCACGGCGTCACGACGGAAGCCGTTGAGGCCGATGAGGATGCCGATCGCGGCGAGCGAGATGACGACGCCGATGATGCCGGCCGAGAGGATGGCGGACGCGACACCGATGGCGGACTGGCCGCCGTAGACGTCGGTCGCCGTCGCGGTCTGGCTCTCGAGGGCCTTGCTGAGGTCGGCCAGGCCGGTCGTCGTCTGCACGTAGCCCACCACGACGGCCACGAGCGCGAGCACGAGGGTGATGATCGGCAGGGCGAGCTTGGCGGGCGAGATGCTGCTGGAGCGGGGAGTTGACACGGAACGAACCTCTGACTTCTTCGAAGGGTTGTGGATGCGCGCCACGTTAGGCACGCTCGCTATGACCAGCCTATGAGCAAGCTGTGAAGGGACCCGGCCATAACCGCAGATGACGTGCTGCGGCATCCGTTGCGCCGGGTAGCGGGAATCTGCTCGGCAGCAGGAACCCACGCAGCAAAGCCGCGTCGGCCCTCAAGAAAACGGCCGGTCAGCCCGTCTAGCCTTGGTGAAGCGGGGATTCCCTCGCGCGCCAAGAGGGATCGGAGGTTCACATTGTCCAACGCCACGCTGTCAACGCAGGCCGTCATCGGAGAGCCCGAGGTTCTCGAGGATGTGCGCCACCTCGCCGCGGAGGTCGAGACCCATCCCGCCTGGCTCCGCCTCAAGGACGCCGCCACCACGCTGCAGACGCTGCAGGTGAAGGACGGGTCGGTTCCCGATGCCGACAGCCACGCGCACGCGCACGGCCTGGTGTCGATGCTCACCAGCGCCGTCACCGAGCTCGCTCCGGCCTTCCCGCACGACGCCGCCTACCTCGACGCCCTCGTCGTCGACTTCGACCGCTGGGCGAGCGACGGATTCGGAGTACCCGACTTCCACGACTCGCTGATGGCGTTCCAGCCGCAGCAGCACCGTATCGATGGACTGCGCCACCTCGTGGTCTTCCCTATGTACACGCAGAACGGCTCGACGAACCGCTTCGTCGAGGCGGTGCTCGTCGAGGTCATCTGGCCCGAGTTCATCGCGGCGCTCGAGGCAGGCGACTACGGCAACAAGCTGTTCGTGCCCATCCGCTTCGTCGACTTCACCCCGGGCTACGACACCAACTCGGCGGTGCTGTTCCCCGAGACCGTCGCCATGCGCGCCATCCCGACGTTCACGTGGGGTGCGATCTTCCAGGACCGCGAGGCGGCACGCTACCGCCGTGTCGTGCGGGCGGCATCCGAGATCACCAAGCTCGACCTGCCCGAGGACGCCGCAGCCATGCTCGACGACCAGCGGCTCACGGAGGAGACCTTCGTGATGTGGGACCTCATCCACGACCGCACGCACATGCGCGGCGACCTGCCGTTCGACCCGTTCATGATCAAGCAGCGGATGCCGTTCTTCCTGTACTCGCTCGAGGAACTGCGCTGCGACCTGACAGCGTTCCGCGAGTCGGTGAAGATCACGCGGGAGCTGCGTGCCCGCGTCGCCCAGGGTGAGACCCTCGGCGAGCTCGAGGCCGAGACCCTGCACCACTCCACGCTGGTGCAGTACGCGGTGATCTTCGACCGCATCTTCCGCTTCGCCATCACCGGTTCTCGGGTGCGCAACTACGACGGGCTCGGCGGCCAGCTGCTGTTCGCCTGGCTGCACCAGCACCACGTGCTGCACTGGACCGACACCCAGCTCGCCTTCGACTGGGAGGCCGTTCCGGATGCCGTCGTCGCACTGGGCGACGCCATCGACGAGCTCTACTGGAAGTCGATCGACCGCCCGAAGACGGCCCACTGGCTCGCGGCGTACGACCTCGTGGCCGGCGTGCTCACGCCGAACCCGGCGTCGAACTGGGCGCGCGGGCTGCCGCTCGAGGTGCTTGCCGGTGCTCCGAAGGGCTACACCGATCTCGTGCTCGACGACGAGTTCCCGCTGTCGATGTTCTTCGAGGCCCTCGACAAGAAGATGAAGACCGTCATCGAGTCGACCGTCGGGATCACGGGCGCGACGGCGTAGAGCCCGATTGCTCACCCGCTCGCTGAGGGCCGAGCGAAGCGACCGCCCGAAGCGCAGTCAGAGCGCTTCGACCGCGGACTTCGTCCGGGCCTCAGCGAGCGGATCTAACCTCGGCGCTGCTCGGGGTGCGAGGGCGCCAGCAGCTTGGTCGGAGCGTCAGGCGCCTCGAACGTGCGGGCGTCGGATGCCGCATCCGGAGCCGCGGGCTTCTCGCCTGTGAACAGCCAGTCGTCGAAGAAGGCGCCCAGGTCGGTGCCCGAGATCGATTCGGCGAGCGCGATGAACTGCGCCGTCGTGCCGTTGCCGCCGGACTTGACGTGCGCCCAGGTCTGCACGATGTCGAAGAAGTCCTCGTCGCCGACGGTCTGCCGCAGAGCCTGAAGGGTCATCGCACCGCGGTCGTAGACGGCTCCGTCGAAGATGGCGTCGGGGCCGGGGTCGCCGATCGTCAGGGTCCAGAAGTCGTCATCGGCCGGTGCCGAGTAGAGGTCGTCGAAGTACGCCTGCGGATCGGCGTAGCCCTCGTACTCTGCCCACAGCCATTCGGCGTAGGTGGCGAAGCCCTCGTTCAACCAGATGTCGCTCCAGCGCTTCAGCGCCACGTCGTCGCCGAACCACTGGTGCGCCAGCTCGTGCACGACCACGCCGTCGCCCTGCTCCGGAGAACCGCTGAAGAAGGACTGGTCGTAGATCGGGCGGGTCTGGTTCTCCAGCGCGAAGCCGAGTCCCTCGAAGTCGTCGACGATGCCGCCGGCCTCGTCGAACGGATAGGGACCGAACTGCTGCTCGAGGAAGGCGATGACCTCGGGCTCGCGAGCGAGGCTCGACCTCACCTGGTCGCCGATCGGCGCCGGTCCGTCACTCGTCGCGATCCAGTCGTTGAGGTTGCCCGGGCTGCCCTCTGGCGCGCCCGGCACCGTCCAGCCGTCGAACGGGTCGGCATCAGCCTCGAACGAGGTCGCGCCCTGGCCGCCGGGGCCGGTGACGTCGTCGATGGCGACGCCGTCTCCCTGGAAGGTGTAGTCGCTGACGGAGGCGATGGAGAGGTCGACCGACTGACCGGCGTAGTCAGCGAGGTCGATCGTCCAGAGCTCCCAGCCCTCGCCCGACCCCGTCGCAGCCGACCAGGTGCCGGTGGACCCGGCGGGCAGGCAGGCTTCGCCCGTCCCGTCGTCGCCGAGGTAGTGGCCGAGGAACGGATGCTGCGCCAGCAGGTCGGCACAGCCGGAGTTGCCGGCATCCATCGTCGTGATCCCGCTCTGCTCGGGCAGGGTGGTCCAGTCGTCGGTTCCGGTCGGAGCGGCCTCGACGAAGGTGAAGTCCCAGCCCTCCTCGACTGAGCGGTCCATCCAGAAGCTCAGCGAGCCTCCGGCGGCGGGCACAGCGATCGTGCGGCTGAGTCGCTTGTAGGCGTCGTCGGCCTTCTGGGTGTACGCGAAGGCGGTGCCCGTGCGCGGCGTGACTGTCGGTGCGAACAGGTCGGGGTCGATCGCGTCGAGGTAGTGGATACCGTCGACATCGCGTTCGTCGATGTCGAACTGGCCGATGGTGGCCGTGGCCAGGTAGCTGGCCATCGGCTCGTCGACGTTCCAGATCCATTGGTCCTTGCTGCCGATGCGGCCGTGCCCCAGCAGCTTGCCGTTCGACAGCGCCTCGACCCCTCGCGGAACCGTGATGCGGATGGAGTACAGCGCCTTGTCGGCGGGGTGGTCGTTCGAGGGGAACCAGCTCGCCGCCACGAACGGCTGGCCGGCGACGAGGGTGCCGTCGTCGGTGTTGTAGAAACCGGCGTTGCCGAGCACGGAGTCCTCGTAGATCTGCGGCACTCCCGCGTAGGAGACGGTCGTGAAGAACGGCAGTCCCTTGCGGAGTGCCGAGGCCGGCGTGACCACGAGCTCATCACCCGAGCGCTTCCACGTGGCCTTGCGGCCGTTCACGGTTATGGACTTCACGGTCAACCCGTGCAGGTCGAGGTCGAAGCGACTGAGGTTCTGGGTCGCCTTCGCCGTGATGAGTGCGTGGCCCGTGAGCACATCCGTCGCCGGCACGTAGTCGACGTTCAGGCCGTAGTGCTTCACGTCGTAGCCGCCGTTGCCCGACAGCGGGAAGTAGGGATCGCCGATTCCCGGGGCGCC
The DNA here is from genome assembly GCF_038432415.1 of Leifsonia stereocauli. NCBI lineage: Bacteria > Bacillati > Actinomycetota > Actinomycetes > Micrococcales > Microbacteriaceae > Leifsonia > Leifsonia stereocauli. The sequence goes on from NZ_JBCAUN010000002.1 coordinate 93,312, forward strand.
GGGACTCGGCTTCGCAGCGGCCGGAGGAGCCGCGGGAACAGCGGAGGCCGCCAGCGCCGGCGTGGCGGCCAGCACGACTCCGGCGAGGAGGGCGATGAGGGGAAGAGAGCGGTGCGACACGGGAGAACCTCGCAGTCGAAGGGTAGGAGGACCGTACCTGCCCATGGTGGCCCTCCTGAGGAATCCTCACAAGGGGCGACGTCGAGTCGTCACGCCGTGGCGTCGGCTCCGGACTCCGGGGCTGCGCCAGGATCGGCATCCGTCAGCGCGACCGCGGTGTCGGACGGATCATGCTGCGCCCGGCTCGCGAACAGGAACGGCAGGGCGGCGAGCTCGATGACGCCGCCGATCACCAGCGATGTTCCGTAGCCCCACAGGTCGGCAGCGCGACCGAGGGCCGGCTGGATGACAACGCCACCGGCGCTGCCGAACAGCGAGTCGAAGGAGAGCACGGTGGCGCGCTGCTTCGACGGGATCATGCCGTTGAGGTAGGCCTGGCGTACCGGTCCCACCACGGCGAACACGAAGCCCCACAGCACCAGCAGGAGGAGCGCCAGCCAGAACATCTGGTTGAGCCCGAGGGCGATGAGCGCCAGCACGCTGCCGACGGATGCCGAGATCACGACGGTCGTGCGCCTGCGGAACAGGGTGCGCACGCGGGGAGCGAGCACTCCTCCAGCCACCTGGGCGAGCGACAAGATCGCCGCGGCGAGCCCGGCGATGCCGTAGGCCGTGGTATCGCCGTAGAGCTCGAGCAGGTAGGGCTGCAGGGCGTAGAACGCGTAGATTCCGACGCCCGAGGCGAACGGGGCGGCCAGGATCATGTAGCGCACCGAGCGCTTCTTGAGGCCGTACTCGACCGACGCCCTCAACACGGTGCGCGTGGCCTTGATCGGCCCCTCCGAGCGGTCGGGAGTGAAGCCGAGGTCCTTCATCACCAGAGCGGCGATGACGAACATCACGACGAGCACGGCCGCCCTCAGCACGAACGGCACACCCAGATTCGTCAGCTGCGCGATGACGCCGCCGAGCACCGAACCCGTGAACATGGCGACGCCCGTGACGACGAGCCCTCGGCCGAAGACCGCCTCGAGCGAGCCCGTGAAGCCGACGGAGGTGAGCGCGTCGACGAGCCACGCCTCGACGGCGCCCGAGAAGAAGGTGAAGCCCAGGCCGAGCAGCACCGACACGATGGCCCACCACACGAAGGGCGCGTGCCAGACCCACAGCATCCAGTACAGAGCCGTGGTGACGGCGAGCGTGACAGTACCGAGCAGGTAGGACGCCTTGCGACCCACGGTGTCGGCCACGACACCCGTCGGCACCTCGAACAGCACCATTCCGGCCGTGAAAAAGGCGTTCGCGGCGAAAGCCTCGAAGTTGGTGAGTCCAGCGTCGAGAAGGAACAGCGTGTTGATGCCCCAGATGAGCGAAGCGGCCAACGTGTTGCCGAGCATCAGCACCAGGTAGATGCGCTGGACGCGGCGGGCGGCGGGGTTCATCCTGCCCATAGTCCTCCCGACCTGCCCACTTCCGCTAGTACCAGGCCGTCGCGACCAGCGGAAGTGGGCAGGTCGGGGGAGCTCGGGCGACCCGGGACTCGGACGCGCCACGGGGCCGAGACTGCGTAGCGCACGCGGGCGTCGAACCGCTACCGTCATCCCATGGTGCGAATCCTCATCCGTGCGGCGATCTTCCTCGGGAGCGCGGCCCTCGGCCTGCTTGTGGCCTCCCTGATCATCCCCGAGTTCCACCTGCACACCGCCGGATTCTTCGTCGCCATCGTGGTGTTCGCCCTGGTGCAGGCAGGCCTCGAATGGCTCGTGCGCAAGCTGACGACGCGGCAGGCTCCGGTGATCGCGGGCATCGCCGGCCTGCTGTCGACCTTCATCGCGCTGCTGGTGGCGTCTCTGTTCACCGACGGGCTCAGCTTCGACGGCGTCTTCGCGTGGATCCTCGCGACCGTCATCGTGTGGGTCATCACCGCACTGGCGACCTGGCTGCTGCTCAAGTACGTGCTGCCGGCGCCGGAGGCGCGCGCCGCCAGTCGCTGAGTCCGCGACGGACCCGCTCGCTGAGGCCCGACGAGGTCGCGGCCGAACCGCCGTCTCCCCCGTGCGACGGATGGCACCCCCTCGCCGTTTCGCTAGCGTGATGGCATGAGCTCTGCTGCGCCCGCCGCGCCCGCCGTCGTCGACGGGGTCGAATGGGTGCGCCCCGGGCCCGACGCCCACGGCTACCGCAACGACGCGATCCTCGCGCTCGTGCTGCTGGTCGGCAGTGCGGTGAGCCTCCTCTTCTACAGGGCCACCGGAACCTACGCCGAAGAGCCCTGGTGGCTCGCGCTGCTGTGGGCGGCCGGCATGACCCTGCCGATCGCCGCCCGTCGCCGCTTCCCCGAGATCATGGCCGTCGTGGTGAGCGTCGTCTACGCCGCCGGGGTGATCGGCCAGGTCGCTGAGCTCCTGATCAGCCAGATCGTGCTCTTCATCGCCGTCTACACGGTAGGGGCGTGGGGGCGCAGCCGCCTGCTCGCCAACATCACGCGCGGAGCGATCGTGGTGGGCATGTTCGCCTGGCTGTTCTGGCAGCTCATCTTCTTCTCGGCCGTGCAGGACTACCTGCCCGACCTCGATCGGTCCACGGACGGCGACGGCTTCATGTCGCCCTACATCGCCTTCGGGGCCATCCAGATCTTCACCAACCTGCTGTTCTTCTGGGGAGCCTGGTACTTCGGCGACTCGGCCTACCGCGCGGCCCGGGAGCGCGCCGCCCTCTCGCAGCGCACAGCCGAACTCGCCGGTGCCCGTGCCCGCGCCGAAGCTCAGGCCGTAGCCCTGGAACGCGTGCGCATAGCCCGCGAGCTGCACGACGTCGTCGCCCACCACGTCTCGGTGATGGGGGTTCAGGCTGGAGCAGCTCGCCGCGTCGTCGCGACCGATCCGCATGCGGCATCCGCAGCACTCAGCGCCATCGAGGACAGCGCGCGTTCCGCCGTCGACGAGCTGCACCGGCTGCTCGGCACCCTCCGCGACGACAGCCTCGACACCGGGGCCGTCGCGATGACGGATGCCGCCAGCACTCACGGGCTGGCCCAACTGCCCGCGCTCGTCGGCGAGGCGACGACGGCCGGCCTGCCCGCCACGTTCACCGTGGTCGGCGCCGAGCGCGCGGTGCCGGCGACGGTCGAACTGACCGCCTACCGCATCACGCAGGAAGCGCTCACGAACGCTCGCAAGCACGCGGGTGCAGGCGCGACAGCCGACGTGAGACTGCGCTACCTCGACGACGCCCTCGAGCTCGAGGTCGCCAATACGGGAACGTCGAGCGCCGCCGGGCGCGCGCACGTGCGCGGGCGGACGGGATCCGGTCTCGGCCTCGTCGGCATGCTGGAGCGAGTGGATGCCGTCGGCGGGGTCGTGGAGGCGGGTCCCCGCAGTCGGGGAGGCTGGCTGGTGCGGGCGAGGTTCCCGCTGGGAGCGGGCGCGGGTGCTGCGTCCGAGGCTGCGGCATCCGGACCCGAGGGCACCGCATGATCCGGGTACTGATCGTCGACGACCAGGCGCTGGTTCGGGGCGGGTTCCGCACCATCCTCGCCTCGGAGCCCGGCATCGAGGTGGTGGGAGAGGCTGCATCCGGCGAGGAGGCCATCGAGCGCACGCGCGAGCTGCGCCCCGATGTCGTGTGCATGGACGTGCAGATGCCCGGCATGGACGGCCTCGAGGCCACCCGCATCATCACGACGGATGCCGCTCTGCACTCCGCCGTGCTGGTGCTCACGACATTCAACCGCGAGGACTACCTGTTCACGGCGCTGCGAGCCGGAGCCAGTGGGTTCCTTCTCAAGAACTCGACGCCTGAGGACCTCATCGAGGCCGTGCAGGTGATCGCACGCGGCGAGGCGCTGCTCTCACCGGCAGTGACCAGACGGGTGATCGCAGCGTTCGGGAGCGTCGGCGCGTCGGCCCGACTGCCGGATCTGGAGCAGCCCCAGCCCCAGACGCAGGCCGAGACGCAGACGCAGGTTCCGACGCCGCCACTGCCGTCGGCACCAGCAAGCACTCCGCTCACCGACCGTGAGCAGGAGGTGCTGGTGCTGCTCGCGGAGGGACTCTCGAACGCCGAGATCGCGGCCCGCATCTTCGTGGGCGAGGCCACCGTGAAGACGCACGTGTCGAAGGTGCTGCAGAAGCTCGGTCTTCGCGACCGGGTGCACGCCGTCGTCTACGCCTACGAGAACGGCGTGGTGCGTCCGGCGGAGTAGCGCTCCCGCCGTTCGCTGGGGCCCGACGAAGTCGCAGCTGAAGCGCCGTCGGGGACTCCGCGACTGCAGCTCGCCTCGCCCGCGGACTGCGTCCGGGCCTCAGCGAACGGTTTCACTCTTGACGAGCGGCGGCATCCGCCTTATGTTTAAGCACATCATTAATTAAGGAGATGCTTACATGACCGGAACGGCGACTGACGAGCTGAGCCTGGTGTTCCACGCCCTCGCCGATCCGACTAGACGTGCGATCCTCTCGCGCCTGTCGAGCGGCGAGGCCACCGCGGGTGAGCTCGCCGAGCCTTTCGCCATGAGCCGCCCCGCCGTGTCGCAGCACCTCCGCGTGCTCGAGTCGGCCGGGCTCATCGATCGCAATGCCCGGGCCCAGTGGCGCACGTGCACGATACGCACGGAGCCCTTGGACGACGTGTCGGCGTGGATCGACGAGCACCGGGCGCTCTGGACCGAGCGCTTCGAGCTGCTCGACGAGCGCCTTCGAGACCTCAAGCAGCAGAAGCAGGACCACCAGCAGGACCACTAGGAGAAGGAGAACACCATGGTCGAGACACTCGCCACGAGCACGAAGCACTTCACCATCGTCCACGTCTTCGACGCACCGCGCGCCGACATCTGGCGCGCGTGGACCGACCCCGACGAGGCCGCCTTCTGGTGGCATCCGCGTGGCCTCGAGACTCCGCGCGAGACCGTCGAGATCGACGCCCGCGTCGGCGGATCGTTCCGCTACACGATGGTCGCGCCCGATGGCAGCGAGTACCCCACCTCCGGCGAGTACCTGGAGGTGGTCGAGCCCGAGCGACTCGTCTTCACCTGGGGCGACCCGGCTCGGCCCGGCGAAGCCCAGCCGCTGCTCACGGTCGAGTTGGCCGAGCACGGTGACGACGGCCGGCAGACGGAGATGACGTTCACCGTGCGCGGCGTCGATGGCCAGCCGGGCGATGACAACATCTACGACGGCTGGGAGAGCGGGTTCGACGTGCTCGACCAGCGTCTGCGGGAGCTCGTGGAGTAGCGAGAGCTTCGGGCACGGCATCCGTCGCTCGGGTGAGACCGCGATCAGATCCACGCGGAGAACCACCCGAGCGGCGGATGCCGAAGAGCCTGTGGCATCCGTAGCGTGGAGCCATGCTCGAACTGAGGAATATCACCAAGCGCTACGGCGAACGCACGGCTCTCGACGACGTGAGCTTCTCCGTCGGCGACGGCCGCATGACGGGCTTCGTCGGCGGCAACGGCGCCGGCAAGACCACGGCCATGCGCATCATCCTGGGTGTGCTCGGGGCCGACGCCGGCTCCGTCACCTCCGACGGGTCGCCGCTCACCGCGGTGGACAGGCGCCGCTTCGGCTACATGCCCGAGGAACGCGGCCTCTACCCGAAGATGAAGGTGCTCGAGCAGATCGTCTACTTCGGGCGGCTGCACGGCTGGAATCCGGCATCCGCTCGCCGCAACGCCCTCGACCTGCTCGAACGACTCGGGCTCGCCGAGCGCATCGACGACACCGTCGAGAGCCTGTCACTCGGCAACCAGCAGCGTGCGCAGATCGCTGCCGCACTCGTGCACCACCCCGACGTGCTCGTGCTCGATGAGCCCTTCTCCGGCCTCGACCCGATCGCCGTCGAGGCCGTGCAGGCCGTGCTCACCGACTACGCCGGCCAGGGCGCGCCCGTGCTGTTCTCCTCGCACCAGCTCGACATCGTCGAGCGGCTCTGCGACGACCTCGTGATCATCTCCGAGGGCCGCATCCGTGCCGCCGGCCCGCGCACCGAACTGCGCGACATCCACGCGCCGGCCACCTACGAGTTGCTGCTCGACAGCGACGTCGGGTGGCTGCGTTCCCTCCCCGGCATCCGCGTGATCGAGTTCGACGGCGGCTACGCCCTGTTCGAGGCCGAGACGGATGCCGCCCACCAGGCCGTGCTGCGTGAAGCGCTGGCGCACGGCGAGGTCGTCAGCTTCGGTCGCCAGAAGGTCACCCTGGCCCAGATCTTCAAGGAGGTCGTGCGATGAGCACCACCCGCAGCACCACCATGAACACCAGCGACTACACCGCACCCTCGCTCGGATCGAGCGTCGCCCTCGTCGCCGGCCGCGAGATCCGGATGCGGCTGCGCAGCAAGGCGTTCCTCATCTCAACGGGAATCCTCATGCTGGCCGTGCTCGCATCGGTGGTATTCGGCAGCATCGCGAGCGCGAACCAGTCGGCACCGAAGGTGGCCGTGATCGGCTCCGCGGAACAGGTCGTGGGAGAGACCGACCTCGAGGTGGTGCCGGCCAGCGACCGCGCCGCCGCCGAGGAGATGCTGCGCGACGGCGAGATCGAGGCCATCATCGTGCCGGGATCCGGCGGCACCGGAGTCACGGTCATCGGCTACGACTCCATCCCCAACACCGTCGTCTCGACCCTGAGCATCGCGCCCGGAGTCGAACTGCTCGACCCTGACGCCCCCGACCCGCTGCTCACCTACATCGTGGCCCTCGGCTTCGGCCTCGTGTTCTTCATGTCGGCCATCACCTTCGGCTCCACCATCGCGCAGAGCGTCGTGGAGGAGAAGCAGACCCGCGTGGTCGAGATCCTGCTGTCGACGGTTCCCGTGCGCGCCCTGCTCGCCGGCAAGGTGATCGGCAACAGCGTGCTGGCCATAGGCCAGATCGTGGCGATAGCGGTCATCGCCATCGGCGGCCTGATGGTCACGGGCCAACGCGTGCTCATCGGCGGCCTCGGCGAATCGGTGATCTGGTTCGTGGTGTTCTTCCTCGTCGGCTTCGTCATGCTCGCCGCCCTGTTCGCGGCGACAGCGGCCCTCGTCTCCCGGGCTGAGGACGTGGGCAGCGTCACCTCGCCCGTGACCATGCTCGTGATGATCCCGTACTTCCTGGTCATCTTCTTCAACGACAACGCGACAGTGCTCGCCATCATGAGCTACGTGCCGTTCTCGGCTCCGGTGGGGATGCCCATGCGCATCTTCCTCGGACAGGCGGAATGGTGGGAGCCGTTCCTGTCACTCGGCATCCTGCTCGCCACGACGGCGGTGGTGCTCTGGATCGGCGAGCGCGTCTACTCCAACTCGCTGCTCAAGATGGGCGGCCGCGTGAAGCTGGCCGAGGCGATCAAGGGCTGAGCCGACGGCCGGATCCGGGGGGATCCGGCCGTCATCCCAGCCGCGGCAGCACGTCGGCGATGAGCCTGCCGAGCTGGGCCTGGTCGAGGGGCGGTTCGCCGCTCTCGATCGAGCGGGCGATCGCCTGACCGAGGAACCGCATGGCTCCGGCAACGATGTTGGTGATGAAGTCGGTCTGCAGGGCCCGGTCGGCTGCTTCGAGCTCCGGATGCTGGCGCTCGAGCCTCGCGCCGATGAGTTGGCGCAGCTCCGTCTCGATGCCCGCGAGCCGTTCCATCTGGCGGGCGAGCAGCTCGGGGTGGGAGGAGATCGCCCGGATGCGGTCGGCGAAGAGCTTCTCATCGTCGAACACGAACTCGGTGTCGACGCTGATCAGGCCGATGGCCTCGGCGAGGAACGGCCCCGCGGAATCCGCGAAGACGCGAGCACGCTCCGCGTTGATCTCGGGCAGCGCGTTGCCCAGCAGGGCGGCATCCTTGGTCTTGAAGTAGTTGAAGAAGGTGCGCTGCGAGACTCTCGCGGCCTCGCAGATCATGTCCACCGTCACGTCGGCGTAGCCGTGCGCGAGCACCAGCGCAATCGCCGCGCCCTCGATGGCGCGGGCGGTGTCGGCGCGCGAACGACGACGCGTTCCTGCATCCGTCGCCATCATCCGCCTCATGTCTGCGCCGCCGGGCGCTGCTCTGTAGCGTACCCAGTCACGAGGCGCTCGACGTCGATGGGAGGATGGACGGGTGACTGAAACGCTCCACGACCCGACCACCCGCGGCTTCGCCTCCGACAACTACTCGGGCGTGCACCCCGAGATCCTCGAGGCCATGGCCGCCGCGAACGGCGGCCACCAGATCTCCTACGGCGAAGACGTCTACACGGAGCGACTGCAGGAGGTCTTCGCCCAGCACTTCGGCGCGGGCGTGCAGGCGTTCCCGGTCTTCAACGGCACGGGCGCGAACGTCAACGCACTGCAGTCGATGCTGCCCCGATGGGGCGCCGTGGTCTGCGCGTCGACGGCGCACATCAACACCGACGAGAACGCGGCCCCCGAGCGCATCGGCGGCATCAAGCTGCTCACCGTCGACACCCCTGACGGCAAGCTCACCCCCGAGCTCATCGCCCAGCAGGCCTGGGGCTGGGGTGACGAGCACCGCGCACAGCCGCTCGCCGTGTCGATCACGCAGTCGACAGAGCTCGGCACGCTCTACTCGGTCGACGAGATCGCGGCCATCGCCGAGTACACCCACATCCACGGGATGAAGCTGCACATGGACGGCGCGCGCCTCTCCAACGCCGCCGCCGCCCTCGACCAGCCGTTCCGCGCCTTCACCCGGGACGCCGGAGTCGACATGCTGAGCTTCGGCGGCACCAAGAACGGCCTGATGTTCGGCGAGGCCATCGTCGTCCTCGAGCCGGCGGCATCCGATGGGCTGATCTACCTCCGCAAGATGAACATGCAGCTCGCCTCGAAGATGCGCTTCATCTCGGCGCAGCTGATCGCCCTGCTCGAGGGCGACCTCTGGCACCGCAACGCCTCGCGGGCCAACGCCATGGCGGCACGCCTGCGCTCCTCGATCGAGGCCGGCGTGGCCGACGGCAGCATCCGCGGCGTCTCGTTCTCGCAGGCGACGGAGGCCAACGGCGTGTTCGCCATCCTCCCCGACGGCGTCGCCGACAGGCTGCGCTCGTCGTTCAGGTTCTACGACTGGGACGCGGCGAAGAACGAGGTGCGCTGGATGTGCGGCTTCGACACCACCGAGGCCGACATCGACGCCTTCGTCGCGGCGATCGCGCGGGAGACCACCGCGTAGTCTCGGCCACTTCTATGCGCACTCATGGAATAAGCAGCGACGTGTGATGTTGTAGAGCGAGGGACAGCGTCGCCCCGGCCTATTCGCATCCACTGGAAAGCTGTGCTCCCGATGACTCTCATCACCGACACCTCACGTCACGCCGACACCACCGCCGCTCTCATCACGCCGCTCGTCGAGCGCTGGAGCCCACGCGCCTACGACCCCACCGCGGTCGTCGACCCCGCCGCCCTGCACTCCATCCTCGAGGCCGCGCGCTGGGCCCCCTCGGCCAACAACGTTCAGCCGTGGCGCTTCGTCGTGGCCACCCGTGGCAGCGACGTGTTCACCACGATTCACGACAACCTCATGGGCTTCAACAAGACCTGGGCCGACTCGGCCGCCGTGCTCATCGTGAACATCGCGGAGACCGTCGACCCCGAGGGAAAGCCGCGTCACTTCGCGCGCTACGACCTCGGTCAGGCCGTCGCGCACCTCACCGTGCAGGCGCAGCACGAGGGCCTGCACACCCACCAGATGGGCGGCATCGAGATCGCCGCACTGCACGAGGCCCTCGGCCTCGACGAGCGCTACGAGATCGTCTCGGTCACGGCCCTGGGCGTGCTCGGCGACGCCGCATCGCTCCCCGACGTGCTGCGCGAGCGCGAGGTCGCTCCCCGCACGCGCCTGTCGCTCGACGAGATCGTGCTGAAGTCGGCGTAGGTCCCACCCGCACCTGCACCCGCGCCCCGGCGCTGCCCTCGAACTGCCCACTTCCGCTAGTCCGGCGCCCGCGCCACTAGCGGAAGTGGGCAGTTCGGCATTGGACAGGGTCCCGATGGCTCCCGCGCGCGCTAGTGCTGTTGTGCCGCCAGCAGCTTCCGCAGGTGCTCCACCACGAGCGCGTGGTCGTCGCGCTGGGGCAGGCCCGAGACTCCGACGGCGCCGATGATCCCGGCGTTCCGGATGCTGATCGGCACGACACCGCCATGCGCCGCGAACTCCGTCGGGTCGAGCCGTGAGTCGACGTCGAAGTTCTTGCCGCCCTCGCGGAACATCTCCCCGACGGCCATCGACGCGCGTCCGTAGCGCTGCACCACGCGGTACTTGCGCTCGAGCCAGGCGTCGTTGTCGGCGTTCGCTCCGGGCAGGGCTGCGTGGAACACCCGCTGGGGCCCGAACCACACGGCGATGGCCACCGGCAGCGCGCCGTCATGCGCGGCGGCCCGGATGCCGCTGCCCAGCGTCCACGCGTCGTCGTGCGTGAACGCGGTGAACTGCAGTTCGTTCTCCTGTGCGAGCAGGTCGTCGTAGAAGCTCATGGGCGCAGCATCACCTTCGTGGCGCGGCGCTCGTCCATCGCGGCGTAGGCCTCTGCGGCATCCGTCAACGGAAGGGTGAGGTCGAACACCAGGCCCGGGTTGACCTTGCCCGAGAGCACGTCGGGCAGCAGTTCGGCGATGTAGCCGCGCACCGGGGCGACGCCGCCGTTCACGCCGACGTTGCGGCCGAACATGCTGCGCACCGGCAGCTCGGGTCCGCCGTTCGGAACGCCGACGTAGCCGACCATGCCGCCGGGGCGGGTCGACCGCAGCGCCTGGTCCATCGACTCCTTGGTGCCGACGCACTCGAGCACCTGATCGGCACCGATACCGCCGGTGAGCGCCTTGACCGCCTTCACGCCGTCGCCACCCCGCTCCTCCACGATGTGGGTGGCGCCGAACTCGCGCGCGATGGCCTGACGGTCCGCGTGCCGCGACATCGCGATGATCGTGGTCGCGCCGAGTCGCTTCGCCGCGAGGATGGCGCAGAGGCCGACGGCTCCGTCACCCACGACTGCCACGACGGATCCGGGGCCGACGCCGGCCGACACCGCAGCGTGGTGGCCGGTGCCGAACACGTCGCTGAGGGTGAGCAGGCTGGGGATGAGTGCGTCGTCGGGCTGCTCTTCGAGCGCGAAGAGGGTTCCGTCGGCGAGGGGGATGCGGACGCGCTCGCCCTGGCCGCCATCGGCGAAACCGCCGACCTTGTCGTCGCCGCCCCACCAACCGCCCTGGAGGCAGGAGGTGCTCACACCGTTGAGGCAGTTCACGCAGGTGCCGTCGCAGACGTAGAACGGAGCGATCACGAAGTCGCCCGGCTTGATCCTGGCGACATCCGGACCCACCTGCTCCACGATGCCGACGAACTCGTGACCGATGCGGTGGGGTTCGTCGGTCGGCGTCACGCCGCGGTAGGGCCAGAGGTCCGAGCCGCACACGCACGAGGCCACGACGCGCACGATCGCGTCGGCGCCGGTGGAGAGCACGGGGTCTGCGACCTCTTCGACTCGGATGTCACGTTCACCGTAGATGAGGGTAGCCAGCATGCCTCGAGCCTATGCCTCCTGCGCAGGCCTCGCGCAGGCCTCGGGATGCCAGGCTGACGGATGCCGTCGACATCGCGGGGCGGCGGATGCCCCGAGCCATCCTCAGGTGGCGCGATGTCGGTGGCGTCCGCAAGACTCTCCGGATGAGCGGCATCGCGGAATTCTGGCGCGCCCTGCCCACGGCGGGGCGGTGGTTGCTGTCGACGGTGGCGATCTCGACCTTCGGGCGGGGCCTGACACTGCCGTTCACGATCATCTACCTGCACGAGGTGCGCGGCTTCGACCTGGGGCTCTCGGGCGGGCTGATGAGCCTCATCGCCCTCACCGGGCTCATCGTCACGGGACCGGGTGGAACTCTCATCGACCGCTACGGCGCGAGGATCGTGCTGCTGTTCGGCCTGACGTCGATGATCGCCGGATGCACCCTGCTCGCGTTCTCGACGGATCCCGCGGTGGCCGCCATAGCACTCGTGCTCATAGGCGTGAACTTCGGCGTCTCCTGGCCGGGCATCAACGCACTCATCGCGACAGTCGTCCAGGGCGACCTGCGCCAGCAGTACTTCGGTGTGAACTTCGCCCTCGTGAATCTCGGCATCGGGGTCGGCGGCATCGTCGGCGGCTTCTTCGTCGATGTGCAGAACCCGGACACCTTCGTCACGATCTTCCTCGTCGACGCCGCGAGCTCGCTCATCCCCATGGCACTGCTGCTCGGACCGCTGCGCCGCGTGAGCACTCAGACCACCTCGGATGACGACGACGCCCCGAGCGGCGGGTACAGGGAGATCCTCCGACAGCCCGCCATCCGCTGGCTGACCCTGCTCACCTTCGTCGCCGTCTTCATCGGCTACGGCCAGATGGAGGCGGGCTTCCCCGCGTTCGCCAGACAGGTGTCCGGAGTTTCGACCCAGGTGATCGGGTTCGCCTTCGCCGTGAACACCGCCGTGATCGTGTTCCTCCAGTTCGCCGTGCTGAAACGCCTCACCGGTCGCCGTCGCACGCGCGCCATGCAGGTCATGGCCGCGGTGTGGGCGGGCTCGTGGCTGGTGCTCGGTGCCACGGGCCTGCTCCCCGACTCACTCGCCTCCGCCGTCGGGGTGCTCGCCTTCATGGGAATCTTCGCCTTCGGCGAGACGCTCCTGCAGCCGACCGTCCCCGCCGTGTACAACGACCTCGCGACCGACCGCACCCGCGGCCGGTACAACGCGGTCAACTCGGCCGCGTTCCAGGGCGGCGCCATCGCGGGCCCGGTGGCAGCCGGGCTTCTGCTCGACGCCGACCTGGGCGGCTGGTACATCGCGCTCATGGTCGCCGGCTGCGCCGGAATCTGCGTGCTCGCGGCAGTGCTCGAGCGAAGCATCCCGGCGACCGCGAACGGAGTCACCGAGCAACAACCGTCGCCGACGACGGACGACGAGCGCGTCGGCGACTGACCCCCCGCGCCGCCGTGTGAAGGCATCCGCACGCCGGTGTCCGCTCCGTGACGCGGATCTCCGCCACGTCGCCTTCATACGGAGCCCGGATTGCCTTCACACGGCGGCAGCGCGGGAGACTCCGCCTAAGCCTCCGCGCGCTCCACCGTCAGCGCCTCACCGTCGTCGGCGAGGCCGACCAGCACGCTGTCCCCGTCGCGGATGACCCCGCCGAGCAGCGCCCGGGCGAGCCTGTCGTCGATCTCGTGCTGCATGAGGCGGCGGAGCGGCCGAGCTCCGTAGATCGGGTCGTACCCCCGCTCGGCCAGCCAGGCCCGGGCATCCGGAGTCACACCCAACTGCAGGCGACGCTCGCCCAGCCTCGTCGACAGCCTGTCGATGTAGAGGTTCACGATCTCGGCCAGCTCACCCTCCGACAGGGCCGAGAACACCACGATGTCGTCGAGGCGGTTCACGAACTCGGGCTTGAAGGCCTGCCGCACCAACTGCTGCACGGCGCGCTCCTTGTCGGCCCACTCAATGGAGGGGTCGACGAGGATCTGCGACCCGAGATTCGACGTCAGCACCAGGATCACGTTGCGGAAGTCGACCGTGCGACCCTGGCCGTCGGTGAGCCTGCCGTCGTCGAGCACCTGGAGCAGGATGTCGAAGACCTCCGGATGTGCCTTCTCGACCTCGTCGAGCAGGATGACCGAGTACGGCCGACGTCGAACGGCCTCGGTGAGCTGGCCGCCCTGCTCGTAGCCGATGTAGCCGGGAGGAGCGCCGACGAGCCTGGAGACGCTGTGCTTCTCGCCGTACTCCGACATGTCGATGCGCACCATGGCGCGCTCGTCGTCGAACAGGAAGTCGGCGAGGGCCTTGGCGAGCTCGGTCTTGCCGACGCCCGTCGGCCCGAGGAACAGGAACGATCCCGTGGGGCGGTTCGGGTCGCTGATGCCGGCGCGCGATCGGCGGACGGCATCCGCCACCGCAGCCACGGCGGGCTTCTGCCCGATGAGTCGTCTTCCCAGCTCGGCCTCGAGGCGCAGAAGCTTCTCGGTCTCGCCCTGCAGCAGGCGGCCGACGGGGATGCCGGTCCACGCCGCGATCACGGCGGCGATGTCCTCCTCGGTCACCTGCTCGTTGACCATGCGGTCCTCGCCCGGCGCGCTCTCGGCCTGTTCGGCGGCGACCAGGTGCTCCTGCAGCTCCTTGATGGTCGTGTACTCGAGGCGCGATGCCTCGGCGTAGTTCGCCTCGCGCATAGCGCGGTCGCGGGCCGTGTGGGCCTCGTCGAGCTTCTTCTTGAGGTCGCCGACCCTGGTGAGCGATGCGCGCTCGCGAGTCCAGCGCTCCTCGAGCACGAGCAGCTCGCGCTCCTTCTCCAGGAGTTCGTCGCGCAGCTTGGCAAGACGTGCCTTCGAGGCGTCGTCCTTCTCCTTCTTGAGCGCGAGTTCCTCGATGCGCATGCGATCGACCGAACGCTTGAGCTGGTCGATCTCCACGGGCGACGAGTCGATCTCCATCTTGAGCCGGCTCATCGCCTCGTCGACCAGGTCGATGGCCTTGTCGGGCAGCTGCCTGGCCGAGATGTAGCGATTGCTGAGGGATGCCGCGGCGACCAGGGCGGCATCCGTGATCGTCACTCCGTGGTGAGCCTCGTAGCGGCCCTTGAGCCCGCGCAGGATCGCCACCGTGTCCTCCACCGATGGCTCGCCCACGTAGACCTGCTGGAAGCGGCGCTCGAGAGCGGCGTCCTTCTCGATGTACTCGCGGTACTCGTTGAGCGTCGTCGCACCGATGAGGCGCAGCTCGCCGCGCGCCAGCATGGGCTTGAGCATGTTGGACGCCGCGACCGAGCCCTCTCCGCCACCGGCGCCCATGAGCAGGTGCAGTTCGTCGACGAAGGTGATGATCTGCCCTTCGGCCTCGTTGATCTCCTTGAGCACGGCCTTCAGCCGCTCCTCGAACTGGCCGCGGTACATCGCGCCGGCGACGAGCGCCGAGATATCGAGCGAGACGAGCCTCTTGTTCTTCAGCGACTCGGCGACGTCGCCCGCGACGATGCGCTGGGCGAGGCCTTCGACGACCGCCGTCTTGCCGACGCCGGGCTCGCCGATGAGCACGGGGTTGTTCTTGGTGCGTCGCGTCAACACCTGGCTGACGCGCCGGATCTCGGCATCCCGCCCGATCACGGGGTCGAGCTTGCCGGCCGCCGCGATGGCCGTGAGGTCGATGCCGTACTGTTCCAACGCCGACTTCTGCTCCTCCTGGGAGCTCGGCGCGCCTTGCATGTTCGCCATGGCAGTTCCAATCCATAAGTTGAGTCTGCTTGTATCAACTTTATCGCGGCGCAAGGTATTCCACGAGGGGCGAGTTATTTAGCCCACGATCGGGACTTTCAGTGACGGACTCGCGGATGCCGCTCCTAGAAGCTGCCGATCCCCTTGCCGATCATCACGACGCCGATCACGAGGAGCAGCACGGCCATTACGGTCGCGTTGTTGTGCACCAGCCAGCCGCGCAACGACTCCAACGGAGCCGCCATCTTCGACGATGCGGCGAGGTAGGCGATGACCGGCAGCGCCACGGAGATGGCTGCGATGATCACGAAGATCGCGGTCACGACGACGATCTCGCCGGTCTCGAGGCCGGCTGTGCCGATCACGACGCCGGCACCGGCCGCCATGAGCAGGTTCTTGGGGTTCACAGCTGCGAGCACGAAGCCGAGGATGAAGCCGCGCGTGGTGGTCATCGTGTCGATGGCCGCCATCCACTTGGGCAGCGCGGGTTCCGCACCGGCTGCCGGACGCGAACTCCACTGGCGCCAGGCCAGGAAGAGCAGGCCCAGTCCGAGGAGCAGCTTGATGACTCCCGCGACGGGCTTGGCGGCATCCGGATCGCTCGCGGGGATGATCGAGGAGAGCAGCTCGAAGAGCACGACGGCCACGATGATGCCGAGCACCCAGCCGAGCAGGAAGCCGATGCTGGTGCCCTTGGCCTTCGGCGAGAGCAGCATGAGGATGGCCGCGATGATCGGGATCGGGCTGATCGCGATTCCGAGAGCGAGCGGGAGGACGTCCCCGATGACACTGCCCATGCGTGTTGCCTCCGTCAGCCGTGCGAGTGCCGGCGAGCGCCGGACCCACTGATCTCGACGCTATTGCACTGCGTCGGCGAGGGCCGCTATGGCCGCGCGGTTGGTCTCGAAGACCTGCTCCTGCTTCAGGATGCCGAGCTTCACGAGCCGCGCGTGCGCGTCGGGCCGCATTCGACTGAAGGCGAGCTCGACGTGCTGGGCGTCGAGCCACTCCGAGAGCGCCTCGAAGGCCTCGGCACCCGTGACGTCCACATCAGTGACGGCTTCCATGTCGACCACGAGGTGGTGCACGGTCCCGCTCGGCGCCGCCGAGACGGCCGTCTTGACGGCGTCGGCGAAGACCGAGCCGTTGGCGAAGAAGAGCGGAGCCGCGAGGCGCACCACGATCACGCCCGGGGCCGTGACTGCGCCCGTCGGAGCCTCGTCGAGCAGGGAGTCGGTGGGATTGTCGTTTGCGGCGAGCACGTCGATGGCCGGGTGCGATGCACGCTGGGCGATGTTGATGAGGGCCAACACGAAAGCGACGAGGATGCCGGGGATCGAGCCGATGAAGAGCGTCACGAGGAAGCACACGGCACCGATGGCGAACTCGAAGCGGTCGACCTTCCAGAGGGCGCGGAACTCGCGGATGCCGAGGAGCGGGACGACGGCGAACGCCACGATGGCGCCGATGGCAGGCGACGGGATGTCGGCAAGCAGCGCCGTGCCGAAGATGAGCAGCAGCAGGGTTCCGGCCGCCATCACGAGCGACGGGAGCTGCGTGCGGGACCCTGCCTGGTCCATGGCGGCGGTGCGCGAGGTCGACGAGCCGACGGAGAAGCCACCCGTTGCGCCTGATGCGACGTTGCCGAGGCCGAGGGCGAACAGATCGCGGTTCGGGGACGTGGCGTAATGGCGCTTCTCACCGTAGGAACGTGAGACGAGCAGGCCCTCCGCCGTCGTCACGAGGGTGAGAGCCATCGCCGACGGGATCAGCGCCAGCCACATGGTCCAGTCGATGACCGGCCAGGTGAGCACCGGCGGCCCCGCCTCCACGGCGCCGAGCACGGCGACGCCTGCGTCATCGAGGCCACCGACGACCACGGCGACAGTCGCGACGATGAGCACGACGAGTGCCCACGGCACGGCACGGGCGAAGCGCTTGCCGAGGATGAGCACGGCGAGTGCGAGCACCGAGATGAGCACCGACCACCCGTTGACGGTTCCGAGGCCGGTCACGAGCCCGACGACCTTGTCGACGAACTCGCCGCCGGAATCGATCTTCACGCCGAGCATCTTGGCGATCTGGCTGATCAGGATGTCGAGGGCGAGGCCACCGACGAAGCCCACGAGGATCGGCTTCGACAGGAAGTTGGCGAGGAACCCGAGCTTCAACCAGGCGAGCGCGAGGAACATCATGCCGCAGAGGATCGCCTGAGCCAGGGCGAGCGTGAGGTAGTCGGCGCTGCCGGCCACGGCGAGTCCGCCGATCGACGATGCGACGAGTGCCGCTGCTGCGGCATCCGGAGACGCGACCAACTGCCGCGACGACACTGTCAGCGCGTAGACCACGGCAGGCAGCACCAGCGCGTAGAGCCCGGCTGTCGGCGGCAGCCCGGCGATCTGCGCATAACCGATGTTCAACGGGATCGCGATGGCCAGCAGAGTGACGCCCGCCGTCAGCTCGCGCACGATGTTGCCGCGGTTCAGACCCACGAGCGGCTTCTGCATGGTGTCCCTTCGGCGAACGGCGCGCGTCCGCGACCAGTCTCGACAGTACTGGCGAGTCGGATGCTCCGCCACGAGGTGGCAGGGTGGATGTGAAGCACTCTCAACGAACAGGGGACGACGGATGCCGCTCGAGGGCGAATACGAGCACGGAAGCGCCGACTTCGCGCGCAAGCAGGTCGAGGGTTTCGAGGCCTCGAACGGTGAGAAGCACAACACCATGCGCGGCAAGCCGATCATCGTGCTCACGAGCCGCGGAGCCAAGTCGGGCAAGCTGCGCAAGACCCCGCTCATGCGCGTCGAGCACGACGGGGAGTACGCCGTCGTCGCCTCGCTGGGCGGCGCCCCCAAGCACCCGGTCTGGTACTACAACCTCAAGGCCGACCCGCACGTCGAACTGCAGGACGGTGCCGAGAAGCACGACTACGACGCCCGTGAGATCTCGGGCGACGAGTACGCGACCTGGTGGGAGCGCTCGGTGGCCGCCTGGCCCGACTACGCGAACTACCAGACCAAGACCGACAGGGTCATCCCGGTCTTCGTGCTGACGCGCCGCGAGGGCTAGTCGGGCGCGCCGCCCTCGCCGCCCTCGATCGACTCCAGGGCGGCGATGATCGCACCCTGCAGCCAGCCGAGCCAGTCGTAGAGCGGCAGCAGGGTGAGCAGCTCCTCATCGGGCTCGATCTCGCTGTCGTCGTCCTCGATGCCGAGCCTGTCGGCGAGCACGCTGCGCACATCGGTGAGGTGGGTGAGCCACGGCCAGACGTCGTCGTCGTCGAGTTCGACCTCCACGATCTCGCCGGGATCGAGTTCGCCGACGGATGCAGCAGCGTGCACTGTTCGCGCGGCATTCACCTTGCCCTCTGCGAGGCCGGCGCGCTCGAAGCGCTCGAACTCGGCAGCCGCTGCCGAGTCGTCGCGATAGGCCGGCGGGAACAGCCGCGTGAACGCGCTGTCATGCGGGGCATCCGTGATCAGGTCGGCGATCTGGCCCGCGAGATCGGCCAGCATGGTGGCCTCGTCGGGCTCGAAGTCGATGCGGATGCGACCGGCATCCGTCAACTGCACGCTCGTCATGCGTCTTCCCGGGCGACGGATGCCTGCAGCCCGTAGCCGTGCATGGCCGCCACGTGCCGCTCCATCTGCTCGCGATTGCCGCTGGCCACCGTGGCGCGGCCCTCGTTGTGCACCAGCAGCATGAGGCGATCGGCCTCGGCCGCGGAGTAGCCGAAGTAGCTGCGGAACACGAACGCGACGTAGTTCATCAGGTTGACCGGGTCGTTCCAGACGATCGTCACCCATGGCGTCGCGAGGGCATCACGCAGCTGCCCCTCGAGGCGGGTGTCCATCTGTTCCAGTGTGTCGGGCATCCCGTCAAGCGTCCCACGAACGGCGAGGCGCCGCATCCGCTCGCGCGTCATAGGAATTCCCAAGCAGACGCGCGACCAGCGCTCAGAGTCCGGGAATAGCGTGCGCAGGTGCCCGCCACAGCCCTGCGCCCCGCCGACCTCCTCAGCTCGGCTCGCGGCATCCGGTGGCGGATGTGCACCCGACGCCTGCTGCGATCCCGCCGTGCCCTGGTGATCGCATTCGTGGCGCTGCACCTCGCGTTCCTCGCCTGGCTGCTACCGCTCATGCTCGCCGGTTCCGTCGCAGGCGATCTCCCGCTCTACCGCCAGTGGGCGATGCACGTGATCGATCACGGGGTCTGGGTCGGCATCGACAGCGACTGGGTCTACCCGGTCGGCGCCCTCGCGCCCGTCGTCCTGCCGGCGATTTTCGGCGCCGGGGCGTACCAACTCGTCTGGTTCCTGCTGCTCACAGCGGCGAACGGCGTCTCCCTCTGGGTGCTGACGGATGCCGGCAGGCGACGCAGCGCCTACCCGGCGGCGTGGTGGTGGCTCGGCACCCTGCTGCTTCTCAGCCCCGTGGCACTGCTGCGACTCGAGGGCTTCACGGGGCCGATGGTGATCGTGGCACTCGTGCTGCTGGGCACACGGCCCCGCTTCGCGGCGGCGCTGCTCGCCGCGGCCGCGTGGATCAAGGTGTGGCCGGCGGCCGTGCTGCTCGCCGCCGTCATCTCCTCGGGACGGCGCCGGGTCATCGCGCTGTCGGCGGCGCTCACCTCGTTCGCCATCATCGCGATCGCCGTTGCTGCCGGCGGACTCTGGCACGTCACGAGCTTCCTCACGACGCAGGGCAGCCGCCATCTCCAGCTCGAGTCCGTGCTCGGAACTCCGTGGCTGTGGATGGCCATCGTCCACGTTCCTGGTGCCGAGGTCTACCAGGACTGGGCGCTCGAGACCCGCGAGGTGAGCGGGCCGGGCGACATCTGGATCATGGAGAACGGCACCGGCGTGATGCTGGCCGCCGTCGCCGTGATCGCGATACTGATCGGCTGGGCGCACCGACGCCGCGGGGGCGCCGACGCCTCGCGCCTGCTGCTCACGGGAGCCCTCGCCCTCGCGACGGCGTTCATCGTGTTCGACAAGGTCGGATCACCCCAGTACATGCTGTGGCTCGCGCCCATCGTGGTGGTCGGCATCTCGCAGCTCGGGCGGGCCTGGCGGGCTCCGGCCATCCTGCTCACGGTCATCGCGGCGGCCACCACCCTGGTCTTCCCGCTGTTCTACCTCGAGCTCATCGACCTGAACCCGTGGGCGGCGTCGGTGCTCGGGGTGCGCAACTTGCTGCTGGTCGTGCTGCTCGGCTGGACTGTGCACGAGCTCTGGAGGCTGGGCCGAGATGACGCCACGGATGCCGTTCCGACACGAACCGACGCGGCCCGCGCGACCGGATCTACAGGCGCGTCGACACCGTCACCGTGAACTTGTCGTTGCGCGCCACCTGACGCGTCGGGCCGACCAGCCTGGTGAGCGCCGAGCGATACCCGAGGTGGGTGTTCCAGACCGTCCAGAGTTCGCCGCCCGGCGCCAGCACGCGACCGGCGTCGGCGAACAGCTTGTGCGCCAGGCCCGTGTGCACGGTCGCACCGATGTGGAACGGGGGGTTGAGCACGATGAACTCGGCGCTGGCGTCGGCCTGTGTGCTGAGCCCGTCGTCACGCACAACGCTCACGCGATCGCCGACGCCGTTCGCCTCGGCCGTCTCGCGGGCCGACGCCACAGCGGCGGAGGACTGGTCGGTGGCGAGCACGCGGATGTCGGGGCGGCGGAGCGCCAACACCGTGCCGAGCACCCCGGTGCCGCATCCGAGGTCGATCACGCCTGCGGCATCCGGAGCTGCCTGACCGAGGTGGCCCAGCAGCATCCGTGCCCCCATGTCGACGGATGCCCCGGCGAAGGCGGCCGCGTGAGCCACGATCTCCAGGTCGAGGGCGTCGTCGTGGCTGCGTCGCGGCCAGCTCGGGGTGGCTGGTGCTCCATCGGCGGCACGCTGCCGTGGCTCGGTGGCGAGCAGCACACGCGACTTCTGGCGCGCGAGGCTCACGTCGACACGGCCGAAGTGGCGCAGCAGCACCTCGTTCTGCGCCGGGGTCATGTGCTTGAGGCGACCGCCGGCGACCACCCGTACGTCGGGGGCGGCGAAGCGCGCGATGGCCTCGGCGATCTCA
The DNA here is from genome assembly GCF_038432415.1 of Leifsonia stereocauli. Taxonomy (NCBI): domain Bacteria; kingdom Bacillati; phylum Actinomycetota; class Actinomycetes; order Micrococcales; family Microbacteriaceae; genus Leifsonia; species Leifsonia stereocauli. The sequence continues at coordinate 114,658 of NZ_JBCAUN010000002.1, forward strand.
TCGAGGGCGTCGAGGCCACGCGGAAGGCGCAGCAGCACGATGGAGGCGCCGGTCAACAGCTTCTCGTCGAGCGCATGGGAGGTGTAGACCTCGGCGAGGTCGGTGGCAGCGGCGTTGCCGGCCAGCGCCAGTTCGCCTGAGAGGTCGTCCTGGTGGGTGCGGATCCCGGTCACCTCGTAGAGCGCAGCAGCACCAAGGGTCAGAGCTCCGTAGTCATCGCCGATGACGACGACGGATGCAGGCTCCGCATCGAGCAGCGCCGGGCCAGCCTCGTCGATGATGAGCCTGTCGGCCGCGTCTGAGGCGAACAGGTTCGGCGCCTCGACGTCGGGGAACCGGCGGAGGGACTCGAACTCGAACATGTGCCAAGGCTACGCTCGCTGAGGCCCGCGCGAAGCGCGCGGTCGAAGCGCAGCAGGTCGCGACGCTTCGGACGGTCGCTTCGCTCGGTCCTCAGCGAGCGAAGGTCACTCGTGATCCAGCGGCCGCCAGACCACGAGCTGGGTCGATCGGCGCACGCGGGTGCCCGCCTTGAGCGAGATGACGTCGCCCTTTGAACCTGCCGCGAACACCCGGCGGCCCGGACGCTGCAGCAATTCGTCGGCGAGCGCCGCCTCGAGCTCGTGCACGCGCTTGGTGAGGGTGACGACCTGGTTCTCCAGGTCGAGCACGCGCTTGATGCCCTCGAGGCTCACTCCCTCGGCGCTCAGCCGGGCGACCTCGCGCAGCTGCACGACGTCGTGCATCGAGTAGCGGCGCGACTGGCCCGTCGTGCGCGACGGAGACACGAGACCGAGCCTGTCGTACTGGCGCAAGGTCTGCGGATGCATCCCGGCGAGCTCGGCCGCGACCGAGATGCCGAAGATGGCGCTGTGCTCATTCATCCGCAGACCCCACTGTCCGTCAACCGCGGGCTCGCGCCAGCAGTTCGTCTCGCGGGTTCTCGGAGGGGAGGGCTGCAGCGAGAGCCTCGACGGCCTCCTGCGCCTCCTTCGAGAGGTGCGACGGCACGGCGATCTGCACGACGGCGAGCAGGTCGCCCGTGCCCTTCGTCGTGGAGACGCCGCGACCCTTGACCCGCAGCACGCGGCCGCCGGGCGTACCCGGGGTCACGCGCAGCTTCACCGTCTCGCCCGTGAGCGTCGGCACCTCGATGGTGGCGCCGAGAGCGGCCTCCACGAAGGTCACCGGCACTGTCACGCGCAGGTTGAGACCGTCGCGCTCGAAGACGGGGTGCTTGCGCACGGCCACGGTGAGGATGAGGTCACCGGGTGTTCCGCCGTCAGGCGATGGCTCGCCCTTGCCGCGCAACCGGATCTTCTGCCCATCGGAGACTCCAGCCGGGATCTTCACCTTGATCTCGCGTCCGGCCGAGGTCTGCAGCGTGATGGTCTCGCCGGTCACAGCCGTCTGGAAGTCGAGCGTCGTCGATGCCGAGACATCGCGACCGGGAGTCGGACCGCCGAAGCCGCGATAGCCACCGCTCGACTGCCCGAACCGCCCGCCCTGACCGCCGAACATGCCGCCGAGCAGATCGTCGAACTGCGTCTGCTGACTGGACTGCTGACCGCGCGCTCCACCGCCGAACATGCCGCCGAAGACATCCTCGAAGCCGCCCTGGCCACCGGCGCCGCCCGCCGTGAAGCGAGCACCGCCGCCCATGGCACGCACGGCGTCGTACTCCTTGCGCTGCTCGGGGTCGGAGAGCACCGAGTTGGCCTCGCTGATCTCCTTGAACTTCGCCTCGGCTGCCGCGTTCCCCGGGTTGGAATCGGGGTGGTACTTGCGAGCGAGCTTGCGGTAGGTCTTCTTGAGGTCGGCCTGCGTCACATCCTTCGAGACGCCGAGAACCTTGTAGAAGTCCTTGTCGAACCAGTCCTGGCTGGCCATCTGGCTCCCTTCTGAGGGTTCGGGGCCTAGGCCGGAACCTTCACGACGACCTTGGCCGCGCGAAGCATGGAGGAACCCAGGTAGTAGCCGGTCTCGACGACGTCGGCGACGGTGTCAGTCTCCACCTCGTCGGTCGGCTGCTGGAAGATCGCCTCGTGGATGTTCGGGTCGAACAGGTCGCCGACGGTTCCGAACGGCGTGAGTCCGAGTCGCTCGACGGATGCGCGCAGCTTCGACGCGATGGTCGAAAACGGCGTCTCCCCCTCGAGGTCCCCGTGCTTCTCGGCACGGTCGAGGTCGTCGAGCACCGGAAGCAGGATCTTGACGACCTCGCCCATCGAGCGCTCGCGCTCGACCTCGCGGTTCGCGTCGGTGCGCTTGCGGTAGTTCGCGTACTCGGCGGTGACCCGCTTGAGGTCGGTGAGGTGCTGCTCCGCGAGTTCCTCGGCGGAGGACTGACCCGAGAGGAAGCTCAGGTCGGCATCCGACAGGCTGGTCTCGACGTCAGGGCCCTCGAAGCCGTCCTCGACGTCCACATCCGACAGTCCAGCCTCGGGGGCGTCCTGTGCGGACGCCCCGTCGGTCTCTGGCTGCTCGGGGCCGTCGTTCGCAGGCTCAGGAGCCGTGTTCTCGTTGTCCCGATCGTCGGCCATGGTTACTTCTGCTCCTCGTCGTCGACGACCTCGGCGTCCACGACATCCTCATCGGATGCCGCAGGCTCCTCGGCTTCGGCGCTGGGAGCGGCATCCGGTGCAGCCTGCGACTGCGAGTAGATGGCCTCGCCGAGCTTGCCCTGCGATGCGTTGAGCTTGTCGAACGCGGTCTTCACGGCCTCGTCGTCGTCGCCGGCGAGAGCACTCTTGAGTGCGTCGACGTCGCCCTGCACCTCGGTCTTGACGTCTTCGGGGAGCTTGTCCTCGTTGTCCTTGATGAGCTTCTCGATCGAGTAGACGAGCTGCTCGGCGGAGTTGCGGGTCTCGGCCGACTCGCGACGCTTCTTGTCCTCTGCCGCGTTCTCCTCGGCCTCGCGCACCATGCGCTCGATGTCCTCCTTGGGCAGCGAGGAGCCGCCCGTGATGGTCATCGACTGCTCGGTGCCGGTGCCCTTGTCCTTGGCTGACACGTGCACGATGCCGTTGGCATCGATGTCGAAGGTGACCTCGACCTGCGGAACACCCCGGGGAGCCGGCGCGATGCCGGTGAGCTCGAAGGTGCCGAGCGGCTTGTTGTCGCGGGTGAACTCGCGCTCACCCTGGAAGACCTGGATGGCCACGGACGGCTGGTTGTCGTCTGCCGTGGTGAAGGTCTCGCTGCGCTTGGTCGGGATGGCCGTGTTGCGCTCGATGAGCTTGGTCATGATGCCGCCCTTGGTCTCGATGCCGAGGCTGAGGGGGGTGACGTCGATGAGCAGGACATCCTTGCGCTCGCCCTTGAGGACGCCGGCCTGGAGGGCTGCGCCGACGGCGACGACCTCGTCGGGGTTGACGCCCTTGTTGGGCTCCTGGCCGGTCTCCTTCTTCACGAGGTCGGAGACGGCGGGCATGCGGGTCGAGCCACCGACGAGCACGACGTGCGCGATCTCGTCGAGCTTCACGCCGGCCTCACGGATGACGTCCTCGAAGGGCTTCTTCGTGCGGTCGAGCAGGTCGCTGGTCATGTTCTCGAACTCGGCGCGGGTGAGCGTCTCGTCGAGGTTGGCCGGGCCGTTCTCGGTGAGCGAGAGGTAGGGCAGCTGGATGCTGGCCTTCATGGAGGAGCTGAGCTCCTTCTTGGCCTGCTCCGCCGCCTCCTTGAGACGCTGCTTCGCGATCTTGTCGTTCGAGACGTCGACACCGGTCGAGTCCTTGAAGCGCTTGATCAGCCAGTCGACGATCCGCTGGTCCCAGTCGTCTCCGCCGAGGCGGTTGTCACCGGCGGTCGAGCGCACCTGGATGGTCGAGAAGTCGTCGTCCTTGCCCACCTCGAGGAGGGAGACGTCGAAGGTTCCACCACCGAGGTCGAAGACGAGGATGAGCTCGTCCTCCTTGCCGCGGTCGAGGCCGTAGGCCAGGGCGGCGGCGGTCGGCTCGTTGATGATGCGCAGCACGTTGAGGCCTGCGATCTCGCCGGCCTCCTTCGTGGCCTGGCGCTCGGCGTCGTTGAAGTAGGCGGGAACGGTGATGACGGCATCCGTCACCGTGTCACCGAGGTACTGCTCTGCATCGCGCTTGAGCTTGGAGAGGATGCGCGAGGAGATCTCCTGCGCGGTGTACTTCTTGCCGTCGATGTCGGTCTTCCAGTCGGTGCCCATGTGGCGCTTCACACTGGAGATGGTGCGGTCGACGTTGGTCACGGCCTGGCGCTTGGCGGTCTCGCCGACGAGCACCTCGCCGTCCTTCGTGTACGCGACCACCGACGGGGTGGTGCGGAAGCCCTCGGCGTTCGCGATGACCTTGGGCTCGCCACCCTCGAGGACGCTGACGACCGAGTTGGTGGTTCCGAGGTCGATACCTACTGCACGTGACATGTGTGTTTCTCCTTCTGCCGCGATGGTGCCGCGGCCTGTGGTTCGGCCTTCCGGCCTGCCCTTCGGCAGGCTCGTGAGAGCGATCCGAAGTCTGTCCATCAAGACTTGAGCCTTGATGACTCAAGTGTTCCACCGGGGCCAAAGGGTGTCAAGCTGAAGACGCCAAAGTTGAGTCGAACCCACTCAACTCCCAGCTTCCGAGGCTGCCTAACCCCTGACCATCAGTCGATTTCCCGGCCCCCGACGGTTGCGCGGAGGGGCCAGGCCGGCTGAATGAGCGTGGATCGCGTGTCGATCGGATCTCGCCCTGATATCGCTTGCGCGACGATCGATCCCATTCCCTGCCAATCGTCACCGTCGCTGCCTACGATGGCGCCATGCCGACCCGGACGCCTCTCGCCCCCGCCGCACTCGCCGCGCTCACCGCCGTGGCCCTCGCCACCGCGCTCGCCCTCAGCGGGTGCAGCGGAGGATCCGCGGGGCCATCGGATGCCGCATCCGGAACCGCGAATCCCACGCCCACCTTCGGCTCCACGACCTCGTCGCCCAGCGCGGTCGCCCCGCGCGACCAGGCGGCGCCCTCGGCCGAGACGCCCATCTCCGCACCGGGCTGCGAGACGTTCCTCACCGAGGAGCAGACAGCGGGGCTGGCCGCGGAGGGCTATGTTCCGAACCCCCTGTCGACGTGGCCCGACGTCATGGCGGAGGCCGCAGCGGCCGGCGGCACCTGGTGCGCCTGGACCAGCCCCGACGGCAGCCCCGACCTCCAAGGCGGTTTCGTCGCCATCCCCGAGGCCCTCTGGCAGGCGAAGCGCGGCGACCTCATCGCGCAGGGCGCCACCGAGGACGACGCGAGTTACCCCGGCTTCATCGCCCTGCCCGATCAGGGTGCGCCGGACGTCGATGGTGGGTTCGTCTACGCCAACGGCTACCTCGTCTACGTGAGCGATCCGAAGCTGGCGGCGACGGTGACGGTGCTCCACTAGCGCGCTCGCTCGCGCAGCACTTTCGGCTGGGATGTAGCGCCCTGAGCAACCGAAACTGCTGCGCGGGCGGCGGGATGCCGGCCCTCCCCATCCCGTGAGCGGTCGGACGGAGTCGACGGATGCCGTCCGTCGACGAGCGCCGGCACGGGCGAGAGCGACCATCGGGCATGCGCCGCCCAGCCCCGTTACCGCCCGTGCTCGCCACGCGACCCTTCACCGTCGCGGACGCCGAGCACCACGGGGTGACGCGAGCCCGCACCCGGGCGAACGACCTCGGCTCGCCGTTCCGTGGCGTTCGGACCGCGACCGTCCCCGACGACCTCGAGGCCCTCTGCCACGCCTACGCCGCCCGGATGCCGGCAACGCAGTACTTCAGCCACTCCACCGGCGCCCTGCTCTGGGAGATCCCGCTCCCGCGCCGGCTGGAGGCCGAGTCGTTGCTGCACGTGAGTTCCGCTGCCGGCAGCCAGCCACCCCGCATTCGCGGCACCGTCGGCCATCGAGGAGCTCGGGACGCCGTCATCGTGCGCCATCGAGGGCTCTCCGTCGCTTCCCCGTGCGACGCCTGGTGCCAGACCGTCAGGCTGCTGAGCCTGGACGAAGCGATCATCGCCGGAGATCGCCTCGTCGGCTGGCCGCGCCCGCTGGTCACCCTCGGTGACCTGGACCTGGCGATCGCCGCGTTCGGTGCGCGACCCGGCGCCCGCCGCATCGCCTCGGCACGCACGTCGATCCGGGAGCGCTCCGCCTCCGCCCGGGAGAGCCGCCTGCGCCTCGTGACGATGCGCGGTGGGTTTCCCGAGGCGGAGCTCAACAGCGCTATCGCCCTGTCGTCCGGTCGGAACACGCACGGCGACCTCGTCTACCGCCGCTACAAGGTGCTGCTCGAGTACGACGGCGAGCAGCATCGCCTCGACGGGCGCCAGTTCGCGACCGACGTGAACCGGCTCAACGACCTCTCCGAGGACGCCTGGATCGTCATCCGCGTCGGCAAGCACATGAGCGAGCGCGAGGTGCTCGCCCGCCTCGAACGGGCGCTGTCCTCCCGCGGCTGGACGCGATGATCCTCCGGCGCTGCAATTGCGGCCGGAATGCGCTCCCCGAAGCGACCACAACTGCAGCACGGAAGACGGCAGGAGCACACACGCGCGCCCATTGCCCCCACGGCGCGCGCGGGCGTAGGCTGAGCGCGCGCGTTCGCGCATCCGTTGCACCGGAGATCGAAGGGAGTGATATCGCATGGCCGTCTTCTCAGTGACACCTGCTCACTCCTCCTTCCTCGAGGTCATCCGCTAGCACCCGCCCGGCGTCTCACGCGGCGCGGACATCCGGTGGCCTCCGTCTCATCCGGAGAACATCACCTTGTCTGTCGACACCCCTGTCACCACCCCCACCCTCACGAGCCCGAGCACCAGCACGAGCAACAGCACCAGCACGAGCAACACGACTCCCAGCACAGCCTTCGACGAGTTCGACGGCGCCTTCAACCCTGCCGAACCCGGTGATGGCCAACGTTGGTCGACCTGGCCGTCCATCACGCCGTCCGAGCGTGGACCCCAGCCGTATCCCTCGTGGCTCGTCACGAGCGCGGCCGCCTTCGACACCGAGCTCGGCATCGTCAAGACCGGCAAGGAGGGCGACGTGTTCCTCATCGAGCGCGGCGTCCCCGACGACGGCTCCGGCAGCCCCGGGCCCAGCTGCCTGCTCGCAGCCAAGAGATATCGCGGCCTCGAGACCAGCGACTTCCACCGATCCGCCCAGTATCAGGAGGGGCGACGGATGCGGAACACCCGCGACACCCGAGCCATCGCGCGCGGCTCCTCCTACGGCCGCAGCGTCGCCTCCGGGCGATGGGCGTTCGCCGAGTTCGAGGCGCTCTGCCGTGCGCACGCGGCCGGCGTCCCAGTCCCCTACCCCGTGCAGGTGAACTCCACCGAGGTGCTCATGGAGTTCATCGGCGACGGCCGCACCGCCGCACCGCGCCTCGCCCAGGTGCGGGCGCGACGCGACGAGCTCGAGCCGCTCTTCGACCAGACCTTCGAGATCATGCGCTCCTTCGCCAGGGCCGGCGTCGCCCACGGAGACCTCTCCGCCTACAACCTGCTCGTGCACGACGGCCGCGTCGTGGTCATCGACCTGCCCCAGCTCGTCGACGTCGCCGCCAATCCGGGCGGCCTCGACTTCCTGCACCGCGACGTGACGAACGTGTGCACCTGGTTCAGCAGGCACGGCCTCGACCGGGACGCCGAGTCATTCTTCGCCGAGCTCGTCGCCGAGCTGTGGTGACGGATGCCGGGCCCGGCCGTCGGGCCGGCTTCCGGCGCTCGTATTCCGATACCGGGATGCAGCGTGTCGTTCACCCCGCGGCATTAGCCTGAGCGCATGACCAGCACCGTTGCCGATCCGCAGACCACTCGAGGGCAGATCCTCGCGTGGGGCCTGTGGGACTGGGGATCGGCGGCTTTCAACGCCGTCGCCACCACCTTCGTCTTCACCGTCTACCTCACCGGCCAGGCATTCGGCGAGGAGGCCGCGGTGTCGGCCCAGCTCGGCTGGGCGCTCGGACTCGCGGGCATCGTGGTGCTCCTGATCGCCCCGGTGACAGGCCAGCGTTCGGACACGTCGGGCCGCCGCAAGCTCTGGCTCGCCGTGAACACCGCCGTGGTGGTGGCCTGCCTGGCCCTCATGTTCCTGGTGCAGCCGAGCCCCGACTACCTGCTGCTCGGGCTCATCCTGCTGGCCGTCGGCACGGTGTTCTTCGAGATCGCCGGCGTCAACTACAACGCCATGCTCGCCCAGATCTCGACGCCCAAGACCGTCGGACGCGTCAGCGGATTCGGCTGGGGCATGGGCTACATCGGCGGAATCGTGCTGCTGCTCATCGTCTACTTCGGCTTCATCAAGCCCGAGGTCGGACTCTTCGGCGTCACCGGCGACGATGGCCTCGCCGTGCGCGTCTCGATGGTGATCGCGGCGTTGTGGTTCGCGATCTTCGCCCTGCCCGTGCTGTTCGCCATTCCCGAGCTTCCGGTGACGGATGCCGCCAAGCGGGCCCGCGTCGGCTTCATCCAGTCGTATGCCGTTCTCGGAAAGGACATCGCCCGGCTCTGGAAGACCAGCCGCCAGACGGTCTACTTCCTGCTCGCCAGCGCCGTGTTCCGCGATGGGCTCACCGGCGTCTTCACCTTCGGCGGCGTGCTCGCTGCCGGCACCTTCGGCTTCTCCCCCGGCGACGTCATCATCTTCGCGATCGCCGCCAACGTCGTTGCAGGCATCTCGACCATCAGCGTCGGCTACCTCGACGACAGGCTCGGCGCCAAGCCCGTGATCATCACGGCGTTGGTCGGCCTCGTGATCTCCGGGTCGCTGGTGTTCCTCCTGCACGACGGCGGCACCGTGGTCTTCTGGATCTTCGGCCTCGCACTCTGCCTCTTCGTCGGCCCGGCGCAGTCGGCCAGCCGCACGTTCCTGTCCAGGCTCATCCCCGCCGGTCGCGAGGGCGAGGTCTTCGGGCTCTACGCCACGACGGGTCGGGCGGCGACGTTCCTGGCGCCCACGGCGTTCGCACTGTTCGTGACCATCGGCGGCGAGCAGTACTGGGGCATCCTGGGCATCGTGCTGGTGCTGCTCGTCGGGCTGCTCCTGCTCATCCCGGTGAAGGCGAACCAGGACCAGCTGGCCGATCGTTGACGTCCGGATGCGGTGAGCGGCCGAAGCGCTTCGGGCGGTCGCTGCGCTCGGCCCTCAGCGAGCGGCGGGAGCTTCGGGCGGTCGCTGCGCTCGGCCCTCTGCGAGCCGCGGGATCCTGAGCGGGTAGCTACCGCGCCAGCTCTGCGGGCAGCAGCGACTCGGCCTCGTGCAGCCAGCAGGCGACAGTGCGACCGGGCTCGGGCTTCGCCGGCGAGATCTGCAGCACGGGCTCCGCCGTCACGCACTTCTCCATGGCGAACGGACAGCGTGGGTGGAACTTGCAGCCCGTCGGCAGGTTCGCGAGGTCGGGAGGTGAGCCCGGGATGCCCGTGAGCTCTGTCTTCGGTCCCTTGAGGGGCGGGAACGACTTCAGCAACCCTCGGGTGTACGGATGCCGCGGACGACGGTAGAGCTCTTCGGCCGGGCCCTGCTCGATGATCTCCCCGGCGTACATGATGGCGATGCGGTCGGCGATCTCGATGAGCAGCGACACGTCGTGGGTGATGAAGATGACCGAGAATCCCATGCGGTCGCGCAGTTGCACGATCTGCTCGACGATCTGGCGTTGCATCACGACGTCGAGCGCCGTCGTCGGCTCGTCCATGATCAGGATCTGCGGCTCGAGGGCGAGAGCCATGGCGATCATCACGCGCTGGCGCATGCCGCCCGAGAGCTGGTGCGGGAAGGCACGCAGGCGTTCCGCCGGGATGCCGACGAGCTGCATGAGCTCCTTGGCGCGGTCCTGGCGCTGCTTCGACGACCACGTTGGCCGATGCACCTGGATGGCGTCGAGGATCTGCCTGCTGATGCGGTACACGGGGTTGAGCGAGTTCATCGCGCCCTGGAACACGATGGCGAGATCGCTCCAGCGCACGGCCCGCAGCTCGTTGTCGCTGAGCGACAGCAGCTCGTGCTCCTGCCCGTCGACGGCTCGGAAGTGCACCTCGCCCCCGGTGATGACTCCGGGCGGGGGGAGCAGCCGCGTCGCGGCGTAGGCGAGCGTCGACTTGCCGCATCCGCTCTCCCCGGCGAGCCCGAGGATCTCCCCGCGACCGAGCTGCAGGGAGACGCCTTTGAGGGCCTGCACGGCATTGTCTCCGTAGCCGTACTGCACGGACAGCTCGCGGATGTCGAGCACGAGGTCGTCGGCGAGCTGCGCCGGCGGCGGCACGACGCGCACGTCGGGGCGCGCCGAACGCTCGGAACGGGCCTGACGGGTCTGGGTGGTCATCGGCTGGCCTCTTCTTCGATCATGGCGAACGACGTGTCGATGGCGGGGATGGGCTCATGGGGCTTGGGTCGACGACGCGGCTTCGGTGGAGCGAGGTGGCCACGGGCGACGGGCGTGAAGCCGACGCGCGGGGTGATGCCGAGGCGCTTGAGGTCGCGCGAGCGGGCGGCTGTGGTGCGCAGCCGCGGGCTCACGTACTCGTCGATGCCGAAGTTGATGAGCGCCAGGGCCATGCCGACGAGGGCGATGCAGAGGCCGGCAGGCACGAACCACCACCACGCACCACGGGCCAGGGCCTGGTTGGACTGCGCCCAGAACAGGATGGTGCCCCAGTTCCAGTCGGAGATCGACGCGACGCCGATGAAGGCCAGCGTGATCTCGGAGAGGATGGCGAAGGTCACGGTGCCCACGAAGCTCGACGCGATGATGGCCGTGAGGTTCGGCAGGATCTCGACGGTGACGATGCGCCAGAGCGACTCGCCGTTGGCGCGGGAAGCCTGGATGAAGTCGCGGTTGCGGAGGGACAGGGTCTGCGCTCGCAGGATGCGGGATCCCCAGGCCCACGCCGTGATCGAGATGACCGCGGCCGTGGTGAACTCTCCCGCCGACGGCAACTGGCTCGAGATGATGATGATGAGCGGGAGCGCCGGGATGACCAGGAAGATGTTGGCGAGCGCCGAGAGGACCTCATCCGTCACCCCGCCGACGTAGCCCGCAGTGACGCCGACGATCACGGCGAGGAAGGTGGCGATGGCGCCCGAGACGAAGCCGACGACGAGCACGCCACGGGTTCCGACGAGCAGCTGCGACAGGATGTCCTGTCCGACCTGCGTGGTGCCCAGCCAGTGCTCCGGACTCGGCGGAGCGAGAGTCGCGTCGCCGAGGGCGTCGGGGTCGTAGGGGGCGATCCACGGCCCGATGATCGCGATGAGCACGAAGAAGCCCAGGATGATGAGCCCGGTCAGCGATTTTCGGTTGCGTACGAATCCCATGGTTCTAGTCCTGCCTGGTGCGCGGGTCGAGCACGACGTACAGGACGTCGGCGAGGAGGTTCGCCACGAGCACGGCGATGGTGATGACGAGGAAGATCGCCTGCATCAGCGGGTAGTCCTTGGCGTTCACGGCCTGGAACAGCACGAAGCCGATGCCCGGGTAGCTGAACACGATCTCGGTCACGAGGGTTCCACCCACGATGAAGCCGAGGGAGAGCGCGAAGCCCGAGATCTGCGGCAGCACGGCATTGCGGGCCGCGTAGCCCACCATGACGGTGCGCTCCTTGAGGCCCTTGGCGTGGGCGACCGTCACGAAGTCCTCGCTCGAGACCGTGACCATCATGTTGCGCATGCCGAGGATCCACCCGGCGATGGAGCTCAGGATGATCGTGATGGCCGGCAGGATGCCGTAGTAGAGCACCGAGCCCATGAACTCGACGTTCCAGCCCGGGACGGCCCCCCACGCGTAGCCTCCCGACGCCGGGAAGATCGGGATCCACACGGCGAAGATCATGATGGCGATGAGGCCGAGCCAGAAGTACGGAACGGCCGAGAAGAAGGTGGCGACGGGAAGCACCCCGTCGATCCAGCTGCCGCGGCGCCAGCCGGCGAGGACGCCGACGCTGGTGCCGATGATGAAACTGAGCAGCGTGGCGATGCCGACGAGGCCGATCGTCCAAGGCAGCGCCTGCGCGATCACCTCGGAGACCGGCGTCGGGTAGTAGGTGAACGAGAGGCCGAAGTCACCCCGCAGGATGCGCCCGATGTAGTTCCAGTACTGCACCCACAGCGGCTGCGGGTCGTCCATGCCGAACAGCGCCTTGAGGCTGGTGACGGCCGAACTCGAGATGGTGCCCTGGAAGCGGTTCATGATCGACTGCACGGGGTTGCCGGGCAGCATCCGCGGGATCAGGAAGTTGATGGTGACGGCCGCCCACAGGGTGATCGCGTAGAACGCGAGGCGACGGAGCAGGAACCTCATCGGGCGACTCCCAGTGCATCGGCGACGAACTCGGGGGCGGATGGCGCATCCGTGCGTCCGGTGGTGTCGTAGAGCCAACAGGCGGCCTGGCGCGGCACGGGGGCTGCGGCATCCGTCGCCGGATCGGTCGATGCCAACGACGCCGAGGTGACACTGACGGGAAGCGGCAGCTCGAGCAGGGGTGGAGCCTCGGAGCGGCAGAGCTCGCTCGCGAACGGGCAGCGCGGGTTGAAGCTGCAGCCCGTGGGCGTCTTCGCCAGGCTCGGCGGCTCGCCCTTGGCGCGGCCCTCCGGGTGCTCGGCATCGGGATCGGGGGCTGAGGCGATGAGCAGGTTCGTGTAGGGGTGCGCCGGATGCTGCGTCACGATCTCGCTGTCGCCGGTCTCGACCACGCGGCCGGCGTACATGACCATGGTGCGGTCGGCGAAGTACCGAGCGGAGGCGATGTCGTGCGTGATGTAGAGGATGGCGATGCGCAGCTCGTCGCGCAGTTCCCGCAGCAGATTGAGCACGCCGAGTCGGATCGACACATCGAGCATCGAGATGGGCTCGTCCGCGAGGAGCACCGACGGCGATGCGCCGAGGGCCCGCGCGATCGACGCCCGTTGGCGCTGTCCGCCCGAGAGCTCGTGCGGGTACTTGTCGACGTAGCGCTCTGTAGGGCGCAGGTGCACCCGCTCGAGCAGGGTGAGCACGGCGGCGTCGTGCTCCTTCCTCGAGAGCGCAGGGCTGTGGATGCTGACCGAACGATTGAGGGTGTGCCGCACGGGGTGCACGGGGTTGAGCGATGCGAACGGGTCCTGGAAGATCATCTGAACGCGCTTCGTGTAGGCGCGGAACGCGTGGCCGTAGCCCACCGTGATGCTCTCGCCGTCGAGCAGGATGTCGCCGGCGGTGCGCGGGATGAGCTGCGAGAGCAGCCGCGCGATCGTGGACTTGCCGGAGCCGGACTCGCCCACCAGGGCGACGACCTCGCCTTGTCGCAACGTGATGTCGACACCATCGACGGCGCGCACGATGCGCTTCTTGCGGAAGTGCCCGCTGGTGTAGTGCTTGGTGAGCCCGCGGGCCTCGAGAACGACGTCGTTCATGATCTCCTCTTCGAGACGGTGCATGTGCAGCGTTGCATGAGGGGCGGGGATCCGGAAGACTCCCCGCCCCTCACACGTCACTCACCTAGCCGTTGTTCGCCTCGAGGCTCATCAGAACCTGGGAGACGCTGGGCTGCGTGGGCTGCGGGTGGGCGTAGGGGTTGTCTGCCGACGGCCATCCCTTCCAGTACTTCTGCGAGAACTCGGCACCGAATGCGCGACCGACCGTGGGGATGGCCGGCACGTCGTCGACGAAGATCTGCTGCAGTCCGTCGAGCGCCGTCTGGCGTCCGGCGTCGTCCGTGGCCGCCACGTACTGGCTGAGCAGTTCGGTCGCCTTCGGGTTCTCGTAGCGTCCGAAGTTCCACTCGGCACTCTCACCGATCGGCACATTGAAGGTGCCGTTCATCGAGTTGGAGTAGATGTCGTAGGGCGTGATTCCCGTGTCGGTCCAGTGGTTGGTCGCCTGGAAGTTGCCCTGCGCGACGGCGTCGAACCACGGGTCGGCCGCCTGGGCGTCGACAGTGGCGTCGATCCCGAGCGGCTTCACCGAGTCGGCGATGATCTGCAGGCTGGCGAGGTAGTCCGACCACCCGGTGGGGTTGGTCAGGCTGAAGGTGACGGGAGTACCCGACGGGTCGATCAGCTTGTCGCCATCCAGCGTGTACCCGGCATCCGCCAGCACCTTCTTGGCACCGTCGACGTCGACCTCGTAGGTGGCGTCGGTGAGTTCCGAGCTGATGAACGGGTCACCGGCCGGCTGCGGCAGGCCTGTCTCGCTGGTGATCGCCGGCGATGTGGCCGAGTAGGCCTGCGTCGAGATCTTGTCGCGGTCGATGACCATGCTCACGGCCTTGCGCACGGCGGCGTCGTCGAACGGCTTCTCCTGGGTGTTGACGTAGAGCAGGTCGATGCCGAGACCCGCCGGGAACCAGGCGAGGTGGTTCGCCGGGTCCTTCGCGATGAAGACGTTCTCGTAGTCGGGGATGAACGTCCACGTCCACTGCACCTGGCCCGAGGTGAGGGCCGTCGTGAGTGCCGCGTTGTCGGTGAATGAGCTGTACTGCAGCGTCTTCACCGGCGGCTCCCCACCCCAGTAGTCGTCCCGCGCGGTGAGTGTGACGACCTGGGGCGTCCAGGTCTTCAGGGTGTACGGGCCCGACCCGACGGGCGTCTTGTTGACGTCGGTCTCGGGGTCGGCGATCTTCGACCAGACGTGCTCCGGCACGATGAAGGTCTGGTAGATGAACTGCTGGCGCACGTACTGCGAGGTCTCGAAGCCGACCGTGACGGTGCCGTCACCGTTGTCGGTGACGTCGGTGATGGGCAGTGCCGAGACGTTCAGTGCGGCGTTGTCGCGCAGCAGCTCGAATGTGTAGACGTAGTCATCTGCGGTGATGTCCTCGCCGTCAGACCACTTCGCGCCGTCGCGGACGGTGAACGTGATGGCCGTGTAGTCGTCGTTCCACGCGAATTCCTCCGCCAGCCACGGGGTGCCCGGCTTGCTCGGCTCAGCGAGGTTGAACTGAACGACGGGCTCGTAGATCGCCCAGCGGTAGCCCAGCTGGGATCCGGCTGCCGTGGAGAGGAACGGGTTCGAGTTCTCGGTGATCGCGCCGTTCGGCATGGCGATCGTGAGCGGCTTGTCGCTGCCTCCGCCCGAGTTGTTCCCCGAAGAGGGGGAGCAACCGGAGAGGACGAGTCCGGCGACGGCGAATGCCGCCGCAGCCATGATGAGCTTTTTTCTCATCTGAATGCCTCCTTGCATCTCATTTGTGTGTCGAGCGGATGCCCGTGGTGCGTGTGGTGCTTCGTGGTGGTGGACTCCCCCTCAGGAGACCGCAAGTGCGGCCCCGAGACGGAGATCTCGGCTGGATCGTCCTGCGACGACACGATACGTGCCGGCGGGGAGTCGCCAGGTCGCGGCATCCGTCGACCAGATCTCGAAGGATCGTCTGGCCAGCGGGATGTCGACGGTGATCTCGACACCGGGTTCGGCGTCGACGACTGCGAAGCCGGCCAGCCAGCGCACGGGGCGCTGAGGGTCGGCTGGTTCTGCGGGCGCCTCGAGGTAGACCTGCACGACCTCGCGGCCGGCGCGCCGGCCGGAGTTGGCGAGGGTGATGGAGGCCGTGGCCAGGGTGGTTGCGCCCCCGGCGGCCGCGCTCTCGGCACCGGACGCCGGCGCATCCGTCACAGCGATCCCGCGGTACTCCCACGTCGTGTACCCGAGCCCGTAGCCGAACTCGCGGGCCGGAGTGAGGCCGTGACGGTCCCAGCCGCGGTGGCCGACGTCGATGCCCTCCGGATAGTCGACGAAGCCGTCGACGGGGAGGCCGTTCGCCACGGGGACGTCGGCCTCATCGGCCGGAAGCGTCCAGGGCAGGCGGCCCGAGGGCTCGATGGCTCCGGTGAGCACCGCGGCGAGCGACGTGCCGGCCTCCTGGCCGGGCAGCCACCACCAGAGGGCGGCGGGAACCTCGTCGAGCCACGGCAGGATGACCGGGGCACCGGCGTTCACGACCACGATCGTGCGCGGATTGGCCTCGAGCACGCGGCGCACGAGCTCGTTCTGATGGCCGGGCAGGTCGAGGTTCGGGCGGTCCCAGCCCTCTGACTCCGTCTCGGGGTTGGTTCCGATGACGACGACGGCCACATCGGATGCCCCTGCAGCAGCGACCGCCTCGGCGATCTCCTGCTCCACGGACAGCCCGGGCTCGCGGTAGCGCAGGTGCAGCCGCACGAAGTCGCCGTAGGCGTCGGCCTGCACGACCTGCAGCACGGCCTCGATGTGCACGACGCGGTCGGCGTCATCATCCGGAAGCACGGCCGTGAAGGTCTCGGGGTTCGCGTAGGAGGAGTTGAGCACGACCTCGCTGCCGACGCGGGCGGGCGACTCGCTGAGCAGCACGCCGTCGACCTCGATGCGGTGTGACCCGACGGGGGCGAACTCGATCGCGTGGTGCCCGCCGCCGGCGACGCTCACGTCGGTGGTCAATCGCACGTCGACGACGCGCGGATCGAGGATGTCGAACCAGATGTGGGCGGCATCCGTGATCACGCTCGTGTCGACGACCGCGCCGCGGGAGTCGAGGTGCTCGATGAGCATTCCGGGGGCGCCGTCAGGGGTGGAGAGCAGCTCGCTCGGCATCGCGGGGGCGCCGGCCTCGCTCACTCCGCCGCGGTGCAGGGTGACGGATGCCGTGGGCAGGGCCTCACGCAGAGCCGCGACGGGGTCGGCCACCAGCGGGGCGCGCACGAAGGCGCTGCCGCCGCCCTGGGTGAAGAGCTTCGCAGCGTTCGGCCCGATGAGGGCGACGCTCGTGGTGTCGGTGCCGAGCGGGAGCAGGGCGCCATCGTTCCGCAGCACGACCGTGGAGCGGGCGGCCAGCTCGGTGAGGAGTGCGCGGATCTCGGGGGCGTCGGGCTCGGGGGAGGCATCCGTCGCGTCGAACGAGGGAACGTCTCCGGCGCTGCCGGTGAGTGCTCCGACGCGCTCGGCGAGGAGCAGAATGCGCGCCACCTTGTCGTCGATGACGTCGATCGGCACGCGGCCGTCGCGGACAGCCCGGGTGAGGTTCTCGCCCCACGGGCCGCCGGGGCCGGGCATCACGAGGTCGAGTCCGCCGAAGGCGGCCTCGACGGTGTTCTTGGTCGCCAGCCAGTCGCTGATGACGACGCCGTCGAAGCCCCACTCACCCTTGAGGATGCCGTTCAGCAGCGGGCCGTGCTCTGTCGCCGTGGCCTCGACGCCCTCGAGGGCGAGACCGTTGTAGGCGGCCATGATGGTCCAGACGCCGGCCTCGACCACGGCCTCGAATGGCGCCAGGTAGACCTCGCGGAGGGTGCGCTCGTCGATGCGGGAGACGTATTCGGTGCGATCGGTCTCGGTCTCGTTGGCGATGAAGTGCTTGATGCAGGCGGCGACGCCCTGCTCCTGCAGCGAGGAGATGAAGGCGACGGCGAGCTGCGTGGTGAGGAAGGGGTCTTCCGAGAGGCACTCGAAGTGGCGACCGCCCACGGGCGTGCGCTGCAGGTTGACGACGGGTGCGAGCACGACGTCGACGCCCTTTCGTCGGGCCTCCCCTGCCATCAGCGTGCCGATGCGCGCCTGCAGGTCGACGTCCCACGTGGCGGCCGTGGCGCTGGGTGCCGGCAGCTGGGCCGACGGTCGCCCGTCGCCGTCGACTCCGCGCACGCCGATGGGGCCGTCCGACACCGTGACAGTGCGCAGCCCGATCGCGTCGATGTTGTGCAGAACCCACGTTCCGGCCCCGGTGAGCAGGGCGACCTTCTCGTCGAGCGGGAGCCCGGATGCGAGAGCGGCTGTGTCCAGCGCTGCGACGGAAGCGGTGCTCCGATCGACCGACCGGCCGGTGGCTGTGGTGCTGAGGGTCACGCCTATACTCCAGATCAGAGCTCGTCATTGAGTGATGTTGGTTATCGTGGCACACTTACTTACAAGTCAGTAAGTCACTGCGGTAACGCTTTGATAACGGCGTCGAACTCGCCCGCGACTCGCTCCGGAGACTTCCGCGATGAGGCCGGCAGCTTCGAGAATGTGTGAGTGCCGACAGGAGCCGTCGGCACGATGGAAGGAACGACCGTGGCCGATACGGCACAGACCGCGACCCGGGTGGTCTCAGCGGCCGACAGGGTGCAGCGCCCGCAGGCCCGCACGCTCGAGCGCCGCGAAGCCGTGCTGCAGGCGGCCATGCAGGTGTTCGGTGCGCGCGGCTACAACAAGGGCGCGCTCGTGGAGGTGGCCGAGCAGGCCGGCATGACGCACGCCGGCGTGCTGCACCACTTCGGCTCGAAGGAGGGCCTGCTCATCGCCGTGCTCAAGTACCGCGACGGCATCGAGGTCGCCGGTGTCGAGGCACGCGAGCAGGCCGAGGGGCCGTCCTTCCTCTCGCACATCATCGAGACGGTCGCCGAGAACACTCATCGCCCCGGAGTCGTGCAGACCTACGCTGTGCTGTCGGCCGAGTCAGTGACCGACGGTCACCCGGCCCAGGAGTACTTCCGCGACCGCACCACCGTGCTGCGCGAGAAGATCGCCGGCGTCCTCGGTGAGGTGACCGAGGGTCACGCCTCCCGGCAGGACCTCCTCGATGCCGCATCCACTCTCATAGCCGTGATGGACGGCCTGCAGGTGCAGTGGCTGCTCGATCCGGATGCCGTCGACATGCCCCGCATCGTCACGAAGACCCTCGATGAGCTCGTCGACCGCCTGATGAGCGGCGCGGCGGCGCCGAGTGCCGTCGAGCGGGCGAACGCACTGGTCGACCCGACCGGTCGCTGACCCGCCCGTCGGTGACTCACCCGGTCGCTGAGGTCCGGACGGAGTCCGCGGCCGAAGCGCAGCCGAACGCGTCAGCTCAACCGCACGGCCTCGTTGTGCTCCGTGGGCTCCCAGGTGCGACCGTCGTCGTTCGAGACCCAGGCGTCCCAGACGTAGCTCGTCTCCGTGATCGCGCTGAAATTCCACCGGATCGGCCGCTCGTCGGTCTGCGATCCGTCCTGGCGGATGCCGTCGCGGTGTCGGCTCGCAACAAGGTGGCAGAAGTCCCCGGTCTGCGGGGCGAAGAAGCTCACACGCCAGAGTCCGGCATCCGGATCGTAGACGCGCACACCCGTAGCGAGAGTCTCCATGACCTCGGGGTCATCCGCGCTGGGCACGACCTCGACGTCCTGGATCGCGTGGCCGCCGAGGATGAACGAGACGATCCAGGTGAACTCACGTTCCTTCCAGGTGCCGGATGCCTCATCGAGACGTCGGCCCTTCACCGCCCACGAACCGACCAACGAGCCGAACCCTCGCGCGTACACGCTGCTCTCGGGCGCCGGACCATCGGCGACGAGGGCCGCCGTGAACGCGGACGTGGTGACGGGACTCATACTCAGACGATACCGGGGCCGGGTTACAGACAGGTGTCCGGTACGCAGGCATCAGCGGGTGACGCGGTCGCACAGCACGAGTAGCATCACGAGCATCGATGACGATGCTACGGAGGTTGCGACATGTGCCGTTGGCTGGCCTACTCGGGCGAACCGCTCCAGCCGTCCACGTTGATCCTGGACGCTCAGCACTCCCTCGTGGCACAATCGCTCAATTCGCCACTCGGAGCCGAGACCGTGAACGGAGACGGCTTCGGATTCGGCTGGTATCCGAGGGACGACCGCACGCGCGGCATCCCGGCGCTGTTCCACAGCATCGAGCCAGCGTGGCACGACGAGAACCTTCGCGAGATCACCCAGGCCGTCGAGAGCCCGCTGTTCTTCGCTCACGTGCGCGCCGCCGGCGGTCCTCCCATCCAGCAGACCAACTGCCATCCGTTCCGTCACGAGAACTGGATGTTCATGCACAACGGGTTCCTCTCCGACTTCGGCAAGTACAAGCGCGACCTGACGTTCGCGGTCGATCCGTCGCTCTACCCGGCCATCCACGGGACGACCGACTCGGAAGTGCTCTTCCACCTCGCGCTGACCCTCGGGCTCCAGGAGGACCCGATCGGCGCGATGGCGAAGGCCGTGCGCATGGTCGAGTCAGTCGGCCGCGAGCACGGTGTCACGTTCCCGATGCAGGGCACGCTCGCGGTCTCGGACGGGACGACGCTCTGGACCTTCCGCTACTCGAGCCAGGGGAAGACGCGCACGCTGTTCCACTCCGTCGGCATCCCCGCCCTGCGCGAGATGTACCCGGATGCCGAGCGCCTGGACCTCTTCGGCGATCGGGCGCGCGTGGTCGTCTCCGAGCCCCTCAACAACCTGCCCGGCGCGTTCGTCGAGGTGCCGGAGAACACCGTCGCGATCCTCGACGATGACGGGTACGAGTACCAGCCGTTCCTCGCCGACTAGCGGCCTACGGGCTCCGAGTCAGTCTCCGAACAGCGCCTGCTCGATGTCTGCGGTGTAGCCGTCAGGAGAGACGAAGGTCCATTCGGTGGCGGACCAGATGCCGTCGCGGATGAAATGCGACTCCCCCTGCGCGCCATCCGGGACCTGTTCCTCCGTCACGCAACGCGTGCCGCCGTGCTCCGCGTAGCAGGAGAAGCCGATCTCATTCATGCGCTCGATCACGGCAGCGGTCTGCTCGGGCGAGATAGATGCCAGGTCTGTCACCAGGCCACCGGTGTCGCTCGCGCCTGCAGGATTCAGCCAATGACAGGGAAGCGCAACCGCATCTCTGAGCACTGCGCGGAGCTCCTCGTCACGGGCACCGAAGATATCCGAGCCCTCCTCCTCGTCAGCCCATGGAGGATTCAACACAAGGCCCTGCATCTGCGGCGTCCAGTCCTTCGTGTAGATGTCATCGCAGTCGCTGGGGATCACGACAGGAGACGCTGGAGGCGCCGCAGGGGTCCCGAACAGCGCCGTGACGATGTCCTCCGTGTAGCCGTCGGGATTGATGCGGACCCACCGCGTGGCGACCCAGATTCCATCCCGGAAGAAGTGGGACTCGCCGAACCGGGCCTGGCCCGGCTCGGACTCGAGCTCACTCTCGATGTCGCAGCGGGTTCCCTCGAACTCGTCGCGGCACGCGTATCCAATCGATCGGGCGTGCTCGATCAGGCTGACCTGCAGTTCGGGCGCGATAGAGGCGACATCCGTGGCCAGCCCGGCCTCACCGAGGTGATCGCTCCACCGGCAGCCGAGGGAACTGCCGGCCTCGAGTGCCGGGCCGAACGTCGAATCGAGCGATGCGTACCTCTGGGAATTCTCGCCCAGTACCACCTGGCTGAACACGAGCCCACCCATCTCGGGCGTCCAGTCCTTCGTGTAGATGCCCGAGCAGTCGGTCGGGATGGTGACTGCGGATGCTGTCGTAGCCGGCGTTGGGGTGGGGGTTGCGGTGGGATCCGGGGTCGGCTCGGGCGTGGGCGTCGTCGTCTCCGCGAAGGGCGGCGGCGTCGTGTACTGCTCGGCCAGCGCGGGCAGGCCGAAGGCGGCGGTCACGGCGAGTCCAACCACGGCGAGCGCGGCGCCTCCGCCGGCGAGCAGCATCCGGGGCCGGCGTCGTCCACGCGAGCGACGGATGACCTGGCCCAGGTCGATGGTGTGAGCGGCATCCGTGTAGGTCGATCGCGCCGCGTCGTCGTGCAGGCTGGCGCGCAGCTCGTCTTCACTCGGCATGGTCGGATCCCTTCAGTGCGAGCGCTGTCTGGAGCGCGGAGTCATCAGCTGACAGTGCGACCGCCATCTTGCCCAGAGCGTCGCTGAGGTAGCGCTTGACGGTTCCGGATGCGATCCCGAGCGCCTTCGCGACCCCGTCGATCGTGAGGTCGTCGTAGTACCGGAGCACGATGCATGCGCGCTCGCGGGGCGTGAGCTTCGCGAGTTCCGCGTTCAGGTCGAGGCGGGCATCCGTCGCCCCTGCCGATGACTCGCGTTCCTCGGGGGTGACGTGCAGATGGGCCGTCGCCAGCCAACGGGAGCGGCGACGACCGGTGTCGAGATAGGAGTTGAGGATGGCGCGGCGCACGTAGGCCTCGGCGCTGTCGACGGTGAAGCCGTTGCGCAGACGCCCGAAAGTACGCACCAGGGCGTCCTGCACGAGATCGGCAGCGTCGTCGCGACTTCCAGAGAGCAGGTAGGCGTAGCGCGTGAGATTCACCCCGCGTTCTGCCACCAGGTCGGTGACGACCTTCTCCCAGCCTGACCTCTCGGCCATGGCATCCCCCTTCGACAAGTTCCTCTACCTGTCTAGACGACCACCTCGCAGAAAAGGTTGGGGCGACTCCGCGGTTCGTCCGTACTGGGCTCAGGCTCCGGGGCGACCGGCCTCAGTGCCCGAGACATCCGTTCGGTGGAAGTTCTGGAACGAGCGGGATGCCGTCGGCCCGCGCTGCCCCTGATAGCGGGAGGAGTACTCCGCCGAACCGTAGGGCTTCTCGGCCGGCGAGGTGAGCCTGAAGAAGCACATCTGGCCGATCTTCATGCCGGGCCAGAGCTTGATGGGCAGGGTCGCCACGTTCGAGAGCTCGAGGGTGACGTGGCCCGAGAATCCGGGGTCGATGAAGCCCGCGGTCGAGTGCGTCAGCAGGCCGAGGCGGCCGAGGGACGACTTGCCCTCGAGGCGCGCGGCGATGTCGTCGGGCAGGGTGACGGCCTCGTACGTGCTGCCGAGCACGAACTCACCGGGGTGCAGGATGAACGGCTCGTCGGGAGCGACCTCGATGAGGTGCGTGAGCTCGGGCTGGTCTTCCGCCGGATCGATGAACGGATACTTGTGGTTGTCGAACAGCCTGAAGAAGCGGTCGAGCCGCACGTCGATCGACGACGGCTGCACCATCGCCTCGTCGTAGGGCTCGAGATTGATGCGATCGGCGGCGAGATCGGCCTTGATGTCACGGTCGGAGAGAAGCACGTCGTCAGCCTAACGGCGCGGTTGCTAGTATTTCTCGCACGGCTTCATGGCCGTAACGCGGATGTAGTTCAATGGCAGAACTTCAGCTTCCCAAGCTGATAGCGCGGGTTCGATTCCCGTCATCCGCTCCATCTGACCGTCTGACGAACTTTCCCTCGGGCGGATCCGCGACCTGCATCCCGACCTGATGGGCCTGCCGCCCGCTGGCCGCTCGTGCCAGCATGGACGCATCGCTGCTCGAATGGAGCCGTCATGTCTCGTCTCGTCGATGTCCTCATCCCGACGTCGAAGCGCCAGCCGGTCGAATACCTGACCGACGCCCTCGATCTCGACAGCGGCGACAGGGTGAGCAAGCGCGGCGGCTTCCTCATCATGCTGATCCTCGCCGGGACGATCGCGATCGCCGGTATCCTGACCGATTCGACGGCCACGGTGATCGGCGCGATGATCATCGCGCCCCTCGGCACCCCGATCCTCGGCATCGGGCTCGGCATCGTCACCGGGCACATGGGGCTCGTCGTCCGATCGATCGCGTGGGTGCTCGCGGGCCTGGTGATCGTCGTCCTGCTCGGCCTGGTCTTCGCGGCCTTCGTGGCCACGCCGGAGAGCCTCGCCGCCAACTCCCAGGTCGTCGGACGCACGTCTCCCAGCCTGATGGACCTGGTCGCGGCGCTGGCCACCGGCCTGGCCGGCGGGTTCGCGATGTGCAGGAAGGACCTGAGCGCCATCCTTCCCGGCGTGGCCATCGCGATCTCGCTCGTGCCTCCCCTCGGAGTCGTCGGCGTGTGCGTCGGGCAGGGACTGTGGGAGGACGCTCTGGGCGCCCTGCTCCTCTTCCTGTCCAATGTCGTAGCCCTCGTCATCGCCAGCAGCATCGTCTTCACCGTGGCCGGCTACGCCCGCGAGCCTGGATCGTCGCCGGACGCGAACCGTCGACGGGCTTACACCGTCGTCGCCGTACTCACCGCGATCATCGCGATACCGCTGGCGGCCAACTCGGTCGCCTCGATCGAGATCGCCCGCTGGTCGGTCGCCATCCAGCAGACTACGCAGGCCTGGCTCGACGGCGAGGAGGGTGCGCGCACCTACGCGGTCGAGTGGAGCGGTCTCACGGCAACGCTCGACGTCACGACCGACGACGGCTCCGTGCCGCCGCTCGACGACCTGCAGACGGCGATGTCCGGTGTCGTACCCTCCTTCGTGGGCGTGGTCATCGACGTCGGTCAGGGCGTCGAGCACGTCGTGCAGTGACTCCCGCCGAGGCGGGAGTCAGCCGCGCCCGGTGAAGATCGGCGCGCGCTTCTCGCGGAAGGCGGCGAACCCCTCCCGGTAGTCCGCCGTGGAGCAGAGGGCGGCCTGCGCGCGGTTCTCGGCGTCCATCGAGCGCCACAGCCCCAGGCGCTCGTCGCGCAGGCCGGCGATCAGGCGCTTGCTCTCGAGGAACGCCTGGGTGGCCCCGGATGCCGCTCCTCGGGCGGCTGCGCGGGTCGACTCGAGCACCTGGTCATCCGGCAGCACCTGCGAGAAGAGTCCCGACGTGACAGCCTCCGTGCCGCTCATGAGACGCCCGGTGTAGATGAGGTCGAGGGTCTTGTGGGCTCCGAGCCGCTCGAAGAACAGGGCATGCCCACCCGAGTCGAGGGTCGCGCCGAGAGCGGCGAACGGTGAGCCGATCTTCGCCGACTCCGCCACGTAGACGACGTCGGTGGCGATGAGCAGGCCCAGGCCGACGCCGAGGCACGCACCGTGCGCGCTGGCGAAGGTGGGCGCCGGGAACCGGCTCATCCGTTCCAGCAACGGCGTGACGAGGTCGCCGAGGTAGCCCAGCACGTCGTCGGTGGCCGGGTCGACGTTCGCGATGTCACGGCCGGCGCAGAACGCGCGGCCCTCTCCGCGCAGCACGAGGGCCTGCACGCCGGATCGCTCGGCCTCGATGTAGGCCTCGAGCAACTCGGCGAGCGCCGCAGGGTCGAGAGCATTCAGGCGGGTCGGGGCATTCAGCACGACTTCGGCCACGCCGTCGACGATGCTCAGCTCGATCATGGGTCGACTCCTAGACGTCGTAATCGACGAGCACGTGCTCTGTCGTGGGATGGGACTGGCAGGTCAGGATGTAACCGCGCTCGAGCTCATCGGGTTCGAGAGCGTAGTTCTCCGTCATCTGCACGCTGCCCTCGAGGATGCGGGCACGGCAGGTGCCGCAGACCCCACCCGCGCAGGCGAAGGGGACATCGGGCCTGACGCGGAGGGCTGCGTTCAGGATCGACTCGTGGGCGCCCACCGGACTCTCGACCGTCGTGGACTGACCGTCGAGGGAGAACTCGATCCGCACCACCTCGTCACCGGCGCGTACGACCACGGGGCGGCCATGCTCGCCGGTCGGCCGGTCGTCCTCTCCGGTCGTGAACAGCTCGAAGCGAATGTGGGAGCGCTCGACTCCGACGCTCTCCAGGGTGTCTCGGCAGAGTTGCACAAGCTCGAACGGACCGCACAGGAACCACTCGTCGACGGTCGGCGGCGGGATGAGCACGTCGAGCATCCGGCGCAGCTTGCCCTCGTCGATACGACCGGACAGTAGGGGCGCGGTGCGCTGCTCCCGCGAGAGCACGTGGTGCAGGGCGAGCCGGGAGGGATACCGGTCCTTGAGGTCGCCGAGCTCGTCGAGGAACATGACGTCGAGGCTCGATCGGTTCGTGTAGACGAGGGTGAATCGCGCGGTGTCGGATGCCGCGAGCACGGTCTGGGCGAGCGACATGAGCGGCGTGATGCCCGAGCCGGCCGCGATGCCCACGATGTGCCGACCGTCGAAGTCCGCGAGGGAGGTGGTGAAAGTCCCCTGCGGACTCATCACGTCGATGCGGTCCCCTGCGTGCAGCTCACTGTTCGCCCAGCTCGAGAATCGGCCGCCGAGGTCGCGCTTGATCGCGACCGAGATGCTCCCCACGTCGGCGGCGCGGCGCGGCGGCCGGCAGATCGAGTAGCTGCGGCGAAGCTCATGCCCGTCGATGGTGGCGCGCAGGGCGACGTGTTGACCGGGCAGGTAGTCGTACTCGCCGATCAGCCCGTCGGGCACGGCGAACGTGACCTCGACGCTGTCGGCGGTGAGCGGCCGCACGGCCGCGACCTCGAGTTCGTGGAAGCGCGCACGCCGACGGCCCGGTACGGATGCCGCCGTACCGGCAGCAGTCGAGGCAGCGGTCGCGGTTGCGGTCGCGGTCGCGGTTGCGGTTGCGGTTGCGGTTGCGCCCAGGTTCCTGGCCGCCATCACAGCACCTTGAAGTAGTCGAACGGTTCCAGGCAAGCGCGGCACTCGTACAGCGCCTTGCACGAGGTCGAGCCGAAGCGCGCGATCTCCCGGGTGTCGAGCGAATCGCAGCGCGGGCACTTCACCGCCAGCGCGAGACGCACCGGCCCGGAGGGGCGCGCCACCGCGAGGCCGCTGGGTGCGGCGATCCCGTACCGCCGCAGCTTCTGCTTCCCCGTCTCGCTCATCCAGTCGGTGGTCCACGCCGGCGCGAGCACGAGCTCGACGGTCACCTCGTCATAGCCCGACGCGCGGAGCGCATCTGTCACGTCGTCCCGGATGGCCTCGACGGCAGGGCAGCCGCTGTAGGTGGGCGTGATGCGCACGCGCACCGCAGAGCCGTCCTCGTCGACGGCCCGCAGGATACCGAGGTCCTCGATGGTCAGCACGGGGATCTCGGGGTCGACGATCGTCGCGGCGACAGCCCAGGCTCGGGTCACCATGATGCCCCCGGATGCTGCCTCGCGAGCACCTGCATCTCAGCCAGGATGTAGCCGAGTGTGGAGAAGTGCCTGCCCGTACGGCCGCCGCCAGCGGCGATGAATCCGGCGGGCCGCACGAGGTCGGCCTCTCCCAGCACGGAGTCGATGACGGCATCGAATGCCGGCCGCATGGTCGACGGCCGCACGGCCACGCCCTCGAGCCGATCGACCAGCGGCTCATCGACGAAGAGCTCGTCGACGTACGGCCAGAGGTCGGCGAGGGCGAGTGTCATGCGGCGGCGGGACTCCTCGGTGCCGAGGGCGAGACGGAGAGTCCACTGCGTGGCGTGGTCACGGTGGTAGTCGACCTCCTTGACCGCCTTCGCCGCGATGGCGGCGAGGGTCGCATCCCGGGACGCGCACAGCCGCGAGTACAGCTCGACGAGGTAGACCGAGGCGATGAGCTGTCGGCCGATGGTGTGGGCGAAGTCACCATTGGGCTGCTCGAACAGCCAGGCACTCCGGAACTCCGGCTCGTCGCGCCAATAGGCGAGGTCGTCCTCGCTGCGGCGGGTCGCGGTGCCAGCGTAGCGCAGCAGGGAACGCGCGTGGCCGACGAGGTCGAGCCCGATGTTGCCGAGCGCCACGTCCTCCTCGAGCTCCGGAGCGCGGGAGATCCACCAGCCGAGCTGCTGGGCGAGCACGAGCGCGTCGTCCCCGAGCCAGAGTGCGTACTCCGCGACGTCGACGGATGCGACGGCATCGGTTTCACCGGCCAGCTCGGCCGACAGGGTGATCTCGTCGACGGAGACGGCGCCATGGGCGGACTCGGCATCCGGTGAGCTCACAGGTGCTTCACCCCCTCGCTGGCGGTGTAGTAGCTGGCGTGACGATAGTTCTTGCCGGCCGGGCTCTCGAACCAGGCACCCTTCGCGTCGGGGTCACTCGTCGTGATCGCGTCGGCCGGAACCACCCAGACCGACACCCCCTCGTTGCGGCGGGTGTAGACGTCTCGGGCATTGCGGACGGCCATCTCGGCGTCTGGAGCGTGCAGCGAGCCGACGTGCACATGGCTGAGACCTCGGCCGGCGCGCACGAAGACCTCCCACAGCGGCCAGGGCTCGGCCGGAGACTGGCCGGGGGTGCTCATGCGGCGGCCCTCCGCTCCGCCGCGCGCTTGGTGGCGTATGCAGCGGCGGCCTCGCGCACCCAGGCGCCGTCCTCGTGGGCATCGCGTCGGCGCTTCAGGCGCTCGGCGTTCATCGGACCCCGTCCGGCGAGCACCTCGTTGAACTCGGTCCAGTCGATTTCGCTCATGACGTACCGGCCGCTCGCCTCGTCGAATCGCAGTTCAGGATCGGGCAGCGTGACACCGAGGACCTCGGCCTGAGGCACCAGCATGCCGACGAAGCGCTGCCGTAGTTCGTCGTTCGTGAAGCGCTTGATGTTCCACTCCATCGACTGCGCCGAGTTCGGCGACTGGTCGTCGGGCGGGCCGAACATCTGCAGGGACGGCCAGTACCACCGGTCGACTGCGTCTTGGGCCATGCGTTGCTGGGCCGGCGTTCCCCGCATGAGTTCGAGCAGGATCTCGAAGCCCTGCCGCTGGTGGAAGGACTCCTCCTTGCAGATGCGCACCATGGCGCGGCCGTACGGTCCGTACGACGCCCGGCAGAGCGGCACCTGGTTGCAGATAGCGGCACCGTCGACGAGCCATCCGATCGCGCCCATGTCCGCCCAGGTGGGTGTCGGATAGTTGAAGATCGACGAATACCGCGCCTTTCCGGCGATGAGCGCGTTCATCATGTCGTCGCGCGTCGTGCCCAGAGTCTGGGCTGCCGAGTAGAGGTAGAGCCCGTGTCCGGCCTCGTCCTGCACCTTGGCCATCAGGATGGCCTTCCGCTTCAGGCTGGGCGCCCGGGTGATCCAGTTCGCCTCGGGCTGCATCCCGATGATCTCGGAGTGGGCGTGCTGGGAGATCTGGCGCACGAGCGTCCTGCGATAGGCATCGGGCATCCAATCGCGCGGCTCGATACGTCCGTCGGCCGCGATGATGGCTCCGAACTGCGCTTCCTCCGGCGTCGGGTCGCTCGCCACGGCGAGGTCTGCGGGGCTGGTCATCGTCGACTCCTCGATCAAGATCGGCTTTACTTACCGATCGTTCAGTTAGTATATAATCGTTTCCCGCGGTCGGCAATCGGCCCAGCACGACGAGGAGAGCCATGACGGATGCCGGCGCACCGCCTTCCCGGGTGATGATGGAGCGTGATCGCGCCTCGGCCGCGCTCGGCATGGTCGTGCAGCGCGATGAGCCAGGTCTGGCCGTGGTCTCGATGCTCGTGCGCGACGACATGACCAACGGATTCGGCATCACCCACGGCGGACTGGTGTTCGCCCTCGCCGACACCGCCTTCGCCATCGCCTGCAATGAAGACGAATCGGTCACGGTGGCGGCCGGCGCCGACATCACCTTCCTGGCGTCGACCCGAGCGGGCCAGACGCTCATCGCCACCGCTCGGCGCCTCGTGCGGACGGGCCGCACCGGGCTGTACGACGTCTCCGTCGTGGCAGACGACGGCACGGCCGTCGCAGAGTTCAGAGGGCGGTCGATATCGACCCGCCGAACCGGCACCGGAACCGCCGCCGACGCCGACGGACCCGAAGCAGGCTGAGAGCACCAGCGACACAGTGGTGACCGACCGTTCGGTCACCACGTGCCACACTGGAACGTGATGACGAGCGACACCGAGAGCCGGCCCGCAGCCGCCCGCCGCGGACGCCCCGGTTACGACCAGGCGGCCGTGCTCGACGTCGCCGTCGCCGCGTTCAACGAATACGGCTACGACGCGACGTCCATCGCGGTACTGGCCGAGCGCCTCGGCATCTCGAAGTCGGCGATCTACCACCACTTCTCGTCGAAGGACGCCCTCCTGGAGACCGCACTGGACCGCGCGCTCAGCGCCCTGGAAGGGGTGCTCGTCTCCGCGGATGCCGCGGCGACCAGCGCGGCGGATCGCCTCGAGCTCGTGCTCCGCGGCGCCGTGCACGTGCTCGTCGATGAGCTCCCCTTCGTCACGCTGCTGTTGCGCGTGCGCGGGAACACCGACGTGGAGCGGCGAGCGTTGGCCCGCAGGCGCGCCTTCGACCGATCAGTGACCGAGCTCGTGGGCAGGGCACGCGATGAGGGCTCACTGCGCGCCGACATCGACGTGCGGGTCGTCGAGCGCCTGCTGTTCGGGATGATCAACTCGATCGTCGAGTGGTATCGCCCTGGCGGGCCCGAGGATGCCGACCAGCTCGCGTCCGACGTCGTGGCGGTCGCACTCGACGGTCTGCGCCAGCGCGCCTGAACACCGCCGACCGGACGCATCCGCCGACATCGCCTGGTCCGTGGCCGCAGACCTGTCGGCACACGCATCCGTCGGCGAGGCGGCATCCGACCACTAGGCCGCGACCGGCTCCTTGGCGACGAGGGTCAGCACGTCGTAACTGGCGACCAGCTCGTCGTCCTGGTTGCGCAGCACGGCGTCCCAGCGAACCTCTCCGTAGTCGTCGGTCTCGCGCGGGGTGATCTGCTTGGCGGTGAGCTCGACGCGGATCGAGTCACCCGGCGATACCGGCGTGACGAAGCGCAGGTTCTCCAACCCGGAGTTGGCGAGCACGGGACCGGGCTCGGGGTCGACGAAGAGGCCGGCCGCCCACGACACGAGCAGGTACCCATGGGCGACGCGCCCGGGGAAGAAGGGGTTGGCCGCCGCGGCCTCCTCGTCCATGTGGGCGTAGAAGGTGTCGCCGGTGAATCGGGCGAAGGTCTCGATATCGTCGAGGCTCACCACGCGCGAGCCCGACACCACCTGGTCGCCGATGACGAGCTCGGCCAGGCTCTTCCGGAACGGATGCCGCCCGCCCGACCGTGACGCGGCCCCAGCATGCCAGATGCCCGTCAGCGCGGTCAGCATCTCGGGAGAACCCTGGACGGCCGTGCGCTGCATGTGGTGCAGCACCGCGCGGATTCCGCCGAGCTCCTCCCCACCGCCTGCTCGTCCCGGTCCACCGTGCACGAGTTGGGGAAGCGGGGAACCGTGCCCGGTCGAAGACCGCGCGTCGTCGCGGTCGAGCAGCAGCACGCGCCCGTTGAAGGCGGAGATGCGCCCGGCCAGCTCGGCGGCGATGGCCGTGTCGTGGGTGGCGATGCTCGTCACCAGCGATCCACCCCCGCGCGCCACCAGCTGGGCCGCCTCGTCGAGGCTCTCGTAGCCGATGATCGACGACACCGGCCCGAAGGCCTCGATCGAGTGGACGGCGTCATCCGTCGTGTCCTCGAAGCGCAGCAGCATCGGGGAGACGAACGCTCCGGGTCCCGGGTCGGCCGCACCGGTGCCGATCACCAGCTCGCCGCCGGCCTCGACGAGGCGCCCGACCTGTCGCAGCACCTCATCGCGCTGCTCGAGCGAGGCGAGCGGGCCCATTGTCACGCCACCGGTGCGCGGATCGCCGACGACGACGCGCTCGACGATGCGAGAGCGCACGGCATCGATCACCGCATCGACGGATGCCGCAGGCACGATCGCCCGGCGGATGGCGGTGCACTTCTGTCCGGCCTTCGCGGTCAGCTCCGAGACGAGCTGGCGCACGTAGGCGTCGAACTCGGGCGTGCCGGCACCGGCATCCGTTCCGAGGATGGAGGCGTTGATGGAGTCGGTCTCACTCGTGAACCGCACCCCGCCGGTCTGCACCGAGTCGTGGGAGCGCAGGCGTTCAGCGGTCGACGCGCTGCCCGTGAATGCGACGAGGTCTCCGAGTCGCAGGTGATCGAACAGGTCGGGAACGCTGCCGGAGACGAGCTGCAGCGACCCGGCGGGCAGCAGGCCCGACTCGTCGAGGATGCGGACGAACGCCTCCGCGAGGTACCCGGTCGGCGTGGCGGGCTTCACCAGCGACGGTACGCCGGCGAGGAACGCCGGAGCGAACTTCTCGAGCGAACCCCACACCGGGAAGTTGAACGCGTTGATCTGCACGGCGACGCCGGGCAGGCGGGTGTAGATGTGCCGCCCGAGGAACGAGCCGTCCTTCGAGAGCTGCTCGACGGCGCCATCGACGTAGACCTGCGTATTCGGCAGCTCGCGACGACCCTTCGACGAGTAGGTGAAGAGCACCCCGATGCCGCCGTCGATGTCGACCCAGGAGTCGGCCTTCGTCGCGCCGGTGCGCGCCGAGATCTCGTAGAGCTCGGCCTTCCGCTCGGTGAGGGCGAGCGCCATCTGCTTGAGCAGCACGGCGCGCTGGTGGAAGGTGAGCGCACCCAAGCCGGTCTGCCCGGTGGTGCGGGCGTACTCGAGAGCGGCCGCGAGGTCGAGCCCAGCGGTCGAGACCTGCGTGACAGTCTCCCCTGTCGACGCGTCGCGTACCGCCGTCGCTCCGTCGGCGCTGGCGGGCGTCCACCACGCTCCATTCACGAAACTCGGCAGGATGGCGGTCATCGGATCTCCTTCTCTCCGTCGGTCCAGGCGTAGAAGCCCTCGCCGGTCTTTCGGCCGAGCTTGCCCTCTGCGACGAGGCGGCGCAGCAGCGCGGGCGGTTCGAAGCGAGGTCCGAGCTGGCCATGCAGGTATTCGGCGATCCCGAGCCGCACGTCGAGTCCGACGAGGTCGGTGGTCTCGAGCGGGCCGACCGGATGCCGGTACCCGAGGGTCATCGCGGCGTCGATGTCGGCGGCCGACGCAACGCCGTCCTCGAGCAGGCGGATCGCCTCGAGGCCGAGCGCGACACCGAGACGCGACGACGCGAAGCCCGGGGCGTCGCGCACCGTGACCGCGGACTTTCCGAGCGCGCCCACCCAGTCGACGGCGCGGGAGGCGAGGGCGGCATCCGTGGCCGTTCCGACCACGATCTCGACCAGCCTCGACGCCGGCACCGGATTGAAGAAGTGCAGTCCGATGAAGCGTGCGGGGCGTTCGAGCTCGTCGGCGAGCGCGTCGATCGAGATGGACGAGGTGTTGCTCGCGATGGCGGCGCCGGGCGCGACCACGGTCTCGACGCGACGGAGCGCCGTGCGCTTCAGGTCGAAGTCCTCCGGCACGGCTTCGATCACGAGGCCGGCATCGGCGAAGGCCGCGGCATCGGTCGTGGAGCTGACTGCAGCCGCCAGCATGGGCAGCGGTGACGTCGTCACGCCGCGCGCCACGCTCGCGTCGAGGGAGGCGAGGATGCGGTCGGCAGCGGCCTCGGCCGCGGCGTCGTCGCGCTCGACCACGACGACGCGGCATCCGGCCAGCACGAAGGCATGGGCGATGCCGGCACCCATGCGCCCGCCGCCGAGCACGCCGACGACGCCGGGGAGGCCCGGGGTGGCGCTCATCGCTTGCGCCGCTCGAGGAAGTCCGTCATGCGGCGCTCCTTCTCCGGGCTCTCGAAGAGCACGGCCTGCAACTCGAGGTCGATCTCGGGATGACCGTCACGGGGCGCGGCGATGGCGCGCTTCATCGCGATGGTGGCGGCGCGGTCGTGCGCGGAGATGCTGTCGGCGATGGCGTGTGCGGCCCCGAGCAGGTCAGCCGGGTCGTGCAATGACGAGACCAGGCCGATCGCGAGCGCCTCGGGGGCATCGATGATGCGGCCGGTGAGCAGAAGCTCGCTCGCCCGGGCCTGCCCGACGATCTCGGGCAGCCGCCAGGAGGCCCCGGCGGCGGCGATGATGCCGAGCCCGGTCTCGGGATTGCCGAACCGCGCCGTCGTCGAGGCAATGCGCACGTCGGCGGCGTAGGCGAGTTCGGCCCCGCCGCCGAGCGCGTAGCCGTCGACGGCCGCGATGACCGGGAGGTCGAGCCTGGCGATGCGGATGAAGGCGTGGGCGTTGATGCCGGCACGGGCATCGGCAGCTCGCCGCTCGCGCAGTTCGGCGATGTCCGCGCCCGAGGCGAACACGCCGCCGGCGCCCGAGATGATCAGGACGCGCGGATGCCGCTCCAGTTCGGCGCAGAGAGTGTGCAGTGCGTCGATGGTGTCCTGGCCGATCGCATTGCGACGCTCCGGCCGGTCGAGCGTGGCCACGACGCGGTCCTCGAGGTATTCGACGGCGACGCTCACGGCAGCAGCTCCACGACGAGAAGGGCCTCGGGCATGCTCGCTCCCATCGGTGTCGGCTTCGTTGCGTCGCGGTGATCGGATCGTCTCACTATTTAGTGACCGATCGTTCAGACAGTATATGACGGCATGAGCCGGCGCGATGGGTCACCGCTGTGCGGCCCGGATCACGACCGGGTGAAACGAGCAGCGCTCCGACCCGCTCAGATCGCGTCGAAGTCCTCGAAGATGAGCGCCGTCTTGGTCGAGCGCACCCCCGGGATGGCCTGCAGCTCCTCGAGGACGACGCGCCGGAGGTCGCCGTTGTTGCGAGCACGCACCAGCAGTATGGCGTCGAAGTCGCCGCCGACCAGGGCGATGTGTTCGACTTCGGCGATCTGCGACAGCCGCTCGCGAGTATCCTGCCAGGCCGTCTGGTCGAGAGTGAGGGTGACGTACGCCGAGGAGTGCTGCCCGGAGAGCACCGGGTCGACCCGGGCGCCGAACCCCTGGATCACCTTGGACTCGACCAGACGGTTGACCCTGACGTACGCGTTCGCGCGAGAGATGTGGGTGGTCGCCGCGATGGCACTCACCGACGCCCGGCCGTCCCTGCGCAGTTCCTGCAGGATGCGGTGGTCCAGATCGTCCAGCTCCATGGGCTACGGCTCCTCGTTCTGCGGGTCGGCGTCAGACTGATCGTAGCGAGTATCGAGGTTCTGAGAGCAGAAAGTCCAGCGTGACTCGCTCGGCTTGTGACTTGTGGGGGGAAAGCGCATCCTGAACGACAGAGCGTCCATCACGTCAACGGAGACTGAATGACCGACTTCCTCCCTCGGGAGACCCCTGTGCAGCTGGTCGACGCGACCGGTGCCCACAGCGCGGACTCGTACTACCCGACGCCGGCGCCTGACGATCTGGTCGACGGCTACCGCTCGCTCGTCATCGGACGCCGTGTGAACGACCAGTGCAACGCGTTGGTGCGCCAGGGCCGCCTCGCGGTCTACCCCTCCTCCCACGGCCAGGAGGCCTGTCAGGTCGCGGCAGTACGGGTTCTCGATGCCGACGACTGGCTGTTCCCGACCTACCGGGACACGGTGGCCGTGCTGCTGAAGGGCGTGGAACCGGCCGAGGCGACGCTCATGCTGAAGGGGGACTGGCACGGCGGCTACGACCCGCACGTGCACAACGTGGCCCCACAGGCGACGCCCCTCGCCACGCAGTTGCTCCACGCCGTCGGCTTCGCCCACGCCGCAGTCCTCAAGGGCGAGAACACCGTCGTCCTCGCCATGTGCGGCGATGGGGCCACCAGCGAGGGCGACTTCCACGAGGCGCTCAACTTCGCGGCCGTGTTCCACCTCCCGGTGGTCTTCTTCGTGCAGAACAACGGCTTCGCCATCTCGGTGCCGCTCTCCCGCCAGAGCGCAGCCGAATCGCTCGCACACAAGGCGATCGGCTACGGGATGCCCGGCGAGCGGGTGGACGGCAACGACCTGGCCGCACTCCTCGCCGTGCTCGGGACCGCAGTGGATCGTGCCCGCACCGGCGGAGGGCCGACGCTCGTCGAGGCGCACACGTACAGGATGCAGGCCCACACCAACGCCGACGACGACACCCGCTACCGCGACAGTTCCGAGGTGCGCGCCTGGGCCGACCGCGACCCGCTCCTCCGGCTGCGCACCCACCTCCGCCGGGACGGGCTGCTCACGGACGAGTCCGAAGCGGCCTTCACCGCCGCTGCCGACGAGATCGCCGCGACCCTGCGCGACGCCCTCAACACCGACGCGCAACTCGATCCGGAAGACCTGTTCCGTTTCGTCTACGCGACCCGCACCCCCCAGCTCGAGGAGCAGTCCGCGCTGCTCGACGGCGAGTTGGGGCGCACCGGCCAGGAGGCGCGGGCATGACGATGATCCAGGACAGGCCGATGGCCGCATCCGCCAGCCGCGAGACCATGACGATGGCCGCTGCCGTGAACCGGGCTCTCGCCGACGCCATGGCCGACGACGACAGCGTTCTCGTGTTCGGCGAGGACGTGGGCGCCCTCGGCGGCGTCTTCCGCGTGACCGACGGGCTCACCGCGCGCTTCGGCGAGCGCCGCTGCTTCGACACCCCCCTCGCCGAGGCCGGCATCATGGGCATGGCGGTCGGGATGGCGATGAACGGGATGCGTCCTGTCGTCGAGATGCAGTTCGACGCCTTCGCCTATCCGGCCTTCGAGCAGGTCGTCAGCCACGTGGCCAAGATGGGCAACCGCACGCGCGGCCGGGTGCGAATGCCCGTGGTCATCCGCATCCCGTACGGCGGAGGCATCGGAGGGGTCGAGCACCACTGCGATTCCTCGGAGTCCTACTACGTGCACACACCCGGGCTGCTGGTGGTGGCCCCGGCCACCCCACAGGATGCCTACAGCCTGCTGCGCTCCGCGATCCGCAGTCCCGATCCGGTGGTCTTCCTCGAACCCAAGAAGCTGTACTGGGCGAAGGGCGAGGTCGACACCTCGCTGGAGGTCCCGATCGGGGCCGCACACGTGATCCGTGCCGGAACCGACGCCACCCTCATCGCCTACGGGACCTCGGTGCCGATAGCCCTGGCCGCGGCCGACGCCGCCGAGGAGGAAGGGCGCAGCCTCCAGGTGGTGGATCTGCGCAGTCTCACGCCCTATGACGATGCCACCGTCGATGCGGCCGTTCGCTCCACCGGCCGCGCCGTCGTGATCGCCGAGGCTCCGGGCTTCGCGAGCGTCTCGTCGGAGATCGCCGCGCGGGTGTCGGAGCGGTGCTTCTCCTGGCTCGAGGCGCCGGTGCGCCGAGTGACGGGGTTCGACGTCCCGTTCGCGCCGCCGAAGCTCGAGCGGTACTACCTTCCCGACGTCGACCGCGTGCTCGACGCCGTCGACACCCTCAACTGGGACGCCTGATGGCCACGCGCGTCTTCTGCCTGCCCGACCTCGGCGAGGGTCTGACCGAGGCCGAGCTCGTCCGCTGGATCGTCGCCGTCGGAGACGAGGTGGCAGTCGACCAGCCGATCGCCGAGGTGGAGACCGCCAAGAGCATCGTCGAGGTCCCCTCGCCGTTCGCGGGCACCGTCGCAGCCCTGCACGGTGAGGAGGGCCAGACTCTCGCCGTGGGTTCGCCGTTCCTCGAGGTCATGGATGCCGGTGCGACCGAGGCTGCATCCGCGCCCGCTGGATCAGAGCACGAGGCCCACCGCGTCGAGGAGCGCGGTGGATCGGGCAACGTTCTCATCGGCTACGGGACGACAGACCACCATGCCCGGGGACGCACCCGCCGCCGGGCGCAGTCAGCCCCAGCCGCCGAAACAGCCCCACGCGCGACGACCCCCCTGACCCCCGCGATCCCTCCGACCGAGAGCGTCGACCGACCGAGCGGACCCGTTCCGGTGCGCTCCCCGATCGTGCGCAGCCTCGCCAGGAGTCGCGGCATCGACCTGCACACCATCCGTCCCGCTGCGCCCGACGGCATCATCCGTCGCTCGGACGTGCTCGACGCCGGCCACGTCGCGCCGGCCCACGGTGCTGACGACGGCCCGGACGACCTCGAGATCGTGCGACGCGAGCCGCTCGGGACGCTGCGCCGTACCGTCGCCGCGAAGCTCGCGCGCAGCCGCTCCGAGATCCCGGAGGCCACGGTCTGGGTCGACGTCGACGCGACGGCGCTCTGGCAGCTGCGGCAGTCGATGGGGAACGCCAGGCCGTCGCTCACCGCGTTCGTGGCGAAGTACGTGCTGCTCGCCCTGGCGGAGCACCCCGTGCTCTGCGGGCGGCTCAGCGACGACGGAACGGAGCTGGTGCAGTACGACGGCGTGAACCTCGGCGTCGCCGCCGACACTCCGCGCGGCCTGCTCGTGCCCGTGCTCCGGCACGCCGAGCGCCAGTCGATCGCTGAGCTCGACACGCACATCCGTCGCCTCGCCGACAGCGCCCGCTCCGGCACGGCCGCCCCAGCCGAACTCACCGGGTCGACCTTCACGCTCAACAACTACGGCAGCCTCGGCGTCGACGGATCCGCCGCCATCATCAATTACCCCGAGGTCGCCATCCTGGGCGTCGGTCGCATGATCGAGCGCCCCTGGGTCGTCGATGGTGCGATCGTTCCGCGGCGCATCGTGCAGCTGTCGCTCGTGTTCGACCACCGGGTCTGCGACGGCGGCTACGCGGCGCGCTTCCTGGGCTCGATCGTGCGGGCCATCGAGAACCCGTTCACGCTCTACGACCGCATCTGAGGCGGGCGTCACCACCTGTGGCCGCTCGGAGATCGCCGAGTCGCACCGGACGCGCGGGCGCGGCATCCGGCGCGGTCGGGCGCAGATGCGAGCAGGCGCTCACATGCCCGAAGGCGAGGCGGATGCCGCGGGGCCGGCTTTGCGCGGCCACAGCGTGTAGCTGATCGCCCAGGCCGTGTCGATGCCGACGACGAGCAGGAGGATCGGGTACCAGCTCTGCAACTCGAGAGTGCGCCCCGGGTCGTCGACCCACCAGGTGAGCCCGAACAGGATGGCCGCAGCGATGCCCGCTCCCAGCACTGTGCGCGCCACATCGGCCCAGCACTTCCGGGTGTACGCCGTGCCCGTGAGCTTCGGCGCAGGCTCGCCACCGGCGAAGCGCTGGGCGAAGCGCCTGTCGGCCCAGGCGATGAGGCGGTGTCCGTAGGCGACCGAGAAGCCGATGTACAACGCCGCCAGGCCGTGGGCCCACTCCGCCTCTGCACCGCTCTTCAGGTGCACGGCCGTGGCGATGAGCAGCACCACGTCGATGGCCGGAGCCGCAGCGAGCAGCACGAGGCCCAGTCGCGGCATCCTCAGGACGTACCTGGCCACGAGGCCCGACACGACGGCGACCCAGAAGCCGATCTCGCACGCGACGATCAACCCGACGATCATGGACCCTCCTCCGCTCGCCGTCCTGCCCGACGCTACCCGTCGGTGAAACGAGGCGCGAGGGGCACGAGCGACCGGTAGGTTCGAGACATCCATCCGCTTCTCATCAACCCGCTTGGAGTGCGCCGTGACCTCTCGCCTGTCGCCGATCGAGGCATCTGCATGACATCTGCCGAGACCGGCGCCGTGACGGATGCCGCGAGCACCGAGCCGCGCGAGCTTCCGCGGCGCTTCTGGATCGGGCTCGTCGCGGTGATCGTCTACGTGCTCTTCGCCGCCGTGATCGGCAACGCTCTCGTGGCGTTGTTCCCGACCGGGGACGAGGGCTTCGACTTCGCTCTCTCGCACTTCCTGCCGCTGGCCGTGATGATCGTCGCCGGCGTGTGGTTCGTGCGGCGCGCAGGCTGGACGAGAGACGTCTGGCGCACTCCTGCCGCGTTCGAGGCGCGGCCGCGGCGCTGGTGGATGCTCGCCTTCCCCGTGCTGATGCTCGCTCAGCCGCTCGTCACGCTCACGCAGGTGGACTGGACCCAGCGCACTCTGCTCACGTTGCTCCTCGTTGCCATCAGCACGGCGATGGTGGGCTTCGGCGAGGAGCTGTACTTCCGCGGCATTCTGCGCACGAGCCTGCGCGGGCATCATGGCGAGACCGTCACCCTGCTCGTGACCTCGGTGCTCTTCGGTTTCGCGCACGTCACGGGCAGCGTCATCGCCGGACTGTCCGTCGGCTTCATCGCCTTCCAAGTGACTGTTCTCATCGTCGGCGGCGCCGCCTACTACGGGGTCTTCCGAGCCACCGGCCGGCTCTGGGTGGGCATGGCGCTGCACGCCCTCACTGACTTCTCGCTCTACGTCTCGAGCGATTCCCTGTCGACCAAGTCGGCAACGGGCACCGACCCCGCTCCAGCAGCCGTGGCGATCCAGTCCATCGTGTGGGCACTGACGCTGGTACTCCTCATCAGCTGCATCCGCCAGGACCGCAGCGAGCGACGCGAGAAGAAGGCGGTCGCGGAACAGGCGGACCAGCCGGCCGTCGTCTCTGACTGACCCTTCCGCCCCCTTGCCACTTCGGCAAGCGAGGTTGCGCGGGTTGCGGCCGCAGCGCACGATCGAGACCATGAGCCACGACTTCGACAGGGACTACTGGGAACAGCACTGGCACGAGCGACCCGATGCCGTCTCGGTTTCGGCGACGGATGCCGCTCCTTCCAGCGCGCCCAACCCGTACATCTCGCGCGGGACGGCGGGGCTCAGTGCTGGCATGGCCCTCGATGCCGGCTGCGGCACCGGTGCCGAGGCCGTGTGGCTCGCTGAGCACGGCTGGACCGTGACAGGCGCCGATATCTCCGCTAGCGCACTGGCTCAGGCCGCGGTTCGCGCGGAGGCGGCATCCGTCACCCGGAACGTGACCTGGGTCGAAGCCGACCTCACCACGTGGGAGCCGCCGGTGCAGTTCGACCTCGTCACGACGAACTACGCGCACCCGACCATCCCGCAGCTCGACTTCTACGCGCGCATCGGCACGTGGGTCGCGCCCGGCGGCACGCTGCTGATCGTCGGGCACCTGCACGGGTCGACGACCACGGCGAACGGACACCACCCGCCGGAGGAGGCGACGGTGACGGCGGCCGTGATCACGGACCGGCTCGACCCGGCGACCTGGCATATCGAGAGCGCCGAGGAGCTGGATCGCACCGTGAACGCGCCGGGCCACGGCACCGTGGCTCTCCGCGACGTGGTGGTGCGGGCGACCCGGCTCGGCTGAGGCTGAGGCTGGGGCTGGCGGGGAATGGATGCGCTCCGACTCGGCGGGGTTCGAGTGCTCCGGCGGGTGCAGGAACCCCCGCCGAGCCACCGGAACCCCGCCGAGTGGCGGCGAGTTGCGACGTGAGCTGCCGGAGTCAGCTCGGGTGGTGACGACGCTCGAGGGCCGCGCCCTCCACGTCGACGTTCGGCAGGATCTTGTCGAGCCAACGCGGCAGCCACCAGGCGGACTCCCCGAGCAGGTGCATGAGGGCGGGCATCAGCAGCATCCGCACGACGAAGGCGTCGAGGAGCACGCCCAGGGCGAGACCGAAGCCGATCGAGCGGATCATGGTCGACTCCGAGAATATGAACCCTCCGAAAACCGAGACCATGATGAGGCCCGCGGCTGTGACGACCGCCCGGCCGGCCCTGAAGCCGCGCGCGACGGCCAGGCGTGCAGGAGCACCGTGCACGTAGGCCTCGCGCATGCCGGAGGCCAGGAACAGCTGGTAGTCCATCGCCAGCCCGAACAGGATGCCGGTGAGGATGACCGGCAGGAAGCTCAGGATCGGTCCGGTGTGGATGCCGAGAGCATCCGCCCCCCACCCCCACTGGAAGACCGCCACGACCGCGCCGAAGGTGGCGAACAACGACAGGATGAAGCCGCCCGTCGCGATGAGCGGCACGAGGATCGAGCGGAACACCAGGATCATGATGAGCAGCGAGAGGCCCACGACGACCCCGAGGTAGAGCGGCAGCACGGCGGCGAGGTTCGCCGAGATGTCGATGTTGATGGCGGCCTGACCGGCGACGCCGAGCGTGATGGTGTCGTCGATCGGCTCGAGCTCGCGCAGGGCGACCACGAGCTCCTCGGTCGAGACGCTGTTCGGGCCCTCCGCAGGCACCACCTGGAACGCCGCGAGGCGGTTGTCGTCCGAGACGGCGATGGGGGCGACGGCCACCACGTCGTCCTGGTCGGCGAGCTTCTGGGCCACGTCGACCTGCGCCTGCAACACCTGGTCGTCGTCGAGGCCGGAAGGAAGCTGGGCTGTGACGAGCAGCGGTCCGGTGGCTCCGGCGCCGAACTGCTCCTCCGTCGTGGTGAACGCCTGGTACGACGCTGACTCGACGGGCTCCGACGAGCCATCGGGCAGGCCGACGCGCATCGAGAGCGCCGGGATGGCGATGGTGAGCAGGGCCGCGGCCGTGGCCAGCACCGTCACGACGGCTCGCCAGGTCTTCATCGGCTTCGCCTTCGTGTCCTCATGGTGCTCCTCGCCGATGCGGGCGCGGGCACGTCGGTTCAGGATGCGGGTGCCGAGCAGGCCGAGGATCGCGGGCGTCAGGCTCGTGGCGATGAGCACGGCGATCGCCACGCTGATGGCGCCGACGGTGCCCATGAGGCCGAGGAACGGAACACCGGTGATGTTCAGGGCGAACAGCGCGACGATCACCGTCGTGCCCGCGAAGACGACGGCGTTACCGGCGGTGCCGTTCGCGAGACCGACGGACTCGTGTGGTTCTGCACCCTGCAGCAGCTGCTTGCGGTGCCTGTTGATGATGAAGAGCGAGTAGTCGATTCCCACGGCAAGACCGAGCATGAGGCCGAGAACCGGGGTGACGGATGCCATCTGCACGACACCCGAGAACGCCAGGGAGCCGAGCGCGCCGATGGCGACGCCGACGATGGCGGTCACGAGCGGTAGCGCCGCAGCGATGACCGAGCCGAGCATGACCAGCAGCACGATGGCGGCGAAGACGACGCCGACGATCTCGCCGATGCCGACGATGGAGGGCGTGCCCTGGGCGATGTCCGTGGAGAACGAGACCTCGACGCCGTCGATCGGTTCAGACTCGAAGTGGTCGATCACGGCCTGCTTCGAGCCCTCGGAGAGCTCGAGGCGGGGCTCCGTGAACGCGACGTTCACGAGGGCTGTCGAGCCGTCCTCCGACACGACGCGGATGTCCTTCGACAGCTCCATGAGGGTGGCGCCGTTGTCGAGCTTGGTGGTCTGCGCCTCGATCTCATCGCGCGAGCCGTCGACCTTCGCCTGCTGCGCGTCGAGTTCGGCCTGCTGGGCGTCGAGAGTCGCCTGCTGGGCGTCGAGGGCTGCGATCTGCTCGGCGGGAGCGCCGGCCGCATCGGCCTGCTGGCGGGCGGCGTCGAGCTGCGCCTGGCCGGCGTCGAGCTGAGCCTGTCCGGCGTCGAGCTGCGTCTGGCCTGCCTCGATCTGCGCGCTGCCGTCGGCGATCTGGGTGCGGCCGTCTGCGAGCTGCTGCTCCTGGGTGGCGCGCTCCGTCTCGGTCTCGAAGGGGTCCACGACCTTCGCCACGTCGGGCAGGTCCGCGGCATCCGTCACCAGAGCGGAGATCTCGGTCTTCTGCTCGTCGGTGAATTCCGAGCCGTCGGTGGTCTCGAAGACCACGGTGCCCGCTGCGCCGCTGAAGTCGGGCAGCTTCTCCTGCAGCTCGTCGGTGACGGCTCCTGATGCCGTTCCGGGGATGTCGAAGCTCGACGAGAGGCCCTTGTAGCCGACGGCGAAGCCGATGCCCGCGACGACGATCACGAGAACCCACGCGACGATCACGGTCCACGCGCGACGTGCCGCGAACTTGCCCAAGCGGTACAGGAGTTCAGCCATGTGTTGGTTCGCCTCTCGAAAGCCTCAGCTGATAATACGCAACGGTTCGTCTCGCTGATTGGGAATACGATGTGAGGATGTCCGAGCAACGTCGCGGAGCCGTCCGCAGTGAGGCGGCCCGCCGCGCCATTCTCGAGGCGACGGCACGCCTCTTCGCAGCGCGCGGCTACGACCACCTGACCATCGAGGGAGTGGCGCACGAAGCCGGCGTCGGCAAGCAGACCATCTACCGTTGGTGGCCCTCGAAGAGCGCACTGGTCGCTGACTGCCTGCTCGAGGGGATGCTGCTGCCCAACCGCCTGGGGCCGCCGAACACCGGCGACATCCGCGCCGACCTCGTCACCTGGCTCGACGAGATCTTCGAGCTCGTCGCCCAGCCGATCGGCGAGTCGCTCATCCTCTCGCTCATCGCCGCAGCAGCCGAGAACCCCGACGTGGGGCGGCGCCTCTACGCGAGCATGGGCGCCACGTCGGCCCTCGTGGAGCGCTTCGAGGCCGCCATCGCGGCATCCGAGATCCGTGACGATGCGCCGGTGCAGGAGATCGGCGAGGCTCTCATGGGTCCGCTCGTCGTGCGCATGCTCAGCCGCTCCCCGATCACGCCGGGCACGGCCGAACGCCTGGTCGACGTCGTGCTCGGGCCTGTCAGCGTGGGGATCGCTCCGCCCGGGTGACCGGTGCCTGCTCCCGCAGCAGCCAGGCGGCGGCAGCGCGGAGGAAGACCGCGGCATCCGCTGACGCATAGGCCTCGGCATCGTGACCGAGGGCGCTGTAGATGACCTCTGCATCGCCGAAGGTGGTCAACCAGGCCAACGGATGCTCGGAGCCGCCGTGCTCGTGCGTCGCGAGTGTCTGCGCACCCGGCTCGAGGACGAGCGCCGTGTAGCGCTCGTCCACCGTGTCGAACGGCCGGCCCTGGCCGAGGATCTCGCCAGTCAGAGCCGTCGGCACGATGTGCGCAGCTCCCCGATCCGGGTGGAACGTGAGTCCGTCCTCCCAGTGCCCGCCCAGCATCACCGACCACGCCGGCCAGTCGGCGAAGGCCCGCGACGCCGAGTGCACGGCCAGCAGCGGTCGCCCGTCGGCGAGGTGGGCGAGGAGTCCGGTCTGCGCAGACTCGGACGGAGCGGAGAACTCGACACCCTCATTGCGGCTGATGTTGAACACGAGCAGGTCGGGACGGGCGTCCGTCGCCGTCAATCCGGCGAGCGCCACCTCGACGTCATCGCGCACGGTCACCTCGCCGAGAGGCGCCAGCACTGCCGCAAGGCGCTGCGAGGTCTCGGCGAACGGATGCCACGGGTCGGCGTAGTCCCCGTGGCCGCTCAGCACGGTGATGGTCGTCATGCTCCCGATCCTGCCGCATCCGCG
Source organism: Leifsonia stereocauli (assembly GCF_038432415.1). Taxonomy (NCBI): domain Bacteria; kingdom Bacillati; phylum Actinomycetota; class Actinomycetes; order Micrococcales; family Microbacteriaceae; genus Leifsonia; species Leifsonia stereocauli. Next base: position 158,842 of record NZ_JBCAUN010000002.1, read on the forward strand.
CCGCCGGCACCCGCTCCGAGAGCGTCCCGCGCTGTCTGCGAGCCGATCCCTCAGGATCCGCCCACCGGCCGGGCGTAGGCTGGCCGCATGAGTTCCTCCGGTTCGTTCGCACTGCCCTCGGGGCGTCGGGAGGTCGTCGGCGCTTCACCCGCCGGCGGCAGGTAGTCGCTACCCCTCCCTCACTCGAACGAACCCCGCCCGCCGCATCCGTCACTGAGACGTCGACGCGCGAGCCCATCACTGGAGAAGAACCATGCTGCCCATCAGCGAGAAGACCATCCGTGCGAGCTTCGTGAACGCCTCGCGCAAGGAGACCACCGACATCACCCTGCCTGCCGATTTCGACCAGCTCGATTGGGATCGCCTCGACTTCCTCGGCTGGCGCGACCGCAGGATCGCCCGTCGGGCCTACATCGTGGTGCCCGACATCGGCGGGCCCGACGGAGACCCTGGCACCGAGCTCGTCGGCGTGATGCTGCAGCAGGCCAAGGCCTCGCCGCAGAAGCGGGCGCAGTGCTCGTGGTGCCAGGACGTGACCCTGCCCAACGACGTCGTGTTCTTCGGCGCACGCCTCGCGGGCCCGGCCGGACGCAACGGCGACACCGCAGGCACCCTCGTCTGCGCCGATTTCGAGTGCTCGACGAACGTGCGCAAGAAGCCGCCCGTCGCCTACATCGGGTTCGATGTCGAGGCTGCGCGGGAGGAACGGATGCTGGGACTCCGCGTGCGCGCCGCGGCGTTCGCGGCGACGGTGCGGGGCGCCTGACCCCCCTCGCTCGCTGAGGGAAGGACGGAGTGCGCGGTCGATGCGTGGCCCAGCGGCGCGGCCTCACCGGAGGTGTGCGCTTCGGGCGGTCGCTTCGCGCGGCCCTCAGCGAGCGGGAGGGCCGGGCGGTCGCTTCGCTCGGCCCTCAGCGAGCGGGAGGGCCGGGCGGTCGCTTCGCTCGGCCCTCAGCGAGCGGGAACTTCGGCCGCGGACTCCGTCCGGGCCTCGGCGAGCGGCAGGTCGACCGGACCCTCCGCAGGCTCCGCCGCCTTCACCGCGGCGATGCCCCCGAGGATGAGTGCGCCGCCCAGCAACTGCAGCGGCTGGAGTTGCTCGCCCAGCAGGATCCACGCGAAGAGTGCGGCGAACACCACCTCGAGCAGTCCGGCGAACGACGCCAACCTCGAACCGAGCGACTCCGCTGCGGTGATGCCAGCGACGTACGCGAGCGCCGTGCTCACGACTGCGACGAACACGAGTGGCACCCACCACGGCAGCGCCGCGCCGAACAACGGCAGGTCGCCGAAGGTGGCTGTGAACGGGAGCACGCCGACGAGCGCGAGCAGGCTCAGGGTGAGAGCGCCGATGACCAGGCCGACCCCGGCGAAGGCGACAGGCGGCAGGCCGTCGCTCGGGCGCGCGGCGATCACGAAGTAGACGGCGCAGGCCACCATGGCGAGCACGGAGAACAGCAGGCCGATCGGGTCTGGCGCACCGATGGAGCCGGGGCCGATGACCATCACGAGGCCGACGATCGCCAGCCCCGAGCCCGCGAGCACGAGGGGCCGCGGCATCCGGAGCGTCCTCGCCCAGACCACCGCCACCAGGAGGAGCGGCGCGAGCAGCTCGATGAGGATCGCCGTCGAGACCGGCACCGTGCGAATGGCAGCGAAGTAGAAGAACTGCGTGGAGGCCACACCGACGACGCCCATGATGAGCACGCGCCAACGGGCACGCCAGAGTGCGTTCCAGCGGCCGCGCAGTGCCATCAGGGTGATGGGCAGCAGGATGATCGCGCCGCCGATGGCCCGGGCGGTGACGGCAGCAGCCGGAGACCAGCCGGCCTCCAGGAGCGGCTTCATGAGCACGCCCGAGGTGCCGAAGGAGGCCGCGGCGAGCACGGCGATCGCCAGACCGGATGCTGTGGACGATATTCTCACGATGCCTCCGTCGATCACCCGCCCCGCCGGAATCGACGCTGCGTTAGGACTAAACTGTTGTTAGCCCATAACGCTACTCCGACCCTCGTTAGGAGTCAACATGCAGTTTGCCCATGACACCGTCGTGGCGCTCGAGTTCGCCGTCGAGCTCGGGAACACCGCGGCCGGCGCCTCCCGCAGCGACCTGGAGGAGCTCGGAACCGTCGAGGAATTGGCGGCACTCCTGCAGCAGTATCCGTTCACCGGACGCATCGACGGAGACGAGGCCGAGCGCCTCGACGTGCTCGACACCCGAGCGCAGATCAGGCATCTCTGGACCCTGGACCGGGACGACGCCGTGGTCGAGGTGAACCGCATGCTCCGTGAGGCCAACGCTCTGCCCTACCTCGCCAGGCACGACGACATCGACTGGCACCTTCACGCCACCTCGAACGACGCCCCTCTGGGCGAGCGGATGCGGGTCGAGGCGGCCGTCGCGCTGATGGACGTCATCCGCATGGACGAGATGCAGCGCCTGCGCGTCTGCGAGGCCGACAACTGCACCGGGCTCATCCTCGATCTGTCACGGAACAGATCGAAGCGCTTCTGCACCGTGCGCTGCGGCAGCCGGATGAACATGATCGCGTTCCGTGAACGCAAGGCGGCCACGGCGGAGTAGGGGGCGCTAGTTCCCTAGGCTGGAGGGATGGATGCCTGCGCCGCACTCGCCGAGACAGCGGACCGGCTCGCGACGGCAGGGCACTCGTCACGACGCTTCCTGGTCGAGCTGGGCTCCGTGGCCGGCGGGGTGCGCACAGGGCCACTGTGGTTCATCGACGCCGGGCTCGGCGGGCGCAACGTGTTCCATGGGCGAGGTTTCCGACGACACCTCGATGACGGCACCGACGGCCAGGCACGGCACTTCGCCGGGCTCGTCGCTGTGAGCGCGCGACTCGGGGCACCGCTGACACGCTGGCTCTCGGTGCACGCGGGGCGCGACGCCCCCGACTCGGCCGACGGACGCCTCACCGAGTCGGCGATCACGTTCACGAGCGGCATCCGGACCGGCGCTCTCGAGCAGGGTTCCGCGGCGGAGTGGATCCGGCGGGAACTCTGCGCGAGCTGCGGGTGAGCCCTCGGTGCGCAGCGACCGCCCGAAGCGCCTGCAACCGCTACGCGACCGACCAGCCGCCGTCCGACGGGAGGATGACGCCGTTGACGTTCACGCCGTCGTCGCTGAGCAGGAACGTGATCGAGGCGGCGAGCGCCTCGGCCTCTGCGGCATCCGGCAACAGGGTCATCGCCAACTGCACGCGTGATGCGCCGAGCGGAGAGGCGAATGACGCCTCGATGTTCGTGATCGTGGGACCGGGGGCGACGGCGTTCACGCGGATGCCGCTCGGGCCGTACATGAACGCGCTCGACTTGGTGATGCCGGCCACGGCGTGCTTCGACGCCGTGTAGGCGACGCCTGCGGCCGAGCCGCGGAGGGCTGCCTCCGACGCCGTGTTCACGATCGAGCCCTTCGCCTGCGCGAGCATCGCGGGGATGACCGCGCGGGTGAGCTTCATCGTTCCGGTGACGTTGATGTGGAACACGCGGTCCCACACGGCGTCGGTGACCTCGCCGACTGGCGTCATGTCGTCCATGATTCCGGCGATGTTGGCCAGGCCGTCGATGCGGTCGCCCGCTGCCTCGACGATGGCCGCGATGGCCTCGTCATCGGTGATGTCACCGGACACCACGACGATCTCGGCATCGGCGTGGTCGGCCGCGAACTCGTCGAGACGCTCCTGCGAGATATCGACGGCGATCACGCGGCCACCCTCACGGGCGACGCGGGAGGCGGTGGCGCGACCGATGCCGGAACCGGCGCCGGTGACGATGACGGTCTGACCGGCGAAGCGTCCGCCGGTCACCTTCTCGATCCACTCGGGAGCTTCGACGACGGGCACGACCTCCTCGGTGTCGGTGGTGACGGATGCCGCAGCACCGGCGCGCGCCGCAGGAGCAGCATCCGTCGCCCCGGCGGGAACGTCTCCGGCAGCGGCGCGCGCCACGAGTGCGTCGACGGCTTCCTGCGAGAACTGTCCCTTGCTGAGTTTCATGAGGCGCTTGAGTGCCAGGCGGTGCACGGGCTTCAGAACGTCGGCATCCTGTCCGGACTGCGCGAGCATCTCCCGCAGGATGGGGCCGCCGACGGGGTGCTCGAGCCAGGTCTTGATGGAGGAGTCGCCGGTGAGGGGTGCGGGGGTGCTCATGCTGATGTTTCCTTCTGTTCTGCCGGGTAGGCGCGGGGGTGCGGGCCGTGGATCCGAACCGGACTACGTTGTCCGGTTGTACGCTAACACCTGTGCCCGAGAATTCGAAAGCAAACCGCGGACCCAGCGCCGGACCTGCCAATCGGGCCGCACTGATCAAGGCCGCCCGCGAGGTCTTCGCGGAGTCCGGGCTCGACGCACCTCTCAGCGCCGTCGCCCGCCGTGCCGGGGTGGGCCAGGGCAGCCTCTATCGACACTTCCCCGATCGGATCGCCCTCGGCGTGGCCGTGTTCGACGACAACATCGCCCAGCTCGAGGCCCTGGCCGCGGCATCCGGCAGCACCCTCGTCGACCTCTTCGACGGCATCGCCGAGCAGGCCATGAGCTCGACGGCACTCATCGAACTCACGTCGGCTGCGCGCCACGACGAACGCGCCGAGCACCTTGCGAGCCGCATGACGACGCTGGTCGACGCCCTGGTCATCCGCGATCGGGCCTCGGGCCGCATCCGCGAGCAGGTCACCACCGAAGACGTGATGCTCGCCATCGGCATGCTCGCCTTCCTGTTGGCGAAGACGGATGCCGACGACCGCGCCCACGTCGCGGAGCGCGCGCGGGGCATCTTCCGCATGGCCTTCACCGAGGGCTGACCGGCACGACCGCGCTGCTAGCGTGGCGAGGTGACCGATTCTCCGCGCGCCACCGTCGGCGTCATGCTCCCCCGCGACCTTCCGGCCGCCGACGTCATCCGCTACGCCCGCCGAGCCGAGCAACTCGGGTTCGCCGAGCTCTGGGTGGTCGAAGACCTGGGCTTCCGCGGCGGCATCGCGCAGGCCGCATCCGTTCTCGCCTCGACGTCGCGCATCGTCGTGGGCATCGGCATCCTGCCGGCCGGCGCTCGCAACGCCGCCTTCGCCGCCATGGAGCTCGCCACGCTCGAACAGCTGTTCCCGGGGCGTCTCATCGCGGGCATCGGGCACGGGATGCCGCACTGGATGCGGTCGCTCGGCGCCTGGCCGGCCAGCCCGCTCACCCTCCTCGAGGAGTACCTCACGACGGTGCGCGGCCTGCTCGCCGGACAGCGCATCGACACCGCAGACTCGGCGCGCTACGTGAAGCTGGCAGACACCGCCCTCGAGCCGTCGTCGACTCCAGATGCCGCCCCACCCGTGCTCGCGGGCGTGCGCGGCCCCAAGTCGCTCGCCGTCTCGGGCCGCGCCGCGGACGGCACGATCCTCGCCGAACCGGCAGGCCCCGAGTACGCGCGCGCCGCCCTCGGGCACATCGCGGCCGCGGGCGCCCACAGGCTCGTGACCTTCAACATCGGCTCGGTGCATCCGGACGCCGCCGCCGCCATCGACGCCGCCCGCCCCGGCCTCTCCGCGATCGGCGAGCCCGACTGGGCGCCCCATATCGAGCCGCTGCCGTTCGCTGCCGAGTTCGCCGCCCTGCGAGCCGACTCCGCGTCGGGCGAAGACTTCGTCCACCGAATGCCAGCCGAGTGGGTGCCGCAGCTGGCCCTCGCTGGCACGACGGACCAGGTGCGCGCGAGACTGGCCGAGCTCGCAGCGGCGGGCGTGACCAGCAGCGTCTTCATCCCCGTGGGCGATCCGTTCGAGGCGTTGGAGTCGCTCGCGACGGTGTTCTGACAGCCGGCCGCTGCTTCACGGGCGCCGGCTGCGAGGAGGTGGACATGTCACACGAAGAATCGGAGTTCCCGCAGTCGCTCGGGAAGGTGGCCCGGCGAGAATTGGCCGCCAACGGTTTCACCCGCTACGAGCAGTTGTCGAGCGTGTCCGCTGCGGAGCTGCTGGCACTCCATGGCGTCGGGCCGAAAGCCATCCGTATCCTCCGTGAGGAGTTGGCGGCTCGCGGGTCGCGCCTTCGTGAGTGAGCCCGATCGAATCTCTTCCTGCCGGTGGAACGTGCCTGAATCCGCCTCGACCGCGGGGGTGTCGACCACGCCCGCGCGTGAGGCGCCCTACTTCTCGAGCAGGCTGGCCGATCCGAGCAACTTGGTGACCGTGATCGCGATGACCACACGCAGGGGGTTGGGCTGCGGCCGGCGATAACGCGCGGAGTACCGCTCGACGGCATCCGCCACGCTCTCGGGATCGCGGAGGATCTCGGCCGTGCCTGCGAGCGAGAGCCACTGTCGGCCCTCCACCTGGCCGATGGTGGCGATCACGCCGCGCTCGACGTTGCGCACCTTCTGGGACGGACCCGAGGTGATGATGCGCGCGATGAGCTCGCCCGAGTCGCGCTGCTCCACGGTGAAGCCGACGGCGACGACGTGGATGCTGCCGTCTGGCGCGATCGTCGAGAGCGTGGCGAGGTGGCGGTCGGTGACGAAGGCGAGTCCGTCGGGGCTGAGGCGTGCGGGTTTCGTCATCGGGTCAATCATGCCCCGGATGCCGCCTCCATCCGTTGGCGCCACCCACCAGGGCCCGCTCGACCACCCGCTCAGCGCGGCGTCTCGGCGAACAACGCCCGCTTCAACACCTCAGCCTGCATCCGCCAGAACTCGCGCGACACGTTCGCCTTGCGGAAGACGGCGTCGAAGCCGTGCGGAGCGCCGGGAATCGTCACGACCTCGCACGGCACACCGCTCTCCTCGAGCCGCGCGGCATACGCCAGGTCCTCGTCGTGGAACAGGTCGAGGGTGCCCACGCCGATCCACGCCGGCGGCAACCCGGCGAGGTCCTCCCGGCGGGCGGGCGCTGCATAGTGCGAGACGCCATCCGACCCGGGCTCGGCGCCGAGATACGAGGTCCATCCGAAGCGGTTGCTCCCGGGCGACCAGATGCGCACGTTGCGCGTGTCCATGTCGGTGCGCAGCACCGTGCGGTCGTCGAGCATCGGATAGACGAGCAGCTGGAACGCCGGCGCCACTTCGCCCTTGTCGTGCGCATACAGCACGAGCCCGGCGGCCAATCCTCCCCCGGCACTCGCTCCGCCGATCGCGATCCGCGACGGGTCGATTCCGCGCTCGTCCGCGTGCGAGATCACCCAGCGCAGCCCCGCGTAGGCATCTTCAACCGCCGCCGGCGAGGGATGCCCCGGGGCCAGCCGATAGCGCAGGGCCACCACCGTGATGCCCAGATAGCGGGCGAACCCGATGCTCGACGCCTCGTCCTGTTCCGGTGACCCGCTGATGAAGCCACCCCCGTGGATCCAGAACAATGCCGGCGCGGCACCCTTCAGCGAGCGCGGCCGGTACACCCGCAGCGACACCGGTCCGGCACCCGCGGGTCCCGGCACGGTCACGTTCTCGATCACGACGTCGGCGGGAGCATCCGGAACCCGCGGCTTCGCCTTCTGCATGAGGCGGGCCAGGCGCGGCCCGAACGAGAACTTCGGAACGTAGCGCGCGATGGCGAGATCCGGGTGGAAAGCCGACATGCATCCTCCTCGAGGTGGCGGAAGGCCATCCTGCCACGGACCGGACACTGGAATCCGGATGTTGGACGTCACCGGCTTCGATGGCGACGACGTCGCTGTCTTCTGCCAGCGGCACTGGGCAGCAGCCATACTGGCTCCATGCAGCCCGACGCCCGCTCCGAGGTCGACCTCTGGTTCGATGAGCTCGAACATCCGCTGACGGATGCGGCCCTCCGCCTGCGTGCCGCCATCCTCGGAGCCTCCCCCACCGTCGTCGAGTCGATCAAGTGGAAGGCGCCGAATTTCGCCACAGCCGACGATTTCGCCACCTTCAGCATGCGCCGCCCGAACGCCGTGCAGGTGATCCTGCACACGGGCGCCAAGCCGAAGCCCGAGCATCCGGAGATCGTCATCGACGACCCGACCGGACTCGCGAAGCGCCTCGACCGCAACCGCTTCGTCGTCACGATCACGAGCGACCAGCACGCGACGGATGCCGAGCCCGCCTTCGTCGCCCTGGTGCGGTCGTGGGTCGACCAGCTCGTCTAGCCCCGCTGGACGCCGGTTCACCGAGCGCTCCACCGCCGAACGCGGGAAGATGGGCGCATGCCTGATGATGCGCTGGTCGCCGCGGCCGACGAGCTCTACGCCCTCGCGCCGAGCGACTTCACGGCGGCGCGCAACAGCCGGGCCCAGGCGGTGCGGGGCGATGATCGCGCACTGTCGGAGAGCATCCGTGCGCTCAAGAAACCGACACCTGCGGCCTGGCTCGTGAACCAGTTGGTGCGCCATCGCGCAGCTGATCTGCGAGAGGTGCTCGACCTCGGCAACGAGCTGCGCGATGCCCAGGAGCGCCGCGACGGCCCTGAGCTCTCCCGCCTCACCCGCACTCGACGCACCGCCGTGGCCGGGCTCGCACGCGAGGCTGCCGCGCTGGCCGAGGAGCTCGGTGCCTCCGTCGGGCGGCCCACGCTCGACGAGGTGGAGCAGACGGTGACGGCCGGCATCGCGGATGCCGCAGCGACGGATGCCGTTCTCTCCGGTCGCCTGCTGCGCGCGTTGGTGACGGTGGGCTTCGACCCCGTCGACCTCGACGGAGCTGTGGCCGGCGGGCCTGCGCCGGTGGTGCAGCCGATGCGGCCCGTCGAGGACATCGCGGTGCGTCGCGAGAAGAAGCGGCGCGAACAGGCGGCCAATGAGGCCGACAAGGCTGCGGCATCCGCTCGCCGTGCGCTCGACGACGCCGAGGGGAGGATCGCGACGGCCGAGCGCCGCCGCGACGAGGCCGAGCACGACCGCGATGACCTCGAGGAGCGGCTGCGTCTGGCGACGAAGAAGCTCACGGCAGCCGAGAAGGACCTGACGGCGCGGGAGGGCGAGCGCGACAAGGCGGTTGCTGCCCTGAAGCGCGCGGATTCTGTGGCAGAGGCCGCTCGCGCCGAGCTCGACGAGCACTGACGCTGACGCCTCCGTTGCGACTGCCTCTGAGCGCGAGAACAGTCCGATCGGCGTGATCGCGCCGAAACAGGCCGGACGGGCCTGTTCCGGCGCATCTGGCCTGTTCCGCCCGCGGGGACTGAGTCGACCGCCTACGCGGCCTCGGCGAGCGAGGCGGATGCGGCGTCGAGCGCGGCGATCTCGTCGTCGGTCAGCGTGAGCTCGGCGACGGCGAGCAGCTCGGGCAGCTGCTCCACCGTGCGGGCGCTGGCGAGAGGCGCCACGACCGTGGGCTTGGCGAGCAGCCAGGCCAGGGCCGTCGTGGCGAGCCCGGCGTCGTGCGCTGCCGCGACCTCGTCGAGCGCGCTGATGACGGCGAGCCCGTTCTCGTTGAGGTAGCCGCCCGCTCCCCCGGCACGCGCTGCGCCCTCGAGGTCGGCCGCCGTGCGGTACTTGCCGGTGAGGAAACCGCTGGCGAGCGAGAAGTACGGAACAACACCCAGGTCGTGTGCGGCTGCGACGGGAGCCAGCTCGCTCTCGAACGGCTCGCGGTGCACCAGGTTGTAGTGCGGCTGCAGGGCGACCGGCAGCGCGAAGCCCTCGCGGGTGGCGATGTCGATCCACTCCTGCACGCGCGCGGCCGAGTAGTTCGACACGCCCACGTAGCGGATCTTGCCTGCGGTCACGAGCGCATCGAAGGCGGCGACGGTCTCCTCGAGCGGGGTGTCGGCGTCATCGAAGTGCGCGTAGTAGAGGTCGATGTGGTCGGTGCCGAGACGGGCGAGCGAGGCTTCGGATGCTGCTGTCACGTTGAACGACGACAGGCCGGTGAAGTCGGGGTGCTGGCTCACCTTCGTGCCGATGACGACGTCGTCACGGTTGCCGCGGGTGCGCATCCACTCGCCGATGATCGTCTCGGACTCGCCACCCGAGTTGCCGGGAACCCAGGAGGAGTAGCCATCGGCCGTGTCGATGAAGTTGCCGCCGCCGGCCGTGAACGCGTCGAGCACGGCGGAGGACGTCGCGGCGTCCGAGGTCCAGCCGAAGGTGTTGCCTCCGAGGGCGAGCGGGAAGATGTCGAGGTCGGACGATCCGATGGTGGGCATGCAGCGGCCTTTCGTCAGGGATGGGGCACTCCTCGTGGCAACCGGGGCGGCCGGCGAGGCATTCCCTGCGGCCCGACGCTCTCCGAGCATTCCCACCTGCCACCCCCATCCGCTCGCCGAGGGCCGAGCGAAGCGACCGCACGAAGCGCACGAGGCGCCTGGCGACGTTTCGGACGCGGGCTGCGCCCGGTCCTCAACGAGCGGAGTGCGAATTGGTTGATGTATCATCTTTCTCATGCACTACGGCCACGCCCTCGAGTTCGGTACCTTCATCACCCCGTCGCACGACCCCGCCCTCGGTCCGGTCACCCGGGCGCAGTTGAGCGAGCGGTTCGGCTTCGACCTCGTCTCCTTCCAGGACCACCCCTACCAGCCGGCCTTCCACGACACGTGGACGCTGATGACGTGGGTAGCGGCGCAGACCGAGCGCATCCGCATCGCCCCGAACGTGCTCAACGTTCCGCTGCGTCCGGCCGCCGTCACCGCCCGCGCTGCCGCGAGCCTCGACCTCCTCTCGGGTGGACGCTTCGAACTCGCTCTCGGAGCCGGGGGCTTCTGGGACGCGATCGAGGCGATGGGCGGCCGACGCCTCACGCCCGGCCAGGCCGTCGACGCCCTCAGCGAGGCGATCGACGTGATCCGCGGCATCTGGGACGTGAACGACCGCGGCGTGCTGCGCCTCGATGGCGACTACTACAGCCTCGACGGCGCCAAGCGGGGGCCGGCACCCGCCCACGACATCCCGCTCTGGATCGGAGCACTGAAGCCCCGGATGCTGCGCCTCATCGGCCGCAAGGGCGACGGCTGGCTGCCATCGCTCGCCTACCTCAAGCCCGGGGACCTCGCCCGCGGCAACGCGACGATCGACGAGGCGGCCCTCGGAGCCGGGCGTGATCCACGCGAGATCCGGCGCCTCGTGAACATCATGGGCCGCTTCACGCCCTCGAACGGCGGATTCCTCAACGGACCGAGCGCCCAGTGGGTCGACGAGCTCCTGCCCTACGTTCTCGATGACGGCGTGGGCACCTTCATCCTCGCCAGCGACGACTCCGGCACGATGCAGCGTTTCGCCGAAGAGGTGGCGCCCGCGCTCCGCGAGGCCGTAGACGCAGAACTGTCGTCGCGCGGCGGTGCTTCGACGTCGGGCGCACGTGTCCGCAGCACCACGGCGCTCTCGAAGCGTCGGGAGGGCATCGACTACGGCTCCGTTCCGGCCTCGCTCGCGGCATCCGTCATCGAGCCGGGCGACGCGAGGTTCTCGCGCGTGCGGTCCACCTACATGCGCGGCGGATCGCCGGGGATCGTGCTGCCCGTGCGCTCGACGGCAGAGGTCGTCGACGCCGTGGCCTTCGCCCGCGCCCACCCATCGGTTCCGCTCGCCGTTCGCAGCGGCGGACACGGCATCAGCGGGCGGTCGACGAACGACGGCGGCATCGTCATCGATCTCTCGGCGATGAATGCGATCGAGGTGACGGATGCCGCCAGCCGGCGCGTGCGCCTCGAGCCCGGCGCCCGCTGGATGGACGTCGCCGCAGCCCTCGGCGAGCACGGCTGGGCGCTGAGCTCCGGCGACTACGGCGGAGTCGGCGTCGGCGGGCTGGCCACTGCCGGTGGCATCGGCTTCCTGGTGCGCGAGCACGGCCTCACGATCGACCACCTGCGTGCCGTCGAGATGGTGCTCGCCGACGGCTCGGTCGTGCGCGCCAGCGACGAGGAGAACGCCGAACTGTTCTGGGCGGTGCGAGGTGCTGGTGCGAACTTCGGCATCGTCACGTCGTTCGAGTTCGAGGTCGACGAGGTCGGTGACGTGGGGTGGGCCCAGCTCACCTTCGACGCCTCGGACACCGCCGGCTTCCTCGAGCGGTGGGGTGCGCTGGTGGAGGATGCTCCGCGCGATCTCACGAGCTTCGTGCTCGTCGCTCCGCCTCGCGGCGGGCGCGGCGCGACGGCCATCGTCTTCGCCATGGTCGACTCGCCAGACCCCGAGGTGATCATGGACCGACTGAACCCCTTCGTCGACCTCGGTCCGCTGATCGACCAGTCTGTGGTGCTCACGAGTTATGCGGGCGTCATGGCCAACGCGAGCGATGCCGCCCACGACGGCCAGGGAGAGCCCACCTCGAGGTCGGGACTGCTCGAGCACGTCGACGCGGACTTCGCGGGGGCCGCGGCCGAGCTCATCTCCGGCGGGGCGGTGCACTTCTTCCAGATCCGTGCGGCCGGAGGCGCCGTGGGTGATGTCGCTCCGGATGCCACCGCCTACGCCCATCGCTCGGCGAACTTCTCCGTCGTCGCCATCGGGTCGAGCCGCGAGCGCGTCGACGCCGCCTGGGATCAGCTGCTCGACCACTTCACCGGGCTCTACCTGAGCTTCGACACCGACCTGCGGCCGGAGAGGGTGACGGATGCCTTCCCACCGGCGACGCTCGCCCGACTGCGATCGCTCAAGGCCGAGATCGACCCCCAGAACGTGTTCCGCGACAACTTCAATGTGGTCGAGCGCCATCCCGCTCGCTGAGGGCCGAGCGCAGCGACCGCCCGAAGCGCCTCCATGACGGGGCGCGGTCCCTGTTGCGCTTCGGCCGCGGACTTCGTCCGGGCCTCAGCGAGCAGCCAGACCAGCGCGCGGGCGAAGCCGATCTACCGGGTGTGCTCCACAGCAGGCGCATCCTCCGCCAGCCGCTCCAGCACTGCGCTGGAGATCGAGCTGAGCGCGGCCAGCTGCTCGCCTGAAAGCACATCGCCGAAGTAGCGGGTCACGGCCGCCGCGTGGCAGCTGCGTGCAGCATCGATGGCCGCGCGACCGGCATCCGTCAGCACGATGGTCGTACCGCGGGCGTCCTCGATGCAGGCTTCCTTGGCCACGAGACCCCGCGACTCCATGCGGCGCAGCTGGTGCGACAGCCGGCTCTTCTCCCAGTCGAGACCGCACCGCAGTGCGAGGGCACGCAGCGACTTGTCCTCCGATTCGTCGAGGGCGAAGAGGATGTCGAAGTCGGCCTCGGAGAGTCCGGTCGACTGCGTGAGCTCGCGGTTGATGCGCCCAGTGAGCTGCGTGCGCAGACGCTGGAACGATGTCCACGCCTCGTCGACGCCGGCTGCCGCGGTCTCCTTGGTACTCACTCCTTGATTCTAAACTGGTTGACGCCATCATCCAGTCGTTGGGCGGCAGCCTGGCGCCCGGGAAACTCCGAACCCTCCGACGGCTCGGCCTTGGCTTCAGGATCCGCGCCGGTCATGGGAGACGCGGCGTCGGGCAGCGGCGCGTGCGGCTGCGGGTGCGGGTGCAACTTCGCCATCCGCTCGCTCAGGTAGGAGATGACGATCGCGGATGCGGTACCCACGATGGCGACACCGCCGACCATGAGCAGCACCGCGTAACAGCGCCCGATGAAAGTGATCGGATAGGCATCGCCGTAGCCAACCGTCGCCAGCGTCACGCAAGCCCACCACACGGACTCCCCGAAGGAGGTAATCGTCGCCCCCGGCGCATCCCGCTCGACATGCAGGGTGGCGAGAGCGATGAAATAGACGAACGTGACCGTGAAGGCACTCGCATAGGTGATCACCTCCGCCCGGATCGACGCCCCGGTGTGCCTCCGGAAGTACGGCACTTCACGGAGCAGCGCGAGCACGCGCAGCGCCCGGAACAGCGGCAGGACCGTCGAGAGCAGGTCGATCGGGTTCCGCCGCACGAACGCCCACCGCCGAGTGCGAGGGGTGAGCATCAGGCGAACGAGGTAGTCGATGACGAAGACAGCCCAGGTGGCGATCAGCTCGACGCCGATGACCGTCCGCAGCCACGGGGCTGCATCCGGCACCAGAACGTAGATCGAGTAGAACAGGATGAACCCGACGCCGAGCACCACGAGCGGCACGGTGGTGAAGGCTTCCCAGCGCTTGCGGCGTTCAATGCCACGGGCGAGGTCATCCGAGGGTGCAACGGATTCCGTCATGCCCATCACGGTAGACGGTCGACCGCCAACCGGAAAGGAGGATCTAGCCCGACTCGCCGCCCGGCTCGGTCGCCGCGATGGTGTCCTCCTCGACCGCGATGTCGGCCTCGGGCTCGGCATCGGAGCCGGGGTTGGCGCCGTTGGCCACCTCGGGGTCGTCGGGCAGGGGCGGGCGCGTGCTGTCGGTGCCGCTCACGATCTAGCCCGCGGGGTTCTCGGGCTCGCCGTGCACATCGACGTCCTCGCCGCCGCCGGTCTCGGCTCCGGTCTTCGTCCCATCGGTGTCAGGCGCGTGGCCCCCAGACTTCTCAGCCTGGTTCCGCGCGTTGTCAGCGGCGTCGGCGGCGTTGGAGGCCTGACCCTGCTGAACGTCGTCGCGGTCGTTGTCTGCATCCGTCATGAGATCACTTCCTGTTGGTTCCAGCGAGCGTAAGGCCGCCGCCGAGACGCCGGCAGGGGGCTTGACAATCTCGTGCCGATCGGCGGTCCCCCTTCGTCACACACGCGTCATCCGACCGCTGCATACTGGGGCCATGAATCCCGCACGATCGCTTCCCTACCCGCTCGGTGTGACCCTCGTCGAGGGCGGGGTGGGCGTTGCCGTCTACTCCGAGACAGCGGATGCCGTCTACTTCTGCGTCTTCGGCGACGACGGCGAGCAGCGCACCGAACTCTCGGAGCGAACAGGACACGTCTTCCACGGCCTCGTGGAGGGCGTCGGCGTCGGTGCCCGGTACGGCCTGCGGGTCGACGGCCCGTGGGATCCCGCGAACGGCCTGCGCCACAACGTGCACAAGCTGCTGCTCGACCCGCACGCACGCGCCGTCGAGGGCGAGTACACCTGGGGCCAGGAGGTGTTCGGCCACAACCACGCAGACCCGCTCCTCATGGACGAGTCGGACGACGCCGCCTGCGTCCCTCGCTGCGTCATCGTCGATCCGTCGTTCGACTGGGGCGACGACGCGCCGCCTGCCATCCCCTTGGCCGACACCGTGGTCTACGAGACGCACGTGAAGGGTTTCACCAAGCTGCACCCCGACGTGCCGGAGAACATCCAAGGCACCTACGCCGGCCTCGCGCACCCTGCGGCCATCGAGCACCTCACGTCCCTCGGCGTCACGGCCGTCGAGCTCATGCCCGTGCACCAGTTCGTGCAGGACAGCCACCTCATCGAGAAGGGCCTGCGCAACTACTGGGGCTACAACTCCATCGGGTTCTTCGCCCCGCACGGCGAGTACTCCGCGGCCGGCGACGACGGCAGCCAGGTGAGCGAGTTCAAGTACATGGTGAAGTCACTGCACGCCGCCGGGCTCGAGGTCATCCTCGACGTCGTCTACAACCACACGGCGGAGGGGAACCACCTCGGCCCCACCCTGAGCTTCAAGGGCATCGACAACGCGGCCTACTACCGCCTCGTCGAAGGCGACCGGGGGAACTACTTCGACACCACGGGAACCGGCAACAGCCTGAACGTGGGCCATCCGGCAGCCCTCGGCCTCATCATGGACTCGCTGCGCTACTGGGTCACCGAGATGCACGTCGACGGCTTCCGCTTCGACCTCGCGACCACCCTCACCCGCCAGGACGGCGACGCCGATCTGCACAGCGCCTTCCTCACCCTCATCGAGCAGGACCCGACCCTCGCAGGCGTGAAGATGATCGCCGAGCCGTGGGACACCGCGGGCTACCAGGTCGGCGGCTTCCCGGCGACCTGGTCGGAGTGGAACGGCAAGTACCGTGACGACGTTCGAGACTTCTGGCACGGAGCCGATGGCGTGCTCGGCACCCTCGCACAGCGCGTGCTCGGCAGCCCCGACGTCTATGAGGAGTCCCGACGGTCGCCCCTGTCGAGCGTGAACTTCATCACGGCGCACGACGGCTTCACGCTGGCCGACCTCACCTCATACGCCAAGAAGCACAACGCGGCGAACGGGGAGGACAACAACGACGGCGAGGACGACAACCGCTCTTCGAACAACGGCGCTGAGGGCCCCACCGACAACGAGGCCGTGAACGAGCGCCGGGCACGCCAGCGCCGCAATTTCCTCGCGACGCTGCTTCTCTCCGCCGGCGTTCCGATGCTGCTCGGCGGCGACGAACTCGGCCGCACCCAGGGCGGCAACAACAACGCCTACTGCCAGGACGACGAGATCTCGTGGTTCGACTGGTCGGCGACGGATGCCGATCTGCTGGCGTTCACCCGGAGCCTCATCGCGCTGCGCCGCGACAACCCGGCGCTGCGCCCGCCCTGGTTCCGCCAGGCGCCGGAGCACGGCGGCATCGACACGGTCGTGGTGCTCCGATCCGACGCAGCACCCTTCTCCGACGGCGACTGGGACAACCCCGACGCCCGCTCCATCCTGTTCCTGCTGCAGCACTCCGGCGCCGACACCTTCGCGCTGGCACTCAACTCGGCCGAGAACGGCGTCGAGTTCACCATTCCCGCACCTCCCGGCGAGGCGTGGGAACTCGTCGCGAGCAGCGATCCGGACCAGGCGATGACGGCCGAGAGCGAGACCATCATCGTGCGTGACGTCTCCTTCACCCTGCTGCGATCGACGTCAACCCCCTGACGGGTTCCCAGCCGTGCTGCCTAGTCTGGCGACATGACTGACAGCAACGGCACCCAGGACAGCCCCATCCAGGACGGCAGCGACGAGGCAGGCCAGGACGAGAAGCTGCGCGGCCTCGTGGCCCAGATCCGACACGACTTCCACAGCGGAGTGAGCCCGGACCCCCGGGAGGACCTGAACCGACGCCTCGGCGACTCCGGGATCGAGCTCTCCGATGACGAGTTCGCGAAGGTGCTCGCCGACATCACGGCGGAGTAGGTCGGCGGGTCAGCCCCAGACGTGCAGGCCGAGCAGCAACCCGATCACCAACCCGATCAGGGCGTTGCCGACGGCCACGAGGGCGATGAAACGCATCGAGCCGGGGCGCTGGCCGGCGACATCCGTTAGGCCGACGGAATGGGGCAGCGACTCGGTGCCCCGTGAACGCCGTGCCCGGCGTCCGCTGCCGGCACTCCGTGAAGCGATGATCGACGCCCGGATGAAGTCGCGCATGGTGGCAGCGACGTCGTGGGCCGTCGGTCGCGCCGCCGGGTCGTCCAGCGTCATGGCAGCGAGTAGCTGCACCCACTCCTCGGGCAGGCTCTCGGGGACGACGGGCGAGCGGTGCAGGCGCTCCAGGGCCGCCTCGAGCGGCGCGCCGCGGTACTCCCGCTCGCCGGTGATCGCCTCGAGCAGCACGAGACCCAGCGAGTAGATGTCGCTCGGCGTTCCCACGTCCTCGCCGCGCGCCTGCTCCGGGGAGATGTACGAGGCGGTGCCGAGCACCGAGTCGTGGTTCGTGAAGCGCGAGCCGTCGACGAACTGGGCGATGCCGAAGTCAGCGAGCTTGGCGATGAGGGTGTAGCCGTAGGCCGGGTCATCGGTGACCAGGATGTTGTCGGGCTTCACGTCGCGGTGCACGATGTCGCGGCTGTGGACGTAGGCGAGGGCATCCGCCACCTGGGCGCCGATGTCGGCCACCTGACGGTGTGTCAGGATGCCGGAACGGATGCGGGCCGCGAGCGAGCGCCCTGCAACGAACTCCATGGCGATGTAGCGACGCGAACGACCGCGGTCGTCGAAGGTGCCCGCGTCGTAGATCTCCACCAGGCCGGGGTGATGAAGCGCCGCGAGCAGTTGGATCTCGCGCTCGCGGCGCAGCTCGTCGAACGGGCTGTCAGCTCCTTCGCGGAACAGCTTGATGGCCAGCTCGCGACCGAGCTCCTTGTCGCGCGCCCTGTAGACCTCGGCCATACCGCCGCTGCCGAGGTGCTCGAGGAACTCGTAACGCGAAGTGGACTGTCGCGTCGGCTCGCCACTCGGCCTGTCGATCGAATCGAGCAACTTCGTCTCCTGAAAAAGCACCCGGTCGGCCCGGCCGAGTGGCCGACGACTTCGTAGCTGACGTGGTCTGGGACCGAGCGCAGAACACAGGTGTCGTTTCATAGCTCTGCATGGACTGATGCCTGTTGTCAAGGGTCTGCAGACGAGTTGCGTGTTCCGTAAAGTGATGCCCTGATCGGGTTCTGGGTGGATTCCCGATCGCGCGGGCTCGTGCGAATCGCCGAGTCAGCCGCGGCCCCTCACCTCAGGCGAGGGGCCGCGCTTCCTTTTCTTTTCCCTCCCCGCTCAGTTGTCGCGAGCGGTTGTTCGGCGATCCAGCCGGGTTAGGCGTACTCTCACTCTCGTGGGCCTCCTCTACTACGGCGAGATGTCATCGCCCCTCGAATTCGACGACAGGCTGCTCGCGCACCTGAAGGTCGCGATGACCCAGAAGCTGCGACGCGGCGAATCGTTCACCCTGTCCTGGGTGCACCCTCCCGGACGCGAGGGCGGCCGCACCTCCCTCTGGATCGACCCCGCGAGCTTCATCCGGTGGGAGTTCGAGACCGGTACCACCCCGGAGATCAATACCGAGTGGATCGAACGGCTGCTGCGCGCGGCCAGCACCACTGGCGGCATGGTCATCGTGGGCGAGGATCCGACGGCTCCGCCAACGGCCGCACAGGCAGCAGCCGTCTCCGAATAGCAACCCCCTGCGATCCGTCGTCGTGCGGGAGTAGCGTCGAGACATGACTACGACAGCAGAACGCCCCACCACCACGACGGCCCCCGCCGGAGCCGGCGCTAAGCTCACCCGGCGTCAGAACGCCGAGAAGGGCTTCACAGCCTCGAAGAAACTGACAGACGCGCTGCAGGAGGTCCTCGTCGACCTCATCGAGTTGCACCTCCAGGGCAAGCAGGCTCACTGGAACGTCGTGGGCAAGAACTTCCGCGACCTGCACCTCCAGCTCGATGAGATCATCGACGATGCCCGCGAATTCAGCGATGTCGTCGCCGAGCGGATGCGGGCTCTTCACGGACTGCCCGACGGACGCAGCGACACCGTGGCCGCCACGACCACGCTGCCCGAGTACCCGCACGGCGAGGTGCTCACCAGCGACACGGTCGACCTGATCACCCAGCGCCTCGAGGCGGCGGTCGGCACCATCCGCCGCGTGCACGACGACGTCGACGAGGAGGACCCGACCAGCGCCGACGTGCTCCACGCGATCATCGAGAAGCTGGAGCAGTACGCCTGGATGGTCAGTGCCGAGAACCGCACCCCGGCGAAGAAGCGCTAGCTGAATCCTGCTCGCTGAGGGCCGAGCGAAGCGACCGCCCGAAGCGCACCCGCTTTTCCGGCGCGCTTCGGTCGCGGACTTCGTCCGGCCCTCAGCGAACAGCTGGCTGGCCCTAGTGCCCCGCCTGCCCGCCATTCACGATGATCGTCTCGCCACTCGTGTAGCTCGCCTCCTGCGAGGCGAGGTAGACGTAGGTCGACGCGAGCTCGGCCGGCTGGCCCGGGCGCTTGAACGGGGTCTGCTCGCCGAATGACGTCAGCTTGTCGAGCGGAACCGATGACGGCTGCAACGGCGTCCAGAACGGTCCCGGTGCCACACCGTTGACCCGGATACCGCGCTCGGCCAACTGCTCGGCCATCGCACGCGTGAAGTTCACGATTCCCGCCTTCGAGACCGCATACTCCACGAGCTCCGGCGATGGCTGGAACCCCTGGATCGACGACGTGGTGATGATCGCGGCTCCGGGCTCGAAGTGCTCGAGCGCCGCTTTCGTCAGCCAGAACAGCGAGTGCACGTTGGTGCGCAGGGTCTTGTCGAGCACTTCTGTGGTGAAGTCCCCGATGCCATCGACCGTCTGCATGTCGCCGGCGACCATGATGAGCAGGTCGAGGCCGCCGAGCTGTGATGCGGCATCCGTCACCGCGGTTCCGCAGAACGACTCGTCGCTGATGTCCCCGGGAAGCAGCACGGCAGTGCGACCGGCCTCGGTCACGAGTGCTGCGGTGCTCTCGGCGTCGGTCTGCTCCTCGGACAGGTAGACGAGGGCGATGTCGGCGCCCTCTCGGGCGAAGGCTATGGCGACGGCCCGGCCGATGCCGGAGTCTGCACCCGTGATGAGTGCCCGCCGACCCTGCAACCGACCGTGACCGATGTACGACGCCTCACCGTGATCGGGAACGGGGTCCATCTCGAAGGTGAGGCCGGGCTCCGGCTGCTTCTGCTCCGGGAACGGAGGCTGCGGGTAGGCGTCGAGCGGATTGCGCGGGGCGTAGGGGTTTTCAGACACGGGTGATGCTCTCCTCGATCGTGGATTCGGCTTCGGGGTCGGCACCGGAATCGGCGACGAGATCGGCGACGGCGTGGTCGGCGACAGGCGGAAGGGTGGACATCAGGTGGTGCGCGTAGCCGCCGGGCGACCGGCCGACCAGCCGGCCGGAGGTGAGCACCCAGCACTCGTCGGTGTCGACCTCGCGCGTCTCGGGGTTCGCGCGCAGGCTCTCGACCAGCAGCACGTCCTCATGCTCGGCGAGCGAGGCGAAGCCGCCGGCTGCCAGGTAGCTTGCACCGCGCACGCCGAGGTTGGCGCCGTGCACGTGGCCGCCGGCGTGACCGAGAACGTGAGTCGACATCCACACGGCGGTCTGCTCGGCGGTGAGGTCGGTGAAGTCCGGGCGCACGGTTCCGACCATCAGGTCAGCGCCGTTCTCGGCCAGGGCGAGCTGGGTCGTGAGCCACGTGCGTGGCACGGCGGAGTCGGCGTCGGTGTTCGCGATCCAGACGTGCGCAGGATCCGTCAGCGCACGGTTGCGGGTTCCAGCGTCGGCGATGCGCCGGAAGACTGCAGCCACCCCCGCGGCTCGCGCCATGCCCACGTTGCGCGTCGACGTGGTGAGCACCTCGAAGCCCGAGGCAGCAGCGATCGCCGCCGAGTCATCGGTGCAGGCGTCGAGAACCAGCACGACGTAGACGGCAGGCGGATGCCGGTGCTGCACGGCCAGTTCGTCGAGGGCTTCCCGCAGGGCTGCCAGGCAGCGCGGCAGCAGTGCCTCCTCGTCGTTGACGGGGATCACCACGCCGATCGCGTCGACGACGTCCCGCCAGAGCCCGATCACAGCAGGCCCGTCTCGCGGGCGACGGAGTCCCCCGGCGGGCGGCGGAAGACCTCGAGCACGAAGTCCTCCTCGCGGTGCAGCACGGTGCCGACGAGCTCGGACCGGCCGGAGATGGCCGCGTGCACGTCGTCACCCGACAGCGGATACTCCGCCACCGGATGCCGCCAATGGCACGCCACCAGGGTTCCGTCGTCGCTCAGCGCGCCGATCGCGCGGTCGATGGCCGTGTCGAGGTCGGCGCGGCTCCAGTAGTAGCCCACCTCGGAGAGCACGATGAGGTCGAACTCCCCCTCCGGCCACTCCTCGGGAACGCGCAGCTGGCGCAGCTCGACGTGCCTGCTGTCTGCCAGACGCTCACCGGCCACACGCAGGGGCGCCGCCGAGATGTCGACGCCGAGCAGGGACCCGCTGCGCGCGGCCAGAGCCTCGGTGAGCTTCCCCGTCGAGCATCCGACCTCGAGGGTGCGTCCGTACTGCTCCCGCGGAAGCGACGCGAGCACCACGGCGCGCTTTCGCTTCTCGTACCAGCGGGTCTCGAAGCCCCACGGATCGTCGCGCCCGGCGTAGAAGTCATCGAAGAAGTCGCGGTCGAGTGTCCCGGATGCGGCATCCGTCGGCGCCTCGGCAGTCCCAGCGGCATCCGCCCCCGTCGCGGCGGCATCCTCCGGCACGGCGGTCCGGGCTTCGGCCGACGCCTGCCCCGATCCGTCGACGAAGAACACCTCGAACGGCCTCTCGAAATGCCGGCGCATCTCGACGCCGATCACGGCCTCGTCACCGGCCTGTTCCGAGAGCGGCGCGGTCTGGCTGAGGTGCTCGATCAGTGCTGAACTCTTGGCCATGCGGGTCTCGGAGTCCAGGTCGACGGCCACCATGTCGCCCCACGGCAGGCTGTCGTCGTCCGGCCGCCCCCAGTGCCACATCCAGATGGGGTACTCGAGCAGCTCGCTGCCCGTCGTCTCCGCAGCGCTCCGCGCCGCGGCTGCTGCGGCGCGGTGGTCCTTATGGCCGTCGCCACTCCACGGCGACACGATCGTCGCCGGCAGCCCGGCTTCGGTGATGAGCTTCACCACGCAGGCCGCAGCCTCGTCGACATGGTCGAGGAGCTGCCCGTCGGCGATCTCGCAGTGGTGGATGACGGCATCCGGGGCCAGATGATCGATCGCCTTGCGCATCTCGCGACGACGGATACGGCTGAGCTGCCAGGGCGTGTGCGTCGGCGACGCCGGGTGCGAGCCCTCTCCGTCGGTCGCCACCACGATGGTGATGCGGGCACCGTCGCGGGCGACGTTCTCGATCAGTCCGCCGGCACCCAGGGTCTCGTCGTCGGGATGGGCGGCCAGCACCACGAGGTGCTCGATGGGCCCGGCGAAACGCGGCAGACGCTGCCACCGATCGGCGTCCGCCCACTCGGATTCCAGCGTGCCGGTGTCGGAACTGTCGAACGTCACCACGGTGCACCTCCAGCCTCGAGCAACGTGCGGCCGAGGGCCGCCTCGTCGCGTTCTGCATGGTGTTGTCTCAGATAGATCTGCAGGTCGGCCACCCGTCTCGCGTGGGCATCGTCGGCAACGAGCGGAAGAGGACCCATGCCGTGGTTCACGTGCTCGAGAGTGGTCTCGGCGGCGGCGACCACGATGGACCGCACCCGCTTGGCGGTCACGCTCGGACGATCCGCCGGCAGCGCGGCGCCGTCCACGATCATGGCCGTCGCGGCCAGGGCGAGGCGGGCGCTCTCGACGGCGATGTCGACGGCACCGAGATGGACGAGACCGATCTGATCGGGCTCCCGCGCCTCGGATGCCGCATACAGGGTGCGAGCGAGTCCGACGGTGCCGCCCCACCAGCAGGCGGCCACTCCCACGCCGCCCCAGGCGAACCCCGGGCGCTGCAGGTACCAGCCGTCGTCGCCGATCGGGATCGCCGGCACGGCCGTGAAGGTCACCGGAGCGCTCACGATGTCAGAGAGTCCGCGCGAGACCCAGGGTCCGGCGGATGCCATCACTCCCCGATCACGCAGGTCGACGGCGAACAGCCGTCTGCCGCCCTCGGTGTGGGCCGTGACGAGAGCGTGAGAGAGCGTCCCTGCCAGCGAGCACCACGGCTTCGCGCCGCTGAGTCGCCATCCGGCCGCGGACTGCTGGGCGGTGACCTTCTGACCCGAACCCTCGGCGGCGAAGACACCCCACGTGCTGTCGGCGCTCGCACCGAGGGCACCCAGTGACGCTGCGACGTCGCCGAAGCCGGCCTGATCGAGGATGGCGAGGGCGTCGAGGTGGGGCTCGAGCATGCGCGCGAGGCTCAGGTCGACGGCGGCCACCGAGGCGAGCAGCTCCCACACCAGGGCGGTATCGCCGAAGCCCGGCCGGGGTGTCCCGGCGCCGATCCCCGCGCACCAGGCCAACGATGCACTCACACCGGCCGAGTGCTCGGGCATCGAAGCGAGGGCGCTCTCGAGGACGGACGAGTTCTCCTGCCAGTCCAAGGCGCCCAGCGAGACCGGCCGCGGCGACTGCGGCGTCGGCGCCGTCCGCCCGGCGGTGTCGACCGCACTCGGGGCCGGATCGGCGATGGACAGAGTCTGGGGCAGCATCCGAGGAGACTACGCCGGAGGCTCTTTCGATGCGCAGGGGTTGACGCGGCGGCATCCGTCATCTTCACTGTCGTCAATCCGCTGGAAATGTGCACCGAACGGCGGAATCGCGAACCCGGAAAGTGAGATGCTTGCGCGGTGGGAGAACTGATCTACGGAGCCGGCACGTCATACGAGATGGATGACCGCACGCTGGCGCACATCAAGGTGGCGACGGGACTGCGGCTGCGCCGTCAGGAGTCGTTCTACGTCTCGTGGGCCATCCCCTCGAACCAGGGCTCGGGCCGCATCAGCATCTGGGCATCGCCCTCGATCCCGCTGCAGTTCCATTTCTCGGGTTCTCGTCCGCCCGAGCTCAACCGCCAGTGGCTCCAGGCGCTCGACGCCAGCGCCTTCAGCGAGGGCGGCATGCTCGTGATGCGCGAGAGCGACGCAGCGTCCTACCTGCAGCTCGAGGCCGAACGCGCTGCGGCCGGCCCCGGTTCGCCGTAGCGGGATTCGCACCGGTCAGCGCCGGTCCCACGGGTCGCACGGGTCAGCGTCGGTCGAAGCGACCCGAGCGTTCCTGGCGCCCCGGCCGGGCGGAGTGCGCTGTCGCGCCGCCCGCTGAGCCGGCGGCATCCGTCACCGCGGGATGCTCCTGCGGCAGCCCGTGCCGTGCTCCCGATGCGGCGAGCGCCACGTTCTTCGTCTCCCACTCGCGCAGCGCCTGCTGCTCGGAGTTCAGGATGCGCAGCTCAGGACAGGCTGTCACCGGCTTCCCGCACCTGCAGACGGTGGCACCGCCCGCCGCGTGATGCAGCACCCCCAGCCTCCAGAGCACGGCCATCATGCGGTCGGTGCGCCGGTTGGCCAACTCCGTGGCCCGCTCGGCCCGCCGCACGAGATCGCTCTGCAGTTCTTCCCGCACTCCGGATGCCGGAGCAGAGTCGAACTGGCCGATGACGGTCGCCGAGAGCTCGGCCACCTTCGCCTCGAGTTCGGCGATGCGCGTGGCCGCCTCCGCGGCGTCGGCCTCCGACTGCGAGGCTGCAGCCGAGCCGGCGAGCGCCTGGGCCTCCGAGATGCCGCTCCACAGCGCGATGTGAGCCAGGTCGCGGCGCTCGGCCTTCTCGGGTCCGAGGTGGGAGCGGCAGTGCGTGCAGACCACCTGGTCCGAGTGCGACGTGAACGTGAATGGCTGCAGCGAGCCGCAGCAGAGGCAGCGTGCCTCGAGCTCGGTGTGCAGGGCGTAGTCGTGGGGCATCGACCCCAGACTAGGCCGAGCGCCCTACTTCTTCGCGGCCTTGCGCGCGTCCTTCAGCTGTTTGGCCTGGGCGTCCTCCGCCTTCATGATCCCCTTCGTCTCGTCGAGGTCGCCGAGCACGGGCCGCCACCACTGCGCGTTGGGGTTCGAGTCGATGAGGATCATGCGCACCATGAGTGTGAGGGGCACGGCGAGGATCGCTCCGATCGGACCGAGGATGACCAGCCAGATCAGCACGGAGGCGAAGGTGATGGTCTGACTGAGAGCCACGGCGTTGCCGACGATGCGCGGCTGGACGACGGACTGCACGACGGCGTTGATCACGCCGTAGATGAGGATGATGATGACGGCCGTCTGCCATCCCCCCACCAGGAAGCCGAAGACGACCGGCGGGATGATGGCGATGAAGTAGCCGATGTTCGGGATGAAGCTGCAGATGAACGACAGCAGTCCCCAGAGGAGGGCGCCCGGCACCTGCAGGATGAGCAGGGCCACCCAGTTCAGCACTCCCTGTGCGACGCCCAGTCCCGTGGTGACGACCATGTACTTGCGCACGCCGTGAGCGAAACGCTCGAGCGAAGACACCATGTAGGGTCGGCGCGGGCGGAGTTGGCGGAAGAGCGTCTCGAGGTAACCGGCGTCCATGGCCATCAGCAGCAGAAGCGTCAGGATGATGACCAGGCCGGCGGTGATGCTGGTGAGGCTGCCGAGCAGGCCGGAGACGAAGCCCACGAGGTTGCTGGGGTCGAAGCCCTGCACGATGGTCTGCACCTGGTCCGGCCCGAACCCGATCTTGGTCAGCCAGGTTCCGATCGCCGCGCCGATGTCCTGGATCTGGGGGGCGAACTGCGGCAGCAGAGCGGCGAACTGCGCGAAGGCGACGACGAGCGCCGTCACGAATGCCGCCAAGAGGATGAACACCGCCAGTACGACCGAGACTGTGGCGAGCCCGCGCGGGACGCCGCGTCGCTCGAGGGCGATGCGCAGGGGGTGGACGCAGATGGTCAGCACCAGGGCGAGGAAGATGGGCGCCACGACGCCCTGCGTCGCCGCGAGGCCGAACGCCGTGATGGTGGCCCCGCCGAGGCCCATGAGGATCATCGCGTTGCGGTTGGCGGCAGGATGACCGTCGACGGCCGTATCGAGGTCGACCGGCGCTTCGACGGGCGCCTTCTGCTTGCCGAACCAGAACATGCCCGCCTCCAACCCGGCGCGAACAGGCGCGCGCGCCGTACGGGGCCACGATAGCGTGACCACTGTGCTCTCCTGAGCACGACTCACGAACGTGTCTGGGCATGAGATGAGGTTCACGGATGCTTCAGGTCGTCGGTGCTCTCCTCCCCATCTCCCTCGCCATGGCCCTGAGCTCCGTGCCCTTCCTCACCACCGTCATCCTGCTGCTCTCGCCGAAACGCAACAGCACGGCTCTTCCCTACCTCCTCGTCTATGTCGTCGGTATGTTCGCAGTGGCCGCCGTCCTCAGCTTCGGGCTCGCCTCGCTTCCCCGTCGCGTCCGTGTGGGAACGAGCCTCGGCGTGATCGAGATCGTGCTCGGACTGCTTCTCATCGCCCTCGCTGTCGTGGAGTTGATCCGAACGCGTGGTCGCGAGCCCGCGTCGTCCAACGCCATGCTCGACAGGGTGGCGACGTTCGGAGTCTGGCCGGCCGTGGGCTTCGCACTGCTGCTCAATGTGCGTCCGAAGGCTCTGCTGCTCGCCACGGCCGCGGGAATCGCCATCGGCACGGCCCATCTCAGCCCGAGCGAGGGACTCGCTTGTCTTTTGCTCTACACGCTGTTGAGCTCGGTGACCGTGAGCGTGCCGGTGATCATGACCCTCGCCCGCCAGGAGAAGATGGCGGACCGACTGGTGCGCATGCGCGACTACATCCTCGCCAAGAGCGGCGTGATCACCTTCATCGTGCTCCTCATGGTGGGCGTCGTCATCCTCGGCGCCGGGCTGACCAACCTCTGAACGCCGCTCGCCGAGGGCCGAGCGCAGCGACCGCCCGAAGCGCCAGCCGGCAGGGCTAATGCTGCCCCTCTGCGGTCATCTCGAGGTCGGAGGCCGGAGCGTCGCGCTGCGTCGCGAGAGCCGTACCGGCAGCACCGCAGACCAGGGCGATGGCGAGAACCTGCACGAGCGTGAACTGCTCAGCCAGGATGAGCCATCCGAAGATCGCGGCGATCACGGGTCCGAACGACGTGATGATGGCGTACACCCTGGCCGTGATGCGCCGCAGGATGAAGGTGTCGAGACTGTAGGGCAGGGCCGACGACAGCACGCCGATGGCGAGCAGCAGGCCGAGCACCCGCCAGTCGATCACCGAGACGTCGAGCGTGAACAGCGCGGCAGGTACCAGCAGCACCAGGCTCACTATGCTCGCCACTGTGAGGCCCTCGAGGCCGGGGAGCCTCAGCGCCACGCGGCGGGTCAACAGGATGTACGCGGCCCAGCTGGCCGCGGCCGTGAGGGCCAGCACCACGCCCCACGCGTTGATGGTGCCATCGAGCCCCGTGAGCATCACCACGCCGACGCCGGCCGCGATGACGCAGATCACGTCGAGAAGTCTGCGCGACGTGGTCAGGGCCAACAGGAGTGGACCGAGGAACTCGATCGTGGCGGCGACCCCGAGCCCGAGGAGGTGCACGGACTCGTAGAAGGCGAGGTTCATGACGGCCAGGACCACGCCGAGCGCCAGGGCCGGCCACAGCCGCGCCCAGGTGAGCTCGGCACGCTTCGGACGGTAGAGCGGAAGCACCACGATCGCCATGACCAGCTGCCGCACGGCCACCACCACGAAGGATCCGACGACAGGAATGACGACGCCGGCCAATGACGACCCGAGGTTGATGCTCACCTCGGTGCCCACCTGGGTGAGTGCCCCCACCGTCGCGCGGCGTGAATCGGGTGCGGCTCCGGGATCCGCCGCAGTCGCCTCGTCCGTCACCTCTCGATCCTAGGCTGGGCCGAGCGTCTGGCCTCGACCGACGGATGCGGCAGTGCCAGACTCGACAGGTCGACGCAACATTCTCTGCAGGGGGTCGCCATGGGTGCCGAGCAGTCCGGCGTCGCTCCGCGCGATCAGCAGCCGCATCCCGACATCAGGATCGACGTTCCGGCGCGAACCGGGGCCACCGTCGCCGCCGGCGATGTCGCCGACGCCCCGCCCCGGACGGGCGACACGCTCGTCACGGTGCTCGTCGCCTTCGCGGCGAACGTCCTCATCGCCGTCGCCAAGAGCGTCGCCGCCGTCATCACGGGGTCGGCGTCGATGGTGGCAGAGGCCGCACACTCGTGGGCGGATGCCGGCAACGAGGTGCTGCTGCTGATCGCCGAGAGGCGCTCGCAGCGCCCGGCCGACTCGCGGCATCCGCTGGGCTATGGAAAGGACGCCTACATCTGGTCGATGTTCGCGGCGTTCGGCCTGTTCACCGCCGGCGCCGTGGTGTCGATCCAGC
This sequence comes from Leifsonia stereocauli, assembly GCF_038432415.1. Lineage (NCBI taxonomy): Bacteria > Bacillati > Actinomycetota > Actinomycetes > Micrococcales > Microbacteriaceae > Leifsonia > Leifsonia stereocauli. Next base: position 187,195 of record NZ_JBCAUN010000002.1, read on the forward strand.
ACGGCATCCAGGCACTCCTCGATCCGGAGCCCGCCACCGACTACACCATCGCGTACATCGTGCTCGCGGTCTCGTTCGTGCTCGAGGGCATCTCGTTCGTCCGTGCGCTGCGCGAGGCCCGCGAGAGTGCGCACGAGGCCAACCGCGGCACGCTCAACCACGTCATCGCGAGTTCCAACCCGACCCTGCGGGCAGTGTTCGCCGAAGATGCCGCCGCCCTGATCGGACTCGTCATCGCCTTCCTCGGCATCCTCCTGCACCAGCTCACGGGGTCGCCGGTGTTCGACGCGATCGGATCCATGGGCGTCGGCCTGCTGCTCGGCGTCGTGGCCATCGTGCTCATCAGCCGCAATCGCGCGTTCCTGCTCGGGGAGGCCATCGGAGCCGAGGACGAGCAGGAGGTGCTCGGCAGGCTGCTGCAGCGACCGGACATCGACCGGGTGACCAGCCTGCACGTCGAGTTCATCGGCCCCGGACAGCTCTTCCTCATCGCCGCCATCGACCTGGCGGGCAACGTGCGGGAGGACGCCCTCGCGCTCGAGCTCAGGGGCATCGAGAAGGACCTCGAGCGCGACCCACACCTGGCCCGTGTCGTGCTCACCGTGTCGGCCGCTGACGAACCATCTCTGGGGGTGTCGGAGTCGACGTTGCCGAAACATACCCATGGCAGCATGAACTCAGCGACGAGTGAGGAGGGGAACGGCCGATGACAGTCTCGGATGGACCCGAACCACGCGCTTCACGCCAGTCGCCGCGCCACGGTCGACTGCTTCGCTCGCACGCCGGGCTGACAGTCCTGAAGACCGTGGGGATCGCGGCCACGACGCAGACCTGCGCAGCCGCCCACAGCGGGTGAGCGATGCAACCGGCTGAGCGCGAGGAGCGCATCCGTCACCTGCAGCGTTCGCTGTACTCGGCCGATGCGGTGACGGATGCCGCCCGCGACGACGCGCTCGACGAGCTGCGAGGCCTCGAGGCCGAGCAGGCCGCCGTCGACACGGCGCCGACGACCGACGCTGCTCGCGGGCCCGCGCCCGAAACCGCCGCATCCGACACCGTCGTCGCTGGTCATCCCGCACGCGACAGCGGCCGGCGTGGCATCGTGCTGGCCGCAGTCGGCGCCGCTGCAGCCCTCGTCATCGGCGTGGTCATCGGCGTCACGTCGTCCGGCACTATCACCGGCGTCGTCTCAGGCGTCCTCGGCGGGGCGCCCGCCCCGGAGCCGTCGGCGGCTGCGATCGCCTTCGCCAGACCGCAGGCGCCCGTCGACATCCCCGACATACCGCTCGGCGACAGGTTCGTCGCCTCCTCCTTCCGCCAGCTGCTGGAGGCCGGACTCGACACCCTGTACCTCGCGCGCGATGTCGACGACGACATCTGCCTGATCGTCGTCATCCAGACCCAGGACTTCGCGGCCACCTGCACCCCGGAGCGCGACCTCGACGCCAGCGGACTGCAGCTGCGCTGGCAGAGCATGACGCCCTATCGCGACCTCCCCGGGCAGCCGAACGTGAGTGACTTCGAGTTCACGTGGCATCCGGACGGCACCTCGTCGATGGAGGCCTCCAACTGATGACTCTGGTTCTCGCGCGGTGACGCAAGGGGGTGAATCCTGTGTGAGGCGGGCGTACTGTGAAGAGCGCGGCGACCACGCCGCATTGGTGGGAAGGATGACTATGGCGATCAACGACGAGGACATCACGAACGAGGCCGCAGGCGGCGGCGAAGGCGTCGCAGACGGCGGAGCGAACCCGGGCGGTCACGATGGCGGAGCCGACGGCTCGGCATCGGGCGGCGAGGGTCCTGCCGACGGAGGAGCGAACCCCGGTGGCCACGACGGTGGAGCCGACGGCTCTGCCGGCGAGGGAACTGCCGACGGAGGAGCGAACCCCGACGGCCACGACGGCGGCGCCGACGGCTCTGCCTGAGATGAACGACACGGAACGCGGGCCGGGCGACCGGCCCGCGCTTTCGCGCTGCATCCGCATTCCGGCCGACGAGTTCGCCCGGGAGTACTGGGGCAGGCGACCACTGCTCTCCGAGGCCGCGACCCTGGCCGGAGCCTTCGACGACCTGTTCTCCACCGAAGCGGTCGACGAGTTGGTGACCGAGCGCGGCCTCCGGACCCCATTCATCCGCATGGCGCACGAGGGCACGGTCCTGAAGCCTGCGTCCTACACCGCACCGGGCGGATTCGGCGCCGAGGTCGGCGACCAGGTCAGCTCCGACAAGGTGCTGGCGGAGTTCGCCGGTGGCGCCACGATCGTGCTGCAGGGCCTGCACAGGCTCTGGCCGCCGCTCATCGATTTCACCAGGCGCCTCATCGATGACATCGGTCATCCCGCCCAGGTGAACGCCTACGTGACCCCGGCGTCGTCACGCGGCTTCGATCCGCACTACGACGTGCACGACGTGTTCGTGCTGCAGATCAGCGGCGAGAAGCACTGGCGCATCCACGCGCCCGTTCACGTCGACCCCCTGCGTGACCAACCGTGGAGCGACCACGGCGCCGCCGTCGCAGAGGCGGCGACCCACGCCCCCGTCATCGACGCCGTCCTGCGCCCCGGCGACGCCCTGTACCTGCCGCGCGGCTGGATCCACTCGGCCGAGGCCCTCGGCGACACCTCCGTTCACCTGACGATCGGCATGGCCGCCTACACGCGCGCCGATGTCGTGCAGACCCTCGTCGCCGTGGCTGGCGACTCTCCGGCACTGCGCGCGTCGCTGCCGCTGGGCATCGACCTGACGGATGACGCAGCCGTGCGTGCCATCGTCGAGCAGACGGCGGAGCAGCTCATCGCCGTGCTGACGGCGGCGAGCGCCGATGAGGCCGCCGCGTCGACCGACCGCGTCGCCCGCCGGCTATCGGCACGACTCACCGACGCGACCCGCCCCGAGCCGATCGCCCCGCTCGCCACTGTCGACGCCATCGCCCGCCTCGACGGAACGACCCGGGTGCGCTGGCGCGGCTCACTGGGCGCACGCGTGGAGCAGTCGGGCGACAAGGCGCGTCTGGTCTCCCGGCTCACGACACTGACGCTGCCCGGTGAGGCGACGGAGGCCCTTCGCCACCTGATCACCGGCGTCGAGACCGTCGTGGCCGAGGTTCCGGGGTTGGACGAATCGGATGCCGTCGTCGTGGTGCGCCGCCTGCTGCGCGAGGGCTTCCTCGTGGCGCTCGAGTGACTACACGGCCGGCAGCGGCGTGAGCGTGGACGGCCCGTTCGGCGACGGCGGCTGGCAACCGTGCAGTGACCGCTCCAGGCAACGCGGCGACCCCCTCACCGGCACGGGCTCGCGCGGCATGCAGTGGTTCCTCATCGAGATCTCGGGGCCGTGGGGATCGCGTGCCTTCCTGGATCCGCCCTTCGACACGACACTCGGTCGGGCAATGATCCATCGCATCGAAGGCGCAGGCATGCGCCCTCTCGCCATCCGTCGCACCGGCCGTCGGCGCGAGCAGACCTCGTGGTCGTGGGCGAGCGTCGACTCCAGGCCGGGACACGAGTCCGTGCGCTGGGGTTCGGTCGACAAGCCGGAGGAGCTGCTCGACGTTCCGCTCGACGGCTCGACGGGTGAGCCATCCGATCGACCGATCTTCGCCGTCTGCGCCCACGCGCGCCACGACCAGTGCTGCGCCGTGCGCGGTCGCCAGGTCGTGACGACACTCGCTCGAGCCTTCCCGGAGGAGACCTGGGAGTGCTCTCACCTGGGCGGGGACCGCTTCGCCGGCACCCTCGTGATGCTGCCGCACGGGCTCTACTACGGCAACGCCGACGATGGAGATGCCGTGCGCATCGCCGAGGCCTACCTCGACGGCCGCGTCGTCGAGGAGCACTACCGCGGCCGCAGTTCCCTGTCGCATCCCGTGCAGGCCGCGCAGCACTACGCACGACTGGCACTGGGTGACGAGGGCATCGAGGCCTACCCGCCACTGGGCGAGCGTGCGACGACGACGTCAGACGGAGGCTCGGGTTGGACTGTGTCGCTGGGATCCGCTGCCGGTCCCGTCACCGTCGAGCTCGCGGAATCGGCATCCGAGCCCCTGCTCTCGACCTGCTCGGCCACTCGTCAGCTGCGCGTGCGCCAGTACGAGCTGGCCGGGCTGACTGGGCCCACGGCGATTCCCGCTCGCTGAGGGCCGAGCGCAGCGGCCGGTTCTGTCGCTCGCTGAGATCCGGCGCAGCGGCCGGTTCTGTCGCTCGCTGAGGGCCGAGCGCAGCGACCGCCCGAAGCGCATCCGGTCGGCGGCCCGCTCCGACCGCGGGCTTCGCCCGCGCCTCAACGAGCGGAGATAGTCGCCGGATACGCCTTCTGCGTCGGGCAGGTGTCGAGGATGCGCTCGATCGCGTCGTGCTCGGCCTGCGTGACCCACAGGCCGTAGACCGACTTGACCGACACCTGACGGGCGACGTAGCTGCAGCGGATGGACTTCTGCGCCGGCAGCCAGGTGGCGGCGTCGCCGTCGCCCTTCTGCATGTTCGAGCGGCCGTCGACGGCCATCAGGTTGAGCGGATCATTCGCCAGGGCCTCGCGCTGCGCCTGCGTCAATTGCTGGGCTCCGGTCTGCCACGCATTCGACAGCGCGACGAGGTGGTCGATCTGCACGAGCGCGCTCGTGTCCTGCCCGCGCACGAAGTCGATGGTCGCGCCCGTGTACGGCGAGACCAGCATTCCCGTCATGACCTTGCAGGGTCCCGACTTCGCGATCTCGGTGAGGTCTCGGGCGAGAACGTCGTTGCGAGTGTCGCAGCCGTTGCGATCGACGTCCTTCCAGGCGTTGCCGAATCCACCCTCCCTGTCGTAGCCGGTCTTGGGGGCTCGCCCCTTGATCTGCAGGGTCGCGAGGGCGGCCAGCGCAGTGCCGACAGGAGCCGGTGGCGACGACGATTCGGGCGTGGCGGTCGGTGTGGCGGTCGGTGTCGGTGTGGCGGTCGGTATGGACGTGGCGGTCGGTGTCGGGGCCGAGGTCGCCGATCTGGACGAGCTCGCGGTCGCCGACGGGGTGACATCCGTCGCGCTCGATCCGGCTCCGGTCGAATTCCCCACTCCAGGGCCGCCGCTGACGCCGACACAGACGAGAGCAATCACGCAGGCGGCGATCACCGAGGCGACCGCGGCGACGCGGGCTCGTGCCGAATGCGGCCGCGCTGGCGGGGGATTCATCTACGGAGCCTCGGCAAGCTGTCGGTCGTCGTGCGGGCGGATCGCCCCCGAGACGCTATCAAGCGTCGGCTGGGTAAACGCCCGTCGGCACGGCGATCAGGCTCGTTGTGGGGGTGCCGTCGGCGCGGCCGCCGGACGAGTCAGCGGAGTCGAGCACCAGAACAGGCCGAATCGGCCTGTTCTGGGCGTATCCGCTTCCAGACTCCGCTGACTCGCACGTCGGTCCGGGACGGAGCTCTGCGTCACCCGCGCAGAGCCAGCGCGAACGGCAGCACGGCAGGCACGCCCGCCCGCCGCAGCTCCCGGGCCGCCACGGTGATGGTCCAACGGCTGTCGACGAGGTCGTCGACCAGCAGCACCGGTCCCGATGCCGCTGTCGCCAGGTCGAGGGTCGACGTGTCGAAGCGGTCCCAGAGGCCACCGAGCCTGTAGACGCTGTTGCCGCCGGGTTCTCCGGTCGGCCCGCCATTGCGGGTGCCGAGCTCGCCGAGGTACGGCAGGCGCCCGACGGCAGCGAGCCCGTGGGCGAGCGAGTCGACCAGCAGCGGATGCCGCCTCGACGGCACCGCCACCACGCCGACGGGTCGCGTCTCCCAGCCCCACTCCGCGAGCACCCGGACGCAGGCGTCGAGCACTGACCGCGAGACCGCGGCATCCGGTTCCCCGGCCGCGAAGACAGTGCGCAGGGTCCCGCCCCAGCCGAGGTCGGTGAGCCGGGCCAGAGCGCGTCCCTCCAGCATCCGTTCGTCGACGGCGATGCGTCCCTTCACCGGGACGCCGAGCTTGTCGGCGCCGGTCGGCCACTGCGCCCGCGGATCGATGGGGACACCGACGCGGCCGAGGGCCGATGACGCCGTCGCTGCGGCACCCTCGGCGAGGTCCTTCGGATACCAGACGCCTGCGCAGTTGTCGCAGCGGCCGCAGGGGGCCGCTGTCTCGTCGTCGAGGGCGCGCTGCAGGAACTCCATGCGGCATCCGTCTGTCGTCTCGTACTCGAGCATGTGCTGTTGCTCGGCCGTGCGTTCCGCGGCGATGCGGGTGTAGCGCTCGGCGTCGTAGGTCCACGGCTGCCCCGTGGCGATCCAGCCGCCCTGCACACGCTTGACCGCCCCGTCGACGTCGAGCACTTTGAGCAGCAGTTCGAGCGGGGTGCGCCGGATGTCGACCAGAGCCTCGAGTGCCGGGGTCGACGTCGGCGTCGACGAGGCGGCCAGCTCCGCGATCACACGCTCGGCCCTGATCTGGTTGGGCATCGACGCCGTGGCGAAGTAGTGCCAGATGTCGGGATCCTCGCGGCCCGGGAGCAGCAGCACGTCGGCGTTGTCCGTGGCGCGGCCGGCGCGGCCGACCTGCTGGTAGTAGGCGACCGGCGATGACGGTGCCCCCAGGTGCAGCACGAAGCCGAGGTCGGGCTTGTCGAACCCCATGCCGAGCGCGCTCGTGGCGATGAGGGCCTTCACCTCGTTGCGCTTGAGCATGCCCTCGGACTCCTCGCGTTCGCCCGGATCGGTCTGACCGGTGTAGGCGCGCACGTCGTGGCCGGCCTGCCGCAGCAGTCTGGCGGTGTCTTCGGCGGCGGCGACGGTGAGCGTGTAGATGATGCCGGATGCCGGAAGCTCACCCAGATGACTGAGCAGCCAGGCCAGGCGTGCCTGGGCGTCGGGCAGGCGCAGCACGCCGAGGCGCAGCGATGCCCTGGCCAGCGGTCCGCGGATCGTCACGACGTCGACGGCCGTGCCGTCGGCACCGGCGCCGAGCTGCTCGGCCACGTCGGCGACGACGCGGCTGTTTGCCGTGGCCGTCGTGGCGAGCACGGGAACCGATGCCGGCATCCGGGCGATCAGGTCGCGCAGACGCCTGTAGTCGGGGCGGAAGTCGTGGCCCCAGTCGCTGATGCAGTGCGCCTCGTCGACCACCAGCAGTCCGACGCGCTGCACGAGGGCAGGCAGCTGCTGCTCACGGAAGGACGGGTTGTTCAACCGCTCAGGCGAGACCAGGAGCACGTCGACCTCGTCGGCGGCCAGTCGGGCCAGCACCTCGTCCCATTCGTGCGCGTTCGTCGAGTTGATGGCGACGGCGCGCACTCCGGCCCGGGCGGCCGCCGAGATCTGGTCGCGCATGAGGGCGAGCAAAGGCGAGACCAGGATCGTGGGACCGGCGCCGCGCTGGCGCAGCAGAAGGGTGGCGACGAAGTAGACGGCGGACTTGCCCCACCCCGTGCGCTGCACCACGAGGGCCCGCCGGCGGGAGTCGACGAGGGTCTCGATGGCCTCGAACTGGCCGTCGTGGAACTCAGCCTCGTCGTTGCCGACCAGTCGGCGGAGAACGGAGAGTGCGGCATCCTTCGTCGAATCGGTCACCCGCCCATGCTCGCAGATATGGTGGCCGAGGCCGGACGGAGACCGGGCCTCTGCGGGCGATCCTGCCGGTCACTCGCCCTTCGGCGGGCAGATCGCGGAGCCCGTCAACTTGTCGGCCATCTGCTCGGCCGACCACGGGAGCTCGATCACCGGCTTGTCGAGGCTCGACTCGGCCGCGGCATCGGTTCTGGCTCCGAGGGAAGCGAGCTGCAGGGCGAAGTTCTGGGCGAACGTCTTGCCTGCCGTGGCGTTGTTGAGCATGACCACGACGGTGAGCCCGCTGGCCGGATCGGAGTACGCGGCGCTGATGTACCCGCCGAAGCTGCCCGACCCACCGCGCAGCGGGCCGATCTGGGTGCCGCCGTAGCCCTGTTGCTCCCACTGCGGCGCATCGCCTCCGAGCGGAACGGTCTCCCATTGGAGCTTGTGGGTCTTCTCGGTGAGAGTCGTGCCCGATGCGAGCGACTGCACGAGGACCTTGAGCTCCGGCACTGTCGAGACGGCGCCGCCCGAGGTGCCGGCCATCGACGGCGAGAGCGTCGAGACGGCGCGGATGGCGTCGCACTGGGGCACGCCGTCGGCGGTGGGGGTGACGTAGCCTGCCGGGTGCTCACCGGGAACCTCTACGGTCGATTCCCCGGGAATCGTCGTCTCGTCGAGGCCGAGGGGGTCGAGCACGTACTCCTGCTCGAGATCGCTCCAGCTGCGGCCGGTGGCCGCCTCGAGGGCGAGGCCGAGCAGCATGTAGCCTCCGTCGGATGGCGCCCACTTCTCGCCCGGAGCACCCGTGCGCGGCAGGGCGAGCGCGTTGGAGACGATCTCGATGGGCGGCCACGGGCGTTCGGGGTTCTTCGCGAACTGCGCGCCGAGCGTTCCCCTCGTGTCGGCGATCCCCGAGGTGCCCTGGCAGAGCTGTCCGAGGGTGATACCCGCCGTGCCCGGGATGGACGGGAGGACGTGCGAGACGAAGTCGTCGAGGGTGACGACCTTCTCGTCGACGAGCCGCATCAGCACGGTGCAGGTCATGCCCTGCGTCAACTCGCCGATGCGGAAGTGGGTGTCCGTGGTGACCGGCCTCTTGTCCGTGAGGCCGAGCTTGCCACTGGCGGCGAGCCACTGTCCGCCCCACGGAGCCCACACACCGGCGACACCACCGGTGGAATCGGAGAGCGCGATCGCCGTCTTCAGTGCGTCGCTGAGAGATTCCTCGACGCTCTTGCCGAACGGCGTGTCGACCTGCTCGGGGAGAGCTGCGCGGGCGGCTCCGGTGCTCGAACACGCGGACACGGCCAGTGCGACGACAGCAAGGATCGCCGCACTGGCAAGGCTGCGCATTCTGGTCCTGCCGGTCACTTCGATCCCCCTCGAGTTCCGCTCACTAGATCCTAACGGCGCGCATGAGCGCGCCCCATCCGCCGCCGGTAACGAACGTCTCCCAATCCGATATCACCTTCCGCGGCGAACCCTCTGAGCGCGACAGAAGTCACGCACGATCTGCGTGGCTGATGCCTCGCCGACAAGAATCTGGAGGCGAAAGCCATGAATTCCTCACCCAACCGCATCGTCGGCGTCATCTTCGGCGCCGTCTACCTCCTCGTGGGCGTGCTCGGCTTCTTCGTGACCAGCGGAGTCGACTTCGTGGCCACTCGCGGCGGACTCCTCCTCGGCATCTTCGAGGTGAACCCGTTCCACAACATCGCCCACCTGCTCATCGGCGCTGTGCTGCTGATCGGCGGCCTGTCGAGCGTGAAGGCCGCGAAGGGCGTCAACACCGTCATCGGTGCCGCCTACCTGCTGCTCGGCATCGTCGGATTCTTCCTGGCCGGCACCTCGGCCAACATCCTGGCGCTGAATACGCCTGACCACTTCCTGCACCTCGCCAGCGCGATCCTGCTGCTCGGCGTCGGTCTGGGAGCCGAGCGCAGCGTTCGCTCGAACGCGGCTGTGGCGTAACTGCCATGAGCGCTCGGATGAGCCGCCCGCGCCCCTCGATCGGCCAGGTCCCCCCGGCCGCGCCGACCGAGCCGGCCGCGACGACCCGGGCCGCAGTTCCACCGACGACGTCGCCGTTCCCGTCGGCGTCGTCGGTGGGGCGGGCCTGGCCACCGCTCGCGGCCCTGGGCGCGGGTCTCATCCACCTCGCCGTCGCGGCGAGCGCCCCCGCCGTCCTCGCGGTGCTGCTCGCCGTGCTCGGCATCGCCGAGGTCACCTGGGGCATCGCCGTCCTGCGTGCCGGGCGGCCTGTTCTCGTGCGAATCGCACTCGTCGTGTCCTCGGCGTCGTCGGCGCTCTGGGCGGCCGTGGCGTTCTCGCTCGTGGCCGTCGGAGCCGCCGAACCCGCGGCATCCGTCCCCCTTCTTCCTCTCCTCGCTGCGACGATGTTCACCCTGTCCGTCGCGGCCGTCTGCGCGCGATCGCTGCGGCGGGCGGATGCCTCCGCCGCCGTAACCGCATCAACCGGTTCGTCCGCAGTCCACGCCTCGCCCCACGCCCCTTCGGCGGCCGGCGGCGGCTGGCGCTTCGTCGGCGCGTTCGCGGCGAGTGCCGCCCTGGTGTCGGCCATCGCGACCCCCGCCCTCGCAGCCACCGAGGCCGGGCAGTACGCCCACCCGCACGGTGAGCACGGCGTCGAGCTCGTCGTGCCGGGGCACGAGCACTAGGCCCCGCCCTCCCGCTCGCAGAGGACAGAGCCGCAGTCGCCGAACGGGCACTCAGAGAGCTGCGTCGGCCTCGATCGCCGGGATCTGCGCCGCCGAGTCCATGAAGCGCCGCACGTCGTCGTCGACGATGATGTCGCTGGGCCGCAGCGGACGCGTGAGGTAGAGCCCCTCGAGGCGCGTCAGCCGGCTGAGCGCCACGTAGGTCTGGCCGGGGCTGAACGCCCGCGGACCGAGATCGACGATGGCGGTGTCGTAGCTCGCCCCCTGCGACTTGTGGATGGTGACCGCCCACGCCAGCCGAAGCGGGAACTGCGTGAACTCGGCGACGATGTCCTTCGACAGCTTCTTCGTTGCGGCGTTGTAGGTGTACTTGAACTTCTCCCACGTCGCCGGCTCCACGTGGTGCACCTCGCCATCGACCTCGACCTGCACAGTGTCGGTGATGCCGGTCACCACGCCGATGGTGCCGTTCACCCAACGCGGCCCGCCGTCGATCGCCGAGTCGTTGCGCAGGAACATGACCTGGGCGCCCACCTTGAGCTCGAGCTTGAGATCGGCCGGATAAGCGCGCCCGGCGAAGTCCCCCGAGATGTCGGCCTCGTTGGCCTGAGACCTCCCCGTCAAGCGAGCCAGGGCTGACGCGTTGATGCGGTTGACGGCATCGTTGCGCGTCGCGAGGGTGATGGCACCCTCCTCGGGCAGCGGCCTGCGCGCTCCCATGTAGTTGAGACGCCCGCCCACCTCGGCGGTGACCTGGCCATGCCGCACGGCGTTCAGCATGTGCCTGAACTCGGCGTCGTTCTGACGATGGATGTGCCCGAGCTCGAAGATGCGCAGGTCGGCCTCCTGCCACACCTTCGCGTCGAAGAACCACATGGAGCGGTAGTGGTCGGTGAAGTACGCCCGCTCGTCGGCATCCCCCGGCACCGGAGCCAACTGGTAGGGGTCGCCGAACAGCACCACCTGCACGCCGCCGAACGCCGTGAACGGCTTCTTGCGAGCCTGGCGGAGGCTGCGGTCCATGGCGTCGATCAGGTCGGCGCTCACCATGCTCACCTCGTCGATCACGAGGGTGTCGATGGTGTTCAGCAGCTTGCGGGTGGCGTCGTTCTGGTCGATGTCATGGTCGGCGATGAGCCCGATCGGCAGCCTGAACAGCGAGTGGATCGTCTGGCCGCCCACGTTGAGGGCAGCCACCCCCGTGGGTGCAGCGATGACGATCTGCTTCTCGGTGTGCCAGTTCAGATGATTGAGCAGCGTCGACTTGCCCGTGCCTGCGCGACCCGTCACGAAGACGTGATCGCGGGTGGCCTCGATGGCCTCGAAGACCGCGGCCTGCTCGGCCGACAGAGCGGGGACTGACACAGCGGCCTTTCACGACGGAGACGGTCATCCCACTGTACTGTCCGGGCCGCGTCGGGGTTCGGTGCGGAGCCCCACCATAGAATGACCACGTGGAACCGGGGAGGGACGAGGAGCGCGACGGCGTGCCTGCATCCGCGCCGCCTCCCGAACCCGAGATCGCACCAGAGCCCACCCCCGCCTCCGACCCCGAGTCGCTGCCGACCCTCGGAGATGATCCCGAGCAGGAGCCGGCCCTCGTGCATCCGGCCGACGATCCCGACATCGAGCCGACGTCGGTTCCGGCGACGAGCCCGTTCGGCATCACCGTTCCCGTGCCCATCGTCTCGGATCGAGAGCTCGGCATCGGGCACCACGGCGCTCACGCCGCCGGCGACCCCACCCCGCGACTCGGCGCCTACGTCGCGGGAACCGCCGCACTGCCCTCTCCGGCACCCACGACGGCTCCGAGCCGGGTCACGAATCCGGCGGCCGCTGTGCTTCTCTGGCTCACCATCGCCCTCTTGCTTGTCGCCGCCCTCCTCGCGACCGTTGGATCCCTCAACCGCGGCATCTACAGCGCTGCCGGCTTCGTGGAGCAGTACCTCTCGGCCGTCGAGGACGGCGACGCCGGCGCCGCGCTGGACATGCCCGGGGTGCGCATCGCCCCCGAAGACCTCGCCTCGGCCGGCCTTCCACCCAAGTCCGTCGACACCCTGTTGCGCAGCTCGGTTCTGCGCGGACCGAGCTCGGTCGAGTTGATGAGCGACACCAACGACGACGAGGGCCACCACACTGTGACCTATCGGGTGAAGCTCGGCGGCACGACCGAGACGATGACCTTCGACGTCGAGCGCGACGGAACCTGGGGCGGGGTCTTCCACTCCTGGCGCTTCGCCACGAGCCCCATCGCCGCACTGGCTGTCACCGTGCTGCACGACGACACCTTCACCGTCAACGGACTGACCCTCGACGCCCGCGCCCACGCCGCACCGGACGCGGCCCCGAGTTTCAACAACTCCGCCGACTACCTCGTGCTCGCCCCGGCGCTCTACGAGTTCAGCCGGTCATCGCTGCAGCTCGAGGCTCCGCCGCAGGCCGTTCCCGTCACGAAGGTCGGGACGCGGGATGTCTCCATCGACGTGCAGCCGACGAAGGCGTTCGTCGATGAGGTGCAGACCGAGATCAACGGGTTCCTCGACCAGTGCGCCACCCAGAAGGTGTTGCAGCCCACGGGCTGCCCCTTCGGTACCGTCATCGACGATCGCGTCATCAGTGATCCCGTGTGGAGCATCGTGAGCTACCCCGAGGTGACGCTGGTTCCGGATGACACGGCCTTCCAGATGCCATCGACTCCGGGGGTGGCTCACGTGTCGGTCGGGGTGCAGTCGCTCTACGACGGCGAGGAGTCGACGGTCGAGCGTGACGAGGGTTACTCGATGGGCGCGACGGTCGTGATCGGGCCAGACGGCAACCTGAACATCCAGCTGCACTGATCCGTTCCGTGCCGGCACTCTCCGCTCGCTGAGGGCCGGACGGACTCCGCGCCCGAAGCGTCCCGGCGTTCCGCGCCCTTCATGGCGCGTCGGGCGGTCGCTTCGCTCGGCCCTCTGCGAGCGGAAGGTGCGTCGGGGCGAGCAGCCCTCAGCGAACCGAGGTGTCCCGCTGCGCCATCGCCTCGAGGCGGGCGTTGTAGGCCTCGAGCTCGGCCTCGTTGGTGCGGTCGGCGTTGCGGTCGCGACGCTTGGTCTCGCGCTCGTCGGCTCGACTCCACTGGATGGCCACGGCGATGGCCAGCGCCACGGTCGGGATCTCGCCGACACTCCACGCGATGCCGCCGCCGAGTTGCTGGTCGGCCAGCGCATCCGTTCCCCAACCCATCGCGCCGTACCAGTCGGCGAGCAGCAGGCCGGTTCCGGTCATGATCGCCAGGCCGAAGAAGGCGTGGAACGCCATGGTGAGAAGCAGCAGCAGCAGGCGGAAGGGGTACGGCAGCCTGTAGGGCACCGGATCGATGCCGATGATGGACTGCACGAACAGGTAGCCGGTGAGCAGGAAATGCACCGTCATCCACTCGTGGCCGAGATGGTCGGTGGTCGCCCAGCTGAACAACGTCGTGTAGTAGAAGATCCAGAGGCTCGAGGCGAACAGGACGGCCGCGACGATCGGGTTGGCGATGGTGCCGGCGAAGCGCGAGTGCACGGCGAGCATGATCCACTCGCGCCCGCCTCGGCTGCCGTCCTTGCGCGGGCGGATGCTGCGGAGGGCCAGGGTGACGGGGGCTCCGGGAACCAGCAGCACCGGCACGCCCATGGTGAGCACCATGTGCGCGAGCATGTGTGTCGAGAAGAGGTACTGGCCGTACAGGTTCACGGCTCCGTTGGTGACGTAGAACAGCACGACGAGGCCGGCCAGCCACGAGACGGTGCGGAAGACGGGCCACCTGTCGCCCCGGCGGTGCAGGCGCCGGACACCGGCGAGGTAGAAGAACGCACCGAAGGCGCAGGCCAGCACCCAGAGCAGGTCCCAGTTCCACTCCGAGAGGTAGCGTGCGGCGGTCAACACTGGCGGTAGCGGTTCCCCGGTGAGCAGCTCGGCCGGGGAGCCGGCGCCCGGCGCTGTCTCGGCGATGGGTGTGGCCGTTCGCGCGAGGGCCGCGGCAAGGCCCGCGGCCACGCCCATGAATGCCAGTTCCACGACCACGATGCCCCAGAACCAGCCGCGGGCACTGCCCCGGCCCTGCTCGGCCGAGCGGGCGATGCGTCCGATCGCGTAGCGACGCTGCACGGCCCCGAAGCATCCGAGAGCCAGCAGTGCGGCGATCTTGCCGAACACCAGCACTCCGTACGGAGTCAGCAGGTTGTCGAGGGTGCCGATGCGCAGTGCCGCACTCACATAGCCGGATGCCGCCACGACGATGAAGCAGATGAGGGCGACGGTCGAGTACCGACCGAGCACGGCGACGAGACGGCCGGGCTGGAGCTTCGAGCGCAGCAGCACGATGGTGAGCAGCCCGCCGAGCCAGACCGCCGCGAACACCAGGTGCAGGCCGAGCGCGATGATGGCGGCGTTGTGGCCGGCGGTGCCGGCGGCGTGACCCTGCTGCGCCATCGGCACGAGCGCGGCGACCGCCACCACCGTGACGAAGACCAGCGCCGTATGGTTGCGCACGGCAAAGCACAGCACGGTCACGAGGGCACCGATGAGGGTGGTCGCGAGCCAGGCCTGGCCGAGCGGGATCGCCGTGAGGAACTGGCTGAGGGTGGCTCCGAAGCGATCGTCGAGGGTCACCGGCGTGTTGGTGACCGAGAGGAAGGTGAGGAATCCAGTGGCTCCGGCCGCGACCGTGAAGACGCCGGCGGATGCCGCTGCCACGTCGAGCGCTCCGTCGAACTCGTCCTCGTCGGGGCTGAGCGCCCAGCACACCAGTACGAGGGCGCCGATCATGCCGGCGGCCCCGAGGTTCACGAGCAGTTTGGCCGTGGGGAGACCCCAGCGCACGAGGGCGCCCGGGTCCTCGAGGGCCTGCGGTGCCGCTCCCCCGCCGTAGGAGAGGGCTGCGATGAGTGCGACCAGCGCCGCCGCCACGAGCACGGCGGGGCCGAGCACACGGGCGGATCGCTTCACCAGTCAAGTCTACGTTCCAGCTCCGCACCTATCCTCCCGGTCGCTGAGGCCCCCGCGCAGCCGGCGGTCGAAGCGCAGTCGACGCGCTTCGACCGCGGGCTTCGCCCGGGCCTCAGCGAGCGAGGAGGTAAACGACGCGAGGGGCCCGGCCGAAGCCGAGCCCCTCGCGGGCGGTGGAGCGAAGACTACTTGGCAGCAGCCTTGAGCTTCGAACCAGCCGAGACCTTGACCGAGTAGCCGGCAGCGATCTCGATGGTGGCGCCGGTCTGCGGGTTGCGGCCGGTGCGTGCAGCGCGGTGGGTGCGCTCGACAGCGAGCCATCCCGGGATCGAGACCTTGACGTCGTTGCCCACGGACTCGGCGAGAGCGTCGAAGAAACCGCCGAGAACGCCGTCGACCGTGGCCTGGCTCTGACCCGTGGACGCTGCGATCTTTGCGACGAGCTCGGTCTTATTAAGCGACTTGTCAGCCATTGAGTGTCCTCCTCGGACGTACATCTGCGTGCCGACTCGATTTCGAGCCGTACAGCTTTTCGAGATGGCGGGGTGGGCGTTTCCGCCTGCCCCTCTTGGTCGGATGACCGCCTCGAATGTAACAGAGATCCGCGAGATTCCGCGGATTTCAGGCCCTTATGAGCGTTCGCGACACGCGGAATCGGTCGCATTCGCCACATTCGTCACGTCAGTCGCCCCCGGATGCGGCACATCGGGGTACATTTCAGCGCGCGTGCGGGCGCCGGCCTCCGTTCCCCCGGTTAACGCACTGAACGGGATGCCGACGCGAAGTCGGCATCCCGTTCAGGATGTTTCAGGCCATCAGGCCGAGATGATTGCTACCAGCTCGACTTGGTGATGCCGGGCAGCTCGCCGCGGTGCGCCATGTCACGGAAGCGGACGCGCGAGACGCCGAACTTCGTGAGGACACCACGGGGGCGGCCGTCGATCGCGTCGCGGCTGCGGACGCGGATCGGGGATGCGTTGCGGGGGAGCTTCTGCAGACCCTTGCGGGCCTCCTCGCGGGACTCGTCGGTTCCGTTGGGGTCGACGAGAGCCTTCTTCAGCTCGAGGCGCTTCGTGGCATAGCGCGCCACGATGACCTTGCGCTGCTCGTTGCGGGCGATCTTGCTCTTCTTAGCCATATGTTTAGCGCTCCTCGCGGAAGTCGACGTGCTTGCGCACTACGGGGTCGTACTTCTTCAGCACGAGACGATCGGGGTTGTTGCGACGGTTCTTGCGGGTCACGTAGGTGTACCCGGTGCCAGCCGTCGAACGGAGCTTGATGATGGGACGGATGTCCTGCTGCTTGGCCATTAGATCTTCACCCCACGAGCGAGAATGTCCTTGACGACGGACTCGATGCCACGGGCGTCGATGACCTTGATTCCCTTGGCGCTGACGTTCAGGGTGACGCTACGGCGAAGCGACGGGACGTAGTACGTC
The DNA here is from genome assembly GCF_038432415.1 of Leifsonia stereocauli. Lineage (NCBI taxonomy): Bacteria > Bacillati > Actinomycetota > Actinomycetes > Micrococcales > Microbacteriaceae > Leifsonia > Leifsonia stereocauli. The sequence continues at coordinate 203,788 of NZ_JBCAUN010000002.1, forward strand.
TTACGCTGCACGTTCGGGTCGAAACGACGCTTGGTGCGTCGGTGCGAGTGCGAGATGTTGTGACCGAAGCCGGGAACGGCTCCTGTCACCTGGCACACTGCTGCCATTGTGATTCCTCCAATACCGAGGGGCAGATGCCCCTCCCAAGATCTCTTGTCGGCATGCGTTCACCCCGGGTTCTTGCGAGTCGGGGAGGCGGCATGCGAATCCAGGCGCTGAGATCACGCCTAGCCAAAGGGAGAGTCTACGCTACCGACGGCGTGTCGCGCAAAACGACGTCGACATACGAGTAGAGGGGCGCGGCATCCGTTCCGCCTTCAGCTCCGAACTCCTCCCATGATCGCAGAGCAGACCTCGACGGCGTACGCCCCGTTCGGCCTCGTCACGCGAGCCGCCGAGCTCGATCTCGAGACGCACACGGTGCACACGGCCATCGGAGAGCTGAGGGTGCAGACCGGGCGACGCGATCGCACCGACGAGACGGCCACGCTCATGCTGCACGGCGCGGCCGGATCGTGGACGACCTTCACGCCGCTGCTTCAGGCAGTCGAGCTCCGCGGCGACTCCACCCTCGACAACCTCGTGATCCCCGACATCCCGGGGTGGGGCGCCAGCCCGTTCCCGACGGATGCCGCACACTTCACGGTCGATCACGTGACGCGCGCCATCGCCGCGGCGCTGCGCGGGCTCGGCTACGAACGCTGGCGTGTGGTCGGGCACTCCTTCGGAGCCACCCTCGCCCTGCACCTCGCAGCCATCGAGCCCCGGGCGACCGTGGGCCTCACCCTGGTGTCACCGACGACGTTCGGCGTGTTCGATGCCGTGCGCCATCCATCGGCGGCCTTGACCACTCTCCCCGCCTTCGTGGGCATGCGTCAGGCGATGCAGATGCTCGACTGGCACGAGCGCGCCGGCCGCGCCGTCGTGCGCGGGCTCGGCCGGGTGGGGTTCATGCGGGGGCTCGCCTCGCCTCTGTTCCGGCATCCGGGATTCATTGACGGCTCCGTCTACGACGCCATCGCCGAGGAGGTGCGTCCGCACGCCTTCACACTGGCCTCGGATGCCGCAGGCATGTACCCGGCGCAGAGCCTCTGGCCGCGCGTGACCTGCCCCGTCACGGCGATCAAGGGCCGGCACGACGTGTTCCTCGCGCGCGACGACCTCGCGCGGCTCGCGGCTGTCGTGCCGCAGCTGAAGGCCCGCACCATCGATGACACCGGGCACTTCGCTCACGTCGAGCGCCCGTTCGCAGTGCTGGACGTGTTGGCCCCGGCTGCCTCATCCCGCTGACGACTGCACGCCGCAGTCAGTCCGCCCCACGGCGAGACAGCAACGCGGCCACCAGGAAGCACACGGCACCGATCAGGGTTCCGAGGTTCGCCCAGAACAGGCTGAGGTAGGAGCCGGTCTCAGGAATCACCCACGCGCCCACCGCCGAGATGGCGAACGCGACGGAGCCGACCGCATTCAGCCACAGGCCGTGCCATGGCCGGGCGTCGGGGTCCCAGAGGCGACCGCGCCCGCGTGTGGCGACGATGGCGAGCGCGCTCGAGATCAGGAACAGGATCGAACCGAACGCGTCGGGCCGCCAGCCGGCGCCGACCTGGTCCGGGTCGGCCAGTGCGCTGCGCAGGGCCTCCGCCGTGCTCAGGTTGAAGAACAGCGTTCCGAGGAACTGCGAGGCGGCCGCCCACCAATCGTAGCGGTCCACTCGACTCATGTTCCGCGGCAACACCTTGCGCCCGCTGAGGCTGAGCTGCACGAAAGCAGCCAGGGTGAAGAAGATCGAGCCCACGAAGAACGTGGCATTCGTGGTCACTGTTCCCACGGCCTCGGCGTAGGACGGCAATGAGCCGACGAGGAAGCCGAGCGAGCCGATCGCGAAGCCCCACGCCTCACGGCGCAGACGTCGGCTGCGAACTGGTGGACCCGTCATGGCTCCCGACCATAGCCCTCACTGAAACCTGCGGCCAACGGGAAAATCCGCTTCGGCCTGATGATTCGACGTTCATCGCGCGAGTGTTGACTCATCTCCTCCGAGGAGAGTAGAACGAGACGGTACGGCTGAGATTCACTCAGAAGTGCACCACCCAGCATGCTCCACCCACTCACCTCGCCTGGCTGCCGATGGCTGGCCGTCGCAACTACGCGCGGACGATCCCTAGGGGGAACCGGCAATGGACGATCTCGACTCGAAGAGCGCGGCACGTGTACCCGGCGACGCCAAGGTGCATCCGGACGACTCGACGCACGCCTTCACAGGGATCAGCGGGCGCAACCAGCTGAACCCGATGTTCGCCAGAGAGGGTGAGGCGACCGATTTCCCGCTCAACCGGCTCCCCGCCTCGGAATCCTTCCCCGAGACCGCCTACCAGATCGTTCACGACGAGGCCATGCTCGACGGAAACGCCCGCCTGAACCTGGCGACGTTCGTCGGCACCTGGATGGATCCCTACGCCGCCAAGCTGTACTCCGAGTCCGCCGACAAGAACATGGTCGACAAGGACGAGTACCCGCAGACGGCCGCCATAGAGACGCGCTGCTGGAAGATGATCGCCAGCCTCTGGAATGCGCCGAGTTCCGAGGGGGCGATCGGCACGTCGACGATCGGTTCATCCGAGGCGTGCATGCTGGGCGGCCTGGCGATGAAGCGTCGCTGGCAACAGGGCAGGAAAGCGCAGGGCAAGTCGACCGAGAAGCCGAACCTCGTTCTCTCGAGCGCCGTGCAGGTGTGCTGGGAGAAGTTCTGCAACTACTGGGACGTCGAGGCGCGGTACGTGCCCATCTCCGACGACCACAAGGTGCTCGACGGCCACGACCTCGACAAATACGTCGACGAGAACACCATCGGTGTCGTCGCCATCATGGGCGTGACCTACACCGGCATGTACGAGCCTGTCGCCGAGATCGCGAAGGCGCTCGATGCCATTCAGGAGAAGACGGGCCTCGACGTGAAGATCCACGTCGACGGCGCATCGGGCGGCATGATCGCGCCGTTCCTGCAGCCCGACCTCGAGTGGGACTTCAGGGTCGAACGCGTCGTCTCCATCAGCACGTCGGCCCACAAGTACGGTCTCGTCTTCCCCGGTCTCGGTTGGGTCGTGTGGCGCACCATCGACGACCTGCCGAGCGACCTCGTCTTCGACGTCACCTACCTCGGCGGCCACATGCCGTCGTTCGCGCTCAACTTCTCGCGTCCCGGCGCTCAGGTGCTTCTGCAGTACTACCTCTTCCTCCGCCTCGGATGGGACGGGTACCGCAAGGTGCAGCAGGCATCACAGGACGTGGCTGTCTACCTCTCCGGAGAGATCGCCACGATCGACGCGTTCGAGCTCTGGAACGACGGGACGGACATCCCGGTGTTCGCCTGGCAGTTGAAGAAGGGCTACACCGAGAACTGGAATCTCTATCACCTGTCGGAGCGCCTGCGGCTGAAGGGCTGGCTCATCCCCGCCTATCCGATGCCCGATGACATCTCGGATCTCGTCGTGCAGCGCATCGTCGTGCGCAACGGGTTGAGCCGCAACCTCGCGGAGTCGCTGATGCTCGACATCAGGGAGGCCGTCAGCTACCTCGACCGCCTCGAATCCCCCATGCCGACCGAGGGTCTGGTCTCCTCGTTCACTCACTAGCCGCCCGTCAGGGGATGTCGCGGGCGGAGCAGCTCGCGCACAGCCCGAACACGTCGACGACGTGGGCGGCCTCGGTGAAGCCGTGCTCACCCGCCACCCGCTTGGCCCACGCTTCGACCTCGTCGGCGCCGATCTCCACCGTGAGCCCGCAGTTGCGGCAGATGAGGTGGTGATGGTGGCCAGTCGTCGAGCACGCGCGGTACAGGCTCTCGCCGTCCGGCGACTGCAGCGAGTCGGCCTCGCCCTGATCGGCGAGATCCGAGAGGGCGCGGTACACGGTCGCCAGTCCGATCGGCGATCCGCCGGCGTGGAGGGCCGAATGCAGGCCTTGGGCGCTGATGAATCCGCCGGAGGTGTCCAGAGCCTCGCGCACGGCCTCGCGCTGCCAGGTGTTGCGCTTCATACTGTCTCCACTCCGGTTCTCCAGCCTAGCCGCGGCATCCGCTTCACCAGCAGGGCCAGCAGGAAGAACCCGGCCGCCACGAGCGCGATGGTGGGGCCGGCGGCCACGTCAGCGACCCGTGAGAGCACGACGCCGATGATTCCGGATGCCGCCCCGATGAGAGGCGCCATCACGAACATCCAGCGCGGCGACGGTGCGACGATGCGCGCGGCGGCCGCCGGCGCAGCGATCAGGGCGATCGCGAGGATCGCACCGACCGCCGGCATGGCGGTGACGACGGTGGCTGTGATCAGCACGAGGGCGAGCAGCTCCATCGGCCACTCGCGGTAGCCGGCTGCGGCGAAGCCCCGCCGGTCGAAAGTCTGGAACACCAACTCCTTGCCGAAGACGAGCAGCGCCAGCACGGTGACGAGCAGCACGGTCGTCGCCAGCATCACGTCGGAGCTGCTCACCGAGAGGATGGAGCCGACGAGGAACGACTCGATCTCGATCGGTACCCCGGGGTTGAGCGCCTGCAGCACGGCACCGAGAGCGAAGCCCGCGGTGAGCACGATGCCTGCAGCCACCTGCGTGCCCTGCCTGCGCACCCGACTGATGAGCGCCATGATGCCGACGATCACGATGCTCGCGAGGGCGGCGCCGAGGGGAATGCTGATGCCGATGAGCGCGGCGGCCACGGCACCGGGGAAGGTGGCGTGCGTGAGCGCCTGCGCGAAGAAGACTCTCTTGCGCAGCACCACGATGGTGCCGACGAGTCCGCTGGAGGCGCCGATGACCACCGCGGCGATCAGGGCCTGCTCGAAGTAACCCATCAGGCGTTCACCTCTGCGGATCCGCGGATGCCGCCCCGGTCCTCGTCGCGTACGCCGTCACGCCCATCTCGCACTACCGTCACGCCCCGGATCCTGTCCACGCCCAGCCGGCCGAGCAGCACGATGGCGTAGAGGCACACGAGCGTCACGACGACGGTGGCTCCGGCCGGAAGGCTGATGCCACCGTCGACCGAGACGCCGAAGCCGATGCCGAGTCCGATCCAGGCGGCGAGCGCCGTCACCGCCGCACCGAGGGGGAACAGCCGCCAGAGCCGACGGGTGAGCAGTCGGCCGACGGCGCCGGGCACCACGAGCACGGCGAGCACCAGGAGGTTGCCGACGGCGCTCGACGCCGCGACCACCACGAGCGCGATCGAACAGGTGAGGATGAGGTCGTTCAGCAGCGGGCGGAATCCCGACGCCTCACTCCCCCGCCCATCGAAGGCGCGGTACAGCTGGCCAGGCAGCGTTGCCAGCACGGCAAGGAGCGCGACGACGCAGAGCGCCACGGTTCGCCAGAGGTCGGCATCCGTCACCGTCAGGAGACGGCCGAACAGCAGGGCATCGAGCTGGCCGGCGTAGTCGGTCTGGCGCGAGACCACCAGCACGCCCACGGAGAAGAAGCCCGTGAGCACGATCGCGATGGCGGCGTCGGAGGCGACGCCACTGCGAGTGAGCAGGGTCAGCACGACGGCGGCGACCACAGCCGTGACGATGGCTCCGAGGAACAGACCGTCACGGCCGCCGGCGACGAAGCCGATCGCGATGCCCGGGAACACCGCGTGGGTGAGGCCGTCGCTGATGAACTCGAGGCCGCGCAGGTTCACGATCACGCCGACGACGCCCGCCACGACGGCGAGCGCCAGCAACATGCCGAGGGCGCGCGCCATGAACGGGAGCGAGAACGGTTCCACGAACCAGGAGACGAGGATGTCGCCCATCAGTGACCTTCGTGGCCGGGAACGACGAGGGTGTGCTCGTCGACCTCCACGCCCACTTCGCCGAAGGCGGCCTGCACGTTGGGCAGGGTGAGCACGTCGGCGGTTCGTCCGCACGCCACCTGCTCGGCGTTCAGCAGCAGCACGATGTCGCAGACGTCGCGGGCGAGCTCGAGGTCGTGCGTCGAGACGATCACGGCGACGCCTCGCGTCTTCAGCAGTCGCAGCGTCTCGACGAGGGCATCGCGGTTGGCCTGGTCGAGTCCGTTGAACGGCTCGTCGAGGAGGAGGAGACGGGGTCCAGATGCGAGCGCGCGAGCGAGCAGACCACGCTGCTGCTGTCCGCCGGACAGCTCGCCGAAGCGGGCCTTCGCGCGATGCGACAGCCCGACGGTGACGAGGGCGTCGGTCACGGCGGCACGATCGGCGCGTCCTGGCCAGCGGAAGTAGCCGAGAGCGCGGTAGCGGCCCATCATCACGACCTGCTCGAGCGAGATGGGGAACTCGGGGTCGAGTTCGTCGCTCTGCGGCAGGTAGCCGATATCGCGCCGCGAGCGGCGGGCTGCGGCCTCCGCCTGACCACTGGTCAGTCCGCTGCGCACGGCACCGAAGGCCTCGAAGCGACCAGCGGTCACGGGGATCAGGCCGAGCAGGCCCTTCAGCAGGGTCGACTTGCCCGAGCCGTTCGGGCCGATGAGGGCGACGGCCTCGCCCGCGTGCACGTCGACGCTGACGCCGTGGATGGCTGGCGTGCCGCCGTAGGAGAACGCGGCGTCGTGCAACGACAGCACCGGAGCCGACGCATCCGTCGCTCCCCCGGCCATCGCCGCCTGCTCGCCACCCGTCACGTCGGTCATTCCTGCAATGATGCCGGAAGCGCGGTGGGTTCCACGCCCCACGACCGCAGGAGCATGCGCACGTTGTGCAACTGCGCGGCGATGTAGGTGGCGCCGTCGCTGCCGGCCGGGCCCAGCGAATCTCCGTAGAGGGCATCGTCGCCGGAGTAGACCTCGACGCCGGCTTCCCTGGCGATGGTGTTCGCGGTCTTGGGCGAGAGCGAGGTCTCGGAGAACACGGCCTTCGTTCCCGTGGCCTTGATGTCGGCGACGAGCTCGTCGATCTCGGCCGCACTGGGTTCGGCGCTGTCGTCGAAGCTCGGGATGACGCTGCCGACGTACTCGATGTCGTAGGCGTCGACGAAGTAGCTGAAGGCGTCGTGGTTGCTCACGAACAGGCGCTCGGCCTCTGGCACCGTGTCGATGTTGGTGCGCGACCAGTCGTCGAGGGCCGTCAACTTGGCGATGTAGGCGTCGGCGTTGGCGCGGAAGTCGGCGGCCTTGGCCGGGTACGAGGTGCTGAGGGCCGTCATGATGGTCTCCACCATCTGCTCGGCGTTCTTCGGGTCGGTCCAGATGTGCGGGTTGCCTGCGGCGTGGTCGTGACCGTGGTCGTCGGCCTCGTCGGTGTGCTCGGCGTGCTCGGCCTCGGTCTCGCCTGCGTGTTCGTCGTGGTCTGCATCCGTCTCGTCGAGCTCGATGCCGGTGCTCGAGTCGACGGTGACACCGCTGAAGCCCGACGCCTCGACGGCGTCGTCGAGCCACTCCTCGAGGCCGGCACCGTTCTGCACCAGGATGTCGGCCTTCGACAGCGCCATCAGGTCTGCCGCCGACGGGTCGTAGCTGTGAGCGCTCTGGTTCGGTTGGATGAGCTGGGTGACGGATGCCCCATCCCCCGCGACCTCCCGGGTGAAGTCGGCCACCTGGGTGGTCGTGGCTACGACCTTGAGCGTGCCGAGTTGCGCTCCCACTCCGCCGAGTCCGTTGTCGTCCCCGATGCATCCGGAGAGCATCAGGGTCGCGCCGATCGCGGTCGCGATGGCCACTGTCACTCTGCTGCGTCTCTTCACATCATCGACCGTAGCCGCTATTGATAATGATTGTCAAAACCATCAGGGCGGAGCTGCCATAGCGGTCTGCCAGCCACCTGCCAGCCGCCTCACCGCTGCGCCCGATAGCCTGTCGCTGCTCACGCCCTCTATCGAAAGTGACTCATGCGTCGTCGCACTGCGCCCGTTCTCGCCTCATTCGCCGCCGTTGCGCTCGTCGCCACCCTTGCGGCCTGCTCGAACGACTCGCCGACCCCGTCGTCATCCACAGCAGCCGCTGCCGCAGACGTCGACGTCTGCGCGACTCCTTCCGGCAAGGCATCCGACGCCGTGAAGGTCTCGACCGACTTGAAGGCCGAGCCCACCGCCACCTTCGACAAGGGCCTCACCTCCTCGCAGACGGAGCGCACAGTCGTCGTCAAGGGCGATGGTGACGAGCTCGAGGCCGGCGGCAGCGCCTCAGTCTCGTACGTGGTGTTCAACGGCACCACCGGCGAGCGCATCGACGCCGCCGGGTACGACGGGGGAGTGGTTCCCACCTTCACCGCGAGCGTCGACTCGCTCATGGCCGGTCTCGCCAAGTCGATCGGATGCGTCACGGAGGGCTCGCGCGTCGTCTCGGTCATCCCGCCGGCCGACGCCTTCGGCACCACGGGCAACGCCGACCTCGAGATCACGGCCGACGACTCGCTCGTCGTTGTCGTCGACGTCAAGGACGTCGTGCCGAGCAAGGCGTGGGGCGCCGACCAGCCCGCACCCGAGGGTCTCCCGACGGTGAAGCTCGCCGACGACGGCACCCCCGCCGTGACGTTGCCCGAGGGTGACGCCCCCACCGAGCTGAAGATCGGCGTGCTCAAGAAGGGCGACGGCGCCGTCGTCGCCGACGACGCCACGGTCACCGTGCAGTACCAGGGCACCAAGTGGTCGGACGGCTCCATCTTCGACCAGAGCTGGGGCCGCGGCGCGAGCTCGTTCGCCCTCTCCGGCGTCGTTCCCGGCTTCGCCCAGGCCATCGCCGGCCAGACCGTCGGCTCGCAGGTCGTCGTCGTCATCCCACCGGCACTCGGCTACGGCGAGAAGAGCGACGGCAACACGGCCGAGCTCGCCGGTGAGACCCTCGTCTTCGTGATCGACATCCTCGCGACGAGCTAGTCGGCCAGTCGGCCACGTCGCGGCCAGACGTCAGCCCCCGTCGTTCCCAAGAACGGCGGGGGCTTCGTCGTCCCGGCCGCCGGCCCGCCTCCGCCGCACTCTTCCCCGGGCTCGCCGCGAGTCCCCGGGCTCGCCGCGAGCCTCCCCGGGCTCGCCGCATCCCACCCCAGGCTCGCCGCGCTGCTGTTTCTGAGCGGCGCGCCTCGAATATCGACGGCGCGCCCGAGTTCCAACAGCGCAGCAGCGCCACCGGCCGGTCGCGTGCGTACGCTGGAAGGCGATGCCCATCCTCACCGCGCGCCTCATCCTCGAGCCGTACACCGTCGACATCGCCGAGCGACTGCTGGCCGGCGTACCCGCCGCTTCCGACCTCTGGGCCGACGGCTACCCGTTCGCCGACGAGCTCGACGTCGCCCGCCTGTACCTGCGCATCAGCGCCGAGCACGGCGACCCCGCACCCTTCGGGCCCTACGTCGTACGGCTGCGCGCGACGGGTGAGGCCATCGGCGGACTGGGCTTCTTCGGGCCACCGGATGCCGCCGCCGATGGCACGGGCGAGGACGCCACCCTCGACGCAGACGGCGGCGACACTCCCGGCGGTACTCTCGGCGGCACCGTCGAGTTCGGTTACGGCCTGATCCCGGGCGCCCGCGGCGCCGGGCTGGCGACCGAGGCCGTCATCGCAGCGCTGCACATGGCAGCCGCACTGGGAGCGCTCGTAGCCCGCGCCGACACCACCCCCGACAACATCGCATCGCAGCGTGTGATGGTGAAGGCCGGCATGACGGAGGTCGCCCGGTCGGCGGCATCCGTCGTCTACGAGAGGCGTCTGCAGGCGCACGAGGAGTAGCCCGCAGGCTCCTCGCGCTGTCGTTTCTGAGCGGCGCGCCTGAAAAAAGCGCAGCGCGCGAGAGTTCCAGCAGCGCAGCAACGCCGCGCGGACGGAACACGCACATGCTACTCGAGCAGGAGCGCCGGCTCCTCGATGATCGACGCGACGTCGGCGAGGAAGCGGCTGGCGACATCACCGTCGACCACTCGGTGATCGAACGACGCACCGATCGTGGTGACCTGGCGCACGCGCACCTCGCCGTCGACGACCCACGGCTTGGGCTTGATGGTGCCGAGGGCCACGATGCCGACCTCGTCGGAGTTCAGGATGGGCGTGCCCGTGTCCATGCCGAAGACGCCGATGTTCGTGATCGTGATCGTGCCGCCGGCCATCTGCGCCGGGCTGGTCTTGCCCTCGCGTGCCGTGATGGTGAGCTGCTCGAGCGCTGAGGCCAGCTGCACCATGCTCATGGACTGGGCGTCCTTGACGTTGGGCACGATGAGTCCGCGCGGGGTAGCCGCTGCGATGCCCAGGTTGACGTAGTGCTTGACGATGATCTCCTCGTCGGTCCACTGCGCGTTCACCGTGGGATTGCGACGCACGGCCCAGATGATGGCCTTCGCCATGACGAGCAACGGGGAGATGCGGATGCCGGCGTAGTCGGTGCCCGCCTTCAGCCGCTTCACGTACTCCATGGTGCGGGTGGCGTCGACGTCGACGAACAGACTCACGTGCGGCGCGCTGTACGCACTCTTGACCATGGTCTGGGCGATCATCTTGCGCACGCCCTTGACCGGGATGCGCTCCTCGCGGATGTCGGGCCACTCGGGTGTCTGGATGTTGCGGAAGACACTCACCTGGCTGGCCTCGCGGATGACGTCGTCGCGGGTCACATCGCCGACGGGCCCAGTGGGCGTGACGATCGAGAGATCCACGCCGAGGTCCTTCGCGAGCTTGCGGATCGGCGGCTTCGCCAGCACCGGGCCGACGGATGCCGCATGCAGGGGACGCTCCAGCGGGGTCGCGGTCGTCTGGTGGACGGGCGCGGGCGCCAGGTGCTCGTGCGGGGTCGGGGCCGTGCGGGTGCGCCGGCGACGCGTGCCGCCGCCCGCTGAGCTGCCGTGACCGACGAGCATCGGTTCGGGCTTCTCGGCCTCGGATGCGGAGGCCGAGAAGGGGAGCGTGTAGCCGGTAACCGCATCGACCGGTGTCGCAGCGGGCGCAGCGGCGGCGGGAGCAGGCGCGCCAGCGGGCGACGCGCCCCCGCCTGCGGCATCCGTCCCCACCGTGATGATCGCAGTGCCGACGTCGACTGTCTGGCCCTCGGCCACGAGCAGCGCCCCGACGACGCCGGCATACGGCGACGGCAGCTCGACCAGCGACTTCGCCGTCTCGATCTCGACGAGCACGTCGTTGACGGCCACGGTGTCGCCGGGGGAGACGCGCCACTGCACGATCTCGGCCTCGGTCAGTCCTTCGCCGACATCCGGCAGGCGGAAGGTCAGGTCGCTCATCAGGTGCAGCCTCTCAGTACGCCAGGGCGCGGTCGACGGCCTCGAGCACCCGGTCGGGGCTCGGCAGGAACTGCGTCTCGACCGCAGCAGGCGGGAATGGGGTGTCGTAGCTGGACACCCGCAGAACCGGGGCCTGCAGCAGGTAGAAGGCACGCTCGGCGACAGTGGCGGCGATCTCGGATCCGACGCTCACGAAGCCCGAGGCCTCCTGCGCGACGACGAGACGCCCGGTCTTCTCTACCGAGGAGAGGATGGGGCCGTAGTCGAGCGGGGAGATCGAACGGATGTCGATGACCTCGAGGCTCGTGCCCTCCTCGGCGGCGATGTCCGCGGCTTCGAGCAGCGTGGTGACCATCGCCCCATGACCGACGACGGTGACGTCGGATCCCTGGCGCACGACGCGGGTGGCGTGCAGGGGAGTGGGCTCGCTGTCGAAGTCGACTGCGCCCTTGGGCCAGTAGCGACTCTTCGGCTCGAAGAACAACACGGGGTCGTCGCTTCGGATGGCCTGCTGGATCATCCAGTAGGCATCGTTCGGCGTCGACGGGCTGACCACGCGCAGGCCGGGAGTGTGCGCGAAGTACGCCTCCGGGCTCTCCTGGTGGTGCTCGATCGAGCCGATGTGCCCGCCGTAGGGCACCCTGATGACGACCGGCATGGTCACGCCGCCCTCGTGCCTGTTGCGCATGCGCGCCAGCTGCGTGGTGATCTGGTCGAACGCCGGGAAGATGAAGCCGTCGAACTGGATCTCGATGACCGGCCTGTAGCCGCGCATGGCGAGCCCGATTGCGGTTCCGACGATGCCGGACTCCGCGAGAGGGGTGTCGAGCACGCGCTTGTCGCCGAACTCCTGGATCAGCCCCTCCGTCACCCTGAAGACGCCGCCGAGTGGGCCGATGTCCTCGCCCATCATGAGGACCTTGGGGTCGTCGAGCATCGCCTGGCGGAGGCCGGCGGTGATGGCCTTGCCGAGGGGCAGGTTGTCGGATCCGGTGCGGCGGGCGCCGGACTCGGTCACGGATGCCGCGGGCCTGGTGTCGGTGTCTGTCATGACTGCGCCTCCTCGAAGGATGCTTCGTACGCCTCGAACCACGCTCGCTCCTCGACGAGAGTCGCGTTCGCCTCGGCGTAGACGTTGTCGAAGATGACGTCCTGGTCAGGGGCCACGACCTCGAGCGCCCGCTTACGCGCGTCGGAGGCGAAGTCGGCCGCCTCCTGCTCGACATCGTCGAGGAAGGACTGCGCGACGCCGCGATTCTCGAGGTAGGCCTTGAGACGAACGATCGGGTCCTTCGCGACCCAGTCGGCGAGCTCGGCGTCGAGCCTGTACTTGGTGGGGTCGTCGGCCGTCGTGTGCGCGCCGACGCGGTACGTCATCGCCTCGATCAGTGCGGGGCCGTGTCCGGCCCTCGCGTCATCGAGGTGCTTCGCCGTGACGGCGTAGCTGGCGAACACGTCGTTGCCGTCGATGCGGTTCGAACGCATGCCGAAGCCGTGGCCGCGCAGCGCGAACGGCGTGCGCGACTGGCGGCTCGCCGGCACCGAGATGGCCCAGCCGTTGTTCTGCAGGAAGAACACCTGCGGGGTCTGGTAGCTCGCGGCGAAGACCAGCGCCTCATTGGCGTCGCCCTGCGATGACGCGCCATCACCGAAGTAGACGATCACCGCCTCGTCGCGCTCGGGGTCGCCCGTCGCCGTGGCGCCGTCGAACTGCATGCCCATGGCGTAGCCGGTCGCGTGCAGCGTCTGGGATGCGAGCACGAGCGTGTAGAGATGGAAGTTGCCGTTCTCCTCGGGAACCCAGCCTCCGAGGGTGAGACCCTTCAGCATCCGCAGGATGTCGACGACGTCGAGCCCACGCATCTTGCCCACGACGTGCTCGCGGTAGGACGGGAAGATGTGGTCCTGCGGGCGGGTGGCGAGGGCCGACCCCACCTGGGCGGCCTCCTGTCCGTGACTCGGAACCCAGAGGGCGAGCTGTCCCTGGCGCTGCAGGTTCGCCGCCTCGCGGTCGAAGCGCCGGATGACCACCATCTCGCGGTACAGGCGCTCATGGTCGGCGTCTGTGAGACGTTCGAAGTAGGGCACGAACTCCTCGGCCGCCTCGTTCGGGGCGAAGGTTCCATCCGGCGCGAGCAGCTGCACAGTCGGCACGCTGAAGTCGTTCGAGTTGGCTGCCATTTCTCTACGCTATCCGCCGCGCGGAGTGCCCTTCTGGTAGAGAGCGCACAATCTCTTCGGAGATCTGTAGGAGTTTCTCCACCGATTCTTCCTCTCCGATAGACACGCGGATGCCTTCAGGGGCGAAGGCGCGCACCACGAGCCCCGCCTCGAACAGGCGCTCGGCCGCCGCGGTCGTGTGCTCGCCAGTCGGCAACCAGATGAAGTTGCCCGACGGCTTCGGGGCGTCCCAGCCCTGTTCGAGAAGACCTCCGTAGACGGCGTCGCGGCGGGCGACGATGTGGCGCACGCGCTCCAGCAGCTCGTCTTCGGCGTCGAGCGACGCGATCGCCGCGGCCGAGGCCTGCCCGGTCACCGAGAGCGGGATCGCCGTAGCGCGGGCCGCGTCGAGCACGGCCACCGGACCGAGGGCGTAGCCGATGCGCAGGCCGGCCAGGCCGTAGGCCTTCGAGAACGTTCTCAGCACCACGAGGTTCTGATGCCGTGCCAGCAGGGGGACACCGTCGACTGCACGCGGTTCGGTGACGAACTCGGCGTAGGCCTCGTCCAGCACGACGAGCACGTCTTCGGGGATGTCGGAGATGAAGGCCGAGAACTCCTCGGCCGAGACGATGGTTCCGGTGGGGTTGTTGGGTGAGCAGACGATGACGAGGCGGGTGGCATCCGTCACCGCAGCAGCCATCGCGACCAGGTCGTGGGAGTGATCGGCACGGTTGGGGACCTGCACGCTCGTGGCTCCGGCGACGGTGACGAGGCCGGGGTAGGCCTCGAAGGAACGCCAGGAGTAGACGACCTCGTCACCCGGACCTGATGTCGCCAGGATGAGCTGGGAGAGCAGCGCCACCGACCCGGCACCGATGTGCACCTCGTCTGCCGTGCGACCGAAACGCTCGGCGAGCTTCTCGCGCAGGGCGAGAGCGCTGGCATCGGGGTAGCGGTTGAAGTCCGACGCCGCGGCGACGGCGTCGGCGACGCCAGGCAGCGGGTCGTAGGGATTCTCATTGCTCGACAGCTTGAACCCGTCGGGCGCGGCCGCGCGGCCCTGCCTGTAGGCGGGAAGCGCGGCGATCTCCGGACGCAGGCGGATGCCGGCGGACGGCGCGGCGTTCGAGGGGGGCGTTGCAGCGGTCACGCAGTCGAGTCTAGACACGGCCGATTCCGCGGTGGGCATGCGATTCGCGCAGGAAATGCCCGTGGCCCGCGGATGTTCGATGCCATAGTTGTGCCATGGCATTCCTCCTGCGTCTCATCGTCAACGCTCTGGCCCTCTGGCTGACCACGCTGATCGTCTACGGCGGCGTGCACATGACGCCCTACGAGGACACCGCGGTGGGAACCGTGCTCACCTACCTGATCATCGGGCTGATCTTCGGCCTGGTGAACGGAATCATCGGCACGGCCATCCGCATCGTCGCGTTCCCCCTCTACATCCTCACGCTCGGCCTGATCTCGCTCGTCGTCAACGCCCTGCTCCTGCTGCTCGTCTCCTGGATCAGCAGCCTCATGGGCTTCGGCCTCACCGTCGACAACTTCTGGTGGGCCGTGCTGGGAGCACTCGTGCTCTCGATCATCGCCAGCATCCTGGGCATCTTCATCCGCCCGCGTCACGCCGAATGACCTCGATCCTCTGATCCCAGGGCCCGCCTCAGCGCCGTTCGCCCCGCCACCACGTGGCGGTTCCGGATGCCGCAGAGTCGGGCCCTGTGTTCGATCCGGCAGCGCCCCCGCCCACTCCCGTGATGACGCCGGCCAGATGCTCGCGCAGGGCGACGAGGCGCGGCTCGTCGGAGGAGTCGACCACGGCTGCAGTCTCCCGATAGGAGTCGAGGGCGTGAGCGGGCACCATGCCATCGACGGGATCGACTCGGTGCGCGAGGTACTCGCGGCGGGCCACGAGGTGCTCGGGCGACCGGTCGGCGTCGCCGTAGCCGCCGAGCGCCGGCACGATGTCGTCGCTGTGCTCGAGCTGCAGCGTCGGCACGTCAGCAGGCACGGCGAGCTGCGCGATCGGAGCGCCGGCCGTCACCAGCCCGGAGGCCGTGTACCTGTCATCCGAGACCAGTTGCGCCGCTAGCAGGCCGCCCTGCGAATGCCCGACGGCCACGATGCGATCTCCCTCGCGAACGCCGGCCTGCTCTAGCGCGTCGAGCACGGCGCGGTAGGAGCCGGAATCGGTGCCGGCCACGGCGTGCACGTTGGAGGTGAGGTCCCAGGGCTCGGTGGATCCCGCCACCGCCCAGGAGACCGTGCCGCCGATGTACGCCACCCACTGCGGGGCGTCATCGGTGCCGTAGCGCTCGACGCGCACCTGGGGAACATCGGGCTCCGCGCGTGGAACCCGCTCGAGCAGCTCGGTGACGCTGGCGGGAGCGGCGACGACAGCCCCGGCCGTCGGGCCGATCATCGCTCCTCGACGAGTGCGGGTCGGGAGCCGTGAGCCGTCGGCTCCGACCTGGCCGACCCGCACCGGCGTCTCGCGCACGACACCGAACAGTCCGCCGAGCACGGTGATGCCGAACGCCGACGAGCCGACCCCGAGCACGTCGAGGCCGGCATCCCCGAGCGCCCGAGCGAGCGGATAGGGCAGCCGGGCGACACCACCGGCCGCATCGTCGACGGAGGAGACCAGCATGCGCACCAGCGCGACGCTCTGGGGGGAGTTGAGCACCCCGCTGTTGCGCTCCAGCCACTCCGACGGGTCGTCGATCGGCCGACCCAGCAGGCGGTTCACGCCCTGCACGAAGAACCACGCCAGCACGATGTCTACGGCGAGCAGGCCCGCGCCCCAGGCCAGCGCAGGCAGCATGCCGACGGCGAGGAAGCCGCCCACCCAGCCGAGCAGTCCGCCGAGCGTCTGCTGCATGGCTGCGCCGCGGCGCTCCATCTCGCCGTAGCCCTCGGCCGAGCGGTCCAGGGCGTCCGCGATGTCG
This sequence comes from Leifsonia stereocauli, assembly GCF_038432415.1. Classification (NCBI taxonomy): domain Bacteria; kingdom Bacillati; phylum Actinomycetota; class Actinomycetes; order Micrococcales; family Microbacteriaceae; genus Leifsonia; species Leifsonia stereocauli. The sequence continues at coordinate 220,067 of NZ_JBCAUN010000002.1, forward strand.
CTCGCGTCGGCGGCCACGAGGCCGGCGGCCTCCCTGGCCTCCTCCAACACCCCCGTGAGTCGGTCGGATCCGCTCAGCCAGCCGAGGGTACCGAGCGCATCGACCCACTGCTCTCCTGATGCCGCGACGGAACGCAACCGCGCAGACAGGGCGAACAGCTCGTCGGTCGCCACCGCCGTCGACCCGGCACCGGAGATGACCAGTGGTCCGCCCGACAGAGGGGCCGGTCCGTCAGGCTGCGAGCTCATCCCGCTCCGTACCTATCAAGGGCATCGATGCCGGCCAGCCGAGCACGCACTTGCTCACCCGCGTCATCGAGCGTTGCCAGCAGGATGCGGAGACCGGCGCGGAGCTCGTCGACCCTGACCGCGCACGCCTCCCGTGCGGGGGAGTTCCAGACGCCGGGTTCGAGGACCGCGCGCACGATCGCCTCGTCGACCTCGGCCCGCAGCCTCGCCAGCACGGTGGCCTGCGTCTCGAGATCGGCGCGCTCGGCCGGCGTGAGGAGAGCATCCGTGCCACCCATCAGCATTGGTCACCATCCCGGCTCGTGAGCGCACCGCGCACCGCGCACCGCTTCGATCGTGCCTCGACGGCGGCTTCCCCAGGGCCGATCATCCCGATCGGGGGGCGACCGGCCGTACTCCGACCCTGTGCAGAAGTGCCGCAGTCGGCCAGAATGGTGCCATGCCCGCTGGTTCCACGGACGACTCGACGCCGTTCCGCATCTCGTTCGTGTGCACCGGCAACATCTGCCGTTCGCCCATGGCCGAGGTCGCCATGCGCGAACAGGTGGCGCGCGCGGGGCTCACGGCCCAGATCCAGGTGTCGTCGGCCGGCACCGGCGACTGGCATGTGGGGGAGCAGGCTGACGAGCGCACCATCGCCGCGCTGAGCGAGCACGGCCTCGACGGCTCCCAGCATCGCGCCAGGCAGTTCGATCCGCTCGCTTTCGACGACTACGACCTCATCGTCGTGTTCGACGGATCGCAGGAGAGGATCCTGCGCAACTGGGCGCAGAACGACGACCAGCGCGACAAGGTGCGCATGCTGTTGAGCTTCGACCCCGAGCAGGCCGCCCTGCGCGACGTGCCCGACCCGTACTACTCGGACCGGGCCATGTTCGACGCCGTGCTCGTCATGATCGAGCGCGCCACCGCCGCCCTGTTCCGGCAGCTCGCGCCGGCACTGCGGCAGCGCGGCTGACCCAGCACCTCACTCCTCCAGCAGCACCTCGGTCACGGCGTGCCTGCCGATCGCCGCGATCGGTCCGTCGCCATCGGTGGATTCGGCCACGGCCGTCGCCCACACCAGCGCCCAGGCCCGGGCCCGCTGCCACGTCGCCTCATCTCGTGGCCCGAGCTCGTCGATCCGCGCCCGGAACGCCGCCCGCCCGACGGCGTCGAAGGCCAGCCAGGCCACGGCGAGGTCCGTCGCCGGATCGCCCGCAGTGAGGTCGCCGAAGTCGACGACGGCGACGAGCGCCGCGGGATCGACACCCGCTGCCTCGGGAGCGGCGTCCGTCACCACGATGTTCGCTGGATGCAGGTCGCCATGCACCCAGAGCGGAGGCCCGGCCCACGGCTCCACCTGCACGAGGTGGTCCCACAGCACCGCGAGCTCAGCGGCCCGCTCCACGCGGCGCCCCGCGAGTCTGTCCCACACGACCTCCTCGCGATCGGCGAGCGGAACGCCGCGATAGGGGTTGTGCGGAGCGTTGCCCGGCGCCGGTACGGCAAGGGCGTGCACGAAGTCCGCGAGCGTCCGCGCGATGCCCTCTCGTGACGCCGGGGCGACGGATGCCGCAGACCGCCCCTCGAACCACGGCACGATCGACCACGGCCAGGGGAACTCAGCGGTCGGCTCCCCGGCGTGCACCGGCAGCGGAACCGCGACGGGCACGCGCGCGGCGATCGACGGCAGCCACTCCTGTTCGTGCTCGATGAGGTGGGCCGCCGTGGTGCGTCGCGGCATCCGCACCGCCAGATCATCCCCCAATCGGAACACGGCGTTGTCCCAGCCGTTCGCCACGAGCTGGAGCGGGCCGACCAGGTCGGGGCGCTGGCCGCGCACGAGACGCTCGACGAGGTGCGGATCGACGGCGATGTCGGCATCCGGAGCATCCGGCACAGCGATTCCCCTCTCCACGGTCTCGGCGTGACCGCGCTACGGCCAGCATGGCAGCAGCGCCTTTGGGATGCCCACGCTTTCTTGGGATGATGGTGGGGTCGCTGCCCGGCACCGCCGGCTCTCGACACCATCTTCCCCTCCCGAACTCAGACAGGGATCCCCATGAGCCTGCCCGCCCAGCCCCTCAGCCCGCTCGACGGCCGCTACCAGAGCGCCGTCTCCGAACTGGGCGAGTTCCTCTCGGAGGCGGGCCTCAACCGGGCCCGAGTGCACGTCGAGGTGGAGTGGCTCATCTACCTGACCGACCGCGGCTTCTTCGGATCCTCCCCGCTGACGGATGCGCACAAGTCGGCGCTCCGTGCCCTCGCGAGCGAGTTCGACCAGTCCTCCATCGACGCGATCGGCGCCCACGAGGCTCGCACCCGCCACGACGTGAAGGCCGTCGAGTACTTCGTGCGCGACGCCCTGCACGAGCTCGGCCTCGACGCCATCGCCGAGCTCACGCACTTCGCGTGCACGAGCGAGGACATCAACAACCTCTCCTACGCGCTGATCGTGCGCGACGCCGTCACGACGGTGTGGCAGCCGAAGCTCGCCGCCGTCATCGACTCCATCACTGCCCTGGCCGTCGAGCACCGTGCGGTGCCCATGCTCGCGCGCACCCACGGTCAGCCCGCCACGCCGACCACCATGGGCAAGGAGCTCGCCGTGTTCGCCCACCGCCTCTCCCGCGTCTCGGCGCAGGTGCAGGCATCCGACTACCTGGGCAAGTTCTCCGGGGCCACGGGCACGTTCGCCGCCCACCTCGCTGCAGACCCGGATGCCGACTGGCGTGCCATCTCCCGCGAGTTCGTCGAGGGCCTCGGTCTGGACTGGAACCCGCTCACGACGCAGATCGAGTCGCACGACTGGCAGGCTGAGCTCTACGGCCGCATCGCGCACGCCAACCGCATCCTGCACAACCTGGCCACGGACATCTGGACCTACATCTCGATGGGCTACTTCAGGCAGATCCCCGTCGCCGGTGCCACGGGCTCGTCGACGATGCCGCACAAGATCAACCCGATCCGCTTCGAGAACGCCGAGGCCAACCTCGAGCTCTCGTCGGCGGTGCTCGACTCACTCGCGGCCACGCTGGTGACCAGCCGCCTGCAGCGCGACCTCACCGACTCCAGCGCCCAGCGCAACATCGGCGTCGGCTTCGGACACTCGCTGCTCGCGCTCGACAACATCCAGAGAGGCCTGCGCGAGATCGCCTTGGCCGAAGAGGTCCTGGCCACCGATCTCGACGGCAACTGGGAGGTGCTCGGCGAGGCGGTGCAGACCGTCATCCGCGCGGAGGTCGCCGCCGGTCGTTCATCGATCGAGGACCCATACGCCAAGCTCAAGGACCTGACCCGCGGTCACCGCATCGGCGCAGCCGACCTGGCGGAGTTCGTCTCGGGGCTCGACATCGGTGACGACGCAAAGGCCCGCCTGCTTAAGCTCACGCCGGCAGGATACGTGGGGCTGGCCTCGGAGTTGGTCGACTACCTGAACTGAGTGCTGGGCCGGGATCAGCCCCGGCCGACATGCAGGTCGAGACCCTCAGTGCCCGCGGGTGCTGGGGGTCTCGTCGTCGGTGCCGTTGCCCGTGCCCGTGCCCGTGCCCGCATCGTTGAGGGGTCCGGGTGTCGAGTCGCTCGCGAGAGCCGCTCCGCTGTTCTGCTCGGCGATGTCGGCGGTCTCGGCCTCGTCGGGCTTCAGCGTGATCGCGAACATCGCGAGAGCCACGAGCACGATGATGAACACCGATCCGGCACCGATCGCCGCGAGGACGGGTTCCCGCGTGACCATGAGCACGACCAGTCCGAGGAACACGGCGGCGATGGCCGCGCCTCCGACCATCTCGAGCGGACGGAGCACGTCGCGGCGGCTCGGCTGGGGAACGGGGGGCTGGCTCATACGACTTCTTCGGTTTCGGGGGTGACGCGGGCGCCGTCCCATTTGAGGGAGAACCCCGCGATGGCGAGGTAGACGCCGAGGATCACGAGGTAGGCGCCGAGCAGGCCGACGGATACGACGGCGTTGGGCGGCAACAGCAGGTAGGCGATGGCGAAGATCGCGGTGAGGGCGCCACCGGTGATCCAGTCGCGGGCGACGCTCGGACGGGCATCCGACCGGCGAACGCCGGCCGCACGCTCCGACCGAGCGCGCTCACGGATGCCGGCGTACAGCTCGACGAAGCCCGTGATGGCAGCCCACACGCTGACGAGGTAAAGGTAGAGCGGGAGGCCGGCACCCTGGAAGCTGAGCGCCAGGAGGCCGGCGACGGCCGAGACGATCCCGTTCACGAGGAACAGCGTGCGCGCAAGACCTGACAGGGTGCGCAGCGCGAGGGCTCCCAGGACGACGCCTGACACCAGCGCCCAGCACCCGAAGACCAGGAGACCGAAGTCGGCCGAGTGGTCCGGGATGAAGGTGATCGCGATCGCGGGAAGGAACGCGAGGACGGCTCGCACCACGGGGACGATCCAATACCGCGCTGAATAGGCGACGGCATCCGTGTGGGCCACGCAGCGACCTTTCGTCTGTCGATCAGAGGGGGATTCAGGTTCCAGTCTAATCGCGCCGCGGCGGCCGTCCTTCCGCGCCTGCGCACCTATCGTGGGACCGTGGACGCACACGACGTCGTCATCATCGGTGCAGGCCTGGCCGGCCTGCGATGCGCTGTGCGTCTCGCAGAGTCCGGACTCGACGTCGTCGTCCTCGAGGCGCAGGACGGGGTCGGTGGGCGTGAGCGCACCGACGTGATCGACGGGTTCCAGCTCGACCGCGGGTTCCACGTGCTGAACCCCGCCTATCCCGCCGTCAAGCGCTGGATGGATGTCGACGCATTGCGGATGCGGCCATTCCCGGTCGGGGTGCGGGTGCGGCGAGAGTCAGGGAGCGTCGAGCTCAGGCATCCGGTGCGGCATCCGCTCTCCCTGCCCGCTTCCCTACGCAGTGGGCTGCTCACCCCGCGAGACACCGCCGCCCTCGTTCGCTGGGTCACCCCGGTGCTGCTCCGGCCCCGCGCCGTCATCGCCGGAGCGGATCGCACGCTGCGCGAGGGATGGAACCGCGTCGGCCTCCGCGGCCCGCTGCGCACCGAGGTCCTCGAGCCCTTCTTGGCGGGTGTTCTCGCAGACGACCGGGGTGAGACATCCGACTCGTTCGCCCGTCTCCTCGTGCGCATGTTCATCGTCGGCGCCCCCGGCCTGCCCGAAGCGGGCATCGGGGCTGTGCCAGCCCAGCTCGCGCGCTCCGCGACGGACTCAGGCGCTGACCTGCATCTCGAGGCGCGGGTGCGGGAGATCACCCCTCGGAACGGCATCGTCGAGGTCGAGGTGGAGCACCGCGACACAGTGCGCGCCCGTGCCGTCGTGGTCGCCGTCGGTCCCGACGCCGTCGCGGGGCTGCTCGACCTGCCGCGCCCGGCCACGAAGGGCCTGCAGACGTGGTGGTTCGCCGCCGACACCCCGCCCACGGCATCCGCGATGCTCGCCGTCGACGGACGCCGCAACGGCCCCGTGGTCAACACCGTCGTGATCTCCAACGCGGCACCCAGCTACGCCCCTCCGGGCCGCCATCTCATCGAGGCCACCTGCCTGCTGCCGGATGAAGCGAGCTCACGCTCGGATGCCGCGCCGCGCGAAGCGGACGTCCGCCGCCAGCTCGGCGAGATCTGGGGCACTGATGCCGCCGCCTGGCAACTCCTGCGGCGCGACGACATCTCGAACGCCCTGCCCGCCCAGCCGTCGCCGCTGCGGACGCGGCAGCCGTCACGCGTGAGGGCTGGAGTCTTCGTCGCGGGCGACCACCGCGACACCGCCTCGATCCAGGGTGCCCTGGTGTCGGGCGAGCGCGCGGCGCTGGCCGTTCTCGCAGAATTCGGACTGACGGCGCCGTAGCGCGGCCCGGCAGCGCCTGAGCTACGCCTGCGCCAGGTCCGCGAAGCGCGAGAAGTGACCGTGGAAGGCCACGGTCACAGTGCGGGTCGGGCCGTTACGGTGCTTGGCGACGATGAGGTCCGCCTCGCCGGCACGCGGGTTGTCCTTCTCGTAGGCGCTCTCGCGGTGCAGCAGGATGACCATGTCGGCGTCCTGCTCGATGGAGCCGGACTCTCGGAGGTCGGAGATGGCGGGCAGCTTGTCGGCGCGCTGCTCGGGCCCACGGTTGAGCTGCGAGAGGGCGATGACGGGCACCTGGAGCTCCTTCGCGAGCAGCTTGAGCGCACGCGAGAACTCCGAGACCTCCTGCTGGCGGCTCTCGACGCGCTTGCCGCTCGTCATGAGCTGGAGGTAGTCGATGACGACCATCTTGAGGCCGATGCGCTGCTTCAGGCGCCGGCACTTCGCGCGGATCTCGACGAGGGTGAGATTGGCCGAGTCATCGATGTAGAGCGGGGCGTCGTTGATGCGGCCGCGGGTCGAGGCGATCGTGGTCCAGTCGCGCGAGTCGACGGTGCCCTTGCGCATGCTCTGCAGCGGAACGGATGCCTCGGCCGCGAGCAGACGCATGGCGATCTCGGAGCGCCCCATCTCGAGCGAGAAGAAGATGGTGGGCATGTCGTGGCCGATGGCGGCGGCACGGGCGAAGTCGAGGGCGAGCGTCGACTTTCCGAGAGCCGGACGAGCGGCGACGATGATCATCTGGCCGGGGTGGAAACCGTTGGTGAGGTCGTCGAGGTCGGCGAAGCCGGTGGGAACGCCGGTCATCTTGCCATCGGTGTGCTTGGCGGCCTCGATCTCGTCGATGGCCACCGTGACGGCATCCGTCAGCGGAACGTAGTCCTCGGTCTCGGTGTTGCCGTTGACGGCGTAGATCTCGGCCTGGGCGTTGTTGACCAGGTCGAGCGGCTCGCCTTCGGCCGCGTAGCCCATCTGCACGATGCGGGTGCCTGCCTCGACGAGGCGGCGGAGCAGGGCACGCTCGGCGACGATCTCGGCGTAGTAGCCGGCGTTCGCCGCGGTGGGCACGAGCGCCGTGAGCGTGTGGAGGTACTCGGCGCCTCCGGCGCGGGAGAGCTCACCGGTCTTGGAGAGCTCGTCGGTGACCGCGATGACGTCTGTGGGCTCGCCGTGCGAGTACAGCGACAGGATGGCGTCGTAGATGAGCTCGTGCTTCGGAACGTAGAAGTCATTGCCCCGAACCGACTCCACGACGTCGGCGACGGCGTCCTTCGAGAGCAGCATGCCACCCAGGGCGCTCTGCTCCGCGAGCAGGTCGTGCGGGGGAGTGCGTTCGGCCTTCCGAGCGTCTTCGCCGTCCCACGGTTCGGCGAGTCCAAGGTGGGCGATCGACACGCGGTACCTCCAGGATGATGCTTCGGTGTGCCGGTGCAGCGGCGTTCACTTCTCGGGCCGGTGGGAGCGCCCGGAGAGGCGTTCTCAGACCATCAGAACAGCACCCGCCGACAGTGCGGACCACCGCTGTTCGTAGCCGGTCGAGACCGCCGGAATCGACGGCGATGGCCAACACTACGGTCGCCATCCGAATGCCTCAACTCGCCCTGTGGACAACGCTGTGGGAAACGTGGGCGAAACGCCGCGCTGCATGTGCAAAGCCTGTGGAAACAGCTGTGGATGGCAAACTAATTTTCGCAGCTATTTCCAGTTTGATCAGGATTTCAAGTAGTGCACACCTGTGTGTGGAAAGTTGCTTGAATCACTGCATGAAGGTCGCCCGGCTCCGCACAGCCCTGTGCACAGAATTGGGGGTAACTCCGGCTCATTGGGGCCTCATCGAGCTTGTGCAATCCCCTTAAACAGGTGTAGCGACGGGCCTGAGCCCGTCGCTACACCGAGGTGTTCGCAGCCTTACTTGGCGGCGACCACCTGAAGGGTGATCGTGGCCGACAGCTCGTCGAAGAGACGAACGGTCGCCTGGTGCTCGCCGACCGACTTGATAGGGTTCGAGAACTCCACCTTGCGCTTGTCGATGGCACCGAGGCCGGCAGCGGCCACAGCGTCGGCGACATCGGCGGTCTTGACGGAGCCGAAGAGGCGTCCCTCGGCACCCGCCTTCACGACGAGCTTGACCTTGGTGCCCTCGAGGGCGTTCTTGAGGGCGACTGCCTCGTCGTGCGTCGCGAGCTCGCGAGCGGCGCGAGCCGCCTTGATCTGCTCGATCTGCTTCTCGCCACCGCGGCTCCACGAAACTGCGAAGCCCTGGGGGATGAGGTAGTTGCGGGCGTAGCCGTTCTTGACCTCGACGACGTCACCGGCGGTTCCGAGGCCAGTGACCTCGTGCGTCAGAATGAGTTTTGACATGTCGGTGCTCCTTAGCGGCCGCTGCCGGCGTACGGCAGCAGGGCCATCTCGCGGGCGTTCTTGACGGCACGGGCGATGAGGCGCTGCTCCTGCACGGAGACGCCGGTGATACGGCGGGCGCGGATCTTTCCACGCTCGGAGATGAACTTGCGAAGCGTCGCGACATCCTTGTAGTCGATGACGCCGACGCGGATGCTCTTTGCGGGCGCGGCGTTCTTGCCCTTGCCTCCGCGGAGCGGCTTGCGGCGGTCGCCGCTGCTCTTTCCAGCCATTGTTAGTCCTTAGTTGAAGTAATTCTGCGCGGATGCCGAAAGCGGCATCCGTGTCAGGCCTGTCGGCCTAGAAGGGGGTCTCGTCGCTGTAGCTGCCCGGGGTGGCCCAGACATCCGAACCACCGGAAGCGGCGGCTGCGGGTGCACTCGGTGCCCACGGCTCGTCGGAGCCGCCAGCGGGGGCGCCTCCACCACGAGGTCCAGACGACTGCGCGCGCGTCAGCGACGCGGTGGCGTACCGGAGGGAAGGACCGATCTCGTCGATCTCGAGCTCGAAGCTGGTGCGCTTCTCGCCTTCCTTCGTCTCGTAGGAACGCTGCTTGAGACGCCCGGAAGCGATGACACGGGAACCCTTGGTGAGGGACCCTGCGACGTGCTCGGCGAATTCACGCCAGACGCTCGCGCGCAGGAACAGAGCCTCGCCATCCTTCCACTCGTTCGACGCACGGTCGAAGCTGCGAGGAGTGGATGCGATGGTGAAGTTGGCAACCGCCAGTCCGCCCTGCGTGTAACGCAGTTCGGGGTCTGCAGTGAGGTTGCCCACCACGGTGATTACGGTCTCGCCGGCCATGGGGACTAGGCGTCCTTCTCGACCTTGGCGGCGTCAGCCTTGGGAGCCTCGGCCTTGGGAGCCTCGGCCTTGGGAGCCTCAGCCTTGGGAGCCGCTGCCTCGGGCTTCGCGTCGACGACGGCCTTCGGGTTGGCAGCCTTGCGGGCGGCCTTCTCGTCGGCGAGCTTCTTGGCGGCTGCGACCTGGGCGATGCCCTCTTCGGCGCGGAGCACCTTGGTGCGCATGACTGCTTCGCTGAGACCCAGCTGGCGGTCGAGCTCCGACGTGGTGGCCGGCTCTGCGGTGAAGTTGACGACGGCGTAGATGCCCTCGTTCTTCTTGTTGATCTCGTAGGCGAGACGACGACGGCCCCAGATGTCGACGTTGTCGATGGATCCACCATCGTTACGCACCACATTGAGGAACTTGTCGAGGCTCGGAGCGACGGTGCGCTCATCGATCTCGGGATCGAGGATGACCATCAATTCGTACTGATGCATGACTAACCCACCTCCTTCGGACTGAACGGCTGCAGTATTTCTGCAACAGGAGGGTTGTGCATGTGTTGATTCGTGGAGGCCGCACAATCGCGGCACACGGGCAACCTTCCCAGAGTAACGGATGCGGCGCTTCAGCGCACCTCGGGACGGCCATCCGCCCCGAACTCCCAGTCAGGCTCCCGGCGTTGAGAGGGTCAGATCCGGCCAGATTCCACTCGTGTCGGCCGACAAGTGGCCGGATGCGTCCCCCCTCGCCTCGACGGGATCACCGGGATCACCGGAGACGCAGGCCCGCCGTCAGGAGCTGCTGTCGCAGGAGCGCCGGGTCGACAGCGATCGCCCAGCCCCATCGTGCGCCGCGCGGGCGATGCATCCGCACCCGGAGGAGAGCTGCCGATTCATGGGAGAACACCGGTTCGTGCATCCGCGTCCGGCTGACTGCGGCTATGCGGGCGGCGAGCCTCTGGGCCGATGTCGCCTCGGCCCACCAGTCGGCCGGCGCGAAGGCTCCCGGCCGCAGCCGCACCCTCGACCCCGCGCTCGCGTGGCGTCGGAGGGTGCGGGCCGATGCTGAGTCCGGTGGCGGGGCGCCACCGATCGACACCGGTGGTGCGCCGATCGAGAACCGTTCGTCCATCCGGCGATGCTGCCGCGGCGCAGCGCGCTCGACCAGTCGATCGCCCACCTTGTGGACTGCGCCGCGGCACGCCTGCCGGTGGGGGAGCCGTCATCCTCGAGCGAGAGGGTCGCATCCGGCCATCTCGACGCGATTCAACGCCGGAATCGGCCGGAACCGACCCTCTCGGCGTCACGGGCGGGGGAGAGGGCCTCAGGCGGGGGAGCGCTCCGCCCACCAGGCGCGCAGGCGCTCGGTGGCGACCTCCTCGCCGAGTGGTCCATCGTCGAGCCGCAGTTCGAGGAGGAACCTGTAGGCCTCGCCCACCTCTCTCCCGGGACGGATGCCGAGGATCGCCATGATCTGCTCGCCGTCGAGGTCGGGCCGAACGGCCGCGAGCTCTTCCTGCTCGGCCAGCTCGGTCATCCGTCGCTCGATGTCGTCATAGGCGAACGCGAGGCGGTCGGCCTTGCGCTTGTTGCGGGTCGTGACGTCGGCACGGGTGAGGATATGCAGACGCTCGAGCTGGTCGCCGGCGTCGCGCACATAGCGTCGGACGGCCGAGTCGGTCCACGCGCCCTCCGTGTAGCCGAAGAAGCGCAGGTGCAGCTCGATGAGGCGCGAGACCGCCGCGATGGTGTCGTTGTCGAAGCGCAGTTCCCGCAGGCGCTTGCGAGCGAGCTTGGAGCCGACGACGTCGTGGTGGTGGAAGCTCACGATTCCGCCGCCCTCGAGCTTGCGGGTGGCCGGCTTGCCGATGTCGTGCAGGAGAGCGGCGAGGCGCAGGGTGAGGTCGGGGCTGACGAGATTGCCGCGCGCCTTCTCGTAGCCGATGGCCTGCTCGAGCACGGTGAGGCTGTGCTGGTAGACGTCCTTGTGGTGATGGTGCTCGTCGACCTCGAGGCGCAGTGCCGGCAGTTCGGGCAGAACACGCGCTGCCAGCCCGGAGTCCACGAGCAGTTCGAGACCGCGCCGCGGCTCGTCGGTCTTCAGGAGTTTGGAGAGCTCCTCGTTCACCCGTTCGGCCGAGATGCGATCGATGCTGGGGGCCAACTCGATGAGCGCCGCCTCGGTCTCGTCGTCGACGAGGAATCCGAGCTGGGCCGTGAACCTGCAGGCCCTCATCATTCGGAGCGGGTCGTCGCCGAAGGAGACGGCGGGCGATGACGGCGTGCGCAGGCGCCCCTCGAGCATGTCGTCGATACCGCCCGACGGGTCGACCAGCTTCATCTCGGGCAGGCGCAACGCCAGGGCGTTGACCGTGAAGTCACGCCTGAGGAGGTCGTCCTCGAGGGACGAGCCGAAGACGACGTCGGGCTTGCGGCTCTCGCCGTCGTAGCTGTCCGCCCGATAGGTGGTGACCTCGACGGTCTCGCCGGCGATCTTCGCCCCGATCGTGCCGAACTGTCGACCGATGTCCCAGTGCGCCTCACTGATGGGCGCGATGATCGCGAGGATCTGATCGGGAGTGGCATCCGTCGTGAAATCGAGATCGTGTGCCACCCGCCCGAGGAAGGCGTCGCGAACGGGGCCTCCGACGAGGGCCAGTTCGTGCCCGGCGGCGGCGAAAGCGGTCGCCAGACGGGAGACGGTGGGGGAGGCGGCGACTTCACCCAACCGCTCGAGGGCTGCCGCGACGCTCTGCATGCCTCCATGGTAGGGCGTCGAAGAATGACCCCTCGGCTCGGCGCACAGGAGCCGAGCAGCCCCCACGCCGTAGAATCGCACGCATGATGGCCGACACCGATGCTGCGCGTCGGTGGGCACCTCCCCTCTCCTCCGGCCGCCGCGCGCCCATGCGCGTCGCCGCGGCGGCCGCTCTCGGCGGTCTCGCACTGGCCGCCTGCGGTCTCATCGCGCCGGCGGCGGGCGCGGCGACTCCGTCGGCATCGGGCGCTTCATCCGGAACCGCATCGGCTGTCGCGGCGGTCGCGGAACCCGGCGACGTCACAGTCTCGCTCGCCACGGACCCCAGGCTCGGCCCCGGCCAGGACCTCACCGTCACCATCACCATCACTAACGCCGGAACGACCGCGATCGATCCCGGAACCGTCGAGGTCCTGCTCGACCCCGACCGCATCGCGACCCGCGGTGAGCTCGACGCCTGGCTCGACGCTCCGACCGAGGAGAGCGAGTCCTCGGTGACGGATGCCGGACCCACCGTCACCGTCAACGCTCCGCGCCTCGGTCCCGCAGACAACACCACTCTCACCGCGTCGATCCCGGCCGCATCCGTCAACCTCTCCGGATCGGAGTGGGGAGCACGCGGACTCGCCGCGACATACACGTCGGCCGACGCCGAGGTGGCAGAGGGCCGGGGGACAGTCACCTGGTACGCCGGCGAGCCCACGCCGGTCACGCCTGTCGCTGTGGCCATGAGCATCACCGCCCCTGTCGGTGCGACCGGGATCCTGACCGGTGACGAACTCGCCCAACTCACCCGGCCGGGCGGACTCCTCACCAGACAACTCGATGGCGTGGTCGGTCGAGAGGTCACCGTCGGCATCGATCCGATGATCATCGCCTCGATCCGCCTTCTCGGAACGAGTGCCCCCGAGACCGCGGTCGCGTGGCTGGAGCAGCTCGCCGCCCTCGACAACGAGACCTTCCCTCTGGCGTGGGCCGATGCCGACCTGGCCGTACAGGCTCAAGCCGGCCTGACCCAGTTGCTCGGCCCCACCTCGCTCGATTACGCCATCGACTCCGCGAACTTCTCCAGTGAGACGCCGACGCCGACCCCGACCCCGACGGCCAGCGACTCGCCCGCAGCCGAGCCGAGCTCCTCCGATTCCGGGGTTCGCAGCACGGATGCAGCCACCCCGACCCCGGGATCCACCGACGCGCCGCCGTCCACCGAGGCGCCGACGGTCTCCCCGAGTGCAGCGATGCCGACGATGCGGCCCACCCTCGCCGACCTGGTGTCGTGGCCGTACACCGCCACCAACGTCGCCTGGCCCGATGCCGGCACCGTCGCGGCGCCCGACCCGGCGGTCTTCGCCGCCAACGGTCTCACCACCACGATCGTCTCGAGTTCCGATCTCGCCGATCCCGGCACGGCGACCCCGCGTGCCTCTGCCGTCGCGGACGATGGCGACGCGATCGTCGCCCTGGCCGACGATCGCCTGTCCACGGCGCTGAGCGCCGCCGTCGGCTCGGTCACCGACCTCGAGTGGCGCACCGCGATGGACCAGGTGGCCGCCATCCTCGCGGTCGCCTCCTCCGAGGGCGAGAGCCCGTCCGCAGTGCTGGCGGCACTCGAACGCGGCTGGCCCCCGACGTCGACGCGCCTCCTGGCCACGCTGGATGCCATTGCGCAGCTGTCGTGGGCGGCCCCGGTACCGCTGCTCTCGTCGCTCGGTTCGCCCGCCGCATCCGTTGCCATCTCCGATATTGGGGAGCCGGCGGCCCGGGTCGCGGTCGTGCCTCCCCTGCTCGAGGACGAGGCAGCACTCACGGCCTTCTCGACTGCGCTCACCGATCCGACCGTCCTGACGGGACGCGAACGATCGGAGCTGCTCGGTCTGCTCTCGATCGGGTGGATCCCGCAGCCTGAGACCTGGGCCGAGTCCCTCGCCGATCACCGCACGGCGAGCGTCGCGACCCTGAACTCGGTCTCCGTGTCGCCGTCGAGTTCCGTGCTGGTCGTCGGCAGCCCGACGGCGATCCCGGTCTCGATCAAGAACGACTTCAGTTCGGCTGTGACCGTGCACGTTGCTGCGACTCCATCGAACGGCCGTCTCGTCGTCGATGACGGAGTGGATGTCACCGTCGAGGCCAACTCCAGCTCATCGGTGAAGATTCCCGTCACAGCCCAGGTGGGGAGCGGCACCGTCGGACTCACCATCGCCCTGACGAGCGCCACCGGAGTGCCTATCGGGCAGCCGTACACCGTCGTCGCCAACGTGCATGCCGACTGGGAGGGCATCGGTGCCGCGATCCTGGGTTCGCTCGTGGTGTTGCTCTTCGGCTTCGGGATCGTGCGCACGATCCTCCTTCGCCGGAGGGAACGGGCCGCTGGCGCGCCTGAGTCCGTGACGGATGGCGGCACCGAGTCAGCCGAACCCTCTGATGTGGTTACGCATGTGCCTGGCGTGGACCACGCGGTCGAACCACATGATCCGGTTACCGTCGACGACCCGGCGCAGGCCCGCGAGACCGGAACCGAGGAGCCGCGTGGCTGACGGCATCGGCCGCGCGAGCGCCTTCCTCGCCTCCGGCACGATCGTCTCCCGCATCCTCGGGTTCGCGAAGGCGATCGCTCTCGCGAGCGCCATCGGCTTGGTGGAATCGTCGAGCGCTGACGCCTTCGCCGTGGCGAATCAACTCCCGAACACCATCTACGCGATCATTGCCGGCGGCGTGCTCACGGCCGTCCTCGTTCCGCAGATCGTGCGGGCCGGACTCTCGGCAGACGGGGGAGCGGCCTACATCAACAAGCTCATGACGGTGACACTCGTCGTGCTCGCCGTCAGCGCCGTCATCGCCACCGCGCTCGCCCCTCTACTCACGTTCCTCTACGGCGCCGCCCTCTCTCCGGACCAGCGCGCTCTGGCGACGGCGTTCGCATTCTGGTGCCTTCCGCAGATCTTCTTCTACGGGCTGTACACGGTGCTGGGTGAAGTGCTCAATGCCCGCCGATCCTTCGGTCCCTATACGTGGGCGCCGGTAGTCAACAACGTCGTCGCGCTCGTCGGAATCGGTGTCTTCATCGCCGTCTACGGTTCCGACCCGACCGGCATGCGGTCGGCTGCGTCCTGGGATCCAGCCATGATCGCCGTCCTCGCGGGCACGGCAACACTCGGGGTGGCGGCGCAGGCGGTGATCCTGTTCTGGTTCTGGCGACGCGCCGGCATCCGGTATCGACCCGATTTCCACTGGCGGGGAGTGGGACTAGGCACAGCCGGACGAATGGCCGGCTGGACCTTCGGCATGATCCTGCTCACTACAGCGGCCGGTCTGGTCGAGACCGTCGTCGTCGGCATCGCCTCGGGAGAGGACGCCTCCGTCGCCGCGCTCGGGAACGCCTGGCTCGTCTTCATGCTTCCGCACTCGATCATCACGGTGTCGATCGCCACCGCCTATTTCACCCGCATGGCGGAGCACGCGAGCCACGGTCGCATCACCGAACTCCGCACTGATGTCTCGTCCGCGATCAGGGGGATCTCGCTGATCATCGTGCTGGCGGCCGCGGTGCTGCTCGTGACGGCCTATCCGTTCGCGGCCATCTTCACCAATGAGAGCTTCTCCCAGACCATCGCGTTCGGAAACGTCATCATGGCGTACCTCATCGGGTTGCTTCCCTTCTGCGTGCTCTTCGTCGTCCAGCGCGCCTTCTACGCCTTGGGCGACACCAGAACGCCCTTCTTCTTCACTCTCGCCCAGACGATCATCGTCGTGGTGCTCGTGATCGGCTGCTCTCTTCTGCCGTCACAGTGGATAGCGGCGGGCATCGCCCTGTCCGTCTCGATCGCCGGAATCGTGCAACTCCTCATCGCTGCGAACCTCCTGCGCCGCCGCCTGAACGGAATCGAATCCGGCCGGATCGTGCGCAGCCTTCTCGTGTACGCCTGGCCGGCACTGATCTCGATGGTGATCGGGGTGCTTCTCCTGACCGCGCTCGGCGGCACCCGCGATGGCGGATTCGCCGTGTCGGGGATCGCGCCGGCCATCCTCTCGATGGCAGCCATCGGCACCGCCATGGCTGCCGTCTACTTCGGCCTTCTGTGGATCGTCAGGGCGCCAGAACTCCGGGTCTTCGGTGAACCGATCCTCGACCGATTCCGCAGGCGCTGAGAACTCCTCCCCGCGCCGCTCCCACCCTCCTCACAGCGTTGGAATAGCACCCCCGTACACTGTGTTGTACCCAACAGCCAGGCGTCCGGACGGGCGCCACGGTCTTGTGATCCAAGGAGTTTCACGTGCGTCAGCTCATCATCATCGGCTCTGGTCCCGCCGGTTTCACCGCTGCGATCTACGCGGCGCGTGCCCAGCTCGAGCCGCTGCTCATCGCCAGCTCGGTGCAGGTCGGAGGCGAGCTCATGAACACGACCGAGGTCGAGAACTTCCCCGGATTCCCCGCAGGGATCCAGGGCCCCGAGCTCATGATGCAGATGCAGGAGCAGGCCGAGAAGTTCGGCACCGAGGTCGTCTACGACGACGTCGTGAACCTCGAGCTCGACGGTGACGTCAAGAAGGTCACCCTCGGCTCGGGCGAGACCCTCGAGGCTCAGGCTGTGATCTTCGCGACGGGCTCCGCCTACCGCAAACTCGGCCTCGAAGACGAGGAGCGTCTCTCGGGTCGCGGCGTCTCCTGGTGCGCCACGTGCGACGGCTTCTTCTTCAAGGAGAAGGTCATCGCGGTCGTGGGCGGCGGCGACTCCGCCATGGAGGAGGCCACCTTCCTCACCCGCTTCGGCTCCAAGGTCATCGTCATCCACCGCAAGGGTGAACTGCGCGCCTCCAGGATCATGCAGGAACGCGCATTCAACGACCCGAAGATCGAGTTCATCTGGAACAGCGAGGTCGTGGGCATCACGGGAACGGATGCCGCCAGCGGCCTGGTCCTGCGCGACACCGTCACGGGCGAGCAGAGCGAGATCGAGATCGGTGGCCTGTTCATCGCGATCGGCAACGACCCGCGCACGCACCTCGTGCACGGCAAGCTGCAGTTGACCCCCGAGGGAACCATCGCGGTCGACGGTAGGTCGTCGAAAACATCTCTGACCGGCGTTTTCGCTGCTGGAGACGTAATCGACCCCACGTACCGACAGGCCATCACTGCTGCCGGTTCGGGTACCGTCGCCGCACTCGACGCCGAGCACTTCCTCGCGTCGATCCCCGAGATCCTGCCCGACGGCCCCGTCCCGGCCGACGCTGACGCCCTCGTCTCAGCGCACTGATCTCGCGGGTCAGCCGACCCGCGCATCCGACATCCACAGAAGGAGAATGAGAATGACTGCACGTGCCGTCACCGAAGCGACATTCGACGCCGAGGTCCTGAAGAGCGAGAAGACCGTCCTCGTCGACTTCTGGGCAGAGTGGTGCGGCCCCTGCCGTGCCGTCTCCCCGATCCTCGACCAGATCGCGTCCGAGCACTCCGACAAGATCGACATCGTCAAGGTGAACGTCGACGAGAACCCCCAGCTCGCGATGAAGTACCAGATCACGTCGATCCCCGCTTTCAAGGTCTACCAGGCAGGCGAGGTCGTCAAGACCGTCATCGGCGCCAAGCCGAAGCCCGCCCTCGAGGCCGACCTCGCCGCCTACATCTCGTAGCCGGCCGCTCGAACGACTCGAGACCCGCCCGGCTCACGCCGGGCGGGTCTTTCGTTTCCCGGGAGCACCCGAGCTCGGTGCGCGACACACGTCACGGCAGATCGACGCCGACGAATAGCATGGAACCCTCACAGAACGGATCACCCAGTGAACGACAGAGCGCAGTCCGGCAACAACCTCGACCCGTGGTTCCACCACTACGCCGAGCGAGCCGCCGGTCTGCGCGCCAGCGAGGTGCGCGCCCTGTTCGCCGTGGCCTCACGTCCCGAGGTGGTCTCCCTCGCCGGGGGCATGCCCTTCGTCTCCGCCCTCCCCAGCGACCTGATTCAGGGCGCGATGGACGACGTGATGCGAACGGAAGGCCCGGTCGCGCTGCAATACGGGTCCGGCCAGGGCGTGCCGAAGCTGCGTGAGCAGATCCTCGAGGTCATGGCGCTCGAGGGCATTCGCGCCAACGCCGACGATGTGGTCGTGACCACGGGATCCCAGCATGCGCTGGAGCTCGTCAGCAAGCTCTTCCTCGACCCCGGTGACGTCGTCGTCTCCGAAGGCCCCAGCTACGTGACCGCCATGGTCATCTTCCGCTCCTACCAGGCCGACATCGACCACGTGCCGATGGACGAGCACGGCCTCATCCCCGAGGCCCTGCGCGAGCACATCGCCCGCCTGAAGGCGGCGGGGCGCACGATCAAGTTCCTGTACACCATCCCCTCGTTCCACAATCCCGCCGGCGTCACGCTCAGCTGGGAACGCCGCGTCGAGATCCTGCAGATCGCTCGAGACAACGACATCCTCGTCCTGGAGGACAATCCCTACGGCCTGCTCTACTTCGACCAGCCGGCCCCGGATGCCATGCGTTCGGTCGAGGAGGATGGCGTGATCTACCTCGGCACCTTCTCCAAGACCCTGGCCCCCGGATTCCGCACCGGATGGGCCCTCGCTCCGCACGCCATCCGGGAGAAGCTCGTTCTCGCCAACGAGGCGGCCGTGCTGTCGCCGAGTTCCTTCAGTCAGTTGGTCATCTCGAAGTACCTCGAGACTGCCGACTGGAAGGGACAGATCGACACCTTCCGCGGCGTCTACCGGGAGCGCAAGGAGGCCATGCTCTCCGCACTGGGGGAGTACCTGCCCGAGCTCACCTGGACCAACCCCAACGGCGGCTTCTACGTGTGGCTCACCCTGCCTGAACCTCTCGACTCCAAGGCGATGCTGCCCCGTGCGGTCAAGGAACTCGTCGCCTACACCCCTGGAACGGCGTTCTACGGCGACGGGGGCGGGCACCAGAACATCCGCCTGTCGTTCTGCTATCCCACTCCGGAACAGATCCGCCTCGGTATCCGCCGACTGTCGAACGTGCTGCGGGGCGAGCTTGAACTCCTCGACACCTTCGCCGGCACGGGCAGCCTCACTTCGGTGCGGAATTCCACCCGATTCAGCCTCCCACCCACTGATCTCAACTGACCTCGACTGACGAAACGGACATCATGACCACCAACGCCCCGTCAGAGAGTTCCCCTCCCCGTCTCGACATCATCGTGCTCGCAGGGGGCATCTCGCACGAGCGCGACGTCTCGTTGCGCAGTGGCCGCCGTATCGCCGACGCGCTCACATCCGCCGGACACACCGTCAGGGTCGTCGACCCTGACGCCTCATTGTTCTCCCGCCTCGCCGAGCACCGTCCCGATGTCATCTGGCCGGCCCTCCACGGCACAACGGGGGAGGACGGCGCCCTGCTGTCGCTGCTCGAGACCACAGGGATCCCCTTCATCGGAGCGCACGGCGACGACGCGTCCCTCGCCTGGCTGAAGCCGGTGGCGAAGGCACTCATCCGCCGCGCAGGCTTCGCCACACCGGACTCGATCACCCTGGGGCGCGAGACATTCCGTGACCTCGGTGCTGCAGATGTACTCGAGCGTGTGTCGGCCGCGCTGCCGTTCCCTGTGGTGGTCAAGCCATCCCAGGGCGGATCTGCGCAGGGCGTCTCGATCGTCCGGGAAGCGTCAGAGCTGCCCCGTGCCATGGTCGAGGCGTACAGCTACTCCGACACGGCTTTCGTGGAACGCCACGTCGTGGGAACCGAGGTGGCCGTTGCAGTCGTCGACGACGGACGGGGTGCCCACGCGCTTCCGGCCGTCGAGATCGAGCCACTCAGTGGCGTCTACAGCTTCGATGACCGCTACAACGCGGGGGAGACGTTGTTCTATACGCCCGCGCGCCTGTCCGACGATGTCGCCAGGCGGGTGGCGGACACGGCTGTGGCCATCCATGAATTGCTCCACCTGCGTCAGTTGTCGCGCATCGACCTGATCGTCGACGCGGAGGGAACACCTTGGTTCCTCGAGGCCAACGTTCTTCCGGGCATGACCGAGACGTCGCTCGTCCCCCAGGCGATCGAGGCCGCTGGGCTCACCTTGCCGGGACTCTACTCGGCACTGGCCGTCGAGGCGTCCCGCTGACGTTTCACGTGAAACGGCACCACGAATGAGCGTCCATTCCAGCGAGCGCAGGCTGGGCGTCTCTACGGGCTGAGCCCACCTGACGTCGCGACCACACCCGCGCGCCTGCGCATGTCGACCCATCCCGCGGCCGTAGTGGATCCACTCTCGACGGAGTCGGGCGAGGACACGTCGGCAGCCGCGGCCGTCTTCCTTGGCCATGGACCACGCGTTTCACGTGAAACGGTCACGGGAATGGCGAGTGCGCAGGGGCCGAACTGCGGCTCGGCGAGGAGCCGGAGCCCCACACTCCGCTGGGGTCTCCTGGCCTGTAGACATGAGTCAGGCCCAGCAGCCGATGAATCTGCACGGGCGGATTGAGAGCACGCCACTAGGCGTTTCACGTGATACATCGCCTACCCGCCGCCACAGTGGCCTAACGGATACGACCGACGAGTGTGAGAGTAGCGCCGAACCTGTAGATGGAAAATGCCCCGATGTTTCACGTGAAACACCCACACGCGCCGAACTGTCACACGAATCACCGGGGGAGTGGCAGCAACGCGCACTGAATCAGCTGGCGGATGCCTGAATCCATCCACGCGACAGCAGCCATGGCTCCTCCGACACCCACGGGCACACGTCACAGGTCCTGCGCGCGTCTGGCGAGCCAGCCGTGCCACCTGGGTTGTCAGCCCCTGACGGTGACCCCAATGACGAAGCACCCCGTTTCACGTGAAACGGGGTGCTTCGTCAACGCGCCGACGTCAGCCGGGGAAATCGTCCTCGCCCAACTCCGCGAGGATGCGGTTGAGGTCCTGAATGGTCGCGAAGTCGATCGTGATCTGCCCCTTGCGAGCACTCAGGGAGATCTTCACACGAGTGTTCAGTCTGTCACCGAGCGTGGACGCGATCTCGTCGAGGTGGCCGTGGTGCTTGCCCGCGTTCGGTCGGGTCTTCACGACCTTCGGTGCGGCGCCGGCGGCCGCCTCGGCTGCCCGCACGGACAGGTCCTCGTTCACGATCTTGTCGGCGAGAACCTGCATGGCCTCACCGTCGCCCACCGAGAGGATGGCGCGAGCATGCCCAGCGGTCAGGACTCCCGCCGCGACCCGCAATTGCACGGACTCCGGAAGCCTCAGGAGCCGCAGCGTATTCGAGATCTGCGGTCGTGAACGACCAATACGTCCCGCCAACTCCTCCTGGGTGATTCCGAAGTCGGCCAACAACTGCTGGTAGGCGGACGCCTCCTCCAACGGGTTGAGGTTGGAGCGGTGGAGGTTCTCGAGGAGGGCATCACGCAGCATGTCCTCGTTGGCGGTGTCCTTGATGACCGCTGGAATCGTCTCGAGACCGACTTCCTTGGTCGCCCGCAGACGCCGCTCGCCCATGACGAGCTCGTACTTCCCGGGCAGATCATTGTGCGGACGCACGACGATCGGCTGCAGAACCCCGAACTCGCGCACGCTGTGTACGAGCTCTGCAAGATCCTCTGCGACGAAGACCGAGCGTGGCTGGTGAGCGTTGGGCACGATGTCGGCCGGGTTGAGCTGGGCCAGACGCGCGCCAGGCACCGCCAGGAGGCCGGCATCCGGCTCCTTGACGTCGACACTCGGTGCTCCGGGAAAGAAGACGTCGACCGGTCGGCTGGTTCGCTCGTCGTCACCTGTGGGAATGAGGGCGCCGATGCCTCGGCCGAGTCCTGTGCGCTTCGCCATTACGTGCGTGCTCCTTCGATGATGGGGGCCCCGCGGCGGGCGATCTCAGCCGCTGCCTCGAGATAGGACAGCGATCCAGACGAGCCGGGGTCATATCCGATGACACTCTGGCCGTAGCTGGGAGCCTCGGAAACACGCACCGACCGGGGAATTATTGTTCCAAGTACTTGCTGAGGGAAGTGATCGCGAACATCCTGGGCCACCTGATTCGCGAGGTTCGTACGCGAGTCGTACATGGTGAGCAGGATCGTCGAGACGTTGAGCTCTGGATTCAGGTGCTTCTCGATCAACTCGATGTTCTTGAGCAGTTGGCTGAGGCCCTCCAGTGCGTAGTACTCGCACTGGATGGGAATCAGGACCTCGTTCGCGGCCACGAAGGCGTTGATGGTGAGCAGTCCCAGAGACGGAGGGCAGTCGATGAAGACGTAGTCGTATGGTTCCTCCATCTGCTTGAGGTGCAGATCGAGCGCACGACGAAGACGCTGCTCGCGCGCCACGAGGGAGACGAGTTCGATCTCGGCTCCGGCCAAGTGGATGGTGGCGGGAACGCAGGACAGGTCGCCGGCCTCCGGACTCGCCTGGATGACATCGCCCAGAGGCGCATCGCCGATGATGACGTCGTAGACGCTCGCAGTGTCGGAACGGTGCTCGACGCCGAGCGCCGTCGACGCGTTTCCCTGCGGGTCGAGATCGATGACCAACACCTTGGCGCCGGAGAGCGCGAGCGCCGCAGCGAGGTTCACTGTCGTGGTGGTCTTGCCGACGCCGCCCTTCTGGTTCGAGATCGTGAAGATCCGAGTGCGCTCAGGCAGGGGGAGGGGAGCGGATGCAAGCGCCTGACGCCGGCGAGCGTGGTCAGCCACTTCGCGAGCGAGCGGGGTCTCGGCCTCGGTCGAGACCGCCGCGGCAGGCACGGGAATGGGAGCAGTCTCGGGTGCGACCGGATCCACCTCCATTCGCTCGCCCGACGCAGCGGGAAGGGCTGTGTCAGGCACTGATTCGGCTTCCACAGGAGTGTCTGGGTCGATTTCGACGACAGAATTCTCGATCGGGACATCCGTGCTCGCGCTTAGGATGGCTCCCACAGCATCATTCGGGGACGAATTCGGTGTCGAATCCGACTCTGTCACGGAATCTGACTGCACGCCATCGACTGCAGTCACTGCCGATCGATCGTCGTCGTCCTTGCGGTGGAACCAACCGCGACGGGTCTCGTTCGGCATCTGCAGAAAACTCCTACTTCGCAACTCGATGAATACGCGTCTCATCCGGCGATCGTGCCGAATCCGCGGAAAACGACGTTCAGTAACGTCGAATCTGTGGAGGAACTCCGCCCTCGAACAGCAGGGGAGAGGACTAGTCCACTGTAGCCCGAACGACCCGCGTGACCTCGCTCAGCACACCTTCGCCGAGCACGAGAACCTCCACGTCGAGCAGGTGGTACTTGCGAATGGCCTTGGCAGCAGCCTCGATCTCGCGCTCGGCGTTCGCGCCCTTCATCAAGACGAGCTCGCCGCCGGTCTTCACCAGAGGAGCGGTCAGAGGAATGAGGGTTCGAAGCGCACTGACCGCACGTGCGGTGACCTGGTCGAGCAGGGGAGACAGTCTGGCCTCCTCCGCTCGGGCACGAAGCACTTCAACGTTGTCGAGACCGAGTTCATCGACCTGGCTCTGCAACCAGGCGACGCGCCGCTCCATGGGCTCGATCAGCACGAAGTCCACATCCGGACGCGCGATCGCCAACACCAGACCGGGAAGGCCCGCGCCGCTGCCGATGTCGCCGACGCGGCCGGGGCGAAGCAACGGTGCCATGATCGCGCTGTTCAGGACATGCCGGCTCCACAGGCGCGGCAACTCCAGCGGGCCGATGAGGCCCAACTCCTCGCCGAGACGGGCGAGGTTCGCGGTGAATGCACGTGCCACGGCGATCCTGTCGCCGAAGATCTGCTCGGCAACCACCGGCTCGACCTCGACACTCACGGCTTCGTCAGCCATGGGCGCATCGTTTCACGTGAAACATCACCGCAGTGATTCAGGAGGCAGAGGTGATGACGGTGTGACGGTCGGAACCCTCACCGCGTGACTCCGACACGTAGCCGCGCTCGGCGACGACATCGTGAACGAGCTTGCGCTCGTACGACGACATGGGAGGCAGGGCGGCCTCTGCCGCTCCAGCCTCGATGCGCTCGATGGCGCGGCTGACCAACGAAGACAGCTCAGCCTGGCGGGCATCGCGCGACCCACCGATATCGAGGATCAGGCGAGAGAAGACTCCGGTCTTCGCCTGGACAGCGAGACGAGTGAGCTCCTGAAGCGCATTGACGACGTCGGCCTTGGCGAGCACGCGCAGGTTGGCGCCATCCTCGGCGTTGACCGAGACGTAGGCGCGACCGTTACGGGCATCGATGTCGATGTCGCCGTCGATGTCGCAGATGTCGAGGAACTCCTCGATGTAGTCGGCTGCGACATCCCCCTCCTGCTCCAGCTGCTCACGCGTGGGGGAGTGGGTGGTGGCGTTCTGAACGTCCGTCATGGCTCTGCTCTCTGGGTGTCTATCGAAATCAGCTGCCGGCATCGCCGGGCTTGGCCTGCTTCTTCGCGCGGTCCTTGCTCATGGGCTGCTGGCGCTGGGTCGTCGTCCTCTTCGGCTCCTCGACCACGATGATGTCGCCGTCCTTGGCCTCGAGCTTGCCCTTTCGCGCAAGGCGAGCCTCGCGAGCCTTCGCGGCCTCACTGCCGGGAGTCGGCATGTTCCGGATCACGATGAACTGCTGAACCATGGTCCAGATGTTCGAGGTGAGCCAGTAGAACATCACGCCGAGCGGGAAGGCCACGCCCGAGAAGGCGAAGACCAGGGGGAGGAGGTAGAGGAGAACGCGCTGCTGGCGGAACATGGGGCTCGCCTTGGTCTCCGGCGACATGTTCTTCGACACGATCTGCAGCTGGGTGAAGAACTGCGAGGCGGTCATGAGGACGACCATGATGCCTGCGATCCACATGACGGCGGCGACGTACGGCTCGCCCGATGTCATCAGGGTCCACTGCGAAGCGAAGGAATCGTGAAGGGGAGCGATGCCGAAGAGCTTGGCGGAGCCGAACTGCTCGGCCAGCGTGTCGTTGAGCGGGCCGACGCCGGCCTTCGAGTGCTGCGCGTCATTGAGCACCGAGAACAGCGCGAAGAAGATCGGCATCTGGATCAGCAGCGGAAGACAGGAGCTGAGCGGGTTCGTACCCGTCTTCTTGTAGAGCTCCATCGTCTCGCGGGACATGGCCTCACGCGAGAACTGGTCCTTCTTGCCCTTGTACTTCTCCTGGATCTTCTTCAGCTGCGGAGCGACCTCGAGCATCCGCCGCTGGTTCTTGATCTGGCGGACGAAGATCGGGATGAGCGCTGCGCGAACGACGACCACGAGGCCCACGATCGACAGCACCCAGGTGATGCCGGCGGCGGGGTCCATGCCGATGGCCTCGAAGAGCTGGTGCCAGCCGACGAGGAGAAGCTCGACCACCCATTTGAGCGGCCAGAGGATCGTTCCAATAAGGTCCATCGTGAGGGTCAGCCCTTTCCTTGGCTCTCAGCAACTACAAAACCGAACGGGGTCACGCGGTAGCGGCGGACCTTCTTCAGGGGAACGTCATCGATCCCGCCTTCAGCCCACGGGTGGCATCGGGCGATGCGCTTCACGCCGAGAGCGGATCCGATCGCCACGCCATGCTCCTGGATCGCCTGCAACGTATACGCGGAACATGACGGGTAGTACCGGCACACGTCGCCATAAAGAGGTGAGATGGCCGCGCGATAGCCGCGAAGCAGAACGACGGCCGCATTGCGCGGCGCCAGAACGGCTGCAGTCACAGCGGTATTCACATCACGCCCTTGGTCACGGCCCGAACGACCTCAGCCCGCAGAGTAACCCACGAAGCATCGAAAGCCCCGGGGAGCGCACGGATGACGACATCCGTTCCCGGGGTCATCGAACCGACCATCTCGAAACTCGCAGCCTTCAACCGACGTCGCACCGTGTTGCGCCGTACCGCGGTGCCCACGTTCTTTGCGACGATGAATCCGAAGCGCACCTGGGTGCTCTCCGGATTGGGTCGCACGTAGGCGACCGTGTTCGCTCCCACGAACCGACGACCACGACGCACGGTGACCTTGTAGTCGCCGGCACTCGTGACCCGGTTCGCTCGAGCGAGCACCTCAGTCGCTTAGGCGGAGAGTTCGGTGCGGCCCTTGCGACGACGCGCAGCGAGGATCGAGCGACCGGCACGGGTACGCATACGCAGACGGAAGCCGTGAACCTTCGCGCGGCGGCGGTTGTTCGGCTGGAACGTTCTCTTGCTCATGGGGTGATCTCCACAGTCTTGGTTCTCCACGCACCGTGTTCAGCGGCGGGAAGGCAGGGGGGAGCCAGAAGGCTCGTCGTCAACTGATTAAAACTAGGCCCTGCCCGAGCTATGGTCAAACCGGGATGGGGCCAAACCTGAAATTCTCCACACACTCGAAGGTTTCTCGTGGCATCGACACGCCGGAACCTGAGGGGGATTTGATCCCCTCGGATGCCCCCAGTAGCGTGTGGAACCAAGTTATCCCCAGCTTTGGGTGCATCAAACCTGAGAAAACGCCTGTATTCCACACAGGAGGTGGATAACTTTGTGAATACTTTGCCGACCGGGCAAGCTCAGCGTCGAGGCATTTCCTTCCGGCGGCATATCGAATGGATGCGAGTGGGTATGGCTGAGGGCGAACGACCGATCGACGAGGTCTGGCAGGACGTCCTTACCCAGCTCGGCGGAGACAAGAGCGTCACTCCCATGCTCTACGGATTCCTGGGGCTCGTGGAGCCGAAGGGCATCGCTGCCGGAACCTTCTATCTGGAGGTTCCGAACGACTTCACCGCGAGCATGTTGAACCAACGGATGCGCGTTGCCCTCCTGGCCGCCCTCGCAACATTGCCGACGGAGGTCACGAACTTCTATGTCGTGGTGAACCCGGAGCTCGAACAGGAGAACCTGCGTCCCGACATCGCCGCCCCGATGGAGCAGCCCAATGAGGTCGAGACGCCGGCGACTCCGCAGTCCGTGTTCGAGACCACGCAGCCCGAGCGCTCCAGCGACACCAGGCTGAACCAGAAGTACAGCTTCGACAACTTCGTCATCGGGCAGTCGAACCGCTTCGCCCATGCAGCAGCGGTCGCAGTCGCCGAGGCGCCGGCGAAGGCGTACAACCCGCTCTTCGTCTATGGCGAGTCCGGGCTGGGCAAGACCCACCTGCTTCACGCCATCGGTCACTACGCGATGAGCCTGTATCCCGGCATCCGCGTTCGCTACGTGAGTTCCGAGGAGTTCACGAACGACTTCATCAACTCGATCGCCAACAACCGCGGATCCGTCTTCCAGGCTCGGTACCGCAACATCGACATCCTGCTGATCGACGACATCCAGTTCCTGCAGGGGAAGGCCGAGACGCAGGAAGCCTTCTTCCACACCTTCAACACCCTGCACGACCACAACAAGCAGGTCGTCATCACCTCAGACCTGCCACCGAAGCACCTCACCGGCTTCGAGGATCGGATGCGGAGCCGGTTCGAGTGGGGCCTCATCACCGACGTGCAGGCGCCGGACCTCGAGACGCGCATCGCGATCCTCCGCAAGAAGGCGCAGAACGACAAGCTGCAGGTTCCGGACGACATCCTCGAGTTCATCGCCACCAAGGTGTCCTCGAACATCCGCGAGCTCGAGGGAACGCTGATCCGGGTCACGGCCTTCGCCAGTCTCAACCGGACCCCGGTCGACATGGCTCTCGTACAGACCGTGCTGAAGGACCTCATCACCCTGGACGAGGACAACGTCATCGCGCCCGTCGACATCATCACCCACACTGCGGACTACTTCAAGCTCACCGTCGACGACCTCTACGGCTCGAGCCGATCACAAGCCGTGGCCACAGCACGCCAGATCGCGATGTACCTCTGCCGAGAGTTGACGAACCTCTCCCTGCCCAAGATCGGGCAACTGTTCGGCAACCGCGACCACACGACCGTCATGTATGCGAACAAGAAGATCAGCGAGCTCATGAAGGAGCGGCGCTCGATCTACAACCAGGTGACTGAGCTCACCAATCGCATCAAGCAGACCCACCGCTACAAGTAGCCGTGCTGCGCACGACGCCCCTCGGGGCTGCTTCAGCCTGCCCTCGCACCCATTCCGACACGCCCACCTGTGGAATACGTCCGCTGAAATATGCCGCTACTCACACATTGTGCATAACCTGTGGAAACTTAACGAGTAAGTGCCCGATTAATGTTGACTACTGCCCGATGACTGTGCAACTCGCCCGTCATCACTGGGATCGAGCCCAGCGGGATCGCGTTAACTTCAACAGGCCGCGCACAAGTCACACGGTTGTAGTTCCCAGACGGAACGTGGCATCGCCGAAGTTATCCACAGTTTCCACACTTGTTAACACCGTTAACCACATTTCTTTAAACACTTCGACTCGACAACTTTTACGACCAGCGGCCGAATGACAAACCCGGGGCGCCGAGACGCACTCCGTCGCTGACACCCACGGGCTAGCATGGGCAGCACTACACGTACGTACGACAGGAGTGGCTCAGTGAAGTTCCAAGCCAATCGGGATGTCTTCAGCGAAGCAGTGTCCTTCGCCGTCAAGCTCCTCCCGCAGCGGACCACCCTGCCCATCCTCAGTGGAGTCCTCATCGAGGCCACGGCAACAGGTCTCATCCTGTCGTCGTTCGACTACGAGGTTTCTGCCCAGACCGAGATCAGCGCCGATGTCGAGGAGACCGGAACGATCCTGGTCTCAGGTCGACTCCTCGCGGAGATCGCCAGCCGCCTGCCCAACGCGCCGGTTCGGTTCAGCACCGAGGATTCGCGCATCCTCGTGAGTTGCGGCTCGGCATCCTTCACACTTCTCTCGATGCCCGTCGAGGAATACCCGAGCATTCCGCAGATCAGCTCGGAGACCGGGGTCGTTCCTGCAGAGGAGTTCGCGGCCGCGGTCGCCCAGGTAGCCGTCGCCGCATCCCGAGACGACGTCACGCCAGTGATCACCGGCGTGCAGCTCGAGGTGTCCGAGAACAGCCTCGGCCTCGTCGCCACCGACCGCTATCGCGTCGCTGTGCGCGAGATCGACTGGGATGGCGGATCGACGGCAACGGCCGAAACCATCACGGCTCTCGTGCCCGCGCGCACGCTCCAGGAGGTCGGCAAGACCTTCGGCCACAGCGGAAACATCTCGGTGTCCATCACCTCCAAGGACGAGCGCGAGCTCATCGCCTTCACCGCGGACAAGAAGACCGTCACGAGCCTGCTCATCAAGGGCAACTTCCCGCCCGTGCGCCGTCTCTTCCCCGAGACAGTCGAGAACTACGCGGTCATGAACACCGCCGACCTCATCGAGGCCACCCGCCGAGTCTCGCTCGTGCTCGAGCGTGAAGCCGCTCTCCGCTACTCCTTCACAACCGAGGGCGTGACTCTCGAGGCGATCGGGTCCGAGCAGGCGCAGGCCTCCGAGACCATCGACGCAGTCCTCACCGGCGTCGAGACAGTCGTATCGTTGAAGCCGCAGTTCCTCCTCGATGGACTGGGAGCGGTGCACTCGGAGTTCGTGCGCATCTCCTTCACCAAGACCGAGAACCCCAACAAGCCGGGGCCCGTGCTCATCACGAGCCAGACGTCCCGTGACCAGGCCGGCGCTGACAGCTACCGCTACCTGCTGCAGCCCAACCTGCTTCTGCGCTGACATCTCGCACACAACAGAAAGCACCTTCATGCACATCGGGCTCATCGGCCTCGGCAGAATGGGCGGCAACATGCGCGCCCGCCTTCGCGAACACGACATCGAAGTGACCGGCTTCGACCAGAATCCGGCAGTGACGGATGCGGCATCCGTCGCCGAACTCGTCGCCACCATCCCCACTCCGCGCATCGTCTGGGTCATGGTCCCCGCCGGCGCCATCACCGACTCCGTCATCACGGAGCTCGGCGAGCACCTGGAGGCGGGCGACCTCATCATCGAGGGCGGCAACTCCCGTTTCACCGAAGACCTCCGTCACGCCGAGCAGCTCTCCGCCCACGGCATCGAGTACATCGATGCCGGTGTCTCGGGTGGAATCTGGGGCCACGAGAACGGGTACGGCCTCATGGTCGGCGGCAAGACCGACCAGGTCGAGCGCGCCATGCCGATCTTCGACGCGCTTCGTCCCGAGGGTCCCCGCGAGGAGGGCTTCGTGCACGCCGGCGAGGTCGGTGCCGGGCACTACGCCAAGATGGTGCACAACGGCATCGAGTACGCACTGATGCAGGCCTACGCCGAAGGCTATGAGCTCCTCGACAAGCGCGAGGACATCATCAAGGACGTACCCGGAACGTTCAAGGCCTGGCAGCGCGGAACCGTCGTGCGGTCCTGGCTGCTCGAGCTCCTCGTCCGTGCCCTCGAGCAGGACCCCGAGTTCGAGAAGATCGCCGGCTACGTCGAGGACTCGGGCGAGGGTCGGTGGACCATCGAGGAGGCTCTCGCGAGTGCGGTTCCGGTTCCGACGATCAGCGCCTCGATCTTCGCCCGATTCGTCTCGCGCCAGGACCAGTCGCCGGCGATGAAGGCCGTCGCCGCCCTCCGCCAGCAGTTCGGTGGGCATGGCGTGAAGGATGCCGGCTAGAGATCAACCCTCATGAGCGGGGTCCGGTCTTCTCGATTCGCGAAGATCAGACCCTGCTTTCATCTGCGGTTGAAGGTCGGTGTCGCCGGGGAGGGCATCCGGTAGGTCTCGCCCAAGGATGCCCGCCGAACCCCAGACCTACCGAATGCCCTCCCCGGCTCGCTTTGTGAGGTCAGGGGATCGATGGGCTCGCTCGGTCGAGTCGAGTCGGGGAGATCCAGCGGCCGTAAAATCAGCAGCGCAGCAGTGCCGGAGCAAGACGAGAGGATCGAGCCCATGCGGATCGCCCACCTCTCGTTGACGGACTACCGCAACTACGAGCGCGCCGAGGTCTCGTTCGACGCCGGACCCACGTTGATCGTCGGGCGGAACGGCCAGGGCAAGACGAACCTGGTCGAGGCCATCGGGTACCTGGCGACTCTGTCGTCGCATCGAGTGTCGAACGACCAACCGCTGATCCGGGCGGGGCGGGATGCCGCGATCATCCGGGCACGCCTGCAGAGCTCTGATCGAGAACTGCTGGCCGAACTGCAGATCAATCGGGTCGGGGCGAACCGTGCCCAACTGAATCGCGGAGTGGTCAAGCCGCGGGAGTTGGTGCGGTACTGCCACAGCGTGCTCTTCGCTCCCGAGGACATCGCGCTCGTGCGCGGAGAGCCGTCGGGCCGTCGCCGGTTCCTCGACGAACTGCTCGTGCAGCGGATTCCGCGCATGGCCGGTGTGCTGTCCGACTACGAGCGCGTGGTGCGTCAGCGCAACACGCTGCTGAAGTCTGCCCGGGCCAGCGGGTTGCGCGACGCCAAACTCAGCACCCTCGACATCTGGGACGAGCGACTCGTCGTGCTCGGATCCGAGATCATCGCCGAGCGCCTGAACCTCATCGACCGGTTACAGCATCCGCTGCGTGCGGCCTACCAGTCCGTCGCCGGTGACGACCAGGTGCCCCGACTCGTGCCCGCGCTCTCGATCGACGGCTCGGGAGCAGGGGAGGAGGGCGAGGCGCCCGATGCCGTTCCCTCCGAGACCGGGTCAGCGCCGCGTGCGGCATCCGTCACCGAGATCGCCACTCGATTCCGCGACATGCTGGCGCGCCTGCGCAGTCGTGAGCTCGACCGGGCCATCACGCTCGTCGGGCCTCACCGCGACGACATCGTTCTGATGCTGAACGCCCTGCCGGCCAAGGGGTACGCGAGCCACGGCGAATCGTGGTCGTATGCGCTCGCGCTCAAGCTGGCATCGGCCGAGCTGTTGCGGCATGACTTCGCCAGCGGCGATCCGGTGTTGATCCTCGATGATGTCTTCGCCGAACTCGACCAGGCACGTCGTCGTCGTCTCGCCGACGCGGTGACAGGCTACGAGCAGGTGCTCATCACGGCTGCGGTCCTCGACGACGTGCCCGAGGCCCTGGCCGGCACCGTGGTGCGCATCCGTGCAGGGGAGGTCGTCGATGCCTGAGATTCCGGGCGAAGTTTCACGTGGAACGGATGTCGATGAGACCACCGAGCCCGCTGAGACCACAGACCTCGCCGACACTGAGTCGAGCCGCTTCTACCTGCGACTCAAGGGTGTGTTCACCGACTCGGGCTCACGGCCTCGCCTGACCCGCAAGCGGTACAAGGCCAAAGAGGACGGCGGCAGTCAGCCGTTCGGCCCCGGACGCGACCCGAAGGGCCTCGGCTCTGCGCTCGACGCTCTCACCGCGCAGTTGGGGTGGCAGTCACCGTTGGCGCAGTCCTCACTGATGGAATCGTGGGCCGAGATCGCGGGCGCCGAGACGGCGAAGCACTCCACACCGGCCGGAATCGAGGACGGCAGACTCACCGTGCAGTGCGAGTCGACGGCATGGGCGACGCAGTTGCGGCTCATGCGGGTGGCCATCATGACCTCGATCGCGCAGCGGTACCCCGACGCCGGCATCACGTCGGTGCGCTTTCTGGGGCCGGACGCCCCGTCGTGGAAAAAGGGCCCCAGATCAATTCCAGGGCGTGGTCCACGCGATACCTACGGCTAGGGCGACAAATTCGGTCGGACTCGCTCGAAAAGTGCCTCAGATCGGCTGTCGTGACCGCAGGTGTGACCCCCGTTTGGTAGGATGAAGGGTCGCTTGAACGACGGTCAGGAGCCCAATTTCATATGACAGCGGAACCGAAGGATACTTCTCCCGAGCACGCATACGGTGCGGATGAGATCCAAGTCCTCGAAGGACTTGAAGCCGTTCGCAAACGACCGGGAATGTACATCGGTTCCACCGGTCCCCGGGGTCTTCACCACCTCGTCTACGAGATCGTGGACAACTCGGTCGACGAGGCCCTCGCCGGGCATGCCGATCTCATCGACGTCACGATTCTCCCCGATGGCGGCGTGCGTGTGATCGACAACGGTCGCGGCATCCCGGTCGACCTCAACAAGGCCCAGGGCCGCTCGACCGTCGAGGTCGTCCTCACGGTGCTGCACGCCGGTGGAAAGTTCGGCGGCGGCGGATACGCGGTGTCCGGTGGACTGCACGGCGTGGGTTCGTCCGTCGTGAACGCCCTGTCGTCCAGGCTCGACGTCGCGGTGAGCCGGCAGGGTCACGTCTGGCGCCAGAGCTATTCGATCGGTGTTCCGGATGCTCCCCTCTCGATGGACGAGGAATCCGAGGCGACCGGCACGACCATCACGTTCTGGCCGAGCGAGGAGATCTTCGAGACCGTCGAGTTCGACTACGAGACTCTGCGTGCCCGCTTCCAGCAGATGGCGTTCCTGAACAAGGGCCTCACCATCAAGCTCACCGACGAGCGCGAGGTGTCCCGCGACCCCGAGGGCGTCCAGCGCAACGACACCTTCTTCTACGAGAACGGTCTCAAGGACTACGTCGAGTACCTCAACCACTCGAAGCGCGCCGACCTGGTGCACGAGGAGATCATCTCCTTCGAGCAGGAGGACACCGAGCGTCACATCGCGCTCGAGGTCGCGATGCAGTGGACCACCGCGTACAACGAGTCGGTGCACACCTACGCGAACACGATCAACACGCACGAGGGCGGTACCCACGAAGAGGGCTTCCGCGCCGCGCTCACGACGTTGATCAACAAGTACGCCCGGGAGAAGGGCATCCTCAAGGAGAAGGACGACAATCTCTCCGGTGACGACGTGCGCGAGGGCCTCACTGCGGTCATCTCGGTGAAGCTCTCCGAGCCGCAGTTCGAGGGCCAGACCAAGACCAAGCTCGGGAACACCGAGGCGAAGTCGTTCGTGCAGCGTGTCGCCGGCGATCAGCTCGGCGACTGGTTCGACCGCAACCCCACGCAGGCGCGCGACATCATCCGCAAGGCGCTCCAGGCCGCCACGGCTCGACTCGCAGCTCGCAAGGCCCGCGAGGCGACCCGCCGCAAGGGCCTGCTCGAGTCGAGCGGCATGCCGGGAAAGCTCAAGGACTGCCAGTCAAAGGATCCGTCGCTCTCCGAGATCTTCATCGTCGAGGGTGACTCCGCAGGCGGCTCGGCCGTCCAGGGCCGCAACCCGATGACCCAGGCCATCCTCCCGCTCCGCGGGAAGATCCTGAACGTGGAGAAGGCCCGCCTCGACCGTGCTCTCGGCAACGCCGAGATCCAGGCGATGATCACGGCGTTCGGCGCCGGCATCGGCGAGGAGTTCGTTCCCGAGAAGGCGCGGTACCACAAGATCGTCCTGATGGCGGATGCCGATGTCGATGGCCAGCACATCTCGACTCTGCTGCTGACTCTGCTGTTCCGCTACATGCGTCCGCTCATCGACCTGGGCTACGTCTACCTCGCGCAGCCGCCGCTGTACAGACTCAAGTGGACGAACTCGCCGCACGAGTACGTGTACTCCGACCGGGAACGCGATGCACTGCTGGTCGACGGCGCTGCCGCAGGCAAGCGCATCCCCAAGGAGAACGGCATCCAGCGCTACAAGGGTCTGGGTGAGATGGACTACTCGGAGCTGTGGGAGACCACGATGAACCCCGAGACCCGGACCCTGCTGCAGGTGACCCTCGACGATGCGGCCGCGGCCGACGAGATCTTCTCCACCCTCATGGGCGAAGACGTGGAGAGCCGACGCAACTTCATCCAGACGAACGCCAAGGACGTCAGGTTCCTGGACATCTGATCCGGTCGATTCCCGCGACGGCCCCTGCGTCGCGCCCTTCGACCAGCGGACTTGAGAAAGAAGAATGATGGCAGACGCGACACCGACCGAACCGACCGACGACGGTCCCGGCGTGCACGGCAGGATCGACCAGGTCGACCTGCGCCTCGAGATGCAGCGGTCGTACCTCGACTATGCGATGAGCGTCATCGTCGGGCGAGCGCTCCCCGACGTGCGTGACGGCCTCAAGCCCGTGCACCGTCGCGTGATCTACGCGATGTACGACGGTGGATACCGTCCTGACCGGGCCTTCTCCAAGTGCTCGCGCGTGGTCGGTGACGTGATGGGACAGTTCCACCCGCACGGTGACTCCTCCATCTACGACGCCCTCGTGCGACTGGTCCAGCCGTGGAGCCTGCGGTACCCGCTGGCGCTCGGCCAGGGCAACTTCGGGTCGCCCGGCAACGACGGTGCCGCCGCCCCTCGATACACCGAGACCAAGATGGCGCCCCTCGCTCTCGAGATGGTGCGCGACATCGACGAGAACACCGTCGACTTCCAGGACAACTACGACGGTCGCACTCAGGAGCCCGCCGTACTCCCGGCGCGGTTCCCGAACCTGCTCGTCAACGGATCCGTCGGCATCGCGGTCGGCATGGCGACGAACATCCCGCCGCACAACCTCCGTGAAGTGGCATCCGGAGCCCAGTGGTTCCTCGACAACCCCGAGGCGACGCGCGAGGAACTGCACGAAGCGCTGCTGCAGCGCATCAAGGGACCCGACTTCCCGACCGGCGCCCAGATCCTCGGCGTCAAGGGAATCCAGGACGCCTACCGCACGGGCCGCGGATCGATCACGATGCGCGCCGTCGTCAGTGTCGAGGAGCTCCAGGGCCGCACCTGCCTCGTCGTCACCGAGCTGCCGTACCAGGTCAACCCCGACAACCTGGCGATCAAGATCGCCGACCTCGTGAAGGACGGCAAGCTCTCGGGCATCGCCGACATCCGCGACGAGACCTCGGGCCGCACCGGACAGCGCCTGGTGATCGTGCTCAAGCGCGACGCCGTGGCCAAGGTGGTGCTGAACAACCTCTACAAGCACACGCAGCTGCAGGAGAACTTCGGCGCGAACATGCTCGCGATCGTGGATGGAATTCCACGCACCCTCGCGATCGACGGCTTCATCAGCGCGTGGGTCGACCACCAGATCGAAGTGATCGTTCGACGCACCCAGTTCCGTCTCGACAAGGCCGAGGCGGATGCCCACATCCTGCGTGGCCTCGCCAAGGCACTCGACGCCCTCGACGAGGTCATCGCCCTCATCCGCCGGTCTCCCAACGCAGACGAGGCTCGCACCGGCCTCATGGAGCTGCTCGAGATCGACAAGCTGCAGGCCGACGCCATCCTCGCGATGCAGCTGCGTCGTCTCGCCGCGCTCGAGCGCCAGAAGATCCTCGACGATCTCGCGAAGATCGAGCTGGCCATTGCCGACCTCAAGGAGATCCTGGCCACTCCCGAGCGCCAGCGCTCGATCGTGCGCGAGGAGCTCACGGAGATCACCGACAAGTTCGGTGACGACCGCCGCACCGAGATCATGTACGGCTACGGCGGAGACATGACCGTCGAAGACCTGATCCCAGAAGAGGAGATGGTCGTCACCATCACCCGCGGCGGCTACGTCAAGCGCACCCGCAGCGACAACTACCGCAACCAGCACCGCGGCGGCAAGGGCGTCAAGGGAGCGGCTCTGCGTGGAGAGGACGTCGTCGAGCACTTCTTCGTCACGACCACTCACCACTGGCTGCTGTTCTTCACGAACATGGGCCGGGTCTACAGGGCGAAGACCTACGAGATCCAGGAGGGCGGCCGGGACGCCAAGGGCCAGCACGTCGCCAACCTGCTCGAGCTCCAGCCCGACGAGCAGATCGCCCAGGTCCTCGACATCCGCGACTACTCGGTTGCCCAGTACCTGGCGCTCGCCACGCGCGACGGCCTCGTCAAGAAGACGGCCCTCGAGGAGTACGACACCAACCGCTCGCGCGGAGTCATCGCCGTGAAACTGCGCGAGGGCGACGAGCTCGTCTCCGCCATGCTGGTCGACCAGGGCGACGAGATCCTCCTGGTGTCCCGCAAGGGCATGTCGCTCAAGTTCGCCGCGACCGACTCGGCCCTGCGTCCCATGGGCCGCAGCACCTCGGGCGTGAAGGGCATGGACTTCCGTGCCGGCGACCAGCTCCTGAGCGCATCCGTCGTTCGGGCCGCACCGGTTCCCGGGAGCGTCGAGGAGACGGATGCCGCAGCCGACGCGACGACTTCGGGCCCGGCTTCGGTCTTCGTCGTCACCGAGGGTGGCTACGCGAAGCGCACCTCGGTCGACCAGTACAGGGTGCAGAACCGCGGTGGCCTCGGAATCAAGGTCGCGAAGCTGAGTGAAGACCGTGGAGACCTGGTGGGTTCCCTCATCGTGGCCGACGAGGACGAGGTGCTCGTGGTTCTCGCCAGTGGCAAGGTGATACGCTCTGACGTCGCCGAGGTGAATCGCACCGGACGCGACTCCATGGGCGTGATCTTCGCGAAATTCGCGGACTCCGACCGGATCATCGCAATCGCGAAGAACACCGAACGCGGGCTGACGGGCGCTGAAGAGCAGCCGGAGGCCGACGGCGGATCGGGAAAGGAAGAAACCGTAGATGAGTAGCGTTGCCGAGAAGCTCGCCAAGAAATCACCCCGGCGCTCGCCGTCGAAGCAGGTGCGGCTGCGGCTGGTGTACGTCGACTTCTGGTCGGCCGTCAAGCTGTCGTTCCTCGTCGCGATCTGCCTCGCGATCGTCACGATCGTGGGAACGTTCCTCGTCTACACCGTCGTGAGCCAGACCGGCATCTTCGATGCGGCGAACAAGCTGTTCAAGGATGTCGCCGGCGGATCGAACGACCTGAAGGCCATCCTGTCGCTCGGCCAGGTCATGGGCTTCGCGGTCGTCGTGTCCCTCCTCAACCTGGTCGTGACCACGGCACTCGGCGCCATCACGGCGTTGCTCTACAACCTCAGCGTGAAGGTCACCGGCGGCGTTCTCGTCGGTTTCACGAACAACTGAGTCAGAGCCGTCGCGCAGCGACGCGCTCGACTCAGGTCGAGTAGCGCGCGCGAAGCGAGACGCGAATTGAGATCTCAGGCGACCACTCCACGGTGAGATCGACTCGATTTCTCCAATCGGATTGCGTCAGGTAGTCTTCTATCTGGCCATTTCGGGGATATAGCTCAGGCGGTTAGAGCGCTTCGCTGATAACGAAGAGGTCCGAGGTTCAAGTCCTCGTATCCCCACAGCACAACTTCACACGTACCACCCGTTTCACGGGGCCTTAGCTCAGTTGGTAGAGCGCCTGCTTTGCAAGCAGGATGTCGGGAGTTCGATTCTCCCAGGCTCCACACTTCCTTCATCAGGCGGATGCCGTCCCTGCCCAGGAGCCATGCGGATTCCCGCCGGATCACCTGTGCGGCCAGCGACACGGCGAGACGGGCATGACTGAGGCGCTGGCACTGCTCGACGCACCGAGCTCGCCCGCGGCATTCGCCATCAGAGCGGCATCCGACAGACCCGACTTGTAGGGTTGCCAGCATGGGGATGGACATTCGCGTCGGGGCGTACGGCGTCATCATCCGTGATGGCGCCATCCTGCTCTCGCACTGGAACGAGCACGGGCGAAGCGGTTGGACCCTTCCCGGCGGTGGAATCGAGAACGGGGAACACCCGGCGGTCGCCGCCGTGCGCGAGATCCTCGAGGAGACCGGATACATCGCCGACCTCGACCGCCTGCTCGGCATCGACACGCACATCATCCCCGGTCGCAACAGACCCGGCCCCATGAACAGGCCCTTGCAGGCGTTGCGCATCGTCTACCGCGCCCACGTCGTGTCGGGCGATCTCACCGATGAGATCGGCGGCAGCACCGACGAGGCCCGCTGGATCCCGCTCGACGAGCTCGCCGGGCTGCACACCGTCGAACTCGTGCGCGTCGGTCTCACCCTGAACGAGACAGAGCCACCGACCGGCACATACCTGCGGGAATGAGCAGAGCCGTCATCCCCTGGGGGATGACGGCTCTGCAGCACTCGAGCGAGCGTCGTCAGTCGTTGGCTGCCGAATCTGCTCCGGGGAGCGGCTCGTCGGCGATCCACAGCTCGTCGTCGGCGCGGAAGGTCTGCCACACGGCATACGCGATTCCGGCGGCTGCGATGACGCCGGCGGCCACGGCCAGGTAGGTTCCCACGCCGGGGCCGGTGTTGACCGGAACCGTGATCTTGCCGCGGTTGAGGCGGTCGATCGCGGCCTTCACACGCCGGTCCTTGGCGATGTCACCGATGGTGAGCACGGCGCCGAGGGCGGTGCCGACCGCGGGGAGCACTGTCTGCTCGATGTTCTTGCCGGTGTCGTGCGCAAAGCTGCGCGCTCCGTCGACTCCGGGCTGCACGTACTGCGAGTACGAGGACTGCACGCGCGGTGCGACCTCTTCGCGCGTCAGGTAGCCGACCTGGCGCCCAGCTTCACGTGCAACGTTGTTTGCGCGGTCGAGCACTTCCTGCTGACGGCTCCAGAGCTCTTCGGCACTGGCGCGCAGACGATTCAATTCCTTGCGGCGCTTGCGAGTCAAGCCCATGAAAGACCTCCATTGATCGGGGGCGAACTTCTCCCATCTTGCCACCGATCCGCGTGATTCCTAGCGGCGAGTTCACAGTTCGTCCCCGGCGAACAGCCGCGGGCCCCGCCTATACCGCTCTGTAGGATTGTCTGCATGTCCAAGCACACGGCAGTCGCCACCCTCAACACCACCCTCGGACCGATCAAGGTCAACCTCTACGGGAATCACGCCCCGAAGACAGTTCGCAACTTCGTCGGCCTCGCCACCGGTGAGATCGAATGGACCCACCCCGGCACCGGAAAGAAGAGCACCGACCCGCTCTACAACGGCGTCGTGTTCCACCGCATCATCCCCAACTTCATGATCCAGGGCGGCGACCCGCTCGGCCAGGGCGTCGGCGGCCCCGGCTACCAGTTCGACGACGAGATCAACCCCGAGCTCGACTTCACAGAGCCCTACGTCCTCGCCATGGCCAACGCCGGCATCCAGGGCGGCCGCGGAACCAACGGTTCGCAGTTCTTCATCACCACGGCCCCCACAACCTGGCTGCAGGGCAAGCACACCATCTTCGGCTCCGTCGAGGACCCGGAGTCACGCAAGATCGTCGACCAGCTCGGCGCAGTCGCCACCGATGGCCGCGACCGTCCCCTCCAGGACGTCGTGATCGAGAGCGTCACCGTCGAAGAGGTCTGACCCACGTGACGAATCGACCGGATGCCGGTGACTACTGCTACCGGCATCCGGATCGGCAGAGCTATATCCTCTGCCAGCGTTGCGGGCGCACCATCTGCCCCGAGTGCCAGACCCCTGGTGCCGTGGGCGTGTTCTGCCCGGAGTGCATGAAGGAGCAACGCGCCAACACGCCGCGCACCAAACCCGCGATCCTGACCCGCCTCAGTGGGCGCGGCCAGCCGGTCGTCACCTACTCGATCATCGGGGTGACGTTCGTCGTCTTCCTCCTGCAGCTCATCCCCGGGTTGAACGTGACCGCGGCCCTGCAATTCGCCGGCATCTACATGAGCCCGCAGCTCGATCAGTACGGCATCGAGCCGTGGCGGATGCTCACCTCGGTCTTCGTGCACTCGACGGGCTTCATCTTCCATGTCGCTCTGAACATGTACACGCTGTGGATCTTCGGCCAACTGCTCGAAGGGCTGCTCGGCCGCGGTCGATTCCTCGCGCTGTACCTGATCAGCGGGCTCGCCGGATCCGTCGCGGTGATCTGGCTGTCCAGTCCCTACATGCCCGTGGTGGGAGCATCCGGAGCCATCTTCGGCCTCATGGGCGCATTCCTCGTGATCCAACGGCGCCTCGGCGGCAACATGACGCAGTTGCTCGTGCTCGTGGGCATCAACCTGGTGATCGGCTTCATTCCCGGGACCAACATCGCCTGGCAGGCCCACGTCGGCGGCCTCGTGGCCGGTGCCGTCATGGGTCTCATCTTCGTGGAGACGCGGAACGTACGTCAGCGCACACTGCAGACAGTGCTGATCGCCGGCCTCGCCCTGCTGCTGCTGATCCTCAGCCTGCGCTACTTCGTCTTCCCGGTGGCCTGAGCCACCCTCCGAGCCCGCCACCTCTCGCGTGTAACCGGGTGAACCGGTGACTTTCCCCTTTTCCACAGCTTTGTCCACAGAAGTTATCCACAGGTTTATTAACATTGGGGATAATTACACCGGTGTAATTGACCCCGTGCGGGTCACACGAGAAACCGCCGACATCCATGACGGATGCCGGCGGTCGGTGTTCGTGGGTGGCGTCAGCGCCAGCGCGTCGTCATGAGGAAGCCGATGAAGGCGATGCCGAATCCGACGAGGATGTTCCACGATCCGATCGACGGGATCGGGAGTGAGGCGTTGCTCACGTAGAAGACGATGATCCACACCAGTCCGAGCAGCATGAACCCGAACATGACCGGCTTGAACCAGACAGGATTGGGGATGTCCGCGTTGGTGGTGGACTCCGCGCGCGCGGGCTTCGTTGACTTGGTGCGTGCCATGCCCGCGATTCTATCGTGATCAGCCGGTCACCTTAGAATCGACACATGGATGACCGGCCCGACGCAGGTGAGAGCCCGCAGATGCCTGCGGCATCCGCTCGCCCGCAGCGCCGCCGCAGCCGCGCCACGGTGCTGAGCGTCCTGGGAGAACTTCTCATCACCGCCGGGGTGGTCGTGCTGCTGTTCATCGGCTGGCAGCTGTGGTGGAACGACTGGATCACGGCCACCCAGCAGACGGCCGCTGCATCCTCCCTCAGCCAGGAGTGGATCGAGCAGTCGCGCGCCACTCCGACCCCGACGCCGGATCAGACAGCGGCCCCCGCCGATCCCGGCGACCCCGTGGTGCTCTCGGCCGTGACGGCGGGCCAGCCCTTCGCCGTCCTCTACATCCCGCGCTACGGCCCCGAGTACCACCGCACAGTCGCCGAGGGAACCGGCATGGACGTTCTCAACAGCACCGAGCTCGGCGTCGGCCACTACCCCGACACCCAGTTGCCCGGCGAGGTCGGCAACTTCGTGGTGGCCGCACACCGCAGCGCCTACGGCGGCGGCATGCACCTGATCAACGAACTGCAGCTGGGCGACTCGATCATCGTGCAGACCCAGGACGGCTGGTACACGTACAAGTTCCGTTCGCTGCAGTACGTACTGGCCAACCAGGTGGAGGTGCTCGCCCCCGTGCCCGGCTCTCCCGAGGTGCCTGCGACGGATCGCATCATCACGCTGACCAGCTGCAACCCGCTGCTGTCCACCGCCGAGCGCATCATCGCCTACGGTGTCTACGACAGCTGGCAGCCGCTGTCGGCCGGACCCCCGGCCGAGATCGCGGCGCAGGTCGCCGCCCAAGCGAACGGGGCCTGACATGTACGCCGCCCTCTGGCGCGTCCTCCCCGGTCCGGTCTGGGTGCGCATCCTGATCGTGATCGTGCTGATCGCCGCCGTGCTCTTCACCCTGTCCACGTGGGTCTTCCCGTGGATCGACCAGATCGTCAACCCGCAGGATGTGACGGTGGACCAATGACCAGAGTGCTCGTCATCGACAACTACGACAGCTTCGTCTACACGCTGAACGGCTACCTGCGC
Source organism: Leifsonia stereocauli (assembly GCF_038432415.1). Classification (NCBI taxonomy): domain Bacteria; kingdom Bacillati; phylum Actinomycetota; class Actinomycetes; order Micrococcales; family Microbacteriaceae; genus Leifsonia; species Leifsonia stereocauli. The sequence goes on from NZ_JBCAUN010000002.1 coordinate 262,352, forward strand.
GAACTCGGGGCCGAGACGGAGGTCGTGCGCAACGACGACTTCGAGGCGACGGATGCCGCAGCCCGCATCGCAGAGTACGACGCTGTGCTCGTCTCACCCGGTCCGGGCAAACCCGCCGACGCCGGCGTCTCGATCGCCGTCGTGCGCGCGGCCTACGAGAGTGCAACGCCGCTGCTCGGCGTCTGCCTCGGCCACCAGGCGATCGCCGAGGCCTTCGGGGCCGTCGTCACCAACGCCGAGGAACTGATGCACGGCAAGACCAGCGTGGTGGAGCACGACGACAGCGTGCTCTTCGACGACGTTCCGCAGCCGTTCACGGCCACGCGGTATCACTCGCTCGCTGTCGTCGACGGCACCGTCCCCGAGGAACTCATCGTGACCGCACGTACGCCCGGCGGCGTGATCATGGGTCTACGGCACGCTGACGCGCCGCTCTACGGCGTGCAGTTCCACCCCGAGTCCGTGCTCACCGAGGGCGGCTACACGATGCTGGGCAACTGGCTCGAGGATGCCGGGCTCATCGGTGCGCGCGCTGCCGCAGCTGGGCGCACTCCGTTGGTGCGGTTGTAGGGACTCCCGGTCGCTGAGGGCAGAGCGAAGCGGCCGGCCGAAGCGCGCAGACGACGGCGCTTCGGCCGCGGGCTGCGCCCGGGCCTCGGCGAGCGGAGCGGGTGGTCCTGATCGTGGGTGATCAGCCGGCGCAGTAGACCAGGTCGACCGTGGAGCCCTGGGGCACGGAACCCGGCGCGAGCGACTGGCTCGTGACCGGCAGGTTCGACTCCTGCGGGCACGAATCGTCGGGCTTCGGGTTCGGCGTGAGCTGCAGCATCGAGCCCTGCAGGATCTCGGTCGCCGCCTGGAGTGATTGCGTGGTGAGGTCGGGCAGCGTCACGAGGCCGCTCGACACGACGAAGTCCACGCTCGAGCCGTCGTCGACCGAGGTCCCTGCCACGGGCTTCGTGCTGAGCACGACGTCGGCGGGGATGGTCGGAGAGTTCTCCTTCGTCACCGCGCCGGGTACGAGACCGGCCTGGGTGATCGCAGCCTGGGCATCGGCGATCGACTTGTTGGTGGCATCCGGAACGTCCACCTGTTCCTTGCCTGTCGAGACCGAGACCTTGATGAAGGTTCCCGGCGCGACGGTCTCCCCGGCCGCAGGGTCGGTCTCGATGACCAGCCCCTTCTCGACCGAGCCACTGGGTTGCTCTATGGGCGTGACAGCGAGGTCGAGATCGGCCAACTGGGCCGTCGCCTCGTCGAGGGTGAGCCCGGTGAGGGTCGGAACCTCACGGGACGATGACGGGAGTTCGTTCGACGGCGCCAGGTTGAAGACCCAGAACACCACGGCGGCGACGATGACGATGATGCTCAGGATGCCTGCCCACACCCACACGGCCGGAGGGCGGCGCTGGGTGCGCACCATGCGATCGTCGTCTGCGAGCTGCTTGAAGGCGAGCTCGGTTCCCGTCTGCATGGGCGGCGGGGTGCCGAACAGCGTGGCGCCGGCGTCATCGGAGACCTTGTGGATGGGCAGCTTGCCGGATGACGCGATCTCGAGGTCGGCCTTGAACTCCGCGGCCGTCTGGTACCTGTCGAAGCGGTCCTTCGCGAGGGCCTTGGCCACGACCATGTCCAGCGCCGGCGATACCTTCGGGTTGATGTGACTGGGCTTGGCCGCCGTCTCGCTGACATGCTGGTAAGCGACCGCGACAGGGGTGTCGCCGCGGAAGGGCGGTCGCCCAGTGAGCAACTCGAACAGCACGACTCCGGCCGAGTACAGATCGGTGCGGGCATCGACGAGCTCGCCCTTTGCCTGTTCCGGCGAGAAGTACGAGGCGGTGCCGAGGATGGCCGTGGTCTGCGCCACCGTCGTCGATGAGTCGGAGATGGCCCTGGCGATGCCGAAGTCCATGACCTTCACCTGGCCGGACTTCGTGATCATGATGTTGCCCGGCTTGATGTCGCGATGGACGACGCCTGCTCGGTGCGAGTACTCGAGGGCCGTCAGCACGCCGTCGAGGATGCGCACGGCCTCCTTCGACTCGAGGGCACCGCCCTTGATGACATCCTTGAGCAGGCGGCCGTCGACGAACTCCATGATGATGTACGGCTGCTGCGTCTCGTGGCCCGCGGCATCCTGCACGGTCTCCTCGCCGGCATCGAAGACGCGCACGATGGTCGGGTGCGCCATGCGGGCCGCGGCCTGGGCCTCCTGACGGAAGCGCGTGCGGAAGGCCGGGTCGAGGGCGAGGGTGGCCTTGAGCAGCTTGATCGCGACGGTGCGGCCGAGTCGCGAATCCGTTCCGATGTGCACCTCGGACATGCCGCCGCGACCGATGAGTTCGCCGACGCGGTAACGGCCTGCAAGCAGGCGGCCGTCGTCAGTCAATGCGAACTCCTTCGATGGTCGGTGGTGGATTCGTCAGTGTAGCGGTCGGTGGTCGAGTGGATGCCCTACTCGCCTGTCGCCGGGCCCTCAGGGGCTTCGGCGGCGGGAGTCTCGGTGGGGTCCGGCGCGGGTGCCGCCTCGACGTTGACAGTGAGCGGATCGGAGATGGGCGAGTCGATCTGGCCGCAGAAGTACTGCAGCGTGACCTGGAAGCTCGATCCCGGGTTGCCGGACGTGACGACTGCCGTGCGAGTTCCGCCGGGCGTCTGGTCCTGGACCTTGAGCGTGGCACCGGAGACGGCGACGTTGTAGCCGCTCAGCGTCTGGCCGGCGGGGCAGGACTGAATGTCCCACTTCACCGTGACGTCACTGTTCGCGGGAACCGGGTCACTGCCGTCGAGAGTGGGCGCCGTGGCCTGTCCGGGAGCGACGACGTCGCCGTAGACGGTGAGCGTGAGCTCGGCTCCGGGGTCGAGGTTTCCGGTGGGGTTCACCGCGTACACGGTGTCGACCTGGGCCGGGTCCGTCGCCGCGTTGCCCGTTGTCACGTTCGCGTTGAGGCCGAGACCGTTCGCCTTGGCACGCGCATCCGCGCTCGACAGGCCCACGAAGTCGGCCTCGTTGATCGGGATCTTGGTATTCGTCGGCGTCGGGGTCGGCGTCGGCGTCTTGGATGCCGTGGCCGCCGGTGTCGTGGTCTTCGGGGTGTCCCCGCCACCTCCGCCGTTGACCGCGAAGGCGATGATGGTGCCGATCAGCACGATGGCCAGCAGGGCGATGAGGGTGATGAGCGGCCACGTCCAGGGACTGCGCTTCTTCTTCTCGGCGTCCTCCTGCTCCGCCTCGATGGCCGAGGCACGAGTCGCCGTGGGCAGCACCGTCGTGGCCGCACTCGTGGAGTTGGCCTGCGGCATGAGCATGGTCGTCGCAGCCGTGGCGCCGCCGAGGACCGCGGGAACCGAGGCGGCGGCGGCCTGGACGTCGCCGCGACGGAGAGCCGTCGCGGCGCGGGCGAGGTGGGCAGCCGACTGCGGCCGATCTGCCGGGTTCTTGGCGATGCACGCGAACACGAGGTTGCCCACGGGCTCGGAGACCGTCACGGGCAGCTCGGGCGGAGCCTCGTTGATCTGGGCCATGGCGATGGCGACCTGCGACTCGCCGGTGAACGGGCGACGGCCGGCGAGGGCCTCGTAGGCCACGATTCCGAGAGAGTAGATGTCCGTGGTCGGCGACGCCGGGTGGCCTGACGCCTGCTCGGGCGAGAGGTACTGCACGGTGCCCATGACCTGGCCGGTCGCGGTGAGAGGAACCTGGTCGGCGATACGGGCGATGCCGAAGTCGGTGATCTTGACGCGGCCGTCGGGCGTGATGAGCAGGTTGCCCGGCTTGATGTCACGGTGCACGAGGCCGGCGGCGTGCGCCGCGTGCAGGGCGGCCGCGGTCTGCGCGACGATGTCGAGAACCTTGTCGGTCGAGAGGACGTGCTCCCGCTCGAGGATGGTCGAGAGTGCCTCGCCGGGCACGAGCTCCATCACGAGGTAGGCGCTGCCGTCCTCCTCGCCGTAGTCGAAGACGTTGGCGATGCCCTCGTGGTTCACGAGCGCTGCGTGCCTGGCCTCGGCGCGGAAGCGCTCGAGGAAGCCGGGGTCGCCGAGGTACTCGTCCTTGAGGATCTTGATCGCGACCTGGCGTCCGATCACGAGGTCAGTGGCCTGCCACACCTCGCCCATACCGCCGATGGCGATGCGGGTCGACAGCTCGTAACGCCCCCCGAAGGTGAGCCCTGCTGTGGGTCTCATTTGTTCAGCACCGCCTCTAGTACCTTCTGTGCCACGGGAGCGGCCAAGAGATTGCCATACCCGTCCGTTCCCATTCCGCCACCGTCTTCGATGAGGACCGTGATTGCATACTTCGTGTCTTCCGCGGGGGCGAACCCCGTGAACCAGAGCGTGTAGGGATCCTCTTCCCCGTCCGCCCCGATGTTCTCCGCTGTGCCGGTCTTACCGCCCACGCTGACCCCGTCTATTCTTGCATTACTGGCCGCACCGTCATCGACGTCGGCGACCATCATCTTCTTGAGGGCATCAGCGGTTTCGCTGCTGATCGCACGCCCGAACTCCACGGGTTCGAAGCTCTTGACGACAGCCAGGTCCGTGCCGGTCACCTGGTCCGCGAGCGATGGCTCCATGACGATCCCGTCGTTCGCGATCGCGGCGGAGACCATGGCGATCTGGATGGGCGTCGCGCGCACCTCGTACTGGCCGAAGGCGCTCAGCGCGGTCTGCGCGTCGTCGAGGAGCGCCGGGTAGATGCTCTTCTCGACCGTCATCGGGATGTGGTGCTCGACGTTGAATCCGAACTTCTCCGCCTGGTCGCGGATGGCCTTGTCGCCGAGTTCCACGCCCAGTTCGGCCATGGGGATGTTGCACGACAGGCGAACGGCATCCGCGATGCTGACGGTCGCCCCTCCACCGCAGGTGCCGCCGCCCGAGTTGATGACGACCGAGGTGCTGCCGGGCAGCTGGTACTCGGACGGGTTCGGGAAGGTGCTCTCGGGCGTGTACTTGCCGGATTCGAAGGCAGCTGCAGCCACGACGAGCTTGAATGTCGAGCCCGGAGGGTTGAGGTCGCCGCCGCGGTTGCGGTCGATGAGCGGATCGGCCGGGTCGGCCACGAGCGCGTCGTACGTGACGTCGACGGCATCGGTGTCGTGGCCGGCGAGGCTGTTCGGGTCGAAGCTGGGCTTGGAGACCAGGGCGAGGATGCGGCCGGTCGCGGGCTCGGTCAGCACGACGGATCCGGTGAAGTCGCCGAGGGCGTCCCAGGCCGCCTGCTGCGCGACGGGGTCGATGGAGACCTCGACGGCAGCGCCCTTCGGCTTCTGTCCGGTGAAGATGCGCTCGAGGCTGCTGAGGAACTGCGAGTTGGCCGTTCCGCTGAGGTAGTCGTTGAACGATCCCTCGATGCCCGTCGGCTCGCCGTTCACGGGGAAGAATCCTGTGACAGGGGCGTAGAGAGGCCCGTTCGAATAGCTGCGCTGCCACTTGTACTCGTCATCGGACGGCGCCGACGACGCGATCGGCGTTCCGGCCACGAGGATGGGGCCGCGCTCGACCTTGTAGCTCTCGTACAGCGTGCGCGTGTTGCGCGGGTCGGCGTTCAACGTGTCGGCCTGCACGGCCTGGATGACCGTCGTCGACACGAACAGGGCCAGGAACAGGAGCAGGACGAACATGCTCACTCGCTTGAGTTCGCGATTCATCAGTCCACCACCAGTCTGGGCTGATTGCGCACGGTGTCGGAGATGCGCAACAGGATGGCGGTGATGATCCAGTTCGCGATGAGCGACGATCCGCCGGCCGCGAGGAACGGGGTGGTGAGTCCCGTGAGCGGGATCACGCGGGTGACGCCGCCGATGACGATGAAGCACTGCAGGGCGATGACGAACGACAGGCCGACGCCCAGAAGCTTGCCGAAGTCGTCCTGGCCGGCGAATCCGACGCGGAAGCCGCGCGAGACGTAGAGGAGGTAGAGGGCGAAGATGGCGAACAGGCCGGCCAGTCCGAGCTCCTCGCCGAGGCTCGCGATGATGTAATCGCTCTGCGGAACAGGCGTGAGGTCGGGGCGGCCTTGGCCGAGTCCGGTTCCGATGAGCCCGCCGTGGGCCAGCCCGAACAGGCCCTGCACGAGCTGGTAGCTGCCGCCGTCAGCGCCGTATACGGCCGGATTGAAGGCGTCGAGCCAGTTGTTGAACCGCCCGTTGACATAGTCGAGGGTGCGGCTCGCCACGAAGGCGCCGCCGAGGAACATGCTGAGTCCGAGCACCACCCAGCTGAGGCGGCCCGTGGCCACGTAGAGCATCACGAGGAACATGCCGAAGTACAGCAGCGCCGTTCCGAGGTCGCGCTGGAAGACGATGACCGACATCGACAGCGCCCAGACGACGAGCAGGGGGCCGAGGTCGCGGGCGCGCGGGAATCTCATGCCGAGGAAGCGGTGGCCGACCATCGACAGCGAGTCACGGTTGCGCACCAGGTAGCCGGCGAAGAACACGGCCAGGGCGATCTTGGCGATCTCTCCGGGTTGGAAGGTGAGCACGTCGCCGATGCCGATCCAGACGCGGGCTCCGTTGATCTGCTTGCCGAGACCGGGAACGAGCGGCAGGAGAAGAAGCACGACGGCGACGAACCCGGCGATGTAGGTGTAGCGGAACAGAACCCGGTGGTTGCGGATGACGAGCATCACGGCAATGGCGCTCAGGATGGCGATGGCGCTCCACACGATCTGGCGCACGGCGGCACTGTCCCAGCCGTCGTGGCCGTCGGCGATGTCGATGCGGTAGATCATCGCGATGCCGAGTCCATTGAGGAGCGTGGCGATCGGCAGAAGGAACGGGTCGGCCTCGCGCGCGACGAAGCGCATCACGATGTGCAGCGCGACGACGAGACCTGAGAGCACGGCGCCGAGGAACACGAGTGTGAGGTCGACGTGGCCGAGGGCGCCGAACTGCACCAGCACCACGGCGATGGCGTTGATCGCGCAGGCCACGATGAGCAGGGCGAGCTCGAGATTGCGCATCTTCTGAGGCAGACGGATGCGACGGATCGGCCCGGTCTGCGGGGATCCGTTCGGCGTTGGCGCCTGGGCGACGCCGGCCTGGTCAGTCGGCACCTGTCACCTCCAGGCGTTTCGCTATGGCGATGGCGTCGTCGAGGTCGGCGGCGCTGATCGTCGCCTCCACCGCCTGACGGTCGTAGAAGGTGAGGCTGTCGATCGGGATGTCGGTGTCGCGGTAGACGCTGTGCAGCGAGATCGGGCCGATGTCCTGCTGGATGCCGCGGAAGATGGCCACGCTGTCACCGTCGCTGCCGACGAAGTAGCGCGACTGCGTCCACTGGTAGGTGACGCCGACGATCACCGCCGCCGCGGCGACGAACAGGACGATCACGGTGATCCACGTGATGCGCCGGCGGCGCACGCGGCGCTTGTCCTCTTCGATGAGCTCGTCGAGGTACTCCTCGGAGTCGGGCTCGAAGTGGGCCTCGGGTACGGAGTGCAGCCTGAATGGCGACATCCGGAGCGCCCGACGCGGTGGCTCCTCGATGTCGAACGCCAGGGGTTCCGCCGCGGATCCGACGATGGCGACGGGCTTCGCGGATGCCGCGACACCGTCGGCGCCGATGTCGACGATGACCACTGTCACGTTGTCCGGAGCGCCGCCGTCGAGGCTCTCCTTGACGAGCCGCTCTGCAGCCTCGGCGGCCGATGTCGACTGCTCGAGTGCCTCGCGGATGTCGTCGAAGGAGACGACGCCCGAGAGTCCGTCGGAGCAGATCAGCCAGCGGTCGCCGGCGATGGTGCGCACGATGCTGGTGTCGATCTCGGGGGAGGACTCCACGTCGCCGAGCACACGCATCAGCACGGAACGCCGCGGGTGAACGGCAGCCTCCTCCTCGGTGATGCGCCCGCTGTCGACGAGCCGCTGCACGAAGGTGTGGTCGGTGGTGATCTGCGTGAGGGTGCCGCTGCGCAGCAGGTAGATGCGGGAGTCGCCGATGTGGGCGATGGCCACCTTGTCGCCGAGCACGTAGAGCGCGCTGACCGTCGTGCCCATGCCCGTGAGCTCCGCGTGCTCGAAGACCGTCTCGGCGAGCTGCTGGTTGGCGGCGATGAGTGCCGACTGCATGGCGAACTCGGCGTCTTCGGGGGTGATGTAGGGCTGGTCGGCCTCGGCGATGCGCTTCGTGGCGATGGCTGACGCGACGTCACCGCCGGCGTGGCCTCCCATGCCGTCGGCGACGAGGAACAGGCCGTGCCCCGCGAAGCCGGAGTCCTGGTTGTTCGCGCGCACGCGTCCGACGTTGGAGACGGCCGCGCTGTCGATGAGCGTCGCCATGGGGTCTACCGTCGCAGCTCGAACGTGGTCGCGCCGACCTTGACGGTCACGTTGAGCGGAACCGGCGTGGGCACCGTGACCCTGGCGCCGTCGAGGAAGGTTCCGTTGGTGGAGTCGAGGTCCTGCAGCATCCACTGGTCGTTCCAGAGCATGAGCCTGGCGTGGTGCGTCGAGGTGTAGTCGTCACGGATGACGATGGCCGAATCGGAGGAGCGGCCGATGGTGATCTCGTCGGTGCCGAGGGGGAACTCGGCCCCGGCCTTGGTGCCGCTCGTCACGACGATGGCGCGGGCGTTGCCGGTTCCGGCGATCTCCCGGCCGAGCGACGGCGAGAGCGTCGGGGCGGAGGATGCCGCAGCGGGCATCGATCCGATGGGGCCGGTCGGGGCGGCAGCCGCTGCTGCGGCGGCTGACGCCGAGACGGGGACCGGAGCCGGGCTCGGGGAAGCCGCATCCGCCTCCTTGACCTTGCGAACGCGCTGCCCGAACAGGTCGGAGCGCAGCGCGTAGACGATCGCGAACACGAATGCCCACAAGAGAACGAGGAAGCTCAGTCGAAGGACGAGAAGGGTCAGTTCGCTCACGAGGCGGGCCCCCAGAACCCGCCCATGTCGTGACGCTGCGTCGCGTCGTCGATGGGAGCCGCGGCATCGGGAGCCGATGCCTGTGCGAGCACGCGGAAGATGATGCGGGTGCGGCCGATGGTGATGACGGAGTCGGGCTCGAGCACGGCCTGCTTGACGGGCTGGCCGTTCAGCTGCGATCCGTTCGTGGACCCGAGGTCGCGCACCTGGGCGCGCTTGCCGTCCCACAGCACCTCGATGTGCTTGCGGCTGGTGCCCGTGTCGTCGATGGTGATGTCGGCGTCGCTGCCGCGGCCGATCACCGTGCGGGCCTTGATGAGCGGGTAGCGCTTGGTGCCGATGTCGAGCAGCGGCGTCCAGGCGATCTCGCCCTTCACATTGGTGGAGTCGACGGCGACCATGCCCACGGTGAGTGCCGAGTCCTCACGCAGGCGGATGATGATGCCGCCGGCGAACTGGAAACGCTGGCTCGCCGCGTGCTTCTGCACCAGGTCGGTGAGCTCGTCGATGAGGGTGGGACCCATCGCGGTCATGCGCGCGTAGTCGGCTGTTCCCATGCGAACGGTGAAGTTGTTCGGCACGAGAACACGGTCGCGTGAGACGACTGCAGCCTTGGTATCGAGCTCACGTCGTAGTGCTGACGTGATCTCGACCGGCTGCAGCCCCGAGCGAAAGGTCTTCGCGAAAGCGCCGTTGACGGCGCGTTCGAGACCCTTCTCGAAGTTGTCCAGTATCCCCACAGGTCTCCCGATCCGGTTCTCGCGACTCTTGAATGTTAGTCGGAGACTTGCGGAAAGCAGTTCACCGGCGCCGCCAGTCAATCGATCGGGCCCAGTGCCTCGCCCTCATCGAAGTCGAGGGCGATGGCCGGGATCGACGCCGTGAGCAGGGAGCCGTCAGCGCGACGCTGGCCTCGGACGTCGTCCATCGTCGGGGTTCCGACGAGCCTCGCGCCCTGGTGCGAAAGCGGCACGGTCACTGGGCTCTGGGCGCTCACGAAGACCTTCTGACCACGCACGGTGAGGCGGAACGAGTCGCCCTCCTCGATCGTGAATGTGACGGATTCGCGTTCGAGATCGACACGGATGCGGTTCTCGCGCAGCGTCAGTCTGAACTGCAGGGATTCCCAGTTGTCTGGCAGGCGCGGGTCGAAGGTGAACTCGCCCCGGTGGTCGCGGAAGCCTCCGAAGCCGTAGACCAGCGCGTTCCAGATGCCGCCCGTCGACGCCACGTGGATGCCGTCGGCGGTGTTGGAGTGCAGGTCGAGCAGGTCGACGAACAGGGCGGAGTTGAAGTAGTCCGTCGCGAGCTTTCCGTAACCGACCTCGGCCGCGATGATCGACTGCACGACGGCCGAGAGGGTGGAGTCGCCGGTGGTCAGCGGGTCGTAGTACATGAAGTTGGCGCGCTTCTGCTCGAGCGTGAACTCGTTGCCCTGAAGGAGCAGGGCGAGCACCACGTCGGCCTGCTTCAGCACCTGGAACCGGTAGATGACGAGCGGGTGGTAGTGCAGCAGCAACGGGCGGTGGCTGGGCGGCGTGAGGTCGAGATCCCAGATCTCCTTCTGCAGGAAGGCCTCGTCCTGCGGGTGGATGCCGAGGTTCTCGTCGAACGGGATGTGCATCCGCTGAGCGGCCCTGGCCCATTCTTCCGCCTCGCCGTCCTGCACCTCGAGGCGCTTGACCACCTGGGCGTAGGCGCTGGGGTCCTCCTTGGCGAGAACGCGCAGTGAGGTCGCGGCCGCGTCGAGGTTGGCCCGCGCCATGACGTTCGTGTAGAGGTTGTCGTTCACGACGGTCGTGTACTCGTCGGGGCCCGTGACGCCGTGGATGTGGAAGACATCGTCGCCGTTGCCGCGCCAGAAGCCGAGGTCGGCCCACATGCGGGCGGTCTCGACGAGGATGTCGATGGCTCCCCGGTTGAGGAAGTCCTGATCGCCCGTGGCGGAGACGTACTGGCAGAGCGCATGGGAGATGTCGGCGTCGATGTGGTACTGCGCGGTGCTGGCGGCGTAGTAGGCGCTCGATTCGAGGCCGTTGATGGTGCGCCACGGGAACAGCGCCCCGCGCACGTTGAGCTCGAGGGCTCGCGCTCGGGCGGCGTCCAGCATCCGTTGCCGGAATCGCAGGGCATTGCGCGCGACGACTGGGGACGTGTACGTGAGGGCGGGCAGCACGTAGATCTCGCTGTCCCAGAAGTAGTGGCCGCCGTAGCCGGTTCCGCTGACTCCCTTGGCCGCGATGCCGCCGCCGTCGGTGCGCGCGCTGGCCTGGGCGAGCTGGAACAGGTTCCAGCGCACGGCCTGCTGCAGCTCGGGCTGGCCGCCGATGACGACGTCGGTGCGCTTCCAGTACGCGTCGAGCCAGAGGCGCTGCTGGCGGAACAGCTCGGGACCGCCGACCTCGAGAGCACTGTCGAGCGTGCGGTCGCAGCGATCGGCGAGCTCGCGCACGGGCACGGTGCTGGCCGTGTGGTAGCTGACGAGCTTGGTGAGGCGCACCCTGTGGCCCTGCTTGGCGTGGATCCGGTAGATGCGCTTGGCGAGGTCGTCTTCGAGGGTGGTGGTCGAGGTGTACTCGTCGACGGTGGTGATCTGGTGATCGGCGGCGACGGAGATCGTCATGCCCGAGTTGGTGCAGCGGTAGGCGAGCAGCAGGCGGTCGGCCTCCTCGCGCTTGATGCGCGGCTGCAGCACCCTGTCGGTGAAGAGGTCGGCCTTGCGCGGGTCGAAGCCCTCAGCGGTGCCGTGCACGTTGGATCTGTACTCGTCGCGGCCGTCCTGGCGGTTCAGGATCTGGCTCGACAGGGTGATGGAGGCGTCCGAGTCGAGGAGGGTGACCTCGTACGTCACCACGGCGAGGTGGCGGTCGGTGAAGCTCACCATGCGGCGCGAGGTGATGAGCACGCGCTTGCCCGCCGGCGTGCGCCAGACGAGTTCGCGCTCGAGCACGCCGCTGGCGAAGTCGAGGCGGCGCTCGTAGGACAGCACGTCGGCCTCGGTGAGCACGAGTGGCTCGTCGTCGACGTAGAGGCGGATGATCTTCGCGTCGGGCGCGTTCACGATGGTCTGGCCGACGCGCGCGAAGCCGTAGGCCTCTTCGGCGTGACGGATGGGCCAGGTCTCGTGGAAGCCGTTCACGAAGGTGCCGTGCACGTGGCCGTCGCGGCCCTCCTCGACGTTGCCGCGCAGGCCGAGGTAGCCGTTGCCCACCGAGAAGATCGTCTCGGTGCGCCCCATGTCGGCGGAGTCGAATGCCGTCTCGACCAGCGCCCACTCGTCGAGGGGGTGACGGATGCGGTCGATCGGGTCGGCGTCGAGGATCTTCACTTGCTCTCCTTGTGGTTCACGGCGTCCGTGATCTCGTCGTTCTGCTCGGTGCGCTTGGCGACGGCGTCGATCAGCTCGTCGAGTTCCTCCACGACGACGTCGGCTCCGGCATCCTGCAGCACCTTGCGTCCGACGCCGCGATCGACGCCGATGACGAGCCCGAAGGCTCCGCGGGCACCGGACTGCACTCCTGAGACGGCGTCTTCTACGACCGCGCACTCGAGCACGGTGAGACCGAGCGCGTTCGCCGCATGTATATAGGTATCGGGCGCCGGCTTGCCGGGCAGGCCGAGGCCGGCGGCGACGTTGCCGTCGACGACGATCTCGAAGCGGTCGGCGATGCCGGCCGCCGCGAGGACCGCCGGCGCGTTCTTGGAGCTCGAGACCACGGCGACCTCGTAGCCGTCGGCGATGACGGCCTCGAGGAACGTGAGCGAGGCGGGATAGGCGGCAACGCCCTCCTCGGTGATGGTGTCGTTGAAGACGGTGTTCTTGCGGTTGCCCAGACCCCAGACCGTGTCGTCTGCGGGGTCGGCATCCGGAGTCCCGGGTTCGAGCTCGATGCCGCGGGAGGCGAGCAGGTCGCGCACGCCGTCGAAGCGCGGCTTGCCGTCGATGTGGTCGAAGTAGTCCTGCTCGACGTAGGGCTCGGCGCCGTGGCTCTCGAGGTAAGGGGTGAACAGCCGCGCCCAGGCGTGCATGTGCACCTCGGCGGTCGGCGTGAGCACGCCGTCGAGGTCGAACAGGAAGGCACGGATGTCTCGTCCGTGCAGCAGGTCGGGTGGAGTTTCTTCAGTGGTGTCCGTCATGCGGGCCCCCATCTCGGCTTCAGTGAAGTAGTGAGCGAGAAAGGGTCCCCGTCGACCCCTGCTGTACGGGAACGAGCCTATTGCGCATTCGCCGGGGGATGCGAGCACGGGCGGCGTTTCCATTCGTGCGCATTCGAGCGGATGACCTGATCAGGGCGCGCACGGATGCGGCTCTCATCGAGATGACGCGAATCGACCTTCACGGCGCATTCGAAGGTCGATTCGCGTCACATCGGCGCCAGTGCGCTACGGCCGGCCGGCCGATCGGCCTCAAATGGCTTCTGGCGGGAGAAAATGATAATGTCACTGGGTTGGTTCGCCCTCGGGTGTGACCAAGCGTGCGCGAGTGGCGGAATTGGCAGACGCGCTGGCTTCAGGTGCCAGTACTCGCAAGGGTGTGGGGGTTCAAGTCCCCCCTCGCGCACCAGATGTGCTGAAAGGCCGGATCCTCAGGGATCCGGCCTTTTCTCGTGCCGGGCACCGAAGGGCCGTCTTCGTGCGCGCCGCAGCGTCGTGCGCTGCTCGACGGGTGCTCAGTACGAGGGGCCGCCGAAAGCATCCGTTCCGGGGATCCACCGGGTCGCGAGGGCTTCGGATCCTCGGGCGAGGAGCGCGACGTCCGCGCCGACCAGGATGAAGGAGGCACCGGCTTCGGCATAGGCGTCGGCGACCGCCGGATCGAAGGCGTTGACGCCGACGGGCTTTCCCGCGGCTCGCACGGCGTCGAACGTGCGGCGCACGGATGTTGTCACGTCGGGATGCGCCTGCTGACCGAGCAGGCCCATCGAGGCGGCGAGATCCGAGGGTCCGACGAACACCCCGTCGATCCCGTCGACTCCGGCGATGTCGGCGGCGTTGTCCACGCCCTCCGCCGTCTCGATCTGCACGAGGAGCGAGACGTGGTCTTCGGCGTTCTGGAGGTAGCCGTCGACACGATTCCATCGACCAGAGCGTGCGAGCGCTGACCCCACGCCGCGCCTGCCCCGCGGCGGGTAGTGCACGGCCTCGACGAGTGCCTGCGCCTCGGCAGCCGTGGAGACCATCGGCACGAGGAGCGTCTGCGCACCGAGGTCGAGCACCTGCTTGATCGTGACGACGTCGCCGACGGGCACGCGCACGACCGGAGTGATCGGGTAGGAGGCGACGGCCTGCAGCTGCGCGAGGACCGAATCGAGGCCGTTCGGCGAGTGCTCCATGTCGATGAGCATCCAGTCCAGCCCAGAACCCGCGCAGATCTCAGCCACGAGGGCTGATCCCGAACAAGCCCAGATTCCCGCCAGCGGACGAGATGCGCCGGCGAGATCGTGGCGCAGGGTGGGCTTCAGACGAAGTGACATGTGATCGATCCCATCGGTCCGTAGTCGCACAGCACGACATCTCCGCGCGACACCCACATGGGACGCGTGAAGGATCCCGCCAGGATGATCTCCCCGGCCTCGAGTCTGCTGCCGTGCTGGTGGAACTTGTTCGCGAGCCACGCCACACCGGTGGCCGGGTGGTCGAGCACGCCGGCGGCGACCCCCGTCTCGGTGATCTCGCCGTTGCGGTACAGGAGCGCAGGAACCCAGCGCAGGTCGATCTCGTCGGGCCGCTTGCGCACCTCGCCGAGGACCATGCCCCCGTAGGCGGCGTTGTCGGAGATCGTGTCGACGATGGTTCGACCCTCGAGCTCGATGTGCGAGTTGAGGATCTCCAGCGCGGGGACGGCGTAGTCGATCGCCGCCAGGGCGTCGTCGAGAGTGCAGTCGGGCCCTTCGAGAGCCGCCTTCAACACGAACGCGAGTTCGACCTCGACGCGCACGTTGGAGAACTGGTCGACGGGGATCTCCGCTCCGCTGGCGTAGACGGTGTCGTCGAACATGACGCCGTAGTCCGGTTCGGTGATGCCCGTGGCTTCCTGCATCGCCTTCGAGGTCAGTCCGATCTTCCGGCCGATGAGCATCCGCCCGGCCCCGATGTTCTTGTCGCGCCAGACCCCTTGGATCGCATACGAGTCCTCGACGGTGGCCTCGGGATGCCGCGCGGTGATGCGCGGGATCACGCTGTGCGTGCGGTCGGCCTCGGCGAGTTCGTCCGCGATCTCCGCGATGGTCTCTGGCTGCAGCATCCGATTCTCCTCCGTGGGCACGCTATCGGGCGGTCAGAGCTGATGGCCGAGCTTGTACTCGCCCTGTTTCCACTCGGGCAGGGATGCCTCGGCTTCGTCGGGGCGCGTGTACGAGAAGCCGTCGGCTCCGATGGTGACGGCCATCTCGGATGTGTCAGTGCGGGCCACCACGGGCTGCGGGTTGCCATCGAGATCGAGCACGAGGGAGGCCTCCGTGTACCAGGACGGCACCACGGGGTTTCCCCACCAGTCGCGCCTCTGGTTGTCGTGCACGTCCCAGGTGATCACCGGGTTGTCGGGATCGCCCGTGTAGTAGTCCTGCGTGTAGATCTCGACCCTGTGGCCGTCGGGGTCGCGGAGGTAGAGGTAGAAGGCGTTGGAGACGCCGTGGCGTCCCGGCCCGCGTTCGATCGCATCCGAGCGACGCAGGGCTCCGAGCTTGTCGCAGATCGCGAGGATGTTGTGCTTCTCGTGCGTCGCGAACGCGACGTGATGCATCCGTGGTCCGTCGCCGCCGGTCATGGCGGTGTCGTGCACTGTGGGCTTCCGGCGCATCCACGCGGCGTAGACGGTGCCTTCATCGTCCTGGATGTCCTCGGTCACGCGGAAACCGAGGTCCTGCATGAACTTGACTGCTCGGGGAACATCGGGGGTCACCTGGTTGAAGTGGTCGAGGCGCACCAGTTCGCCGGGGGTGTGCAGGTCGTAACGCCATGACAGACGCTCGACGTGCTCCGTCTGGAAGAAGAACTCGTACGGGAAGCCGAGCGGATCCTCGACTCGGACGGAATCGCCGATCCCCTTGACGAAGCCCTCGGCACGGCGCTCGATCCGGCATCCGAGTTCCGAGTAATAGGCGACGGCCTTGTCGAGGTCCTCGGCTGCGCGCACGCGATAGGAGAACGCGGCGACGGCGGCGACGGTGCCCTGCCGGAGCACCAGGTTGTGGTGGATGAACTCCTCAGTCGAACGCAGGTAGACGGCATCGGAGTCCTCCTCCGTCACGTGCAGCCCGAGCACGTCGACGTAGAACTGGCGTGATGCGGCGAGGTCGGTCACGACGAGTTCCATGTAGGCGCAGCGCAGGATGTCCGGCGGGGACGACTGGGGGGTCGCGACGGGATTGTCCGTCTCGATGGGGGCTTCCTGTGACACGAAGAAGCCCGAGGAGGTGAGCGTCTTGGCGGTCTTGTCAGTCATGTCAGCGTCCTTGCCGGTGATGTGGGATGAAGTGGGGATGCGGCTGCGTTCGGCGGCTAGTGCTTGCCGAAGGTCGGGTTGTGGACGTCGCCGAGGGTGATGTGCACGGCCTGCTGGTCGGTGTAGAAGTCGATCGAGCGATAGCCGCCCTCGTGCCCGAGGCCCGAGGCCTTGACGCCGCCGAAGGGGGTGCGAAGGTCACGGACGTTGTTCGAGTTGAGCCAGACCATGCCGGCCTGCACGGCTTGAGAGAAGTTGTGGGCACGCTTGAGGTCGTTCGTCCAGATATAGGCCGCCAGCCCGTACTTCGTGTCGTTCGCAAGCGCGAGTGCCTCCTCGTCGGTGTCGAACGGCGTGATCGCGACGACGGGTCCGAAGATCTCCTCCTGGAAGATGCGAGCGTCGGCGGGCACGTCGGCGAACACCGTCGGGGCGACGAAGTTCCCGAACTCGAAGCCCT
This sequence comes from Leifsonia stereocauli, assembly GCF_038432415.1. NCBI lineage: Bacteria > Bacillati > Actinomycetota > Actinomycetes > Micrococcales > Microbacteriaceae > Leifsonia > Leifsonia stereocauli. The sequence continues at coordinate 279,125 of NZ_JBCAUN010000002.1, forward strand.
CCGGCTGTCCGCCCCCGGCGACGAGGCGCCCCTCGCTCTTGCCGATCTCGACATAGCCCATGACCTTGTCGAAGTGCTCGGGATGCACGAGCGCCCCGACCTCCGTGGCCGGGTCGTGGGGATAGCCGACCTTCACACGCTTCGCCTGCGCTGCGTAGCGCTCGACGAACTCGTCGTAGACGTCACGCTGGACCAGGATTCGGGATCCAGCCGTGCAGCGCTCGCCGTTCAGGGAGAAGACGCCGAAGATCGTCGCGTCCACCGCAGCTTCCAGGTCGGCGTCCGCGAAGACGACCGCGGGGCTCTTCCCTCCGAGCTCCATCGAGAGCCCCTTGAGGAACGGCGCGGCGTTGCCGAAGATGATCTGGCCGGTTCGGCTCTCGCCCGTGAACGAGATGAGCGGCACGTCGGGGTGCTTCACGAGCGCGTCGCCGGCGTCCTCGCCGAGGCCGTTGACGAGATTGAAGACCCCCTTCGGCAGGCCGGCCTCCTCGAAGATGCCCGCCCACAGCGATGCGGACAGCGGGGTGAACTCAGCGGGCTTCAGTACGGCCGTGTTTCCGCTGGCCAGGGCGGGACCCAGCTTCCACGATTCGAGCATGAAGGGCGTGTTCCACGGGGTGATGAGCCCCGCGACGCCGATCGGTTTGCGGTTGACGTAGTTGATCTGTCGGCCGGGAACCTTGAAGGTGTCGTCGGCCTGCGCGACGATCAGGTCGGCGAAGAACCGGAAGTTCTCCGCTGCCCGGCGTGCCTGGCCGAGAGCCTGCGTGATCGGCAGCCCCGAGTCGAAGGATTCGAGCTCGGCCAGCCTGGCATCGCGCAGCTCGACGAGGTCGGCGATGCGGTGCAGGATCCGAGATCGTTCGCGCGGCAGCATCCGAGGCCACGGGCCCTCCGTGAAGGCCCGGGTGGCTGCGGCGACAGCGAGGTCGATGTCTGCCTTCTTGCCGGCAGCGGCTTGGACGTACACCTCGTTCGAGACGGGCTCGAGCACGTCGAAGGTGTCGCCATCGACAGAATCGACGAACTCCCCGTCGATGTAGTGCTGGATGCGTGTTGGCAGATCGGCCGGCACATGGCGCTGGTCCAGCGCCGGGCTTGTCTCGGTCATGGTTTCTCCAATGGGTGATTCAGAATGCCGGCAGGCCGAGGGCCTCGTCAGGGTGCTCGTGGATCATGTAGGCGTCCAGCGTGGCGGAACGGTGCCTGCGGGCCATCTTCTCGATCTCACCGAGCGGAGCGCCCGTCTCGATCAGCACGAGGATGTTCTCGTGTTCGCGCACCGACTCCTGAGCTCGGCCGGGCACGAAGCTGAAGGTCGAGTCACGGAGGTGACCGAGGCGAGCCCACTCCGACTCCACGAGTTCGAGCATGCGCGGATTGGCGCACTTGGCGAACAGAACGGAATGGAACTGCTGGTTGAGCGAGGTGAACGCACGCGGCTCGAACTCGTCGAGACGTCCGATCATGAGCTCGTTGATCTGTCGAGCCCGACGGACGTCGTCAGCGGTCAACCGGCGCGCGGCCAGCGCTGTCGCAGTCCCTTCGAGGATGCTGAGAGCCTGCATGCTGAATCGATACTGCGTGTCGTCGACCATCGATACGTGTGCGCCGACGTTGCGCTCGAAGGTCACGAGGCCTTCCGCCTCGAGCTGACGGATCGCCTCCCGGACCGGGACGACGCTCATGTTCAGCTCGCCCGCGATCGTTCCGAGGACCAAGCGGTATCCGGGAGTGAACTCGTGGTTGGTGATGCGTTCGCGGACCCACCGGTAGGCGAGTTGCGACTTGCTGAGCGTGGTGGTGTCGGTCATCTCGCACCCGTCTCGGATTCATAGCGGGCACGCCATTCGGCGTTGAGCGGGAACAGGCCGTCGACTGGATTGCCCTCGGCGACACGGGCGGCGATCCAGGCGTCCTCGTCCTCCTGCGCCAGGGCCGCGTCGGCGACCTCCTCGGCGATGCCCGGCGGGATGACGATCACGCCGTCGCCATCGCCGACGATGATGTCGCCGGGCTGGACGGTGGTTCCGCCGCAGGCGATCGTGACGTCGACGTCCCACGGGACGTGCTTTCGCCCCAGCACGGCGGGATGGGCTCCCGCGGAGTAGACGGGTATGCCGACCGCGCTGACGGCGTCGGCGTCCCGTACTCCTCCATCGGTGACGATTCCCGCCGCTGCGCGCGCATGGGCGCGCAGGGCGAGGATGTCGCCGAGGGTTCCGGAGCACGACTCGCCGCGAGCCTCGATGACGATCACCTCACCCTCCGCGACAGCATCGAAGGCGCGCTTCTGGGCGTTGTATCCACCGCCGTGCGAGACGAAGAGGTCCTCACGATTGGGAACGAACCGGAGGGTCTTCGCCGTCCCGATGAGTTTCACACCGGGGTGCAGAGGGCGCACGCCGTCGATCGTCACGTTGTTCAGGCCGCGTTTGCGCAACTGCTGGGAGAGCCCGGCAACCGGTACCCTCTCGAGCTTCGCCCGCAAGGTCGGAGCGAGTCTGACGGATGCATCCGGAAGCCCGGCGCGTTCTCGCGACCCCCACGCCTCCTCGCGCTGGGTGTCGTCAACGGCCGGGAGTGAGCCGAGAGAGCTGTCGAATGCCGGCTGTTCAGCCTGAGTGACCGTCGTCGTCAGCCGTCCGGAGGACGCGCCCGAACCCGGAGAGTCGACTTCGACCTCCACGGTGTCGCCAGGGACGATGACCGACGAGCCCGCCGGCGTTCCGGTGAGAATGACGTCGCCCCGCTCCAGGGTGAAGTGCTGCGACAGGTCGGCGACGAACTGGGCGAGCGGGAACAGGAGACCTGCTGTCGAGTCCTCCTGGACGAGTTCACCGTTGACCCACGTGCGGAGCCGCAGGGAGGACGGATCCACGGTGCGGGCGTCGATCATCCTCGGGCCGATCGGGGTGAACCCGTCGCCGCCCTTCGACCGGACATTGGAGCCCTTGTCGTTCGCGCGCAGGTCGTAGAGGCCGAGATCGTTCGAGGCGGTCACCCAGCCCACATGGCTCCACGCAGCCTCCTGGTCCACGCGCCGGGCTTCCGTCCCGATGACGAGTGCGATCTCCCCCTCGAAAGCGAGCAGCTCGGTGCCGACGGGGCGTTCGACCGTGCCGCCCGAACCAGCGAGCGAGCTCGAGGGCTTGAAGAAGTAGGAGGGCGCGGACGGGCGACGGCCGCGCTGTTCGGCACGCGAGACGTAACTGAGGTGCACCGCGATGATCTTGCCGGGACGGCAGGGGAGCGCGGCGAATCGGGGATCGGTGGGCTCCGCCCCGGTCTCGTTCTCGATGGTCATGAGCTCCCTCGCCCTTGCGTCGTATTCGAAATCGTATATGATCATGGGTGTTCGAGCAAGCACCGCGTCACACCGATTGCGGCCGGTTCGAGCGTAGACAGAGCCGTCGAACTGACACAGGAGTCACCCCGGATGAGCGCACCACAGCCAGAAGGATTCACCGCAACCGGAACGATCGCGGTCCAGGCGGACCGGCGCCGCGTCGTCTTCGCGACGATCGTCGGCACGACCGTCGAGTGGTACGACTTCTTCATCTATGCCACAGCGGTCGGCCTCGTCTTCGGCCAGCTCTTCTTCGCGCCGCTGGGAACCGACAGCACCATCCTCGCCTTCGCGACAGTCGGTGTGAGCTTCCTGTTCCGCCCGCTCGGTGCCTTCCTGGCAGGTCACTTCGGGGACAAGTACGGACGCAAGGTGGTGCTGATGTGGACGCTGATCCTGATGGGCGCGTCGACCGCCCTGATCGGCCTGCTCCCCACCTACGAGACGATCGGAATCGCTGCGCCGATCCTGCTCGTCCTCCTGCGCATCCTGCAGGGCATCTCCGCTGGAGGCGAGTGGGGCGGCGCCGTTCTGATGGCGGTCGAGCACGCGCCCCGCAAGCGGCGCGGAGTCTTCGGTGCGTCTCCGCAGATCGGAGTTCCGCTCGGACTGCTGCTCGCATCGGGCGTCATGGCCTTGATGACGATCATCGCTCCCGGCGACGCGTTCCTCCAGTGGGGCTGGCGCGTTCCGTTCCTGTTGAGCGTCGTGCTGATCCTGGTGGGCTACTACGTGCGTCGGAAGGTGGAGGAGAGCCCGGTGTTCACCGAGCTCGCCGAGCGAAAGGAGAAGGCGCAGATGCCGATCGTGCAGCTGTTCAAGAAGCACGCCCTCCTCGTCGTCATCGCCGCACTCGTGTTCGCCGGCAACAACGCCGTCGGGTACATGACCACGGGCGGTTACATCCAGGGGTACGCCACCAACCCCGACGGGCCGCTCGCGTTCGAGCGCGGGCCGGTTCTCTGGGCCGTGACGGGATCCGCCGTGACGTGGCTGCTGTCCACACTCTTCGCCGGGTGGGTGTCCGACCGGATCGGGCGCCGCACGACGTATGTCATCGGCTGGATCCTGCAATTGATCGGTGTGTTCACTCTGTTCCCCCTGGTCAACAGCGGCAACATCGGACTCCTCTTCGCCGGCCTCGCGATCCTGACGATCGGGCTCGGCTTCACGTACGGTCCGCAGGCGGCGCTGTACACGGAGCTCTTCCCCGCCTCGATTCGCTTCTCAGGCGTCTCCATCTCGTACGCCATCGGCGCGATCGTGGGTGGCGCCTTCGCCCCGACCATCGCAACGGCGCTCGTGCAGGCGACCGGCAGCACCCTGTCCGTCACCTGGTACCTCGCAGGGATGACCGTGATCGGACTGATCGCGACGCTCCTCCTTCGCGACCGGAGTGGAATCCCCCTCGGTCCGGACCACGAGGCCGAGCAGTCGGTCAGTCCGATCCGTGGCCTCGTCCGCGCGTAGTCCTCGAGGAGCTAAGGAATCAGCATGCAGTTCCACCATCACGGCTACGTTTCGGGCGATCCGCGCATCGCGGCGCCCGAGGGCGCGGGTATCGATCGTCCGAGCGAGATCCCCGACGAGATCGACGTGCTGATCGTCGGGTCGGGACCCGCGGGGATGCTTCTGGCGGCCCAGATGTCGTCCTTCCCGGGGGTCGCAACGCGCATCATCGAGCGGCGCGCGGGGAGGCTCCCCCTCGGACAGGCTGACGGAATCCAGCCACGGAGCGTCGAGACCTTCCAGGCTTTCGGGTTCGCGGAGCGGATCGTGGCCGAGGCCTACAACATCGGCTACATGAACTTCTGGAACCCCGATCCGGAGAACCCGCAGAACATCGTCCGCACCAGCCGGACCGAGGACTACGGGTACAAGATCAGCGAGTTCCCGCACCTCATCGTCAATCAGGCGCGCGTACTCGACTACTTCGCCGAAGCAGCAGCGAATGGTCCCGGGCGTATCGAGCCCGACTACGGCATCGAGTTCCTTGCGCTCACCGTGCACGAGGAGGGCGAGTACCCCGTGGAGGTACGCCTCCGATACGTCGCAGGCGAGCGCACAGGCGAGGAGCGCACCATCCGGACCAGGTATGTCGCCGGGTGCGACGGGGCGCGCAGCGGCGTCCGCGAGGCGATCGGACGGAAACACATCGGTGGCGCCTCATTGCACGCGTGGGGCGTCATGGACGTGATGGTCAACACCGACTTCCCCGATTGGCGCACCAAATGCGCCATCAACGCGGTGGCGGGCAACATCCTGCACATCCCACGCGAGGGCGGTTACCTGTCCCGCGTCTACGTCGATCTCGGCGCCGTGGCCGAGGATGATGATCACCGCGTTCGGCTCACCTCCATCGATGAGATCATCCGCAGGGCGAACGACATCCTGCACCCCTACACGCTCGACGTGAAGGAGGTCGCCTGGCACAGCGTCTACGAGGTCGGCCACCGGGTCACCGATAAGTTCGACGACGTTCCGGATGGCTCGGAGCGCGCCCCCCGCGTCTTCCTCACCGGAGACGCCTGCCACACCCACAGCGCGAAGGCCGGACAGGGCATGAACGTGTCGATGCAGGACGGCTTCAACCTCGGCTGGAAGCTCGGCGCCGTGCTCACCGGCCGGAGCCCAGACACCCTGCTGGCCACCTACTCGGCAGAACGGCTGCCGGTGGCACAGCAGCTCATCGATTTCGACCGCGAGTGGTCGTCTCTCATGGCACGCAAGCCCGAAGAGATCTCCGACCCGCAGGATCTGGCGACCTACTACCTCGCGACGGCGGAGTTCCCGTCCGGGTTCATGACGCGATACGGGCAGTCCGTGATCGTCGGGGAGGCCGCGCATCAATCGCTCGCCGACGGGTTCCCCATCGGAAAACGCTTCAAGTCGTCCGAGGTCGCGCTCGTGGCTGACGGTAACGCCGTGCACCTCGGCCACCACGCGAAGGCGGACGGGCGGTGGCGCCTGTACGCGTTCGCGGATGCACCCAGCGCGGGAGAACCCTCGGCGCTCGAGTCCTGGGCGGAATGGATCTCGTCCTCGGCTGAGTCGCCGGTGGTCAGGTACACGTCCCCGAATCAGGACATCGATGCCGTCTTCGATGTGAAGGTGATCTACCAGCAGCGGTTCGAGGATGTCGACATCTCTCGCGTGCCGGCGGCATTCAGGCCGCAGACGGGACCGCTCGGACTCACCGACTGGGAGAAGGTCTTCGCTGCGGCGCCGAGCGCGTGGACGAGCACCGACATCTACGAGGAGCGCGGACTGTCGCGGGACGGCGTCGTCGTGGTCGTGCGTCCTGATCAGTACGTCGCCGCGGTCCTCCCCCTCTCGGCGACCGACGCGTTGGCCGACTTCTTCGTGCAGTCGATGGTTCCGGCGCGCTGAGCCGCACCGCACCGCGCGGGGCGACGCCCGCACTCAGGAGTTCACGCGGATGATCTCCTGTTGATAGGGCGCGATGACCTCGCCCGAGATCCGGCAGTCCAGGAGGAGGAAACGTCGATCGGATGACGGCGTGACCGCCCACTGCCGCAGAGCGTCGAGGTCGTCGAGAGTGCGCACCACGACCCCGTCGGCACCCACCGACCGCGCCAGGCCCGCGAAATCGACCTCGGGAATCAGCATCGGTCCCCGGGCGAGGCCCTTCAGGCCGTAGAGATTGATCTCGGCTCCGTAGGCGGCGTCGTTCCAGACCACGGCGAGGCCGCGCCCACCGGCCACGCGCACCGCCGACTCCAGGTCGGCCAATGCCATCAATCCGCCGCCGTCGCCGGTCGTGAGGACGATGGTGGAGTCCGGTTTCGCCAGCGCCGCCCCAGGCACCGAGGGGAATCCCAGGCCGATCGACTGGTAGGCGGTTCCGATCATCAGCATGCGATCGGGGGAGGCCACGGGCCAGTACATGTTCGCCCAGCCGATGAAGTGGCCTCCGTCGGAGACCACGACGCGGTCCCGTGTCGAATCGCTGCCCTCGAGGATCTCGCCGATCCCCACAGCGACAGCGCGCGGGTCGAGACGACCATCGACAGCGCTGGGGTCACCGGGTTCCTGCGCTCGCAGTGGGACGAGGTCGATCGACTCCCGCCAACCGGACGGGGACGCATCCGCCGCCGCGACACGATCCGCGAGACCGGCCGCCACGACGGCGGCATCGCCACGGATGAACCCCCCGACGTGCGGGTGGGTCGCTGCCGGTGCCGTGTCGACCTGGTACACGCGGGTACCGGGGTCGAAGAGCTCGCCGAACCGCATCGTGAACTGATTGAGGCCCGCACCGAAGACGACGGCGACGTCAGCCGTCCGGATCAGCTCCATCGCCCCAGCAGCACCGAAGCCCCCGACGACGCCGAGGTCGAACTCCGTGCTGGGGAAGACACCCCGTCCGAGTGCTGTGGATGCCGTGATCGCGCCGGTCGCATCCGCGAGGCGTCCCAGGGCGTCGCCGGCGCCGGCGATCCAGGCGCCGCGTCCGGCGAGGAGAAACGGCCGCCGTGCCATCCCGAGTGTGCCGGCGAGCTGGTCGATGGCGGCGCGGGCGAAAGCTGACGGGGCGGCGGGGACGGGCAGGTGGGGCGCCTGCGCGGCAGGAACCGGCCCGGCGTCGAGTCGAGCGACGTCGTACGGGATCGCCAACACCGTGGGCACACGGTACGACAGTGCGTGCTCGATCGCGATGACGGTGGTCGCCGCTGCATCCGTTCGGCCCACCGTGTACGTGCGCGCACCGACAGCGGATGCCAACGCGATCTGGTCCACATCCCATGGCCGTGGACCCGAGGTCGGCTCGTCTCCGACGACGAGGACGAGGGGGACGTGCGCCTGAACGGCCTCGGCCAACGCGGTGAGGGTGTTGGTGAACCCGGCACCGTAGGTCGCTGTCGCGGCGGCGAGCCCGCCGCCTGCGCGGTGGTACGCGTCGGCCGCCACCACTCCGCCGGCCTCATGCCGCACGGCCGTGAACGACACGTCCGTCGAGCGCTCGAGTGCGTCGAGGAAGTACGCGTTGCCGTTGCCCATCACGCCGAAGACGTGATCGATGTGGGCAGCGAGTGCTTGGGCTACGTGAGCGGACACAGTGGACATGGGAGACCTCCCGGCAGACGAACGGACGTGTGGATGCCGTATGTGTCTCGCCGGTTCCCAGCGACTGCGCTGGGAGGCTGCGTGCCCTTTTTTCGGGCACCGGCTGCTCGAGGGGCCTGCCGGACGCTCCGAGTATACGCATCACCCGTCACGCAGGATGCTCCGCCCTGCTGACGCGGGGCGGAGCATCCCTCCGGTGCCGGTGCCGGTGCCGGTGCGGGTGCACCGGCTGCTCGAGCGGCTACTGCTGCACGGTGCGGCCGATGCGCAGGTCTCCGGTGAGCCGGATGTCATCAGACGACGAGCCGACGAACAGGGGCACGTCACCCGACGGCGTGCGCCACCTGTCGCGGTCCACGTCCCAGAACGACAGCGACTCGGCACTGAGCGTGACAGTCACCTTCTTGCGCTCGCCCGGCTGCAGGTCCACCTGCGCCCAGCCCGCGAGCGCCTTGGCGGCCGTCGGCACCTCCCTGGTCGGGAGGGGACCGACGTAGACCTGAACGGTCTCGCGACCGGCGACCGAGCCGCTGTTGCGCACGGTGACGTCGACCTTCAGCTGCTTGCCGACTCCGTTCTTCCCCTTGACCGTCGAGGTCTTCAGCTTCGAGTAGTCGAAGCTCGTGTACGACAGGCCATGGCCGAAGGCGTACTGCGGGGTGATGCCGTACTCTTCGTAGCCGCGATAGCCCACGAAGATCCCCTCGGAGAACTGCTGGTCGAGCCCGACGCCGGGGAACTGCTCCGGAGAGCTCACCGGAGTGCTGGCCTCGTCGGTCGGCACCGTGATGGGCAGCTTCCCGGACGGGTTCACGTCTCCGAACAGGATGTTCGCGATGGCGTTGCCCTGCTCCTGGCCGCCGTACCAGGCCTGCAGGATGGCCGGAACACCGGCCTCCCAGCTGCTGGTCTCGACGCCAGCGCCCGAGGTGACCACCACGACGGTGTTGGGGTTCGCTGCGGCGACCTGGCGGATGACCTCCTCCTGGCCGTTGGGAAGGTTCAGGTTCGGCCGGTCACCGCCCTCGGAGGAGTAGTCACGGACGACGACGACCGCCGCCTGCGCGTTCCGGGCCAGGTCGGCCGCGGCCAGCGCCTGCGGTGCCACAACACCATCGGGCGGAACCCACCCGAGCTTGAACACCGGTCCGTTGTCCGTCGCGCTGGGCGCGTCGTTCACGTTCTCGGCGCGCAGTTCGTGCACGCTTCCGGCCGTCAGGTCGACGTCGACCGACGTCTCCTGCGGTGTGGTCGACGGTGCCGTCTGGATGATCGGTGCCCCGTCGAGGTAGAGCGTGGACGACCCCGTCGCGACGATGGACAGCTCGTAGCTGCCATCCACCGGGGCCGTCAGGGATCCGGTCCAGCGGATGGAGGAGTTCCCGTTCACCGACTGCGGCTGCGCCGGGAAGTGCGGCGAGGCGGCGTTGAAACCGCTGAACAGGAAGAAGCCTCCGTAGATGCCGGCGTAGGGATCCGTGCGGTCCAGCTCCGGGGTCCCCGAGAAGTCCAGGTTCAGGAAGTACTCCGCGCGCAGACCGTTCCCCGTCCCTGTCGCAGGGGTGAGGAAGTCCGACGGGATCGGATCCGGACCCGGAACCAAGGCGGCCGAGGTCACCGGATCGGATCCGGCGACGTGGTTCACGGTGACGCCGCTGCCGGCTCTGGCCTGGATGCCCTCGAGCGGGCTGACGGTGTAGGTCGGCTTGACCTGGGAGCTGCCCCCGCCCTGCACGACGGTGTCGGCATCCGCTCCGATGACAGCGATCGACCCGACCCGCCCCGTGAGGGGCAGGGCACCATCGTCGTTCTTCAACAGCACCATGGCCTGTTCGGCGATCGAGCGCGCTTCAGCGCCGTGCTCGGCTTCTGGAAGCGGCTGGATCACCGGCGGGTTGTCGAACAACCCGAGGGCGAACATGGGCCTGAGGATGCGCGTGACAGCATCGTCGATGCGCGACATCGGAACCTGACCGGCGTTCACGGCATCGATCAGAGGCCCGCAGAAGAAGCAGGTCCCGGGTTGCTGGTCCGGCCTGAAGTTGCCGGGCATCTCCTGGTCGAGGCCGTTGAGGACCGCGGGGACGGTGCTGTGGGTGGCGCCGTAGTCGCTCATCACCCAGCCCTGGAACTTCAACTGCTCCTTCAGGATCTTGTTGAGGAGTTCCCCGTTCTCGCACGCCTGCACGCCGTTCACGGCGTTGAAGGCGCACATCGCCGATCCGGGGTGGCCGTCTCGGATGCCGATCGCGTACGGGCGGGTGTAGATCTCCTGCAGCGCTCTCTCGTCGATCACGGCGTTGCCGCCGGCCAGGCGATTGGTCTCCTGGGTGTACACGTTGTAGTGCTTGATGTCGCCGACGACGGGATTGGACTGGATTCCGCGGAGGTTTGCTGCCCCCATGGTCCCGCTCAGCAGGGGGTCCTCGCCGTACGCCTCGAAGGCGCGACCCGCTTGCGCCACCCGGGCGATGTCCACCGCCGGGGAGAGAAGCACGTTGTGCCCGGTGTCGAACGCCTCGGATCCGGCGAGGTCGCCGTACTGCTCGCCCAGCTGGGCGTTCCAGGTGGCCGCGAGAGCCAAGGGGGACGGGAGTTGGGTGGAGCGCTGGCCATTCACGTCCGGGTTCGCGATGCGCGTGCCGGCCGGCCCGTCGGCCATGGTCAGGGCCGGGATTCCGAGTCGATCGATGGGGGCGTTGTAGAACCCGAAAAAGTTGTTGATCTCCCCGTGCAGCATGTCGACCTTCTCCTCGAGGGTCATCTGCCGCAGCAGCGCCGCAGCACGGCGCTTGTCGGAGGTGGAGCTGTCCCACCAGTTGCCCGGCGGGAAGGCGTAGGCCTCGGCGGCGAGGAGTTGGTCGGCCGTGGCCGCCTCGCCGCCCGGGTCGTCATTTGCTGCGCCGGCGACGGTTGGAGACGCCAGCAGCAGCGCTGTCGACGCGGCCGCGATGAGCATCAGCCGCCGGCGCCCTTGCCGACGGATCGTTGATGAATGCATGTCAGACTCCCGACTTCATTGCCGCTGTCGTCCGCAATGCAATGTCGGGAGTGCCTCGCGTCGTGGGGGTCTGGAAGGACGGCTACGTTGCGATGCCTTCACACACGGGCTTGATTGGACCGCCATTCCACCCCCATTCGGGGGGCGACGTCAAGGGGGCGATGAACCTTTCTCCGGGATTCTCATAGAGGTCTCACCGGTCGCGTGTCGCGGAAGGTTCAGTGCCGCCGTCAGCTCGGGCGGTGCCGCGGGCTCGGCGGGCGACGGCGCTCCCAGGCGTCGGTGATGTGGGTGCGCATGGCCGCCTCGGCGGCGGCCGGGTCGCCGGCCTCGATGGCCGCGAAGACGTTGACGTGCTCGTCGAGGGTGAGCTCGAGCTCACTGTGCAGGCTGAAGCGGGCACTCGAGCGTGCCTGGTGGAAGAGCGTCTTGACGATGTTGTCGGCGAGGCGGTTGTCGGTCATCTCGCCGACGACGGCGTGGAACACGACGTCGGCCTGGTTGAACGCGGGCTCGTCGCCGATGGTGTCACGCATGAGCTGCAGGGCATCGCGGAGAGCTGAGAGCTGGGTCTCGGTGCGCACCTGGGCGGCATCGCGGGCGATGAGGGCCTCGAGGGTGGCCCGCACCATGCTCAGGTCATCGAGCACTCCGAGTGTCTCGTCATTGGCGACGAGCGCCGAGAGCACCGTGGCGTCGATCATGTTCCACGACTCGATGGGCAGCACGCGGGTGCCGCGGCCCTGGGCTACGGCAACGAGTCCCTTCTCCTCGAGGCGCTTCACCGACTCGCGGATGACCGTGCGGCTCACGCCGAACTGCTCGCAGAGCACGGCCTCGGGCGGGAGTGATGAGCCGGGCTCGATGTCGCCGCGCACGATGGCGTCGACGAGGTCGGAGACGACGGTGACGCCGAGGCGGGGGCTGCGCGTTCGGGCCGCGATGGTCGGCACGAACGCGGATCCGCGTTCAGCGGGGACTGTCGTCTCAGCGTGCATGGCCACAGCCTACCCACCACGACGTCACACCTATGATGACCATTTCTCAAGCCTACTTGATGCTTTGGTAACATGTATGATGTAATCACTCTTGGCCCTGCCAGGGTGCTTTAGTCGTCAGAGAAGCCGACCAGAACAGGATGCTTTCAATGTCACAGCAATCGTCCTCCCGACGCCGAGTCACTCGGCTGATGTCCGTGGCCGCCGCAGCGGCAGCCGGACTCCTCGTCCTCAGCGGCTGCTCGCCGGCCGCCTCGGGCGGCGACAGCAACAGCGAGTACGGCTTCACGCCCGCCGAGCAGGTGAAGGACAGCGAGATCACCGTGTGGGTCGACGCCTCCCGTGAGCCCGCTGTCACCGCCTTCGAGAAGAAGTATCCGGACATCAAGATCAAGTACGAGACCTACGACGGCTCAGCCGGCGGCAGCGGATCGTTCCAGAGCAAGATCACCCTCATGGACCAGGCCGGGGAGGGTTGGCCCGACGTGGTCTTCTCCACCCAGCAGAACGACGCGATCTGGGCGTCGAAGCAGACCACCAACGGCGAGCAGGGCTTCGCTGCACCGCTCAACAAGGGCTTCCTCGACCAGGACTTCCTCGACGGATTCGCCCAGGGCTCGCTCGACTACGCCACGATCGACGGCACCACCTACGCGCTCCGCAACGACCTCGCGCAGACGGTCTTCTACTACAACCAGACGTTGCTCGACCAGTTCGGCTACGAGGTGCCGACCACGTGGGAGGAGTACGGAGAGCTCGGAGACAAGCTCGCCGCCGAGCACCCCGGATACATCCTGGGCAGCATGGGCGACAGCTTCATGACCTACGTCTACTACGGCGGCAGCGAGTCTCCCGTGTTCCAGTCGCCCGAGTCCGGGGTCTTCCACTCCGACACGGCTGACAAGAACTCCGAGGGCATCTCGAAGATCATCGACGGCATGCTCGCCAATGGCACGCTCGTTCAGGACAGCTTCTTCAGCGCCGACTTCGCGGCGAAGTACGCCGACAAGCTCGTGGGCGTCCCCGGACCGGTCTGGTACACCGGCGCCATCTTCCAGGGCGGACTCAAGACCCCGGCCGGCCAGATCGGCGTCGCTCCCGCACTCAAGTGGGACGGCGGCGAGGTCGCCGCAGGCAACGTCGGCGGTGGCGAGTGGTACGCGTCGAGCCACTCGAAGAACCTCGATGCAGTGAAGACGTTCCTCGAGTTCGTCACCAGTGCCGACGAGTTCCAGGTCGACGCGTCGTCGGGCTACCCGGCCTACACGGCCGCAGCCTCCAAGTGGCTCGACAAGCAGGCCGAGGCGAAGTACTTCGTCAACGACGACTTCACGACTGTGATGACGGATGCCGCCACGCAGATCTGGGACGGCTGGAACGTCACGAGCTGGAGCCCCGAGACCGCGTGGGCCAAGATCGTGATCCCCGGCATCGCCGCGGGCAAGACGGTCGAGTCCCTGCTGCCGGAATGGCAGAAGGAACTCGAGAACGAGGCCACGGTCAACGGATACACGGTCAAGTAACGTGACCGTCACCGCTCCTCCGGCTCCGGCCGGCGTCGTCCCCACGGGACGGCGCCGCCCGGCGGGCCGGCGCGCCGGCCGGATGAACGCGGGGCAGTCACGCTACGGCTACGTCTTCGTCAGCGGCTACACGCTGCTGCTGCTCGCCTTCGGTCTCCTGCCGACGCTCTACGCCATCTACCTCGCCTTCACCCGCAACGGCGCCTTCGTCGGGTTCGACAACTTCGCCAGGGTCTTCAGCGACTACAGGTTCCTGCCGGCCGTCGCCCACGTCGCGCTCTACATCGTGTACTGGCTCGTGAGCCTCATCATCTTCGTGGTGATCCTCGCGCTCATCGTGCACGCCGTCAGGGTGCGCTGGCTCGGCAACACGGCCCGGTTCCTCTTCTACATTCCCGGCGCCATCGCCGGAGCCTCGAGCGTGCTGCTCTGGCTGTTCGTGCTCGACCCGAGCGTCAGTCCCGTCTCGGCCCTGCTGAAGGCCATGGGCTACGACTCCCTGGTGAGCGTCGTCGCTGTGGGCAACCTCCCCGTCGTCTTCACGGTCATCGCCTTCTGGGCGGGAGCCGGCGGCTGGATCGTCATCATGTACGGGGCGCTGAACAACATCAGCGGCGACATCATGGAGGCCGCCCGCATCGACGGGGCCGGCCCGGTGCAGACCGCCTGGCACATCCAGCTGCCGATGCTCACCAAGTGGATCAGCTACATGGGCATCATGTCGCTGGCCGCGGGCACGCAGCTGTTCGTGGAGCCGAAGATCCTCGCCCAGGCCACGAAGAACGTCGTGCCGGAGGACTACTCCCTCAACCAGCTGGCCTACCTCTACGCCTTCAGGCAGAACGACTTCTCCGGCTCCGCCGCGATCTCGATCGTGCTGCTCGTGGTCGCGCTCGGCCTGTCCACCATCTTCATCTTCCGCGGAAGGCTCTTCGACAGTGAGTGACACCACCCTGCGCCGCCGTCGCGCGATCTCGCCGGGTCAGTGGATCGGCCGGGCTCTCGTCGCCCTCGTGCTGCTCGTCTTCACGGCCTTCTTCATCCTGCCGATCGTCTGGCTCGTGCTCGCTCCCACCAAGAGCAATTCACAGCTGCTCCTCGACGGACCGTTCAGCTTCGGCTCGTTCGAGCAGCTGGCCGCGAACTGGGACCAGCTCTTCGCCTTCGGCAGCGGAGTGTTCACGACCTGGATCGGCAACTCGGTCTTCTACTCGTTCTCAGCGCTGGTGATCACCCTCATCGTGAGCATCCCGGCCGGCTACGCCCTCGCCCTCATCGAGTTCCGGGGTCGCCGACTGCTGCTGGTGACGACGCTCATCGTGATGCTCATCCCGAACACGGCTCTCGTGCTGCCGATCTTCCTCGAGCTCAGCGCCGTGCGACTCATCGGCAGCCCGCTCGCCGTCATCCTGCCGTTCTCGTTCTTCCCCTTCGGCGTGTATCTCACCTACATCTACTTCTCGACTGCCGTTTCGCGCGACCTGCTGAACGCGGCCCGCATCGACGGCGCCGGGGAGCTCCGGGTGTTCGGCCAGGTCGCGATGCCCCTGGCGACGCCGGTGATCGCCCTCGTGGGCTTCTTCAGCTTCGTGGGCAACTGGAACAACTACTTCCTGCCGTTCCTCGTGGTCGGCGGGCAGAAGATCCCAGTGCAGGTGGGTCTCTCGAACCTGTTGGCCAACGTGCCCGCGTTCAATCCGACGACAGCGACGAGCATCGTGATCGAGCTGCCGACCCTGGCGCTGGCCACCCTGCTCTCGGTGGCCCCGATCCTGATCATCTTCCTCTTCGCCCAACGATTCCTCGTGGAGGGCATGACCGCCGGAGGTACCAAGGAATGAAGATCACCGGGTACCGCACCCTCTCCAGCCGGCACGAGTGGCATCGGGCCGTCGGCGACATCAACGGCCACATCACCGATGCAGTCACCGACGTCCCGATCCTGCTCATCGACACCGACGAGGGCATCACCGGCGTCGGCATGGGCTCGCACGCCGACATCGATCGGCTGTTCCCGGCCATCGAGGGCGAGGATCCGCGCAGTGTCTCGGTGCTGTTCGACCGGATGCTGGCCCAGGTCTTCAAGTCGGGTCACGCCGGCGCGACCTACGGCGGCATCGCCACCATCGACGCCGCCCTGTGGGACATCAAGGCCAAGGCCGCCGGCGAACCGCTCTGGCGTCTGCTCGGCGGACGCGACAGGTTCATCCCGGCCTACGCCTCCGGACTCGACATCGCCCTCGACGACGGCCAGCTCGAGGCCTTCTACTCCGAGTTCGCCGACCGCGGCTACGTCGCAGGCAAGCTGAAGGGGGGGTTCGATCCGGATGCCGACCTGCGGCGTCTACGCATCATCGACGGGGTCTTCCGGCGCAACACCTCGAAGCCCGGCCTGATGCTCGACGCGAACGAGTCCTGGCAGGTGAAGCAGGCCGTGCGCTACATCGGCATCCTCGAGGAGCAGGTCGACCTGCTCTGGGTCGAGGAGCCGCTGCGACGCTGGGACGCCGTCGGGCACGCCAGGCTGAGCAACGCCGTGCGCGCCGCCGTGGCGACGGGTGAGAACCTGACCGGCGTCGAGCAGTTCCGCCCGCTCTTCGACGCCGGAGCCCCCGACGTCGTGCAGGCCGGAGCGGTCTGGGGTGTGACGCACCTGCTGCGCCTCGCCACGGTCGCCGCCTCCCGCGACCTGCCGGTGAGCCCCGTGGGCTACAACGCCAACCCCGCTGTGGCTCACGCCATGTCGGCCATCCCGAACCACCTCACCACCGAGGTGCAGGGGGTGCGCTTCGCCACGGGCATCAACGTGGACCACGAGTTCGTCGACGGCGGCATCGTGCTGAGCGACGCCCCGGGCGCCGGCATCACGATCGACGTCGATGCCATCACCGCCGCGGCCAGCACGGCCGACTGGTCGGATCCGGCAGGTCCCCACGTGCGTCCGGAGCGCGCCGGCCTCCGTCTCGTGCTGGACGGCGTGGAGCGCTGACACCATGCTGATCCGCCCTGGCCTGCACCGCATCGAGGCGCCGCTCGGCGAGCGCATCGTGGCGCTCCACCTGCTCGTCGGACCCGCCGGCGCGCTTCTCGTCGACACCGGCATCCGGGACTCGATCAGCGAGACCCTGCTGCCCTACCTCGCTGCCAACGGCATCGATCCGGCATCCGTTCGCTGGGCGATCAACACGCACTGCGATTTCGACCACACAGGCGGAAACGGCGCGCTCAAGGCGGCGATCCCGGGCGTCGAGCTGCTCGTGCACGAGCTCGACCGCGAACTCACCGAGGACGTGCAGCGTCTCATCGACGTGCGCTACGGGGAGTTCCGCGACACCGACGGATTCGACGACCCGGCCGAGACCACCGCCTACCTGCGGTCGGTCTCAGACCTGGTGCCCGTCGACAGAGTCGTGACGGGCGGGGAGCAGATCGATCTCGGCGACAGGGTCGTCACGATCCTGCACGTTCCCGGTCACAGCCCGGGCCACATCGCCGTGCACGATGCCTCGAACCGTGCCCTGGTGATCGGCGACGCCACCCTCGGCGCGACGGTTCCCTTCGCCGACGGAGGACCGGCCTTCCCGCCGACCTACCGGGACGTCGACCCGTACCTCGCCTCGATCGATGCGTTCCGCGCCATCGACGCCGATCTCGTGCTCACCGCGCACTACCCGGTGTACGAGGGGGCGGCCGCCACCGCGTTCCTCGATGAGAGCGTCGCCTACACCGAGCTGATCGACACCGTCCTCGCTGAGGAACTCGCGCGCAGCGCCGGCCCGGCGACCACTCTCGAACTCGTACGGGCCGCGGGGGAGCGGCTCGGACCGTGGAACGCCGAGGCCCTCGACTACGCGGTCTTCCCTGTCACGGGCAACCTCGAACGGATGCAGCGCCGCGGCCTCATCTCGTCGGAGATCATCGACGGCCGTCGACGCTGGGCGCCGGCACAGGGTGACGCCCGATGAGCCGGGTGCGCCTCGGGGCGGTGGGCGCCGGCTGGTGGGCCACCAGCAACCACTTCCCGATCTTCGCGGGCCGCGACGACGTGGAGCTCGTCGGAGTCTGCGGCATCGGGCCGGAGCTCGGTGCAGTGCGCGACCAGTTCGGCTTCGGCATGGCCACCACCGACTACTCCGAGCTGCTCGACGCCGGCCTCGACGCCGTCGTCGTGTCGACCCCTCACGACCTGCACTACGCCCAGGCAGCCGCGGCCATCGACCGGGGCCTGCACGTTCTGGTCGAGAAGCCCGTGACGCTGAACGCGGCTCAGGGCTGGGACCTCGCCGATCGCGTGAAGGCGGCCGGCGTGCACTTCCTGGCGCCCTACGGCTGGAACTACAAGCCGTTCACCATCGAGGCCAAGCGGCTCGTCGACGCCGGCCATCTCGGCACCATCCAACACGTGCTCTGCCACATGGCCTCCCCGACGCGGGGCCTGTTCGCCGGCGACACCAATCACATCCGGGCGCTCTGGGATTCGCAGACCAGCGGTCCGGACCCGTCGACCTGGCAGTCTCCGGCCCACGGCGGCGGCTATGCCCACGGGCAGGTGACGCACTCGAGCGCCTTGCTGTTCTGGCTGAGCGAACTGCGGTCGGCATCCGTCATGGCGAAGGTCTCGACCGGGGGAGCGGCGGTCGACCTCTTCAACGCTGCGGTCATCACCTTCGACAACGGTGCGCTCGGATCGTTGTCGGGGGCTGCGACGGTTCCGGATGGCGATCCGTACCAGGTCGACATCCGCATCTTCGGCAGCGAAGGGGTGCTGCTGCTCGACACCGAGCGGGAGCGCATGTCGCTGCACCGCTACGACGGGCAGCGCTTCGACCTCGACGTGCCGCCGGGCTCCGGCGCCTACGAGTGCATCGTGCCGCCGAACCGGTTCATCGACCTCATCACCGGCGCGAGCACCGAGAACAACTCCGATGCCGAGGTGGCAGCCCGCTCGGTCGAGCTCATCGACGCCATGCTGCGCAGCTCGGCTGCGGGCGGGGCCGAGGTGCTCGTGCACGACGACGACAGGGAGACCCCGTGACCGAGACCACCGCAGTGCTGGCGGGCTACCGCGTCATCGACTGCTCCATCGCCATGGCCGGACCCTTCGCGGCTCAGCGGCTCGGCGACCTCGGAGCCGACGTGATCAAGGTGGAGCCCACCACCGGCGAATGGCAGCGCCACGCTGCCGCGGGCGGGGCGGCAGGCAACGAGATCAACGTGTCGTTCCTCTCACTCAATCGCAACAAGCGCTCGGTGGCGCTCGACCTGAAGAGCGTCGACGGGTCGGAAGCTCTGCGCGAGCTCGTGCGGGGAGCCGATGTCTTCCTGCAGAACTACCGCCCGGGAGTCGCAGCACGGCTCGGCGTCGACTACGAGTCGCTGCGGGCCGTGAACCCCTCGATCGTCTACGTTTCGATCTCGGGCTACGGCGAGGACGGCCCGTATCGCGACAGGCCCGGCCAGGACCTGCTGTTGCAGGCGATGTCGGGCGCGATGCTCTCGGCGGGTCGTCACGGCGACGAGCCGTCGCCCGCCGGGCAGTACCTGGCCGACGCGATCACGGCCTCCACGGCGTTCGAGGGCGTTCTGGCTGCTCTGCTGCACCGGGAGCGCACGGGCGAGGGCCAGTTCGTGACGGTCAACATGCTCGACGCCCTCACCACATTGCAGATGCAGGAACTCTCGGTGTTCACCGTCGGCAAGAAGACCCAGGAGCGCTCGGCCGAGCCGCACGCTCACGTCTACATCCGGGCGCCGTACGGAGTCTTCGCCACCAGTGACGGCTACGTCGCGCTGGCCTTCGCCGACCTCCACGAGCTCGGCCGCCTCATCGACGAGCCGGCGTTCGAGGGCTGGAACAGCGAGGTGGAGGGCTGGACCCGCCGCGACGAGATCCACGCGAAGACCGCAGCGAAGCTCCGCGAGAAGCCGGCCGGCTACTGGATCGAGACCCTCGGCGCCGCCGGCGTCTGGATCGGGCCCGTGCTCGGCTACCAGGAGCTCGTCGACGACCCGCAGATCGCCCACAACGGCACCTTCATCGAGTACGACCACCCCACCGAGGGCCACGTGAAGACCCCGGGGTTCCCGTACAGGTTCTCCAAGACCCCGCCCCGGCTCTATCGCGGTGCCCCGCTCGTCGGCGAGCACACCCGCGAGGTGCTGGCCGAGGCCGGCTTCAGCGACGAGAGCATCGAGGCACTACTGGGGAGCGGGGCTGCCGCTGCGACGCCGGCTGCGGTGACGTCTGCCGCTCCCGGGGCAGCCTCTCCGACGACGGCACCCTCTACTGCGCCCGAGCCCGCCGAGCCGGCATCCGTCGTTCCCGCGTGATGGCGCAGTACCGCGGCCTCACCTGGGACCACCCGCGCGGGCGGCTCGCCTTGGAGCGGGCCGCGGTCGATGCCACGTCTGCGCGGGGAGGCGCCCTCATCCAGTGGGACGCGCATCCGCTCGAGGGCTTCGAATCCGCCCCCATCGACGAGCTGGCCGCGCGCTACGACGTGATCGTGCTCGATCATCCGCACCTGGGCGACGCCATCGCGGCCGACGCGATCAGGCCCGTCGACGAGGTGTTCGACGCCGACCTGCTCGACGCGCTCGAGGCCGGCTGCGTCGGACCGAGCTTCGGCTCCTACGTCGTCGACGGCCGCCCGTGGGCGCTGCCGCTCGACGCCGCGACGCAGGTCGCCGTGTTCCGGCCCGACCTGGTCGAGGCCGCCCCGGCCACCTGGCCCGAGGTGGTGGCGCTCGCCGCCGAGGCTCCCGTGGCGCTCAGCCTGGCGGGCCCGCACGCCCTGCTCAGCTTCGCCTCGGTGTGCGTCGCGCTCGGAGAGGAGCCGGCCGTGCTGCCCGGTGCGGGGTTCGTGTCGCGGGCGACGGGCCGCGAGGCCGTCGCGCTGCTCGCCGAGCTCGCAGCCAGGTCGCCGGAGGCATCCGCCTCCCTCAACCCGATCGGTCTTCTCGAGCGGATGCGGTCGGTCGGCGACATCGCCTACATCCCGCTGGTCTACGGCTACGTGAACTATGCATCGGGCCCCGGTGCGCTGCGTTTCGCCGAGGCACCGAGCGCCGGCCCGGGCGGCCGCCGCGGATCGACCATCGGCGGCACCGGCATCGCCATCACCAGACGGAGTGTTCCGGATGTCGCCCTCGTCGCACACCTCACCCAGCTCTTCGAGCCGGCCACGCAGGCGGGCTTCATCCCGCGGAACGCGGGTCAGCCGAGCCTGGCGAGTGCGTGGGCGGACGACGCCGTGAATGCGGCATCAGGAGACTTCTACCGTCGCACCCGGCGAACCATGGCCGACGCGTGGGTGCGCCCACGGGTGGCCGGATACATCCCGTTCCAATCGCAGGCGTCGGCTGTGCTCCGCGAAATTCTCATCGTGGGAGTCGGCGCTGTGACGAGCGCTGCATCGGTGGATGCCGCCCTCGACAGCATCGACGTGCTCTTCGACTCCCTGGGGGAGCCGGGCAGAGCCGCATCAGTTTCCACCGGCATCACCCCCGCCGGCATCAACCCCGCCGGCATCAACCCCCGCATCAACCCAGAGAGGTCGCGCGCATGATCACTCCCTCGAGCGACGAGATCCGCCTGGCCGTCGACGGCCACGTCGCCACCATCACGCTGGCCCGGCCGGCGAAGCTCAATTCGGTCACTCAGGAGATGTCGGATGCGCTGGTCGAGGTGATCGAGTGGGCGAACGATGCCGACGAGGTGCGCGCGATCGTGCTCACCGGCGAGGGCGAGCGTGCCTTCTGCGCCGGCTCCGACATCCGCACCCTCGACAAGTACGCCACCCCGTGGGACTTCCGCAATCGCACCGACTACTGCGACGCCATCCGCGCCGGCCGCAAGCCCGTCATCGCCGCGGTGAACGGCTACGCCTTCGGCGGCGGCCTCGAGACGGCGCTCGGCTGCGACATCAGGCTGGCCTCGACGACAGCGAGCTTCGCGGCCCCTGAGATCAAGCTCGGATGGATCGGCGGCGGCGGCATGGCCACGTTCCTCTCCCACTCCGTCGGCCCGTCGAACGCCGCCGTCATGTTGATGACAGGCGACCCGATCGATGCCGAGACGGCGCTACGGTGGGGCCTCGTGAGCGAACTGGTCGAGCCGACCCTCCTCGTGCAGCGGGCGCAGGAGCTCGCCGCCGTCATCGCGACGCGCCCTCCGATCGCCGCAGAGACGGCGAAGGCCAACCTGCGCGCCGCAGCAAACATGACGCAGGAGGAGGCCCTGCGCTACGAGCGCGACCTGCAGACCATCACCTTCGCGACGGCCGACGCCGACGAGGGCCGCGCCGCCTTCGCCGAGAAACGCGCCGCCACCTTCCACCGGCGCTGACCGCAGCGCGACCGCGACCGTCGACCTGCCGATCACGAATCACCGACCTCGACCGACTGGAGCAGCATGACCACGACATGGCCAACGGATGCGACCGGGCTGCTGCCCGACGACGGCTACGCCGGCACCCTCGCGGGCCGCGCCTGGCTTCCCGACGCCCAGGGGCGCGCCGGCCACTCCGGCCCGGTGGTGGTGGCGATCCGCGCCGACGGCGTCGTCGACGTGTCGGCGTCGTTCGCCACGATGCACGTCCTGACCGAGCAGGCCGACCCTGCTGCTGCGCTGGCCGCGGCATCCGGAACCGTGATCGGAACCCTCGACGAGCTCGCGGCCAACACCCCGCCCGAGACCCGCGACGAGACGCGGCCCTGGCTGCTCTCGCCCATCGACCTGCACGTGGTGAAGGCGACCGGCGTGACGTTCCCGGTGTCGATGATCGAGCGGGTGATCGAGGAGCGTGCGCGCGGCGACCAGGACGCGGCGGCCGTCATCAGGTCCGAGATCCTCGAGACCATCGGCGGCACGCTCGATGCGCTCCGCCCCGGGTCGGAAGAGGCCTCGGCGCTCAAGGCCCTGCTGCTGGAGCGCGGCTGGTGGAGCCAGTACCTCGAGGTCGGCATCGGCCCAGACGCCGAGGTGTTCACCAAGGCGCCGGTGCTCTCGACCGTCGGCCCTCTCGTCGACGTGGGCGTGCACCCGGCCTCGCAGTGGAACAACCCGGAGCCCGAGGTGGTGCTCGTGGTGAGTTCCGACGGGCGCATCGTGGGGGCGAGCCTCGGCAACGACGTGAACCTGCGCGATATCGAGGGTCGCAGCGCCCTGCTGCTCGGCAAGGCCAAGGACAACAACGCCTCGGCCTCGGTCGGACCATTCGTGCGCCTCTTCGACGCGAGCTACGACCTCGACGCCCTGCGTGCCTCCGTCGTGCGCCTCTCGATCGACGGGGAGGACGGCTACAGACTCGACGGCCACAGCGAACTCGCCCGCATCAGCCGTGACCCGGCCGACCTCGTCGAGCAGGTCGTGGGAGCGCACCACCAGTACCCCGACGGCTTCGTGCTCTACCTCGGCACGATGTTCGCCCCGGTCGACGATCGCGACGTGGCCGGCCGCGGATTCACCCACCACGACGGTGACCTGGTGCGTATAGCGGAGCCCAGCCTCGGGGCCCTCGTCAACCGGGTGCGCTCGAGCACCGAGGCGGCGCCGTGGACCTTCGGCATCGACGCCCTCTACAGATCCCTCTCCACGCGCGGCCTGTTGCGCTGAACCCGGAAGAACCCATGTCATCGCAGAACACCCCCACCAGCACTCTCATCAGCACCGACCCCCGCACGGGCGAGGCGCACCCGACGGGCACGGCTCCGACCTCGGTCGAGGCGACGGATGCCGCCGTGCAGGCGGCGCAGGTCGCCTTCGAGTCAGCCCGCTGGAACGAACGCGGCTGGCGCGCCGGCCTTCTCGAGGCCCTCGCCGACGGGCTCGACGCCCACCGGGCCGAGCTCGTCGCCATCGCCGACCGAGAGACCGGACTCGGCACGGCACGCCTCGACGGCGAGGTGTCGCGCAGCGCCTTCCAGTTCCGCCTGTTCGCCGAGGCCGTCCGCGACGGCGGCTACCTCGAGGTGACGATCGACCACGGCGGCGCCACGGCTCTCGGACCGGCCCCAGAGCTCCGCCGGATGCTGGTGCCGATCGGCCCTGTCGCCGTGTTCGGCTCAAGCAACTTCCCGTTCGCCTTCTCGGTCGCCGGCGGCGATACGGCCTCTGCGCTCGCCGGAGGCAACGCCGTCGTGCTCAAGGCCCACTCCTCCCATCTCGAGACCTCGGTGCTCTCGCACGCCGTGCTCGCGGAAGCTGCCGCGGCGTACGGCGCCCCCGACGGCCTGATCGGTATCGTGTTCGGCACCGAAGCCGGCCGCACGCTGGTGGCGCATCCGCTCATCACTGCCGTCGGGTTCACGGGCTCCCTCGGTGGAGGGCAGGCTCTGATGGAGATCATCGCCGCCCGCCCGGAGCCCATCCCGTTCTACGGCGAGCTGTCGAGCCTCAACCCGCTCATCATTACCGCCGGTGCGGCCTCGGCCCGCGGCGCCGAGATCGCCGACGGCCTGTTCGGATCGTTCACCCTCGGCGGCGGGCAGTTCTGCACCAAGCCCGGCGTCGCCTTCGTGCCGCGGGGAACGGATGGCGACGCCTTGGTGGCTCGCCTGGTCGAGAAGGCGGCCGCGGCCGCAGCTCCGGTGCTGCTCAACGAGCGCATCTCGACCTCGTTCGACGAGATCCGTCAGCGCCTCATCGACTCGGGCCCGGTGTCCGTGCTCGCGACAGGCGGCACAGCCGACGACGGCTTCACGGGGGTTCCGACAGTGCTGGGCCTCGACGCCGCCGAGCTGACGGCCGATGTCGCCGAGGAGGCCTTCGGGCCTCTCGTGGTCGTGGCGCGCTACGACGATGCTGCGCAGGTCCTGAGTGCCCTCGATGCCGTGCCGGACTCGCTGACCGCCACGATCCACAGCGAGGGCGACGAGCTCGAGACCGTCGGCACGCTGATGCGCGATCTCGCGCCGCGCGTCGGGCGCATCGTCTTCGACGGCTACCCGACGGGCGTGCGGGTGTCGTGGGCGCAGCACCACGGTGGACCGTGGCCGGCGACGAACTCGCAGCACACCTCGGTGGGCGTGAGCGCCATCCGGCGGTTCCTGCGTCCGCTGGCGTTCCAGGATGCCCCAGCCGCCCTGCTGCCGGCGGACCTGCGCGACGAGGCCAGTGGCATCCCGCGCCGTATCGACGGAAAACTCGTCACCGACTGAACCGAACGCCCGGCCGGACCGGACCTGTGCGGCGGCGCTCAGGCCGACAGCACCTCGAGGCCGCGACCGCGAAGGTCCGTGACTGTCGGGTCGTCGTCCGCGGCATCCGTGATCACGCCGGCCACCTCGTTCAGGGCGAGCACGGCGAATCGCGATGCCGCCCCGATCTTCTCGGAACTCGCGAGCACCCAGGTCTCGGCTGACCGGCGAGACAGGAGTCGCTTCATCGCGGCCTCGTCGGCATCGTCGGTGGTGAGACCGGACTCGGCATGCACGCCCGTGACGCCGAGGAGGAACAGGTCGGCATTCACCCCCGCGGCCGCCTCGGCAGCCGCCGCGCCGCTCGTCACGGCCGAGTGCTTGAACACCCGTCCGCCGATCATGAAGATCTCGATGTCGGGCAGGTGGATCAGGGCGCTCGCAACGGTCGGACTGTGCGTGACGATGGTGGCGCGCAGGTCGCCGGGCAGGGCTCGGGCGACGGCGAGAGCTGTGGTGCCTCCATCGAGGATCACAGTCGAGCCCGGGCGGATCAGCTCGGCCGCGGCCCTGCCGATGCGCACCTTCGCATCCACGGAGATGCTCCCGCGGGTGGCGTAGTCGGCTATCGCCGGCGAGACGGGGAGGGCTCCGCCGTACACGCGCTGCGAGAGACCGGCGGCCGCGAGATCACGGAGATCGCGGCGCATGCTGTCGTCGGAGATACCCAGCTCACGGGCCAGGTCCTTGGCCACGATCTTGCCGTCGCGCTCGAGGCGTGCCACGAGGAAGTCCCGTCGTTCAGCGGCGAGCATCCGTGTTTCTCCTTGTTTAAGCGCGTTTGTGCTCATTATAGTGACGGTATGACCGATCCACTGCTCATTCTCATCGCCGGACCCTACCGTTCGGGCACCAACGACGACCCTGCGGCCCTCGCCGCCAACCTGGCCCGCCTCGAGGAGGCTGCGTGGCCGATCTTCCAGGCCGGGCACATCCCGATGATCGGCGAATGGGTGGCCCTTCCTGTGCTGCGCGGAGCTGGCGGAGAGAGCGTGGCCGATCCTGTCGCCGCGGGCATCATGTACCCGACGGCCGAGCGACTGCTGCAGCACTGCGATGCTGTGCTGCGACTTCCGGGCGCCTCGGCTGGCGCCGATCAGGACGTGGCGATCGCTCGCGATCGCGGACTGCCGGTCTTCCACTCCATCGCGGAGATCCCGGCTGTGTCGAAGGCAGCCTGACGCCGGCGGTTCCGGGTCCTTGTCACCGGCTGACGGGGTCGGCTCCGTCGGGGCGCTCGAGCTCGGCCCGCGACGGGAAGCCCTCCCAGTCGCCCGGGTGCAGGCAGACCGCAGCTCCCGTGCGCACGGCGAGGTCGAGGCGATCCGTCACGCTGCCGCCGCGCAGCAGCTCGGCCAGGTAGCCGGCCACGAAGGCGTCCCCGGCTCCGACAGTGTCGACGACGGGTACCGACACGGCGGCTCGCCGGGTGAGTTCGCCGTCGCAGAGAGTGAGGGCTCCGCGCTCGCCGAGCTTCACCACCACCTCTTCCGGCCCGAGTTCGGCGAGAGCTCGTGCCAGAGCCTCGGGGTCGTCGGGGGCGTGGCCTGTCAGCAAAGCCGCCTCATCGGCTCCGGCGAACACGATGCTGCTGCGTCCGGCGAGGGAGCGGTACGTCTCGGCGGCGTGTTCGCCGCCGCCGGCGCCGGCCCACAGCGTCGAGCGGTGGTTGACGTCGAAGGAGACGGTGATGCCGGCATCCGTCGCCCGATCGAGAACGGCGTCGATGGTCGCTCGTGCTGTCGGGGACAGCGCGGGGGTGATGCCCGTGATGTGCAGCAACGCGAAGTCGGCGATGTCGACGGCGTCGAGGTCGGTGGGGCGCAGGCGGCTGCCGGCACTGCCCGCGCGGTAGTAGGTGACGGCTGTGCGCCCGGCCGACGGAGACTCCTTGATGAGCAGGCCCGTGGCGGCCGTCGTGTCGACCGGAGCCACGACGGTCACGCCCTCGGCGCGGAGCTCCCGCACGATGCGGCGGCCGAGGCCGTCGTCGCCGACGCGGCCGAGCCAGGTGACAGGGGTTCCGAGTCTGGCGAGTCCGATGGCGACGTTGCCCTCAGCCCCGCCCGTGCCGACGGCGAGATCGCCGAGATGGGCGAGCGAGCCGATCTCGCGGGTGCGCAGAACCCCCAGGCCTTCACCGAGGGTGAGAACGGCGGATGCCGCAGCCGGTGCCGCGGTCCTGGGAGGTTCGACGACCCCGGCCATCACGGCACCAGCTCGACGGCGGCCCGGCTGAGCCTGGCGATCTCGTCGAAGTCGCGGGCCGCGATGAGCTCGCGGGTGGCCATCCAGCTGCCGCTGACGGCGAAGACCGCCGGTGACGCGAGGTAGTCCCGCGCGTTCTCGGGCGTGACGCCGCCGCTCGGAAGGAAGCGCACGCCGGGGAACGGGCCGGCGAGGGCGCGGATGAGGTCGAGTCCGCCGAGGGGCCCGGCCGGGAAGAGCTTCAGGCGATCGAGTCCGAAGCGGAGGGCGCGCTGCACCTCGGTGGCCGTGGCGACTCCGGGCAGAACGTCGACGCCGAGCTCGATGGCCCGCTCGACCACGTCGTCGGCGAGGCCCGGACTCACGACGAAACGCGCACCGGCATCCACCACCCGATCGACGTCGGCGGCCGTGAGCACGGTGCCCGCACCCGCGGTGAAGTCGGGCACTTCGGCGGCGGCCTCGATGGCGCGGAGGCCGGCCTCGGTGCGCAGGGTGATCTCGGCACAGCCGATGCCCCCGTGAAGCAGGGCCGAGGCGAGGTCGGGCGCGAGGCCCGGATCGTCGATGACGATCACGGGCACGAATCGCTGGCCGACGATGCTCATCGTCCGAGCCATCCGCCGTCGACGGGGAGCACGATTCCCGACACGTAGTCGGACGCCGGTGCGGCGAGGAACACCGTGGCACCGGCGATGTCGTCGGCGTCACCCCAGCGGCCGGCGGGAATCCGATCGAGAATGGCGCGGGAGCGATCGGCATCCGCCCGCAGGGCCTGCGTGTTGTCGGTCGCGATGTAGCCGGGGGCGATGCCGTTCACGGTGATGCCGCGGGACGTCCACTCGTTGGCCAGGGCCTTCACGAGACCGGCCACGCCGGACTTCGCCGCCGCGTAGCCCGGAACGTTGATGCCGCCCTGGAAGCTCAGCAGGCTCGCGGTGAAGATGATCTTGCCGCGACCGCGCTCGAGCATGCCGTTGGCCACTGCCTGGGTCAGAACGAACTGGCTCGACAGGTTCACCTCGAGAACCCGATCCCACAGGGCGAGCGGATGCTCAGCCGCGGGCGCCCGCTCGATGGTGCCGGCGTTGTTCACCAGGATGTCGATCGTGCGCCCGCGCAGTTCGTCACCCAGGGCGAGAACTGCGTCGCGATCGGCGAAGTCGACAGTGCGCGCCTCGAAACTGCGCCCGTGCGACTCGACGACGGCGCCGATGGCGCTGCCCTGCGCCTCGATGGTGGCGCTCACGCCGATGATGTCGGCCCCGGCCTCGGCCAGCGCCGACGCCATGGCGAAGCCGATGCCGCGCTTGGCTCCTGTGACGACGGCGGTGGTGCCGGTCAGGTCGAAGAGGGCGCTCATGCGGTCGCTCCGTCTAGGTCTGGCTGACCCTCCTGCACGTCGACCAGCACCTTCATGGCCCGGCCGCCCTGCAGGTCGTCGAAGGCCGCACGCGTCTCGGAGAGGGGCACGATCTTGGAGATCAGCACGGCGCTCGGAATGGTGCCGTCTGCGATGAGCTCGACAGCACGCTCGAAGTCGGTGCGCTGATACACGCGCGCACCGAGCAGGCGCAGCTCCCGCCAGAACACGCGCTGCAGGTCGATCTCCCGCGGAGTCGGGTGGATGGCGACCACGACGATGGTGCCGCGCACCTTCGCCAGCGCGGTCGCGCCGAGGACCGCGGCGGCAGCGCCCGAGACCTCGAAGACCACGTCGGCGCCGGCTCCGGCCGTCCACTCCTCCACCCAGGCGACCTGGTCGGTCTCGCGTGGGTCGACCGTGGCGAAGCCGAGTGCCTCGATCTGGGCGCGACGGTTGGGGTCGAGTTCGATCACGGCGACGTCGGCGCCGAACGCCCGGGCCACTGTGGCGATGAGCACGCCGATGGGGCCGCCGCCGATGACCACGGCCTTCTCGCCGGGCGCGATCTCCGAGCGGCGCACGTCGTGCACGGCGACGGCCACGGGTTCCACGAGGGCCGCGGCGTCGAGGGCTATGCCGGCGGGGAGCGCCACGAGGGTGGCGGCCGGCACGTTCCAGAGGGCCTGCAGCGCGCCGGGGGAGTCGATTCCGATGAAGTCGAGGTTCTGGCAGATGTGCTGGTTGCCGGCGAGGCAGGCCGGGCAGGTGCCGTCCCAGTCCAGGGGCATGACTGTCACGGCATCTCCGACGCTCCAGCCGCCGACGCCGGCTCCGACGGCCGCGATGGTGCCGCTCATCTCGTGACCGAACACGAGCGGCATCTGCACCCTGGCGTCCATGTTGCCGTGCAGGATGTGCAGGTCGGTGCCGCAGAGCCCCACATAGGAGACCCTGATCTGCACCCGCCCTGCCCCCGGCGCCTGCGGCTCCGCCTCCGCGATCGTGATCGTGGAATCGCCTGTGTACGCGGCGGTCAACATTGAGCCTCCTGGGCAGTGATCTGATGAATCGAGCAGACCCAGCGTGCCTTCCGGCCCGGCGGCATCCTCGATGTCGGGAGATTCACCCAATCAATTGGGCGACTACGTCTCGATTATCGCAGAGAAATAGTCTTTTGGGACCAATTGATCTAATCTTTAGACGCACCCTTGCCCGCCGCTGTGGAGGTTCCTCGATGTTGAGTCGCCCGTTGAGGTCGGCCATGCCGATCACCGAACTGGGGATGGGCGCCGCCCAGCTCGGCAACCTCTACCGGGAGACGACGGATGCCGAGGCCGGCGCAGCCGTCGATGCCGCGTGGGACGCCGGCATCCGGTACTTCGACACGGCTCCGCACTACGGCCTCGGGCTCTCCGAGCATCGTCTCGGCGCCGCCCTGGCCGCTCGCCCGCGGGACGAGTACGTGCTCTCGACGAAGGTCGGTCGGCTGCTCGTGCCGAGCGGCTACCCGGAGGACACCATGGACGACGGCGGCTTCGCCGTGCCGGCCACGATGCGCCGCGAGTGGGACCTGAGCCGCGACGGCGTCCGTCGGTCCGTGCACGAGAGCCTCGAGCGGCTCGGCCTCGACCGCATCGACATCGCCTACCTGCACGACCCCGACGATCACGGGGCGGAGGCCCACGCAGAGGCCATCCCCGCGCTCATCGAGCTGCGCGAGGAGGGAGTGGTGCGCGCCGTCGGCACCGGCATGAACCAGTCGGCGATGCCGGCCGAGTTCGTGCGCCGCCACGACGTCGACGTGATCATGCTGGCCGGCCGATACACCCTGCTCGAGCAGGGTGCCCTCGACGATCTGATGCCACTCGCCGAGGAGCGCGGTGTCGGGATCGTGGCCGCCGCCGTCTACAACTCGGGGCTGCTCTCGCGTCCACGTCCGCCGGCTGACGCCCTGTACGACTACGCCCCGGCTCCAGCCGAGCTGATCGCGAAGGCCAACGACATCGCCGATGTCTGCGAGGAGTTCGGCATCACCCTGCCCGAGGCTGCGATCGCCTACCCATTGCGGCATCCGGCCGTCGTCTCGGTCGTCGTCGGAATGCGCACGGCGGAGCAGGTGCGCGGAACGGCCGAACGCTACGAGCGCGAGATCCCGGAGGAGTTCTGGGCGGCGCTCGATGACCGCGGCCTGGTGCGTCGTGGCTGAGCGCTCAGTCCGCGGCGGGCGCGCCCGCCGCGGCATCCGTCTCGCCGAAGTGCATCGCGGTGGACTCCTCGACTCCGAGCACGTGCACCGACATGCGGATGCGCGCACGATCCGGATCGCGGGCGATCAGGGCGTCGAGGATGGCGCGGTGCTCGCGCTGGGTCTCGCGCACGGCTCCGTGCTCGTGGATGGCACGCCAGAGGCGGGCCCGGGCCGTGCGCCCGACGAGGGCCTCGATGATGGCCGCGAACGCCGGGTTGCCGCTGGCGTGCGCGATGAGGCGGTGGAAGTCGGTGTCGACGTCGATGGTCGCCTCGAGGTCGATGCCCGGCTCGTCGGCGAGGAGCGCATCGCCGCGGTCCAGGATGCGCCCGGCAGCCTCGAGGTCGGCATCGGTCATGTTCAGGGCGGCGTGGGCGGCGGCCTCCGGCTCGAGAACGCGACGAACGCCGAGCAGGTGCACGCTGTTCTCGGGCGACTGCAGGTCGGCCAGGAAGCCGAGAGGCTCGAACAGCTGGCTCGGCCCGAGATCGGTGACGTAGGTGCCGTCGCCCTGCCTGGTCTCGAGCACGCCCAGCACCACGAGGGCTCGAACGCCCTCGCGCAGCGATCCGCGCGAGACACCGAGCATGGCGCACAGGTCCTTCTCGACCGGGAGCCTGGCTCCGGCGACGAGGCGACCGCTGGTGAGCATCTCGCGGACGCCGTCGATCACCACGTTCGACTGCGAACGCGGCGTCTCGCCGTCTGCGGTGCGTGTGGCCATGGGCACATCCTAGGCTGGCGTCGCTCCGTGGCGTCGACAGTCATCAGATCTTTGCGGAGGGAGCGCCAGTGAGCGTCATCATCGATTCGCACCAGCACGTCTGGGACCTGAACCGGGCCGAGTACGCGTGGTTGGGTCCGGATGCCGGCATCCTGCATCGCTCGATCCCGATGGAGGAGGTGCTGCCATCGTTCGCCGCGGCCGGGATCGCGGGCAGCGTTCTCGTGCAGTCGGCCGACAACGACGAGGACACCGAGTACATGCTCGAGGTCGCGCGGCGCTCGCCGCAGGTGCTCGGGGTCGTCGGCTACGTTCCGCTGCACGAACCCGACCGGGCCGCCGAGCGTCTCGCCGAACTGCAGCTTCAGCCGCTGTTCTGCGGCGTGCGCAACCTCATCCACGACCGCAGCGACCCGCACTGGCTGCTGCGCGACGATGTCGACGCGACCCTCGGCCTGCTCGAGGAGGCGGGAGTGCCGTTCGACGTCGTGGGCGTGCTGCCGGAGCACCTGCAGGCCGTGATCGCGATCTCGGAGCGGCATCCGCGGCTCCGCATGGTGCTCGACCACCTCAACAAGCCTCCGATCGGCGCTGCCGAGGACGAGCCGTGGCGATCGCTTCTCGCGCAGGCGGCTGAGAACCCCCTCGTCTTCGGCAAGGTCTCGGGGCTCTACTCCGCCGTCGGCGATCCGGCCGACTGGGCCGTCGACGGCATCCGCCCGATCTTCGATCACGCCCTCGAGGCGTTCGGCCCCGATCGCCTGCTATACGGCGGCGACTGGCCGGTCTCGCTCATCGCCGGCGGCTACGCCAGGGTGTTCACCGGCATCACCGAACTGCTCGCCGACCTCGACGAGAGCGCACGAGCGCGAATCCTCGCCGGCACCGCCGCCGACCTCTACTCCCTCTCCATTTCCGACTCCGGTACCGCCGACGCCACTGCCGACGGCGCCGCCACCGACCCCGCCACCGAACCCGCCACCGAACTCCAGGAGGAGACCCCGTGACCACCACCACTCCCATCAGCCTCGCCAGACTCGGGGAGGCCGGCCACGAGATCCCCGTCGTGCGGGTCGACGGCCGCACCCTCGACGCGCGAGGCGTCGCAGCCGATTTCGACGGAGCGTTCTTCGCGTCCGACGGCATCGACAGGCTGCGCGCAGCGCTCGACAGCCTGCCTGAACTCGAGGCCGCGGCCGAGCTGCGCGTCGGTGCCCCCATCGCGCGCCCGGGCAAGATCGTCTGCATCGGCCTGAACTACCGTGACCACGCCGAGGAGACCGGAGCCGCCCTCCCCGCCGAGCCCGTGATCTTCATGAAGGATGCGACGACTCTGGTCGGCCCCTTCGACGACGTGCTGATCCCGCGGGGATCGGTGAAGACCGACTGGGAGGTGGAGCTCGGCGTCGTGATCGGCACGACGGCCCGCTACCTCGACTCACCAGACGACGCCCTCGCCCACGTCGCCGGCTACGCGGTCTCGCACGATGTCTCGGAGCGCGAGTTCCAGCTCGAGCGCGGCGGCCAGTGGGACAAGGGCAAGAGCTGCGAGACGTTCAACCCCTTCGGCCCCGAGCTCGTCCCGGCCGATCAGGTCGACGACCCGCAGGCACTCGGGCTGCGGCTGAGCGTGAACGGCACGGTGCACCAGGACGGCACCACCGCCAACATGCTCTTCTCCGTGGCGCACGTCATCTGGTACGTGAGCCAGTTCATGGTGCTGCATCCGGGAGACGTCATCAACACGGGCACCCCGGCCGGCGTCGCCCTCGGCATCGAGGGCAACCCGTACCTGCGCGCAGGGGACGTGGTCGAGCTCGAGATCGACGGCCTCGGCAGCGCACGCCAGACGCTGGTGCAGGCATGAGCGCCGGGGAGTTCGACGGCCTCGTCGCGCTGGTGACAGGCGGCGCGTCGGGTATCGGCCTGGCGACGGCGCAGACCCTCGCCGCCCGCGGTGCCCGCGTGGCCGTTCTCGACCGCGCCATCGACGGGCTGCCCGAGCCGCTGCGCGGCTTCGTCGCCGACGTGTCGGACCGCGACTCGGTCGACCTGGCCGTCGCGGCCATCGCCGATCAGCTCGGCGGCATCGACATCGTCGTGAACAACGCCGGTATCAGCGCCGTCGGCACGGTCGAGGAGAACGACGACGCCGAGTGGGCCCGCGTGCTCGACATCAACGTGGTCGGCATGGCGCGCGTGACCGCCGCCGCCCTGCCCTTCCTGCGGGCTTCGGATGCCGCAGCCATCGTGAACCTGTGCTCCATCGCCGCGCTCAACGGCCTTCCGCAGCGCGCGCTCTATGCCGCGTCGAAGGGCGCCGTGCTCGCCCTGACGTACGCGATGGCCACGGATCACGTCGGTGACGGCATCCGTGTGAACTGCGTCAGCCCCGGCACCGTCGCGACCCCCTTCGTCGATCGGATGCTGGCGGGCTTCGCCGATCCGGCCGCAGAGCGAGCCGCCCTCGACGCGAGGCAGGCGACCGGCCGCATGGTGGAGCCCGTCGAGGTGGCGGCCGCGATCGCCTACCTTGCCAGTCCGCTCTCGGGCTCGACGACCGGCACGGCGCTCGAGGTCGATGGCGGCGTCACGCACCTGCGTGTGCGGGCCGCGGCGGCGCGCTCGTGAGGCGGCTCGCCTCCGTCATCGGCATGCCGCCGGAGAATGTCGAGGAGTACGAGCGCCTGCACGCCGCGGTCTGGCCCGCGGTGCTCGACAGGCTCACCCGCAGCAACGTCACGAACTACTCGATCTACCGTCATGGCGACGTGCTGTTCTCGTACATGGAGTACGTCGGCGACGACTTCGAGGCCGACATGGCGGCGATAGCCGCCGACCCCGCGACCCAGGAGTGGTGGGCCGTGTGCGAGCCGCTGCAGCGACCGTTCGCCGATCGCGCCGAGGGCGAGTGGTGGAAGGACATCCCGGAGGTCTTCCACCTCGACTGAGGTCCCGCGGCACGGTTCGGTGCCGTCTGGCGGGGGATCGGTGCTCGGGCGGGGGCAGGAACCGCCGCCGAGCCATCGGCACCCCGCCAGGCCGACGGCATCCGGCTGCGTGGAGTCACTCCGGCAGCCTCATCCCTTCCCCTTCAGCTTGCCGATGGTGATCGTGACCGTGGTGCCGGGCTTGGTGCCGGCGCCGGCGGGCGGGTCGCTGGCGATGACCTTCCCGTTCTGGCCGCCATCGGTGACCTCGGCCGTGCGCACCTTCACGCTGAACTGGCTCAGCGCACCACGGGCGGCGCCTTCGTCGAGCCCGACGACGTTCGGCATCAGCACGTACGAACCGTTCGAGGTGTAGACGGTGACGACGGTTCCCCGCCCGGCCTGGCCGCTCGGGTTCGTGCTGCTGACCTGGCCCGCCGGGAGCTCGGAATCCTGGGGACCCCCGTCGGCGAAGATGAAGCCGGCCGCGGTGAGCTTCGCCTCGGCGTCCGCGATCGTCGTGCCCCGCAGGTCGGGGATGTCGAAGAAGACCTGACGGAATGCGGATGCATCGGGCTCCGGGAAGGCGTCGCCGCCCCACTTCGAGTCTGCGACGAACATGATGCGCGGCCAGATGCGGTGGCGCGCCGTGGCGGCCGCGCCGCTGCCGAAGTCCAGGGTGCGCAGGTTCGCGTCGCGCGTGACGTTGCCGACCCAGACGGCGGTGGCCGCCTTCGTGCTCGCACCGATCATCCAGGTGTCCTTGGCGAAGTCGGTGGTACCGGTCTTGCCGATGTGAGGGACGCCGGTTCCGGGGTTGGATGCAGTAGCCGTTCCTCCGGAGCCGAAGGTGCGCTGCATGGCGTACGCCATGGCCGAGGTCACCTTGGGGTCGACGGACTGCTTGCAGTCGGCCGACGGGGGAGTGAGCTCCGTTCCGTCGGGCTTGACGATCCTGTCGATGACGATCGGCTTGCAGACCAGCCCGCCGGCGGCGACGCCCGCGAAGGCGGATGCCATCGTGATGGGGGCGATCTCCTGCGTGCCGAGAACGTCAGATGGATTCATCTGCAGGGGGTTGCCATCGGCGCGGTGCACGCCGAACGCCTCGGCCACCCCCTTGATCCTGCACAGGTCGAGTTGAGAGGCCATCGACATGAAGCTCGAGTTGACCGACCACGCCGTGGCGTCGACGGCGTTGTTGGCGATGCGAGCGTCGTCGTTGTTGGGCTCGAAACGACCGCTCCAGTTGCCGTCGCAGGTGTTGACGAAACGGGTGAACGCGCGCTTGCGCCCGTCGAAGGTCTCGCGCAGCGAGTGGCCCTCGCTGATCCAGTCTCCCAGCGTGAAGACCTTGTACGTCGAGCCGGGCTGGAAACCGCTCGATCCGCCGTAGTCGAAGTCGGTGTTGAAATTGATGGCGCTGTAGTCGGTGCTCGTCGCGATCACGTCGGGGTCGTTCGAGAATGCCTTGTTCTGCGTCATCGCCAGCACCTTGCCCGACCCGGGCTGCACAGTCACTGCGCTGGATCCGACGTCGAAGCGCGGGTCGGTGCGTGGCACGTTCTCGTTCATCGCGCTCTCGGCTGCAGCTTGCAGATCGAGGTCGATGGTGGTGTAGATGTCGAGTCCGCCCTGGCTCACCGTCTTCTTGCGGTCCTCCTCGGTGGCGCCGAAGGCCGGGTCGTTCACCATGGTCCAGTAGACGAAGTCGCAGAAGTATGCGGATCCACCGGCCGTGACGCATCCGGTGCTCGATGGATGGATGGCCGGGGTCACCGGTGTCGCCGCGGCGGCGGCGTGCTCTTCAGCGGTGATCTTCTTGTAGAGCAGCATCTTGCCGAGGATGTAGTCGCGGCGCTCCTTGGCGGCTGCATAGCCGTTCTCCTGGCCGTTCTCGGGGTTGTCGGGCTCGTCGATGCGGTACTTGACGGGGTTGTTGACCATGGCGATCAGGGTCGCCGCCTGCTCGAGCTTGAGATCCTTCGCGGAGACGTTGAAGTAGTAGTTCGAGGCGGCTTCGATTCCGTAGATCTGTCCGCCGAACAGGGCGATGTTGAGGTAGCCGCGCAGGATCTGGTCTTTCGAGTACTTCTTCTCGAGACCGATGGCGAGGCGCATCTCCTTGATCTTGCGGTCGGGGGTCTGCTCGACGGCCTTGTCGTAGCTGGCTTCGAGCTCCTCCTCGTTCTTGGCCTCGGCCACGGCCTTCTGCACCTGCACGTTCTTCACGTACTGCTGGGTGATGCTCGATCCTCCCTGCGTCTGGCGCTTGAGGAGGTAGGTCGTCACCATGGCGCGCGCAGTACCCTGCACGTCGATTCCGCCGTGCTCGTAGTAGCGGGGATCCTCCGCGGCGACGGCGGCATCCTTCGCGAACTGCGAGATGTCGGTCCAGCCGACCTCTTCGCGGTCCTGGTCGTAGAACGACGCCAGCAGATAGGGCTGGCCGTTGTTCTGCATGGCGTAGACATTGGTCTTCTGCTGCAGCGGTCCGATATCGAGATAGCCCGGAAGCTTCTCGAAGGTGTTGATGCCCGCCGTGGCTGCCAGCCCGGTCACGGCGACGACCGGCGCCAGAGCGACGGCGACGAGCAACCCCATGATGGCGCTGACCGCGATGAATCCGACGAAGGCGGCGACACCGGTGCCGAACCGCGCAGAGCGCGACGACGCGCGAGCGGTGTTCGCGTGGTGTTCGACCACGACGTTTCCGAAGGTGATAGCCACACATCCCCCAACGTTGCCGACGAGGTCGAACCTATCGGATGCGCCTTCGAGCTGCCATGACCACGCGATCCCGGTCGCCACCCACCATCCCCCGGGCGAACAGGGGCTGGCCGGAGAAGCGAGCAGGTGGCATCCCGAACCGATGGTGTCAGCGGAAGACGTACGCGAAACATGACGTACACGGGAAGGCCGTAGTCTCGGCGGGTGACCTTCATCTCGACGCCCCTGGAAGAACCCGGCCGCGACGTGGTGCGAGGCGGTGTTGCCGACGCTCTGCGCTCCGACGTGAGCCTCCTCGGCAGCCTGCTCGGCCGCATCCTCACCGAGGCCGGCGGGCCGGAACTGCTGCACGACGTGGAGAGCCTGCGCGGTCTCGCGATCGAGGCCTACGAGGGCGACGGGCGCGTCTCCATCGAGGCGGCGGAGGAGCTCGTCGAGTCGTTCACGCCCACCCGCGCCGAGCAGGTCGCGCGGGCGTTCACCGTCTACTTCCACCTCGTCAACCTCGCCGAGGAGCACCACCGCGTGCGCGTGCTGCGTTCGCGTGACACGTCGAAGACGGATGCCGCCAGTGACACCCTCCCCGGAGCCCTCGCCCGCCTCGTCGACGAGGTCGGCGCAGACGAGGCTGCTGCTCGCCTGCAGGGACTGCGCTTCCACCCCGTGCTGACCGCCCACCCGACCGAGGCGCGGCGCCGGGCCGTGGCATCCGCGATTCGACGCATCTCGGAGCAGCTCGACCGCCACGACGTGGTGCGCCCCGACAGCTCGGCGGCCATCGAGGTGCACCGCCGCATGCTCGAGGAGATCGACACCCTGTGGCGCACCTCGCCGATCCGCACGACGCGTCCAACGCCGCTCGACGAGGTGCGCACGGCGATGAGCATCTTCGACCAGACGCTGTTCGAGGTCGTCCCTCGGGTCTACCGCATGCTCGACGACGCTCTTCAGCCCGATGCCGCCGGGGTCGCGCCCGCTGCCGCACCCGCGTTCATGCGCCTCGGAACCTGGATCGGCGGCGACCGTGACGGCAACCCGTTCGTCACCGCCGACACCACCCTCGAGGCCGCCCGCATCGCATCCGAGCACGTGCTGTTCGGGCTGGAACGGGCGGCGACCCGCATCGGTCGAACGTTGACGATCGACTCCAGCGACACCCCGGCATCGGCCGATCTGAAGGCGTTGTGGGAGCGCCAGAGCGAACTGGCCGGTGCCGTGGCATCGCAGATCGGAACGCGAGCGCCGCACGAGCCGCATCGCCGCGTGCTGCTCGTCGTGGCGTCGCGCATCGCCGCGACGCGCACGGGCGACAAGGCTCTCGCCTACAGCGGACCCGAGGAACTGATCGCCGAGCTGCGCGTCATCCAGAGCTCGCTGAGTGCCGGCGGCGCTCGCCGCAGCGCCTACGGAGAGCTGCAGGCGCTGGTGTGGCAGGTGCAGACCTTCGGGTTCCACCTCGCGGAGCTCGAGGTGCGCCAGCACTCCAAGGTGCACCGCGAGACTCTCGCCGAGGTGCGCGCCGGCGGCGAGCTGGGCGACATGAGCCAGGAGGTGCTCGCCGTCTTCCGCACGATCAAGAAGCTGCAGGACACCTACGGCGTGAACGCCTCGCGCCGCTACATCGTCTCGTTCACCCAGAGTGCACAGGACCTCGCCACGGTCTACGAGCTGGCGGATGCCGCCCTCGGGGCCGACGCCCCGGTGCTCGACGCCGTGCCGCTGTTCGAGACCTTCGCCGACCTCGAGGCCTCGGTCGACATCCTGAACGGAATGCTCGAGCTTCCGGCCGTGCAGGCCCGCCTCGCCGCGACGGGTCGCAAGGTCGAGGTGATGCTCGGCTACTCCGACTCATCGAAAGACGTCGGGCCCGTGGCGGCAGCCCTGGCGCTCGACACGGCGCAGGCCCGCATCTCGAACTGGGCCGCCGAGAACGACATCGTCCTCACCCTGTTCCACGGGCGCGGTGGAGCCCTCGGCCGTGGAGGCGGACCGGCCAACGAGGCCGTGATGGCCCAGCCTCCCGGATCGGTCGACGGACGCTTCAAGCTCACCGAGCAGGGCGAGGTGATCTTCGCGCAGTACGGAGACCAGTCCATCGCCGAGCGTCACATCGAGCAGATGGCCGCTGCCGCGCTCCTGGCATCTGCCCCGGCGAACGAGGAGGCCAACAGGGTGGCTGCGGCGGAGTTCCGCTCGCTCGCCGGCCGCCTCGACGAGACCTCGCGCGCACGCTTCTTCGAGCTGGTGAAGGCCGACGGCTTCGCGCCGTGGTTCGCGCAGGTCACCCCCATGGAGGAGATCGGGCTGCTGGCCCTCGGCTCGCGTCCGGCCCGCCGCGGACTCTCGGTGGAGTCGCTCGAAGACCTGCGGGCCATTCCGTGGGTGTTCTCGTGGACCCAGGCGCGTATCAACCTCACCGGCTGGTTCGGTCTCGGCACAGCGCTGAAGGCCGTGGGCGACATCGACGAGCTGCGGGCCGCCTATGCACGCTGGCCGCTGTTCGCCGCGATGATCGACAACGTCGAGATGTCATTGGCGAAGACGGATGTGCGCCTCGCCGAGCGCTATCTCGCACTGGGCTCCCGTGACGACCTGCGCGACCTCGTGCTCGACGAGATGGCTCTCACCCGCGAGTGGGTGCTGCGCACGAGTGGAAACGGCGAGCTGCTGGAGCGCCGCCCGGTGCTGCAGCGCGCCGTGCGCCTGCGCAGCCCATACGTCGACGCGCTCTCCCTGCTCCAGCTGCGGGCGTTGCGTGCCCTGCGATCGGCGGAGGGGTCGGATGCCGCAGCCGAACCGCTGCGGCTGCTGCTCTTCACGGTCAATGGCGTCGCCGCCGGCCTGCAGAACACCGGCTAGGAGCCGGAGGCGGGGTGGCCGGTGCCTCCGGTGGTTCGGGCCGGGTGCGCCCGTGCCTCCTGACGCGACCGGCCGATGAGCACGAGCGCGAGGAACGGGCTCGCGGTGACGAATGCCGCGAACGACGTGAACACGAGGGTGCTGAACGTGAACGGCGCGGAGATGATCGCCGAGGCTATGAACGCGAGCACCACCGCTCCCGCCAGTGCCACCCCCACGCTGCCGAGCCAGGGAACGCCTGTTGCGGCATAGCCCGCGCATGACGCCACGGCCAGCAGGCAGACGAGCTCGGCCACGAGCATCACGGGCAGGTACCAGTCCGAGTGCGGAGGAATGCGGAAGCTGCCGGGGGAGAGGCCCACGGCGTTGCTGGAGAACAGCAGTGCCACCAGCGCCGCGACGACGATCACGACACCCCGCACGACTGCCCGCTGCCGCCGCGTGGCCTCCCGCATGGCGTGGTCGGGCCGCGTCATCCAGATTCCGTCGTCGCCTGCACCGGGCGCTGCGTAGTCGCCTGAGGCCGGCGCACGGTGGGAGGTTCCCGACGTGCGGGGCGCTGGGTTGTCGTCGACGTGCGGTGGGCGGGTGGCCGACGAGGTTCCGGATGCCGCAGGCCCGGGCCCACCTCCGCCGTATCCGTAGAGCCTGAGCACCTCGTAGGCCTCGGTCAGGCGGATGAAGTGGGCCGCGGCATCCGTCTGCTGCTTCGGTGTGCCACCGGCGAAGCGGTCGGGATGAGCGAGGCGGGCTCGCGCGTTGTACGCCGCTCGGATCTCGGTCGGGGTCGCAGTGGGGGAGACGCCCAGGATCGCCGCCGCCCGCTCGGGAGTCATGGCGCCGTGGTACTGCGTGCTCGCCATTCGTCCACGCTCCCTTCGCCCGGAACGACTCCAGTCTGCGGCATCCGGCACCTCGAACGGCAGGGTGGATGGCCTCGAGTCAGTGCTCGACGTGTCGGACCGATGCGGTGACGGGTGCCTCTCGCCTCGCTCTGCGCGGATGCGGATGGAGAGAGGCCACCGCTGCGAGTCCGAGCCCTGTGCCGATCAGTTGCGCGAGGATGTATCCCGGCGTCGACGATGGGGCGATACCGGCGAACGTATCGCTGAACATGCGACCGATGGTGATGGCGGGGTTCGCGAAACTCGCCGAGCTCGTGAAGAAGTAGGCGGCACCGATGTAGGTGCCGACGGCGGCCGGTGCCCACTCGGAGCGACCGGTCCGCGCGAGGCTGAAGATGACGAGGATCAACCCGGCCGTCGCCACGATCTCGGCGAGGAAATGGGGCCCCGTGAGGCGGTCGGTCGTGCTCAGACCAGTCGGCACACCGAACATGGCGTTGGCCAGCACGGCGCCGGTGATGCACCCGAGAATCTGCGCCGGCACGTAGAACCCGACGTCACGCCACGGCCGATCTCCGAGCAGTGAGTCGGCGAGGGAGACAGCAGGGTTGAAATGCGCTCCGCTCACCGGCCCGAAGATCAGGATCAACGCGAAGAGTCCCAGCGCCGTCGCGAATGCGTTCTCGAGGAGCTGCAGCCCGACGTCGTCCGGAGAGAGGGTGCTCGCTGCGATCCCGGATCCCACAACGAGGGCGGTGAGGAGTGCGCTGCCCAGGAATTCACCGAAGACGGGGCGCACGTGCCGCCCGGCCTCCGTCGTCACGCGCTGGTCAAGAGGCGGGAGACGGCGTCGAGAGAGCCGGGGACGAGCTTGAAGTACGCCCACGTGCCACGCTGCGTTCGACTCAGGAAGCCGGCATCGACGAGGACCTTCAAGTGGTGGGACACCGTCGGCTGGCTGAGTCCCACAGGCTCGGTCAGGTCGCAGGCGCAGGCCTCTGCGCCCTCGGATGCCGCCACGATCGAGATCAGGCGCAGCCGCGTGGGGTCGGCGAGGGCCTTGAGCGACCGGGCGAGGTCGTCGGCCTTACGGGCGGTCAATGTCTCCCGTGTCAGGGGCGCACAACATGCAGCAGCGTCGGTGATCGGTAACAGAGTGGGTGTCGACACATCCACAGCCTACTGGATATTGACATTCATCGATATAGGGATCCATACTCGGTATATCGAGATTCATCGATACACATTTCACTCTCGGAGAAGTCATGACCCTGATCGATCTCACCCCGACAGTTCGCCGTTCCTCCAGGCTGGACGGGCTGCCCGTGGCGATCATCGGGGCCGGGCCCATCGGCCTGGCGGCAGCGGCCAACCTCGTTGAACGAGGCGTTGATTTCGTCATCTACGAGCGGGGGGATTCGATCGCGTCCAGCATGCGGTCCTGGCGACACATCCGGCTGTTCTCGCCGTGGGAGCACCTGATCGATCCTGCTGCCAGGCGACTGCTCGCAGCCACCGGTTGGCAGGAGCCTCCGGTCGGCGTCGCGCCATACGCGGCCGGCATCATCGACGACTATCTCGCACCGCTGGCAGCCCTCGAACCGATCGCCTCCCGCACCCGCACCTCGGTCTCGGTCGAATCGGTGTCTCGCGAGGGTATGGACCGCACTCGATCGACCGGGCGCGCGACGACCCCGTTCGTCCTTCGTCTGCGCGAGGGTGCCGAGTTGTCTGAGGTGACAGTGCGGGCCGTCATCGACGCCTCCGGCACCTACGAGAACCCGAACAGCCTCGGCTCGAACGGTCTCATCCCGCTCGGCTACGCAGAGGTCTCAGACCACGTCAGCCACGCCCTGCCCGACGTGCTCGGAACTGAACGAGCACGGTTCGCCGGCAAGCACACCGTCGTCGTCGGCGCCGGCCACTCCGCAGCCAACACCCTCATCGATCTGGCGAAGCTCGCCCGTGAGGAGTCGGGGACCACCGTGTCCTGGCTCATCCGCAACAGCTCTGCAGTGAGGGTGTCCGGTTCGGCTGATGATGAGCTGCCAGGTCGAGCCTCTCTGGGTCAGCGTGTCGAGCGGCTCGTCGCCTCCGGCGCGATCGAGCGCATCGACCGGTTCGAGATCGTCCGCCTCGAGGCATCCGGCGCCGCAGTGGACATCGTCGGGAGTCGAGCCGGCGTCATCGAGGCGATCCATGCCGACGTCGTCGTCAACGCGACGGGATTCCGCCCGAACCTCGACATGCTTCGAGAGATCCGGCTGGAGCTCGATGACATCGTCGAGGCTCCACGCCGTCTCGCGCCACTGATCGACCCGAACCTGCACAGCTGCGGCACCGTCGCACCCCACGGTTTCGCCGAACTCAGGCAACCGGAACCCGACTTCTTCATCGCCGGGATGAAGAGTTACGGCCGAGCCCCCACGTTCCTGCTCGCGACGGGCTACGAACAGGTGCGTTCGATCACGGCCTGGTTGGATGACGACCTGGCCGCGGCGAGCAACGTCGAGCTGGTCCTGCCTGCCACCGGCGTGTGCTCGACCGATGACGCCTCCGGGTCTTCCTGCTGCTCCTGAATGCGCGATCGCATAGACTTCGGTCTATGAGTGATGTCCAGGCGTCGGCACCCACCGCAGCGCTTCGGCT
Source organism: Leifsonia stereocauli (assembly GCF_038432415.1). Classification (NCBI taxonomy): domain Bacteria; kingdom Bacillati; phylum Actinomycetota; class Actinomycetes; order Micrococcales; family Microbacteriaceae; genus Leifsonia; species Leifsonia stereocauli. The sequence continues at coordinate 322,845 of NZ_JBCAUN010000002.1, forward strand.
GTTGGCGGATCCGACGCGGGCCAAGATCATCACGCTGATCCTGAACAGCGAGGATGGGCGAGCCACTGTGACGAAGCTTGCCGAGCAACTGGATCTTTCGCAGCCCACCCTTTCTCACCACGCGAAGGCGTTGACGGATGACGGCATCCTCCAGCGGAATCCGGTCGGTCGGCAAGTCTGGTATTCGGTGGATCCTGATCGCGTCGACGAGGTGTCCGAAGCGCTCCGCACGCCAGCCGAGTCTCACTTGGATGCTGATGTACTCGGACGCATCAGCGCCGACCTCGCGCAGCGGTTCGCGGGAACGTTCGGCGCTGAGACGGTAGAGCGCTACGTCCATGAGAGCTACGCTCTGCTCGCCGAGCGGGCGAACATCACCCGCTACCTCACGTCCCTCACGTCGAAGTTCACTGCCGATCGCCTCTCTGCGTTGGCCAGAGCGCAGGCTCGACCGGTTGGTGAGATCCCTGAGGTCCTGTTCGTGTGCGTGCAGAACGCCGGACGATCGCAGATCGCGTCCGCGATCCTGCGGCACCTCGCCGGCGACAAGGTCTCGGTTCGCACTGCCGGCTCGGAACCGGCTGCCGTGGTTCGCTCGGTCGTCACGACAGCGCTGGATGAGATCGGCGTCTCGCTCGATGGCGAGTACCCGAAACCGCTCACCGACGAAGTCGTCCGTGCTGCGGACGTCGTCATCACCATGGGCTGCGGCGATGCCTGTCCGATCTATCCCGGCAGGCGCTACCTCGACTGGGAACTCGACGATCCGGCCGGACTCCCGCTGCCCCAGGTCCGCCGCATCCGCGACGAGATCGAAGTACACGTCCGGGAGCTCCTGACGACGCTGTGATCTGAACGGATCGTGAACTCCCCTTTCCCGGGCACTTATCCCATAGATATGCGTCTATGCTTTAGGGACCGACTGAAAGCGAGTTCACCATGGCCGACAAGCCCTCCGTCCTCTTCGTCTGCGTTCACAATGCCGGCCGCTCCCAGATGGCCGCCGGCTACATGACCGCCCTCTCCGAAGGCCGCGTCGAAGTCCTCTCCGCCGGCTCCGAGCCGAAGGACCAGATCAACCCGATCGCCATCGAGGCGATGGCCGAAGAGGGCATCGACATCGCGAACAACGTGCCGAAGATCCTCACCACCGAAGCCGTGCGAGATTCCGACGTCGTCATCACCATGGGCTGCGGCGACGCCTGCCCGATCTTCCCCGGCAAGCGCTACGAGGACTGGAAGCTGGACGACCCGGCCGGCCAGGGCATCGAGGCCGTGCGTCCCATCCGCGACGACATCAAGGCACGCATCCAAGGCCTCCTCGCCGAGATCCTCCCCGCGACCGTCTAGGCCGACATCGTGCCTGACCCCAGCACACGTCGCTGGATCTTCGCCGCACATTTCAGGCTGGATGGGGCGACGCGCCGCTCTGGTGCGATGAAACGCCGGTGCGGTGTGGATCCAGTCTGAGTTGTGCGCGGGCGGGGCAGCCCACAGGGGCGCCGCGCGCCGCAACCCCGTAGCGCTCCGACCCCTGCGACGGCGAGGATGGCGGGATGGACCCCGTCGAAGCCCTCGAGGAGATCGCGTTCAGGCTCGAGCGAGAGCTCGCCTCGCGCTACAAGTCGAAGGCGTTCCGCAAGGCCGCCGGCATCATCGAGCCGCTGGGCGCTGCCGAGGTCGCGGCGCAGGTGGCCGACGGTCGGCTGAAGCGCACGCCCGGCATCGGCGCGACGACCTACGCCGTCATCGAGCAGGCGGCCGACGGCCGGGTGCCCGACTACCTCGCCGACCTGCGCGAGCGCGATGCGGCGACGGATGCGCCGGCCGGGTCGCTCCGAACCAAGCTGCGCGGCGACCTGCACAGCCACACCGAGTGGTCCGACGGTACGACGAGCATCGAGACGATGGCCCGCGCTGCCGAGGCGCTCGGGCACGAGTACCTCGTGATCAGCGACCACTCGCCGAATCTCAAGGTGGCCAGAGGGCTCACGGCCGAGCGGCTCGGCGAGCAGCTCGAGACCATCGAGGCGCTCGACGTGCACGGCAGCGGCATCCGTCTGCTCACCGGGATCGAGGTCGACATCCTCGTCGACGGAACCCTCGACCAGACCCCCGAGATGCTCGGCCAGCTCGACGTCGTCGTCGCCTCGGTGCATTCGAAGCTGCGGGCGGATGCCGCCACCATGACGAGACGGATGCTGGGCGGCGTCACGAACCCGCGCACGAACGTGCTCGGCCACTGCACCGGGCGCCTCGTGCAGGGCTCGCGCGGAACCCGGCCGCAGTCCGAGTTCGACGCCCGCCGCGTGTTCGAGGCGTGCGCGGAGAACTCGGTCGCGGTGGAGATCAACTCGCGGCCCGAGCGGCAGGATCCGCCCGATGAGCTGATCGCCCTGGCGCTGGAGATCGGCTGCCTGTTCAGCATCGACAGCGACGCCCATGCTCCAGGACAACTCGGGCTGCTCGACCTGGGGGCAGCGCGGGCGGAGAAGGCCGGGGTTCCGGCGGAGCGCGTGGTGAACACCTGGCCGGTTGAGAAGCTGCTGGAGTGGGCGCGGCCCACCGATCGCTGACAGAGGCACTCGGCGAGAGAGCCGTTCGCTGAGGCCCGGACGGAGTCCGCGGTCGAAGCGGGTGGGGTCCGCGTGTACCTGGTTCGCTTCGAGCGGTCGCTGCGCTCGGCCCTCAGCGAGCGGGTGGCCTCCTGCGCTCGGCCCTCAGTGAGCGGGTGGGATCCGTTCGCCCTCCCGCTCCGAACACTCACTAGCGGGTGATCCATCTCCCGCGACGAGTGGATGCGGAGAGCGACATGGCGAACGACAAGCGCCACCCCCGGAAGCGTTTCTGGGCCTGGAGCGCGCTCGCCGGACTCGTGAGCGCTGCGGCCTTCCTGGCCTCGGCCGAGTTGATCGCGCTCATCTTCGCCCGTGAGGGCAGCCCCATCCTGGCCGTCGGATCGTTCGTGATCGACATCGTCCCGCGCTGGGCCAAGGAATTCGCCATCGAGACCTTCGGCGCCAACGACAAGCTCTTCCTGTTGCTCGGCCTCGCCTTCGGGGTGGCCGTCGCCGCCGCCGTCGCCGGTGTGCTGCAGTTCCTGCGTCCGCCGCTCGGCGTCATCGCGCTCGGCCTCGCCGGCGTGCTCTCGACGGCGGCCATCGTGACGCGCGCCGGCGCCACGGCCCTTGCCTGGCTGCCGCCGGTCGTCGGCACCATCGTGGGCTCCGTCATCCTCTGGCTGCTCATCACCAGGCTCCGCTCGTGGCGCGACGACGTGGTGGCGTCGCGCCGCGATGCGGTTTCGGTGACGGATACCGCGGACACCAGCCCCCCGGCATCCGGAGCAGCGTCCGCAACCCCGACGACCGCCGCCCAGAAGGGCCCGCTCGACCGCCGCAGCTTCTTCCGCCTGCTCGGCATCACGGCAGCCGGCGCGGCCATCGTGGGCGTCGGCGCCCGCGTGGTGAACGTGACGACGGGGTCCATCGACGCCGTGCGCAACGCGCTCAAGCTGCCCGCCGCCCAGGAGAAGGTGATGATCCCGGATGGCGCCGACCTCGACATCCCCGGCATCTCGCCGCTGTACACCGGCAACGCGGACTTCTACCGCGTCGACACTGCGCTCACGGTACCGAGCATCGATCCGGACGCGTGGCGCCTCACGATCGACGGCATGGTGGGCGAGAAGATCGAGCTGAGCTTCGACGACCTCGTGGCCATGGGCCTCAACGAGTACTCGATCACGCTCACCTGCGTCTCGAACGAGGTCGGCGGCGACCTGCTCGGCACGGCGAAGTGGCTGGGCATCCCCGTGCGCGATGTGCTGAAGAAGGCGGCACCGAAGTCGGGCGCCGACATGGTGCTCTCGCGCAGCATCGACGGATTCACGGCCAGCACACCGCTCGCCTCGCTCACCGACCCGAACCTCGACGCGATCCTCGCGGTGGGCATGAACGGCGAGCCGCTCCCGCTCGAGCACGGCTTCCCCGTGCGGATGGTCGTCCCGGGCCTCTACGGCTACGTCTCGGCGACCAAGTGGCTGACCGAACTCAAGGTCACCACCTTCGCGAAGGACGAGGCCTACTGGACCCCGCGTGGGTACAGCGCGAAGGCTCCGATCAAGTTCTCGTCGCGCATCGACACCCCTCGTCTCGACAAGGCCATCGATGCCGGTCCGATCAAGGTCGCCGGCGTCGCCTGGGCGCAGACCGTGGGCATCGAGCAGGTCGACGTGAAGATCGACGACAACGACTGGCAGAAGGCCACTCTCTCGGTGCCGGTCAACGTCGACACCTGGGTGCAGTGGTACGTCGACTGGGAGGCCACCCCCGGCACGCACTACGTCACGGTGCGGGCGACCGACAAGAACGGCAAGCAGCAGGCCGAGAAGCGCGCACCCATCGCCCCCGATGGTTCGAGCGGCCTGCAGAAGACCCTGATCAGGGTGAACTAGGTCGAGCTCCGAGACAGATGCCGCGAAGAGGTGACAGTGATGACGAAAAGGATCTCAGCGCAGCGGCGCCAGGCCCTCGGCCAGCGTCTGCAACTCATCGAGCTCCTTGCGGATGATCGCCGACTCCTTCTCCTGCGCGACGAACACGCCGTCGACGACCTGCCTGCCGCCGAAGGTCAGCTCGACGTTCGCGCCGACACGGATCATGCCGAGGCTCGCCAGCACCGGAAGCAGGGCGACTACACCACGGGTGCCTGACGACACCCCGCCGTAGCTCACGAACCCGACGGGCTTCCTCCACCACTCCTGGTTGAGGAAGTCGATCGCGTTTTTGAGTGCCGGGGAGGAGCTGTAGTTGTACTCCGGTGTGACGAGGAGGAAGGCATCCGCTGCGTCGACCCGCTCACTCCACGCGATCGTGTGCTGCTTCGTGTACTGCCGCAACCGCGGGTGGTTCGGTTCGTCCATGAAGGGCAGGCCGAGCTCGAGCAGGTCGACGAAGTCGACGTCGAAGCCGCCGTGCTCGATCGCCTGATCGCGCACCCATTCGGCGATCGGCAGCCCCACACGACCCGGTCGCACGCTGCCGACGATGATCATCAGTCTGGTCATGGATCCCCCTCGAACGGATGCCTCGACACTATGCCCCTGCCCACCGTTCATCCCCCACGGTGATCACCGCGCGGCCGGGTCGCCGCAGGTCGGACTCGTCGGCGGCAAGGGTCACGGCGATTCGGCTGGGGCACCGGTGTCAAGCTCCGAGCAGGGAATCAAGAGACGGGTGCAGGTGCTTCGTCGTGAGCACCGTGGCGGCGTGGGCGGCTCCGGCGCGAAGGGCGGCATCGACGTCGGCTCCGGTGAGGCTGGCGTCGAGCACGGCCGACATGAATGCGTCGCCCGCTCCGTTCGTGTCGCGCACGACCACGGGAACGGCGGCGACCTCGTGGCGCTGGATCCCCTGGCCGGATGCGGACACCGCGATCGCGCCTCGCGCTCCCAGAGTGCAGACAGCGAGGCTCGCCCCCGCGATGACCGTCGCCTCGAGGAAATCCCACGGGTCGCCCGGGAGGCGATCGGCATTGAGGAAGACGGCGTCGGCGGCCTCGAGGAACGGGCGGTGGAACTCGCTCTCGCCGTCGTAGTCGTGCAGGTCGGTCCAGATCGGAACGCCGGTGGCGCTGGCCGCCGGAAGCAGGTCGCGGCTGCGCACCGAGAGGTCGAGCACGAGGGCTGCCGCATCCGTCATCGCCGTCGTCAGTTCGTCGTCGGTGGACGCACCGGGCGAGGTGGGCGACGACAGGTAGAGCGAGACGCGTTCGCCGGCGCGGGTCATGAGGTTGACATGGCGCTCGGTGGCGTCGGCTTCGGGGGCGAGCAGACGGATGCCGCTCTCGGTGAGCACACGACGCACGCGCTCGCCGTCGGGGTCGGTGCCGAGGAGGGTGTGCAGCACCACGTCGCGGCCGAGCCCGACGAGCCCGAGCGCCTTGCCGGCCGAGGTGCCGCCCAGGGTCTCGTACTCCTCGATGGCGAACTGCATGTGCGGAACGGGCTCGGGCAGGTGGTCGAGGTAGACCAGGCGGTTCCAGGACGCCGGTCCTGAGATGAAGACGTGCTCGACCATGCTGCCTCCCGATGTCGGCCGCCGACCGGCCATATCGAGAGTAGCGGGGCGGTCGGTTCAGGGGAGCACGATGCGCGGGACGTCGCCGTCCCACTCGATCGGGGCCGTGTTCATTCCGCGGTAGATGTAGTTCTCGTCCCACGAGTGGAACACGAGGGTGTCGCCGTCGTCATCGACGATGATGTCCTGGCCACCGGGCCCGCGGAAGGCGTCGTTGCTCGACGCCGTCGTCAGGAGGGGTTCGGGCTGCTTGGTGTACGGACCGGCGATGGTCGGAGCCGTGGCGACGCCCATGGCATAGTCGTCGCCGCCGTAGTCGTTCGCCGAGTACAGCAGCACGTAGGCGTCACCGTGTCGCACCAGCGTCGGGGCCTCGACGAGGTCTCCCTCCCAGGCCTCCGTCTGCTTCATCAGGCGCACCGGATCACCCTCGACGGCGAGCCCGTCGGCCGAGAGCGTCGACAACTGGAGCCAGGTGTCGAGCCCGCAGCAGTTGCCGTCGTTCTTCCACACGAGGTAGGGCGAGCCGTCGACATCCGTGAATGTGCTCGCATCGATGGCTCCGCCGTCGTCGAAGGGGCAGATGATCGGCTCCGTGCCCTGAGGCGTGTACGGCCCGGTCGGAGCCTCGCTCGTGGCCACGCCGATGCACTGCTTGCCCGTCGCCGTGTGCTCAGCGGTGAAGTACAGGAGATAGCCGCCCCCCGGCGCTGCTGACACGTCGGGCGCCCACGTGCGTCCGGCGCTCGCCCATGACGGCAGCACGGGGAGGGCGTCATCCGTCGACACGGTCCAGCTCGCGAGGTCGGTGGACGTCGCCCACTGCAGGTTGAGCCCGGGCGAGTTCGTGGCGAAGGCGATGTAGCCGTCGTCGGTCGTGAGTACGTCGGGGTCGGGGAAGTCCTGGTCGATCACGAAGGAGCTCGACGATGCGTCGTCGGTCGTGGCGTCGGATGCTGCATCCGGTGCCGTCGGGGAGTCGGATGCCGCGCAGCCGCCGAGTCCCATCGCGACACAGCCCGCGACGGCGACGGCGACGAGCTTCGAGCGGGCGGTGAGGCCGCCGCCCGCTCCGTGCCGTCTCATCCCTTCACGGCCGCGCCGGCGACGGACTCCACGATCTGCTTCTGTGCGATGCCGAAGAGGATGAGCACGGGAACCGAGGCGATCACGGCGCCGGCCATGACGATGGCGAAGTGCGTCGAGTAGGCCCCCTGCAGCATCGAGAGGCCCGGCTGCAGTGTCATGTTCTCGGGCGAGAGCAGGACGTAGACCGGCCACAGGAAGTCGTTCCAGTTGTTCAGGAACGACAGCACGGCCAGCGTCGCCAGAGCAGGGCGGGCCAACGGCAGCACCACCTGGAAGAAGATGCGGAAGTCACCGGCTCCGTCGATGCGAGCTGCCTCTTCGATCTCCACGGGCAGGCCTACGAAGAACTGCCTGAGGAAGAAGATCCCGAACGCTCCCGCCGCGCCCGGCACGGTGATGGCCAGCACGGTGTCGAGCCAGCCCAGGTTCTGCACGATGAGGTAGTTGGGGATCAGGAAGACCACCGGTGGAACCAGGAGCGTGGCGATGATCACGCCGAAGACGACCTTCTTGCCGGCGAAGTCGAGTCGCGCCAGCGCATAGGCGCCCATGGAGGCCGTCACGAGGATCAGGACCGTCTGGATGGTGGCCGCCAGGAAGCTGTTCCAGAGCCAGAGGAAGATCGGCTGCTGTCCGCTGGCCAGCGTCGTGTACGCGTCGAGCGAGATCGGGCTCGGCAGCGTGTACGGGTTGCGCACGGCATCCGCGTCGGTCTTGAACGAGGTGATGAGCATCCACACCAGCGGCAGCACGATGGCCAGCGCCAGGAGGATGAGCACGATGTACAAGACGACCTGGGCCGTCGCCCTGCGGCCGGAACCGGGTCGCTTCGGCGTCGGGCGCCGCTGAGGGGTGGCTGCATCGGTGCGGTCGATGGTGGTTGTCGTCATGAGACGCCCTCCTCGGTCCGCTCGCGCTGAATCCGGAAGTTGATGATGCTGATGATGGCGAGGAAGGCGAAGAGCACGTAGCTCATGGCCGCTGCCGGAGCCATGTTGTTCTGCGACAGACCCTGATCGGCGATGTACATGATGGCCGTGCGGGTGGCGTTGCCCGGTCCACCCTTGGTGAGCAGGTAGGACTGCCCGAACATGTTGGCCGACGCGAGGATCGTGGTGGTGAAGATGAAGAGCATCACCGGGCGCAGTCCCGGCATTGTCACGCTGACGAACTTCCGATATGCGCCGGCGCCGTCGATGGACGCGGCCTCGTAGAGGTCGGTGTTGATGCCCTTGAGGCCCGCGAGGAAGATGATCGTGTTCAGTCCCATCGTCCACCACACGGTGACGCCGATGAGGGAGTACCAGGCCCAGGGGACGTCCACCGTCCAGGGGAGGTTGTCGGGAAGTCCGATCAGTCCCAGCAGGTGGTTGAGGATGCCGGACTGCGTGTCGAGGATGTATCCCCAGACGAGGCCGATCACGGCGACACCCAGCACGTAGGGCGCGAAGAAGATGGTGCGGAACGTCGCGGACCCGCGGATGCGCTGGTTGAGCAGGATCGCCACCAGCAGCGGAACGATGATCAGGAGGGGCACGCTGCCGACGACGAAGATGGCGGTGGCGCCCATGGAACGCCAGAAGTCCGACCCTGCGGCTCCGAACAGGTCGATGTAGTTCTGCAGCCCCACGAAGTGCTGAACGTCGCGGAACGGGCTCCAGTCGGTGAGGCTCATCCAGAGACCGAACACTGCGGGAGCCGCGACGAAGGCGATGAACAGGATCAGGAAGGGCGCCAGGAAGAGATAGGCGATGAGCGTCTTGCGGCGGCGGGCGGCCGGGCGGCCGTTCGCCCGCACGGGGGCCGGCCCCCCAGCGCCTTCGCGCTGAGGGGCGACCGCCGCAGTGGTGATGAGGTTACTCACCGTACTTCGCCTGGTTCTGCTTCAAGATCTGGTTCACCTTGTCGGCGCCGTCGTCCAGAGCCTCCTTCGGAGTCTTCTTGCCCGTGAGGGCGTTGTTCAAGGCCGTCGTGATCTCGGCGTTCGCCTCGGAGATGCCGGGGGCGACGGTCTCGTAGTGGGCGTAGTCGAGCTGGTCCATGAACGGCTTCAGGTTCGGGTACTTCTCAAGCAGGGCCGGGTCATCCCGCACGGTGTTGTCTGCGGGGAGCTCGCCCGTCTCCGCCCATCCGGCGGAGTTGTCGTTCATCCACTTCACGAACGTGGCAGCCGCCGCGGTCTTGTTCTCGTCCTGGCCCTTGTTGGCCGGGAAGACCCAGTGGGTGGAACTCGACCACACGGCCTTCTCCGTTCCGATCTGCGGAACGGGGGCGGCCTCCCAGTTCAGTCCCTCGAACGCGGAGTTCGTGGTCTGCCAGACGCCGTTCCAGTTGTAGGCGGTCTGCCCGGCGAGCAGTCCCTTGATGTTGCCGTCCTGGGCGACGTTGGCGGGGCTGTACCCGTCGGCGACGAGGTCGGTCATCCAGGTGAGAGCCTCGACGCCGGCCTCGGAGTTGAAGGTCGCCTCGGTGACATCCTCGTTGTAGAGCTCGCCGCCGAACTGCCAGACCAGGGACTGGAACTCGAAGGTTCCCGTGAACACGTATCCGTCCACCCATTCACCCTGGACTCCGGCACCCTTGAGGGCCTCCAGTGCTGCCGTGTACGAGGCCTTGTCGGTGGGGATCTCGGTGACGCCACCCTTGGCCGCCACGTCCTTGTTCACGTAGAGACCCAGCGGCGTCACGCTCCACGGCACGGCATACTGGGCGTCCTTGTAGTTGCCCTTGTCGAAGACTCCCTTGGGGAAGTCCTCGGCCGTGTAGCCGAGGCTCGCGACGATGTCGTCGCTCTGCAGGAGCAGCTTCTGGGCTGCGTAGGTGGCGAGGTCGTCTCCGTGCAGTACGGCGACATCAGGTCCCTTGCCTGCCTTGATGGCCAGCGGCATCTTCGAGGTGATGTCCGCCCATTCCTGCGGCACGTTCTTGACCACGATGTTGTCGTGCTCGGCGTTGAACTTCTCGATCAGCTTGGGAACCAGGACCGGGGCCGCGCCGCCGGTCCATCCGTTCCAGAACGAGATGTCGACCTTGGGACCGGTGTATTCTCCGTCGCCCGAGACGGAGGTGCTCCCGCCGCCCGACGATCCGCAGCCGGTCAGTGCGACGCCGATCGCGAGCGCGATGCCCGCTCCGATCGCGCGCCGTGCCCATGGCTTGTTCATGCGATTGCTCTCCTTTGAGTATCTGCCCGGCTGTGGCCGAACGGGTCACCGACGCGGAAGCGCCTGTCGACATCGGGAAATTTACAGCGCTAGAAGTTTGATGTCAAGGCGCTTGCGTTTCTTCGATCGACGTGGGTGCGTCGGGCGATAGAGTCGTGCCAGACCGCGGCGATCGCCGGATGCGGGTCGCTCCGGAGGGAAATCGATGGCTGGAATCCGCTTGCAGGATGTCGCCGACCTGGCCGGTGTCTCGATGAAGACCGTCTCCAATGTGGTGCACGACTACGAGCACGTGAGCAGTAAGACGCGCCAGAAGGTGCAGGCGGCCATCGACGAGCTCGGCTATCGCCCCAACATGATGGGCCGCCGCCTGGCCACGGGGAAGACCGGCCTCATCGCCCTGGCGTTCGCAGCGGTCAGCATTCCGTACTTCGCCGAGCTCGCGAGGGTGGTGTCCAGTGTGGCCGCCCGCCACGGCTACCGCGTGCTGCTCGAGGAGACCGACGCAACCCTGGAGGGCGAACGGGCCGTCGTGGCGAGCTCCGAGGCGGGGATGGTCGACGGCGTGATCTTCCAGCCGAGCGTGATGTCGTCGACCGAGATCGCCCGGCACCGCACCGATATCCCGATGGTCACGTTGGGGGAGGGGGCGGCCCCCCTCAGCATGGACAGGGTCATGATCGACAACGTCGCTGCCGCGAGGGACGCGACATTGCACCTCGTGAAGCTCGGGCGGCGCCGCATCGGCTTCGTGGGCCACGAGCGGTCCGGACTGTCGGCCACGTCCGCTCAACGCATCATGGGATACCAGCACGCACTGGAGTCGTCGGGCCTCGTCGCCGACCCCGCACTGCTGGTCGCCAGCGAATCGATCTCGGCTGCCGGCGCAGTCGCCGGGGTCGGCGAGGCGCTGGATGCGGGGCTGCGCGTCGACGGATTGGTCTGTCGCGATGACCTCGCGGCGATCGGGGCCCTGCGCGCGTTGCGCGAGCGGCAGCTGCGCGTTCCCGAGGACGTCGCGATCACGGGCTGGGACAACATCCAGATGAGCGCGGTCACGTTCCCGAGCATCACGACAGTCGCTCCCGACCTCGAGGCACTGGCCGAGCGGGCGGTGAGCCTGCTCGTCGAGCGCATGGGCGGTTTCGCGGGTGTCGGGCGTCACGAGCTCGTCGGCTACGACCTCGTGTTCAGGGAGAGCGCTCCTGCCGTGTCGTGACCCGGTTGGGGATTGGTGTTTTACAGCGCTGCAAATCTGAGGCATGCTAGTCGGCATGATCAACGCAGACCATTCCCTCCTCCCGCCGGCGAGCGAGCAGGACGGCGTCTACCCGCGGCCGCAGCTCGTGCGCCGGAGCTGGAGCGATCTCTGCGGCGAGTGGGACTTCGCATTCGACGATGACAACGTCGGCCTCGCCGAGCGCTGGTTTCTGGCTGCATCCTTCGAGCGCACCATCACGGTGCCGTTCCCGCCGGAGTCCGCGGCATCCGGCATCAACGACACGTCCTTCCACCGCGTCGTCTGGTATCGCTCGACGGTGACGGAGGCCGACTTCATCGAGGCCGGACACACTGCCGGCCGACGGATGCTGCTGCACTTCGGAGCCGTCGACTACAGGGCGCGGGTCTGGGTCGACGGTGCTCAGGTCGGCAGCCACGAGGGCGGCCACACGCCGTTCTCGTTCGACATCACCGATGCGTTGCGACCCGACGCCGGAACTGCGGGCGTGGAGCACACCATCGTCGTGCGGGTCGAGGACGACCCCGTCGATGTCGCCCAGCCGCGAGGCAAGCAGGACTGGCGGGAACAGCCGCATGTCATCTGGTACCACCGCACCACCGGGATCTGGCAGCCCGTGTGGCTTGAGTCGGTACCCCCTGTGTCGATCACGTGGGTGCACTGGTCCAGCGACCCCGTCACCGCCCAGGTGCACGCGCGCATCGGCCTCTCGGTCGCCCCGGCCGCCGATACGGACATCGGTGTCGAGCTGAGCTTCGAGGGCGCGCTCATCGGCCGCGCGTCCACCCGCGCGGCCGGGGCGGAGCTCGAGATCGTGGTGCCACTGCCCGCGCAGACCAACGGCCAGTCGTACGAGGAGTTGCTATGGTCGCCTGAGCACCCGCGCCTGATCGATGCCACGATCACGTTGGCCTCCGAGGAGTCGACCGACGCGGTGGCTTCCTACCTGGGACTGCGCACCGCGACCGTCGCCCGTGGCAGTTTCCTCCTCAACGAGCGGCCGTACTACGTTCGCTCAGTTCTCAACCAGGGCTACTGGCCCGACTCCAACCTCGCGGCTCCGTCGGCCGACGCCTTGCGTGCCGAGGCCCAGATCATCAAGGATCTGGGATTCAACGCCACCAGGATGCACCAGAAGTTCGAGGACCCCCGGTTCCTGTTCTGGGCCGACAGGCTGGGTCTTCTCGTCTGGGGTGAGTCGCCGGCGAGCTTCACGTACACCCCGACCTCGGCCTCGCGGCTGGTGCGCGAGTGGCTCGAGGTCATGCAGCGCGACTACTCGCATCCGTCGATCGTCACGTGGGTGCCGCTCAACGAGAGCTGGGGCGTTCAGCACATCGCTCATGACTCGCGGATGCGGCACTATGCACGTGCGCTCGTCGAGCTGACGAAGGCCTTCGATCCGACCCGCCCTGTCGTCTCGAACGACGGGTGGGAGCAGGTCGACACCGACATCCTCGCCATCCACGACTACGAGGGATCAGCCGAGGTGATGCGGACTCGCTACAGGGATCGCGCAGCGATCGAAGCGATGGTCGACGGCATCGGCCCGGCGGGACGCGTGCTGGTGCTGAGCGGCGACGTCAGCGCCGCGCCCGTGATGCTCACCGAGTTCGGCGGCATCTCCTTCGACGTCGAACGCGTGGACGACGCGTGGGGCTACACGGCGGCGACCTCTCCTGACGACTTCCGACAGCGGCTGGGGTCGCTGCTCGGAGCGATCCACGAGAGCGAGGTGCTGGCCGGGTTCTGCTACACGCAACTGGCCGACACCCTGCAGGAGACCAACGGACTGCTGAGCACGGATCGCGTGCCGAAGCTGCCCGTCGAGGAGATCCGCGCGATCATCACGGGGCCGGGTGCGTAGAGAGTTGGGACGCGGAGCGGACGAGCCGCGCTGGGGCGCGGCCTAGAGGACCGGCCCGTCGCTCTCGGTGATGTTCGCGCCGTCGAAGAACGGGTCGACGCCGAGGTCCTTGTCGTTCTCCTTGCGCAGCTTCGCCTGCACCTCGGGGTCGTCGGCGAAGTCGCGGTCGTCGGGGCTGGTGTCGTCGGGGAGGTTGGTGTCGGTCATGGGCGCCACGCTACTCCGGTCTGCGCGCGCATCAGCGGGGTGCGTCGTTGCGGAACTGGAACTGCACCCTCGACGATCCGTCGAGCGGAACCACCAGCGTGGTGTCGCGATTGCTCCACGCGTCGGGCACGAGGAACATCCTGTCGTCGCCGACGATGAGCAGCCGAAGCCCCCAGTAGCGGTAGCGGAACTTCTCCTCGGCGGAATCTGGCAGCTCGAGTTCATCGACCCCGGCCTCGGTGGGCAGGAAGAGGCGCTGCTGCGTGTCGATGATGACGCTCGGCAGGCGACCGAGGTCCCGCGCCTGTGCCTGGGCGATTCCGCGGCCCGACCACTGGGCGATGGTGGCTGTGGCCCAGAACAGTGCAGCGGCGACGGCGAGCCAGAGCAGGACCACGAGCGCCAGGCGCGGGCGTGGGCGCAGCGCGGCGAGCGCGTAGGCGGCGCTGCCACCGCCCGCCGCGATCACGAGCGGCGTGACGAGCGGGTAGAGGGGCCAACTGCCGACGACAGGGTAGAGCAGCAGCAGGATCACCCCGACGGCCAGCACGATCAGGCCGGCCACGACGACTCGCCGCATCCGTCGCCCGAAGCCCGGACGGTCGCTGCGGCGCATGACGCCTGCGTGCACGGCGACCAGGCCGCCGCCGAGCAGCACGAACACGAGCAGGGGAACGAGGAGAGGCTGCGGGCTGCGCATCACGTAGTCCTGGGTGCCGAGCCCGATGACGTCGACGTCGACGCCGAAGTAGTCGTACTGCGCTCGGGAGGAGACGTAGCCGAAGTAGAACAGCAGGGCTCCGATGAGCGTGGCCGGTGCTATCACATTGCCGAGGAATCCGATCCAGCGCTCGAAGCGCGCGCCCTCGGGTGGGTCGGGTGTCGTCGCATCGAGAGGTGTCGCCCGTGCCGCCATCATTCGCCCGCGCCGCTGTCGTCGCCGGACGGGGCCTCGACGTCGGTCGTGGTGTCGTCGCCCGGGGGAGTGCCGCCCTCGGGCGGGAACTCGAGCGGGATCGCGACGTTCGGGTCAGCCTGCACGCCCGCGACGAAGGCGGAGCATTCCTGGGAGCCGGGGTCGTCGCACTCGGCCGAGCCGGCGAGGCTCACCGTGGGCCTGTCGAGGGCGCCAGGGTCGAAGACCGCCCCGTTTCCGACGACGGCGAGCACGCAGTTCTGCGCCGTGGCGTCGAAGGTGTAGCCGAGGCACGATGGGGCGTCACCGGCGCAGCCGTCGACGACATCGAAGATCGGCGGCGAGAAGCTTGCACCCGTCACCCTGACCACGATGCCGACGGGAACGCCCTCCCCGCTCTGCGCGATCCAGCTGACGTCGACGCACTGCCGAGCGGGATCGGCAGGATCCTGTGCCGAGCCACCGCCGATCGGGAGTTGCGCCAACTCGATGGCCACGTCGCCATCGCCGTTTCCGCCGTCGTCGGGAGGAGGGCCCGTCGTGGCCGTGGTCGGTGCGTCGGTGGCGATCGTCGCCGACGGGGGCTCGGCATCCTGGCTGGTCGGAGCGCATCCGGCGACGACGGCGACGGTCAACGCCGCGACGGCGAGTGAACGCACGGTGCTGACGCGCATACATGCCTCCCGGGAGGGGGATCGGCGGCCGATGCGATACCGGCCGTGCCGGTGGCCTCCACTATCCGCCTTCCCGTGTCGCAGGGCAATGCATTGTGGGCTCTTGCGCGACGGCTTGCGACGCTCCCTGCAAGCCCGTGCGCGCGTTCACGCAAGAACTGGTCAAACAGTTGACATTTCCTCACAGACCCTTGTGCGTCGGATGCCGCCCTCGTAGGGTCGGCCTCATTACCGCATGTGCCCAGCACGCCGGTGCCCACTGCAGCGCACCACTTCGAGAGACGAGTCGACGATGACACGGAACGGATCCAGCACAGCGAGCGTGGCCACGCGACGGCCGCCGGGGCGGGTGGCGATCTCGATGATCGCGGCGCTCGTGACCACGGCGGCACTGACCGTGGCCGGAGCAGGGTCGGCGACGGCGGCAGTCGGCGCGGCTGCATCCGCCCCGCCGCCCGTCGTCACTCGTGCGGCGCTCGATCCGTCACTGGTCGCCGGCCGGGGCGCCGCCGTCGCCTTCAGTGAGCAGGAGGCTGAGAACGCCACCACCTCGGGGTCGCTCGTGGCCGCCGATCGCACGGCCTACACGCTGGCCGCCGAGGCGTCGGGGCGCAGCGCGGTGTCCCTGACACCCGGCCAGTACGTGGAGTTCACGCTGCCGAAGGCCGCGAACGCGATCACCGTGCGCTACAGCCTCCCCGACTCGGCCACCGGTGGCGGCATCACGGCACCGCTCGCCGTCACCGTGAACGGCGGCGCGAAGCGCACCATGACGCTCACGTCGCAGTACTCCTGGCTGTACAACCAGTACCCGTTCACGAACGACCCGCAGGCCGGTCTTCTCCATCCGGACTGGTGGATCACCGAGTGCGCCTGCGTTCCGTCTGCGACGACGCCGACGCCGACGATCTCGACGCCGTTCCGTCCCATGCACTTCTTCGACGAGCAGCGGCTGCTCCTCGGCAAGACGTACAAGGCGGGCGACGTCGTGCGGCTCACGGCGCCTGCGGGCAGTGCGGCATCCGTCACCGTGATCGATCTGCTCGACAGCGAGAAGGTCGCCCTTCCGCACGTGCGACTCGTGGCGGCGAACGTGCTGCTGTTCGGCGCGGACCCCCTCGGCAAGAAGGACTCGGCAGCGGCCTTCGACAAGGCCATCGCGTTCGCCAAGAAGCACCGGCTGAAGGTCTACGTGCCGCCGGGCGTCTACCAGGTGAACCGGCACATCATCGTCGACGACGTGACCATCGAGGGTGCCGGCAGCTGGTACACGACGATCCGAGGCAAGGAGGTCGCGCTGTCGACGCCGACTCCCGACGGATCGGTGCACACCGGAGTCGGCTTCTACGGAAAGGATGCCTCGGTGGGAGGCAGCCGCAACGTGCACCTGTCGGGCTTCGCCATCCAGGGCGACGTGCGCGAGCGCATCGACACCGACCAGGTGAACGGAATCGGCGGTGCGCTCAGCGATTCGTCGATCGACGGTCTGTACATCCAGCACACCAAGGTGGGCATCTGGCTCGACGGACCGATGACGAACGTGTCGATCACGAACAACGTGATCGTCGACCAGATCGCCGACGGACTGAACTTCCACACCGGAGTCACGAACTCCACGGTGGCGAACAACTTCGTGCGCAACACCGGCGACGACGGCCTGGCGATGTGGTCGGAGAAGGTGGGCAATGCCGGCAACACCTTCGACCACAACACCGTGCAGACGCCGACTCTCGCGAACGGCATCGCCATCTACGGCGGAACCGACAACACCGTGTCGAACAACCTGATCGCCGATCCGATCCGCGAGGGCAGCGCCATCCAGGTCGGGTCGCGGTTCGGAGCCGAGGCGTTCACGGGTCACCTCTGGATCACCGACAACACCACGGTGCGCGCGGGAACCTACGAGCTCAACTGGAACATCGGGCTCGGCGCCATCTGGGTCTACGCACTGGAGAAGAACATCGACGCCGATATCCAGGTCGTGGGCGACCACTTCCTCGACAACACCTACAACGCGATCATGGTCGTGGCCGACTGGCCGGTGAAGGACCTCTACTCGGTCACTAACCTGCACTTCGCCGACATCAGGGTCGACGGCACCGGAACGTCGGTGCTGAGCGCCCGGGCGGCGGGGAGCGCGACATTCGAGAACGTGGACGCCCGCAACGTGGGTGCCGTGGGCGTCAACAACTGCGGCACCTTCCACTTCACGCCGGCGGGGTCGGAGTTCTCCCTCGTCGACCTGGGCGGCAATGACGGCGGCGGCACGACGGGTCCGTGGCTGGCGCCGTGGGAGCTGCCGAACACGATCACCTGCGACGACCGCCCGCCCGTGGTGGTGCCGCCGGGGCCGTCCGCGTGGTGATGCGCTCGCGCTCGTAGCCGTCACAGGGAGGGACGTCTACAGGATCAGGACACGGATGCCGCTTGCACGGGCGCCATCGGAGTGCTGATCCTGTAAACGTCCGCCTGGCTGTGTTCCGTCTGATTGCGGCGCGACAGCAGGCCCACAGACGAGAACAGGCCCGATCGGCCTGTTCCCGGAGGAATCAGTCGATCGGGCCTGTTCTCAGGCAGCGGATGCCGCTGGCGCTGCGAAGGCGCTGCGGCGCTGGATCAGTACCAGCCCTGCGCTTCGGAGGTGTCCCAGGCGGCGCACGGCGTGCCGTAGCGGCCGGCGATGTAACCGAGTCCCCAACTGATCTGGGTGGCCGGGTTCGTGGCCCAGTCCGCCCCGGCCGACGCCATCTTGCTGGCGGGCAGCGCCTGCGGGATGCCGCCGGCGCCGCTCGATGCGTTGTAGGCGTTGGCGTTCCAGCCGGACTCCTTGGCCCAGAGCGGAACGAGGCATCCGAACTGGTCGTCGCCCCAGCCGTACTGAGCCGCCATCATGTCGCGGGCGATGGCCTGCGCCTCGCTCGGGTTCGAGGGAGCCGACGGGCGCGATCCGCTCGAGGCGGTCTCGGTCGACGCACTGGCTTCTTCGGCGGCCGCCTCGGCGGCTGCGGCTGCCGCCTCAGCGGCGGCGGCGGCCTCTGCGGCAGCCTTCTCTGCGGCGATGCGGTCCACCTCGGCGGTTGCGGCGGCGACCTTGTGCGCCTCGGCCGAGATGTCGTCGACCAGCTCGAACACCCGCTGGGGAGCGAGCAGTTCGTAGTGGCCGAGGGCTGCGACCTGCGTCGACAGGGTGCTGGCGTCGGTCTTGTCCTTCGCTGCGGCGACGGTGGCCTTGGCGTTCGCGAGCGTCACCGTGGCCGACTTCGTGGCCTGGGCCTCGAGGATGCCGCCGTGTGTGCCGAGCTGCTCCGAGTGGAGGCCGGTGCTCTGGGCGAAGGCGGCGGTGGCGACGTTGCGCTCATTCTGAGCGGTCACGGCCGACTGCAGCACGAAGCCGGTTCCGACCATGCTTCCGACGGCGACGATGGCGCCGGCGGTGAGGATGGGCACACGGCCGCGGTGCCAGATGGAGGTTCGAGAGGAGGCGTTGTGCGCCCCCGACTTCGAGGCGGACGTACGGGTTTTCGTTGAGGAGAACAGGTTTCGTATGACTTTCACTCAGCGGTTCGCGCGGCACACTGGCTGGCGCGGGCCTGAATCTTTCGTTCCTCGGGCGGGGGCGCCCGGGCGAAGTCGACAGTCTGCACACGCTCTCTGAACGAAACCTCATGTTGTCCTGTGAATGTCATCCGAATCCGGATGTCGCATCCGCCCGGTCTCATCACCGTGCATCCCCGGAATGACGGGGATCGGAGGGGTGTCGTAGGGAGTTCTGGCGGCGGCCGAAAAACTGGCCGGAATCGCAGAAATTCTTGGAAACAGGCCGATTCAGCCTGATTTCGTGCAAGGGGCGTGTGTTGTCAGACGGATGCCGGCGCCCGGCTGCACGACGTTGCGGTCATTCTGCCCTCGGGATCGAGGCGGCCGAGGAGCGACCCGCTGATGGCGTAGAGCTGGTCGAGCTGCTCGGGCGAGAGGGCGTCGAGCACGAAGTCCCGCACCGTCTCGATGTGACCGGGGCCGGCCTCCGCGAACACTGCGCGACCGGCATCCGTCAATCGGGCGTTCGTGGCTCGACGGTCCTCAGGGCAGGGGAAGCGCTCGACGAGGGCACGGTCCTCGAGGCGGCGGACCACATGGGACAACCGCGGGAGCGTGGAGTTCGTATGCGACGCAAGCCTGGTCATGCCCGACGTCTGGTTCTCCGAGTCCGCCAGCACCATGAGCACGCGGTACTCGAAGTGCGTGAGTCTGGCGTCGCGGAGCAGCTGGGCGTCGAGCGCGCCGGGTAGGAGCTCGGTCACCGCGATCAGGCGGACCCACGCCGCTTCCTCAGCCGCGCTCATGCGCGGGGCGGTCACGGGGCGGGGATCGACCATGCCGCGATTCTATCCGATTGGTTGAAGGGACAACCAAGATCGTCTCGGGTCGATCACGCCTGTTCCTGGTGCGCGAACGCCGCGTGCCAGGCGGCGGACGGCCACGGTACAGTGCGGGTGTGGCTGAGCCTCCCGATGTCACGCGGTCCCGTCGCCGGCGGCGCTGGGTCGTCCCCGTGCTCGCCGCCCTCGTCGCCACGGTCATCGCCGTCTTCACCTTCACCATCGATCGGCGCGTCGACGCGGGTCTCATCGAGGAGTGGCAGGCACCGGCCTTCTATCGCACGACGGGCTCCGAGGCATCCGCTCCTCCCGGAACCGTCCTGCGCTCCGAGCGCCTGCTCAGTGCGCCCGCCGGCTCCGAGGCCTGGCGCGTGCTCTATCACTCGACGGATGCGCTGGGTCACGACATCCTCACCTCGGGCGTGGTCGTCGCTCCGGTCGGAACCGCGCCGCCGGGCGGCCGCACGATCGTGTCGTGGGGGCATCCGACGACCGGGGCGGCCCAGCGGTGTGCGCCATCCGTCGGCGTCGATCCCTTCCTCCTGATCGAAGGCCTGGGCGACTTCCTCGATGCCGGCTATGTCGTGGTCGCAGCCGACTACTCCGGAATGGGCGCCGCCGGGCCCGACTCCTATCTCATCGGCGCCACCGAGGGCGGCAACCTGCTCGACGCTGCGCGCGCGGCGCGAGCGCTGCCCACCGGCGCGGGCGATCGCCTCGTGCTCTGGGGTCACTCGCAGGGCGGGCACGCCGCCCTGTTCGCCGGGCAGATGGCGGCGGAGTACGCCCCGGAGCTCTCGCTCGAGGCGGTCGCCGTCGCGGCGCCGGCCACCGACCTCGGCTCGCTCATGAACGCCGACATCGGCACGGTCTCGGGCGTCACGATCTCGGCGTACGCCTTCGCGGCCTTCAACTCGGTCTACGGGCCGTCGACTCCGGATGCGCAGCTCTCCGCCATCCTCACCCCGGCCGGCGCAGAAGCGGTTCCCGCCATGGCGAAGCTCTGCCTGTTCGGACAGAACACGGAGCTGCACGCCATCGCGACCCCGTTGATCGGGAAGTACCTCACGGCCGATCCGGCCACCACCGAACCGTGGAAGACCATGCTCGCCGAGAACACCCCGGGCGCCACGGCACTTCCCGTGCCGCTGTTCGTGGCCCAGGGCCTCACTGACACACTCGTGCACCCCGACCTCACGAGCGACTTCGTGCACCGGGAGCGCGCGCTCGGCGTCGTCGTGGTCTACGACGAGATCGCCGACACGGGGCACGGAGAGGTCGCACTGCGGGCAGTTCCGAAGGTGCTGCCGTGGTTCGCGTCGGTGGGTGCCGGCCCGCGGTGACGTCGGTCGCGTCGCCTGCCGTTCCCGGGCGGGCCCTTGTGCGCTGTCGGCGGTCCGTGGTCGGCTGGGGTCATGGGCTTCGATCCGGACTTCCTCGCCGTTCCCGTTCCGTTCCCGACCCCGGCCGCCGTCGAGTCGGAGACTGCAGCATCCGCCGAGGCCGAGTCGGCCATCCTCGATTACGTTCACTTCACGGTCGACCTCGATCGGGAGCGTCGACTTGCCCGCGTGACCGGTGTGAATATCGACGGATCAGCCATCGTCGACGTGCCGCGCGGCGACGACTGGCGTTTCGACGAGCGCGTCCCGGTCGACTGGCAGACCGGGCCGGCCGTATACGCGAGCAACGATCTCGACCGCGGGCATCTGGTGCGTCGTCGGGATCCGGTCTGGGGGCCGGATGCCGACACGGCCGAGTCGGACACGTTCCACTTCACGAATGCGGCCCCGCAGGCCGCGACGTTCAACCAGGGCAAGCAATTGTGGCTGGGCCTCGAGGACCACGTGTTCACGTTCGCGAGCGTCAACGAGCTGAAGCTCAGCGTGTTCACGGCGCCGGTGCTGGGGCCAGACGATCCGCCGTATCGCGGCATCCGGATTCCGCTGCGCTTCTGGAAGGTGGTGGCGTGGGTGTCGACGACGGATGCCGCTTCCGAGCTCTTCGCCGCCGGCTTCATCCTCGACCAGTCGGCGCTGGTGCGCGACCACGAGGCCGAGCGCATCCTGCGCGTCGCCGGGGAGCCCCCGTTGCTCGGGCCGTACCGCACCTTCCAGGTGCCGATCGCCGACATCGCGGCGGCGACGGGGCTGGACCTCGACGAGCTGATCGCGGCCGACCGGATGCCGCAGTCCATCGCCGCCGGAGGCTGGCGCGAGCTCACCGAGCCGGGCGACATCCTGCTGTAGGTCGACTCCATTGCCGACGTCGTCCCGCAGTGCCGCTTGCTGAGGGATGACCCCAGCGATCGCGCGACGCGCATCAGGCTGCTTCATCCGGTGGCACAATCGGTGGGCGCTTCGACCGCGGTCCACGTCGGGGCCTCAGCGAGCGGGGAGTGCACCCGCTCGCCACCTGTGGTCGCTTCGCGACGCTCGAAGCGACCACAAGTGGCCAGGAACGACGTCCGTTGCGGCCCTCGAGCGGCCGCAACCGGCGAGCGGAGCACCCCCACGGAGAGCGGGCCGCCGCGATACCGAGGATGATGGGGCACATGGCAGAACCCCAGACTCCCCGCGTCGCCGTCTACATCGACTTCGACAACATCGTCATCTCCCGGTACAACCAGATGTTCGGCAAGGCCGCTTTCACCCGCGACCGCGCCCGTACGCACGAGGTGGTCTCCGGCGGAACGGACGAGGTCTCCGGCCGCCTGCAGCAGGCCAAGGTCGACGTCGGCGCCGTCATCGACTACGCCTCCTCCTTCGGCTCCATCGTGGTCAGCCGCGCCTACGCCGACTGGTCGCAGCGCGTGAACGCGGCGTACCAGAAGCAGCTCATCGACCGCGCGATCGACCTCACCCAGATGTTCACGACCACTCTCGCCGGAAAGAACGGTGCCGACATCCGTCTCGCCGTCGACGTGGTCGAAGACCTCTTCCGCCTGCCCGACGTGACCCACGTGGTGATCGTCGCCGGCGACTCCGACTACATCGCCCTCGCCCAGCGCGCCCGCCGGCTCGGCCGGCACGTGATCGGAATCGGTGTCGCCGGTGCCACCAGCCGCGCCCTCATGGCCGCCTGCGACGAGTTCTCCGACTACGACGACCTCCCGGGCATCGAGCGCTGGGTGGCCCCGCCGCGGGTGGCAGCCGCCCCAACAGCCGCTGCTGCTCCCGCAGAGGCTCCGGCAACGGATGCGGCCCAGGCCGCACCCGCCACGAAGGCGAAGGCCGGATCCCGTCGGGCGAAGTCGACGGATGCCGCAGCCAAGGCCGATGCCGGCGCATCCGGTGCGGCATCCGCCCCCGCCTCCGAGAGTGGACCGAAGCGCAAGCCGACGACCACACCTGAGTTCTCGCACCCGCTCGAGCCGCTCGATTCGGCGCTCGACGAGGACCTCGATGAGGCGCCCGTCGACCCCGCCACCACGCAGAAGGCCGCGACCGACCTGCTCGTGCGCGCGCTGCGCCTGGTGCACACCCGCTCCAACGACGAGGAGTGGGCGTTCACCTCGGAGGTGAAGAACCAGATGATCCGCATGGATCCTGCGTTCAAGGAGAAGCCCCTCGGCTTCAAGTCCTTCTCCGACTTCATCGCGTCGCGGTCCGACGTCGTGGAGGTCAACGAGAAGGCCGCGGCCAACACGCGTCGCCTGCGCTTGAAGGCCTGACCGCCGAGCATTCGGCCCGCTCGGCGGGGTTCCGATGGCCCGGCGGGGGTTCCTGCACCCGCCGCGCCATCGAGCCCCCGCCCAGTCCGCGCCAGCCGCCGCCGAGGTGCGGTCGTTAGGCTGGATCGCGTGCCCGACCTGCTTCCGCTGACCGATCGCAGCGCGCTGCGCGCCGATTGCGCGAACTGCTTCGCGCTGTGCTGCGTTGCGCTCAACTTCGTGGCATCCGCTGACTTCGCGATCGACAAGAGCGCCGGCGACCCGTGCCCGAACCTGCAGGACGACTACCGTTGCGGAGTGCACGCAGAGCTGCGCGAGATCGGCTTCCGCGGTTGCACCGTGTACGACTGCTTCGGTGCCGGCCAGCACATCTCGCAGCAGACCTTCGGCGGGCGCAGCTGGCGTGCGGATCGCTCGACAGCCTCGGCGATGTTCGCTTCGTTCGGAGTGATGAAGGAGTTGCACGAGCTGCTCTGGTACCTGGTCGAGGCGAGGGCGCGGGCTGGGTCGCTCGCCGGCGGCCGAGGCGCGGCATCCGGCAGCGGTTCCGAGATCGTTGCCATGATCGCCGAGACCGAGACTCTGACTATGGGAATTCCGGATGCCCTGCTCGCGCTCGACGTGAACGATCACTGGGCGCGGGTCAACGCGATTCTGGTGCAGGTGAGTGAGCTGGTGCGGGCGGATGCGCTGGCCGGCCGGGACCCGCATCCGCGAGCCGGACGCGGCGCCGACCTCATGGGCGCGAAGCTCCGCGGTGCCGATCTGCGCGGTGCGAACCTGCGTGGCGCCTATCTGATCGCAGCGGACCTGCGTGGTGCCGACCTCACGGGGGCCGATGTGATCGGCGCAGACCTGCGGGACGCCGACCTCGGAGGCGCCGACCTCTCGGCGGCGCTGTTCCTCACCGGGCCGCAGGTGGCCTCGGCGCGGGGCGACGCGTCGACGCGGCTGCCGGCCGGGCTGGAGATGCCGCGGCACTGGGGCGCCTGAGCGCGCGACGCTCCGCCGTGTGAAGGCAATCCGCCCACCGCGTGAAGGAATCCGCCGACCCGGGCCCGGGATTCCGGGGCGTAGCCGATCCGGGTGCCTTCATACGGTGGCGGGCCATCGAGCAAGCCGTCCCGCCTACTCCCCGCTGGGGTGCGCGCCCGCAGCGTCGATGACCCAGGCGTAGGCGAACGCGCGCTCCCGCCAGGCGCTGTAGCGACCCGAGACGCCGCCGTGGCCGGCCGCCATCTCGACCTTGAGCAGCGCATCCGCCCCGACCTCTCGGAGGCGAGCCACCCACTTGGCCGGCTCCACGTACAGCACGCGGGTGTCGTTGAGGCTGGTGACGGCGAGGATGCGCGGGTAGTGCACCTGATGCACGTTCTCGACCGGGGAGTACGACTTCATGTAGTGGTACACCTCCTCGTCGTCGAGAGGGTTGCCCCACTCGTCCCATTCGATCACTGTGAGCGGAAGCGACGGATCGAGGATCGACGTCAGCGGGTCGACGAAGGGCACCTCGGCGAGGATGCCGGAGAAGTACTTCGGTGCGATGTTCGCCACGGCGCCCATGAGCAGTCCGCCGGCGCTGCCGCCCTGGGCGACGAGCTGGGACGGCGAGGTGTAGCCGCCCTCGATGAGGTGCTTCGCCGCATCGACGAAGTCGGTGAAGGTGTTGCGCTTGTGCAGCTTCTTGCCGTTCTCGTACCAGAGCCGGCCCATCTCGCCTCCGCCGCGCACGTGGGCGACGGCGAAGATCATGCCGCGGTCGAGCAGGCTGAGCCGGGGGATGCCGAATCCAGGGTCGATCGAGTGCTCGTAGGAGCCGTAACCGTACAAGAGGGTCGGGGCGGGCTCACCGGGCGTCACCAGGTCGCGGCGGTACACGAGCGAGATCGGGATGCGGGTGCCGTCCGCCGCCGTCGCCCACTCGCGGCGCTGCTCGAACAGGCTCGCGTCGTAGTGGCCGAGCACGGGCTGCTGTTTGAGCAGGCGGCGCTCGCCGGTGGCCACGACGTAGTCGTAGACGGTCGACGGCGTCACGAAGCTGGTGTAGCCGAGGCGCAGGGTCGGCTGCGTCCACTCGGGGTTGGAGCCGGTGCCCACGGCGAAGAGCGGCTCGTCCCAGCCGAGCTCGTGCAAGGCGTCGTCGTGCGTCGCGTCGGGGATGCGCGCCACGGCCACGCGCGGCAGGCCGTCACGGCGGTACTCCACCGACACGAAGTCGCGGAACGCATCGACGCTCTCCAGCCTCACGGCCGGATCGTGGGGGAGCAGCATCCGCCGATCGCCCTGGGGGTCGGATGCCGCGACACTGACGAGCTCGAAGTTCACAGCCCCGTCGTTGTGCACGATGAGCAGCCTGTCGTGGCCGTTCACGATCGCGTGCTCGACATCGTACTCGACGCCGTCGACCCGGGGCCAGACCACGGAGAACTCGCCCGTCGGGTCGGATGCCGGCAGCAGGTGGATCTCGGTGGTCACGTTCGACCCGGCCTCGATCACGAGGTACTGGCGGCTGCGGGTGAGGCCGACGCCGATCCAGAAGCGCTCGTCGGGCTCGTGGAACACCGAGACGTCGGCCGACTGCGGCGTTCCGATCTCGTGCCGCCAGATGGTGTCGGGTCGCCAGGCGTCGTCGACAGTGGCGTAGAAGAGGTAGCGGCCGCTCGGGTCGAAGAGTGCACCGGACGAGGTGTTCGGGATGACGTCTCCGAACTCGTCGCCCGCGGCATCCGGAGCCAGGGAACGCAGCCGGATCGTGTAGCGCTCATCGCCCTCGAGGTCGGTCGCGTAGAGCAGGGTGCTGCCGTCGGTCGACACGTCGAAGCTGCCCAGGGAGTAGAACTCCTGATCTGCGGCCTCCGCGTTGTCGTCGAGCAGGATCTGCTCTCCGGGGAGAACGGATGCATCCCCTTCGAGCACGGGCGGAGTCCAGTCGTCGGGCGAGCTGATCGGGGCGCGGCAGTGGATCCCGTACTGGCTGCCCTCGACCGTGCGGGTGTAGTACCACCAGTCGCCCTCACGGCGGGGAACGCTGAGGTCGGTCTCCTGGGTGCGGTTCCTGATCTCCTCGAAGATCTGCTCCTGCAGCAGGCCCAGCTTCTCGGTGCGCGCCTTCGTGTAGGCGTTCTCCTCGTGCAGGTGCGCGAGGACAGCCGGATCCTCCTTGGCGCGCAGCCATTCGTAGTCGTCGACCACGGTGTCGCCGTGATGGGTTCGTTCGGTGGGCTGCTTCGGAGTGACCGGGGGAGTGAGCACGATCTCAGCGTACCCGGCGGCGGTGGGCGGCATCCGGAACCTCCGACGCAACGCAGAGGCGCCGACCCCCGAAGGGATCGACGCCTCGTGGTGCGGTGCGGTCGGACTAGCCGACGCGCGGTGCGGTGATGCGCAGGAACGCCACCTTGTCGAACAGCGAGGCCTTCACCTCGACCTTGGTGCCGTAGCCGACGCCGGCGTCAGCCGGGTTGCCGGTTCCGAGCGGACCGAAGCCGAGATCCTCGCCGTAGTACTCCGTGGCGGGGCTGCCGTCGGCGTGAACCACGCGGGTGGAATACGGGGCACCATTCACCGAGGGGACGACGACCGAACCCTGGGCGTACCGCCAGAAGATGCCGGCGTCATTGACCTCGATGCCGGGGACCCAACCCTTGTCGTCGGTGAAGGTCTTCACCGGGGCCTGCGCCGGAACCTTGGTGCAGTACTCGGTGAACGCCTCGTCCGTGATGCACTCCGTGAAGGGGTACGTCTTCTTCAACCCGAAGGCCGCGTTGGACGAGTTGGCGCGCGAGGTCATGTTCTTCAGCGTCGACGGATCCAGTTCGGCAGCGGCGCCTGTGCGGCGCAGCGGGTCGAAGTGGCTGTCGACGATGAGCAGACCGCCCTTGGCCCCACCGCTCGGGAGCGAGGTGAGGTTGCCGGTGACGTGGTTCACATCGCCGTACGTCGTGTCGCGGTACCAGACGAGGGCACCGGGCGCGTTGTACTTGATCTTCTGCACCTTCCAGGCGTCATCGCTGTAGACGGTCGTGTAGGCGTACTGGAGGCCCTTGTCGAAGCCATCGAAGTTGCGCCACTCGACCATGTAGTACTGCGCCTTGACCTGGGTTCCGGAATCGATGTGCCAGCCGGCACCGGTGGTGTCGGTGTGCGTCGAGACCTCGTTGGTCCAGCCGTTGTCGCCACCCTCCACGTCATCCGTCCAGACGGGCGTGTCACCGCTCGTCAGGGCGAAGTCGTCGGAGAACCAGCCGCGCTCCTCGAATGCGGCATCCGTCGCATAGCGAAGACGCACGTCGACCGACGTCCCGGCGTAGGCCGAGAGATCGACGTACTGGTGAGCCCAGCCGCCCGAGGATGCGGTGAGACCGTACTTGAGGTTGCCGAAGGTGGCCAGGTTTCCGTTGGGGTCCGGGTAGTCATCCGGGGTCGATGCCTCGGAGCCGTCCTCGTTGTAGACCTTCTCGTTCACCCACGTGGTACCGCCGTCGGTCGACACCTCGACGAAGCCGAAGTCCCAGTCCTCCTCGATCACGTAGTTGTTCCACATCCAGAACTTGGCGTCGGTCGGAACGTCGACAGCGCGCGAGAGACGCACGTCCGCCCACGACTGGTCGGCACCGGAGTACCACATGCCCTCACCGCTGTGCGGGGTCGCGAGGGTCACCACCTTGTCTGGGAGGTTGATCTTCACGCCGTCCTCGGTGTACTTGATCGGACGCGAGGCCTGGCTCACCGCGATGGTGCGAGCCTTGTCTCCGGGGTTGATGACCTCGGGGTCGCTCCAACCGAGCACGTACTTGTCCCAGATGCCCATGTGGGCGGGCATCGACTGGAAGATCGGTCCGCTGTGCGATCCCGACGACATGAGGTCCCAGAAGTCGACGTCGGAGTCGGCGTTGCCTGAGGTGTCGTAGAGGTCGGGCAGGCCGAGATCGTGGCCGTACTCGTGGGCGAACACGCCGACGCCCGAGTCCTCGGGCTGAACGATGTAGTTCGACAGCTTGAGGTTCGTGCCCGGAATGGCCGCTCCACCCGCGACAGCGGAGGAGTGCGCCCAGATGGCGTAGGTGCCTTCGGCTCCGCCGCCACCCGACTTGTCGGATCCGGCGTGCACGAGCACGACGTGGTCGATGACGCCGTCGGGCTCGGTGAAGTTGCCGTCGCCGTCACGGTCGCCCTGGTCCTCGAGGTCGTAGTCGGCCCACGGGAAGTTCGGCTGTGCGGCGGCGAGAGACGTCACGGCGTCGATCGGAAGCTGACCGGCACCGAGGGGGTTGTCGGGGTGGCCCTGCATGTCCTGGACGGCTCCGGCCTCGTACACGCCTTCGTCGTTGAGGTGGCAGGTGCTCGCGCCGTAGTAGGCCTCGGAGTGCGGCACCGTGATCCACGGGGTCGCCGATCCGGTCACCGTGTAGGCGCCCTGCGACATCTCCTCGTACATCCGCTTCATGGTGTAGCCCGAGATGTCGAAGCCCTTCTTGCCGTCAGGACCGGTGAGGTCCGTGCGCACGCGCTTCGTGATGCCCTTGTCGGTGTAGAGCATGTCGTTGAAGTGCTTCGACGAGAAGTCGGGCACCCACATCGAGTTGTTGTCGGGCTTCGAGGCATCCGCGGGGTTCGGAATGGTGTTGTGGAGGGGCCCGCTCTGCACGTCGCCGAGCTTGCACTCGGTCGCGCCGAACTCGGTCGGGACCTGCACGTTGGAGAAGTCGTCCGCCGCGTTGGGGTTGAACTCCACGAGGATCGTGAGGAGCTTGGCCTTCTGCGTCGTCGCAGCCTTCTTGTAGATGCTCTTGAGGGCCTTGGGGCTCTTGCCGGTCTTGATCGACTCCGACTCGAGCTTGGCCAGTCCCTGAGCTGCGACCGGGTTGCCACTCGCGAACTTCTCATCGACGCTCTGGGCCTCGAGGATCGCCTGCTCCGCGTTGCGGTTCGCAGACGAATCGATGGCGATGTCCGTGCCGAAGGCCGCTTCGGCCCGCGGTTCCGCGTAGTTCATGTAGTACTCGGAATCGCTGATAGTCGGTGCGATCTGCGGTCCTGCCACTGCCGGCCCCACTGCAGCCGTCGTCGCCAGGCCGGCGGCGACGAGAGCGAGTATGGGGACTACAGCTACGACGCGCCTGCGCCGAGCCTTGCTTCCTGACATGCTTCTCCCTCCACGTACCCCGCAGTGATGACCACCGGGCACAAACGGCGTCCGATGTGTGAACGGACGTAACCCGAATCCTGCCCTTAAGACCCCTCGCTGGTAAATGCCTGTGGCCCTTATTGGAGGGACATACGAATATCTTGCGGGGATCCTTCGTCGTCGGGTCGTTTCGCGCAAGAATCTGTCACCCGTGCGGGGGTGGCGCAGCGAAGGTGAGCAATCGTCATCCCGTGCTCGGGGTGTGCGAGGCCCGGAGCGGTGTCAGACTGCCCACATGGACGAACGGATGCGGCAACGCCTGGTGCTCTGGGTGGCCGTGCTCGCCAGCTTCGTGTCGTTCCTCGACGGATCGATCGTCAACGTGGCGCTGCCCTCGATCTCGGCGGACCTCGGCGGCTCGATCGAGACCCAGCAGTGGGTCATCGATGCCTACCTGCTGACGCTCGGATCCTTCATCCTCCTGGCCGGGTCGCTCTCCGACGCGTTCGGCCGCATCCGGATCCTGCGCCTGGGCCTCGTGATCTTCGGCATCGCCTCCCTCGCCTGCGCCCTCGCGCCCACGGCGTTCGTGCTCATCGGGTCCCGCGCGGTGCAGGGGATCGGTGCCGCGCTGCTGGTGCCGAGCTCGCTCGCGCTCATCACGGCCACCTTCGACGGCCCGGCCCGCTCGAAGGCGATCGGCACGTGGACGGCGTGGACCGGCGTCGCCTTCGTGGTCGGTCCGCCCCTCGGCGGACTGCTCGTCGACACCGTCGGCTGGCGCTCGATCTTCCTGCTCAACGTGCTGCCCATCGCCCTGACGCTCGTGCTTCTGATGCGCCTGGCACGCCTCGGCATCCCGGAGCACGCCGCCGCCGGTGTGCGCATCGACGTCCTCGGCGCCGTGCTCGCCTCGCTCGGACTCGCCGGACCGGTGTTCGCCCTCATCGAGCACGGTCGCCTCGGCTGGGACGACCCACTCGTGCTGATTCCGCTCATCGGCGGCCTCATCTGCTTCGCGACCTTCCTCTGGTGGCAGACACGCTCGCGGCATCCGCTCATGCCCCTCTCGCTGTTCCGGGCGCGCAACTTCGCGGTCGGCAACATCGCCACGGCAGCCGTCTATGCGGCCCTGTCGTTGGGGCAGTTCATCATCGCCGTCTACCTGCAGGAGGTCGGAGGGTTCTCCGCGACGGCGGCAGGCCTCGCCACGATCCCGCTGTCGATCCTCTCGATCTCCCTGTCGACGCTGTTCGGCTCGCTCGCCGGCCGCTACGGACCTCGTCGCTTCATGACGATAGGGCCGCTCACCATGGGCGCCGGGTTCCTGTTCATGCTCACAGTGACCGACCCCCTCCAGTTCTGGCTGCAGATGATGCCCGGCATCCTGCTGTTCGGTCTCGGCCTGTCGATCACGGTCGCACCCCTCACCAGCGCCATCCTCGGTGCCGTCAGCACCGCGCAGAGCGGCATCGGCTCCGCCGTCAACAACGCCGTGTCACGGGTGGCCGGTCTCGTCGCCATCGCGTGCGCCGGGGCCATCATCGGCGGCACGCTCGACACCGACGCCTTCCATCGCGTGGCGCTCGTGACCGCGGTGCTGTTCATCGCCGGCGGGCTGGTGTCGTTCGCCGGCATCCGTACCCCGAAGGCGACTCCGGATGCGGCAGCCGATACCGCGCCGGATGCCGCCGCCGGCGCCCCGGCGGCCTAGCGGCCCTCAGCTCAGGCCTTCAGCACCCGCCAGCTGCGCAGGTGCTCGACGGCGATGCCCGAGTAGCCCGGCAGGCCGACGAAGGCGTCGCGCACCAGGCCGGTCTCGGCCTCCAGCACTGCCGAGCCCTCATCGAAGAAGGTGTACTGGGCGCCACCGGCGACCTCGGGGGTGTCGGTCTCGACGCCGATGGTGAACGGCTTCCCGGCGACGGATGCCGCAGTCGCGGCCGGCTGTGCGAGGGCGATGATGCCGTCGCTCCCGGTCGCGTGGTCGGCGAACGCCACGACGGCGATGCCGTCGAGCTGCGGCAGCGTGAGGTCGAGCACGGTCGGGCTGCCGGGGCCGCCGGTCGGCGTGACCGCCCACCACCAGGGCGCGTCGGCGAGGAGGGCGCCCGAGCCGAGCGGCACGGAGGAGCGCACCAGGGCATAGAGTGCGGCGAGCTGCGGGGCGTAGACGCTCGGCGCCGTGCCTGCGACCCACGGCTCGAGGTCGAACTGCAGTCCGTCGAACGGAGCCGAGGCCAGGGCGGCGCGGGCCCACCACACGGCGAGGGCGGGCTCGGCGACCCAGGAGCGGTCGCCGCCGAGGGCGAGCACGCGCACTCCGGTCGCCTGCAACCCGGTGACCGTCGCGAGCAGCCAGTCCTGGATGGGGCCGCCCTGGTCTGCCGCCCACGGAACGCTCAGGTAGACGGTCGTCAGCGAATGCGCCGAGGCGAAGCCGATCACTCCCGCCGGTGTCATGTCGGCGTAGCCGTTGCCTCGGGCATCCTCGGTCGGGGGCACGGAGTTTCCCCATGCCCAGATGGTGGTGATGGGGGACGCGGCCATGGTCGCAAGCATGGCGTACCCGGGAACCCGGCGGGGCGCGGCGCGCGCTAGATGGGGGACGACAGGCGATTCTGAACCTCGGAGTGCGGCATCCGCCAGCCAGAATGAGCCCATGACCCGTCACTGGAGCCCTCTCGCCGTCGTCTACCTCGCGCTCGCCGTCTGCGGGCTGGTGGGCACCTGGACATTCAACGCTCTCGCCGTGGTGCAACTGCGCGACTTCTTCGGCGACTGGCTCGGCAGCGGACCCGCCGTGTCGTCGCTCACCGTCGACCTGCTCGTGGCGGCCGTGGCCGGCAGCGTGTTCATCATCATCGAGGCTCGGCGCCTCGGCATGCGCTTCGGCTGGCTCTACGTCGTGGCGTCGGGCGTGACCGCTTTCGCCTTCACCTTCCCGCTCTTCCTGGCAATGAGGGAGCGACGGATGCGAGCCATCGCGGCACCGACGCATTCCGACGCGATCGACCCCGCGCCCTAGCGCCCGGCACCCCGCAGGGTCGAAACTGGGCGACGGGATCGCCCTCGACCAGATCGCGCTCTCATCCGCAGCTCCACCGGTACCACCGACCCTCAGGAGAACCGCATGACAGCATCAGTCCCTCTGCTCACGGAGTGGGAGATCGCCGAGATCGACGCCGCGAACGAATCGGGCCGCACTCCGGTCGTCTTCGTCCATGGACTCTGGCTGCTCTCCAGCAGCTGGAAGGCCTGGCGCGACCTGTTCGACGACAACGGCTACGCCTCGCTCGCCCCGGGCTGGCCCGACGACCCCGACACCGTCGCGGAGGCGCGGGAGCATCCGGAGGCCTTCGCCAAGAAGATGGTGGCGCAGGTCACCGACCACTACCTGGCCGCCATCGCGCGACTGGAGAAGCGTCCCGTCGTGATCGGGCACTCGTTCGGCGGACTCATCGCGCAGAAGATCGCGGGGGAGGGCGTCGCGGAGGCCACGATCTCGATCGACAACGCGCCGTTCAAGGGTGTGCTGCCGCTGCCCGTCTCCGCACTCAAGTCGGCGTCGCCCGTGCTCACCAACCCGGCGAACATCAACCGCGGCGTGTCGCTCACGTTCGAGCAGTTCACCTTCGGCTGGGCGAACAACCTCGATGAGGCCGAGGCCCGCCACCTGTTCGAGACCTACCACGTGCCTGCAGCAGGGGCGCCGCTGTTCCAGGCGGCGACGGCGAACTTCAACCCGTTCGGCGGGGAGACGACCGTCGACTCGAAGAACCCCGACCGCGGCCCGCTGCTCATCATCGCCGGCGAGAAGGACAACACGGTGCCGTTGGCCATCAGCAACGCGAGCTACAAGATCCAGGCGAAGAACCCCGGCGTCACCGAGGAGATCGTCATCCCGGATCGGGGCCACTCGCTCATCATCGACAGCGGCTGGCGCACCGTCGCAGACGAGGCGCTGGCATTCGCTCAGAAGTACGCGGCGGCCTAGCGCACCGCTGCACCCGCTCGTTCGCCCGTCGTGGCCGCTCAGCCTCGCGCTGGGCGGCCACAGCCGGCGAGCGGATGCCGCGAGTTCGCGCTCGCGGCAGACCTAGGCTGACGGCATGCTCATCGAACACCGCGGACGCACTCCTGTCGTGCCGGCATCCGTCGTCATCGCATCGACCGCCGTCATCTCGGGAGACGTGACACTCGGTGAGAACGTGCGGGTGCTCCACGGCGCCGTGCTGAGCGCCGAGGACGGCCCGATCACCGTGGGCGACGACGTCGTGATCATGGAGGGCGCGCTGCTGCGGGGCCGGGCGAGGAATCCGGTGGTCGTCGGATCGTCGGTCATGATCGGCCCGCGCGCTCACGTCAACGGGGCCACCATCGGCGACGAGGCCTTCATCGCGACGGGGGCTTCGGTCTTCCCGGGCGCGGTGATCGGTGCGGGCGCCGAGGTGCGCATCAACGGGGTCGTGCAGGTGAACACCACGTTGGAGCCCGGCGCCGTCGTGCCGATCGGGTGGGTCGCGGTCGGGAGTCCGGCCAGCATCCTGTCGCCGGATCGCCATGAGGAGATCTGGGCGATCCAGCGGGAGCTCGGCTTCACGGCGACGGTGTACGGCGTCGGCCCCGACGCGACCATGCGCGACATCATGCGCGAGCAGGTGCAGTTCTACGGAGCGCACCGCGACGATCGCGCGCTGGAGTAGACGCATCGACTGGCGTGCGCGCACACGTCGACCACCGACGTCAGTCGAGACCTCAGTGAGCGGACCTCAGTGAGCGATGGGGGACTGGTGGCGCTTACTCGTCCTTGCGGGTGAAGTCGCCCTCGGGGGCGTCGGCCGGAAGCTCCTCATCGGTGTAGGCGCCCTCGACGCTCGCATCGGGACCTTCGCCGTCCGTCTCGGTGTACTGACCGTGCACCTGGCGAACCTCCGGCTCCTCGCCGTCGGTCTCGGTGTAGCTGCCCTCGCGCTCGTCGCGTCCGGTCGTGTCGCTCGGGTTCTGAGTCATCGAAAGCCCTTCCTCTGCCTCCCGGTCACCGCATCGTGCCCGGAATGCCCATGCTAGGCGCGCACTCGGAGCGGCGCTAGGGGGTGTGCGGCGATGGCGGCAGCAGCTGAGGCGATGGGCGACATCAGGCCTCGGGAAGCACCCTGTCGAGCGAAGCGTGCGCAGCCTCGAGGCGCTCGGGCAGGACCATGCCTGGCAGGATGACGATCCACATCTCGCGCACCCGCTTCACGAGGTCCTGGTAGTCGGTGAGCACCCCCGATGCCATCTGCACTCCGGTGAACGCCGGGATGACGAAGTGCGCGATCGTCTCGGGGTCGACATCGGGCCGCAGGTCGCCCTCTGCCGCTGCGCCGCCGAGCAGGGCGCCGATCAGCGGGATCCAGTCCTCGAACGGACCGCGCAACGGAGGATCGAACGTCGTCGTCTCGGTCGTGAGTCGCACGCCGGCTCGGGCCAGGATGCTCGTGCCCATCCAGTGCGCGAAGTCCGCGCACAGGCCCATCACGGCTTCGAGGCTGCTGGCGGATGCCGCGATCACTCGCTCCGCCGACGCCTTGCCCAGCTCCTGCTCGCGCTCGATGACGGCACGAGCGATCTCCTCCTTCGAGCTGAAGTGGAAGTAGAGGGACCCCTTCGAGACGCCGGTCTCGGTGGAGATGTCGGAGATGGACGCTGCCGCGTATCCGAGACGGGCGAAGACGGCCGCAGCGCCGTCGATTGCTCGTTCTCGGGTGACTTGGGCGCGTTGCTGCTGTGTCACATGAATCCTCCGCTGGCCCCGAGAAAATCGTACCCATAACGGGGCAGGGATATCGCTGCGTTGCACCAAACTGGACGATTGGTTTGTTTTTGAGTTCCGCTCACCATAGACTCGCCGAACGTCCTGATGGCCCAGCCTCAGGCGAGCGTTTGAGCGCAACGCCTGACGACGGCTTGCACCGCCCAGTGGGGGGCGCACGGATGGCGACCCGAAAGCCGATGTCCGTGCACAGGGTGGTGCGGCCGTCGTCGGCTGCGGACGCGCGCGGTGGCGTTTCGCCCGGCCAGGCGCGGATTCGTCCTACTGGAGGGTCGTCCGCGATCCGCGTCGGATCAGCCGGCGAACGGCACGACCGCCTGGCCCACGACTCCGGGCTGCAGGGAGAACAGGGACCCGGCTTCAGGCTCATCGTCCGGCGAAAAGCCCTGGCGTGACGTGGTGATGTAGAGCGTGCGCAAGTCGGATCCGCCGAAGGTGCAGGCGCTCACCTGTGACACCGGCAGGTCGACGATCGCACCGAGCGAGCCGTCGGGCTCGTAGGCGTGCACGGCCGAGCCTGCCCAGAGTGCGACCCAGACCCGGCCATCAGCGTCGACGGTCAAGCCGTCGGGGTGGCCCGTGGCTTGGTCGATCGTGACGAACGGGCGTCGATCCCGCAGCGCGCCCTCGACGTTGTCGAAGACGTCGATGCGCCCGGTCGGGGTGTCCGCGTAGTAGCAGAGCGAGCCGTCGGGCGAGAAGGCGATGCCGTT
This sequence comes from Leifsonia stereocauli, assembly GCF_038432415.1. Classification (NCBI taxonomy): domain Bacteria; kingdom Bacillati; phylum Actinomycetota; class Actinomycetes; order Micrococcales; family Microbacteriaceae; genus Leifsonia; species Leifsonia stereocauli. The sequence continues at coordinate 358,789 of NZ_JBCAUN010000002.1, forward strand.
CGAGATCGTCACGGAGTCGAGCACGACGGATGCCGCCAGGTCGGTGTCGACACTGTAGAGCTTGGCGGTTCCGGTCTCCTCGGCGTACGACATGGAGCCGGCGTAGAGACGGCCGCTCGGGTCGGTCGTGCCGTCGTTCATGCGGACGCCCGGGTCCGTCCAGAGTTCGACGGTGCGAGTGGGAGCGGCATCCGGAGCATCGCTCAGACCCAGGCCGCGCTCGGTGGCGACGATGTAGCCACCGTTCGCTCTGGGACGCACGAAGCCGGCGATCGGGCTGCCGATGTCGAGGCGCCGCACCGTCCTGCCATCGGCCTCGAGGGTGAGCAGCTCGCCCTCCGTCAGGTCGACGAAGCGCAGGCCACCCCACGACTCGCTCCAGACCGGACCCTCACCGTGGTGGGAGACGGGTCCGGTGATGTTGGCGGCGCGCATGCTGGGCCCTTCGTCGGCGGGAGGCGGGTGCTGCTCGTGGCTCCGGAACTCCGGAGGTCAGGCGAGCAGCTGCTTGGCGAGCTGGTCGGCCGAGTAGACCGTTCCGATGGCGTCGACCGCCTCGGCGGGGGAGCCGTAACCCCACTCGACCATGATGGTCGGGATGCCGTGCGCGGCAGCGCCGAGGGCGTCGTGCGACCTGTCGCCGACCATGACGGTGCGGCTGGTGTCGATGCCGAGATCCTGCAGGCGACGCATGGCCTCGGCGATGACGTCGGCCTTCTCGCTGCGCGACTCGTCCTCCGTCGCACCCGTGATCACGGTGAAGTACCGGGCGAGGTCGAAGTGCTCGAGCACGATGGTCGCGATGGTCTCGGGCTTGCTCGTCGCGAGGGCCAGCGGGATGCCGGCCTTGTGCAGGCGCTCGAGCAGGCCGGCGACGCCGGGGAAGACCGCAGTCTCGACTGCAGTCGTGTTGTAGTCGGCGCGGTAGAGGTCGAGGGCGTGGCGCGCCTCGGGCTCGGTCATGCCGGCGCGCTCCATGAAGCTCTCCAACAGGGGCGGGCCCACGTAGGAGAGGAGGCCTGCGGCGTCGGGAACGGGCAGCCCGAGCGCGACCAAGGTGCGCTCGAGGGCGGCCGTGATGCCGGGGGCGGAGTCGACGATGGTGCCGTCGAGGTCGAAGAGGACGGTGGTCCACGCGCGGGTGACCGTGGTGGGGATGCTGAGGGTGTCGGTGGTGCTCACGCTGAAATAGTAAGGGAGCAAGGTGAGCAGAGCCGGAACGCGCGCTGTGCGCGCGTTCAGCTGGCGTTCAGCTCGCCCACAGGATTGCGCCCGGTCGACGGTGCGCCGACCGGGTGGTCAGAACAGGCGTTCGTCGGCGTTGTCGATGCCGCGCATGGCGTCGTAGTCGAGAACGAGGCACCGGATGCCGCGATCCTCGGCGAGCGTGCGCGCCTGCGGCTTGATCTCCTGCGCCGCGAACACCCCCTGCACTGGGGCCAGCCGCGGGTCGCGGTTCATGAGCTCGAGGTAGCGGGTGAGCTGCTCGACCCCGTCGATGTCGCCGCGCCTCTTGAGTTCGACCGCGACGGACCTGCCGGCGGCATCCGTCGCCAGGATGTCGACAGGACCGATGGCCGTCATGTACTCACGGCGCACGAGGCGGTGGCCTTCGCCCAGAAGCTCGATCTGCTCGGCGAGCAGCTTCTGCAGGTGGGCTTCGACGCCGTCCTTCTGCAGGCCGGGGTCGATGCCGAGCTCGTGAGCTGAGTCGTGCAGCACCTCGTGGATCGAGACGATGAGCAGGTCGGCGGTCTTGCCCTGCGTCACTGTCCAGAGCTCGGTGATGCCGAACTCGCGCTGTTCATCACTCGGCTCGCTCATGGCGATGGTGCACGGCGGGCTCATCCAGTTGAGCGGCTTGTAGCTGCCGCCGTCGGAATGGACCAGCAGGCTGCCGTCGGCCTTCAGCATGAGCAGGCGCGTGGCCAGGGGCAGGTGCGCGCTCAGGCGTCCCGCGTAGTCGACGGAACACTTCGCAATGACAAGACGCACCGGATGAGTCTAGGCGGCGGGCGCGCTGACCTTCGTGCGCTCCCTGGCAGAGGGAGCCGCGAGGCCCGCGAGGACCATGAGCACCAACAGCACGAGAAGCGCGTTCAGGATGCCGAAGTGCTGGCCGAGGAATCCGAGAAGCGGCGGGCCGGCGAGGAACGCGCAGTAGCCGATGATGGCGACGGCGCTCACTCGGGCCGCAGCCGCCTCGTCGTCATCGACGTCTGCCGCTGCCGACATGCCGACCGGGAAGCCGAGGGCGCAACCGAAGCCCCAGAGAACGACGCCGGTGAGCAGCATCCAGGTCTCGGTGCCGTAGATGAAGGCGAGCAGGCCGAGCACGCCCAGGGCGGCGCAGACGCGCAGCACCGGGACGCGTCCGAACCTGTCCAGCACGGGTCCGCCGATGACGCGGCTCACGGTCATGGCGGTCACGAACAGACCGAACACGAGCGCGCCCGTGGTGTTGTCGTAGCCGTGCCCATCGACGGTGGCGAGGGCGAGCCAGTCGTTGGCGCTGCCCTCGGCGAACGACATCCCGAGCATGATCACGCCGATGAGGATGAGACGGACGTCGCTCCACGCCGCCAGCGAGTGGCGCATGCGCTCGCGCCACGGCTCGCGCGGCTGCCCGGCGCGGGAGTCGCCGGCCGACTCGCGAATGGGGATGAAGCGGATCGTCCACAGGGCGGCTCCGATGATGAGAGCGGCGATCACGAGAAGGTGCAGCGCAACGGGCACCGCGAGGCCGGAGGCGAGGGCGCCGATGCCGGCTCCGGCCATGGTGCCGAAGCTGAAGAAGGCGTGCATGAGCGGCATGAGGGTGCGACCGTTCTCGCGCTCGGCGAGAGCTCCCTCGACGTTCATCATCACGTCGCAGGCGCCGTTGCCGAAGCCGAACATGGCCATGCCGAGGAAGATGACCGCCGGCGCGGCCAGCACCGTGCTGCCGAGTCCGACGACGACGACGCCGATGGCCACGAGGAAGAGTGCAGCGACCATGCCGCGACGCGCTCCGATGCGGGCGAGGACCCAGGGGGCGGCGATGAGGCCGAGCACTGATCCGGCGGACATGCCGAAGATCACGAGGCCGATTCCGCCCAGAGAGAGCCCGGTGTCGTCGCGCACAGCCGGGATGCGGGCGACCCAGCTGGCGATCGAGAGGCCGCTCAGGAAGAAGATGGCGAAGACGGCGTTGCGCCAGGCGAGCAGTTCCCGGCGCGAGCGCACGGGGGAGTCGATCTTGCTGTCAGGGGGAGTGGTCTGCGACATCGGAGGATCCTGTGCTGGGGCCCGGGTGGGTGGAACGGGCGGAACTGTCATTCTGACGTATCGAATCGATTCGATCGAATCGATTCGACTAAACTACCGACCACGACGCGCCGCGGTCAAGCCGGCGCACCCTTGCTGAGAGGAACTCCGTGGACGGCGACACCATCACGCGCCCCACCCTGTCCGACGTGGCTGCGCGGGCCGGATGCTCCCCCTCGACGGCATCACTCGCCTTCAGCGGCACCGGACCGGTGTCGGACGCCACGCGCGAGAAGGTGCTCGCCGCGGCGAAGGAGCTGCACTACGCCGGGCCCGATCCCCGCGCCCGCTCGCTTCGACGCGGACGCAGCGGCATCGTCGGCGTCGTCATCGACGACCGCGTGAGCGAGGCCTTCCGCGACCCCGTGAACATCGCCATGCTCGACGGCGTCTCCGAGGCGATCGGCGAGATCGACGCCGCCCTGCTGCTGCTCACCGCCGGTGCAGGCAGCGACAAGCCCGTCAGCCTCGAGACTGCTCCCCTCGATGCCGTGGTGCTCTTCGGATGCAGCACGACGCTCGAGCGCTCGATCTCCATGCTCACCCAGCGCGGCATCCCCGCGGTCGTCATCGAGGGCGACGCCGGTGAGAACGTTCCCGAGATCGCGCTCGACAACCGCGAGGCGACGCGCATCGGCGCCGAGCACCTGCGCGAGCTCGGTCACGAGCGCGTCGGCATCGTCGTGCTTCCACTCGCCCCCGACCGTGCGCGCGGTGCGCTCACGGAGGAGCGGGCCGCGAGCTCGGCCGTCGCCACCGCGACGGAGCGCCTGGCCGGGGCGCGCGACGTGTTCCCCGACGCCGCCGGAGTCGTCGCATCCGGCAGCTATCTCGACGAGGGGCTCATCGCCGGTCGCGAGCTGCTGACGGCGACCCCACGACCGACCGCGATCATCGCCCAGAGCGACCTGCTCGCCGCCGGCGTCATCCGTGCCGCAGAGGAGCTCGGCCTGCACGTACCGGAGGACCTCAGCGTCGTCGGCTTCGACGGCGTGCGCGTCGACGGCCTCGACTACGACCTCACGACCCTGGTGCAGCCCTCGCAGGCGAAAGGTCGGGCGGCCGGCGAGGCGATCGTGCGCATGTTGGCCGGCGAGCATCCGACCTCGGTCACCTTCACGAGCACCTTCCACCGCGGTGCGACGACGGCGCCGCCGCGCGTGGCCGACTGAACGCTGCGCCATTCCGTGGGGGTCTGCGCCCCATCAGCTGGCGCACGCGCCCACGAAATGGCGTGAGGGCGATGCAGACGGCTGAGCGTGACGAGCGCTGGCCTGAGCGCGGCCCAGCCCCGGTGAGTAGCGTGGGGTGATGGCCTTGACGCTCGACGAGTTGTACCGCGACCTGCACTCCCACCCCGAACTCTCGTTCTCCGAGCATCGCACCGCAGCGATCGTGGCCCAACGGATGCATGATGCCGGCCTCGAGGTGCACACCGGCATCGCGCAGACCGGCGTGGTGGCCGTGCTCGCCAACGGCGTGGGCGCGTCGGTGCTGCTGCGGGCCGACATGGACGCGCTGCCCGTGCACGAGGACACCGGACTGCCCTATGCGTCGGTCGCCCGCGGTGTCGACCCCGACGGAGCCGACGTTCCCGTCATGCACGCCTGCGGTCACGACATGCACACCACCTGCCTCGTCGGCGCGGTCGAGCACCTCGTCGCAACCCGTTCTGAGTGGTCGGGCACCCTCATCGCCGTCTTCCAACCCGCCGAGGAGCGCGAGGGCGGGGCGCAGGCCATGATCGCCGACGGCCTCTTCGACCGCATACCCCAGCCGGACGTTGTGCTGGGCCAGCACCTCAATCCGCTTCCGGCCGGAACCATCGGCGTGCACCCCGGCACCTTCATGGCTGCCGTCAACACGCTGCACGTGAAGATGTTCGGTCGCGGCGGGCACGGGTCGCGGCCGCAGAAGACCATCGACCCCGTCGTGATGGCGGCGGCGACGGTCATGCGGCTCCAGACCGTGGTAGCCCGCGAGGTCGCACCGTTCGACACCGCCGTCGTCACCGTCGGCACCTTGCACGCGGGACTCAAGAACAACATCATCCCGGCCGAGGCGACCATGGGGCTCAGCATCCGGAGCTTCGACTCCGCCGTGGGCGCCCGCCTCGACGCCTCGGTGCGCCGCATCATCCGCGCCGAGGCCGAGGCGTCCGGTGCGCCGCGCGAGCCCGAGTTCACCAGCGGCGAGGTCTACCCGGTGACGGTGAACGACCCCGAGGCCTCTCGAAGGGTGACGGATGCCCTGGGCCGCCGTTTCGGAGCGGACAGGGTGATCGACCCGGGCGTACTCATGGGCAGCGAAGACGTCGGCATGCTGGCGACGGCCGCTGGCGTGCCGCTGGTCTACTGGCTTCTCGGCTGCGTCGACCCCGATGCCTATGCGGCGGCCGCTGCAGCCGACAGGCTCGACATCGACATCCCCTCGAATCACTCCGCGCAGTTCGCGCCGGTGATCGAGCCGACGCTGACGATGGGCGTCGAGGCCTTGGCGGCTGCGGCGCGGGAGTGGTTCACCGCAGCTGACGCGCCCGTCCGCTGATGACCGGGATCACCGCACCGCCCCCGTCACCATCCATTGCGTGCCCCGTGCCCGCAGCCCGAGCGTCACAGCTCGCGCCCCCAGGTACCCGAACGTGAACGACGCCATGAGCAGCGCCAGGCCCACCGCATCGTGCGGAGCCCAGGCGCCGACGGCGATCACCAGCGGCACGAAGACCACGAGGTTCAGGATGCCGGTGAGCGCCAGGTATCTCGCATCGCCGGCGCCGATCAGCACGCCGTCGAGTACGAACACGTAGCCGCAGAGCGGCACCGAGATGCCGAGCACGACGAGGGTGGGCGGCAGCAGTCCGATGACGTCGGACGAACTCGTGAAGGCTGGGGCGATCACCCACGACAGGGCGACGAGTGCCAGCCCGAGCAGAGCCCCTCCACCGACACCCCACTGCAGGCAGCGATCGAGCACGGCCTGCACGAGGGGCACGTCGTCGCCGCCGAGCGCCTTGCCGATGAGCGCCTGCGCGGCGATCGCCAGCGCGTCGAGGGCGAAGGCGACCGTGGAGTACAGCGTCATGGCGATCTGGAAGCCGGCCAGCTCCGAGGTGCCGAGCCCCGTGGCCACGATCACCGCGAGCAGCATGGCGATGCGTAGGCTCAGCGTGCGCAGGAACAGCCAGCCGCCCGAGGTGATGCCGCCGAGCACTCCGGCGCGATGCGGCATCCGTCGGGCCCCGACGCGTGATGCGTGTCGTCCGACGACCGCGACGTAGACACCCACCATCGCCCATTGCGCGATCACCGTGCCGATCGCCGACCCGGCGATGCCCAGCCCGGCGCCGTAGATGAGCACGAAGTTGAGCACGATGTTCGCGGCGAAGCCGATGCCGGCGACGACCAGCGGCGTGCGGGTGTCCTGCAGGCCGCGCAGCAGGCCCGTCGCCGCGAAGACGAGGAGCATGGCCGGAAGGCCGAGCATGGAGATCGTGAGATAGACGGATGCCTCGGCTGTGACATCCGCCGAAGCACCGAAGGCGCCCGCGAGCGCCGGCGCGGTGAACCAGCCGGCGACGGCGAGCACGAGGCCGAGGCCCAGCGCGATCCACAGTCCGTCGATGCCGGCCTCGACGGCGCCGCGCTCGTCGCCAGCTCCGAGACGGCGGCCGACGGCAGGCGTCGTGGCATAGGCGAGGAACACCATGAGGCCGATGATCGTCTGCAGCACGATGCTCGCGATGCCGAGGCCCGCGAGGGAGACCTCGCCGAGGTGACCGACCATGGCGGAGTCGGCGAGCAGGAACAGCGGCTCGGCGATGAGGGCGCCGAGGGCCGGAACGGCGAGCCGCAGGATCTCGCGGTCGACGGGGCGGCGGGTGAGGATGCTCATCGTGTTCGAGTCTGGCAGCAGTGGCGCTCGCCTGTCCCCGCTCGCTGAGGCCCGCGCTAGCGCGTGGAGCGTGAGCAATCCGTTAGGAAGATTCACAAAATTGTGAAAGAGGCGTAGCGTGTCGCACATGAACACCGTTGTCGACATCACCGGCCTGCGCAAGACCTTCGGCCGTGTCACAGCTCTCGACGGACTCGACCTCAACGTCGCCGCCGGCGAGGTGCACGGCTTCCTCGGTCCCAACGGCGCTGGGAAGTCCACCACCATCCGCATCCTGCTCGGCCTCATGCGCTCCTCGGGAGGCACCGCGACCATCTTCGGCCGTGACCCCTGGACCGACGCCGTGGCCCTGCACCGCCGCATCGCCTACGTGCCCGGCGACGTCAGCCTCTGGCCGGGGCTCAGCGGAGGCGAGGCCATCGACCTCATCACGCGCCTCCGCGGTAGGGCGCGCGACCGGAAGGCCTACGCCGACCGTCGCGCCCACCTCTCCGAGGTCTTCCAGTTCGATCCGACGAAGAAGGGTCGCACCTACTCCAAGGGCAATCGGCAGAAGGTCGCGCTGATCGCGGCGCTTGCCACGCCCGCCGACCTCTACATCTTCGACGAGCCCACCTCCGGCCTCGATCCGCTGATGGAGGCGGTCTTCCGAGACGAGGTCGCCGCCGTCCTCGGCGAGGGAGCGACGGTGCTGCTGTCGAGTCACATCCTCAGCGAGGTCGAGCACCTCTGCGATCGGGTCAGCATCATCCGCGCCGGCCGCACGGTCGAGACGGGCACCCTCGCTGAGCTCCGCCACCTCACCCGCACCGAGGTGTCGTTCGCCAGCGCCGGACAGGATGCCAGCGCCTTCGCCGGCATCCCGGGCGCCCACGATCTCGTGGTCGACGGCGCCCGCGTCAAGTTCACCGCGGACTCCGATGCGCTCGGTCCCGTGCTCGAGGCCCTCGCCGCCCGGAGCGTCGGCGGTCTCACGATCAACCCGCCCAGCCTCGAGGAGCTGTTCCTGCGGCACTACCACGACGACATCGCGACGGATGCGGCGACGGCAGCGGCTGCGGGAACGGATGCCGGAGCGCTGCGATGAGCGGCCTCGGCTCGCTGCTGCGTCAGCGCTTCCGCCGCGACCGCATCCAGCTGCTCGTCTGGGTGCTGGGGTTCGCAGCCCTGGCCTCTGTCGGGCACTCGGCCGTCTCGCAGAGCTACGGCACGCCGAAGGATCGCGCCGGAGTCATCGTGCTGCTCGAGCAGACGCCGAGCGTGCTCGTGTTGCGCGGCACCCCGCAGGGCACGCAGACCGACGCCTTCCAGTTCATGCTGCTGTTCGCATTCCTCGGAGTGATGATCGGCCTCATGGCCACGTTCCTCGCCGTGCGGCACACCCGCGGCGATGAGGAGCAGGGCCGCGCCGAGCTGGTCGAGTCGACGCCGGCCGGGCGGATCACGCCCCTCATCGCCACGGCCCTCGAGGGTGTCATCGCCGTCGCCGCGATCGGGATCGTCAACGCCGCGGGCTTCGTTCTCTACGGGGCGGATGCCGGCGCCGCTGTCCTCGCGGGTCTCGCCCTTGCCTCCGTCGGCCTCTGCTTCCTCGGCATCGGCCTCCTGTCGGCGCAGATCATGCGCACCTCGCGCGGCGCGAACGGCCTGGCCGCCGCACTCGTCGCTGCCGCATACATGGTGAGGGGAATCGGCGACGCGACCGGAACCGTCGACTCCGACGACCCGCTCAGCATGACCGCGGGCTGGGTGAGTTGGCTCTCGCCCATCGGCTGGGGCCAGCGCACCAGCCCGTTCTCCGACCCGACGGTGTGGCCGGCCCTGCTCGGCGTCGCCCTCGGTGCGATCGCCTTCGCGGGTGCTCTCGCCCTCCGCTCGAGTCGCGACATCGACTCGAGCATCATCCGCGAACGCGCCGGTCGAGCGCAGGCCCACGCGACCCTCGCCGGCCCGATCGCCCTCGTCTGGCGCCAGCTGCGCAACCCGACCATCGGCTGGCTCGTGGCTGCGGCGCTCTTCGGGCTGCTGGTCGGCAGTCTCAGCGAGACCCTGACCGCAAGCGCTCCAGCCGATGTGAAGGAGAACCTGGGCGACACTGTCGGCAGCATCGCCGGGCCGAACGCGCACGGCGACCTCGTGGACCTGTTCATCGTCGCGATGTTCTCGGTGATCGGCGCCATAGCGGCGGTCTGCGCCGTGCAGTCCGTTGCACGAGCCAGACAGGACGAGGCCAACGGCACGGCCGAGATCGTGCTCTCCACAGCGGTCTCCCGCATCCGCTGGTTCGTCGCCTATCTCGTGATCGCCGTCGTCTCGACGGTGCTGGTCGTCGGCGTCGCCGTGCTCGGCGCCATCGCCGGCGCCGCCGGAGCCGGAGCGCCGTCGGGTACCGTCGACACGATCACCTCGGCCGCGCTGGCGCAACTGCCGGCCGTGTTCCTGCTACTCGCCCTGGTGGCGCTGGTGTTCGCCCTCCTGCCGCGGCTCACGATCGGCCTCGGCTGGACACTGCTGCTCCTGGCGATCCTCATCGGCCAGTTCGGCGGACTCTTCGGGCTGCCCGACTGGGCGCGCGACCTCTCGCCGTTCAGCCATACGCCAGTCGTCACCGAGGCGAACGCCGACTGGGGACCGGCGTGGGTGATGCTCGGCCTCGCCGTCGTCGTGGCTGCGGCATCCGTTCTGCTCGTGCGTCGTCGCGACGTGGCACTCGGAGGGTGACGATGGCCCGGCCGACCCGGCACGTGCGCGCTGCGGATGCCGCCCCCACCCGCCCCTGAAAGGATGACTGCATGGCACGAGACGACAAGGGCGTGAACGACTTCGTCGAGCAGTCGGCGGCCGCGATGACCGCAGCCGGATTCCCGCGCATGCCCGCGCGCGTGCTCATGGCGCTGATGGTGGCCGATGGGCCCGGCCTCACTGCGCAGGAGCTGGGCGACCGTCTCGGCGCCAGCGCCGCCGCCATCTCGGGTGCCGTGCGCTACCTGCAGACAGTGCGGATGATCCGCCGCGTCTCGCAGCCGGGCTCGCGCCGGGACCTCTACGAGCTGCCGGAGGACTCCTGGTACACGGCGTCCATCGGCAAGAACGCGCTCTACGACCTGATCGAGCAGCTGGCCGCCAAGGCCGTCGTCTCGATCGACGATCCGGCATCCGCCGCCTCGAAGCGGGTGCAGGAGATGAGCGACTTCTTCGTCTTCATCCAGCGCCGCCTGCCCGAAGTGCTCGAGGAATGGGAAGCCGAACGGCGTGGCTCCGCCCGCTGACGCCCGCTGACGCCTGCTGACGCCTGCCGCCCGTCATCGGTGCCGCCGAGGTGACGCTGATCGACCTCGATGCGCCCACGAGCGTCGATTCGCGTCACGTCGACAGCCGCTTGACCATCTCCAGCTCGAGCTTCGCCGGATCGAGGTTGTACGGGATCTCGGCGTCGGTGCGCTCGAAGCCGCGGCGCTCGTACGCGGCGATGGCGCGGGCGTTGTCCTCGTGAACATGAAGCGTCAGGGTGTCGCCGTGAGTGCGCGCCCAGGCCTCGATGCCGGCGAGCAGGGCATCGGTCACACCGGCGTCGCGTCCCCGAACGTCTGGCGCTACATAGACGCCGACGAGCAGGGGTCCGGCCTCATGGCCGTCGGCACCGTCGGCGGCATCCGGCAGGTAGCCGGCCATCGCGCCGATCCATCGGCCGCTCTCGTCGATCGCCACGAGCGAGGTGCCGTGGTCGGTGAGTCCCCGGGCGCCGCGCATGCGCCACTCCGACTCGGGCTCCTCGAGGGCGTGTCCCCGCGTCTCGGCATAGGCGATCGGGGTGTCGGCGAGCATCTCGAGGCGGAGTGCACGCACCTGCTCCCAATCGTCGGCGACGGTCGGACGGATGCTGAAGGCCAGGGTCATCCCGACGACATTACCGGCGCCAGCGCAGCCACTTCTCCGCGACGGCCGTGTCGAGGTCGACACCCTCGTGACGGGCGAGCAGCAGCACGTGCGCGGGGACATCCGTCAGATCGATGATCTCCATCGGGCCAGTCCGCCCGGATACGACCGCGCGACACCTACCGCTGATCGATGATCTGCTTGCCGAGCGGCGCCAGCGAGACCGGGATCATCTTGAGGTTGGCCCAGGCGAACGGGATGCCGATGATCGTGATGGCCAGCGCCGCAGCCGAGACGACGTGGGCGATGGCGAGCCACAGTCCGGCGACGACGAACCAGATCACGTTGCCGATGAAGGAGAGGGCGCCGGAGGTCGGCGTCGCCACGACGGTGCGACCGAACGGCCAGAGAGCGTAGAGCGCGATGCGGAACGAGGCGATGCCGAACGGGATCGTGATGATGAGGATGCAGCAGATGACACCGGCGGCGACGTAGCCGAGGAACAGCCAGAAGCCCGAGAGCACGAGCCAGATGATGTTCAGGAGCAGTCGCATGGAGTCATTCAAGCAGTCGGATGCTGGGTGTACGCCCGGGCGCGGCCAATAGGCTGAACGCCATGACCGATGCTCTCAGCTCTGGAATCGACCTCGACGAACTCGACGCAGGTATCCGCCCGCAGGACGACCTGTTCAGGCACGTCAACGGCAAGTGGATCGAACGCACCGAGATCCCAGCGGACAAGGCCCGCTACGGCTCGTTCTACCTCCTGCACGAGGAGGCCGAGAAGGCCGTGCGCGACATCATCGTGGAGTCTGCGGATGCCGGAGCCGACGCCTCCGTCGAGGAGCGCAAGGTGGGCGACCTCTACGCCAGCTTCATGGACGAGGAGCGCATCGAGGAGCTGAGAGCGACACCCATCGCCGAGCAGCTGGCGCTCGCGGCGTCAGTCCGCTCCATCCCCGACCTGCTGAGCGCCCTCGGCTCTCTCGAGCGCGCCGGAACCAGCGGCTTCGCCCAGCTCTTCGTCGACAACGACCCGGGAAACCCCGAGCGCTACCTCGTGTTCGTCGAGCAGGGCGGAATCGGCCTGCCCGACGAGAGCTACTTCCGAGATGAGAAGTTCGCGGAGATCCGCGAGAAGTACCAGGCCCACCTCGCCCGCATGTTCGGTCTCGCGGGCCTCGACGACGCCGAGGCCCGCGCCGCCCGCGTCTTCGAGCTCGAGGCGGCCATCGCCGCCCAGCACTGGGACAACGTCGCATCGCGCGACAGCGAGAAGACCTACAACCTCACCACGTGGGCGGATGCCGCCGCGTCGGCGTCGGCGGCATCCGGAGCCGACCTCGACGTCTGGTTCGACGCGCTCAGTGCCCCGGCCGGCTCCTTCGACGAGCTCGTCGTTCGCCAGCCCTCCTTCCTCGCAGGCCTCGGCACCCTGCTCGACGAGGCGCACCTCGAGGCCTGGCGCGACTGGCTGGCATGGCAGGTCATCCGCTCGAACTCGGCGTACCTCTCGACGGCATTCGTCGAGGCGAACTTCGACTTCTACGGCCGCACGCTCACGGGCACCCCGTCGATGCGCGACCGATGGAAGCGCGGCGTCTCGCTCGTCGAGGGCGCCATGGGTGAGGCCGTCGGGCGCATCTACGTCGAGCGCCATTTCCCGGCGGAGTCGAAGACCGCCATGGACGTGCTCGTGGCCAACCTCGTCGAGGCCTACCGCCAGTCGATCACCGGCCTCGACTGGATGAGCGCCGAGACCCGCGAGCGAGCCCTCGACAAGCTCGAGAAGTTCACGCCCAAGATCGGCTTCCCGGTGAAGTGGCGCGACTACTCGGCCCTCGACATCCGCTCCGGCGACCTCGTCGCCAACGTGCGTGCCACGAGCGAATTCGAGTTCAACCGCGAGCTCGGCAAGATCGGCAAGCCGCTCGACCGCGACGAGTGGTTCATGACCCCGCAGACCATCAACGCGTACTACAACCCCGGCTTCAACGAGATCGTGTTCCCGGCGGCCATCCTGCAGTTCCCGTTCTTCGCCCCCGATCGGGATGCCGCAGCGAACTACGGCGCGATCGGCGCCGTGATCGGCCACGAGATCGGGCACGGCTTCGACGACCAGGGATCGAAGTACGACGGCGACGGCCGCCTCACCGACTGGTGGACCGAGGCGGACCGCGCCGCCTTCGAGGAGCGCACCTCATCGCTCATCGCCCAGTACGACGCGCTCGCGCCCCTGCAGGTGCCCGAGCACCACGTGAGCGGCGCGCTCACCATCGGCGAGAACATCGGCGACCTCGGTGGCCTCGCCATCGCGTGGAAGGCCTACCTGATCTCGCTCGATGGCCAAGAGCCCCCCGTCATCGACGGCCTCACCGGAGCGCAGCGCTTCTTCCTGTCGTGGGCGCAGGCCTGGCAGCTCAAGGCGCGTGACGAGGAGGTCGTCCGCCTCATCGCGATCGACCCGCACTCGCCGAACGAGTTCCGCTGCAACCAGATCGTGCGCAACATCGACGAGTTCTACACGACCTTCGACGTGCGGCCGACGGATGCCCTGTGGCTGGCCGAGGAGGATCGCGTCACCATCTGGTGAACCGGGCATTTCCGGCTCGTTCCACCATGCTTCACTCATGATTCACGTTCGAATGTGGATAACTCTGTGGAGACTGTGAATAGAACATGCCTACGCTCGACCCGAGTTGCGATGCGCACCGCATCCGGTCGGGTTATGCTGCCCTGAACCCCTTTCGCGTCACATCGGAAAGTGCACTGCGCCCGCACTCACGTTCGACGCCAGAGCCCCCACCGAGGAGCCCCGTTGACGATCCCCGCCATGGAGTCCGAGCGTCGCGCCCGGCACACCTCCCAGCGGGCAGGCCGCCACATCGGCGGCGACGCCGACGACAACTTCTCGCGCGGTTTCAGCGCGCTCGGTTCCCTTGCCGTGAGCGGCGTGCAGGTGTCGGCGCGGGCGACGGATCTCGCGTCGGGCCGCGTGCTGTTCTCGGTCGACGACCACGTGGTGATGCCGACCGCGAGCATCGGCAAGGTGCTGCTGCTCGTCGAGGTGGCCGCGCGCCTGTCGGACCCCGCCTTCAACGGCTACACCATCCTCGATCGGGAGACCGCCGACTTCGTGGGCGACTCCGGCATCTGGCAGCACCTGCAGGCCCCGGCCCTGCCGATCGCCGACCTCGCCGCTCTCGTGGGCGCCACCAGCGACAACCTGGCCACCAACGTGCTGATCCGCACCGTAGGCCTCGAATCGGTGCGGGCGCGCACCGAGGCCCTCGGTCTCAAGCGCACGGCCCTGCTCGACCTGGTGCGCGACCACCGCGGACCCGACGACGCTCCGCAGCTGAGCATCGGTGCGGCCAGCGAGCTCACCTGGCTGTTCGCGTCGCTCGCGCGCGGCGAGATCGTGTCGAAGGAGGTGTCGCAGCGCGTCATCGGCTGGCTCTCGCTCAACGCCGACCTCTCGCTCGTCGCCAGCGCCTTCGGCCTCGACCCTCTCGCGCACAGGGGCGCCGACCACGGAATCCTGCTGGTCAACAAGACCGGAGCCGACGGCGGCGTGCGCGCCGAGGTGGGCGTGCTCCGTGGCCCCCGCACCGCCGTCACCTACGCCGTGTCGATGTACTTCGCAGACACCAACCTCCAGGCGCGTCTCGCGGTGCTCGACGGCATGCGCCAGGTCGGGCTCGATCTGCTGGAGTACGTGCACTGAACACGACAGTGTTTCCGTGATCGCCTCGGTTCCCGACGTCGCCGACTGGATCGACGCCGCCCTGCAGCTCGAGGCCTCGCCGTATCGGGCCGATGCTGAGCGCGAACGCCTCGGCAGCGACCTCGACTTCTACGGAGCATCCGTCGGCATCGTGCGCGGCACAGTGCGGGACGCCGGTCGTCGCTACCCCGAGCTGGGCCACGACGAGGTCACGGCGCTCAGCTCGGAGTTGTGGCGCCGCCCGGTCTTCGAGCGCCGCCTCGCCGCGGTGGTGCTGCTGCAGTCGCATGCTCGCGAGCTCATCGGAACCGACCTCACTCGCATCGAGGGATTCGTGCGGGAGGGACGGATGCCGGAGCTCGTCGACCTGCTCGCCGTCGATGTGGTCGGCCCCATGCTGCGCGCCCTCGACCGGCGCGGTCGAGCGCGCGCCGAACTCGTGCTCGACCGCTGGGCGCGCGACCCCGACGTGTGGTTGCGACGTGCGGCGGTGCTGGCGGCGCTGCGTGAGCTGAAGGCGGGCGGGATCGCCGTCGATCACGATCGACTGGAGCGGCGCCTGCGGTCGGCGCAGGATGCCGCATCCATCGCCGACCCCGCGCTGCAGGATGCCGTGGATCGGGTGCGGGCCACCCTGGAGTAGTACCCGCGCGCGGAGGGGATTCCCGTGGGCGTCACTGCAGGCAGAACTCGTTCCCCTCGGGGTCGCGCATCATGATGGCGAACTCCTCGTAGGGTCCCCACGAACCCGTGAGGGTCTTCTCCACGGATGCGCCCAGTGCGACGAGGCGATCACGTTCGACCTCCAACTCCTCACGGGTGGCGCGCCTATCGTCGAACGGGGTGATGTCGATGTGCATGCGGTTCCGCTGGCGCCGCTCGTGGTCGTAGCGGGTGAAGTAGAAGCGCTGGTGAGCCGGGTCGCCATCCCAGGCCTCGGCCCGCGCCGCGATGTCGTCGTCGCTCAGCCCGGCCTCCTTCAGCTCGGCGACCTCCTCGGCCGGCCAGCCGATGCGTTCGGGGTAGCCCATGGCGCCGCTCCAGAATCGGGCGAGAGCTCCCGGGTCTGCGGCGTGGAACGTGACATTGGAGATGCGAGCGGTCATGCCTCGAGCGTAGGACGAGGCACCCTGAGTCGACGGTTCACCTCGCCGCCCCGGCGCCGGTGACCCGCAGGAACAGAGGCGTCATCGCCATCGTGCCGCCACCGGCACGCACCCGTGGTTCAGGATCACTCCCTAAACTGGAGGCACCGTGCTCCGTGCTTCGCCTCGAGATCGCGCGGTTCCCGCTCGCCCCCATCGCCCCATTGGAGCCACCATGGCCGCACCCAGCCGTCTCGACGCCGTCATCGCCCTCGCCCGTCATCGCGGGTTCGTCTTCCAGGCCGGCGAGATCTACGGAGGGTCGCGATCCGCGTGGGACTACGGGCCCCTCGGCACCGAGCTCAAGGAGAACATCAAGAAGCAGTGGTGGCGCTACATGGTGCAGAGCCGCGACGACGTCGTGGGCCTGGACTCCAGTGTCATCCTGCCGAAGCAGGTGTGGGAGGCATCCGGCCACGTCGAGGTCTTCAGCGACCCGCTCGTCGAGTGCCAGCACTGCCACAAGCGCTTCCGTGCAGACCACCTCGAGGAGGAGTACGAGGAGAAGAAGGGCCGCGTTCCCGAGAACGGCCTCGACGACATCGCCTGCCCCAACTGCGGCAACCGCCACACCTGGACCGAGCCGCGCGCCTTCTCGGGCCTGCTGAAGACCTACCTCGGCCCCGTCGACGACGAGTCCGGACTGCAGTACCTGCGCCCCGAGACCGCTCAGGGCATCTTCGTGAACTTCGCCAACGTGTTGCAGGCCTCGCGCCAGAAGCCGCCGTTCGGGATCGGCCAGATCGGCAAGAGCTTCCGCAACGAGATCACTCCCGGGAACTTCATCTTCCGTACGCGCGAGTTCGAGCAGATGGAGATGGAGTTCTTCGTCGAGCCCGGCACCGACGAGATGTGGCAGGAGTACTGGATGGAGCAGCGCATGAGCTGGTACACCGGTCTCGGCATCGACCCGGCGAACCTGCGTTTCTACGAGCACCCCCAGGACAAGCTCAGCCACTACTCGAAGCGCACTGTCGACATCGAGTACCGCTTCGGCTTCACGGGCAGCGAGTTCGGCGAGCTCGAGGGCATCGCGAACCGCACCGACTTCGACCTACGCACCCACTCCGAGGCATCCGGCAAGGACCTCTCGTTCTTCGACCAGACCAAGAACGAGCGCTGGATCCCCTACGTGATCGAGCCGGCGGCCGGCCTCACCCGCTCGCTGATGGCATTCCTCGTCGATGCGTACCACGAGGAGGAGGTGCCGAACGCGAAGGGCGGCGTCGACAAGCGCACGGTGCTGAAGCTCGACCCGCGCCTGGCGCCGGTCAAGGCCGCCATCCTGCCGCTGTCGCGCAACGAGGCCCTGTCGCCGATGGCCCGCTCGCTCGCGGCGGAGCTGCGCCAGAGCTGGAACGTCGACTTCGACGATGCCGGCGCCATCGGTCGCCGCTACCGCCGCCAGGACGAGGTCGGAACCCCGTTCTGCGTGACGGTCGACTTCGACTCGCTCGAGGACCAGGCAGTCACGGTGCGCGACCGCGACACCATGCAGCAGGAGCGTGTGCCGCTCGCCGGCCTGCACGCCTTCCTGGCCGAGCGGCTCAAGGGCGCGTAGGTCGAGAAGGATCCAGTGGATCCTTCTCGACTTACGCGAAGGGCGGCAGCCCCGACCAAGGCGATACGCAGAACGCGACGCGACAACGTGAGCACATGTCGACCCGTGGACTTCGTCCGGCCTCGGCGACCGTCGTCCGGCCTCAGCGACCGAGCGAAGCGGCTCAGCGCGCGTCGAACTCCGAGCGCAGGATGCCGTAGAACGCCGAGTCCGACCACTCTCCCTTGTCGTAGAAGGTCTCGCGCGTGGTGCCCTCGTGCCGCATCCCGAGTCGCTCGCACAGGGCGGCCGACGCGGTGTTGCGCGGGTCGAGCTGCGCGTGGACGCGGTGCGCGTCGAGCACAGTGAAGGCCAGCGCCAGGACAGCGGCAGACGCCTCGGTGGCGAAGCCGCGCCCGGCGTAGTCGGGGTGGAACACCCAGCCGATCTCGACGTCGGCGTTGCCGGCATCCGAGAGCCGCAGCATGACGTCGCCGATGACGCGCCCACCGCCGTCGCCGAACAGCGAAGCTTCGTCGGGGAGCACGCAGGCGAAGAACACGGCGTCGCCGTCGGCCGTGACGGTGCGCATGCCTGCGCGCTTGCGGGTGTGCTCAGCGCCCTCCTCCGCGGTGCGGCGCGGCCATGGGATGAAGCGCAGCACCTCCTCGAGGCGCTGGTACTCCCAGACGTCGGCGACATCGGAGTCGCCGAGGGGACGCAGCACGAGCCGCTCGGTGATGATCGGAGCACCGTCGTAGGCGGCGACGTCGAAGGGCAGCTTCAGCGCTGGAGCCGGCGACGCCATCAGGAGGCCGAGAGGCCGAATCCGGCATCCTCGTCGTCAGCCGGGTCGTCGACCGCGGTGACGGATGCCGCGACTTCGGGGACGACACCGAAGATCGCCTCGACCCCGTCGATCCAGGTGCGCTGTTCGCCCCGCGCCACGTACTCGCGCGAGCGCACCATGGGGGTGTGCAGCAGCACGCCGGCGAGGTGCCGCAGCGCCTGCTCCGTGGCAGCGGAGTCGTCGCCGCGCGCGCGGGCGCGGGCGATCTCATCGTCGACGATGCCGAGCACGTGCCTGCGCAACGCCACGACGGCAGGCGCGAGGTTGATCTCCTCGCTCACCTTGCCGAACTTGCGAGCCGCCCTGCCGACGATGGCGCGGGCCTCGTCGGTCGCCGTCAACTCGTCGAGCGGGGCGTGCAGTCGGATGGTCTCGAGGTCGAGCAGCGAGATGCCGTCGATCTCGCCGACAGCGGGGTCGATGTTGCGCGGCAGGCCCAGATCGATCACGAGCTGGCGGGCGCGGGAGTCGACGGCGCGTCCGAGCATCTGCACGGCGTCGCGGCCCGTGAGCACGTCGTCGGCTGTGAGCACGAAGGCCTCGACGGCGGAGCAGGCCACGATCACGTCGGCGGATGCCGCAGCCGCGGGGTAGTCGGCCACCGAGATGGCCGGCAGGTCATGGTTGGCTGCGAACTTGCGGCCGCGGCCCGACGGCGAGTACACCTGCACATCGGTGACTCCGCGCTCGCGGAGGTTCGCGAGCGAGGCACCGGCGTAGCGGCCGGTGCCGATGAGCAGCACCTTCTGGGTCGACCAGTCGGGGATGCGGCTCTCGGCGAGGTCGAGGGCGAGGCGTACGAGCGAGCGGCCGGCGGATCCGATGCCCGTGCGGTTCTTGATGCCGCGCGACGTCTGCGAAGCGCGCTGGAACAGGCGCTCCAGCTCGGGGGTCGTGGTGCCGACGGTGCGCGCGCGCTCGAGCGAGCGGCGAACCTGGCCGGCGATCTCGCCCTCGCCGACGACGACGGACTCGAGTCCGGCCGAGACGGCGAACAGGTGCTCGGCGACGTTGTTCCCATGGGTGAGCGCGAGCGATTCGCGGAGGGTCTCGCTGCTCACGCCGCTCTCGGCCGCCACCGCCTCGAGGGTCGCCGAGACAGCCGCGAGAGGGGAGTTTCCCTCGGGCTCGTCGAGATCGAGGTACGCCTCGAAGCGGTTGCACGTCGCGACGACGACGGCACCGCCGAGGGAGTCATGGGAGCCGACGATGCGGCGTCCGAGTTGTCCGGCATCGACGCTCAATCGCTCGAGCAGGTCGAAGCTCGAGTTCTTGTGACTCGCGGAGAGACAGATGAGCACGGGTTCGATTGTAATCGCTCGAGAGCGTGCTTCCTGCAGGGCTGCCCCCGACCCGGCTCAGCAGCGGCACCGATCGTCGCGTCACGCGGATGGGGACATGCGTGCGCGTGCTTCGCGTGCTTAGGATGACCCCAAGCAGCCCGGCCAGCCGGGCCGCCCACCGACGAATCGACGCACATCCGCTGCACACGCACGGATCGGGCGTCGTTGCCGTCTCCACTGCAACCCGCGTAGGGGCGGTGCGCACGACGGGGTCGCGCCCACGGCGCGGCCCCGTTCGGGGTGCGCCTTCCGCTTCGGTCGCTTCGGGCGGTCGCCCCGCTCGGCCCTCAGCAAGCGGATGAGACAATGGAGCACGTGAGTCTTCCGTCGCAGCACCCCCTGTCCAGTGGCCGCACGACCGAGTCGCGGCTGGTGCGTGCCTATCAGGGCGTGCGGCAGGACATTCCTCCCGTCTGGTTCATGCGCCAGGCCGGTCGTTCGCTCCCCGAGTACCGCGAGCTGCGCGTGGGCACCAAGATGCTCGATGCCTGCCTCGACCCGGCCCTCGCGAGCGAGATCACCCTGCAGCCCGTGCGTCGCCACAAGGTCGACGCCGGAATCTTCTTCAGCGACATCGTCGTTCCGCTGAAGCTGGTGGGCGTCGACGTCGAGATCGTGCCGGGTCGCGGACCCGTCTTGGGGGAGGCCGTGCGCACGTCGGCGCAGGTCGCGGCTCTCACGTCGATCGATCCCGCGAGCCTCGACGACGTGATCGCCCCCATCACCGAGGCCGTGAAGCTCACCGTCGCCGGCCTCTCCAGCCTCGGCGACGGCAACAGCTCCATCCCGCTGATCGGCTTCGCCGGCGCTCCGTTCACCCTCGCGGCCTACCTCGTCGAGGGCGGTCCGTCGAAGGACCATCTCGCCGCCCGCACCCTCATGCACGCCGACCCGGCAGCATGGGGCGCTCTCATGGAGTGGACCGCCGACGTCACGGGTCGGTTCCTGCGGGCGCAGGTGCTCGCCGGCGCCAGCGCAGCGCAGTTGTTCGACTCGTGGGCCGGCGCGCTGTCGCTGGCCGATTACGAGAAGCACGTGGCTCCGGCATCCGCTCGCGCACTGAAGCACGTGCACGGACTGAGCTACAAGGTTCGTCCTCACGACGAGGGCGCAGACCCGTCGGTCGAGCGTCGCACCGTGCCGATCGTGCACTTCGGTGTCGGCACCGGCGAGCTGCTCGCCGCCATGCGAGACGTCGGGGCCGACGTCGTCGGGGTGGACTACAGGGTGCCGCTCGACGAGGCCAACCGCCGACTCGGAGGCGCCGTGCCGCTGCAGGGCAACATCGACCCCGCCCTGCTCTACGCACCCTGGCCAGTGCTCGAGGCACACGTGCGCGACGTCGTGTCACGCGGGCGGAGCGCTCCGGCCCACGTCGTGAACCTCGGCCACGGCGTCTCGCCCGACACCGATCCCGACGTACTCACCCGCGTGGTGGAACTCGTGCACTCGCTGGGATCATGACCGACGCCGGCCGCGACGCCACGCCCCACGTCGTGACGGATGACGTCGTGACGGATGCCGCCCCGGATGCAGCTCCCTACGACGTGCTCGTCATCGGCGGCGGCGTCGCCGGCCTGGTCGCCGCGCGCGAGGCCGTGCGCGTGGGCCTGCGCACCCTGGTGCTCGAGGCCGCGGACGTCGTCGGCGGCTGCGTGCGCGCCCAGGACGTGGCCGGTCTCACCGTCGACGTCGGCGCCGAGAGCTTCGCCACCCGCATGGGTTCGGTTGCGACCCTGCTCGCCGAACTCGGCATCGACGACCAGATCGTCAACCCGAATCCTGCAGGCTCCTGGCTGCACCTGCCGGCCCTCAAGGGCGGCGGCGCCATCACCGTGCGCTCGCCGAAGACATCTCTGCTCGGCATTCCGGCCTCGCCGCTCGCCGACGACGTGCGTGCAGTCATCGGAACGGCAGGGGCGTGGCGCGCCTACCTCGATCGCATCCGGCCGATCCTGACGATCGGGCACGCCCAGCGCCTCGGCCCGCTGGTGCGCAAGCGCATGGGCAGCAAGGTGCTCGATCGCCTCGTGTCGCCGCTGTCGACGGGCGTCTACTCGGTGGACGCCGACGACCTCGACATCGCACTGGTCGCTCCAGGTCTGAACGCCGCCATGACCCGCACGGGCTCCCTCTCGGGCGCCGTCGCCGAGCTGCGCTCGTCGGCGACGGCGGGGTCGGCCGTGCAGGGCATCCGTGGCGGGATGTCGCGTCTCGTCGCGGCCCTGGTCGCCGACATCCTCCACCTCGGCGGGGAGATCCGAACCGGCGTGAGTGTCGACGGATTGGCACCCACCGAGGGGAACGGTGAGCCGGGCTGGGCCGTGACGGCCGCGGCGACGACGGACGGCGAGGTCTCGCCAGACGCGGACGCACCGTCCGCAGACCTCGACCTGCGGGCCCGCCGTGTCGTCGTCGCGGCCCCGGCCGGCGTGGCGGTGCCCCTGCTGGCCGCCGCTCGCGAGGACTGGGCGCACCTGGCCGACCTCGGCTGGCCGGCCGCGGCATCCGTCGAGATCGTCACCCTGGTGCTCGATGCGCCAGCGCTCGACGATGCACCCCGGGGAACCGGCGTGCTCGTCGCGTCGGGCACGCCCGGCGTGACGGCCAAGGCACTCACCCACGCCTCGGCCAAGTGGTCGTGGCTCGCCGAGCGCGCCCACGCTGCTGCAGGCGGACGCAACGTCGTGCGCCTCTCCTACGGTCGCGTCGGGCAACCGCTGCCGACGGCGCAGCTGAGCACCGAGGCCGTCGAAGACCTCGCCCTCGGCGACGCCTCCGCCATCCTCGGGGTCTCCCTGACCCGGGCCCACCTCGTCGAATCGGCTCGGGTGGTGTGGACGGATGCCGTCTCCCATGCCGCGATCGGCCAGCGCGCGCGGGTGCAGCAGGTGCGGGACGCCATCGACGCCGATGAGACCATCGCCGTCGTCGGATCGTGGGTGGCCGGCACCGGACTGGCCTCGGTGATCCCGGATGCGCGGGAGTCCGCGCGACGCCTGCGCCGCACCGTACTGCATACCGAACCCGGAATATGAGCATCATCGGGCCGCACTGCGATCGCGGTGCAATGTTGTCAATCCCCTCGTCACTGCCCGAGACGCGCTATACGCTGGACCAATCGCCAACGATCCGGGATTGAGGTACGGCATGCGGGGCAAACTCCTCTTCGTGACGGGAATCGCCGTCGGTTACGTGCTGGGAGCACGTGCCGGCCGACTGCGCTACGAGCAGATCAAGTCGGCGGCGGAGAGCGTGTGGAACACGCCGGCCGTGCAGAGCGGGGTCGACACAGCCAAGGACTTCGCATTCGCCCGCGTCGGAGATGTCTCCGACTCGGTGCTCGACGGCGTGAAGAAGCTGATCTCGGCGGCGACGAACTCGAAGCCGAAGCACGCGCCGACCCGGTCGTACTCCACTCCGGCCCGTCCGGCCACGGCCACGGGGTCGACCGCGACGGCGCCTGCGGCATCCGTTCACCACACCGAGTCCTACACGGTGGCAGAACCCGTCGACCAGCCGGCCGCGAAGAAGGCGGCTGCGCGCAAGCCCGCGGCAGCCAAGGCTCCGTCGGGCCAGGCCCGGAAGAAGCCCAGCTCGTCCGAATCCGAATAGAGGTGGTGCGCAGTGCCTGAGCCCAAACTGAAGAAGCAGTCGTTGATCGAACTCCTCAGCGAACTCCCCACGCTCATCCGCGACCTGATCCAGGCCGAGATCGCCTCGTTGAAGGCCGAGGTCACGGCCAGGGGCAAGAGCGTCGGCGTCGCCCTCGTGCTCTTCATCGTGGCGCTGTTCTTCCTGTTCTGGATGTTCGCCCTTCTCATCGAGTCTGCGGTCTTCGCCTTCGCCCTCATCGTGCCGGCGTGGTTGGCCGCGCTGATCGTCGCGGGCATCCTGCTCGTCATCATCGTGATCGTCGTGCTCATCGGCGTCGCGAGCTTCAAGCGCGCGACCAAGGCGCCCGAGGCGACCATCAAGGAGCACATCCAGACCGACGTCGATGTTGTGAAGGGGGTCGGACCGTATGACAACCACTGATCTGAGCACCAGGAGCCTTCTCGAGCCACGTCCGCTCGACGAGTTGTCGCGCACCGAACTGAGGCTCGAGGTGAAGCGGGCTCGCATTGAACTGGCCTCAACGCTGAACGCCATCGAGGATCGCCTGAACGTCCCCCGCAAGATGCGTGAGCGCACGGAGCGCTGGGGTCGCGAACTGGATCGCCTGCGCACCGAGAACCCGGTGGCGCTCGCGGGAGTGGCTGTCGGCGTCGCTGTCGTCATCGGGGGAGCCGTCTGGGGGATCGTCACGCTCGTGACCCGTGACTGATCGGGGTCGCTCCGCCGCCCGCGAATCGGGCGGCACCCGCTCCGCTTTGGAAAGAACCGCAAAGCGAGAGAGACTGGACGCATGACTTCCCTCGCTGCCGGTGAGGCAGCCGACGCCGTGCCCGAATCGGATTCGTCGGAGGTGTCGAGCACCCCCGAGGCATCTCCTTCGGGGTTCACGCTCTTCGCCGTCTTCCGCCGTGATCCCGCCAATCCCGATGACTTCGACGGGCACGACGTTCCGCGCGTCGTCGCCGAGCTCGACGACGTGGTGCGCCTGCTCGAGACCGAGGGCGTGACCGTGCGCGGTTTCTACGACGTGTCCGGACTGCGCGCGGATGCCGACCTCATGATCTGGACCCACGCCGACGACGCCGAGACGCTGCAGTGGGCCCACCGCGAGCTCCGCCGGGTGCGCCTGATCAAGTCGCTCCTCCCCACGTGGAACGCCATGGGCGTTCACCGCGACGCGGAGTTCAACAAGTCGCACGTTCCCGGGTTCCTCCGCGGCGTCGAGCCGAAGAGCTGGATGACCGTCTACCCGTTCGTGCGCAGCTTCGAGTGGTACCTGCTGCCGGATGCCGACCGAGGACGCATGCTCGCCGAGCACGGACGCAAGGGCGCCGGCTTCCGCGGCGTCGTCGCGAACACGGTCTCGTCGTTCGCCCTCGGCGACTACGAGTGGCTGCTGCCCATGGAGGCCGACGAGCTCACGGACCTGGTCGACATGATGCGCGAACTCCGGGCGACGGATGCCCGACGCCATGTGCGCGAGGAGGTCCCGTTCTACACGGGCCGCCGCATCAGCACTGCCGAGCTCGTGGAGGTGCTGCAGTAATGGCCGCCCGCAACCTCGGAGGCACCGCGCCCCACAAGCCGTCCCCCGCAGCCAGCGCGCCCTGCGCCGCAGGCTCCCGCGTTCCCGGCGCCACGCCGGCCGCCCAGTCCGGCGCCGAGCACGTCGAGACTCCCGTCGCCTACGACGGCATCCTGCTCAGTGGCTTCGGCGGTCCGGAGGGTCAGGACGAGGTCATCCCGTTCCTCCGCAACGTCACGAGCGGCCGCGGCATCCCCGACGAGAGGCTGGAGGAGGTGGCGCACCACTACCGCCACTACGACGGCGTCAGCCCGATCAACGAGCAGAACCGCAGGCTGAAGGCCGCCCTCGAGGCCGAGATCGCCAGCCGCGGACTCGACCTTCCCGTGTTCTGGGGCAACCGCAACTGGGAGCCGTACATGAACGACGCTCTCTCCGAGGCGGCTGAGGCCGGGGCCAGGAAGCTCATCGCCATCGCCACGAGCGCCTACAGCTCGTACTCCAGCTGCCGGCAGTACCGCGAGGACTACGCCGACGCACTCGAGGACACCGGCCTCGGCGACAGCATCCAGATCGACAAGGTGCGCCAGTTCTTCGACCACCCCGGCTTCGTCACGCCGTTCATCGAGGGCGTCCGCGACGCCATCGTCGAACTGACGGCATCCGGAATCGCCGAATCCGAGATCGAGGTGCTGTTCGCCACGCACTCGATTCCGACGACGGATGCGCTTCGCTCCGGTCCGGCAGTGCTCGACGCCTCCTCGGCCACCGGTACGGACCCTGAGGCCGACCGCGGTTTCGGCGGCGGGGGAGCCTACGCGGCGCAGCACGAGGCCGTGGCCGAGGTCGTCATGCGGGAGGCGGTGTCGTCGCCTCTCAGCTGGCAGCTCGTCTACCAGTCGCGCAGCGGTCCACCCACGCAGCCATGGCTCGAACCGGACATCAACGACGCCATCGCCCTGTTGCCTGCACGCGGCGTGAAGGCCATCGTGATCGTGCCGCTCGGCTTCATGAGCGACCACATGGAGGTGCTCTGGGACCTCGACAACGAGGCGCTGGAGTCTGCTGAGGAGCACGGACTGCGGGCCGTGCGCGTGCCGACGCCCGGCACCCACCCGGCTTTCGTCTCCGGTCTCGTCGACCTCGTGATGGAGCGCGTCGAGGGTGTTCCGACGGCTGAGCGCCCCGCCCTCACCGAACTCGGCCCCTGGTACGACGTCTGCCGACCGGGTTGCTGCGAGAACGTGCGACTCGGTTTCAGGCCGGCACTCGGCGGGATCGCTCCATGAGCGCCGCGGCATCGGTGATCCGGGTCGGAACCCGCGGGAGTGCGCTCGCGCTGGCGCAGACCAAGGCCGTCGCGGCGAAGATCGCCGCGGCATCGGGCTCGGAGGTCGAGATCGTGACGATCACGACGCACGGCGACACCTCCACGGACTCGCTCGCCTCCCTCGGCGGAACCGGCGTCTTCGCCTCGGCATTGCGTGAGGCCCTGCTCGCCGACGAGTGCGACCTCATCGTGCACTCGCTCAAGGACCTGCCCACGGCGCCGCACCCCGGCCTGCGGATCGGTGCCGTGCCGAAGCGGGCTGATGCGCGCGACGCCCTGTGCGCCCGCGACGGCCTCACTCTTGCGACCCTTCCCGCCGGCGCCCGAGTGGGCACGGGATCGCCTCGCCGCGTGGCACAGCTGCGCGCCGCCCGCCCCGACCTCGAGGTCGTCGACATCCGCGGGAACGTCGACACCCGCCTCGGACGGGTCGCCGATGGCGACCTCGACGCCGTGATCCTCGCTGCGGCGGGTCTCGGACGCCTCGGCAGGCTCGACGCCGTGACCGATCTGCTCGACATCAACGACTGGCCGACGGCTCCGGGCCAGGGCGCGCTCGCCGTCGAGGTGCGCGACGGGCGGCTCGAGCGCCACCTCGAGGCAGGCCTGCGTTCCGTCGAGCACGTGACCACGCGCGCCTCCGTCGACGCGGAGCGTCTGGTGCTCGCCGGACTCGAAGCCGGATGCTCAGCCCCCATCGCGGCATCCGCCATCGTCGACAGTGACATGCTGTTCCTCACGGCCACGGTTTACAGCCCTGACGGCACCGCGAAGGTAACAAGTTCGCACGCAGCGACCCCCGACAGCCATGCTGCAGCACATCTGGCCGAATCAGCCGATGATGTGGCGGGTAGAGTCGTCGCAGAACTTCTCGGCAACGGTGCCGCCGAACTCGCTCCGCTCCAGGGCACGAAGGGCACCTAAGTGATCGATCGACAGGCCAAGGCTCCGCGCCCGCTCGACGGCTGGCGCGTCCTCGTTCCTCGTGGTGGCCCATGGGGCGACAGCGTCGCCGCGAATCTGCGAGCCAAGGGTGCCGCGCCCGTCATCGCCCCGCTCATCAACTTCGCCCCCACCGACGACGCCGAGACCCTGGCGTCGGCGCTGGCCGAGCTCGCCGCGGGCGCCTTCGATTGGCTGACCGTCACGAGCGCCACGACAGTCGACGTGCTGTCGTCGCACCGGGCCGTCATCCCCACCGAGACCCATGTCGCCGCCGTGGGCGAGACGACTGCCGCGGCCCTCACCGCCGCCGGTTACAGAGTCGACATCGTTCCGCACGAGGACAATTCGGCTCGCGGGCTCCTCGAAGAGTGGACCCAGGCCACGGCCGGGGCCTTCCCGCTCAAGGTGCTCACGCTCCGCTCCGAGATCGCGAAGCCGCTGCTCAGCGAGGGCCTGCGCCGCATCGGCCACGACGTGCGCTCCGTCGTGGCCTACCGCACGATCGGCGTTCCCGTCTCGGAGCAGGTGACCGCCGACGTCGCCTCCGGCCGTATCAACGCCGTCCTCGTCACGAGTGGATCCGTCGCCGAGCAGGTGCAGCTGCAGCTCGGCCCGCTTCCCCAGGGCACCCTCGTCGTCTGCATCGGACCGCAGACCGCCCGTGACGCCCGCGCCTACGGCCTCGAGGTGGACGCCGTCGCCGATGACCGCACCGCGGAGTCGCTCATCGATGCCCTGGTGCGCCAGGCGGATTCGCTGGTCTAGGTACCCGGTCGCTGAGGCCCGGACACAGTCCGCGGCCGAAGCGCACCAACCGGATGACGCTTCGGGCGGTCGCTTCGCTCGGCCCTCGGCGAGCGTACGGTTCGACGTAGGCTTGACCGGTGAGCGAATCCTTCATCCCGCGCGTGCGCCCGCGCCGACTGCGGGCGACCCCCGCGCTGCGCCGCGCCGTCTCAGAGACCCGTCTGCATCCGTCCGACCTCGTCCTCCCCATCTTCGTGCGCGAGGGAGTCGACGAGCCCGTCGCCATCAGCTCCATGCCCGGCGTCGTTCAGCACACCCTCGACAGTGTGCGCGGCGCGGTGAACGAGGCGGCCGCCGCAGGCATCGGCGGCGTCATGCTGTTCGGAGTGCCGGAGGTTCGCGACGCCGTCGGGTCGGGCGCCACGGATCCAGACGGCATCCTGAACCTCGCCACCCGCGTCGTGGCCGACGAGGTGGGCGACGCCCTCGTGGTGCAGACAGACCTCTGCCTCGACGAGTTCACCGACCACGGTCACTGCGGAGTGCTCGATGCCATCGGCCGCGTCGACAACGACGCCACGCTCGAGCGCTACCGCGAGATGGCTCTCGTGCAGGCGGCATCAGGCTCAGCCCTGCTCGGCCTCTCGGGAATGATGGACGGCCAGGTCGCCGCCGTGCGCGAGGCCCTCGACACCTCCGGCTTCATCGACACGGCCGTGCTCGCCTACTCGGCCAAGTACGCCTCGGCCTACTACGGACCGTTCCGCGAAGCCGTCGCCTCGACCCTGCAGGGAGATCGCCGCACCTACCAGCTCGATCCCGGCAACCGCCGCGAGGGTCTGCGCGAGGCGATGATCGACATCGAGGAGGGCGCTGACATCGTCATGGTGAAGCCGGCCGGCAGCTACCTCGACGTGCTCTCCGACGTGGCCGCAGCATCCGATGTCCCGGTCTGGGCCTACCAGGTCTCCGGCGAGTACGCGATGATCGAGGCCGCCGCCGCGAACGGCTGGATCGACAGGCGGCGGGCCGTGCACGAGAGCGTCGTCGGCATCCGTCGCGCCGGTGCCGACACCGTGCTCACATACTGGGCGACCGAACTCGCCGGCTGGCTCAACGACGGAGTGGTGGCATGACCCGCAACGACGACCTCTTCGCGCGAGCCCAGGCCGCCATCCCGGGCGGCGTGAACTCGCCGGTGCGCGCCTTCCGCTCGGTGGGCGGTTCCCCGCTGTTCCTCACCTCGGCTCGAGGCGCGTACGTGACGGATGCCGATGGCCGCGAGTACGTCGACCTGGTGGCGAGCTGGGGCCCGGCGATCCTCGGACACGCCCAACCGCAGGTCGTCGCCGCGGTGCAGGAGGCCGCAGCGCGCGGCCTCGGCTTCGGCGCAGCGACTCCGGCCGAGACCGAACTCGCCGAGCTCATCGAGGAGCGCGTCGCCCCCGTTGACAAGGTGCGCCTGCTCTCGACGGGCACCGAGGCGACGATGACGGCCATCCGCCTCGCCCGCGGCTTCACGGGTCGCGACCTGCTGGTGAAGTTCGCCGGGCTCTACCACGGCCACTCCGACGGCCTGCTCGCCGAGGCGGGATCCGGCGTCGCCACGCTGGCCCTCCCCGGATCGGCCGGCGTGACAGCCGCGACGGCGGGGCAGACCCTCGTGCTGCCCTACAACGACCTCGACGCCGTGCGCGCGGTCTTCGCCGAGCACGGCGATGACATCGCCGCCGTCATCACCGAGGCCGCCGCCGCCAACATGGGCGTCGTCGCTCCGGATGCCGGCTTCAACTCCGCGCTGGTCGACATCGCCCACGCCCACGGTGCCCTCGTCATCCTCGACGAGGTGCTCACGGGCTTCCGCGTCGGCCGTGCCGGCTACTGGGGGCTCGAGAATGCCGGCGTGGCGGGACACCCGGCCTACGCCCCCGACCTGTTCACCTTCGGCAAGGTCGTCGGCGGTGGCCTCCCGGTGGCAGCGCTCGGCGGCCGCGCCGACGTCATGGACCACCTGGCTCCGCTCGGCCCCGTGTACCAGGCAGGCACGCTCTCGGGGAACCCGGTCGCCGTCGCCGCCGGCCTCACCACGCTGCGCCTCGCGGATGCCGCCGTCTACGCCCACCTCGATGCGGCGGCGCTGACGATCTCGAACGCCGTGTCAGACGCGCTGACGGATGCCGGAGTAGCCCACGCCGTGCAGCGTGCCGGCAACCTCTTCAGCTTCGTCTTCGGCGAGAACGTTGCCGGCGGGGTGCGGAACTACGACGAGGTGCGCGCGCAGGAGGCCTGGCGCTATCCCGCGTTCTTCCACGCGATGCAGGACGGCGGCGTCTCGCTGCCGCCGTCGGTGTTCGAGGCCTGGTTCGTGACGGCCGCTCACGACGACGCCGCCATCGCGCGCATAGTCGAGGCGCTGCCGGCGGCGGCGCGGGCGGCGGCCGAGGCGCGGGCGTAGGTCTCCGCGTCGGCCGCGGACTGCGTCCGGGTCTCTGCGATCGGGCTGTGCCGACCTCCGCTCGCTGAGGGCCGAGCGCAGCGACCGCCCGAAGCGCCGAAGCCACCGTAGCTATCGATGCGGTATCGGATCATTCGTTTGTGAAGTGTCCACAGCCCGATTCGCGCGGTCGTTTGCCAGACTGGAGGCATGGCGTCATTGCGAGTGCATCAGGACCGGCTGGAGATCCATCTCACGTCGGCCGAGAAGCTGCTGTCGCTGCGCCGTGACGACATCGTGGTCCAGCGGGACGACATCCGCTCCGTCACGATCACCGACGATCCGTGGATCTGGATCCGCGGCATCCGTGCTCCCGGAGCATTCGTGCCCCTGACGCTCGCCGTCGGCACCTGGAAGTTCCACGGCGGCAAGGACTTCATCGTGGTGAAGAACAAGCGTCCATCGGTGATCATCGACATCGACGGCGGCGAGTTCTCACGCGTGGTCGTGAGCACCAACCACGCCGTGGAGCTCATCGGCTCGCTGAAGATCAGCGAATCGGATGCCGTGACGGGCTGAGTCAGTATCGTGGGGTATCGGCTCGGCCGATCCCGCGTGCACCGTGACGCGCGGGCAGTCACGGATGTGAGGAAATCATGACCGGTTTCAGTGAGATGCCGGGACAGGACCCCCTGTCTCCGGGCTTCAACCCCGAGCACCTCGAGGGCTTCGAGGCCGACGCACTTCCGCCGCTGCACGGACCCGAGGATCCGGGCCGAGTGCTCGGCATCGTCGGACTCGTGCTCGCGATCTTCCTGAACATCATCGGAATGATCGTCAGCATCGTGGCGTACAACCGCTCGAAGAAGGCCGGTTTCTCGAACGGGTTCGCCGTCGCCGGCATCATCGTGGGCGGCATCCTGTTCGTGCTCGGCGGCGTCGTCACGCTGCTGCTGTTCGGCACGGGCATGGCTCTGTTCGGCGCCGTCGGCAACTGATCGCCGTCAGGCGCTGAGCTCCGTCGGCACGCCGAGGTACCGGCCGTACTCCGCCACCTCTCGATCGATCTCGGGGCGGACGGATGCCGCCATCGGCGTGATCGGCCGCAGCTCGATCGACGCAGAGCGCCGCGCCAGCGTGTGCTTCCACGTCGCCACGACCCGCCCGTCGAGCAGGGCGGCGTGAAGCAGCGAGTCGGGCGTGCCCGGGGCGCTGAAGTCGGGGTGCTGGATGACTCCGCGGGTCTCGAGGTAGGACATCACGTACTCGTCGTACCCGTGCAACAGGTCGATGCGCGGCGACGCCGGAACGGATCCAGCGGCGTCGGCGTCGGCATCCGTCGGCGTCATCCAGCATTCGACACCCTCGAGCTCCACGCGCTCGAGCGACTCCGGCGCTCGCTCGAGCGCGACCTCGAGCCCACGCCGGCAGTCGGCCTGGGTGAGTCCGCTCCAGGCGCTCATGTCCTTGACTGAGACCGGCCCGCGGGTGGCGACATAGCGGGAGGCCAGCGTGGCCAGAGCATTCTCGTGGTCGTACGAGGCGGCGCCGGCGACGAAGGTGGGCGGCACGCGCTCGTCGAAGGCGGCGTAGCTGCGCTGCTTGCCGATGGTGACCCCGCTGATGAGCACGCGCTGCAGTTCGGCGAACATCAGAGCGTAGACGAAGCCGTTTCCGTCGAGTTCGATGCCGATGGCGCTGAGGACTGCACGCAGTTCCGCCCTCGTGCGGTGCCGACCGCCGGCCACGGCGCCGGCGAACGCGTCAGTCACCCTCACGAGAGTCGGAGCGTCGAGTCCGGCGCGTTCGAAGTAGATGCGGCTGATGCCGAGCACGCGTTGCGCCGTGAGGGTCAGCATCCAGCGGGCATCGCCCGGCGCGAGGAAGTGCCACGTCGGTCGCATGACGTGAGTGCGCAGGATGGAGCCGAGGTCGTAGGCGACGCCCATGTCCGCCGCACTCGGGCGATCGGCCGGCGAGATGCGCTGCGCGATCGACCACAGTGCGTAGGGGAACTCCTGGGCCTGCATGGCGACGAGGCCGCTCACGATCCGCTCGGGAGTGACGGGCCGCGGATCCCAGAGGCCGAGGCGCAGCATCCGGAGCCTCACGGCCTCGGCTGCGCTGATCGACGGGATCGCGGTCATGGCGTCAGCTCGCCGCCTCGTCCGCTTCGTCGCCACCGCCGATGGCGACGACAGTGCGCCCGCGGGTGCGCCCGGCCAGGATGTCGTCGGCCGCGGCGAACACATCGGCGAGCCCGATCTGCGTGGTCATGGCGTCGAGCTGGTCGAGGTCGAGGTCTGTGGCCAGCCGCGCCCACGCCTGCTCGCGCAGGGCGAGTGGGGCCTCGACCGAGTTGACCCCCACGAGGCTGACCGCCCGCAGGATGAACGGCATCACCGTCGTCGGCAGGTCTGGGGATGCCGCGAGCCCGCACGCCGCGACGACGCCGCCGTACCGCACCTGCGCCAGCACGTTCGCGAGCGGAACACCGCCCACCGAGTCGATCGCCGCCGCCCAGCGCTGCGACTGCAGCGGCTTGCCGACTTCGGCGAACTCGTCGCGGTCGAGCAGCTCGGCGGCCCCGAGGGAGCGCAGGTACTCGCCGTTGTCGGCCGCTCGGCCCGTGACGGCCGTGACCTCGAAGCCCGCCCGAGCCAACAGGGTGATGGCCACAGAGCCGACGCCGCCCGAGGCGCCCGTGACGAGCACGGGCCCGTCGGTGGGGCTCACTCCGTGCCGCTCGAGCGCGAGCACCGAGAGCATGGCCGTGAAGCCAGCCGTGCCGATGGCCGCAGCCCGCCGGTCGGTCAGCTGATCCGGTACCCGCACCAGTGAGCCGCCAGCGATCAGGGCTCTCGCCGTGTAACCACCATGTCGGGTTTCGCTTGCTCCCCCGCCATTCAGCAGTACCCGATCTCCGGCTGCCCAGCGGTCGTCGTCGCTTCCGACGACAGTGCCGACGACGTCGATGCCGGCCACGATCGGGTAGCTGCGGGTGACGCCCGGCTTGCCGGCCACGGCCAGGCCGTCCTTGTAGTTGAGGCTCGAGTACGACACGGCGAGCTCGACAGCGCCGGCGGCATCCGGAGCAGCATCACCCGTGCGCAGGTCGGCGAGGGTCAGCTCGCGCAGGGCCGAGGCGAGACGCGGCTTGCCCGCGGCATCCGTCTCCCGATCGACGACGATGGCCCGGAACCGCTCTGCACTGCCCATCGTTCGAGCCTAGCGATCGAAGCGCACGCCGCGCGGGTCGGAACAGGCGCTCTGCGCGGCTAGGTGACGTCGCGGCGCCAGCTCGAGAAGTAGCCGCCGAAGGTCAGGACGGCCGCGTAGGCGAGCAGCACGATGGCGCCCTTCCACCAGTCCAGGGGATCGGTCGCGGCTCCGCCGCTCAGAGAGTAGAAGCTCACGCCCACGACGGCGTCGCTTGCGGCGCCCGGAAGGAAGCGGGCGATGCTCGCGGTGATGTCGATGAAGCTGGCGGCCAGGCGCAGCAGCGGCTCGACGAACTGCGTGAAGGCCAGCACGATGACGATGGCGGCCACCTGGCTGGTCACGAGCGTGCCGAGGCCGACACCGATGGCTGCCCAGAGCGCCATCGCCAGGATGCCGCGGCCGGCCAGGGCCCAGGTGTCGGAATCGCCCAGGTTGGTCTCGATGCCGAAGCCGCTGAACGCGGCTGCGCCGGCTGCGAGCGTCGTGCCCCAGGCGATGAGGCCGAAGACGGCGCCGACGATGATCGCCACGATCACCTTGGCCAACAGCACGACACCGCGGCGGGGCGTGGCGAGGAAGGTGGGGGTGAGGGTCTCGTGGCGGAACTCGCCCGTCGTGGCCAGAGCGCCGAGCAGCACCGGGAAGACGTAGCCGACGGTGGTGGCGAAGCCGTAGACGAGAGGCTGGAGCTGGTCGCCCGATGGCAGGCCGCGCGCGCCGCCGCCACCGGTCTGGTCGGGGTTCTGGCTGAGCCAGCCGAACAGTGCGGCGAGTCCGCCGGCCGTCGCGCCGACGTAGACGACCATCACGATCGCGAGGATCCACCAGATGCGGGTGGTGAGGATCTTGAGGAACTCCGAGCCGATCGAGCGGAACAGGGCCGTCATCGCTGGTCCTCCCCGTCGTGATCGGCATGGCGGCCTGGACTCTCGTCGGCGGGGGACTCCTGGCCTGCCGGCTCGGCTGGTGCTTCTGCGTCGACGGATGCTGCCGGCTCGGCGGTCGTATCGGCTGCGGCATCCGTCACCGGCGTGGTCTCGGTCGAGCCGCCTACGACCTCTCCGCCGTCGACCAGGGAGAGGAAGGACTCCTCGAGGCCGGCCTTCTGGCGCTGCAGCATCGAGACCTCGACACCGTTGACGAAGGCGACGTGACCGATGCGACCGGGGTCGCCCTCGGCCACGAGCAGGCCGGTGCGTCCGGTGCTGAACTCGAAGCCCTCGGCCGTGAGCACCTCGGCCAGTCTGGTGCGATCGGGGGAGTCGACGACGACGTGCGGCGCCACCTCGGTGTCGAGCGTGGCGAGTGTGCCGCGATGCACGAGGCGCCCCTTCGCGATGATGACGACCTCATCGACGCTCTGCTGCACCTCGCTCAGCAGGTGCGAGCTCACGAGCACGGTGCGTCCTTCGGCGGCGAGCTCGCGGAGGAACAGGCGGATCCACTTGATGCCCTCTGGATCGAGGCCGTTGATGGGCTCGTCGAGCACGAGCACGCCAGGGTCACCGAGGAGCGTGTAGGCGAGGCCGAGGCGCTGGCGCATGCCGAGCGAGTAGCCGCCGACGCGCCGCTTGGCGTACTCGGCGAGGCCGACGCGGCGAAGCACCTCGTCGACGCGGCTCGTGGGGAGACCGGCTGCGGCGGCGTAGACGCGCAGGTGATTGTGGGCTGTGCGTCCGGGGTGGAAGCTCGCGGCCTCGAGGGCGGCACCGACGGTGGTGAGCGGATTCGAGAGATCGCGGTAGGCGGTGCCCCCGAAGGTCGCCGTGCCCGACGTCGGGCGCACGAGTCCGAGCAGCATCCGGAGGCTGGTGGTCTTGCCGGCTCCGTTGGGGCCGAGGAATCCCGTGACGCGGCCGGGTTCGACGGTGAAGGAGAGATCGGCGACAGCCGTGACCGCGCCGAAGCGCTTGGTCACGCCGGAGAACTCGATGGGCACACCCGTGGGCATTGCGGGCCTTTCGTCGACTGCAGCTTCAGCGTATCGGCGTGGGCGGGTATTTCCCCCGCCCACGCCGCAAAAAGCCTGCAATCACGCGGATGCAGCCGAGATCTCCTCAGTTCAGCGGACGCAGGTCGGTCGGCAGGACCCCGCCGTCGTAGAGCGCGCTGGCGAGGTCCTGCAGCCCGCCGAGCACGGCGCGCTGGGGGTACGGGCCGTACGAGATGCGAGCGACGCCGAGCTCCGCCAGCCGTGCGGGGCCCGGCAGGTCGCCCAGCCCGATCACGCTGAGGCGGCGCTCGCCGAGGCCGGCCACGAGCTGGCGCACGACGTCCTCGCCGAAGTCGCCGGGAACGAAGACGCAGGTGGCGCCCTCGTCGAGGTAGGCGCGACCGCGCTCGATCGCGTCGGCGATGTTCTCGTCGAGAGAGCGGTGGCCGCCGCGCAGGAACGCGTCGGTGCGGGCGTTGAGGGCGAAGGGCACGCCGGCGTCATCGCCGGCCTTCACCGCAGCGGCCACGGCGGCTGCGGCATCCGTCAGCGGCTTCAGTTCGTCTTCGAGGTTGGCGCCGACGACGCCGAGGTCGATCGCGCGGCTGATGGTGTCGCCGGCGTCGCCGTAGCCGGCTTCGAGGTCTGCCGTGACGGGCACGTCGACGGATGCCGTGATGCGACCGACCATGTCGAGCATGAGGTCGCGGGGGATGACCTCGCCGTCGGGGTAGCCGAAGGTGGCGGCGATCGAATGGCTGGCGGTGGCGAGAGCACGGGTCTGGGGGAGTGCGGCCACGGCACGGGCACCGATGACGTCCCAGACGTTGACGACGGTCAGGAGTTCTGGGGCTTCGTGCAGGCGGCGGAGTTCAGCGGCTTTCGAGGCGGTGTTCGAGGTCATGATTCCAGCGTATGGCGGCTGGTCTGAACACTCCGCTGCGTCGCTCGCTGAGGGCCGAGCGGAGCGACCGCCCGAAGCGCATCCGGGCGGGCTTCGACCGCGGACTTCGTCCGGGCCTCAGCGAGCGGGGGCCGGGGGGCGAGGAGGAGGGGAGCGCCTACGGAGCTTTCAGCCCGACGGCCGGGAGGATGACCCCGTCGATGAGGGCGAGCAGGAACTCGCGGTCGACGGGCTTCTGCTCGATGAGCACGCGATACGAGGCCATTGAGGGGCTGAGCAGCGCCAGGGTCTCCACGTCGCAGTCCGCGGCGATCTCCCCGCGCTCGATCGCGCGCTTCAGGAAGGTCCGGTTGACCGCGACCCTGGGCTCGACGATCGCCGCGTTCACGGCCTCGGCCAGGCCGGGGTCGCGGGAGATCATCGACACCAGGCCGCCCATGATCTGAAGCTTCTTCTCGGCATCCTCGATGGATCGCGGCTTGATCATGGCGACCAGGTCCCCGCGCAGGGTTCCTGTGTCGGGCAGGTGTTCGACATCGAGGTCGTTGCGCTTCATGCAGGCGACGGCGTCGACGACGAGCTCGGCCTTCGACGACCAGCGCCTGTAGACGGTCGCCTTGCCCGCTTTCGCCCGCGCGGCCACCATGTCGATCGTCATGCCGTCGTAACCGGTCTCGGCGAGAACGTCGAGGGCGGCATCCAGGATCTCGGGGTCACGGGTGTGGTCGCGCTTGCGCCCGAGCTTCGCCGGGGCGATGGGTTCGTCGAGCTGCGTCATTGCGGCCGTGACCCCTTTCTCTGCGAGTGCGGTGTCTGCCATGTTACCCGGAGGTAAATTCAGGAACCGTTTAGATCCGAAACTCCACAGTACCGCATATAGTGTCCTTCATGTCTTCGAATACCTCAGCTCCCGCGGCGGCTCCCACCGTCGCGTCGGGTGCCGCATCCGGTGCCCCCGACCACTCGTCCCGCCGCTGGTGGACGCTCTCGGTCGTCGCCCTCGCCCAGCTCATGGTCGTGCTCGACTCCACCGTCGTGAACATCGCTCTGCCGGCTGCACAGGCCGACCTCGGCTTCTCCGACGCCGACCGCCAGTGGGTGATCACGGCCTACTCGCTCGCCTTCGGCAGCCTGCTGCTGCTCGGCGGCCGTCTCTCCGACCTGATGGGGCGCAAGCGCACCTTCATCATCGGCCTGATCGGCTTCGCCGTGGCCTCGGCCCTCGGTGGTGCAGCCGACACCTTCGGCCTGCTCGTCGGAGCCCGTGCCCTGCAGGGTGCTTTCGGTGCGCTGCTCGCGCCCACCGCCCTCGCCGTGCTCACCACCACGTTCACCGTCCCGAAGGAGCGCGCCCGCGCCTTCGGTGTCTTCGGCGCCATCGCCGGGGCCGGTGGAGCCGTCGGCCTGCTGCTCGGAGGCGTGCTCACCGAGAACTTCAACTGGCGCTGGAACCTCTACATCAACGTCTTCATCGCCATCATCGCGGTGATCGGCGCCATGATCTTCGTCGTCAACGCGAAGCGGGTCGGCCCGCGCCCGAAGCTCGACGTTCCGGGAACCATCCTGGTCTCCGCGGCCCTGTTCTCACTGGTCTACGGCTTCTCGAACGCCGAGTCCGACGGCTGGGACTCGCCGCTCACGTGGGGCTACCTGGCGGCATCCGCGATCCTGCTGGTGGTCTTCGTGCTCTGGCAGATGCGCGCGAAGCACCCGCTGCTGCCGCTCTCGATCGTGCTCGACCGCAACCGCGGCGCCGCGTACAGCTCGGTGCTCATCGCCGGCGCCGGCATGTTCGGCATCTTCCTGTTCGTGACCTACTACCTGCAGGCGTCGCTGGGCTATTCGCCCATCCAGACCGGGCTGTCGTTCCTGCCGATGATCGCGATGCTGGTCCTTGCAGCCCAGCTCTCCACCAACATCTTCGTGCCGCGCTTCGGGCCGAAGATCATGGTTCCGTTCGGCATGGCACTCGGCGCCATCGGCATGGTCTACCTCACGCATCTCGGCCTCGACAGCACCTACGCAGCCGACGTGCTGCCGCCGCTGATGATCCTCGGGTTCGCCATGGGATCGATCATGCCGGCATCGATGCAGACGGCCACCCTCGGCGTCGACCGCGAGTTCGCCGGAGTGGCCTCCGCCATGGTGAACACGAGCCAGCAGGTCGGTGGATCGATCGGCACAGCGTTGCTCAACACGCTGGCAGCCACGGCTGCGGCTGACTACCTGGCCGCCCACCTGCCGACGACGGCTTCGGTCGCGGCGGAGGCCGCCGTGCACAGCTACGCCGTGGCCTACTGGTGGGGTGCCGGGTTCTTCGCCTTCGGGGCCGTCCTCTCGGCGTTGCTGTTCAAGCGTCGCGCGCACTCGGCGCTGTCGTCGAACCATACGCCTGTGGCTCAGACGGATGCCGCTCCGGTGCTCGCGCACTAGTCGGCGCCCGTTCGCTCGAGTTCCGCCCGAAGCGCACTGTGATCGTCGGTGCGCTTCGGGCGCGGACTTCGTCCGGCCCTCAGCGGGCGGGGGAGCGCGGACTTCGTCCGGCCCTCAGCGGGCGGGGGAGCGCGGACTTCGTCCGGCCCTCAGCGGGCGGAGGTGCCTTCGGCGAGCGCGACGGGGCGGGTCAGGCCAACAGCTCGCGCAGCGCCTCGAGCAGTCGATCGATCTCGTTCGCGGTCGTGTACGGCGCGAGGCCGATGCGCAGTCCGCCGGCGTCGCCGAGGCCCAGGAGCCGACTGGCCTCGAGGGCGTAGAAGTTGCCAGCGGGCGCCAGGATCTCGCCCTCGTTGAGGGCGCGGTAGAGGGCTGATGCCGCACGCTCGTCTGTCGGGTCGTCCGCTGTGATGAGCACAGTGGGCGTGCGGTGCTTCGCACGCGACCACACCGTGACAGGCAGCATCGCCAGACCGGCCTCGAGCCGCTCGAGCAGCGCCGACTCGTGTCGCTCCAGAGCCGCGAACGACGCCGCGAGGCGCTCGCGACGCGTGCCGGCAGCGTCGGTGTCGAGCGAGGCGAGCACGTCGACGGCCTCCGTGACGCCCGCCATGATCTCGTAGGGCAGCGTTCCGAACTCGAATCGCTCGGGAACGGCATCCGTCGACGGCAGCAGCTTGTCGTTCTGGAGAGAGCCGAGCAGCTCGGGCGACGCCGCCAGCACTCCGCAGTGCGGTCCGAGGAACTTGTACGGCGAGCACATGAGGAAGTCGGCTCCCCAGGCGTCGAGGTCGACGAGCTCATGGGCGGCGTAGTGCACCGCATCGACGTAGAGCAGGGCGCCGGAGGCGTGCACCCGCTCGGCGATCGCCGCGATGTCGGGCATCGTGCCGATGAGGTTGGAGGCTGCAGTCACGGCCACCAGTCGCGTGCGGTCGCTGAGCACGGCGGCGATCGCATCCGTCGACAGTTCGCTCGTCGGCACGTCGAAGTCGACCCAGCGAACGGTGGCACCGGCGCGCTCGGCAGCCTGCACCCAGGGCCGCACGTTGGAATCGTGGTCGAGGCGGGTGACCACGACCTCGTCGCCGGGCCCCCAGCCGTGCGCGAGGGTGCGCGAGAAGTCGTAGCAGAGGGCCGTGGCGCTGCGTCCGTAGACGATGCCGCGCGGGTCCGCACCGAGCAGGTCGGCCATGGCCTGCCTGAAGGCCAGCACCACTGCATCGGCGGTGCGCTCCGAGTCGCCGACGGCCCCGCGGTTCGACAGCGGACCGGTGAGGGTCCTGGCGATGGCCTCGCCGACGGATGCCGGAGTCTGCGTTCCGCCCGGACCTTCGAAGTGCGCCACCCCGTCGTCGAGGGCGGGGAAGAGCGAACGGATGCGATCGACGTCGTAGGCCATGAGAATCAGCCTAGGGTCGCCGGTCCGGCCTCGATAGCATGACGGGATGTCCACCGAGAACGTGGTCGAGCCGCGACGCGCCGCTGGAGGTCGTCGGCGATTCTCGGTGAGCTCGATGCTCGACGGGTTCTTCTTCATCTTCGCGGCGCTCGCCGCCGTCTGGCTGGCCACGATCGTGTTCGGCGAGAGCTTCCAGTGGCGGTGGGCGTCGCTGCTGTACTTCATCGTGTTCTGGGTGCTGCTGGCCTACCTCGTGCTCCCGCGGCTGCATCGCATCCTCACCACGATCTACGTGCCCGACTACTTCATCGGCCGTGCCCGCACCAGCGACGGGCTTCTCGGCGATCCGGTGAACCTCGCCCTGCTCGGCAGTGAGGCGGAGGTGCACGCTGCTCTGATCGCCGCAGGCTGGACCCGAGCCGACGACGTGACGGCCGGGTCGAGCCTGCGCATCGTCTCGTCGACCATCACGCGGCGCTCCTACGACGAGGCCCCGGTGAGTCCGCTGTTCCTGTTCGGGCGCCAGCAGGACTTCGCCTACCAGCAGGAGGTCGCGGGCAACCCGGCCAAGCGTCACCACGTGAGGTTCTGGCGCTGCCCGGACGACTGGCTGCTTCCCGGTGGGCGCCGCGTGGAGTGGCTCGCCGCCGGCACCTTCGATCGTGCCGTGGGGCTCTCGCTGTTCACCCTGCAGATCACGCACAAGATCGACGCAGACACCGACATCGAGCGCGACCACATCATCGCCAGCATCACCGAAGCCGTTCCCGGCACGCGCCTCGACGTCATCCGCGACTTCTCGACCGGCTATCACTCGCGGAACGGCGGCGGCGACTCCATCACCACCGACGGCGACATGCCGATCGTCGACCTGCGCACCGACATCGGGGACACGGATGCCGGCCCGGGGGCATCCGCGGTCCGCATGCCGTCGCAGAGCGCGCCGGCCTCCCCGGCGCTCCCAGGCGAGAAGCGCGCCGCCTTCGAGAGCTCGCTCGACCTCGCGCGCCCCGTGGCCGCGGCGCCCACGGCCAAGCGTCCGTCGACCATCACGATGGGTGCGGTGCTCATCGTGCTGCGCGTGATCGGCGGCTCGGCCTGGCTGGTGCAGTTGGCGACGGAGTGGGACAGCATCGTACGCAACGCCCGCGTCGACATCGAGGCCGTCGACCCCGCAGCCGCGCAGAGCCTCGCCCACGCCGTGCTCTGGGTCATCGTCGGCGTCGGCATCCTCGTGCTCATCGTCGAGCTCGGCGTCGTGCTGCTGGTCTACCGCGGGGTCAACTGGGCGCGCCTGTTCGTGCTCGTCGTCGCGACGCTCGGCATCATCGTGGCAGCCGTCGACGTGGCCGCGGGCGGAGAGGGCATCACCCTGCGCACCACGCTGATCACGCTGTCGCTCGACATCCTCATCCTGCTGGCGTTGTCGAGCCGCTCGGCCAGGGCATACTCGCGGCGCACGAAGCCGCCGGTCGAGTAGGCGGCGAGCGGCGGGAGGGCGGCGTCGGGCGACCCTCGATCAGCGGGGAGCGGATGCCGCCGCGTGCGCCTCGCAGTACACCGGGGCAGCTGCAGCGCAGCCCTCGCACACCACGAGCTGCTCGCGGCACGACAGGTCGGTGCAGTTCTGCATCCGTTTCGTCGCCGTTCCATCGACCACGCAGTGACCGATGACGGCGGCATGGTCGCTGAAATCGACGGATCCGCGCTTGTCGAAGACGTAGAGCGAGCCCTCCCAGAGACCGTCGTCGCCTCGGGCCTCGCCGTATCGCACGATGCCGCCGTCGAGCTGGTACACCTCGCCGAAGCCGCGGCTCACCATGAGGCTCGAGAGCACTTCGCACCGGATGCCGCCAGTGCAGTAGGTGACGACAGGTCGGCCCTTCAGCTCGTCGTACTTGCCGCTGTCGAGCTCGGCGACGAAGTCGGAGGTGGTGGCGACATCCGGAACCACGGCGTTCGCGAAGTGACCGATCGCGGCCTCGAAGGCGTTGCGTCCGTCGAAGAAGACGACGTCGTCTCCACGCTCGGCGACGAGCGCGTCGAGGGCATCGGGATCGAGGTGCGTGCCGCCGCCGACGATGCCGTGCTCATCGACCCGCAGCTCGCCGGGGGCGCCGAACGAGACCAGCTCGTCGCGCACCTTGACGCTGAGCTTGGGGAAGTCGATGCTGAGGCCGTCGTCGTCGAGCCCGCGGCCCTCGCTCCACTTCACGTCGAGGTGCTTGAAGGCGGGGTAGTCGCGGGTCTTGCGCAGGTATCGCTTGACAGCCTTGATCTCGCCGCCGATCGTGCCGTTGATGCCGTCCTTCGAGAGGATGATGCGGCCGCGGATGCCCAGCAGTTCGGCCAGGTCGCGCTGCCAGAGGCGCACGGCGTCGGGGTCGGCCAAGGGCGTGAACGCGTAGAAGAGCAGGATCTTGGCGGTGGCCATCCGTCCATTCTGCCGCCTCGCGATCAGCGGGCCTGAGCGTTCGGTGCACGTCGCGTGTGCGTTCGGCTGATGCGAGGGGCAAGCCCTTGCGGGTGGACGGATGGGGTGGTTGCGTTGCGAGGGCGGCATCCGGTGGGCGATCGGCTCATCCGGACCCCCAACAGCCGCGTCGAAGGAGACCGATGTTCAACTACGACCCGTACGCCGAGCTCGCGAGACTGCGCGACTTCGCACCGCTGACCCTCACGAGCGACGACCTCGCACCGGGCGCCGCGCTCGCGAAGGCGCAGTGGGACGAGGGGATGGGCGGATCCGACATCTCGCCGCAGCTGTCGTGGAGCGGCGCCCCGGCCGAGACGCAGAGCTACGCCGTGTCGATCTTCGATCCGGATGCGCCGACGGGCTCCGGCTTCTGGCACTGGGCGGTCTACGACATCCCGGCATCCGTCTCCTCACTGGGGACAGGAGCGGGCTCACCCGGCAGCGCCGAACTTCCGGCCGGAGCGGTCACACTCCCGAACGAGAAGCGGCTCACCTCCTACAGCGGCGCGGCGCCTCCTCCGGCAACCGGGACGCATCGCTACTTCATCGTCGTGACGGCGCTCGACGTTCCGCATCTCGACATCCCCGACGGTGCGACCCCCGCCGTGCTCGGCTTCAACGCGCATTTCCACGGCGTGGCCCGCGGAATCCTGATGGGAACCGCCTCGAGCGACTGAGGCCCTTCCGCTCGCCGAAGGCAGCGACCGAGGCGTCGTCGAAGCGCACCCCGGGGCGCACCCCGGAGCGCCGGCTAGTGCTTGTTGCCGCTCAGCGCCAGCACGCCGCCGAGGCCGATCATCATGACGCCGCCCGTCGCCGAGAGCGTCGAGATGCGCTTCGGAGACTTGGCGAACCAGTCGCGCGCGGTGCCGGCCGCGAGCGCCCA
The DNA here is from genome assembly GCF_038432415.1 of Leifsonia stereocauli. NCBI lineage: Bacteria > Bacillati > Actinomycetota > Actinomycetes > Micrococcales > Microbacteriaceae > Leifsonia > Leifsonia stereocauli. The sequence goes on from NZ_JBCAUN010000002.1 coordinate 402,322, forward strand.
GACGCTGTCGCAGCAGAGTGCCAGTACAACGAAGACGGCGCCGAGCTCAGCCATCTGCAGAGGCACGGAGCCCTGGGAGTAGTCGACGAACTGCGGCAGCACCGCCACGAAGAACGCGATGGTCTTGGGGTTGGTCACGCCGACGATGAAGCCCTCACCCAGCAGGCGCCACGGTGAGCGTGGTGCAACCTCGCCGGTGGCGGCCGCTGCAGCGTCATGGCGGTGCCGGATGGCTTGGACGCCGAGGTAGACCAGGTAGGCGGCGCCGGCCAGCTTCACGACGGTGAAGATGACGACGGACTGGGCGACGAGTGCGCCGACACCGAGGGCGACGGCAGCCACGAGGGGCAGCATCCCGAGCGCGTTGCCGACGACGCTGAGGAATCCGCCGAGCTTGCCGAGCGCGAGTGACCGGCCTATGACGAACAGCACGCTCGGACCCGGAATCACGATGAGCACCACGGATGCCAGCACGAAGGCGAGCAGGTTCGAGGTGGGGATCACCCGTAGATCGTAGCGCCGCCGCGCGCGCCTGTTCCTCGGCTGCGCGCCCGAAACTCCGGGAGCGCGGCGGAGGAACGACCGCGCGGGCTAGCGTGGCATCCGTGACCGACGCAACGCAGACCCCGGATGCCGCCCCCGCCGCCCCCGAGGTGCTCGCCTCCGTCACCGACGGCGTCGGCCGCATCACCCTCAACCGGCCGCGAGCCCTGAACGCCCTGAGCTACGAGATGGTCGGCACCATCGCCGGCCACCTCGGGGCCTGGCGCGATGACGCCGAGGTCGCTCTCGTGGTGCTCGACGGAGCCGGCGACCGCGGGTTCTGCGCCGGCGGTGACATCCGCGCCCTCTGGGAGAACGCGACGGCGGGCAGCAACTCCGACTCGCGCACCTTCTTCCGGGAGGAGTACCACCTCAACGCGCTCATCGCCCGCTACCCGAAGCCCGTGGTCGCGCTGATGGACGGAATCACCATGGGCGGCGGCATCGGGCTCGCCGGTCACGCGTCCATCCGCATCGTCACCGAACGGTCGAAGCTCGCCATGCCCGAGACCCGCATCGGCTTCAGCCCCGACGTCGGCGGCACCTGGCTGCTCGGCCGGGCTCCGGGCGAGCTCGGCACCTTCCTCGGCCTGAACGCGGCCACCATGGGCGCCGCCGATGCCATCGCCGCCGGCTTCGCCGACTACCTCGTGCCGAGCGCCTCGCTCCCGCACCTGCTGCAGGCCCTGCAGGAGAGGGCAGACCCGGGCTCGCCGCCCGAGATCGTGCTGCTCTTCGACGAGACGCCCGAGCGCAGCGAGCTCGAGGCCCAGCGCGGCTGGATCGACGCCTGCTACTCGGCGCCGACAGTCGTCGAGATCATCGCCCGCCTGCGCGACCGCCCCGAGCCCGAGGCCGCCCGCGCCGCCGACGAACTCGCCACCCTCTCACCGACCGGGCTCACCGCCACCCTCGCGGGCATCCGGTCCGCGCGTGCTGCGTCGACCCTCGAGCAGGCACTCGATAGCGAGTATCGCGCCGTGGCCTGGCTCATCGAACAGCCCGATCTGCGCGAGGGCATCCGTGCCCAGGTGGTCGATAAGGATCGCGCGCCGAACTGGAATCCGGCGACTCTCGCCGACATCGACACGGATGCCGTCCTGGCCGCCATCTCGCAGGAGCCGGCCGAGCCGCTCTGGGGCTGACCGCCGTCCGGGCGCAGCGGGGCTGGAAGCCTTCCGGCGCGCGCCTCTAACGCGGCCGTCGACCCCATCGTGCGTCGACGACGGGGAGAGGATGCCTCAGATGCGGCATCCGTCAACCCCCCGACTGAAACCGCTCCCGGATATGCCCCTGACGGCTTGTCGGATACCGTGGGAGCGTGAAGACCCATGAACTCCGCGTGCACCGTAGCGACGAGAACCTGACCACCGACGGTCAACTCGCCTGGCAGTTGGCCGGAGTCGCCGTCGATTCCGTCCCCGTGACAGACGACGTCACCGAGATGGTGATCAACCGTGTGATCGACAACGCAGCCGTGGCCGTGGCCTCGCTCACCCGCGCACCCGTGACCAGTGCGCGGAGCCAGGCCCTGACGCATCCGGTCTCCGTCGGAGGCCAGGGATCCACGGTGTTCGGGGTCGACGCCGGCCGCCGCACCTCGCCCGAGTGGGCAGCCTGGGCCAACGGGGTCGCCGTGCGCGAGCTCGACTACCACGACACCTTCCTTGCAGCCGAGTACTCGCACCCCGGCGACAACATCCCGCCCATCGTCGCCGTCGCCCAGCACCTCGCTTCCGCACGCGGACTGACCGGTGCCGACGTCGTACGCGGCATCGCCACGGGCTACGAGCTGCAGATCGACCTGGCCAAGGCCATCAGCCTGCACCAGTTCAAGATCGACCACGTCGCCCACCTCGGTCCGTCGGCCGCGGCGGGCATCGGCACCCTGCTCGGACTCGACCAGGAGACGATCTACCAGGCCATCGGCCAGGCTCTGCACACCACGACGGCCACGCGGCAGTCGCGCAAGGGCGCCATCTCCACCTGGAAGGCGCACGCCCCGGCGTTCGCCGGCAAGATGGCGGTCGAGGCCGTCGACCGTGCGATGCGCGGCGAGACCAGCCCGTCGCCCATCTACGAGGGCGAGGACGGCGTGATCGCCTGGCTGCTCGGCGGAACGGATGCCCGCTACTCCGTCGAGATCCCTGAGGAGGGCGAGGCCAAGCGCGCCATCCTCGACAGCTACACCAAGGAGCACTCGGCCGAATACCAGGCGCAGGCCTGGATCGACCTGGCGCGCAGGCTGCACAACGAGTACCCGCTGCTGCTCGACGACGTCGAGAGCATCGAGCGCATCGTCATCCACACCTCGCACCACACGCACTACGTGATCGGCTCTGGCGCGAACGACCCGCAGAAGTACGACCCATCTGCCTCGCGCGAGACGCTCGATCACTCCATCCCGTACATCTTCGCCGTTGCCCTGCAGGACGGCTCGTGGCACCACGTCGACTCCTACTCGCCGGCGCGGGCCAACCGCCCGGACACGGTGGCGCTCTGGAACAAGATCACCACTGTCGAGGACGAGGAGTGGACGCGTCGCTACCACTCGCTCGACATGAACGAGAAGGCATTCGGCGGTCGCGTCGAGATCGTGCTCGCCGATGGCAACACGATCACCGATGAGATCGCGGTGGCGGATGCGCACCCTTTGGGCGCACGTCCGTTCGGTCGGGCCGAGTACGTGCAGAAGTTCCGCACGCTCGCCGGCTTCGTGCTGGAGGAGGCCGAGATCGAGCGCTTCCTGGCTCTGGTCGAGCGTCTGCCCGAGCTGACGCCGGAGGAGCTCGTGGGGCTCACCGTCACGGCTGCTCCGGGTGTGTTGGCGTCGGTGGAGAGCCCGCAGGGTCTCTTCTAGACCTCGAGTCGCCCACTTCCGCCAGTCGAGCCACCCCGCAACCAGCGGAAGTGGGCAACTCGACGGTCTCGGGCGCGGCCCGATTAGGCTGAATCCATGCTCTACGCCCAGAAGACCCCGGCCGACAAGCGCGCCGATTTCCGTGCTGCACTCGCCTCAGGCGGGCTCCTTCGTCTGCCCGGCGCTTTCAATCCGCTGAGCGCGCGCCTCATCGAGCAGAAGGGCTTCGAGGGCGTCTACATCTCCGGTGCGGTTCTCTCGGCCGATCTCGGCCTGCCCGACATCGGCCTCACCACGCTCACCGAGGTGGCCGGCCGATCCAAGCAGATCGCCCGAATGACCGAGCTGCCGGCCATCGTCGACGCAGACACGGGATTCGGTGAGCCCATGAACGTGGCCCGCACCGTGCAGGAGATGGAGGATGCCGGCGTCGCCGGGCTCCACATCGAGGACCAGGTAAACCCCAAGAGATGCGGCCACCTCGACGGCAAGCAGGTCGTCGACGAGCACGCGGCCCTGCAGCGCATCCGTGCCGCAGTCGATGCCCGTCGAGACCCGAACTTCCTCATCATGGCGCGCACCGACATCCGTGCCGTCGATGGCCTGCAGGCGGCGATCGATCGGGCGAAGGCCCTCGTCGACGCCGGTGCAGACGCCATCTTCCCCGAGGCGATGGCGAACCTCTCGGAGTTCGAGGCCATCCGCGCCGCCGTCGACGTGCCGCTGCTCGCGAACATGACCGAGTTCGGCAAGAGCGAGCTGTTCACCACCCAGCAGCTGGCCGATGTGGGCATGAACATCGTCATCTGGCCGGTCTCGTTGCTGCGCCTCGCCATGGGTGCCGCCATGGCCGGTCTCGATGAGCTGACGGATGCCGGCAACCTCACCGGCAAGCTCGGCGACATGCAGCACCGCTCGGAGCTGTACGAGCTCATCGACTACGAGGGCTACAACCACTTCGACAGCAGCATCTTCAACTTCCGCGTCGCCCGCTGAGCTGCGGTCGCCGTCAGTACCGCGCGCAATTCAGGCTGGATCACCCGACACGCCGCCTGCGAGGTGCGACACACCGTCGTGAGGCTGATCGGGCCTGAATCGTGCGGGTGACGGGCGGTCCGGTCAGTGGCAGCATCCACATATCAGGCAACTCGCCCGCGGGAAGTAGTCTGGGAGACCATGCCAGCGACGAAGGGGACGCCATGAGCGAAGCGCCGGAGATCTACAAGGGACTGGCGGGCGTACCCGTCGACTACACCGCGATCTCGCGGGTGAACCCAGACACCAACACGTTGCTCTACCGCGGCTATCCGGTGCAGGATCTCGCGGCTCAGCGCTCCTTCGAAGAGGTCGCCTGGCTGCTCTGGTACGGCGAGCTGCCGACGCCCGAGCAGCTCGATGCCTTCGTCGAGACCGAGCGCAGCGAACGTGCCCTCGCGGCGAACGTCCGTCGCTCCATCGACGACCTGCCCGTGACGTCGCATCCGATGGACGTCGTCCGCACCGCCGTGAGCGTCATCGGGGCGAATGATCCGGATGCCGAGGACAACGATCCCGAGCAGAACCTGCGCAAGTCCAAGCTGCTGTTCGCGCAGCTGCCGGCCATCGTCGCCTACGACCAGCGTCGCCGCCAGGGACTCCCGCTCGTGGAGCCGCGCGACGACCTCGACTACTCGCGCAACTTCCTCTGGATGACCTTCGGCGAGGAGGCTCCCGAAGATGTCGTGACAGCGTTCCGGGTGAGCATGGTGCTCTACGCCGAGCACTCCTTCAACGCCTCGACGTTCACGGCGCGCGTCGTCGCGTCCACCCTCTCCGACCTCTACTCCTCGGTGGTCGCGGCCATCGGAGCGCTCAAGGGCCCGTTGCACGGAGGCGCCAACGAGGCCGTCATGCGCACATTCGGCGAGATCGGCACTCCAGACAACGTCGACGCCTGGCTCGAGGACGCCCTCGCCCGCAAGGCCAAGATCATGGGCTTCGGCCACCGCGTCTACAAGAACGGCGACTCCCGCGTTCCCACGATGCGAGCCTCGATGGTGAAGATGCTCGAGCACTACGACCGCCCCGACCTGCTCGAGATGTACGAGAAGCTCGAGGCCGGCATGGGCGAGAAGAAGAACATCAAGCCCAACCTCGACTACCCGGCCGGCCCGACGTACCACGTGATGGGCTTCGAGACCGAGACCTTCACGCCGCTCTTCGTGGCCAGCCGCATCACCGGCTGGACCGCCCATGTGATGGAGCAGCTCGCCTCGAACGCGCTGATCCGCCCGCTCGCCGTGTACAACGGCGTCGACCAGCGGGAGCTGCCAGGGGCCTGACCCGGAGACGGATGCTGTGGGATGCGTGCAACGCCGCCCGCGGCATCCGTTCCCCGCACTGTCGTCACCACACAGGCGGTGTGACGGCGACGGATGCCGGCGCTAGCGTCGCAGCATGCACATGTTCTTCCGCACGCTCCTGCACTTCTGGCTGTCGCGGTTCGGCAAGCGCCTCGGGCACTACGACGTGGCGCGTACGAACTTCATCACGCTGCCGACCGACCTCGACATCCTCAAGCACATGAACAACGGCGTGTACCTGTCGATCATGGACGTCGCCCGCTTCGACATGCTCAAGCGCACCGGCGCGTGGAAGATCCTGCAGGACAGGGGCTGGTACCCGGTCGTGGTGTCCGAGACCATCAGCTTCCGCAAGTCGCTCACGCTCTGGCAGCGCTTCACGATCGAGTCGCGCGTGCTGGGCTTCGACGACAAGGCCGTCTTCGTCGAACAGCGTTTCGTGCGACCGGATGCCGCGGGCAGGCCCGAGGTCTATGCGAAGGGCTACATCCGCGGACGCTTCCTGCGCCGCACGGGTGGCGTCGTGCCCGTGGAGGAACTCATCGAAGCGCTCGGCCACGTGCCCGACAGCGTGGTCGTGCCCGAGCGGCTGCTCGAGTGGGGCGCCGGAGTCGCGCTGCCCGCCACGCGCGCCGAGGCGCCGTCGGAGTGGGCCGACGCCTGAGCTGCCTGCGCGACGCCGACGACTTCAGCGGCGTCGGCGGCTGTACTAGGACAGGGCCTTGCGTGGCACGACGACTTCCTTGATGATCAGCAGGATGCCTGCAGCCACCGGGATGGCGACGAGGGCGCCGGGCAGGCCGGCGAGGGTGCCACCCGCGAGGGCTGCGATCAGCACGATGGAGCCGGGCACCTGCACGGCCTTGCTCATGACCCGCGGCGTGAGGATGTAAGCCTCGATCTGCATGTAGATGAGCATCGCGACGAGCACGATGAGGGCCGCGACAGGTGAGGTGAAGAGCGAGAACACCGTCATGAACGCCGTCGTGAGCACGGTTCCGATCAGCGGGATCAGCGTGATGAAGAACGCCGCGACAGAGATGACCAGCGCGAACGGCACACCGACGAGGCTCAGCAGGATCAGGCTGAAGGTGGCGTTGAAGAAGGCGAGTACGACCATGCCGGAGAGGTAGCGGCCGACGTTGCCCATGATGCGCTCCGCGTAGTCCACGACGCGCTCCCGGTGCGAGGCGGAGACGAGCGAGTAGACCGCGTTCTTGGAGAAGTCGAGGGTCGCCGTGAAGTAGATGGTGAGGATGAAGATGAAGATGCCGCTCGAGACGGCGCTGGCGACTGCCACGCCGAAGGCGAGCGCGCCGCCGCCGACGGTCGTCCAGAACTTCGGGTCGGCGATGAGGCCGGTGATCCAGACGTAGATCGTGCTGAGCACGCCGCCCGTGCCGTTGGAGGCGTCCTGGAACCACTGCTGCGACTGCAGGTTGGCGAGCAGCTCGGGCGCATCCTGGACGAACTGCACGGCCTGCCCGATCACCAACGGGAGCACCAGCCACAGCAGGCCGACGATCACGACCACGAAGAGGACGATGACGGTGACGATCGCGCCACCGCGAGGCATACCGCGCTTCTCGAACCAGCGCACGAGCGGGTCGAGGCCGAGGGTGATGAAGACGGCGGCGAACACCGAGAAGATGACGCTGGACACCGCCGAGGCCGCTGCTGCGAGCCCGAGGGCGAGAAGCACTCCGAGCGTGGCGACGAACGCCCACTGGAACGGCTTGTTCGCGATCAGGCTGGTGGAGGTCTTGACGGCCTTCTCACGCCGGGCTCTCTGCTGCACGTTGGTCACGGCGCAAGCATAGTGAGGTGGTGTCCCGGGCCGCCCGATCGACTCAGTGCGTCGGAACCACCAGGTCGCGGTAGTACTCCGAGTGCGCCGGGTAGTAGTGCTCCCACTGCGGAAGGGGGCGATCCTCCCGCGCCGCGATGAGGCGGTCGAGGTAGTAGTCCCAGCCGGGACCCATCGTGGCGGCATCCGAGGAGGCGTGCATCCTCTGGCCCAGGGTCAGGGTGGTGAGTCCGCCGGCCTCATGCAGGTGGCAGAAGACGTGCCACATGTCCTCGCCGGTTCCGACCTCGGCGAGGAAGCGGTGCGGTGCATCGCACTCGCGAATGGTGGTGTACTCCCACTCGGCGTCCGGCTCGGCCGACATCAGGAACCGCACGGCGCCCGTCGACGGATTGCCCGTGTAGGTGCCGATCCACCTCTGCATGAAGGTGGGGTTCGTGAGGCTGTACCAGACGTCTTCGATCGGCGCTGAGAACAGCCTGTCGATCAGTAGGTAGAGGCCATCGGGCCTGTGGGCGAGACGCCCTGTTGGTCGCACTGACATGGATACCTCCGTGGCAACATCGCCTGCGTTTTCAGCGTACGCCGGATGCCGTCGGGCGGGTAGTGGTGACGGCGGATGCGCGGGTGCCGCGCCGCGACGGGTCGCACTCCCCACGCGGCGTGGGGCGGTGCCCTAGAGTGGCGGCATGAGCAGCAAGTCCAAGACCCCGGCCACGACCGATTCGCACCAGTCCGGCAGCGGCGTCTTCCTCGAGAGCGACCGTTCCTCCGCCTGGGCCTGGCTCGCCGGCCTCATCGTGCTGGTCTTCGTGGCCGTGCCGATCTCGGCGACTCTCGCCTTCGCGACGCACCCGAACACCCAGCAGCTCTTCGCCGGACGCCTGTCGGATGCGACGACGGGTGGCTACCAGGCGTTCTGGTGGATCGTCACACTGTTGCTCGTCGCCCTGCCGTTCCTCGTCGGACTCGGCATCGCCAAGCTGTCGAGCCGCGCGCTCGCGATCGTGGCAGCCATCGTGGCAGTGCTCGTGATCGCCGCAGTCGTGCTGGGGCAGCTCTTCATCTTCTAGGGCACAAGCTCGCTGAGGCCCGGACGAAGTCCGCGGTCGAAGCGCACAGGCGGGGTGTTCGACGCCTTCGGGCGGTCGCTCCGCTCGGCCCTCAGGGGAGCGGGGACAAGCGTTGTCAGCGCGCGTCCCCCAGGAACGCGTCGACCTGTGCCGTGATCTCGGCCCGCACCTCGTCGGAGGTTGCCGTGGCCTCGCCGTCTCCGGGCTGCACTCCGTAGTCCCCGAAGCTGGCATGGTTGGCGCCGTCGATCTGCACGAAGGTGGCATCCGCCGGAAGCATCGGGGCCGCATCCGCGATCTTGTCGGGGGTGGAGAGTCCGTCGTGCTGGCCACCGAGGCTCAGCACGGACAGCGACGTCTGCGAGAGGTCGTTGGCGCAGTAGCTGCCGAACAGGATGACACCGGTCACGTCGGGGTCGTCGGCGAGCATGCACGCGCGCACTCCGCCGAGGGAGTGTCCTCCGACGTACCAGGTCGAGACGTCGGGGGCGTCGGCCGTGAAGCTCGAGAGCGGGCGGGTGTCGAAGAACGCCAGGTTGAGCGTGGGCTTCGTGATCACGACAGTCGTGCCGGCGGCCGCGATGCCCGAGAGCTTGTTCATGTAGGCATAGGGGTCGACCTTGGCGCCGGGGATGAACACGAAGCCGTCGCCGCTCGCCTCACCCGTCGGCGTCATCACGATGGAGTGGTCCGTCGACGTGATGCTCACGCCCTCGTCGCTCCACGCGTCGATGGCGAACGGGCGCTCGCCCTGCATGACGATCTGCGTGTACACGGCGAACAGCACCACGATCAGAAGCAGCACTCCCACGATCCAGCCGCCGACGACGCGCAAGCGGTGGGCGAAACCGGTGCCGCCTACGCCCCGCACGTTGGGGGATGGGGTGACGGATGCCGAAGCCTCAGTCGCGGTCATCGTAGGCCTCCCGGCTCGCGAGGATGTCGTCGTGGTGGTCTGCCGCCCAGCTGACGAGTCCGAGCACGGGCTCGAAGAGGGTGCGGCCGAGCTCTGTGGCCTCGTACTCGACGCGCGGCGGGATCTCGGGGTAGCTCGTGCGGGAGACGAGGCCGTCGCGCTCGAGGTTGCGCAGGGTGTGGGTCAGCATTCGGTGCGAGATGCCGGCGATGTTGCGCTGCAGCACGGTGAACCGCTGCGGGCCGTCCTGCAGGCTGCCGACGATGAGCAGGCTCCACTTGTCGCCGACTCGGGAGAGGACGTCGCGGATCATGTCGCTGCCGTCGTGGCCGGCGCTGCATGGGCCCTTGTCCTCGAGAACGGCTGAGGCCGGGGATGCGGCCATGGTGGTCTCCATCTCTTACAGCGGTGTGCGTGACGCACGGAGAAGTGCGGGGCCGGCGTCGGGTATAAAAGTCATCGCCAGTGCGTTACTTACCGATTGTAACCAACGCGGCGGCAATCGCCGCCCTACTCCCATAGAAAGTCGTTTCACCATGATCATCGTCCTCTGGATCGTCACCGGTCTGCTCGCCCTCCTGTTCGTCGCCGCCGGCGCCATGAAGACAGTGCGTTCCCGCGCCGCCCTCCAGCCCAGCATGGGCTACGTCGAGGACTTCAGCGACGGCCAGGTGAAGACCATCGGCATTCTCGAGGTGCTCGGCGCCGTCGGCCTCGTGCTGCCCATGGCCACCGGCATCCTGCCCTGGCTCACGCCCGTCGCGGCCTTCGCGTTGTTCGTCACCATGGTCGCCGCGTTCTTCGTGCACCTGCGCCGTGGCGAGGCGCGCCAGACGGCGCCCGTGTGGGTGCTCGCCGCCCTCTCGCTCGTCGTGGGCATCGGGTGGGTGGTGGTGCTCCTCGGTCACTGAGGCCCGACTCCTCAGCGAGCGTGAAGGTCCTCCAGCATCGCCATCGCCGCGTTGTGCCCGCCGATGCCGCTGACGGCGCCGCCGCGGCGCGCCCCCGATCCGCACAGCAGGATGCGCGGGTGAGCCGTGGCCACGCCCCACCGCTCGGCGGCGGTGCCTCGCGGGTCGTCGTCCTCGAGGAACGGCCACGACAGCGGCCCGTGGAAGATGTTGCCGCCGGGCATGTTCACCGCCCGCTCGATGTCGAGCGTGGTCTTGGTCTCGATGCACGGCCGACCTTCGGCATCCGTCATGATCACGTTCTCGATGGGCTCGGCGAGCACCGAGTTCAGTGATGCCAGCACGGCATCCTGCAGCCGTGCCCGCAGGTCGTCGTTGTTCTCCTCTGTGATCAGGCGATGCGGAACGTGCAGCCCGAAGACCGTGAGGGTGTGGGCTCCGGATGCCGCGAGCTCAGGTGACAGGATCGACGGGTCGCTCAGCGAGTGGCAGTAGATCTCGCACGGCAACGGATGCGGGATGGCGCCGCCGGCGGCGGCCGTGAAGGCGTCGCCGAGCTGTGTGTAGAGCTCGTTGATGTGGAACGTGCCGCCGAATGCGGCCTCGGGGCTGACGCTCGCGTCGCGCAGCCGCGGCAGCCGGCTGAGCAGCAGGTTGACCTTCACCTGTGCGCCCTCGGGAGCTGGCAGCTCGGCCGTCGACTCTCCGAGCAGGCGCTGCAGTACCACCGGTGCCACGTTCGCGAGCAGGCTGTCGCCGCGCACCTCGTGGTCGGCGCCCTCGAGCGAGTACCTGACGCGGCCATCAGGCCTGACCGCCGTCACCTCGGCGCCGGTCACGATGCGCGCCCCGGCCGCCCGGGCAGCCCGCTCGAGCTCGCCGCTGACGGCGCCCATGCCGCCGATCGGCACGTCCCAGTCGCCGGTCCCGTTGCCGATCACGTGGTACAGGAAGCAGCGGTTGGCGTCGAGCGATGCGTCGTCGAGCGCAGTGAAGGTGCCGATGAGGCCGTCCGTCGCGACGACGCCGCGCACCAGGTCGTCGCCGAATCTGGCGCTGATCGCCTCGTCGAGGGGCAGCTCGAAGATCTGGTCCCACACTTCCTCGTCGACGAGGCGTCGCGCCTCGGAACGGGTCGGCAGCGGCTCGAGCACAGTCGGGAAGAGAGCCCGAGCCACCGCGGCGGTGTCGGCGTAGAACGCGTCCCACGCGTCGGCATCGGCCTCGGCGTCGATGGCCTCGAACGACGCCCGGGTGGCGGCGGCATCAGCGTTGTCGACGAGAAGTCCCCGTTCCGGATGCCGCGGGTCGGGCGTGTACGACGAGAAGCGTCGGCGCACCAGGCCGATCTCGAGGCCGAGCTCCTCGATGATGCGCGCAGGCAGGAGGCTCACCAGATAGGAGTAGCGCGAGAGGCGCGCATCGACGCCGGCGAAGGCCTGCGCCGAGATGGCGGCGCCGCCCACGTGGTCGTCGCGTTCGAGAACGAGCACGCTGCGCCCGGCCTGCGCGAGGTACGCGGCGGCGACGAGGCCGTTGTGGCCGCCCCCGATGATGACGATGTCGTGGGCGGCGTCAGCGGTGCTCATGGGTCGACCCTATGCGACCGGTCGGTGGGGTGGTCGCGACCACCTCCTCCACCCCACGCCGGTCAGCGAAGAATTACTTACCGGTCAGTAAGTGTTTCTGCTACATTGACCTCGTCATCCCCCATTCGGGTGGGGATGACGTTCCACGAGATCCGGCACAGCGCAGTCGCCAGAGTCGTTCGGCGCATGGGCCCAGTTCAAAGGAGAACGTCCCCGTGAGAGTCCCATCCCCTGCCCCGCAGGGAGCGCCATCGCAGCGACGCCCGCTGCGTGCCCTCGGTCTCGGCGTGAGCGTGTTCGCGCTCGTCGCCAGCGGTGCCGTCGTCGCGACGCCTGCCCATGCCGATCCCACCAACCCCGACTTCGGGCCGAACGTCACGATCTTCGACCCGAGCACGCCCGTCGACGAGATCAACGCGACCCTGGCGTCGTTCGCGAACGAGGCCGAGTTCAGTACCAACCGGCATGCGGCATTCTTCAAGCCGGGCACCTACGGCAGTGCCGCGGGGGAGAACGACCCGGCCACGGCCACGGGCATCGTCAACGCCGAGGTGGGCTACTACACGTCGATCTCGGGGCTGGGTGCGTCTCCGGAGGACGTGCACATCAACGGCGCCCTCCACGTCGAGCCCGTGCGGGCCTGCGAGCCGAACCCCTGGGACTGCCAGTCGCCCGGATCCCTCACCCGCTTCTGGCGGTCGCTCTCGAACATGAGCATCAACCCCATCCAGCGCCCGCTCGGCATCGATGCCGACAGGCCCTTCCCGAGCGGGGTGACCGATCCGCACCAGATGAGGTGGGCGGTCTCGCAGGCCGCTCCGCTGCGCCGAATGAACATCGAGGGATCCCTCACGTTGTTCGGCCGGGTCGGCGAGTACGCGAGCGGTGGCTACATGGCCAACTCCGCGGTGTCGGGAACCGTGGTCAACGGGTCCCAGCAGCAGTGGTTCACCCGCGACAGCAGCGTCGGCACCTGGGAGGGCGGCGTCTGGAACGTCACCTCCGTCGGTGTCGAGGGCGCTCACGCCGGGACCCCGGCCGGATCGGGCGATGCGGCGACTCCGCTGTACACGACGGTCGCCGAGACGCCCGTCACCCGCGAGTCGCCGTTCCTCTACCTCGACGGCGACGAGTACAAGGTGTTCGTGCCGAAGGCCAAGACGAACAGCTCGGGAGTCGACTGGTCGACGGATGCGGCATCCGGCGACGCGATCTCGATCGCCGACTTCTTCATCGCCAAGACCGGCGACACGGCAGCGCAGATCAACGCTGCGCTCGCTGCGGGCAAGAACCTCCTCGTGACCCCCGGTGTGTACAACCTCAGCGAGGCGATCTCGGTGACCCGTGCAGACACCGTCGTGCTCGGCCTGGGCCTCGCCACCCTCGTGCCCACGAACGGCAACGCGGCGATCGACATCGCCGACGTCACCGGTGTGAAGGTCGCCGGCCTCACGGTCGACGCCGGGGAGGTCAACTCCCCGGTGCTCGTCAAGGTCGGCCCGACGGATGCCTCAGCCAGCGATGCCGCAGACCCCACCACGCTCAGCGACGTGTTCGTGCGCGTCGGCGGCGCCCACGTGGGTCGGGCGACGACGAGCATCGAGGTGAACAGCGACGACGTGCTGCTCGACCACATCTGGGCCTGGCGCGCGGATCACGGCGATGGCGTGGCCTGGGACTCGAACACCGGTGACCACGGAGTCGTCGTGAACGGCGACGACGTCACTGCCCTCGGCCTGTTCGTGGAGCACTACCAGAAGGCCCAGACCGTGTGGAACGGCAACGGCGGAACCACGCTCTTCTACCAGAGTGAGCTCCCGTACGACCCGCCGAGCCAGGCCGCCTGGTCAGACGGCGACCGCCTCGGCTACGCCTCGTACCAGGTGGCACCGGGAGTGACATCGCACTCGGCATCCGGACTCGGCATCTACTCGTTCTTCAACCAGAACGTCGACATCCGCGTCGAGAGTGGAATCCAGGCGCCGAAGTCGGCCGGGGTGCAGTTCACCAACATGGTGAGCGTGTTCCTCAACGGATCGGGCGGCATCAACCACATCATCAACGACGCCGGGCTCCCTGCCGTCGGCAGCTTCGCCTCACCCGGCCTGCTGTCCTACCCACCCGCTGACACACAGGCTCCGACCGTGGCGATCGCCGCTGCGCCGGCAACACCTGACGGGTCGAACGGCTGGTACCGCAGTGGAGTGTCGCTCACTGTGACGGGAAGCGACGACTTCACGCCGCTCACCCTCGAGGCGAACGTCGACGGGGCCGGCTGGACCGCCGTCACCGGACCGATCGCCCTCGCCGACGGCACCCATTCAGTGCAGGCGCGGGCGACTGATGGCTCGGGCAACGTCTCGGCCGTGGCCGGGTGGAGCGGCAAGGTCGACGGGGTGGCTCCGGTCGCGACCGTCGCGTTCGACGCGACGTCGCGGAAGGCATCCGTCACCGCAGCCGACGGCGCCGGGTCGGGCGTCTCGGGCATCGAGTACCGCCTCGGCAGCGGAGCCTGGCAGGCCTACACGGCTCCCGTGGCCGTGGGCGATGCCGCCACGACCTTCGGGTATCGGGCGACGGATGCCGCAGGCAACAGGTCGACCGACGGTTCGCTGTCGGTTCCGGCCAAGGTCGCCGGCAAGGTACCGCTCGCCGTCGCCGCAGCCTCGCTGTGCATCAACGGCAAGGTGTCGGTGGCGGTCTACGCACTGAACATCGGCAAGGCGAAGGCCGACATCCGTCTGACCACGAAGTGGGCCGACGCGAAGTTCACCGGTGTGGGCTTCGGCAAGGCCGTGTACAAGCTGTTCCCGACCGGTGCGAAGTCGGTGCCCAAGGGAACCGCGACCGTCGCCGGGTACACCTACGTGAATGGCGTGGGCTCGTACTCGACGTACACGCCGGGCTACGCGGCGCTGAACTGCGGACGTCGCTAGGACTGCGGCTCGCGCACGGCACCGCCCACCGGCGTTCGGGTCCGGTGGGCGGTGCTGCGCCGCTGCCTCCCGCTCGCTGAGGCCCGGACGGAGTCCGCGGTCGAAGCGCGTCGGTGGGTGCGGGTCGTCGTGAATGCGCTTCGGACGGTCGCTTCGCTCGGTCCTCAGCGAGCGGGGGACCGCGACGGCCCCGCGACCAGTTCCACGGCCTGCGCCAGCGCCTCGCGGCAGACCGCGACGGCCTGGCGGTCGGCGCTCGAGCGCCGCGCGGCGGTGAAGATCGTGCGGTGGGGGTCGCCCGGCAGGTCCACCATGTGCACAGTCGGCGCCTCGCCGGCCCACACGAGGTCGGGCAGCAGGCCCACGGCATTGCCCGAGTGGATCAGCCTGATGTGCGCCATCAGGTCCGCTGTCTCGAAGCGCACGTCGGGCTCGAAGCCGGCCGCGCGGCAGAGCTGCATGGCCCACTCCCGCGATGCCGTGCCGACGGGCTCCATCACCCACGGTCGCCCTTCGGAGAGCCGTCGAAGTGACGCGAATGGTCCCTCGTCATCGTCGGTCGGAACCATTCGCGTCATCTCGACGCCGTCGGGGGAAGGTGCGGCGGCGACCCCCAGCCTGATCGCATCACCGCCCAGCACGACGCGATCGAGGTCGCGCCGGTGCGCGCGGGTGTGGCCGGGGTACTGCTCGGCGATCACGAGGTCGAAGTCGCGCGCCGAGACCTCGAACAACCCGGCCTCGGGCTCGCGCTCGGTCACCTCAATGCGCAGCTCAGGGTACTCCTCGCGCAGGATCGTGAGCGCGGCGGGCAGCAGAGCGTGCGCCGCCGACTGGAACACGGCCAGCCGCACGGTTCCGCGCACCTCGGTGAGCGACGACGCCACCTCGTCCTCTGCTCGTTCGAGGATGTCGAGAACCTCCTCGGCGCGCGCCACGAGGAGCTCGGCCTGTGGGGTGAGGATGACCCGGCGGCCGGACTTCTCGAGCAGCGGCACCCCCGCTTCGGCCTCGAGGAGAGACAACTGCTGCGACACCGACGACGGCGAGTAGGCCAGCGCTTCGGCCACGGCGGCGAGGGTTCCGCGCAGCTTCACCTCCCGCAGCAGGCGCAGGCGTCTGACGTCCAGCATCCGTCACCTCCCAATTCATCAGCCAAACTAACGGATACTGGTGGGAAAGCTTCGCTTTACCCGACGAAACGGATGCCTGACACTGTGCTGAGAGAGCCTCTCCCGGTGGGTGCTCCCGCGAGAAAGAACTAATGTCATGACCATGTCGAGCACGCCCGTCGAGTCCCAGGCCGACCTCGCGAACGAGACCATCGCGCTGGTGCGCCGCTGGCTCGCGCAGAGTGCGGAGATCCCAGCCGACCCATCGGGCGAGCGTCTCGCGGGTGTGCTCAAAGACCCCAACGGGCTCGACTTCACGGTCGGCTTCGTCGACGGCGTCATGCGCCCGGAAGACCTCATGGTCGCCGGGCACAACCTCGCGAAGGTGGCCCCGAAGGCACCGGCCTTCCTGCCGTCGTACATGCGGGGTGCCATCGGACTCGGCGGCGCCCTCGGCCCCGTCGTTCCCTGGGTGGTCATCCCGGCCGCCCGCCGGGTGCTGCGCCAGATGGTGGGCCACCTCGTCGTCGACGCGACTCCGGACAAGCTCGGCCCGGCCATCGAGCACCTGCGCTCCACCGGCAACAGGCTGAACCTCAACCTGCTCGGCGAGGCCGTGCTCGGCGACAGGGAAGCCGACCGTCGACTGGCGGGAACCCGCGAGCTCCTCGCCCGCGACGACGTCGACTACGTCTCGATCAAGGTGTCGAGCGTGGTGAGCCAGCTCTCCATGTGGTCGTTCGACGAGGCCGTCGAGCGCGTGGTCGAGCGCCTCACGCCGCTGTATGAGCTGGCGGCGTCCGCGAAGACGACGAAGTTCATCAACCTCGACATGGAGGAGTACCGCGACCTCGACCTCACCATCGCGGTCTTCGAACGCATCCTCGACCAGCCGCAGCTGCTGCACCTGGAGGCCGGCATCGTGCTGCAGGCCTACCTGCCCGACGCCCTCGGCGCCCTGCAGGGGCTGACGAGCTGGGCGCAGGGTCGCCGTGCCGGGGGCGGAGCACCCATCAAGGTGCGCATCGTCAAGGGCGCCAACCTCGCCATGGAGAACGTCGACGCGGCCATCCACGACTGGCCCCTCGCCACCTACGACTCCAAGCAGCAGAGCGACACCAACTACAAGCGCGTGCTCAACTGGGCCTTCACCCCCGAGAACACCGACGCCGTGAAGATCGGCGTCGCCGGCCACAACCTCTTCGATGTCGCCTACGCACACCTGCTGGCGAAGCAGCGCGGCGTGAGTTCCGCCGTCGACTTCGAGATGCTGCTGGGCATGGCGACGAACCAGGCCGAGGCCGTGCGCCGCGACGTCGGGCAGCTGCTGCTCTACACGCCCGTGGTGAACCCGGCCGAGTTCGACGTGGCGATCGCGTATCTCATCCGTCGCCTCGAGGAGAACGCCAGCACGGAGAACTTCATGTCGGCGGTCTTCGAGCTCACCACCTCCGATGCCCTGCTGAAGCGCGAGACCGACCGCTTCCTCGCATCGCTGGCCGATCTCGACGACACGGTTCCCGGCCCGAACCGCACGCAGGACCGCTCGCAGGCGACGGAGCTGGCTCCGCTGCCCGGTGCACCTGTGACGACGCTCGCCGCCGAGCACACCGATCCGACCCTGACGGGCGCGCTCCTCGGCATCACGCGCGGATCTCGGGGCGACGGCCCGGCAGCCGCGCACTCCGCCGCATCCGGTCGCTTCCACAACGAGCCAGACACCGACCCCGCCCTGCCCGCGAACCGGGCGTGGGGCCGTCGCATCCTCGGCCGTGTGGCCGCGTCGACTCTCGGCTCAGACACCATCGCGGCTTCGCAGGTGACGGATGCCGCCACCCTCGACGCCCTCATCGCCTCGGTCTCCGCCGCGGGCCGGGCCTGGGGTCAGCGCACCGGGGCCGAGCGCGCGGCCATCCTGCACCGCGCGGGCCTGGCCCTCGCCGCCAACCGGGACCGCCTCATCGAGGTGGCGGCATCCGAGACCGGCAAGACCATCGCCGAGGCCGACCCCGAGATCAGCGAGGCCATCGACTTCGCCCACTACTACGCCGAGCGCGCCATCGAGCTCGACAGGGTGCAGGGCGCCCTGTTCGTGCCGGCGCAGCTCACCGTGGTGACGCCTCCGTGGAACTTCCCGGTGGCCATCCCGGCCGGGGGAGTGCTCGCTGCCCTCGCGGCAGGTTCCGGAGTCATCATCAAGCCCGCGAGGCAGGCGCAGCGCACCGGCGCCGTCATGGTGGAGGCACTGTGGGAGGCCGGCGTTCCGCGCGACGTGCTCGCGCTCGTCGACCTCGCCGAGCAGGACTTCGGACAGCAGCTGGTGGCGCATCCGTCAGTCGACAGGGTCATCCTCACCGGAGCCTACGAGACGGCGAAGCTGTTCCGGTCGTTCCGCCCCGACCTGCCGCTGCTCGCCGAGACCAGCGGCAAGAACGCCGTGATCGTGACGCCGTCGGCCGATCTCGACCTGGCGGCATCCGACGTGATCAAGAGCGCCTTTGGGCACGCCGGTCAGAAGTGCTCGGCCGCCTCGCTCGTCATCCTCGTCGGCTCGGTGGCCAAGTCGGAGCGGTTCCGCAACCAGCTCGTCGACGCCGCGACCTCCATGCGCGTCGGCTACCCGGAGGACCCGACCACGCAGATGGGTCCGATCATCGAGCCCGCGAGCGGCAAGCTGCTCAACGCCCTCACCGAGCTGGGCATCGGCGAGGAGTGGCTGGTCGAGCCGAAGCAGCTCGATGACACCGGGCGGCTCTGGTCTCCCGGCATCCGCACGGGCGTCGCCCCGGGCTCGTACTTCCACCTCACCGAGTTCTTCGGTCCCGTGCTCGGCGTCATGCACGCACGCAACCTCGAAGAGGCCATCCGCTTTCAGAACGCGGTGGACTACGGCCTCACCGCAGGCCTCCACTCCCTCGACAGCGACGAGCTCGCCCACTGGATCGACACCGTCGAGGCCGGGAACCTCTACATCAATCGGGGAACCACCGGCGCAATCGTGCAGCGCCAGCCCTTCGGAGGTTGGAAGCGCTCGTCGGTCGGCGCCGGAACCAAGGCCGGCGGACCCAACTACCTGTTCGGGCTCGGCACCTGGAAGACGGATGCCGGCAACAGGTCGAAGACGCTGCACCTGCGTGGCCTCGACGACCGAGTGACCGACATCATCGAGGCGTCGCAGGCCTCGCTCGGCTACGAGGAGTTCGACCAGCTGCGGCGGGCAGCCCTCTCCGACGCCATCGCCTGGCGCGAGGAGTACGGGGTGGTGCGCGACGTGTCGCAGCTCGTGCTCGAGCGCAACGTGTTCCGCTACCTGCCGGTGCCCGTCGCCGTGCGCGTGGCCGACGACGCGTCGCTCGTCGATGCGCTGCGGGTCATCATCGCGGCGACTCTGTCGAAGTCCGAGTTCACGGTGTCGATGCCGACAGCGCTGCCGGCATCAGTGCAGGGATTCCTCGACATCCGCGATGTGCCCGTGACAGTGGAGACGGATGCAGCCTGGCTGGCCGGGCTCGCATCGTCGACCTCGACGCTGCGCGACGAGCAGGGGCCGAAGCGCCTGCGCCTCGTCGCCGCCGGCTCGCGTGACTCGCTCGCGACGGCTGTCGCCGGAGCGCTCGACGGCACGCCCGACGTGGCGGTGTACGCGCACGAGGTGACGCAGTCTGGGCGGGTCGAGCTGCTTCCGTTCCTGCACGAGCAGGCCATCTCGATCACGGCGCATCGCTTCGGCAACCCGAGCACGCTGTCGGACGGCGTGATCTAGGGCTTCGTTCCCGCCTCTTCCGCTCGCTGTCGGCCTCGCTCGCTGAGGGCCGAGCGGGTGACCGCCCGAAGCGCTTCTTGACGCGCTTCGGCCGCGGACTTCGTCCGGGCCTCAGCGAGCGAGGACAGACCTCGTAGCAGGCCTCAGCGAGCGGGCGGGGTGCGTCCGGGCCTCAGCGAGCGACTGAGCGGGCGGGACTAGTTCCGCCCGCGGTTCTGCCGCCGCACCGTGCGCGGCGCGCGACCTCCGATGAAGGACTGCGCTGCATCGACGGCGAAACCCTGCTCGAGCGCCTCGCGGCCGATCAGCATCCGGAAGCCCATCGAATCCCGATTGGTGAGAGTGACCTCGGCCGTCAGCGCCTTGCCGAGCAGCACGATGTCGAGCAGTACCACGATGCGCTCCTCGCTGTGCCCCGAAGAGCTGCGCACCGAGCGACGGTCGAGCACGGGGCACTCGACCGTGACGGCGTCTTCGTCGCTGCCCTGCCAGGGCTGCACACCGAAGCGCACGAACGACTCCCCATCGCGCTCGAACTCCTCCATGTCGAAGGCGTGGAGCGAACTGGTGCGGGCGCCGGTGTCGAGTTTGGCCTTGATCCATGGAACGTCGATCGCCGGCAGTGCAACCCACTCGCGCCAGCCGGCGATGGTGCTTGAATGGACAGGTTCGCTCACCCGTCCATCTTGTCAGGGGCACCCGTTGAAACTCGCGATCCTCTCGCGCGCCCCGCAGGCGTATTCCACCCAGAGACTTCGCGCAGCAGCGCTGCAGCGCGGTCATCAGGTGAAGGTCCTCAATACCCTGCGCTTCGCGATCGACCTCTCGGGGGCAGAGCCCGACCTGCAGTATCGCGGTCGTCGGCTCTCCGACTACGACGCCATCCTGCCGCGCATCGGCAGCTCGATCACCTACTTCGGCACGGCCGTGGTGCGCCAGTTCGAGCAGATGGACGTCTACACGCCCAACACCGCCAACGGGATCACGAACGCTCGAGACAAGCTGCGCGCGAGCCAGATCCTCTCGAGGCACAACATCGGCATGCCGGCGACGGCCTTCGTGCGCAACCGCGCCGACGTGCGGCCCGCCATCGAGCAGGTCGGCGGTGCGCCCGTCGTCATCAAGCTGCTCGAGGGAACCCAGGGCATCGGCGTGATCCTGGCACCGCAGGTGAAGGTCGCCGAGGCCATCATCGAGACTCTGCACTCGACCAATCAGAACGTGCTCATCCAGCGCTTCGTGGCCGAGAGCCGTGGCAAGGACGTGCGTGCGCTCGTGGTCGGCGATCGGGTCGTCGCCGCGATGCGCCGCACGGCGAACGGCGACGAGTTCCGCTCGAACGTGCACCGCGGCGGCAGCGTCGAGGCCATCGAGCTCTCGCCGGAGTACGAGCAGGTCGCCGTGCGCTCCGCCCAGATCATGGGCCTCAAGGTCGCCGGTGTCGACATGCTCGAGGGCAATGACGGCCCGCTGGTCATGGAGGTCAACTCCTCGCCCGGCCTGCAGGGCATCGAGACCGCCACCAATCTCGACGTGGCCGGCGCCATCATCGACTACATGGCGAACCAGGTCGCCTTCCCCGAGATCGACGTGCGTCAGCGCCTCACGGTCTCGCGCGGTTACGGTGTGGCCGAGCTGCTCGTGCACGCCGGGGCCGACCTCGTGGGCACGACCATTGCCGAGTCGGGGCTGACCGAGCGCGACATCACCGTGCTGACGCTGCACCGCGGCACCTCCGTCGTGCCGAACCCCCGCGGCCACGTCGAGCTCGAGGCCGGCGACAGGCTGCTCTGCTTCGGCAAGCTCGAGGAGATGCGCTCGATGATCCCCGAGCGGCGCAAGCGCCGGGCGAGGGTGCGGAAGCTGCCCAAGGAGCCGCTGCCGGACTAGCCGCTCGCTGAGGACCGGACGAAGTCCGCGTTCGAAGCGCGTTGCTGGCCTGTACGCACGGTGCTGAAGCGCTTCGACCGCGCGCGCTTCGCGCGGGCCTCAGCGAGCGGGAGGGGTCGCGCGCAACGCCGCCTCGACCAGCGCCAACGCCTCGTCGGCGTCGACACCCAGCTCGCGGACCCTCGCAGCGTACGCTGCGGCCGCCGTCTGCGCGTGCCGATGAGTCACGTCGCCGGATGCCGACACCAGCGTTCCCGCGCGCCCGCGCGTCTCGATGACGGCGTCGGACTCCAGCGCCCTGTACGCCTTCGCGACGGTGTTGACCGCCAGCCCCAGCTGCTCGGCCAGGGCTCGGACCGTCGGCATCCGTTCTCCGGCGACGAGGTCTCCGGAGCGGACGGCGGCGATGACCTGCGTGCGGATCTGCTCGTACGGCGGCTGCGACGACGCGGCGTCGATCGCGACGGAGATCACGCGGATCAGTCCTCGTGGGCGCGCTGCACCAGCCGGGTGAGCACGATGGCGCTGCGGGTGTGGTCGACGTTGGCGGCCAGGCGCACCTTCTCGAGCGCGGCCTCGAGGCTCGCGATGTCGCGCGAGCGCATCTGCACGATGGCGTCGGCGCTGCCGGTCACGGTGCCGGCGTAGACCACCTCGGGCACCGCCGAGAGGATGCGCTGCAGCTCGTCGGGTGACACCGTGCCCCGGCAGAAGACCTCGACCCACGCCTCGGTGGTCGTGCCGTCGACGGCAGGGTCGACGTGGATGGTGAAGCCGCGGATGACGCCGTCGGCCACGAGGCGGTCGACGCGACGCTTGACGGCGGATGCCGAGAGTCCGACCACCGACCCGATGTCGCCGTAGCCTGCTCGGGCGTTCTGGCGCAGCTCGTCGAGGATTCGGCGGTCGATGTTGTCCATCCGAGAAGTCTAAGCGCGATCCTTGCGTGATGTCGCGTGCGTACGCATGCATGCTGCGCTCAAAGACGAGAACTTCGAGATAGCTGCGTGTGACACTGGAGGTGGCGTCTGGTGTCCATCTCGGTGGATGCCGGCTCATCAGAGCGACCTGGTCCGCCACTCCTGCGATTGTACTTCGAGCCACGAGGAGACGGCCATGACGGACATCGTCGACGACACGATCACCCAGCCGGGCGGCATCCGCCCCACCCGCACACCCACCACGCGTTCGGTGCTGATGTGCAGCCCCGAGTTCTTCACGGTGGTGTACCGCATCAACCCGTGGATGGATCCGGCCCTGCCCACGGACACGAACCTCGCGGTCGACCAGTGGTCCGTGCTGCACCAGACCTACCTCGACCTCGGCTTCGACGTGCACCTCATCGATCCGATCCCCGGGTTGCCCGACATGGTCTACGCGGCCAATGGCGGCATGGTCATCGACGGCATCGCTTACGGCGCCAGCTTCACGCACCCCGAGCGGCAGCCCGAAGGCCCGGCCTACATGGACTGGTTCCGCGCGAACGGTCTCGACGTGCGCGTGCCCGAGCAGATCAACGAGGGCGAGGGTGACTTCCTGCTCGTCGGCGACACGATCCTCGCGGGCACCGGATTCCGCAGCGACTCGCTCAGCCACGGCGAGCTCGCCGCCATCTACGGTCGCGAGGTTCTCACCCTGCGGCTCGTCAATCCGAGCTTCTACCACCTCGACACCGCGCTCGCCGTGCTCGATTCGACGCCGGGCCAGGAGCACATCGCCTACCTCCCGAGCGCCTTCGACGCCCGCAGCCTCGACCTTCTCGAGGAACGGTATCCGGATGCGGTCATCGTGACGGAGACTGATGCCGCCGTGCTCGGCCTCAACTCCTTCAGCGACGGCTACAACGTCGTGATCGCCTCCCGCGCTGCCGACTTCGGGCGCCAGCTGCGCGAGCACGGCTACAACCCCATCGGCGTCGACCTCTCCGAGCTCCTCCTGGGCGGAGGCGGCGTCAAGTGCTGCACCCTGGAGCTGCGACGATGACCACCACCGACAACCTCCGCTCAACCGATGACGCAGTCGAGGGCCCTTCGTCCGATTCCGCAGGCACGGGGTTCTCCTCCGAAGTCTCGGGGTTCGGTGGGCATCCTTGGGCGGAGACTTCGGAGGAGAACCCCGTGCCGACTTCAACAAGCGCCGAGGCGACTCCCACGAGCGCCCAAGCCACTCGAACGAACGCCCTCATCGCCGAGGAAGAGGCTCACGCCGCCCACAACTACCACCCGCTCCCCGTCGTGGTGTCGTCCGGCGATGGAGCCTGGGTCACGGATGTCGACGGCAAGCGCTACCTCGACTGCCTCGCCGCCTACTCGGCCGTGAACTTCGGGCACTCCAACCCTGTACTGCTCGATGCGGCCCGCGCCCAGCTCGGCCGCATCACCCTGACCAGCCGTGCCTTCCACAACGACCAGCTCGGCCCCTTCGTCACCGAGCTCGCGGCCCTCGCCGGCAAGGACATGGTGCTGCCCATGAACACCGGGGCCGAGGCCGTCGAATCGGGCATCAAGGTCGCCCGCGCGTGGGGGTACAGGGTCAAGGGCGTCGCCCCCGAGCAGGCGAACATCATCGTGATGGCCGGCAACTTCCACGGACGCACGACCACGATCATCTCCTTCAGCGACGACGCCGACGCACGCGACGACTTCGGCCCGTACACCCCGGGCTTCCGCATCGTTCCCTACGGCGATGTCGCCGCCATCGAGGCGGCCATCGACGAGAACACCGTGGCCGTGCTGCTCGAGCCGATCCAGGGCGAGGCGGGCATCGTGGTGCCGCCCGCCGACTTCCTGCCGGCCGTGCGCGAGCTCACCACCCGGCTCGACGTGCTGTTCATCGCCGACGAGATCCAGTCGGGACTCGGCCGCACCGGCGCCACCTTCGCCTGCGACCTCGTGGGCGTCGTACCCGACCTCTATCTGCTGGGCAAGGCGCTCGGCGGCGGCATCGTTCCGGTCTCGGCCGTCCTCGGCAACGCCGACGTTCTCGGGGTTCTCACCCCGGGGCAGCACGGCTCGACCTTCGGCGGCAACCCGCTGGCCGCATCCGTCGGCATCGCAGTGGTACGGATGCTGGCCACCGGCGAGATGCAGGAGCGGGCGCGGGCGCTGGGCGACCACCTGCATTCCGCCCTGACCCGACTGATCGGCTCGGGAGTCGTGGCCGTGCGCGGAGCCGGGCTCTGGGCCGGAATCGACATCGACCCGGCGCTGGCCTCGGGCCGCGAGGTCTGCGAGGCGCTCATGGAGCGCGGCGTGCTCGCGAAGGACACGCACGGGTCGACCATCCGTCTCGCACCGCCTCTCGTCGTGTCGCAGGACGACCTCGACTGGGCCGTCGAACAGCTGCGCCTCACGCTTGCCGAGTTCGGGCGGCCGGCGAGCTGAGCGCAGGGTTCCTCCTTCACGGCGTTCGCTTCACTCCGTCCCTTCTGCGGGCGGGCCGGCAATCGCTTCTGAGCGTGGACTGTGCCGCATCCGGCTGCAGTGCCAGACTGGAGCGATGAGCAGCTCTCCCGAATCTCCGGTCGTCGACGAGGAGCCGCTGGACCCGAAGCTCGATCACGGGTTCTTCGGTCAGCCACGACCCCTCGCCACGGTCTTCGGTGTCGAGATGTGGGAGCGCTTCAGCTTCTACGGCATGCAGGGCATCCTGCTCATCTACCTGTACTACTCCGCGGCGGAGGGCGGCCTCGGCCTGCCGCAGGCGACCGCGGCCGGCATCGTCGGCGCCTACGGCGGTGCCGTGTACCTCTCGACCATCCTCGGAGCATGGGTCGCCGACAGGTTGATGGGCTCGGAACGGGTGCTGTTCATCAGTGCCGTCGTCATCATGCTCGGCCACATCGGGCTGGCCCTGCTGCCCGGATTCTCCGGCGTGATCGTGGGACTCATCCTCGTCGCCGTCGGCTCCGGAGGGTTGAAGGCCAACGCAACGAGCGTCGTCGGAACCCTCTACAAGGCTGATGACCCGCGCCGTGACGCCGGCTTCTCGATCTTCTACCTCGGCATCAACCTGGGCGCGTTCCTCGGCCCCATCCTCACCGGACTGCTGCAGTCGACCCTCGGCTTCCACTGGGGCTTCGGCCTGGCGGCGGTGGGCATGGCCATCGGCCTGACGCAGTACGCCTTCGGACGCAAGAATCTCCCCGCGGCCTCGCACCGCATCGCGAACCCCCTTCCGGCCGGCAGGCGACCGCTCGTGATCGGCGTCGCCGTGGCCGCCATCGCGATCATCCTGGTGTGCGTGTTCACCGGCCTGATCACGACGACGAACCTCGCCATCATCGTGATCTCCCTGACGGTGGTGGCCGCCGTCGCCTACTTCGTCGTGATCCTCGCGAGCAGCAAGATCGACGCCACCGAGCGTTCGCGGGTCTTCGCCTTCATCCCGCTGTTCATCGCGAGCGTGGCGTTCTGGTCGCTGTACCAGCAGCAGTTCACCGTTCTCACCATCTACTCCGACGAGAAGCTGAACCGCAGCCTGTTCGGCTGGGAGATGCCGGTGTCGTGGGTGCAGTCGATCAACCCGATCTTCATCATCATCCTGTCGGGAGTGTTCGCCGCCATCTGGACGAAGCTCGGCACCCGCCAGCCGTCGACGCCGGTCAAGTTCGCCCTGGGAACCATGATCATGGGTGCGGCGTTCCTCCTCTTCCTCCCGTTCGCCGGGGGAGGAGCGAACTCGACGCCGCTGCTGGCGATCGTGGTGATCCTCCTGGTGTTCACAGTCGCCGAGCTGTTCATCTCACCCGTCGGGCTCTCCGTGGCGACCAAGCTCGCCCCACGCGCCTTCACCACGCAGATGGTGGCGCTGTTCTTCCTGTCGGTCGCGCTCGGCTCCGCCATCTCCGGCCAGCTCGCCTCCCTCTACGACATCGACAACGAGGTGCCGTACTTCGGCGTGCTGGGGGGCATCGCCATCGTGCTGGGCGCGATCCTGCTCGCGTTCGCGAAGCCGGTCCTGAGGCTCATGAAGGGCGTGCGGTAGCGGCTATTCCGTCGGCGCTGCCGGCGCCACGAGCTGCCACAGGTGCTGGATCGCAGCTGCCATGTCGATCGAGGGGTCGAGCATCCACTGCGTCTGGAGGCCGTCGGTGACGGCCAGCACGATGGAGGCCAGGAGGTCGGGGTCGACGTCGGGGGCGATGCGGCCGGCGTCCTGTTCGGCGCGGATGGCCGCGCTGTAGCTCTCCCGGAAGATCCTGTAGCGCTCGACGAAGAAGTCGTGCGCCGGATGCTCGGGGTCGCCAGCCTCTGTGGAGATCTGAGCGTAGAGCTGCACCAGTCCCGGCACCTCGGTGTTGTGCCTGACGACATTGATCAGTCCATCGATCGGGGCCGTCGCCTCGAGGTCGAAGGCGTCCCGATCGACCTCGTCACGCTTGCGCAGGATCTCCTGGAACAGCTCCTCCTTGGAGGAGAAGTAGTGCAGGAGCCCCGCCTGACTGAGGCCGACCTCGTCGGCGAGCTCGCGCACAGAGGTGCGGCGGTAGCCGTTGCGCGCGATCACCGCGAGGGCGCTCGTCAGGATCTCCTCGCGTTTCGCCACGCCCTTCGCGTACTGCCCCCGTGCTGTCATGCCTCGATCGTAGGGCGGAGTGCTTGAGATTGAAAACCGAGCGATGTATGGTTTTAGCGCCGGCACACCGTAGAGCCGACCTCGAGCCATACGAGACGACAGTGACGTCAGCCCCACCTGCCGACGCCGCTGTCGCACCAGAAGGAGCAGAATGACCGACACGACCACGACGCAGTCCACGGCATCCGTCGACGAGACCCTCGCGGCCCTCACCCTGGAGGAGAAGGCGTCGCTCACCAGCGGCGCCGACTTCTGGACCACGAAGTCGGCACCCGGCGTGCCGTCGATCATGCTGACGGATGGCCCGCACGGCGTGCGCAAGCAGCGTGCGAACGGCGACCACCTGGGCATCACCGACAGCGTTCCGGCCACCTGCTTCCCGCCGGCCGTGGCGCTCGGCTCCAGCTGGGACGTGAGCCTGCTCGAGCGCGTGGGCATCGCCCTCGGTGAGGAGTCCGTCGCCGAGAACGTGGGCGTCCTGCTCGGCCCCGGCATCAACATCAAGCGCTCCCCGCTCGGCGGCCGCAACTTCGAGTACCTCTCAGAAGACCCGATCGCCTCGGGCGTGCTCGGCTCCGCCCTCGTGCGCGGCCTGCAGAGCCAGGGCGTCGGCGCATCGCTCAAGCACTTCGCCGCCAACAACCAGGAGGCCGATCGCATGCGCGTCTCTGCCGACATCGACGAGCGTCCGCTGCGGGAGATCTACCTGCGCGGCTTCCAGCGCGTCGTCGAGGACGAGCAGCCCTGGACCGTCATGTGCTCCTACAACCGACTCAACGGCGTCTACACCTCTGAGGACCCCTGGCTGCTGAACACGGTTCTGCGTGACGAGTGGGGCTTCACCGGCCTCGTCGTCTCGGACTGGGGCGCCGTCAATGATCGCATCGCCGGCGTCGAGGCCGGCCTCGACCTCGAGATGCCGTCGAGCAGCGGACGCACCGACGCCCAGCTCGTCGAGGCCGTGCGCTCGGGGGCTCTCGCCGAGTCCGTGGTCGACACCGCCGCCCGCCGGGCCATCGACCTGGCGTTCAAGGCCGTCGCCGGTGCCCGCGACGACGTAACCTACGACGTCGACGCCCACCACGCCCTCGCCCGCGAGGCCGCCGGCGCATCGATCGTGCTGCTGAAGAACGACGGCGACCTGCTGCCTCTGGCGACGGATGCCGCTGTCGCCGTGATCGGCGAACTCGCCCGCACGCCCCGCTACCAGGGCGCCGGCTCCTCGCTCATCAACCCCACGAAGCTCGACAACGCGCTCGACGAGATCCGCGAGCTCGCGGCATCCGGAGCCGGGACCGTCACCTTCGCCGCCGGCTACACGGCCGATGGCGGCGAGGACGCGGCGCTCGTGGCCGACGCCGTCGCTGCCGCTGCCGCTGCATCCGTCGCCGTCGTCTTCGTCGGAGTGCCTGCCGAGCAGGAGTCCGAGGGCTTCGACCGCGAACACATCGAGCTGCCCGCCGAGCAGCTCGCCCTGCTCGACGCCGTGATCGAGGCCAACCCCAACACCGTCGTGGTGCTCTCGAACGGTGGAGTCGTGCGCCTCTCGGGATTCGCCGACAGGGTTCCCGCCATCGTCGAGGGCTGGCTGCTCGGCCAGGCAGGCGGCGGTGCGGTCGCCGACGTCCTCTACGGAGCGGTGAACCCGTCGGGACGCCTGCAGGAGACCATTCCGGTGCGCCTGCAGGACACGGCGGCCTATCTCGACTTCCCGGGTGAGCACGGCCACGTGCGCTACGGCGAGGGCCTCTTCGTGGGCTACCGCTGGTTCGACGCCCGCGAGATCGAGGTGTCGTTCCCCTACGGCCACGGCCTCTCGTACACGACCTTCGACTACTCCGACGTCTCCGTGACGACGGATGCCGCCGGCCTGGTCGTGCGCCTGACGCTCACCAACACCGGAGGACGTGACGGCGCCGAGGTCGTTCAGGTCTACACCTCGCTGCCCGGCTCGGCCGTCGTGCGTGCCCCGCGCGAGCTCAAGGGATTCACCAAGGTCGCCCTCGCCGCCGGTGAGAGCCGGGCCGTCGAGGTGGCCGTGCGCCGCGAGGATCTCGCCTACTTCGACACCCGCGTCGACCAGTGGGTCGTCGAGGGCGGCTCGTACACGGTGGAGGTCGGGGCGTCGAGCCGCGACATCCGTGGCACGTCGTCCGTCGAGGTCTCGGGCGATGCCGTTCGCGTGACCCTCGACATGAACTCGTCGATCGGAGAGCTGATGGCGCACCCGGTCGCCTCGCAGTTCATCATGCAGGCCATGGCATCACAGGGTGAGGGGTTCACCTCCGCCCTGATGGACGACCCCGGCATGTTCAAGATGATGGAGTCGTTCCCCATCGGACGCCTCGCAGGCTTCCCCGGCATGGGCATCGACCGCGACCAGATCGGGCAGCTGCTGGCGGCGGCGAACGCGGCCAGCTGATCGGACACGCTCGCTCGGTCCTCATGACCCGCCCGTTGAGGGCCGAGCGAAGCGACCGCCCGAAGCGCAACCAAGGTGGCGCGACCGTCGATGCGCTTCGACCGCGCGCTGCGCGCGGGCCTCAGCGAACGGGAGAGGCGGCGGGGACCGCCCCCTACTTCTTGACCGGCGCCTTGCGAGGCGCAGCCGCCCGCGGGGTGCGCACGACAGTGGGCTTCGCGGAGGCCGCAGCGGCAGCGGCATCCGTCACCCCGCGCGCGATCGGCGTGAGGCGCGCGAGCTGCGTGACGTGCTGGGGGCCGAGCTCGTCGAGCGAAGCCACCTCGAGCAGCTTCATGGTGCGCACGATCTCGGTGCGCAGGATCTCGATGGTCTTGTCGACGCCGCGTCGGCCGCCGGCCATGAGTCCGTAGAGGTAGGCGCGTCCGATGAGCGTGAAGCGCGCGCCGAGCGCGATCGAGGCGACGATGTCGGCGCCCGACATGATGCCCGTGTCGAGGTGGACCTCGAGGTCGGAGCCGACCTCGCGGGCGACATCCGGCAGCAGGTGGA
This sequence comes from Leifsonia stereocauli, assembly GCF_038432415.1. Classification (NCBI taxonomy): domain Bacteria; kingdom Bacillati; phylum Actinomycetota; class Actinomycetes; order Micrococcales; family Microbacteriaceae; genus Leifsonia; species Leifsonia stereocauli. The sequence continues at coordinate 432,615 of NZ_JBCAUN010000002.1, forward strand.
AGGGGATCGGTGCGCGGTCGAGCTGGCGTCCGCCGTGGTTCGAGAGCACGATGCCGTCGACTCCGCGGTCGGCGAGCAGCTTCGCATCCGCGACGGTCTGCACGCCCTTCACCACGATCTTCCCGGGCCAGATGCCGCGGATGATGTCGAGGTCGTCGAAGGAGATCGTGGGGTCCATGGCCGAGTCGAGCAGTTCGCCGACGGTGCCGCCGGTTGACGACAGCGAGGCGAACTCGAGCTTGGGCGTGGTGAGGAAGTTGATCCACCATGCCGGCCGCGGCAGAGCGTTGATCACCGTGCCCGGGGTGAGCTGCGGCGGGATCGAGAAGCCGTTGCGCTTGTCGCGGTGACGGGCGCCGGCCACGGGGGTGTCGACGGTGAAGAACAGGGTGTCGAAGCCGGCGGCGGCAGCGCGGCGGGCGAGCTCGTAGGAGATCTCGCGCTCGCGCATCACGTAGAGCTGGAACCAGTTGCGGCCGACCGGATTGGCCTTGCGCACGTCCTCGATCGACGTCGTGCCGAGGGTCGAGAGGGTGAACGGGATGCCGGCGGCTCCGGCGGCACCGGCTCCGGCGACCTCGCCCTCCGTCTGCATCATGCGGGTGAAGCCTGTCGGCGCGATGCCGAACGGCAGGGCGCTCGGCCCGCCCAGCACCTGGCGGGTGGTGTCGACGACGGGAACGTTGCGCAGGATCGACGGGTGGAACTCGATGTCCTGGAACGCCTGCCGCGCTCGCTTCAGCGAGATTTCGCCCTCGGCCGAGCCCTCCGTGTAGTCGAACGGCGCCTTGGGCGTGCGGCGCTTCGCGATGGCGCGCAGGTCTGCGATGGTGAGCGCCTTCTCGAGCCTGCGATCGGTCGGGTTGAACGTCGGCGTCTTGAATCTCATGAGCTCGGCGAGCTCGGCCGGCTTCGGGATCTGGCGCTGGACCATGGGGTTCCTCACTGTTCTGCTGTGCGCCGGGAGAGGGCGATGTGCCCGGTTCCGGTGGGGGCGGCGACGACAGCTGTCGTCTCGGGTGTCGGCGGGGCCTCGGCGACGAGGGCCGTCTGCGTGTAGTAGCCGGTGATGTGCGAGTGCACGCGGGCGCGGGCAGTGAGGGCGTCGCCGGCCGCGATGGCACCCAGGATGCCCCGGTGCTCCTCGCGCAGTCGCTCAGCCGTCGCCTCCCAGTCGTCGATGACGGCGAGGCCGGCCTGAACGTAGCCCTCGATCGACGAGCGCAGGCCGGCCATCATCGCCGTCACGACCTCGTTGCCGGATGCCGCTGCCAGCGACACGTGGAACGCGGCGTCGAGCGCCAGGAACTCCTGCGGGGTGAGCTCGGGGGAGTCCATCGCGTCGAGCAGGCGCTCCGACTGCTCGAGGTCGGGGCTCGCGGAGTCGGCGACGTCGGCCACGACCGCGGCCTCGAGCACGAGGCGGGTCTTCACGACGTCGCGCACCCGGAATCCCTGGGCTGCGACCTGCAGCCGGAGCAGTGCGCTCATGGCGCCCTGCGGGGTGGCGACGATGATGGCGCCGGCGTTCGGGCCCGATCCGGTCTGGGTGCGGATGAGGCCCATGGCCTCGAGCACGCGCACCGCCTCGCGCACGCTCGAGCGACCGACACCGAGATCGGAGGCGAGAGTGCGCTCGGGCGGCAGGTGATCGCCGGGGGAGAGGGTGCCGTCGAGCAGCTGCGCCTCGACGTGCGCCAGCACGGACTGCCAGGCGCGGAGGTCGTCGACGGGGGCGGGGATGGTCGCTGCATCGGTCGAGCTCATTCCGGCACCGCCTCTCTGTGGTCTGACCACAGTACCGCTGTGGTCTGACCACATGCAAGCGCATCGCCCGGTGAGACCGGGTCGCACCCCAGCGGCCGAAGCGAACGAGTGAAGCGTCCCTCACGCCCATTCCCGTCGCGGCGGAACTGCGCCACCATGGGGTCATGGTGGATTACGCAGACCCGCAGTGGTCGTCAGCCCGGCTGAGCGACCGCGAGCGTGAGGAGGCAGTGCAGCGATTGTCGATCGCCCGCGGCGAGGGACGCCTGACTCCCGAGGAGTTCGACGCCCGCGCCAGGTCGGCACGTGCCGCATTGACTCGAGGCGAGCTCGACCCGCTGTTCGCCGACCTGCCCGTGGCCGCCGCACCCCGGTACGACGCGGCACACGGAGCTCCGGCATCCGTCGACCCAGAGCCTCGAACGCCACGAGTGCGTCCACTCGGCGGCCCGATCGGCGCCACGATCATGGCACTGGTGCCGTTCGTCGCCGTGCTGCTGTTCTTCCTCGCCGGCTACTGGGGCAGCTTCGCCTGGTCGTGGCTGTGGTTCCTGCTGGTTCCACTCGCGGGAATCATCATTTACGGCCCGGCCGCCGAGTACCGCTCGCGCGACCGCCGCTGACGAGCCGCTCGTCCACGCCTAGCGTTCTGCCTGCCCGGCGGCTCGAACCGCGACCGGCGTCTGGGCGAGCCGCACGTGCACCCGCTGACCGAAATCCAGCCGCTCATCGGCCGCGTGCTGCATCCGCAGCGCCACGCCGCCGTCTGTCAGCAGGAGCGTACGTCGCAGGCTGCCGAGGAAGGTGCTCTCCTGTACGACGGCCGGCAGCCCAGTCGAGTCCGACAGGCTCACGCTCTCGGGACGGATGAACACCTCGACCGGTCCGTCGGCGTGCGCGGCGATGAGTGGCAGGTCTGCGCCGAGCGCGTGCACCCGATCGCCCTTCACGATGCCGGGAACGGTGCTGCTGAGGCCGACGAACGCGGCGACGATGGCCGATGCCGGTCGCAGGTAGAGCTCCTCCGGGGTGCCGACCTGCTCGATGCCGCCCGCGTCCATCACCGCGATGCGATCGGAGATCGCCAGCGCCTCCTCCTGGTCGTGGGTGACGAACACCGTGGTGATGCCGAGTCGCAGCTGGATGCGGCGGATCTCGTCGCGCAGTTGCACTCGAACCTTCGCATCCAGGGCCGAGAGCGGCTCGTCGAGCAGCAGTACGCGCGGCTCGGTGACCAGAGCACGCGCGAGGGCGACGCGCTGCTGCTGCCCGCCGGACAGTTGATGCGGGTAGCGATCAGCGAGGTGCTCGAGCCCGACGAGGGCGAGCGAGTCACCACCACGGCGGCGGGCATCGGCACGGGCGACCCGGCGCATCCGGAGCCCGAACATGACGTTGCCGAGCACGGTGAGGTGTGGGAACAGCGAGTAGGACTGGAACACCATGCCGATGTCGCGATGATTGGTGGGCACGCGGGAGACGTCGGCGCCGTCGATGAGCACGCGACCGCCGTTGGACTGCTCGAGCCCGGCAAGCACGCGGAGGGCCGTCGTCTTGCCGCAGCCCGACGGGCCGAGCAGGGAGACGAACTCGCCGGGTGCGATGGCGAGGTCGACGCCGTGCAGCACCCGGGTCGACCCGTAGTCCTTCACGATCGACTCGAAGGCGACGGACGCCCCCTCGCCGCGTCCGGCGAGGACCAGGTTGTCGGCGGTGGCGATCGCCGCCGGGCTGGCGGATGCTCTGGTGATGCTCATGCGAGGGTCCCCTTCCGGGACGAGTCGGGTGCGGTGCGAGCAGGGCGCCCGACGCGAGCCGGGCGCGCGGTCTGCGAGGCGCTGGCTGTCTTCCTCCCAGCGCTCGTCCGGCGTCCGGCGAGCCGGATGACCACGAGCAGCACGAAGGCGAAGAGCAGGGCCAGCAGCGACACGATGATGGCGGCGTAGGTGTCCTGCTTGCTCACGACCACGAGCGCCGTCTGCAGGTTCTGGCGGCCGAGCAGCGAGGCGATCGTGAACTCACCGAGCACGACCGCGACCGAGATGAGCGAGGCGGCAAGCAGCCCCGGGCGCAGGTTCGGCGCCAGTACCCGGGTCAGTACAGAACCCCACCCGGCACCGAGCGACCGGGCCGCTTCGGCCAGCGTGCGCACATCCGTCGCATCGATGCTCCCCTGGATGGCTCGGTAGGCATAGGGGAGCACGGTGATGCCGTACGCGAACGCGAGCGACCAGATGCCGGTTCCGAAGGTGCGCCCGATCACCAGGTAGATCGGCGCGAGCCCCACCACCAGCACGATGGCCGGGATGGAGATGGGCAGGAGCACGACGAACTCGAAGGCTCGCCGCAGGTTCGGGAAACGCAGGGTGATCAGGATCATGGTGGGTGCGAGCAGGAGCAGCACGATTCCGATCGAGACGACGGCGAGCACGAGGGAGTTGCCGAGGCCGAGCCAGATCGGCGCGTAGCGCGGAGCGTTCGCCGGGTCGAGCAGCCCGAGCCAGTGAGCGAACGAATGCCCGTCGCCATCGCGCAGGGTGAACTCGATCATGGCGATGATGGGGATGGCGAACAGACCGCCGATGACGATTCCGATCACCGAACGGGTCGCACGTCCCGGGCCGAGGGCGGCGCTCATCGCTGCCACCGTGCCGCGCGACGCTGGATGAGCGAGTAGCCCCACATCACGATGGCCATGATGACCACCATTCCGAGTGCGAGGGTGCCCGCGAGATTCTCGCGCCCGAGGACGGTCTCGCTGACGAGCGCCGCGCGGATCTGGAGCGGCACGATCTGCGAGCCCTGGCTGGCGAGGGCGGCTGCCGTCGCGTAGGACGAGAAGGCGTTCGCGAAGAGCAGGAGGACGCTCGCGGCGAACGACGGCGCGAGCACGGGGAAGCCGATGTGCATCCAGAAGCCACGGTTCGATCCGCCGAGCGTGAGGTTCGCCTCCGCCCACTGCGGCTTGAGGGCTGCCATCGCGGGCATGAAGGTGATGACCATGAGTGGCACCTGGAAGTAGATGTAGGGGAGCACGAGCCCGGGGAGGTCGTAGATCCACGCGCCGTTCGCGAAGATGTCGATGCCGAAGGTGTCGCTCAGCCACACGGTGATGAGCCCCTGCACGCCGATGGTGGCGATGAACGCGAAGGCGAGCATGACCCCGCCGAACTGGGCGAGCACGCCGCTGGCACCGTCGACGACCCCGCGGATGCGGCTGTCCTCCGCAAGGCCGAGCATGGCGTAGCAGGCCAGTGCGCCGACGACGGCTCCGATCACGGCCGTGAGAGCCGAGAGGCCGATGGAGTTCACGAAGGTGCGCACGATCACGGGGTCGGTGAGAGCCACGAGGTTGTCGAGTGTGAAGGAGCCGTCCTCGGTGAAGAACCCGCTGAGCACGGCGAGCAGCGTGGGGAGCGCGAGGAACAGCAGCACATAGGCCGCGAACGGCACCAGGCCGAGGAAGGCGGGCAGGGAGACGCGCACGGCCGAGCGCCGGGAGGAACCCTGGAGGTTCGACCCGACGCTCGGCGCGATGGGGGCGTTGATCGCCATGGAGAGCAGACGCCTACTGGACCGCGGCGGCCCACTCCGTGCCGAGGAGCTCGCCGGCAGCCGTGCTCTGCTCCTCGGTCGGGACGACGGTCTCGTCGGGAGCGGCGGGCAGGGCCGAGAACAGCTTCTCGTCGATGGTGCCGGCGGCCGACATCGCCTCGGCACGAACGGGGCGGGCGCCACCCTTGAGCCAGAGGTTCTGCGCGTCATCGCTGTACAGGAATTCCTGCCACAGGCGGGCGGCCGCGGGGTGCGGAGCCTCCTTGTTGATCGCCTGGTTGTAGTACCCGGCGTAGCCGGTGCCGGGAAGGATGACGACCTTCCAGTCGGCGTTGTCCGCCGTGTGTGCGGCGTTCAGGTAGTCCCAGTCGAAGACGACCGGGGTCTCTCCCGAGGCGACGGTGGCGGTCGTCACGTCGACCTTCAGCAGGTTGCCGGCCTTCTGCAGCTCGCTGAAGAAGTCGATTCCGGGCTGGAAGTCGTCGAGCGTTCCGCCGCTCTGCACCGTGCTCAGGCCGACGGCCGCGAATGCGGCACCGGCCTGGGTCGGGTCTCCGTTGATGGCGACGGCACCCTTGTAGTCTGCGCCGAGCAGGTCGTCGAGCGCCTCGGGGGCTGCGTACTTGGAGGAGTCGTAGCCGATGGACATGTACCCGCCGTAGTCGCCGACGAAGAGGCCGTTCGACTCCTTCAACGCGTCGGGGATGTCGTCCCAGGTCGCGACCTTGTACGGCGCGAAGACGTCGGTGTTCGCGAGTGCCACGGTGAGACCGAGGTCGAACACGTCTGGCGCGGTGTCGAGGCCGGCGTTGGTCTTGGCCGCTTCGATCTCCTCCGCGCTGGAGACGTCGGGGGACTGCTCGGTGATGGAGATCTCGGGGTACTTCTTCGTGAAGGCGTCGAGCACCTCGCCATAGTTGGCCCAGTCACGGGGAAGTGCGATGACGTTCAGGGCGCCCTCGGCCTTGGCGGCCTTCTCGAGGTCGGCGAGCGTGCCGAAGTCGGCGAGGCTCGTGGCGGTCTTGGCGTCCGACGAGGAGTCGGCGTCGGCGGCCGGGGCCGAGCAGGCGCTCAGCGCGATGGCGGCGCCGGCGGCGATGGCGATGGCTCCGACCGCTCGACGACGCAGGGTGGTGTGCAGCACAGGGGTTCCTCTCTCGATGCACCCAGGAGCGGAAAGCGCCAGTCGGCGCACACTGTGGACGCTCCCGGATCACGAGGAGGCTATGAGCCGGCGGTGAACCGATGCCCGCCGCGGCATTAACTGGATGTGACGGGGCGGTGGATGAGCGGCGGGCGCCTGCCGCGCTCCCGAAGGGAAGCTCAGATCAGTGCCGGCGGGGGCTTCGCCCTGTACCCGTGCAACGCCATGACGCAGTAGATCGGTCCGGTATCGGCCGGTCGTCCCCGCGACTCCCGGAGAACGCGCAGCGGACCCTCCGCCTGGTCGGCGTCGAGGCGCAGCACCAGGTCGTCGTTGCGCGGCTCGTTGGGGTCGTAGAGCCACAGCGCCGTCTTCGCGCCCTTCTGCTCGTAGGCGTATGCCATCACCTGGTGGTTCTTCCCGATGTCGAGGTCGATGCTGCGGATGAGGCCGATCGGCGACAGGCGGCCCGCGTCGATGTCGGCCCGCACCGCAGGCACGGTGTCGTCGAAGGTCACCCGGCGCCGGCCGCGGGTGATGGCGCCCGCGAGTCCCTCGTCACCGTCGGGGTACTGCGGAGCCGAGTAGGCCAGCCAGCGATGCCCGCCGCCCTTCAGGTCGAGGGAGTCCAGCATCCGTTCCCTGATGAAGAGGAAGAGGGGGTCGTCGGATGCCGTCGGCGACGTGCGGATGCCGGGCACGGCCTGCTTCGCCGAGAAGTAGTCGAGCACCGTGAAGACCATGCCGCCGCAGAGCCCGGCGTCGGCGCGCGTCAGCGGCATCCAGTCGGGGTCACGGCGTGCGATCTGAAGAACGGAGCCGAGCGCGGCCGGCATGGCATCGATCAGGTCGTTGACGATCGTTCCGACGGCCATCACCGGCAGTTCGTGGGACCAGGAGTTCGTGAACTGGAAGCCGTTCCGTGACGGGCTGAACCCGGGCACGGCGTGACGCACGGACTCGAGCACCCGCACCACGGAACGCTCGTTCTTGCGGATGATCGAAGCGTCGAACCCCTGCGGGGCATCCACTGTCACGTCATCGCTGCGATCACGGTCGAGGAAGCCCGACTTCCACGTCACGTCGAGGTGGCGGGCAGACGCAGAACCGATCGTGTAGACGACGCGACCCGAACTGCCGAACAGACCGGCTTCCAAGGTGATCGTCGCGTTGCTGCCGGCGCGGATGGATCGGGGTGGCGGCGCTGCCCACTGGCCCTTCTGATCGGCGAGCTCGAGCGTGATCGTGGTCTCGTTCCGGATCTCGACGGTGCTGCGCGCCATGGCAGGCTCCTCTGCGTCGCGACGCACAGGTGGGGTGGAAGGTGCGTCTCGGGGTATCGACGCGAACCAGTCTGCTCTCATGCCTCCGTCGGCGACAGAGGCTCTTCGCCTGAGGCTCGGGTCTGTTGCACGCAGCTTCGTCCTCGTGTTAGCGTCTCGGCGATCGTGATCCATCGACAGGAGGTGAGACCCATGAACGCAGTATCCGCATCGGGTGCTCCCCTGAACGAACGATCGAGCGACTGAGGTAGTCGCCACCGGGAGCCCCGTCAGGCACATCGCGAAAGGCGACTCCCATGAGCACGACACCTCCTTCCCCCCTCGATTCCTCCCTGTCTGATCCCGACTCCCGACACCCGCAGCACGCACGCGCGTTGGTCCTCGGCGGCGGTGGATCGGCCGGCAATGCCTGGCTGATCGGCGTCATCGCGGGTCTCCTCGAGGCCGGCCTCGACGTGACCGACGCCGACCTGATCATCGGCACCTCGGCCGGGGCGACAGCTGCAGCCCAGATCACCGGCGCTGCCCCCGCCGAGCTGCTGGCCGACATCCTCTCCGCCGTGCCGCAGCAGCGAGCCGGTGGGGCAGCACCCGCCGGGGCAGCACCCGGTGGTGCACGCACCTCGGCCGGTTCGGTGAGCGATCATCTGGCGCGATTCCAGAGAACCATCGCCGACGCTGAAGACGCGGCCGACATGCGCCGAACGATGGGTGCGATGGCACTCGAGGCGGATGCCGCCTCGGATGGTTCCGGGCAGGAGCGGTGGCGATCCATCGTCGCCTCGCGACTGCCGGGTCGGCACTGGCCGTTGCGAGACGTGTTCATCACGGCCGTCGACGCCCAGACCGGGGAGCCCGTCGTCTTCGACCGGCACAGCGGGGTGGACCTCGTCGACGCCGTGGCCGCGAGCACATCGGGCGGCGGTTCCGCCTACGGCATCGGCGGAAGGGGCTACATCGACGGCGGCTATCGGCGGTCCAGCGAGAACGCCGATCTGGCTCTCGGATCCGGACGGGTGCTGGTGCTGTCGCCCCTGAGCGGAAGGTCGCTGTATCCGCCGGAATGGGGAATGCAGCTTTCCGTGCAGGTCGACGAGCTCCGGGAGGGCGGCAGCAGGGTCGAGACGGTCCTTCCCGACGTGGACTCCCTCGCCGCGTTCGGCGGCAACCTGATGGATCCGAGGACGCGGATGCCGGCCGCTCGCGCCGGCAGCGAGCAGGGCCGCGCCCTCGCCGAGCGCCTCAGCGCGTTCTGGCGCGGGTGAGCGTCTTCAGCGCGGATCGTACCGTCGCGGCGGGAAGGCGGCGGCGACCACGGAGCGCAATGACTCGAGCGAGCCATCCACGAAGCCCTGCAGGCGCGCCTGCACGAGGATGTTGCCGATCGCCGTCGCCTCCACCGGCCCGGCGAGCACGGGCAGCCCCACACGGTTCGCCGTGAGCTGGCAGAGCAGCTCGTTCTGCGATCCGCCGCCGACGATGTGCACGATCTCGACGGTGCGTCCCGAGAGCTCCGACGCCGTGCGAACGGCGTCGGAGAATGCGTCCGCGAGGCTCTCGATGATGCTGCGCACGAACTCCGCCGGCGAGCCCGGCGCGACCAGGCCTCGCTCGCGGCAGTACTCCGCGATGCGCTCCGGCATGTCGCCCGGCGTCAGGAAGCGGGGGTCGTCGGCATCGAAGACCGGGACCGGCGTGGTGACGGATGCCGCGGCTGCGAGCAACGCGGGCAGGTCGATGGTCTCGCCGGCGGCCTCCCAGCTGCGCACGGACTCGCTCAGCAGCCAGAGGCCCATCACGTTGTGCAGGAAACGGATGCGGCCGTCGACGCCGCCCTCGTTCGTGAAGTTCGCCTCGCGGGCGGCATCCGTCAGCACGGGTTCCTCGAGTTCGACGCCCACGAGCCCCCAGGTGCCGCACGAGATGTATGCGCTGGTGGCCGCGTCCATCGGGACGGCGACGACGGCCGAAGCCGTGTCGTGGGATCCGACGGCCACGACATCGGCGGTGCCGCCGAGCTGCTTCGCCACCCCGGGCAGCAGGGGCCCGACGCGAGTGCCCGGGTCGACGAGGGCGGGCAGCAGCGCCGGCGGCAGGTGCAGCCGGCCGAGCAGGTCGATGTCCCACTCGCCGGTCACGACGTCGAGCAGGCCTGTCGTCGAGGCGTTGGTGCGCTCGGCGATGCGCTCGCCGGTGAGCCAGAAGGTGAGCAGGTCGGGCACGAGCAGCATGCTGTCGGCGCGGGTGAGGCATCCGATGCCGTGGTCGGAATCGGTTTCGGCCATGAGCTGGTAGACCGTGTTGAACGGCAGGAACTGCAGGCCGTTGCGACGGTAGAGCTCGGGGAACGGCACGATGGCGTGGGTCGCCTTCACGCCTGCCGCCGTGCGGGAGTCGCGGTAGTGGAACGGCTCGCTCAGCATGCGGCCCTCGTGGAGCAGGGCGTAGTCCACGGCCCAGGAGTCGACGCCGATGCTCGCCAGGCGTGGCTCCTGCCGGAATGCCGTGGTGAGTCCCTCGACTGCGCTGCGGTACAGCTCGCCGATGTTCCAGTGCAGTCCACCCGGGGTCGAGATGGGCACGTTCGGGAAGCGCGCCAGCTGCTGCATCCGGAGCTCGTTCGGCCCGACGTCTCCGAGGATGACGCGGCCGCTCGTGGCGCCGAGGTCGATGGCGGCGACGCTGCCGGTGGTGCCGCCCGACATCAGCGCAGGAAGGCGGCGGCGACGCCGGCGTCGACCGGGATGTGCAGGCCGGTGGTGTGCGACAGGTCGCTCGAACACAGCACGAACACGGCGTTCGCCACGTTCTCGGGCAGCACCTCGCGCTTGAGCAGGGTGCGCTGGGCGTAGTAGGCGCCGAGCTCCTCCTCGGGTACGCCGTAGACCGCGGCGCGCTTGGCTCCCCAGCCGCCCGCGAAGATGCCGGAGCCGCGTACGACGCCGTCGGGGTTGATGCCGTTCACCTTCACGCCGTGCTCGCCGAGCTCGGCCGCGAGCAGGCGCACCTGGTGCGCCTGGTCGGCCTTCGTCGCCGAGTAGGCGATGTTGTTCGGGCCGGCGAACACCGAGTTCTTGCTCGAGATGTAGATGATGTCGCCGCCCATCTTCTGGTCGATGAGGGCACGGGCAGCCGCACGTGAGACCAGGAACGAGCCCTTGGCCATCACGTTGTGCTGCAGGTCCCAGTCGGCGACGGTGGTCTCGAGGAGAGACTTCGACAGCGAGAGTCCGGCGTTGTTCACGACGATGTCGAGACCGCCGAAGGCGAGCAGCGCCGCATCGATGGATGCCTGGACCTGAGCCTCGTCGACGACGTTGGCCTGCACGCCGACAGCGACATCCGTCGACCCGATCTCGGCTGCAGCGGCCTGCGCCTTCTCGAGGTCGAGGTCGGCGATGACGACGCAGGCTCCTTCTGCGGCGAGGCGGGTGGCGATGGCCTTGCCGATTCCGGATGCCGCCCCGGTGACGAGCGCGATGCGGGTCGCCAGCGGCTTCGGCTTCGGCATCCGCTGCAGCTTGGCCTCCTCGAGGGCCCAGTACTCGATGCGGAACTTCTCCTCGTCGGAGATGGGCGAGTAGGTCGAGAGTGCCTCGGCGCCGCGCATGACGTTGATGGCGTTGCGGTAGAACTCGCCGGCCACGCGGGCGGTCTGCTTGTTCGCACCGTAGCTGAACATGCCGACGCCCGGGATCAGCACGATGGCCGGGTCGGCGCCGCGCATGGCGGGCGACCCGGGTGTCGCGTAGGCGGAGTAGTACGCCTCGTAGTCGGCGCGGTAGGCATCGTGCAGCTCGTGCAGGCGGGCGATCGAGTCCTCGATCGACGCGTCGGCCGGAAGGTCGAGCACGAGCGGCTTCACCTTGGTGCGCAGGAAGTGGTCGGGGCAGCTCGTTCCGAGGGCCGCGAGACGCGGGTGTTCGGATGCCGCCAGGAAGTCGAGCACCTCGGGAGCGTCGGAGAAGTGGCCGACCTGCGGGCGGTCGGTCGACACCAGTCCGCGGATGGTCGCGGCCAGCGCTGCGGCCTTCGCCGACCGCTCGGAGGGCTCCAGGGCCTCGTAACCGGACAAGACGGTTCCGAACGGATCGGGCCGGCCGTGCTCGGCGATGTAAGCCTCGGCCGCAGCGATGATCTGCAGCGAGTTCGCCTCGGACTCCTCGGAGGTGTCTCCCCAGGCCGTGATGCCGTGGCCTCCGAGGATGCATCCGATCGCCTGCGGGTTGGCGTCCTTGATGGCCGCGATGTCGAGCCCGAGCTGGAAGCCGGGGCGACGCCACGGCACCCACACCACGGTGTCGCCGAAGATCTTCCGGGTGAGCTCCTCACCGTCGGCCGCCGTGGCGATGGCGATGCCGGAGTCGGGGTGCAGGTGGTCGACGTGGGCGGCATCCACGAGTCCGTGCATGGCGGTGTCGATCGACGGGGCTGCTCCGCCCTTGCCGTGCAGGGCGTAGTCGAACGCCGCCACCATCTCGTCCTCCCGGTCGAGGCCGGGGTAGACGTCGACGAGGGCGCGCATGCGGTCCAGGCGCAGCACGGCCAGGCCCGACTCGGTGAGGGTGCCGAGGTCGCCGCCAGAGCCCTTGACCCAGAGCAGCTCGACGGGCTCGCCCGTGACGGGGTCGACGTCGGTTCCCTTGGCCGAGGTGTTGCCCCCGGCGTAGTTGGTGTTCTTCGGGTCGGACCCGAGGCGGTTGGAGCGCGCGATCAACGCAGCGGCGGTCTCGTTCGTCATGGTCTTCGCATCTCTCGATCGGGGTTCTGGTGCTGCGATCTGCCCACTTCGGCTAGTGGAGCGGCGCTCCCACTGGCGGAAGTGGGCAATTCGCGCGGGTGGGGCGTGTGGGTGGGCGAGCCGGGCCGCGGGTCAGGCGCCCCAGCTGAGCTGGGTGCCGCCGGCGCGGTCCTCCGCGATTCTCTGCTGGTAGCCGGATGCCGCGTAGGCGGCCATCGGGTCGCCCGCGAGACCGCGGCTCTCACGCCAGGCAGCGAGGTCGGGACGCACATCCGTGTAGAAGGCGTCCATCAGGATGCCGTTGGCGCCGAGCACGTCGTGCGCCTCCTGCGCTGCGGTGAGGGCGGCGCTGTCGACGAGGAGCGCACGCGCCGTCATCTCCTGCACGTTCAGCACCGAGCGGATCTGGCCGGGGATCTTGTCCTCGACGTTGTGGCACTGATCGAGCATGAACGCCACGGGGGAGTCGGGTCCGTAGCCGCCGCCGCGCACGACCTCGTAGAGGATGCGGAACAGCTGGAACGGATCGGCAGCGCCCACGATCAGGTCGTCGTCGGCGTAGAAGCGCGAGTTGAAGTCGAAGGATCCGAGCTTGCCGAGGCGCAGAAGCTGCATGACGATGAACTCGATGTTGGTGCCCGGTGCATGGTGACCGGTGTCGAGGCAGACCATCGCCTTGTCGCCGAGGGTGGCGACCTGGGCGTAGCTGGTTCCCCAGTCGGGAACATCCGTGTGGTAGAAAGCCGGCTCGAAGAACTTGTACTCGAGCACGAGGCGGTGGTCGTCGCCGAGGCGGGCGTAGATCTGGCGCAGCGAGTCGTTCAGGCGGTCCTGACGGCCGCGAAGGTCGCCCTGGCCGGGGTAGTTCGTGCCGTCGGCGAGCCAGATCTTCAAGTCCTGCGAGCCCGTGGCGTGCATGATGTCGATGCAGTCGAAGTGGTGGTCGATGGCCTTCTGCCGGATGGCCGGGTCGACGTGCGTGAGCGAGCCGAACTTGTAATCGTTGTCCTGGAAGGTGTTGGAGTTCACCGTTCCGAGCGACACGCCCTGGTCCTCGGCGAAGGCGCGCAGGGCGGCGTAGTCGTCGACCTTGTCCCACGGGATGTGCAGCGCCACCTTCGGTGCCAGCGCCGTGAAGCGGTTGACCGTCGCGGCGTCCGCGATCTTCTCCTCGGGCGTGCGCGGGGTGCCCGGCGTCGTGAACACCTTGAAGCGGGTGCCGGAGTTGCCGAACGCCCACGACGGCAGTTCGATCGCCTGCTGCTCGAGCAGGGCGAGGGTGTCTGGGGAGAGGCTCACGAGTGGTTCCTTTCGAGCGAGCTGTCGGCATCGGATGCCGCTGAGAGTTGGGTCTCGAGGTTGAAGATCTCGGTGAGACGCAGGAAGCCCTCGTCGGGAGCGACGTCGAGGTCTTCGAAGAAGTCGCCCATCTCGGCCTGCCAGCGGGCGTTGACGTCGGTCGCAGCCATGCCTGCCTGAGCCGCTTCGAGCGATGGAGTCTCGAAGTAGCCGATCAGCAGGCCGTCGCCGCGAACGAAGAGCGAGTAGTTGTTCCAGCCGGTGTCCTTGAGGGCGCGGAGCATGTCGGGCCACACCGCTGCGTGCCTCTCGCGGTATTCGGCGAGACGCCCCGGCTTCACCTTGAGTTGGAAGCAGACACGCTGCATGGCGGCCTGGTCTCCCGACCTGTCGTCAGCGGAGGGCACGCCGCTCACAGTCGGATTCCCGTCTCGGCGGCCACGTCGACGTGGCGGTGTTCGAGGCCGATGAGGCTGGCGGCCGCCTTGACCTCGGCAGCCCGGTGTCCGGTGGCGAGTGCCCAGTGGTGGTCGACTCCGGATGCACTCCACGAGTCGACCCATTCGCCCGGGTCGCAGCCGAAGTCGACGCGGGAGGTCGTGTTCCCGATGGCGAGGAGCGGACCGGGAACGACTGTTCCCTCGCTGGTCACCAGCACGTAGCTGCCATCCCGATTCTGGCCGAGACCGATCGTGGTGACGGCGCCGGACTTGACGTCGAACTCGACGCTCACGCCGTAGCCGCGCTTGCCGTGGTAGATGCCGAGCCCGCGCAGAATGGGCTGACGTGCACCGATCGCGAGGTGAGCCGGGCCGTCGTGGCCCATCTCGACGACGCCGTCGAAGAAGTTGAGAGCCTGGATCTCGGTGAATGATCCGCCGGCCCCGAGGGTGTCGCCGATGAGCATGGCGATGGAATTGCGCAGCTCGTACTCCCCGGCGATCGGAACACCCCGCGCCGTGAGGAGCGACGAGCCGAGGATCATGCCGGCGCCGAGACGCTCGTGCAGTTCGCCGCCGAGCCCGCGGTGGTAGTAGGCCATGCTGTCGAGGTCGAAGTCCTCGACGAGTCTGTCGAGTCCGACTGAGACGCGGGCGCCCCACAGGAAGTCCTCCTCGTCGACCGACGCCTCGTCGATCTCGAAGACCTGCCGGGCGAGGTCGATGCGCTCGCGGGCCTGCGCATCCGTCACCTCGTCGACGCGCACGCGCAGGTCGTCGAACTCGAGTACCTCCACGTGTCCGCCGAGCTGGGTCGAGACGCTCGTGAGGTCGGTGGAGACGTCGAGCATCCCCGGGTAGAGGTGGCCCATGAGGCCGTGCCGGGCATGGCGGAGGCGGGCGCGCACATGTGCGGCCTGGATCCAGTTGTTGATGCGTCGCCAGGCGTTCTCATCGCGGAGATGACCGCTGACGGACCGGAAGTCGATGCCGGCGCGGCGGAAGAGATTGCCGACCTCGGGCACCGAGCACTGCCCGCAGTACGCGAGCCACTCTCCGGTGCCGAAGGTCGCGTGGTCCATGGCCTCGGTGGGTTGGAGGTCGATGATCAGGATCGGCGCGCCGGAGCGCTGCGCGATGGGGAGCACCATCGACGAGGTCAGGTAGGTCGTGAGGAAGATCACGATGAGGTCGGGATCAGCGGCGCGGAGCCTTTCGGCAGCTGCTGCAGCCTCCTGCGCATCCGAGATGAATCCGACGTCCGTCACGTCGGCATCGAGGGCCTGGAAGCGCTCGCTCACATAGCGCGACGACTCCTGCAGTTGCGGAAGCAGCGTGGGGAACTGGGGCCAATAGGCGCCGAGTCCGCCGGCGATGAGGCCGATGCGGGTCTTCCGGCGCGTGATGCGCGGCAGAAGATCGGCGACGGATGTCGTGGTCATGGTGCTGGTCTCCCGAGTGGGTCCGGAACGAGTCGGGTCGCGCGAAGCGAGGGAAGTGCGGGGCCGACCGGCTGGCCGGCCCCGCGTGACGACTAGAAGTCGTAGTCGTCGATGTTGTCCTTCGTGAAGGTGGTGGGCGGGCCGACGATGACGATGCCGCCGTCGATCACCTCCTTCTCACCGAGGTCGCCGGCGTCGAACTTGTCGCCGACCTCTCCGGTGATCGTGCCGTCAGCGAGCGCCTTGCCGGCGAAGGCCGCGACGTAGCCGAGCTGTGCCGGGTCCCAGAGGGCGAAGGCCGTGACGGTGTCGTCCTTGACGAACGGACGCATCTCGTTCGGGAGACCCAGGCCGGTCAGCGCGACCTTGCCCTTGTAGTCCGAGGTGGAGAGGTAGCGGGCCGTGGCGGCGATGCCGACCGTCGTGGGCGAGATGATGCCCTTCAGGTTCGGGTGCGCCTGCAGCAGGCCCTGGGCCTCCTGGAAGGACTTCGTGTCGTCGTCGTCGCCGTAGACGGTCGCGACGAGCTCGATGTCCGGGTAGTTGGCCTTCAGATCCTCCTCCATGAACTTGATCCACTCGTTCTGGTTGGTGGCGTTCGCGGTGGCCGAGAGGATGGCGATCTCTCCCGATCCACCGATCTGCTCCGAGATGAGCTTCGTCTGGATCAACGCGACGTCCTTGGCGACGACCTGGCTGATGAAGACGTCGCGGCAGTCGGGGTTGGTGTCTGAGTCGAACGCGACGATCTTGGCGCCGCCGTCGCGAGCCTCCTTGAGGGAGGAGCAGACGGCGTCGGGGTCGTTTGCAGCGATCACGATGACGTTGGTGCCGGCTTGGGTCTCGGCATTGATGAACGAGACCTGGCTCGAGGCGCTGGCATCGAGGGGTCCGACGACCTGGCTCGATGAGAATCCGGCTGCCGTGGCCCCTTCCTCCCCGCCGCCGAGAACGACGTCGGTGTAGGGGTTGTTGAGCTGCTTCGGGATGAACGTGATCGTCTGGTCGCCGCCACCGCCCGAGCCGCTCGTGCTGCCGCTGTCGGATCCGCCGCCGGCGCATCCCGTCGCCACGAGGGCGATGCTGGCTGTCAGTGCCGCGACACCGAGAATGCGGCGGGTGCGCATGCTCCTGGTGCCGTGAGTGTGAAACAACTCCATCGTTCTTTCCTTTCTCAGTGCGCCGGGTGCTCGGCGCTGGTTGATCCCGAGGTTGTGACCTGGGGAAGACTGTTTCGAACCTGCCGATCGTGCTGCCAACGGCGCACGGAGGCGAAGATGCTCGGCGTCACGACACTGAGGATGAGCAGCGTGCCGGTGACGATGATGAGGACGACGTCGGACACGCGGCCGAGGCGCAGGGCGTAGTTGATCGTGCCGATGAGCAGCACGCCGGCGATGACGCCGGGAATCGAACCCTTGCCTCCGAAGATCGACACTCCGCCGAGGAGGACGGCGGCGATCACGGCGAGCTCGAGGCCGCTCGCGTTGTCGCTGCGAGCGCTCGAGTACCGGAGCGTCCAGTACACGCCGGCGAGTGCGGAGACCGAGCCTGTCGCGACGTACAGCCAGAACTTGCTGCGGGCCACCTTGATGCCGACGAACCGTGCGGCCTCCTTGCTGTAGCCGAGGGCGTAGAGTCCGCGGCCGAAGGGGGTGAAGTGCAGGAGGACGCCGAAGAACACCATGACGACGAGCACGCCGATCATGACGGTCGGAATGCCGGTGCCGCCGATCTTCGAGGTGAAGAACGCCGTCAGATCCGGGGGGAAGTTCGCCACGGCGTTGTCGCCGATGACGACGAGGGCGAGCCCTCGGAACAGCGCGAGCGTACCGATCGTCACGGCCAGGGACGGGAGGCCGAC
This sequence comes from Leifsonia stereocauli, assembly GCF_038432415.1. Classification (NCBI taxonomy): domain Bacteria; kingdom Bacillati; phylum Actinomycetota; class Actinomycetes; order Micrococcales; family Microbacteriaceae; genus Leifsonia; species Leifsonia stereocauli. Next base: position 450,150 of record NZ_JBCAUN010000002.1, read on the forward strand.
GACGGCGATGAGGAAGCCGTTGAAAGCCCCGGCGACGACACCGGCTGCCACCGAGATGGCCAGCACGACTGGCATGTCGAGGCCCGCCTGCCACAGCACTCCCATGAGCGCACTGGTGAGGCCGGCGATGCTCGCGACGGACAGATCGATCTCGCCCGTGATGATGACGAGCGTCATCGGCATGGCGATGAGGAGCACCGGGATGACGTCGAGCAGCAGGAAGCCCACGGTGACCGGTGAGGCGAAGCGCGGGATCGAGATGCAGGCGTAGAGCACGAACACGAGCAGCGCGTAGATCATGATGGCGTCGCGCCCGAGCAGCAGGCGAGCAGACCGCGAGCGCTTCTTCGGAGCGAGGGCGCTGATCGTGCCCGTCGGCGGGGGAACAGTCACTGTCTCAGACATCCCGGGCCTCGCTCACTCGCAGTCTCCTTGCTGTTCGAACGGATGCGATGCGATCGATGACGATCGACGCCAGGATCAGCACGCCGACGATGGCCTGCTGCCAGAACTTGTCGACGCGCACGGCGGTCAGTGCGCCGGTGATCGTCGTGAGCAGCAGGGCGCCGAAGGCGGCACCGACGACCGAGCCGCTGCCACCGAAGATCGCGACGCCGCCGACGACGGCCGCGGCGACGACGTCGAGTTCCAGGCCGGTGCCGGTCGTGGCTCCGACCGAGTTGAAGCGCGAGGTGTACAGCACCCCGGCGAGACCGGCGAGAACGCCGTTGGCCACGAAGGCGAGAAGGACCCGCTTGGTCACGGGGATGCCGAACACCCGGGCGGCATCCGGATCGGAGCCGATGGCGTAGAGGTCACGCCCCGACCGGGCTCCGGCCATGAAGATCGCCACGATCACCACGACGATCACGGCGATGAGCGTGATGAGGGGGAAACCGAGCACGGTGTCGACCGACAGGTTGCCGAAAGCTTCCGGGCGGTCGTCGGCGAAGTACTGCGTTCCACCGGCCCAGGCGTTGTTCAGGCCCCTGTAGATGTAGAGCGTTCCGAGGGTGATCACGAGGGCGGGCACCTTCGCGAGGGTCACGAGGAGGCCGTTCACAGCGCCCAGCAGTGCGCCGAAGGCCATACCGGCGATGAACACCACGACGATCGGGATGCCCGGGAAGCTCACGAACAGCGTTCCAGTGCCGAATGCCACGAGTCCGAGAATCGAGCCGACCGACAGGTCGACGTTGCGCGTGATGATCACGATCGCCTGACCGACCGCCAGGATCATGACGATCGTGGCGTTCAGCAGCATGTCCTTGACGCCCTGAGGGCTGAGGAAGAGCGGGTTGATCGCCCAGGTGATGAGCACAAGGGCGACGAGTGCGAGGATGACCGGCAGCTCGCGCAGGTGCATCACGGAGCCGACGACGTTGCGCTTCTCCGATGCTGCCGGGGAGGGCGTTCCGCTCCCGGTCGGCTGGACTGTCGTGGTCACTGGGCACCCTCCATCGATGCTGTTGCGGCATGCATGACTGCTTCGGGAGTGGCATCCGCTCGATCGATCCGTGCCGTGATCCGCCCCTCGTGCATGACGAGAACGCGGTCGGCCATGCCGAGCACCTCCGGGAGTTCCGAGGAGATCATGAGGATCGCGATTCCGCGGCCGGCGAGGTCGGAGAGCAGCTTGTGCACGGCAGCCTTCGTGCCGACGTCGATGCCGCGGGTGGGCTCGTCGACGATGAGGAGCTTCGGCTCGGTGGCCAGCCACTTGGCCAACACGACCTTCTGCTGGTTCCCGCCCGACAGTGTCGAGACCGGCAGATCCTGGTATCCGGTCTTCACCTGCAGGAGGTTCGACCACTTCTCCGAAGCCTCGCGCTCGCGCGCTCCGCTGATGATTCCGAAGCGCGCGAGGGAGTTGCGCAGGGTGAGGGCCGTGTTGCGGGCGACCGTCAGGTCCATCACGAGACCCTGCTTGCGGCGATCCTCGGGTACGAAGCCGATTCCGGCGTTGATGGCGGCCTGCGGGTCGCGCGGCTTCAGCCGGGATCCGAGGAGGGTCACCGTTCCGCGGTCGTAGGCGTCGATGCCGAAGACCGCACGGGCGACCTCGGTTCGACCGGCTCCGACGAGACCCGAGAGGGCGACGATCTCGCCTGCCCGCACGTCGAAGTCGATGTCGCTGAACACCCCGGCGCGGCCGAGGCCATCGACGGAGAGTACGACGTCGCCGATCGCGGCATCCTCCTTGGGGAAGAGGGTGGCGATGTCCCGGCCGACCATCTCCCGAACGATCTGTTCGACCGTGGCACCGGATGTCGCATGCGTGGCGATGTAGCGTCCGTCGCGCATCACGGTGATGCGGTCGCAGAGCGCGAAGACCTCGTCGAAGCGATGCGAGATGAACAGGATGGCCGCGCCCTTGTCGCGCAGGCTCCTGGCCACGGCGAACAGGCGGTCGACCTCGATGCCGGAGAGGGCGGCCGTCGGCTCGTCCATGACGAGCACCCTGGCGTCGAGCGAGATGGCCTTGGCGATCTCGATGATCTGCTGGTCTGCGATCGACAGGCCCTCGGCGACACGGTCGGGATCGATGGGCACTCCGAGCCTGGCGAAGAGTTCCCTCGCCTGCCGGCGCATCGCCGCCCGGCTGATGAGGCCGGCCCGGCCCTTGGGCTGCCGGCCGATGAAGATGTTCTCCGCCACGGTCAGGTCGGGGAAGAGCGTGGGCTCCTGGTAGATGACCGAGACGCCGGCAGCCTTGCTGTCTGCGACCGATCGGAAGGCGACGGGCTCGCCGTCGATGAGGAATTCGCCGGCGTCGGGGTGGTACAGGCCGGCGAGGATCTTGACGAGAGTCGACTTGCCCGCGCCGTTCTCACCGACGAGGGCGTGGATCTCTCCGGCCGACAGCTGAATGGTGCCGTCTGCGAGGGCGATCACCGGCCCGAAGGTCTTAGCCGCCCCCTGCAGCGAGAGCGTGAATGGCCCCGATGCCTCAGTGGCGTTCTCATGGTCGAGCGTCATTGGTGGACCAGATCTCCCCGTCGAGAATGAATCGTTTCAAGATTTGAACACTCGGAACACTAGAGCCGATAGCTCCCGCAAGTCAAGACGACTGGGGACTTCGGCGTTCAATCTTGACATTCTCGGAAGTCAGGTCTTTGATTCGTTTCAGCGTGGTCCGCGATCGAGGGTGGATGCGCCGTGACATCATGCAGAACGCGGCCGGTGGTGGCCACGCATCGATCGCCGAGGTTCCGGCGCTGCGCGAGCGAGACGAGGGGTCCCATGTCAGCGAGTGTGCGCGATGTCGCAGCTGCGGCATCCGTCTCGGTCGGCACGGTGTCGAACGTGCTCAATCACCCCGACAAGGTCGCTCCCGAGACCGTGGCCAGGGTGCAGGCCGCCATCGAGACGCTCGGATTCATCCGCAACGATGCCGCGAGGCAGCTGCGCGCAGGCAAGAGTCGAAGCATCGGCATGGTGGTGCTCGACGTCGGCAACCCGTTCTTCACCGACGTCGCGAGAGGAGCCGAGGATCGCGCCGCTGAGGACGGCTTCACCCTGCTGCTCGGCAACAGCGACGAGAAGCTGGCGCGCGAGGGGTCCTACCTCGACCTGTTCGAGGAGCAGCGCGTGCACGGCATCCTCATCACCCCGGTCGGGGAGGACCTGGCCAGACTCGGACGGGTGCAGGCCAACGGAACGCCGGCCGTGCTCGTCGACCGCGAGGCCGATCGTGCTCAGTTCTCGTCGGTGTCGGTCGACGACGTGGCCGGCGGCTATCTCGCCGCCCGGCATCTCATCGAGCAGGGCAAGCGGCGCATCGCCTTCGTGGGTGGTCCTCACAGCCTGCGGCAGGTGCAGGATCGCCTCGCCGGGGCGCGCAAGGCAGTGGCCGAGACGCCCGGCGTGCAGCTCGAGCTCATCGACACCGACTCGCTGTCGGTGCTGCAGGGGCGAGCCGCGGGGGAGTCGCTGCGCTCCCGCGAGGCCGTGCATCGACCCGACGGAGTGTTCGCCGCCAACGACCTCCTCGCCATGGGCGTGCTCCAGGCGCTGCACATGCTGGGCGACATCCGCATCCCCGACGACATCGCCCTGATCGGCTACGACGACATCGGCTTCGCGTCGGCCGCCGTGGTGCCGCTGTCTTCGATCCGCCAGCCCGCAGCCCTCATCGGCTACACCGCGGTCGACCTCATGCTGCGTGAGGCTGCAGCCGGCGCAGGGTTCGAGCGCGAGCACGTGGTGTTCCAGCCCGAACTCGTGGTGCGGCAGTCGACGAGCGGCTGAAGCGCCCGCCGCCAGTCACCTGCGAGTCAGCGGAGTTCACCGCCCGGCGCTCGCCCGAGCTCCTGCATCCGCGCGTCTGCACCCGTGGGTTGATGGGCGAACTCCGCTGACTCGCAGGCGCTGAGCGGTGGGACGGTGGGGCGCTGGGCGCTGGGCGCTGGGCGCTGGGCGCTGGGCGCTCGGTCGCCGTCGCGTCAGTTCGTGCGCGGCAGTGGTCCGGTGCGCGCGTGTCCGTGGGCGTGGGGGTCGCGCGGCGGCAGCTTCGGCAGCGGGATCGGCGAGGTGAGTGCCAGTTCGTCCGAGAAGTCCTCTGGCAGCGGATGCCGCGACGCCGTCGGGGCGGCATCCGTCACCGTCACTCCGGGCTGTGTCGCTCCGGGCAGCGTCACGCGGTCGCCCACCGCGATGGCGTCGGCTGCCTCGACCGAGGCGACGGCGAAGCGCCACCGCGTCTGCGGAACCCGCACCAGGCGCACGCCGCGCGAGAAGAACATCCAGCACGCGCCGATGACGAATCCGGTGGTGGCTGCGATGGCGGCCACGCCGAGCCCCCACCGGGGCTCGAACGCGTCGGCCACCCAGCCGATGATGGGTGCCCCGAAGAGCGTGCCTCCCATGAGCAGTGCCATGTAGAGGGCCAGCACGCGGCCGCGCAGTTCGCCGGGCACCGTGGTCTGCACGTAGCCGTTCGCCGTCGTGAGCAGGGTGACGGTGCCGAAGCCGATGAAGATGAGTGACACGGCGAAGGTCGCGTAACTGGGCATGAGCGAGGCGGCGAGGGCGGCGAGTCCGAAGAAGCCCGTCGCCGCGATCACGACGCGCAGGCGGGCGCGCGATCGCCGGGCGGAGAGCAGCGCCGCCGTCAACGATCCGATCGCGAGGATCGACGAGAGCAGGCCGTACTCGCCGGCTCCCTCGCCGAACTCCACGGCCATGGTCGAGGCGAAGATGGGGAAGTTCATGCCGAACGCGCTCACCAGGAACACGATCACGAACACGACCTTGAGGTCGGGGCGCGTCGCCACGTACCTGAAACCCTGCACGAACTGGCCGCGGGCGCGCTTCATCTTCGGGTGCAGTCGCAGCTCGTCGCGGCGCAGCATCACGAGGGCGGCGAGCATGGCGATGAAGGTGAAGGCATTCACGATGAACACCCAGCCCGAGCCGATCACGACGATGAGCAGGCCGGCGACGGCGGGGCCGATGAGACGGGCAGTGTTGAAGGATGCCGCGTTCAGGGCGACGGCATTCGAGGTGTTCTGGCCCGAGACCAGGTCGCTCACGAAGCTCTGGCGTGCCGGCGCGTCGAAGGCGTTCGTGATACCGAGCGCCAGCGCGAAGGCGTACAGGTGCCACAGCTCGGCGTGGCCGGCGAGCAGCAGAACCCCGAGGCCGACGGCCAGCAGCATGAGCACCGACTGCGTCACGAACAGGATGCGCCTGCGGTCGAAGCGGTCGGCCACGAGACCGGTGAACGGCACGAGCACGAGCTGGGGTCCGAACTGCAGCGCCATCGTGAAGCCGACGGCGACGGCGCTGTTCTGGGTGAGCTGGGTGAGCACCACCCAGTCCTGCGTGGTCGACTGCATCCAGCCACCGATGTTGGAGACGAGGGCGCCGACGAACCAGATTCTGTAGTTGTAGCCCGAGAGGGAGCGGAACATGGCACTCACTGGGTGGCGAGCCTCCCCATGAGCTCGGCGGCGCGGGCGAGCAGGTCGCGCTCGTCGGCGGTGAGGGCGCGCATGCGCTCCGTGAGCCAGGCATCGCGCTTGGAGACCGTCGCCTCGACGAGCTCGATCCCGGATGCCGTGAGGCTGATGTTCGTCTTGCGTCGATCGATGGCATCCTCGGCGCGGGCGAGGTACCCGGCCTCCTCGAGGCAGTTGACCGTACGGTTCATCGACGGAGCCGAAACACGCTCGCGCTCGGCGAGGGCCGACAGCGTGTGTTCGCCGTGGATCGACAGGGTCGCGAGCACGGCGAACTGCGCGTCGGATACGGAGTCGTCGCTCTTCTGGGCGCGGAGTCGCCGGGCCAGGCGGAACGTCGACATCCGAAGGAGGGAGCTCTGCTGGGGAATCGTCATGAGATCACTTAGCCTAGCTCATTAGTCTTGCTAAGTGTTTGCGGTGGCCTCTCTCGCTCGCTGAGGCCCGGACGAAGTCCGCGGTCGAAGGGTCCACGGAGAGTCGTGCCTGGTGCGCTTCGGGCGGTCGCTCCGCTCGGCCCTCAGCGAGCGCGCCTCCGCAGCGCCCGCAGCGCACCCGTCGACCACAGCGCCCACAGCACCAGCAGGGGCTGGAAGACCAGCCGGATCCCGCGGGCCGCGTCGGTGTCGAGGCCGAAGGCATCCGTTCTGGTGACGTACTGCGAGATGTTGCCCGGGAAGACGGCGACGAAGAAGGCGGCCACGATCCAGCCGACGGCGATACGCCTGCGGCCCAGCACGATGAGGGCGCCGCCGAGGGTGATCTCGACGATGCCGCTGGCTATCACCACGAAATCCTTGTCGGCCGGAACCCAGTCGGGCACCTGCGCCTGGAAGTCGCCCCGCGCGAAGGTGAGGTGACTGATGCCGGCGAACAGCAGGGCGGCGCCCAGCGCGATGCGGCCGATGAGTTGCGGGGTGGTCGACGGATGCGGCTTCGTGGTGAGTGACGTGACGAAGCGGGACACGAGCGTGGAGGCCATGTCCTCATCCTCACACCGCTGGGTCGCCGGATGACTGTCTTGTACCGTTCTGACCATGAGCACGCTGAACAGTCGGGGCATCGCCGTCATCACCGGAGTCGGTCGACGCCGTTCGATCGGTGCCGGTCTCGCCCTCGGCCTGGCGGAGGACGGCTGGGATCTCGCCATCAACCACTGGCGACCGTACGACGACCGCATCGGCCTCGAGCGGCTCCCCGACGATCCCGAAGTGATCGCGGAGGCGTGTCGCGCACTCGGCGCCGCCGTCGAGCTCATCCCCGGCGACCTCGGCGACCCGGCCACGCCCGCCCGCCTCCTCGAGGGAGCGCGGCGCATGGGCCCGGTCAGCGGGCTCGTCATGTCGCACTGCGAGTCGGTCGACAGTTCCATCCTGACCACTGACCTCGAGAGCTGGGATCGCCATTTCGCCGTCAATGCCCGGGCGACCTGGCTCCTCATCAAGGCGTTCGCCGAGCAGCTTCCGGCCTCCGTCGATCCGGGGCGGGTCGGGGGCCGCATCGTCGCCCTCACGAGCGACCACACCGTGCGCAACCTGCCATACGGCGCCAGCAAGGGCGCCCTCGACCGCATCGTGACAGCGGCGGCCGTCGAGCTGGCTGACAGGGGAGTGCGTGCGAACGTCATCAACCCGGGCCCGATCGACACGGGCTGGATGGATGACGAGATCCGCGCGTCGGGGATCGCCGCCACCCCTGCAGGCCGTTTGGGCACGCCCGCTGACACCGCCGATCTGGTGCGCTTCCTGTTCTCGGACGAGGGCTCCTGGATGAACGGGCAGGTCCTCTACAGCAACGGCGGATTCGCCGTCGGCTGACGCTTCTGACGCTTCGGCCGGCAGCCTGGGGCCGGCGGCATCCGTTCCCGTCGATTCCCTGCTGAAAGCGGCAGGGACGCGTGTCGGAAACACGCCCGTAACCCCGCGCTGGAATGCTCGGCCCATGGTGAACCTGTTCGAAGGTTACGGATCCGCGACGATCAAGCGACGGGGTGCGTCCCCGTGGGATGAGATGTTCCCCGCCATCGGAGACGGCGAGTCGGTGCGGGACGCCTACACCGACATCCACTCCGCCTTGGCCCGCATGACGCAGGAGGAACTGCGCGGCCGCACCGAGTCGCTGGCCAGCTCCTACCTCGCCCAGGGAGTGACCTTCGATTTCGCCGGAGAGGAACGCCCGTTCCCTTTGGATGCGGTTCCGCGGGTCATCGACGGTGCTGACTGGACCGTCGTCGAGAAGGGCGTGCAACAGCGCGTCCGGGCGCTCGAGGCCTTCCTCTCCGATGCCTATGGAGCCCAGGCCGCCGTGCGCGACGGCGTCATCCCGGCAGCTCTCATCTCCAGCTCCACCCACTTCCACCGTCAGGCCGCCGGCATCGTCTCAGCCAACGGCGTGCGCATCCAGGTCTCGGGTATCGACCTCATCCGCGACGAGAACGGCGCCTGGCGCGTGCTCGAGGACAACGTGCGCGTGCCCAGCGGCGTGAGCTACGTCATCTCCAACCGACGCGTCATGGCGCAGACCCTGCCCGAGCTGTTCAGCTCGATGCACGTGCGCCCCGTGGGCGACTACCCCAACCGCCTGCTCTCGGCGCTGCGGGCCAGCGCGCCTGAGGGCGTCGACGATCCCGTGATCGTGGTGCTCACCCCGGGCGTCTACAACTCGGCGTACTTCGAGCACACCCTGCTGGCCCGCCTCATGGGCGTCGAGCTCGTCGAGGGCCGCGACCTGTTCTGCTCCGGCGGCCGCGTCTGGATGCGCACGACGTCGGGCCCCACCCGCGTCGACGTCATCTACCGCAGGGTCGACGACGAGTTCATCGACCCGCAGCAGTTCTACCCCGACTCTGTGCTCGGCTCCCCGGGCATCCTGCTGGCCGCGCGGCTCGGCAACGTCACCATCGCCAACGCCGTGGGGAATGGCGTCGCCGACGACAAGCTGGTCTACACCTACGTGCCCGACCTCATCCGGTACTACCTGTCGGAGGAGCCCGTGCTCCCGAACGTCGACACCTGGCGCCTCGAGGATCCGGGAGCCCTCGAGGAGGTCCTCGACCGCCTCGACGAACTCGTGGTCAAGCCGGTCGACGGCTCGGGTGGCAAGGGTCTCGTCGTGGGGCCGGATGCGAGCCGCGCCGAACTCGACACCCTGCGCTCGCAGTTGATCGCCGATCCCCGCGGCTGGATCGCGCAGCCCGTCGTGCAGCTCTCGACAATCCCCACCCTCGTCGACGACGGCATGCGCCCGCGTCACGCGGATCTCCGGCCGTTCGCCGTCAACGACGGCGAGAACGTCTGGGTGCTCCCCGGCGGTCTGACCCGTGTGGCACTGCCTGAGGGTCAGCTCGTGGTGAACTCATCCCAGGGCGGCGGTTCGAAGGACACCTGGGTCACCGGTCGCATCGGGGCTCCTCCGGCAACGGATGCCGCGAGCCTGGTGTCCGATCAGGCCGCCCTGCCGAGCGCCCCAGTGATCTACGACTCCATGCCGGCTGCCGCCACGTCGCCGCAGGACAACGGCGAGGTGCGCCAGCAGCAGGAGCAGCAGCAACAGCAGACCGAATCGCTCGCTGAGGCCCGCGCGCAGCGCGCGGCCGAAGCGGCAGAGGAGGCCCCGACATGCTGAGTCGCATCGCCGAGTCGCTGTTCTGGATCGGCCGCTACCTCGAGCGGGCCGACGGCACGGCGCGCATCCTGGATGTGCACCTGCAACTGCTGCTCGAGGATCCCTGGATCGACGAGGACACGGCCTGCCGTTCACTCATCTCGCTCATGGGCGGCGAGGCGAACCCCGACGTGCAGCTGACACGCAAGGACGTCCTGGCGCTGCTGGCCGTCGACCGCGACAACTCGGCGTCGATCGCCTACTCGCTGAGCTCGGCTCGAGAGAACGCCCGGCGGGCCCGCGAGATCATCTCGACCGAGCTGTGGGAGTGCCTCAACACCACCCACGCCCGGATGCCGCGACGCGTGGCCGGTGACAAGGCGCACGAGTTCTTCCGCTGGGTGCGCGAGCGCACTGCCCTGGCCATCGGAGTGACCGAGACGTCGACCAGTCACGACGACGCCTGGCTGTTCTTCTCCCTCGGCCGCACCATCGAGCGGGCCGACATGACGGCCCGCCTGCTCGCCACCAGGTCGCTCACCGAGGCGAGCGGGCCGAGCTGGACCACGATCCTGCGCAGCTGCGGCGCCTTCGAGGCCTACCTGCGCAGCTACCGCGGCATGCCGTCGGCCCGCAACGCCGCCGAGTTCCTGCTGCTCGACAGGCTCTTCCCGCGGTCGGTGATGTTCTCGCTCAGCCGCGCCGAGGAGTACCTCGTCGCCCTCGATCCCACGAGCAGTCGACTGGGCGTGCGCGAGGAGGCGCAGCGCGTGCTCGGGCAGATCCGCGCGGAGCTGGAGTTCAGGCCGATCAGCGAGATCATCTCCGACCTCCCGGGCCATATGGAAGAGTTCCAGGTGGCGACGGCTTCGGCGAGCGAGGCGATCAGACAGCGGTACTTCCCGACGAGCGCCGTTCCCGTCTGGATCGGAGAGAACTCATGAGCCGCCTGCGCATAGTCCACCGCACCGGGTTCTCGTACTCCCGAGCCGCGACGGCCTCATACAACGAGGCACGGATGCTGCCCTGGCACGGCAGCGGCCAGTTCGTGCTGTCGAGCGAGTTGCACATCGATCCCGTCGCCCATCAGCACTCGTACATCGACTACTGGGGTACGCGCGTGAGCACGTTCGACGTGCTCACCCCCCACACCGAGCTCTCGGTCACGGCCACGAGCCTGGTCGACGTCGCTCCCGTCGCACTCACCGGCATGCGACTCGGCTGGGAGGACCTCGCAGGACTGCGCGAGACCGCCAGCATCTACGTCGAACAGCTGCGCCAGACCGAGGCCACCCATCCTCCGGAGGACGTGGCGGCGCTCGCCGCCGAGATCGTCTCCCGCGGACTCGACCCTCACGACGCGGCCCTCGAGATCTGCCGCACCATCGGCAACGGCATCCAGTACGTGCCGGGCTCGACGCGGGTGACGTCCACCGCCCGCGAGTCGTGGGAGCAGGGCAAGGGCGTCTGCCAGGACATCGCCCACATCGCCCTCGGCGCACTCCGCTCCGTCGGCATCCCGGCGCGCTACGTCTCGGGTTACCTGCATCCGAAGCGCGAAGCCGCCATCGGCGAGACCGTGATCGGTGAATCGCACGCCTGGGTCGAGTGGTTCAGCGGCGACTGGGTGGGCTACGACCCCACGAACCAGCTCGAGATCGGTGACAGGCACGTGCTCGTCGGGCGCGGTCGTTCCTATTCGGATGTCTCTCCTCTGCGCGGCGTCTACGCCGGCCCGAGCGCCTCGAAGCTGTTCGTGCGTGTCGAGATCACGCGCGAGGCGTGAGCGCGCCCGCCGCGGCCCCGGAAGCAGTGCCGGGCCCGCCGGATCACGGCGCGGTCACCGTCCCGAGGAAGGTGAGCGTCGAGTCCAGCGCAGACCGGGCCGCCGCGAAGTCCAGGTGGAACTGGTACTCGTGGGGGAGTTCCGGCTCCTCGTCCTCCGGGTAGAACACCGTCGTCACATCGACTCCGAGTCCCTGCAGCTTTTTGGCCATCGGCTTCGACTGCCCGTCGGTCAGCGGGTCGCCGTTGCCGCCTGAGATCCACGTGGTGGGGAAGTCGGCGGTGACGTACTCGATGGTCGACATGTCTCGACCGCCGGGGGTCGCGGACCAGTCCTTCTCGCCGAGGTACGACCACAGCGCCACCCGGAACCCCCACCCTCCGATGCCCGGTGCATCGGGGATGCCGCTCACGTCGTAGATGCCGCAGTTCAGGATGACGGCGCGCAGCTGTGCGGGGGTGAGCGACGGCGTGAGGCCGACCTTCTCCGCGTAGTCGGGGCGGGTCACGAGCGTCGCGAGTTGCGAGGCGTACTGCGAGCCCGCGGAGTCGCCGGCCAGCACGATGCGACCGGGATCGATGCCGTACTCGTCGGCGTGCTCGACGAGGAAGCCGAGCGCGTCGTTGAGCTGGGTCAGCGCGGTCGGGTAGGTGACTTCCGGGGAGATGGAGTAGTTGAGGCCCACCGCGGTGTAGCCGTGAGACGCGATCATCTGGAGGTAGGGATCGACATCGCGCTTGTCGCCGGAGATCCAGGCGCCCCCGTGGATCCACACCACGGTGGGGAGCGGCTCCGTCGCCCCTTCCGGGGAGAAGACGTCCAGCGATGTGTCGGCACCGGCGTCCCCGTAGGTGATGTCGTGCTGCGCACCGACCCCGCTGGTCGGCACGTACGGACTCATCTCGGCGACGGTGTTCCTGGCGCCCTGCTCGAAGAGCGACCGGATGAGCATGGCACTCGGCCACGGGTTGACGGCAGCGATGACGACGACGACCAGCACGGCCGAGAGCAGGCCCAGAATCACCCCCGTCGCGATGTCTCCGATCCGACGTCGACGGGGTCCCTGGGGCATCCCCCGACACTATCGGCGCCGTGTGCGCGTCGCGGGACCGCGGCATCCGTGCCCTAGCCTGAGCCCATGAGCAGCGCAGCCCGCACCTTCACCGACCCGCACGGCATCCGCATCCATTTCGATGTCTACGAGATCCAGCAGCCGAAGGCGATCGTGCAGCTCGTGCACGGGGTCGGCGAGCACGCCGGGCGGTACGCGCACGTGGCCGAGGCGCTGAACGCCGCGGGCTACACCGTCTACGCCGACGATCACCGGGGCCATGGGCGCACAGGCATGGAGCAGCATGCCGGAGACGTTGTCAAGCTCGGCCACCTCGGGCCCGGTGGACTCCGCGCGACCATCGCGGCGGTGCACCAGTTCACGGAGCTCATCCGTGACGAGAACGCCGGCGTGCCGATCGTGCTGCTCGGCCACTCGTGGGGCTCGCTCATGGCCCAGATCATCCTGAATTCATCGGCCGTCGACTACGCCGCCGCCATTCTCACTGGCACGGGGTACCGGATGCCGGGATCTGTCAACAGCGGCGACCTCAACCGGCGCCACAAGACCCTCGGCACGACGGGCATGGAGTGGCTCAGCCGCGATGTGGACGTGCAGCAGGCCTTCCTCGACGACCCGCTCACCACATCCGTTCCCATCGCAAAGCTCTTCGGACTGGTGGATGGCGTACGCCTGTACGGGCGCCCGGCGCCCGACCTGCCCGACATCCCAGTGCTCATCCAGGTGGGCAGTGACGACAGCGTTGGCGGCGAGAAGAGCGCGCTCAAGCTGGTCGATGCATACCGCCGACGCTCCGGGCTCACCGACGTCACCCTCATCGTCTATCCCGAGGCTCGCCACGAGGTCTTCAACGAGATCAACCGCGTCGACGTGCTCGCCGACACCACCGCGTGGCTCGACGAGCACCTCGGCTAGTACGGCTGCCGCCGTGTGAAGGCATGACCTCCGCCGTCTGAAGGCATCGCGCAGGGCATGTCCGCGTGAACTCAGGCGTCTCGTCCTGCACGCCTTCACGCGCGAGCACGGATGCCTTCACACGGCGGAGCGCCGCGGTGCGCCCGCCTTCGCACCGCGGCATCGGCCGGGCGTGAACGACCCCTTGACGGGGGCCACGGATTGCGGCACTCTGGGAGACGCGGCACCCGTGAGAGCGCTCTCACGACGGCCTCGGTCACGTGCCGCACGCATGACGCTTCACCCTGCACGGTCCACAAGGATGTCGACCGAGGTCGACGATGACCCCCTGGGAGTCCTCAGCATGACGAACAGCACGACACGTAAGAACAGCACGACACGCACGACGAAGAACCTGACCCGCCGCTCGTTGCGGGTCGCGGCCGTCACGGCGATCGCCGCGTTGGCGACGATCGGTCTCACCGCACCTCCCGCCGCAGCGGCCAATGACGTGCTCGGCCCCGGAAGCGCGCTCTACGTCGATCCGCACTCGACGACGCTCGAGGCTGCAGCCGGTCTGTCCGGCCAGGCGCGGACCGATGCCCAGCTCCTCGGCAGCTTCCCCTCGGCCACCTGGCTCACCAAGGGAACCCCGGCCGAGGCGCAGGCGGCCGCAGTCGAGGTGACCACGGCGGCGGCAGCATCCGGAGCGGTCCCCACCGTCGTCGTCTACAACCTGCCCTACCGCGACTGCGCCCAGTACTCGGCGGACGGGGCGCTCGACACCGCAGCCTACGAGGCCTGGGTCGACGGGGTCGCAGCGGGCATCGGCGACGCCAAGGCGGCCGTCATCCTCGAGCCCGACGGACTCGGCATCATCCCGTGGCACACCGACATCAACGGCAACCTCGAGTGGTGCCAGCCGGCCGACCTCGACCCGGCCACGGCCGCAGCCGACCGCTTCGAGCAGGTCAACCACGCCGTCGACGTCCTCACCGCGCTTCCCAACACGGCCGTCTACCTCGACGGAACGCACAGCGGCTGGCTCGGCGTCGGCGACATCTCGCAGCGCCTCATCGCGGGCGGCGTCGAGAAGGCCGACGGCTTCTTCCTCAACGCCTCCAACTACGTGCAGACCGAACGCCTCACCAAGTACGGCACCTGGATCTCGGACTGCATCAACCTGAGCGTCAACAGCTGGTACGAGCCGAGCTACTGCGGCAGCCAGTACTACCCGGCGAGCCCCGACGACTTCTCGACCTGGGGGCTGACGGATGCCGCCTACGCGCAGGCCTACGCCGACACCGGCCTCACCGCAGACCCGGCCGCCCAAGCGCACTTCGTCATCGACACCAGCCGCAACGGCGTCGGCCCTTGGGCTGCGCCGGCGGGCTGGGAGGGCGACGCCGAGGTCTGGTGCAACCCGCCGGATCGCGGAGCCGGAGCACGCCCGACGACGGACACGGGGAACGCCCTCATCGACGCCTACCTGTGGATCAAGGTTCCCGGTGAGTCCGACGGCCAGTGCTACCGCGGCACCGACGGACCGCTCGACCCCGTGCGCGGCATCGAGGATCCGGCGGCAGGCCAGTGGTTCGTCGAGCAGGCGCGCGAGTTGATCGCCAACGCGGTGCCGGCCTTCCCGGCCACGAGCTGCCAGGTGTCGTACTCGGCCACGAAGTCGCTGTTCGGAGTGTTCGCAGCCGAGCTGCGCATCCGCAACACGAGCACGACCCCGATCAACGGCTGGACCCTGAAGTGGAACTTCGCCGGCTCCGAGAAGGTGGTGAAGCTCGTCGGTGGCAAGGTCACGCAGGTGGCGGATGCCGTCACGGTGAAGAACTCCTCGCTGACCGCGAAGATCAAGCCGGGCGCCTGGGTGCCCGTCGCCTTCGTGGGCTCCCATGCGAAGCAGCGGGTCGAGCCCTGGTTGTTCACGCTGAACGGGAAGCCCTGCGCCTCGGACTGAGGGTGACACCATCACGTCGCTCGGCTCGCTGGGGGCCGAGCGGAGCGACCGCCCGAAGCGCACCAACGCGGCTTCACCTGCCGTGATGCGCTTCGGGCGCGGACTCCGTCCGGCCCTCAGCGAGCGAGGCCATTCATGCGGCGCCAGTCCTAGGCTGGACGCATGCACGGTGAGTACAAGGTTCCCCAGGGCAAGCTCGTGGTCGTCGACTTCGAGGTCGTGGACGATCTCATCTCGGACTTCCGACTTGCTGGCGACTTCTTCCTCGAGCCCGACGAGGCCCTCGGCGCCATCGATGGCGCCGTCAACGGACTCTCGGCGGAGTCGGATGCGACCGCGATCGCGCGCGCCATCACCGAAGCCCTCCCCGACGGAACCGTCATGCTCGGCTTCTCAGCCGAAGGCGTGGCGGTGGCCATCCGTCGAGCCCTCAAGAAGGCCACCAGCTGGCGCGACTACCAGTGGCAGATCATCCACGCGAAGGCCGTGAGTCCGGCCATGCACCTCGCTCTCGACGAGGTTCTGGCCGTCGAGGTCGGCGCCGGACGTCGCCAGCCCACCCTGCGCATCTGGGAGTGGGACGAGTCCGCCGTCGTCATCGGCAGCTTCCAGTCGCTCAAGAACGAGGTCGACCCCGACGGTGCGGCGAAGTTCGGCTACGACGTCGTTCGCCGCATCTCGGGCGGCGGCGCGATGATGATGGAGAAGGGCTCCGTCGTCACCTACTCGCTGTACGTTCCCGCCGATCTCGTGCAGGGCATGACCTTCGCCGACTCCTACGCCTTCCTCGACGCGTGGGTCATCGACGCGCTGCGCGCCCTCGGCGTCGAGGCGAGCTACCAGCCGCTCAACGACATCACGAGCCCGACAGGCAAGATCGGCGGAGCCGCACAGAAGCGCCTCGGCAACGGCGGCATCCTGCATCACGTCACCATGAGCTACGACATGGACGGCGAGATCATGACGCAGGTGCTGCGCATCGGCCGGGAGAAGATCAGCGACAAGGGCATCGCGAGCGCCGCCAAGCGCGTCGACCCTCTCAAGCGCCAGGCCGGAGTCGAGCGCGCCGTCATCATCGAGCAGCTCGAGAAGACCTTCATGGCGCTGACGGATGCCGCTCCCGGCGACATCACCGACGACGAGTACGCGCAGGCCGAGGCCCTCGTCGAGTCGAAGTTCGCGACGTCGGAGTGGCTCAACCGCGTGCCGTGAACGTCGTACGAGAGGCGGCCGCCGGAGCTTTCTCCTAGGCTGGACGCATGACCTGGTGGATCCCCGTCGCCCTCGTGGTGCTCGTCGCGATCATCGTGTTCGCCTCCCACAAGGGCTGGGTCGACTTCAGCAACAAGACCGGCCGTGGAACACCGGGCGGCGGCGCTCTCGGCGTGGTCGACGAGGTGTTCGCGCCGCACCGGCACGAGATCGAGGTGCAGCGCGAGACGGAGAGCGTGCTTCCCGCCCCGTCTCCCGTCGCCGACGACGATGACAAGGGAATCCTCGAGACGAACGACGCCGACGACCCGACCACCCGGTTCGACGGTCGCATCCGCCTCGACCTCTAGCTGACACAATGAGGGAATGCCCGAGACGGATGCAGCGACACCCGAGCCCGCGGCATCCGTCGGCCGCATCATCCACGCCGACAACCTCTCTGTTCTTCCCACGCTTCCCGATGCAGCGTTCACTCTGATCTACCTCGACCCGCCGTTCAACACCGGTCGCCCACAGTCCCGGCAGAGCACGACGCACGTGCGCACAGAGCAGAGCGACCTCGATGCGAGCCTCGAGGATGGCAGCACGAGCACAGGCACCGACGTCGCCCCCCAGCGCGCCGCGGGCGTCATCTCGGGATTCAAGGGGCGGCAGTACCAGCGCATCCGCGGCGACCTGTACAGCTACGACGACCACTTCGAGGACTACTGGGGCTTCCTCGAGCCGCGCCTGATCGAGGCCTGGCGACTGCTCGCCGACGACGGAACGCTCTACCTGCACCTCGACTACCGCGAGGCGCACTACGCGAAGGTCATGCTCGACGCCCTGTTCGGTCGTGAGTGCTTCCTCAACGAGCTCATCTGGGCCTACGACTACGGAGCCAAGTCGAAGAAGCGCTGGCCGACAAAGCACGACACGATCCTCGTCTACGTGAAGAACCCGAAGGCCTACTGGTTCGACTCCACGGCCGTGGACCGCGAGCCCTACATGGCTCCGGGTCTCGTGACCCCCGAGAAGGCCGAGCTCGGCAAGCTGCCGACCGACGTGTGGTGGCACACCATCGTCTCGCCGACGGGCAGGGAGAAGACGGGCTACCCGACCCAGAAGCCCGAGGGCATCCTGCGGCGCATCATCCAGGCCTCGAGCCGCCCTGGCGACGCCGTGCTCGACTTCTTCGCGGGCTCGGGCACGACGGGGGCCGTGGCCGCAGCGCTCGGGCGCCGGTTCACCCTGATCGACGAGTCGCCGGATGCCGTCGCCATCATGCGTGCGCGCTTCGCGCCCGTCGACGGCGTCGTCTTCGAGTAGTCGGCGAGACGCGGTTCTGTGCACTGGCCGAGAGGTCGCTGCATGCCTCGTCGACGCATGGTCGTGGCCGATAGCGTAGACGGGAACGACTAGAGCGCATCCGACGACGGATGGCGCGACGAGGAGGCTACCCGCGTGACGACAGGCAGGAACGCCCTTCGCCGCGTGTTCGCAGGACTCGCGGCCGGGGCCATCGGTCTCGCCATGGCCGTCGGCGCCGCGTCGCCCGCGCTGGCCGATGATCCTGTCGACTTCGGCTCGAGCGACATCGTCGACACCGCCGGCGTTCTCGGCGGGGACACCCAGGCCGTTCAGGACGCGATCGACCAGTTGCAGGCCGACACCGGCCAGACCCTGCTCGTGGCCTACGTGAACAGCTTCGAGAACCCGAGTGATCGCGAGCAGTGGGTGCAGGAGGTGCGCGACGCGAACCAGCTCGGCGCCTCGAACGTCGTGCTGGCCGTGGCGATCGACGACAGGATCTACCAGCTGTCGTTCTCCGACGACTCGCCCCTGCAGGCCGACTCCGAGCAGATCGCCTCCGAGTACGTCGTGCCCAGCCTGTCGCAGGACGATTGGGCCGGAGCCGCCATCGGCGCGACGGAAGGCATCCGTGCGGCATCGAATGGCGAACTGAGCGGCGGCGGAACCGACAGCGGAACGGGTTCTGGTTCCGGGTCGGGCTCCGGCAACAGCGGCGCAGTGCTGCTCTGGGGCTTCCTCGTCGTGGGCGTCATCTCCCTCGTCATCGTGCTCGTCTCCGTCATCCGAAAGCGCCGCCGGGCCGGCCTCGCACGAGCCCAGGCAGCCCAGGACCGCGCCGCGCTCGAGCAGCGCGCCGGCAGCCTGTTGGTGCAGCTCGACGACGCCCTCAAGACCAGCGAGCAGGAGGTCGGCTTCGCTGCGGCCGAGTTCGGCGATGAGGCGGTGAAGCCCTTCACCGACGCCCTCGCGACGGCCAGCGCATCGGCCCGGCAGGCCTTCGCCGTGAAGCAGAAGCTCGACGACGCCTTCCCCGAGAGCGATGCAGAGCGCGCGGCCATGACGGCCGAGGTCACCAGCCTCGCCGAGCAGGCCATCGCCGGCCTCGACGCGCGCTCCGACGAGTTCGACGCACTGCGGGCCCTCGACGACAACGCACTCCCCGTACTGAAGACGGTGACGACGGATGCCGAGAAGCTGGGCGGGCGCCTCTCGGCGACCGAGGCGCGCATAGCCGAGCTGCACACCCGCTTCGAGGGCGAGACCATGTCGACTCTCACGGGCAACGCGGCGCAGGCACGCCAACTGCTCGCCTTCGCGACCGAGACGGCCGCGGCCGCTGCGGCGACGCTGTCGGCTCCGGCGCCGGAGGGCGGTCACCGACCGAGCGTCGCCGTCCCCGTGCGCGCGGCGCAGCAGAGCATCGGCCAGGCCGGCCAGTTGCTCGACGCCGTCGACTCCGTGGCCGAGAGCCTGGAGCAGGCCACCGCCGCCGTCGCGAAGGAGATCGACGACGTCGAGAGCGACCTGGCCGAGGCCAGGCAGACCGCTGTCACCACCCGCCTCGGTGAGGCGGCTCTGGCGGCCCCGATCGCTGCAGCCGAGCAGGTCCTCGCCGCCGCACGGCAGGCCTCGGGCTCCCGCACCGATCCGCTCGCCATGGTGCGACGCCTGCAGGAAGCCGAGGCCGCGCTCGATGCCGCTCTCGCCCCGTCTCGAGAGGAGAGGGTGCAGCAGGAGCGCGCCGTCGCCCTGCTCGGGCGTGCGCAAAGCACCGCTCAGGCGCAGATCCAGGCGGCATCCGACTTCATCGCCACCCGACGCGGAGCAGTGGGTTCCGACGCTCGCCAGCGCCTCTCGGAGGCGCAGCGCCTGTTCGACTCCTCGCGTGCGATCGGACCCGGCGACCCCGTGCAGGCCCTCGACCAGGCGCAGCGGTCGCAGGCCCTCGCGGCCAGCGCCATTCAGATCGCTCAGAGCGACGTGTCGGGCTACGACGACGACTCGTGGGGCGGTGGCGGCTTCGGCGGAGGCGGCGGTCGCACACGCTCGGGCGGCGGCGACGCCTTGACCGGCGCCATCATCGGCGGCATCCTCGGGGGACTGCTCACCGGCGGCGGAGGTCGCGGCGGCGACTCCGGCAGCATCTTCGGCGGGGGTGGCGGCGGAGGGTTCGGTGGCGGAGGGTTCGGTGGAGGTTTCGGCGGTGGAGGCGGCTTCGGCGGCGGCGGATCCGGCGGCAGGTTCTAGCGGCGGCATCCCGGAGCGACATCCGGAGACGATCACAGGTGTAACAGGCAACGAAGCAACAGCATCAATCAGCAGTACGAGAGAGGGAACATCATGGCAAAGCAGTCCATCATCGGCCGCATCACCCAGCTCGCCAAGGCGAACATCAACGCGCTGCTCGATCAGGCAGAGGACCCGCAGAAGATGCTCGATCAGATGGTGCGCGACTATACGTCGAGCATCGGCGAGGCTGAGAGCGCCGTGGCGCAGACCATCGGCAACCTGCGGATGCTCGAGGAAGACCACCGCGAAGACGTCGCTGCAGCAGACGACTGGGGCCGCAAGGCCCTCGCAGCGAGCCGCAAGGCCGACGAGCTGCGCGGAGCGGGGAACGCGACGGATGCCGACAAATTCGACGCCCTCGCCCGCGTCGCCCTCGGCCGCCAGCTGCAGTCGGAGAACGAGGCGAAGGGCGCCGAGCCGATGATCGCCTCGCAGACCGCGGTCGTCGACCAGCTCAAGGACGGCCTCGGCAAGATGCGCGAGAAGCTCAACCAGCTCTCGTCGAAGCGCGACGAGCTCATGGCTCGGTCGAAGACCGTCGAGGCGCAGTCGCAGGTGAACGACGCCATCAAGAGCGTCGACATCCTCGATCCCACGAGCGAGATCAGCCGCTTCGAGGACAAGATCCGGCGCGAGGAGGCGAAGGTGCGCGGCCAGCAGGAGCTCGCTGCCTCCAGCCTCGACGCGCAGTTCGAAGACCTGGAGGACCTCGGCGAGCTGACCGAGGTCGAGGCGCGGCTCGCCGCGCTGAAGGGCGGGGAGCCGCAGAAGGCGATCGAGTAGCGCGACTCGAGAACAGGTCGGAACGGCGGAACAGGCCGGTCCGGCCTGTTCTCGATCACGGCAACGATGGAGGGAGACGACGATGGTGACAGTCAACGACGCCCGAGAGTATCCGGCTGGAGTTCCCAGCTGGATCGACGTGGAGACGCCGCATCCGTATGAAGCCATGGAGTTCTACGGAACCCTGTTCGGCTGGCGCTTCCACGATGCCGTGCCACCGGGAGCTCCGGGATCGTACCTCGTCGCGACCATCGACGGTCATGACGTCGCGGCCATCTCGCCCTCGGTCGAGGACGTCCCGTCGGTCTGGAACAGCTACGTCGCCACTCGCAGCGCCGACGCCGCCGTCGAGACGGTCGTCGCCGCCGGCGGCAGCGTGCGCACGAGCCCCGTCGACGCCGGTCCGGGTGGCCGCTGGGCCGAGTTCCTCGACCCCGACGGCGCCGTGTTCCGGGTCTGGCAGGCGCGCCGACGCCTGGGCGCCCAGCTCGTCAACGAGCCAGGCACCTGGAACTTCAGCGTGCTCATCACGCCGTCCCCCGAGAGCGGCATCCGCTTCTACTCGGAGGTCTTCGGATGGGAGGTCGACCCGGCCCTCGGTGCCGGCATGGCCAGGTTGCCGGGGTACGGCGATCACCTGGCGGCGACGGTCGACCCCGAGATCAGGGAGCGTCAGGCCTTCGCCCCGCCGGGATTCGCCGACGTCGTCGCCGGCATCGAGGAGGGTGACGCTCCGGCGCGCTGGGAGGTGCAATTCACGGTGGAGGACCGGGATGCCGCCGCCGCTCTCGCCGTGACCGCCGGCGGAACAGTGCTCTCGACGGAGGACGGCCCGTGGACCCGCGAGGCCCTCATCCGCGATCCGCACGGTGCGCTGTTCACGGTGAGCCAGTTCGCGCCTCAGTAGAACACGCTGGTCGAGTAGGCCGCGAGCGAAGCGACCACCGGATGGGGTGGCTCTAAGCCGACGCGCGCACCACGAGCGACGTCTTCAGCTTCGTCAAGGTGTCGACGGGCTCGCCCTCGATGAGCTTCACGAGCACGCGGGCCATTTCGCGGCCCATCTCGACCGACGGCTGGTGAACCGTCGTGAGCGCCGGCGTCGCCGTCGCGCCGTAGATGTCGTCGTCGAAGCCGATCACCGCGATGTCCTCGGGGATGCGCAGTCCGGCCTCCCGGATGGCGGAGTACGCTCCGATCGCCATCTGATCGTTCGCCGCGAACACCCCGTCGATCTTCGGCTCCCGGGCCAGCAGGCGCTTCATGGCAGTGACACCCGACGCCGGCGAGAAGTCTCCGACCTCGAACAGTTCCGTGTCCATGCCGTGCTGGGTGAGCACCTCGCGCCAACCGGCCAGGCGATCGAGGCCGGGCGGCATGTCCTGGGGCCCAGCGATCGTGGCGATCGTCGTGCGACCGGATGCCACCAGGTGGGCGACCGCCGTCTCGGCACCGTGCTGGTTGTCGACGTCGATGAAGTAGTTGTCGCTCTCGGTGTCGCTCAGCGGCCGACCGCCGAAGACGACCGGCAGGGTGCGGCTCAACTGCGCGTAGGAGTGGTCGCCCGTGTGGTGCGAGACCACGAGTGCGCCGTCGACATTGCCGCCGAGGAGGTAGCGCCTGGTCTTGCCCGACTGCGACTCCGACTCGATGATCATGTTCAGCGTGTAGTCGGTATCGGCCAGGTGCAGGGCGATGCCCTGCACCACCGAGGCGAAGAACGGGTCGGCGAACACGCGGGCGGCCGATTCCGGAACGATCAGGGCGATCGCCTGGGTCTTTCGACTGGCGAGAGAGCGCGCCGCCCGGTTCGGTACGTAGTTCAGTGCCTCGATGGCGCGCTGCACGACCTCGGTGACGTCGGGGGTGACCTTCGGTGAGCCGTTGACGACTCGTGACACCGTGGCGCGCGAGACGCCCGCATGTGCCGCGACCATCTCGAGCGTCGGTACGGCGCCGGCCCGAAGCTTCTCTGCCACTCCATCGCTCCCCATGTTCGAACTGGCTCCCACGATAGTGCCGATCAGGCTGTCGCCTTAGACGCCGCGATGACGGAGGCGTACTGGGTGGCCGAGAACTTGGGGGTGCGCACGAGGGTGTCGTAGTCGACGTGCACGATCCCGAAGCGCTTGTTGTAGCCCCATGCCCACTCGTAGTTGTCGAGCAGCGACCACACGAAGTACCCGCGCACGTCGGCGCCGGCCGCGATGGCCTCGCCCACCGCCGAGATGTGGGCGTCGATGTACGCCCAGCGCTCGGTGTCGTTCACGGCGCCGTCGATGATCTCGTCGTCGTAGGACGCGCCGTTCTCGGTGATGTAGAGCGGCGGCAAAGTCGGGTACTCCCGACCGAGGCGCACGAGCAGCGTGCGGAGCCCGTCGGGGTTCACCTCCCAGCCCATGGCCGTACGCGGCAGGTGGCGCGTCGGGAACGTCACGTACTCGCTGCCGACGAAAGGCGAACGGCCGGGCTTGTCGGTCGGGACCAGGCCGGGTTCGGCATCCGGGGCAGCCGGATGACCCGAGACGTTGTCGTCGTGGTAGTGGTTCACGCCGAGGAAGTCGATCGGCGTGCTGATGACGGCGAGATCGCCGCCCTGCACGTACTGGAGGAAGTCGTACTCCTCCAGGTCGCCGATGACATCGACCGGGTACTCGCCGAGCAGGAGCGGCTCGATGTACATGCGGTTCCAGAGCCCGTCGATGCGGCGGGCGGCCTCGAGGTCGACGGGGTCGGTCGGGTCGTTCGGCACCGCGTTCGTGAGGTTGAGCGTGATGCCGATCTGCAGCTCACGGCCGTCGCGGGCGGCCAGCTCGCGCAGGCGGGCCGCGGCCAGGCCGTGGGCGAGGTGCTGGTGGTGCAGGGCGGCGAGCCCGGCATCCGGATCCGTCAGGCCCGGCGCGTGCTCACCGGCGACGTAGCCGATGAGGGAGGAGCAGAGCGGCTCGTTGAAGGTGGTCCAATGCGTGACGCGGTCGCCGAGAGCCGCGTAGACCGCCTCGGCATACTCGACGAAGCGGTAGGCCGTGTCGCGATTGGCCCAGCCGCCCTCCTCCTGGAGTGCCTGCGGCAGGTCCCAGTGGTAGAGCGTGAGCCACGGCAGGATGCCCTGGGAGAGCAGTTCGTCGACGAGGGAGCTGTAGAAGTCGAGCCCCTCCTGGTTGACGCTGCGTCCACCAGGTACCACGCGGGCCCAGCTGGTGGAGAAGCGGTAGGAGTCGAGCCCGAGGTCCTTCATCAAGGCGACGTCGGACGGTACCCGGTGATAGTGGTCGACGGCCTGCTCGGGGGTGTCGCCGTTGGCGACGGCGCCGGGAACGCGCGAGTACGCGTCCCAGATGGAGTCCTCCTTGCCGCCCTCGTGGGCTGCTCCCTCGATCTGGGCTGCGGCCGTGGCCGATCCCCAGAGGAAGCCGGTCGGCCAGGTGCGTTCTGTGAGTGGAATGGTCATCAGCCCTTCACTGCTCCCGCCATGATTCCGGAGACGAGCTGCTTGCCGGCGAGCACGAACAGGATGAGGAGCGGGATCGTCGCCATGACGGCGCCCGCGAGGACGATCGTGTAGTCGACGTACTTCGCACTCTGCAGCTGGCTGAGGGCCACCTGCAGGGTCGGATTCTGCGGCGACACCAGGAGCGGCCAGAGGTAGTCGGTCCAGGCCGTCATGAAGGTGAACAGGCCGAGGATGGCCATGGCCGGGCGCGCAGCCGGAAGGCCGACGTGCCAGAAGGTGCCGAACATGGAGGCTCCATCGACACGGGCGGCCTCGATGAGCTCGTCGGGGATGACGTCGACCAGGTACTGGCGCATGAAGAACACGCCGAACGCCGTGACGAGCGTGGGGATGATGATCGCGCCGAGGGTGCCGGTCCAGCCGAACTCCTTCATGAGCATGAAGAGCGGGATGATGCCGAGCTGGGTGGGCACGGCGAGGGTGGCGATCACGAAGATCATCAGCCCCTCACGGCCCTTGAAGCGCAGCTTGGCGAACGAGTAGCCGGCGAGGGTGGAGAAGAACACCACCGAGATGGTGATGACGCTCGAGACGATGATGCTGTTGGCCAGGGCCTGCCAGAACGGCACGGTGTCGAGAACCGAGGCGACGTTGTCCCAGAACCGTCCACCCGGGAGGAGGGGCGGCCAGGTGTCAGCCAGCACCGAGCTGTCGCTGGATCCGGCGACGAACGACCACCACAGCGGGTAGGCGCCGCCGAGGAACAGGGCGATCAGCAGGCCGTAGGTCAGGAACCCGGGGCGGCGGTCGATGCCGACGTCGCGGGCGCGGGCGGGCTTGGTGGGCTTCGCCGGCTTCACGGGGATGCCGGGAGTGCCGGCATCCGTCGGCGGAGTGGTCGGCTCCTTCAGGTCGGTGACGTTGCTCATGAGCGCTTCTCCCCTGCTGCGGCGACGACGGCGCGCGCGCCTTCAGCCTTCTGTGCGTTGTGTTCCGCGAGCTTGCGCCCGGTGCGCTTCTTCGAAGTCCGGGTCTCGACCGACGCGATGCGTCGGGAGATCAGGAAGTTCATCAGGCCGAACGCGACGATGATGATGAACAGGAGCCAGGCGATGGCCGACGCCTTTCCGAAGTCGCTGCGGTTGAAGGCCATGTCCCACAGGTAGAGCACTGTGGTCTGGTACTCCCGGTGCGGGCCGCCGAGTACTGAGCTCGACGGGTTGAACAGCTTCGGCTCCGTGAAGATCTGCAGGCCGCCGATGGTCGCGGTGATGATCACGAAGATCATGGTGGGGCGGATGCTCGGCAGCGTGATCGAGAAGAAGCGGCGGAAGGCACCGGCGCCGTCGAGGGCGGCCGACTCGTGGATGTCGCGCGGCACCGACTGCATGGCGGCGAGCAGGATGAGTGCGTTGTAGCCGGTCCAGCGCCAGTTGACCATCGAGGCGATCGCCACGTGCGAGGGGAAGGTCTCGGTCTTCCACATCACGGGGTCGAGGTTGAGCGCTTCGAGGATGTTGTTGATGAGGCCGTACTTCTCGGAGAACGCGCTCGAGAAGATGATGGCGACGGCCACGGGGGTGACCACGTAGGGGATGAGAACGCTCATGCGCCAGAAGGTCTTGGCGCGGATGTTCTGGTCGAGGACGGCCGCGATGAAGACGGCGGCGAGAAGCTGGGGGATGCACGAGAGCAGGAAGATGCTCACGGTGTTGAACAGCGAGTTCCAGAAGTACGGGTCAGTGAGCTCGTCCGTGTAGTTCTGGAATCCGACCCACTCGCCGGGGCCGGTGAGCAGGTCCCAGTCGTTCAGCGACACCACGAAGGTGTAGACGAGCGGGAACAGGCCGATGAGGCCGAACAGCACGAAGAACGGTGCGACGTAGAGGTACGGCGACACCTTGTGGTCGAAGCGGCTCACGCGGTGCTTGAACGGCACCTTCGCGGGCGACGCCTTCGCTGGCCGTGCCGCTGCCGGGGTGCTGCTCGTCTCCGGGGGACTGACTGTGGTGGTCATGCTGTTCTCTCTCAAGGAATGTGGCCCCCCGGAAACGGGTCTCCGGGGGGCCACCGTGGAGCTGGTGTGACTTACTTGAGGTCCAGGCTCTGCAGCGTGGTGAGTGCCTCGTTCCACGCGTCGTCGCCTGAGGCGCCCTTGTCGAGCGACTGCGTGGCCGGTCCGAAGACCTGCTCCTGGATGACCGAGTCGTTCGGGCCCTTGTACTGGGCCACGACGCCCTCGGCACGGGATCCGAGGATCTCGCCGATGGGGGCGTTGTTGAAGAACTTGGTCAGGTCGCTCTCGCCGGTGACACCCGGGTCGGTCTGCGCCTCGGTGACCGACGGGAAGGTGCCTGCAGCCTGGAAGGCGGAGACGGCCGACTTGGCGTCGGTCAGGTAGGCGGCCAGTGCGGCAGCCTCCTTCGGGTGCTTCGACGTGGTGGGAACGGTCAGGAACGTTCCACCCCAGTTGGCGGGGCCGCCGGGGAAGACATCCGCGAAGTCCCAGCCGGAGGTGGCGTCGCCACCAGCGGACTCGACCTGGCCCTTCACGACACCGAGCATCCAGCCCGGGCACATGAAGGTCGCGAAGGAACCGTCGGTGAAGGCCTTGCCCTTACCCCAGTCCCACTGAGCCTGGCCGCTGGAGAGGCCTGCAGCTGCGCCGCCGGCGAGCTTGTCCCACTGCGACTTGAGGTCGGCGTTGTCTTCGACGTTGAGCTCGCCGTCGGAGGAGTAGTAGCCCTCGGGGAGCTGGTTGACCATGGCGTTCCAGACGAAGCCGCTCTGGTCGTAGAAGGCCTTGCCGGTGGCTGCCTTGTACTGCTCGCCAACCTTGAAGAAGTCATCCCACGTCGCGTCGTCGCCGCCGAAGAGCTCGGCGACGGCCTCGCGGTCGCCGGGCAGGCCGGCAGCCTCGAACAGCTTGCTGTTGTAGCAGAGGCCCTCGGGGCCGATGTCGGTGCCGTATCCGATGATGCGGCCGTCCTTGTCGGTGCCCTGCTTGAGCTTCCAGTCGACCCAGCGGTCCTTGATGTCGTTCGCACCGTACTCGGTGAGGTCGGTGAAGCTGTCGGAGACCGCCTGCACCTGGCCGAGCCAGCCTTCTTCGACGGCCTGCACGTCGGGGAGACCGGCGCCTGCTGCCTGCTTGGTCTTCCAGTCGGTGAGTGCGTTTCCACCGGTGTCGATGTTCGTGGCCTTGATGGTGACGTTCGGGTTCTCTTCCTCGTACTGCTTGTAGAGGTCGTCGAGTCCCATGGTTCCGAACGTCGTGACGGTCAGTTCGACCTTCTCGTCGGATGATCCCGATCCTGAATCGCCGGAGGATGAACATCCGGTGGCGAGGAGGGCGATTGCTGCGACACCGGCGACGGCGGCAACAGCTGTGGTGCGTCGTGAAAGCTTCACGGTTCACTCCCTTGTGTGCGTGGACAATTGTTGTGGTGCGTGCGCTGAGAGCGCTCTCTCACTACCCTGTGAGAGCGCTCTCACGATTGCGTTCCGAGAATAAGCACTGCAGATGCCGGCTGTCAAGAGAGCGCTCTCACGGCGCCGATACGTTATGAACCCGTTACACGCCGATGACGGGACGGGGTCGGTCGAGTGACGCGCGACAGACGCGCGCCAGACCCGATCCGCAGGCGCAGGTCAGGGCCGCTGCACCGGCAGTGATCCCGTGCGCGGGCCGGGGTCGAGCAGCGATCCGGTGATGTCGGCTGCCCGTTGCGCCTGCAGATCCGTCTGCAGTTCGTCGTCGGTTCTGGTCTCGGCTTCAGCAGCCTCAGCCTCCGCCCGATTGTCCGCCGCCTCCTGCAGCGCCGACTTCGCCCGGAGCGGCGGGGCTCGGAAGAACAGGGTGAGCACGAAGGCGATCAGAACGACGAACAGAGCGACCCAGTACACCTGAACCGCCGAGGCGTTGAAGCCCGCAAGGAACGGCTTCGTCAAGCGGGGATCGGCTCCGTTCAGGAACGACGTGTCGTCCAGTGTGCTGCTCCCGAACGACCCTCCCGTGCCGCTGTCGAGCTGCTCCAGGACCGTCGGGGTCACCTGGCTGACCACCTGGGCGCGCTGGGCGTCATCGCTCAGGTCGACCCCGGCCGGTAGCTGCGCCTCGATCGGAGTGACGATGGGGGTGTAGATCGTCTCCATGATGGCCGCGTTCTCGGGCGCTGAGGCCACGGACGGGTCGAGGGCGGCGTCGAGCGCGTCCGCCAGGGTGTCCTGATCCGACAGCGAACCGACGATGTTCGCCGGCATCACGGTGAAGAGCAGCGACAGCAGCACGGCCGTGCCGAGGGTTCCGCCGATCTGGCGGAAGAAGGTGGACGAACTGGTGGCGACGCCCATGTCGCGCAGGCCAACGGAATTCTGGCTCGCGATCGTGAGGGTCTGCATGAGCTGACCGAGACCGAGGCCGATGAGGAGCATGGCCCCGGCGATGAACCAGTACGAGGAGTCGTACTGGAGGAAGGTGAGGTAGAGGAAACCGCCCGAGAGGAGGGCCGTGCCGATGGTCGGGAAGATCCTGTATCGGCCGGTGCGGGCGATGATCTGCCCGCTGGCGATGGAGGAGATCATGAGGCCCAGGATCATCGGCAGCATCTGGAGGCCGCTCTCCGTCGGGGTGGAGCCGAGGACGAGCTGCAGGTACAGCGGCAACGTGAGCATGGCGCCGAACATGCCGAAGCCGACGAAGACGCCGATGATCGTCGCCATCGAGAAGGTCGAGGAGCGGAAGAGCTTGAGCGGGATCAGCGCGTCGTCCTTCATGGCCGCCTCGATGAGGATGAACGCGATGATGCCCAGCACGCCGATCACGTAGCAGGCGATGGCGCCCGGGCTGCTCCATCCCCATTCCCGGCCCTCCTCGGCGACGAGCAGCAGGGGGACGAGCGCGATGATCACGGTGGCCGCCCCCCACCAGTCGATGCGCACCGAGTACCGCTCGGTCTTCGGGAGGTGGAGGGAGCGCAGCACGATCGCGAGGGCGATGACGCCGATCGGCACGTTGATGAGGAACACCCAGCGCCAGCCGGCGATCCCGAGGATCTCCTCGGCTCCGGCGAACAGCCCGCCGACGAGAGGTCCGATGAGGCTCGAGATTCCGAACACCGCGAGGAAGTAGCCCTGGTACTTCGCGCGTTCGCGCGGAGCCAGCATGTCGCCCATGATCGCCAGGGGCATCGACATCAGGCCGCCGGCTCCCAGTCCCTGAACGGCCCGGAACAGCGCGAGCTCGATCATCGAGGTCGAGAAGGTGGCGAGGATCGACCCGATGATGAAGATCACGATGGCGATGATGAACAGCGGTCGCCTTCCGAAGATGTCGGAGAGCTTCCCGTAGAGCGGTGTGGAGATCGTGGAGGTGATGAGGTATGCCGTCGTGACCCAGGCCTGTTGGCTGAGGCCGTGCAGGTCGTCGCCGATCGTGCGGATCGCGGTGCCCACGACGGTCTGATCGAGCGCGGAGAGGAACATGCCCGCCATCAGCCCGAAGATCACGAACAGGATCTGGCGGTGCGACATGAGGGGCGTGGACGCCGGAGACTCCGCGGTGTTGGTCACAGCCCTCAACGTAGACCCGAGGGATCACGGGGGACAACGGGTCGGGGTGACGGAAGTGTTGAATCCTCGGCTTCCGTGCTCCCGTATGCCACTCTCATAGGTTCCTCCGATGTTGGGTTGCTACCGTCCGAGGATGCCCCGCTCCTCCCTGCAGTACTCGCGCGCCCTCGCGGCGCTCGCCATGACAGCGGCATCCGTCGCCGTCCTCGCCGCATGCTCCGGCCCCGTGGCGACAGCCGAGAAGACCGAGGCCGCACCGAAGGCGAGCACCTCGGCCGAGATCCCGGCTCCGGTGCAGGAGGCGTCGAAGGCGGAGTCGGCTCCGGCGGCGGCCGCACTCAGCGCCCCTGTGCAGGCGCAGATCGACTATGCGCTCACGTACTGGCAGAACTACAACGAGGCCGAATACGGGGTACTCGGCGACAACGACTGCGTCAACTTCGCGAGCCAGACTCTCCTCGCCCGAGGATGGGTGCAGGACGACCAGTGGTTCCACGCTGACGACGTCTACTCGTCGAGCGACACCTGGCGCAGCTCCACATCATTCCGCGACTGGCTCGAGACCCGACCAGACCTCGCGACCGCGCTCGACGACACTCAGCGCGACCAGGTGAGCGTCGGCGACATCGTGCAGTTCGACTGGGACCAGTCGGGCGACCGCGATCACACGGGCATCGTGACCCGGGTGACCCATGAGAACGGCGGGACCCAGGTGTTCTTCGCCGGTCACACGCTCGACTCCGATTACCGCAGCGTCGACACCGCCATCACCGAGGACCACCCTGGCGGTGCCGTCTACTACTGGCACATCGCCTCCTAGGCTCTGCGCTTCCGCTCGACCCCATGGCCGGCGCCTCCAGCGCGCCGCGCGCCGGCACTGACGCCGCCGGGACGTGCCGCCCGGATACATTAGAGCAATGTCCGAGTCTCGAGCACACGGCGCCTCTCGTCGCGTGCGGCGCAACCGCACTATCGCCGTCGCGGCGACGGTGCTGGTGCTCGTCGCCGGCGCCACAGCTGCCGGAGTGATCTCGGGGGCGCAGGGCGACGACGGAGCCACCACCGCACCCCCCTCCCGGTCGCCGAAGCCGTCGGCATCCGCGAGTCAGACGCCGACACCCACCCGTCCCGCCCCTGCGCAGACGCCCACGCCGACGGCAGTGCCCGGATTCGACAAGGCCGCTCGCTCGATCGACGACCCCGCGAGCATCTGGGTCGTCAGCGACAAGCTTCGCCCGCTGAATCCGGTGGACTACGAGCCCGCCGACCTCGTCGACGTGCCCGTCGCGCACACCTGGGATCCGGTGCTGCGGCAGGAGGCGTCGGATGCCGTCGTCGCGATGTTCCAGACCGCATCCGACGAGGCCGGCCTGGCCCTCGCGTCGAACAGCGCGTACCGCAGCTACTCGACGCAGCAGAACGTCTATGACAACGACGTCGCATCGCTCGGGCAGGAGGGCGCCGATCTGAGCACGGCCCGCCCGGGCTTCAGCGAGCACCAGACCGGACTCGCCATCGACATCGGGCCCGCATCCGGAGCCTGCTCCCTGAACCAGTGCTTCGCTGACACTCCCGAGGGCCAGTGGCTGGCCGCCAACGCGTACAGGTTCGGCTATCTGCTGCGCTATCCGGCCGACAAGGTGCCCGTCACGGGATTCGAGTTCGAGCCGTGGCACTACCGCTACATCGGCGTCGATCTCGCCGGCGAGATGCACCGTGTCGGCGTGACGACGCTCGAGGAGTTCTTCGGCCTTCCGGCCGCCCCGAACTATGGCTGACAGTCGGACAACCGGTGTTCCGGACCGCCGGACTGTGGCATGAATATATGCGTTCCCATGAAATGTTGAGGATTCGTCCAGAACCCTGCCATAACCGTGTGATGAGGTTACGGGTCTTCTGCTCGGCTACTCGAAACTGATTCATGCTCCACCGCTCCACCAGTACCTCCACCCAGCCCACCCTCTTCTCCACCCTTCGCCTCATCGCCTCCCGCCGGCACCGCCGCGGCCAGCATGCCTCGCACTCGCCGTTCACGGCGGGCACAGCGCTGGTCGGCTGCGCCCTCGCGCTGAGCGTCACGGCCGGTGCCCTGACGATCGGTGCGACAGCGGGTGCTTCGGCGACGGATGCACCAGCCCAGGCTGCGGCATCCGCCAGCCCCGCGACTGGCGCCAAGCGCGACGCGACGATCACGCCCCTCAAGACGCCGACTCCCGTCGACGACGGGAAGCCCGTCATCGACACGCTGCCCGTCGTCACCTCGGGCCCCGTGACCGGCGGCACGACTGTGACCCTGTCGGGTGCGAACCTCAGCGTCGTCGCCTCTGTTTCCATCGGCGGCCAGCCCGCCCCGGTGCTCTCGGCGACGGATGAGACCGTCACGGTGGCGGCACCGGCGGCGGCGCGATACTCGGAGGGCACTGTTCCGATCACGGTGCTCGACACCACGGGGACCGCCGTGCCGCTCGACGTCACTCCGGCGACCACCCTCGCCGACCTCAACGTGAAGGGGTCTGCCGCGCCGGCCCTCACGTTCAGCTACACGCCCGACGAGCACATCACAGCTCAGACGAACTACATGCTCACCTACTGGTCGAGCTACAACTGGCAGAACTACATGTCGATCGACGGTGCGGACTGCGCCAACTTCGCCAGCCAGGGGCTCATCGCCCGCGGCTGGACGATGGATGCCGACTGGTGGTACGCCGCCGACGGCCAGACCAGTCCGTCCTGGATCAGTTCCACCGCGCTCTACACCTACCTGGGCGCACACCCGGAGCGCGCGACCTACCTCGGCGGCGACCGCACGAACGTGAAGGTCGGCGACATCGCCCAGTTCGACTGGGACGACTCGGGTGACCTCGACCACACCACCACCGTGACCCGCGTGGACCACACGGCTGATGGAGTGAAGGTCTACGTGGCCGGCCACACCAAGGACTCCGACTACTGGGACGTCGACGAGGCGATCGCCACCGGCGGGGGCACAGTGCAGTTCTGGGGCATCAAGAACCAGGTGTGAGCGTTCGTACAGCTCGCAGAGGCCCGACGAGTTCGCGCTCGAAGCGCTTCGAGCGCGGACGCCGTCCGGCTCTCAGCGAGCGATCGTCAGCTGATCGCACCGTCCACGATGTCGCGGGCCTCGGCCTGCACCTGGCGCAGGTGGTCCTCGCCGAGGAACGACTCGGCGTAGATCTTGTAGACGTCCTCGGTACCACTGGGCCGCGCCGCGAACCAGGCGTTCTCGCTCACGACCTTGAGCCCGCCGACCGCTGCGTCATTGCCGGGTGCCTTCGACAGCTTCGCCGTGATCGGCTCGCCGGCGAGCTCCGTCGCCGTGATGGCATCGCCGTCGAGCTTCCCGAGCGCCGCCTTCTGCACCGGGGTGGCCTCGGCATCGATGCGCTCGTAGGCGGGGTCGCCGAACTTCTCCACCAGCTTCGCGTAGAGCTGCGATGGGCTGCGGCCGGTCACGGCTCGGATCTCGGAGGCCAGCAGGGCGAGCAGGATGCCGTCCTTGTCGGTCGTCCACGCCGTGCCGTCGAAGCGCAGGAAGCTGGCGCCGGCGCTCTCCTCGCCGCCGAAGCCGACGGAGCCGTCGATGAGGCCGGGCACGAACCACTTGAAGCCGACCGGCACCTCCCAGAGTCGGCGGCCGAGGTGCTTGGCGACCCTGTCGATCATGCTCGACGACACCAGCGTCTTCCCGATGGCGGCATCGGATCGCCACCCACCGCGATGACCGTAGAGGTACTCGATCGCCACGGCGAGGTAGTGGTTCGGGTTCATGAGACCGCCGTCCGGGGTGACGATGCCGTGCCTGTCGGCGTCGGCGTCGTTGCCCGTGAGGATGTCGTACTCGCTCTGGTGCTTCACCACGCTGGCCATGGCTGACGGGCTCGACGGATCCATGCGGATCTTGCCGTCCCAGTCGAGCGTCATGAATTCCCAGGTCGGGTCGACGGTCTCGTTCACGACGGTGAGGTCGATGCCGTAGTAGTCGCGGATGGCACCCCAGTAGTTGACGGATGCCCCGCCCAGGGGGTCGGCGCCGATGTGGATGCCGCTGCGCTTGATGGCGTCGAAGTCGATGATGTTGGCGAGGTCCGCCACGTACATGCCGCGGTAGTCATATGTCTGGACGGCGCTGGGCTCGGCCATCTTCACGTCGCGCAGGCCATCGGCGATGATCTCGTTGGCGCGCGTGGCGATCCAGCTCGTGGCGTCCGAGTCCGCCGGTCCGCCGTGCGGTGGGTTGTACTTGAACCCGCCGTCGGTCGGCGGG
The DNA here is from genome assembly GCF_038432415.1 of Leifsonia stereocauli. Lineage (NCBI taxonomy): Bacteria > Bacillati > Actinomycetota > Actinomycetes > Micrococcales > Microbacteriaceae > Leifsonia > Leifsonia stereocauli. The sequence goes on from NZ_JBCAUN010000002.1 coordinate 484,324, forward strand.
TTGTGGCTCGGAGTCACGACGATGCCGTCGGCGGTCTCGCCGGCCGAGCGGTGGGCCGCATCATTGTTCCACGTGATGATTGCGAGCGACACAGCCGGAGTCGGCACCCAGTCGTCGTACTCGTCGACCATGGCCTCGACGCCGTTGCCGACGAGCACGCTGAGCGCCGTCGTCATGGCAGGAGCGCTGAGGGCGTGCGTGTCCGCGCCGATGAAGAGAGGGCCCGTGATGCCCTGAGCGGTGCGGTACTCGACGATGGCCTGGGTGGTCGCGGCGATGTGCCAGTCGTTGAACGACGTCGTGGGGGAGCTGCCGCGGTGGCCGGAGGTGCCGAACACGACCCGCTGCTCGGGTATCGAGGGGTCGGGCTTCAATTCGTAGTAGGCGTGGATGAGAGCCTCGACATCGATGAGGTCGGACTTCTTGGCCGGCGTTCCTGCGCGATCCGTCATAGTGCCCAGTCTGGCATCGTGGGCGGCGCATTTCGAGGGCGTAGCGCCACACCTCGTGGCTAGGCTATGCCCATGCCAGACGAGCCCTCCGCCGACGCCGCCCACGAGACCTACAGTTACCTCGGCCCGGCCGGCACCTTCACCGAGGCCGCCCTGGCCCAGGTCGAGGCCGCGGCGGGCAGGACCTGGCGCCCCGTCAACAATGTGGGGGAGGCCTTCGCCGACGTCATCAGTGGCCGCAGCATCGCGGCGATGATCGCCATCGAGAACTCGATCGAGGGCGGCGTCTCGGCCACCCAGGATGCGCTGGCCAACGTCCCGGGCCTCCGCATCATCGGCGAGTACCTCGTCCCGGTGAACTTCGTGCTGGTAGGCCGCCGCGGAACCACCATCGACGGCGTCAAGGTGATCAACGCGCATCCGGTGGCGTACGCCCAGACCCGCGGCTGGCTCGAGACCGCGCTGCCCACCCACGGGCACATCCCAGCGACGAGCAACGTGGCCGCGGCATCCGAACTGTTCCTCAGCTCGCAGGCCGATGCGGCCGTCGCTCCTCCGGGAATCGTCAACCACTACGACGTCGACGTGCTCGCCGAGGACATCGGCGACAACCCCAACGCGGTGACCCGTTTCGTGCTCGTCGGGCGGGAGCTGTCGATTCCCGCGCCGACCGGTGCCGACAAGACCAGCCTCATCGTCGAGCTTCCCGACGACCACGCCGGTGCTCTCCTCGAGATGCTCGAGCAGTTCTCCACCCGCGGCGTCAACCTCAGCCTCCTCGAGTCCCGTCCCATCGGCGACGCCCTCGGACGCTACCGCTTCGTCATCGACGCCGACGGCCACATCCTCGACGAGCGGGTGGCGGATGCGCTGCTCGGCCTCCGCCGTTTCAGCCCGCAGGTCATCTTCCTGGGCTCGTATCCCCGCGCCGACAAACAGCAGATCGAGTTCACGTCACGCTACGACGACGAGGTGTTCATCGAGGCGCGCGATTGGCTGCGCGGGCTGGTGAGCGGGGAACCGCAGTCGGCCGAGGCCTCATCCGCGACGGATGCCGTAACGGGAATGTGAACCATGGCGGCTGACGATGGCGTGCACGGCGACGAGGGTGATGCCGTAAGGGGCGAGGGGCTCGACCCGCGGTTCGATCCCCGATTCCAGCGCGGCTACAGTGCGCCGTCACCCGTCGGAGCCGCCGCCGCCGCCGAGCCGCGGCCTGATGACAAGCGTCCAGCCGGCATCGACCCGCGTTTCGACCCTCGCTTCCAGCGCGGGTACGACCCCGAGAGGCACCAGCAGGTGCGCCGACCGATCGCGGCCGACGAGGTCGACGATCGCCCGGCCTTCGCATCGACGGTCAAGGCGGGAATCCCGCGCCCGCTCGATACCCCCGCCTCCCGCCCCGCAGCGCGCACCCCGGTGCAGCCCGCTGCGACGAGTGCGGGGGTGGGTGCGACGTCGACGGCGCGAGGGTCCGCCGGCCCTGCAGCCGCGCCGGTACCCGAGCCCGACGCCGACGCCGACGCCGACGCCGACGACCGGATGCCGGCCGCGGCCGGAGCCGGGTCCGTGGCATCCGTCGGTCGCAATCCCTTCCTCCTGGCCCTCTGGATCTCCTGCGTCGCACTCGTGGTGGTCGGCGTGGTGGTCATCGTCCAGACCGCGACCACCACGTCGGGCGGCGGGTTCGGCGTCTCGGCGTTCGGTGACGCCTTCGTCGTCGCCGCGTGGGTGATCGCGCCTCCCGCGGTCACGGTCGGACTGATCGGACTCGTCGCGCTCACCCTGTCGCGGGCTCTCGGCTGGCTGGCCGACCATCCCGACCGCGGTGATCCGGGCACGGATGCCACCCTCTACGACGCGGACGACCTGCCGTGAACCCGTGGCTGAGTGCCCTCTGGGCCGGTCTCGTCGTCGGCGTGGTCGGCTGCGCCGTCGGCGCGGCAGGGCTCTCGGCCATGCTGCCCGGGCAGCGCACGCAGGAGGACTACGCGGGCGTGGACTGGGTGGCGATCAGCATCGTCCAGACGCTCGTGCTGCCGGGGTCCGTCGTGCTGCTCTTCGCGAGCGGGCTGGCACTGCTGGCCTATGCGGCGGCACGCTTCTCTGCTCGCTGAGGGCCGAGCGGAGCGACCGGCGCTACACCAGGGGCGGCACCTTCACGATGAGCGCGTCATCCTCGACCCACGCGGTCATCGATCTGATGACCGCGATCTCGTCGCCGTCGAGTTCGAAGAAACGCGGCTCCTCGAGCTGCATCGCGATGCGCGGGCCGCGCATCGTGGTCATCGTGGCGGGGGCGGCGGCATCCGTCAGCTTGATGATGCGCCGACCGAAGGCGAAGGGGCGCATGACGCGGTTCTCCCAGGCGACCCGGCGCCACACGTCGAGCCAGCCGAACAGGGTGCGGGGCTGCATCATCGCGATGTCGAGGATGCCGTCGTCGATCCGCGCCTCCGGGAACAGCAGGATGTTGCCGGGCAGCGTGCCGCAGTTTCCGATGAGCACGGTGCTGATGTGGGCATGATGGCGGTGTTCCTCGTCGCCCATCGAGTACCGCAGGCGGAAGCGCTTGGCCTTCGGCAGCGCCCGCATGCCCGAGTCGACGTAGGCGAGCCAGCCCACCTTCTTCTTGAGTGCCGGGTTGGCGGTGGCGATCATGTCGGCATCGAGGCCGAGGCCGGCCATCACGACGAAGGCATGGTCCGCGGATGCACCATCCGCCGTGACGACCGACGCTATGCCCACGTCCATCGGTCGTTCGGTGCCCTCGAAGGCGAGGCGCACCGAGTATTCGAGGTCGCCCAGGGGCAGGTCGAGGTTGCGGGCGAGGAGGTTGCCGGTGCCCGATGGCACGAGGGTGAGCGGGATGCCGGTTCCTCGCATGGCGGCTGCGACGGCGCGCACCGTTCCATCGCCGCCGGCGGCGAGAACAACAGTCACCCCGGCCTCGACGGCCCGGGCCGCGACGCCACCGCCCGGGTCCTCGACCGTCGTCTCCAGCCAGAGCGGATCCGCCCAGCCGTGCCAGTCCGAGTGCCGCGCGACGACCGCTCGAAGTGCCGCCGGATCGACCTTGGTCGGGTTCACGATCACGGCCGCCCGAGGGGTCCGGGGCGCGGGCGATGACATGCGTCCCACCGTATTGCATGGTGTCGAGGATGCGTCGGGCGCGCGGCCCGGTGCCCTCCTCGACGCTTCCCGCCCTGACCGAGCGCGAAGGAGCGCGATTGTAGACTGACGACCGTGATCGATCCCGTACTCCTCCGCGACCACCCTGCCGTCATCAAGGCCTCGCAGGAGGCCCGCGGCGATTCCCCGGCCCTCGTCGACGCCGCCCTCGAAGCCGACGGCATCCGTCGGGCGGCCATCTCCGAGTTCGAGCGGCTGCGAGCCGAGCAGAACGCCTTCGGCAAGCGCGTCGCCCAGGCAGCCCCCGACGAGAAGAAGGCGCTGGTCGCCGAGGTGCAGCAGCTCGCCGCCCGGGTCAAGGAGGCGAACCAGACGGCGACGGATGCCGCTGCCCGCTTCGACGAGATCGTCAGGGGCATCGGCAACGTCATCATCGACGGCGTCCCGGCCGGTGGGGAGGACGACTTCGTCACGCTGCGCGAGGTCGGCGAGATCCCCACGTTCGACTTCCCGGCGCGCGACCACCTCGAGATCGGCGAGATCCTCGATGCCATCGACATGGGTCGCGGCGCCAAGGTGAGCGGAGCCCGCTTCTACTACCTCAAGGGCATCGGCGCCCGCCTCGAGATCGCCCTCATGAACATGGCGCTCGATCGCGCGATGGCCGCCGGCTTCGTCCCGCTCATCACTCCCACGCTGGTCAAGCCCGAGATCATGCAGGGCACCGGCTTCCTCGGCGCCCACTCCGATGAGGTCTACCACCTCCCCAAGGAGGACCTCTACCTCACCGGCACCAGCGAGGTGGCGCTCGCCGGATACCACTCCGACGAGATCATCGACGTGGAGAAGGGGCCGCTGCGCTATGCCGGCTGGAGCACCTGCTACCGCAGCGAGGCCGGCAGTCACGGCAAGGACACCCGCGGCATCATCCGCGTGCACCAGTTCAACAAGCTCGAGATGTTCTGCTACATCAGGCCTGACGCGGCCGAGGCGGAGCACGCCCGTCTGCTCTCGCTGCAGGAGGAGATGCTGCAGTCGCTCGGCCTCAGCTACCGCGTGATCGACACCGCTGCCGGGGACCTGGGCTCGAGCGCCGCCCGCAAGTTCGACGTCGAGGCCTGGGTGCCCACGCAGAACGCCTACCGCGAGCTCACGTCCACGAGCAACTGCACCACGTTCCAGGCGCGTCGCCTCGACACCCGGTACCGCACCGAGAGTGGCAAGACGGCACCCGTCGCCACGCTCAACGGCACCCTCGCGACCACGCGCTGGATCGTCGCCATCCTCGAGACACACCAGTTGGCGGATGGCTCGGTACGGGTACCGGAGGCGCTGCGGCCCTATCTCGGCGGCCTCGAGATCCTCGAGCCGACCGCACGCCGATGAGCACCGCGAGCGACGACGACATCACCCCCGTGGCAGCATCCGAACGATGGCTCATCGCCCTCGATGTCGACGGCACGGTGCTGCACGAGGACGAGACCCTGAGCGCCGCGGTGCGCGACGAGATCGTGCGGGTGCAGCAGCTCGGGCACGAGGTCACACTCGCAACGGGGCGCAGCTGGTCGGCGTCCAAGACCGTGCTCGACGACCTCGGGCTGGCACCGGAGTTCGTGGTGTGCTCCAACGGCGCTCTCGTCATGGAGCGCGATGAGACCGAGGCCGACGGCTACCGACGCGCCCACGTGGAGACCTTCGATCCCGGCCCCGTGCTCGAGCGCATCCGCACGCACCTGCCGACGGGACGGTTCATGGTCGAGGACCCCGTCGGGTTCCGGCTCTACACGGACGGAATGTCCGAGTGGAACCTCGAGAATGCGCGGCTGGCGACCTTCGAGCAGCTCTCCGAGCACCCGGCCACCCGCGTCGTCGTGGTGTCGCCCGACCACGACCTCGAGGAGTTCCTCTCCATCGTCGAGGGCATGGGCCTGCACCAGGTGACCTACGCCATCGGCTGGACGGCCTGGCTCGACATCGCCCCCGACGGCGTGAACAAGGCCACGGGCCTCGAGCGCGTGCGCGAGCGCCTCGGCATCCCGCGTTCGCGGGTGTTCGCAGCAGGGGACGGCCGCAACGACATCGACATGTTCCGTTGGGCGGGCGTCGAGGGACGCGCCGTGGCCATGGGACAGGCACCGGACGAGGTGAAGGACGTGGCCACCGAGATCACGGCTTCTGTCCACGAAGACGGCCTCGCACGGGCTCTCGAGACCTTCGAGGGGATGTAGCACTGGACCCCATCGCGCGGCACGGCCGTCAGAAGACCGGAAAGCCCATCTCGGCGTTCGCTCGAGCGGTGGGGATCGGCGCGGCCGTCGTCGTAGTCAGCGCGCTCGCCGTGGCCGGCATCGCCGTGGCCACCCTGACCGCCAGCATCAAGCCGACGGTCGACCTCGGCGGGGCCGCGCAGACGGAATTGCCGATACCGGAGATCGGTGCCATCCCCGGCGGGGTGAACCTGCTCCTCGTCGGCAGCGACAGTGGCCAGGGCGATCCGGTGTACGGCGAGCGTGGGGAGCACCTCGGCGACGTGACGATCCTGCTCCACATCGCCAACGACCACTCGAACGCGACGGTCGTCAGCTTCCCGCGCGACCTCTACGTGCCGATCCCCGAATGCGACGCGTCGCCGGGCGAGAGCGCCGAGGGGACCGACGGTGGAACCGACAGGCTGAACACCGCCCTCTCCTATGGCGGCCTGGCGTGCACGGTGAAGACCGTGAGCGCACTCACCGGTCTCGAGATCCCCTACGCGGCCGTCATCGAGTTCAACGGCGTCGTGGCCATGTCGAATGCCGTGGGCGGAGTGGCGGTCTGCGTGGCGGAGAGGATCGAGGACGAGTACACGGGCACCTTCCTCGACCCGGGGGAGCACGTACTCGAGGGCATGGCCGCGCTCCAGTTCCTGCGCACGCGTCACGGCATCGCCACCGGAAGCGACACCGCCCGCATCTCGAATCAGCAGGTGTTCCTCGCGGCGCTGGCGCGCACGATCAAGAGCGATGACACCCTCACGAACCCGGTGCGGCTGTACGGGCTGGCGAAGGCCGCGGCGGAGAACATGACCCTGTCGACGTCGCTCAACAATGTGACCACGATGATCTCCATCGCGAAGGCCCTCAAGGACATCCCGCTCGATCGTGTGAGCTTCGTGCAGTACCCGACCTACTCCGAGGACGGGGGCCTGCTCCCGCGGGACGACGACGCGACGGTGCTGATGCAGGCCGTCGCCGCAGACCAGCCTGTCATCGCGGAGTCGACGGGAGCCGGAAGCCAGTCGACCGGCGCCCCGGCGCAGACCGAGACGCCGGCGGCGACGGACGCCCCGACGCCGACGGATGCCACCACCGAGACGACGGCTCCCTCGGCCGACCCGTCCGTCCCCGTGGCACTGCCGCCGTCGATCTCGGGCCAGACGGCGGCCGAGCAGACCTGCAGCGCCGGACGAACTCTCGACGACCAGTAGTGCTGCGAAGAGCCTCTGATCGGGCATTCCGGGCGTCCGCCCAGCACCTTTGCAGAAAGTGCTGCCATTCTGGAGATACTGCCATCGGCTAGAATCGGGCTCTGTTCGTTTCCAGTTGACCAACATTCGCCGATGCGAATACGCCGGAACGAGCCGGGAGGGCTGTCCGAGCGGCCGATGGAGCCAGTCTTGAAAACTGGTGGGCAGAAATGTCTCGTGGGTTCGAATCCCACGCCCTCCGCACAACGACGGGGCATTCGACTACAGAGAGGAACTGTGTGAGCGACGACATCCGCCATCACTCACGCCGGTCTCGGCACACCCCCACGATCGCACGCCATGGACGTCTTCGTCGGAGCACCACGATCGGCGTGCTCGCCAAGGTCCTCGCCGGATTCCTGGCCGTCCTCTTCATCAGCGGCGTCTCCGTCGCCGGCATCGCGACCCTCAGCCTCGCCTCGGCCGCCCAGCCCACCGTGCACCTCGCCGGTGATGTTCCGGCCGCCGACATCCCGCAGATCGGCGCCATCGATGGCGGAGTCAACCTCCTCCTCGTCGGCAGCGACAGCCGAAAGGGCCAGGATCCCGCCTTCGGGGCCGAGGACGAGACCGGTGACCTCAACGACGTCACCATGCTGCTGCACATCTCGCAGGACCACTCGAACGTCACCGTCGTGAGCTTCCCGCGTGACATGTTCGTCTCCATTCCCTCCTGCCCCGACCCCGCCGGCGGCAGCTTCGACTCGATGTCGCGTCAGAAGATCAACACGACCCTCACCTACGGAGGGCTCGCCTGCACTGTTCTCACCGTGGAGCAGCTGACCGGCCTCGAGATCCCGTTTGCTGCCGAGGTGCAGTTCAGCGGCGTCATCGCCATGTCGAACGCCGTCGGCGGTGTTCCCGTCTGCGTGGCGGAGAAGATCGAGGACGAGTACACCGGCACGTTCCTCGACCCCGGTATGCACACGCTGTCCGGCGTCGACGCGCTCCAGTTCCTGCGTACCCGCCACGGCGTCGGTGACGGATCAGACCTCACCCGCATCTCCAACCAGCAGGTGTTCCTCTCGTCGCTCGTACGCACGATCAAGAGCGCCGACACGCTGGCGAACCCGGTCAAGTTGTACTCGTTGGCCAAGGCCGCGCTCGGCAACATGAAGCTCTCCGACACGCTCGCGAACCTCGATCGCATGGTGTCGATCGCCATCGCCCTCAAGGACATCGATCTCGACAAGATCGTGTTCGTGCAGTACCCGACCGGCTCCACCGAGGGTGGAGTGCAGCCGATGGTGGATGCCGCCGATGCCCTCGACAGCGCGCTCCTGGCCGACCAGCCGATCTCGCTCTCGGGTGACACGGGGGGCTCGGTCGAGGAAGGCGATGCAGCGGCCACGGATCCCGCGGTCCCGGCGGACCCCGCCGCGACACCAGATCCCGCCGCGACCTCGGACCCCGGCGCGACCTCGGCGCCGACAACCGTGCTTCCTTCTGACGTCAAGGGTCAGACCGCCGGCCAGGCCACCTGTTCGAACGGTCGCACGCTCGACGACCAGTAGTAGTCGACCCGAAGGCGGCACAGACCGATGACATCCCCGTCTCCCCACCCCGTGACCTCCGACACGCCATCGACCGGAACCGCAGACCCCGGACGCCTGCAGCGCTGGCTGCCGATCGTCGTTCCGATCCTCGGCGTCGTGCTGCTGGTCGCCGGATGGGGACGCGACCTCAATGGCATCGTCGTCGCCCTGATCGCCGTCGTGCTGGCGGCCGTGGTGCTCGCCGCCGTCCACCACGCGGAGGTGCTCGCTCACGCAGTGGGGGAGCCGTTCGGGTCGCTCATCCTCGCGGTGTCGGTGACCATCATCGAGGTGTCGTTGATCATCACGCTGGTCACCGCGGGCGGTGAGGGCTCCGAGACCCTGGCCAGGGACACGGTGTTCGCGGCCATCATGATCACCCTCAACGGCATCGTGGGCATCTCGCTCCTCCTGGGTGCGTTCAAGCACGGTCCGGTGAAGTTCAACGCCGAGGGCACCGGCGGCGCCCTGGCGACGGTCGTCGCCCTGGCGACGCTCTGCCTGGTGCTTCCCACTTTCACCTCGGCGCAGGGTCCGGTCTTCAGTCCGCCGCAGTTGATCTTCGTCGCCATCGCCTCCGTCGTGCTGTACGGCATGTTCGTCGCGGCCCAGACCGTCGGCTACCGCGAGATGTTCGTGCCCGTCGCGACCGAGGGCGAGAAGCGCCGGGCGGCGGATGCGCACGAGGGCGGGAGCACGCCGTCGCGGCGCGAGGCACTCTTCAGCCTCGCCCTGCTGCTCGTGTCGCTCGTCGCGGTCGTGGGTCTCGCGAAGCTCGAGTCGCCCTCCATCGAGGCAGGGGTCGCCGCCGTCGGCTTCCCGCCCTCTTTCGTCGGCGTCGTCATCGCGCTCCTCGTGCTGCTGCCCGAGGGCATCGCCGCCGTGCGGTCCGCGCGCCAGAACAAGATGCAGACGAGCTTCAACCTGGCGCTCGGTTCGGCGATGGCGAGCATCGGACTCACGATCCCGGCCATGGCCGTCGCCTCGTTCTTCATCGCCGGCCCCCTGGCCCTCGGCCTCGGCTCCACGCAGATCGTGCTGCTCGTTCTCACGCTGCTGGTGAGCATCCTCACCCTCGTGCCGGGACGCGCGACCCGACTTCAGGGTGGGGTGCACCTCGTGATCTTCGCCGCCTTCATCTTCCTGTCGATCTCCCCCTAGCCGATCGTTCGTGCGGGGCCCGGGCTCTCGATTCTGGCGTGGGCCGATGTGCGGTTATGATTGCTGAGGTGTGTTCGCTTGCGAGCACTCAGGAGACGTCGCATAGTTCGGCCTAGTGCACCACCCTGCTAAGGTGGAGTACCCGAAAGGGTACCGAGGGTTCAAATCCCTCCGTCTCCGCATAATCCCCGATTAGAATTTACTTCTGAGGCGGGGATTTCCTGTTCGTCCAGGCTTTCGGGCGGCTGCGATGGCCCGAGGCCGTCTCGGATGGGATGACGCCACAGCGCGGTCCGGGCAGCCGTCGACCGTGCGCGGGCGTCCTCTCGGAGCCGGATGCGATGATCAGCACTATGAGCGCACGTTTCGAGGAACTCGACTGGCAGCAGACCGCGATGGGCGACCTCAGTCTGCGTCGTCGTGTCGAGCCGTCTCTGGGGGTCGAGGTCTTCGAGGTGAAGCTCGGCGACGAGTACCTGATGTCGAGCCTGTTCACGGTCGCGGAGGAGGAGCTGGCTGCCCTCGGGCTGGCGGCATCCGTCGGCGAGGAAGCAGCCTCGCTCGACGTGCTCGTGGGCGGTCTGGGGTTGGGCTACACGGCCATCGCGGCCCTGCGCGACCCCCGGGTGCGCGCGCTGACGGTGATCGACACCATGCCGGCCGTCATCGCCTGGCACGAAGCCGGTCTCCTGCCTGTCTCGATCTCGCTGACGACGGATGCCCGCACCAGCCTCGTGCTCGACGATTTCTTCGCGCTGATGCGCCGTCCGCCCGGCGATGGCGCCCGCTGGGACGCCATCCTGCTCGACGTGGATCACTCGCCGCGACACCAGCTCGACCCCAGCCACGCCGACCTCTACACGATGCCCGGACTGCGGGCGCTTTCGCGGCACCTCGTCGACGGCGGGGTCTTCGCGCTGTGGTCGGACGATCCGCCCGACGAGGACTTCCTGGCGACGATGGCGCTGGTCTTCGTCGACCCGGTGGCGCACATCGTCGACTTCGCCAACCCGATCACGGGCGGTACGTCGTCGAACACCGTCTACGTGGCGCGCTCCCGGGTCGCATAGCGCGTTCCAGTCACACGCGGCGAGCTGGCACTGGTGCCGGCATCCGCATCTCGTACAGACTGGCGGCATGTGCGGAAGATTCGCCAACGACGCGAAAGTCGATGAGCTCATCCAGGAATTCGTGGCGCAGGGCAATGACTACAGAGACTGGCGCCCGACCTACTCGATCGCCCCGACCGACGTCGTGCCCATCGTGCGGGAGCGCCAGCATCACGACACCGGTGAGATCACGCGCAGCATCGAGCCGGCCGTGTGGGACTTCCATCCCTCGTTCATCAAGGACTCGAAGCGACCGAACTTCAACGCGCGCATCGAGACCGTGGCCACGAACGGCATGTGGAAGGGCGCCTTCACCGGCTCGCGCTGCATCGTGCCGATGCGCGGCTACTACGAGTGGGATGGCGAACCCGGACACAAGCGGGCGCACTTCATCCAGGGTCAGGGGAGCATCCTCGCGGCGGCCGGCCTCGCGACGGCCCGCAAGGTCGACGACCAGTGGGTGGTGTCGACGGCCATCATCACGCGGGCGGCTCGGGATGCATCCGGCGAGATCCACGATCGGATGCCGGTGTTCCTCGAGCGCGACGTCTGGGACGAGTACCTCGCACCCGTGAAGCTCGACGACGGGGGCAAGGAGCACCTGCTCGCCCTGCTCGACGCCGAGTCCGAGAAGGTGGCCGCCACCATAACCACGTTCGAGGTCGACCCCAAGGTGAACAACACCCACAAGGTCGACCCTGCCGATCCGACCCTGATCGAGCCCTTGGGCTGAGCTGCCGCCGAGCTGCACCGAGAGACCGGCGAGCGACGGCTGTGCGGCCGCCGGCCGGCCGGATTGCAGCATCCGTCGCCGACGCGCATCGCGAATAATACTTTTCAGTCGCTGCACAGTCCACGTTCAGATGCGAGGCGCTCATCGCCGTAGGCTTGTCGAGTCCGCCGAGAAACGAAGAGAAGACATCGTGAAGGTCATCAGCTACAACCTCCGGAAGCACCGCGCTATCGGCGAGTTGACGGAGATCGTGCAGCGTCACTCTCCCGACGTGCTGTGCCTGCAGGAGTGCGACGATCGGGCCCTCCCCGAGTTCATCGGCGACCTGCACCTGTCGGATGCGACGGCCCGCAACAGGCTGGGCCTGGCCGTCTACCACCGCAACGGGCAGTTCACCGTGCAGGCGACGAGGGCGTTCGAGCTGAAGCGCTCGCTCTACGACAGGGTCGCCAAGCCGGCCCACGAACGCCTCATCGCCGTGCGGCTCCGCGATGAGGAGCACGGCCGCGAACTGGTCGTCGCCTCATTCCACGCCGCGCCGCTCACCGCGCTCAACTCGCTGCGCCGCAAGCAGATCCACGCGGCCCTCGCCGAGATGCAACTCATGGGTCCCGGGCTCCCGGTGCTCATGGTCGGCGACTACAACTACCCGGTGTTCAAGTCCGGCCTCAGCGACAAGATCACGGCGTCCGGCTACGACCTGACCCTCAGCGACAGCCGCACCTACACGCGCTACAAGGTGTTCCGCGGACACTTCGACCTGGCGACCTCCGTCGGGCTCACGATCGAGAGCGTCGTCACGCTACCCCGTGGGTCGTCGGACCACCTGCCCATCCTGGTGACGTCGAGCTATGCGGAGGCCGCCGCATCAGCGAGCGCCGAAGCCGAAGCCAGCTGACACCCGCCTACACCCGCTCCACCGCCGACGCCCACACCCAGGCCCGCCGCACGGCGCCGTCCTTCATGGTGAACTCGACGCGCACGGCTTTGCTGGTCCAGGCGATGGCCGTGCAACGCACACGGATGGGCGACTCGGGAAAGCGCACCCACGCCGAGACGGCGATGGGGCGGTCGGCCTCCTTCACGGGCTCGTCGCCCAGCTCGGCCTTGCCGAGTGAGATGGGTTGAGCGCGTGTAGCCGTCTCGTGCACGGCCTGGTCGGTGATGTCACTGCCGTAGCGCCGGTTCTGTCCCATGCCTCGAACATAGTTTCGAAACTCGGATGCCGCAACTCGTGTGGCCACGCGCCCGACGCCAGGGCGCGGCGAGCGACCGGGTGTGCACGCTCACAGCACCGTTGCAGCGGCAGCACAGAACTCGTTCAGGGCGACTGCCTATCGTGATCACGCGTGCCGATCCCCCCATCGGCATGACCGCTCTGCCACTGACCGCGCCTCGCGCGGCAGTGGCAGAGTCGTGCGCGGCTCTCCGCGCCGGCCGGAGGCCCGATCCTTCCGAGCCAGATCCAGCCTGCGTGCTGCACCGACCCGACGTGCAGCACTGCGCCCATGCCTGCTCCGAATGCAGCGCATCGCCCGCAGCAGGGAAGCATGAGCATTGGACCCCCGTGCACCGCCACATCCACACGATCACCCCCCGTACCCGTCGCAACCGAGTCATCGCCACGACGGCCATCGCCCTCGTCGCAGCCGGAAGCCTTCTCTCGGCCCCCTTCATCGCCAGCGCGAGCACCGATCAGGCCGCCGCCCAGCGCGAGACCGCCGCCCTCTCCCAGCAGGGCGCTCTCGACAACGATCACCTCTCCTTCTACAAGGACATCGCCGCATACAAGGCGCAGAGTGAAGCTCGTGCCACCATCACGAGCGCGAACGTCGTCATCGCCTCGGCCGCTTCGAAGGTCGACGCGACCGAGCTCGAGACGACGGTCTCCCAGCTCGCCGACTACAAGCTGTTGAGCGTCGGTCGCACCGTCGCACTGACGGATGCCGCCCAGGCTGCCGCCGCGCAGACCGCAGCTGCCGTCTCCGCGGCCGACGCCGCCGCGGCAGCCGCCGCCGAGGCCGCCCGCGTCGCGAACACCCCCGACGGCGCACGTGCCACGGCACGCCAGCTCGCCGCCAGCCAGTACGGCTGGGGCGACGACCAGTTCCAGTGCCTCGACAGCCTATGGACCAAGGAGTCCGGCTGGGACGTGAACGCCAGCAACAGCAGCTCGGGGGCGACGGGCATCCCGCAGTCCCTGCCGGGCTCGAAGATGGCGACGGCCGGTGCCGACTGGGCCACGAGCGCCGCGACCCAGATCACCTGGGGCCTCGGCTACATCGCTGCCGGCTACGGATCGCCGTGCTCGGCCTGGAGCCACAGCCAGTCGGTGAACTGGTACTGAGCTGCTCCTGCGGGCGAGCCGGTAAGCCGGCGGCCGCGTCGGGTGTCGGTGGGTGAAGCGTAGGCTTGTTGCTTTGCAACATCCGTTCCATCCGCAACACAAGGGGAGCAATTCCATGAAGACAACCCGCCCGGCCATCGTCGCCGCCCTCGCCGTCTCCGCGGCCCTGCTGTTCACGGGCTGCGCCAGCGGCTCGTCGAGCGATTCCACCGCTTCGGCCCAGAACTGCGACACCCTTCAGTCCGAGGTGCGTGACATCAACAACGGTGCGCAGAACACCCTCGCCGGCGATCTCTCGGCCGGTCAGGCCGACGCCAAGACCTACTTCGACGGCCTCGGCGAGCGCGTCGACACCCTGTCCGACGACTGGGACGACAACAAGGAGGTCGAGAAGGCCCTCGAGGGCCTCAGCGACGCGCTCGACGCCGGTGAGGACTACATCGAGACCGTGCCGACCGACCCCGAGCAGCTCGACGCCGACGCGCAGGCCAAGGCGATGACCGACATCTCCGACGCTGCCGCTGCTGTCAACAGCGCCTGCAGCGCCAAGTAGCGGGCCGCATCAGCCACGCGCCCTCGACCTCCCGCCATCGCGGGAGGTCGAGGGCGCGTCTGTTTGCGTGATTCAGTCGTACACTTGCGGGCATGTCGAGACGGTTGGCGGATGTCGCACGCAAGGTCGGAGTCAGTGAAGCCACGGTCAGCCGCGTGCTCAACAACAAGCCGGGTGTCTCCGAGGCCACCCGTCGCACCGTGCTCACCGCCCTCGATGTGCTCGGCTACGAGCGCCCCACGAAGCTCCGCGGAGAGCGGGCCCGGCTGGTCGGCCTCGTCATGCCCGAGCTGCAGAACCCGATCTTCCCAGCCTTCGCCGAAGTGATCTCGGGCGGCCTCGCCCAGAACGGCTACACCCCGGTGCTCTGCACCCAGACGGCCGGGGGCATCTCGGAGTCCGACTACGTGGAGCTGCTTCTGCATCAACAGGTCTCCGGCGTCATCTTCGTCGGCGGCGCCTACGCCCAGGCCGACACCTCCCACGATCACTACGAGCGCCTGCGGGAACTCAACCTCCCCACGGTGCTCGTCAACGCGCCGGTGCCCGACCTCGACTTCGCCACCGTCTCGTGCGACGACCGCGTCTCGATGGAGCAGGCCTTCAGCCATCTCATGCAGCTCGGACACACCGAGATCGGCATCCTGCTCGGTCCGACAGACCACATGCCGTCGCGGCGCAAGCTGGAGGCGGCCGAGCGGATCGCGGCGGCGACGGGTCTCGAGCTGCCCGCGCGCCGGATCGTGCACTCGCTCTATTCGCTCGAGGCCGGACAGGCTGCGGCGACGCGGCTGCTCAAGGAGGGCGTGACGGCCATGGTGTGTGCGAGCGATCCGATGGCGCTCGGCGCCGTGCGGGCCGTGCGTCGCGCCGGGCTCCGCGTGCCCGAGGACATCTCGGTGATCGGCTACGACGACTCGGCGCTGATGAACTGCACCGAGCCGCCGCTCACCACGGTCAGGCAGCCGATCGAGTCGATGGGTCGCATGATCGTGGAGCTGCTGATGCGGCAGATGACCAGCGGATCTCCTGTCACCGACGAGCTGCTGTTCGCGCCCGAGCTCGTGGTGCGGGCCTCGACTGGGCCGGTTTCCGTCGCGGCGGTGCGCTGACCTCTGCGAGCGGCACTCGCGCTCCACTTGCACGACAACTGCATGAAACTTTACGCAGAATTGAGCAAGCTGCTTGCAGGTTGTTGAATTGTTGCGTCAATCTGTTACAAACACTACGTTCAACCTCACGCCGATGGAGTCGCTCGTAGAACAGCCCTCCGCGGTGCGCACGACACCCGTGCCAGACGCGATGAGGAGCCACCCGAGTGACCATGTCAGTGCTCGATGCCGGGACACCGGAGCAGGCCTCGGCCGATGCCCTGTGGTGGCGCAGTGCCGTCATCTACCAGGTCTACGTGCGCAGCTTCGCCGACAGCGACGGTGACGGAACCGGCGACCTCCGTGGCGTGCGCCAGCACCTCCAGTACCTCAAGGACCTCGGCGTCGACGCCATCTGGTTCAACCCGTGGTACCCGTCGCCGCTCGCCGACGGCGGCTACGACGTCAGCGACTACCGCGACATCCACCCCGCGTTCGGCACCCTGGACGAGGCCGAACTCCTCATCAGCGAGGCGCTGGCCCTCGGCATCCGTACGATCATCGACATCGTCCCGAACCACGTGAGCGATCAGCATCCGTGGTTCCAGCAGGCTCTCGCGGCCGGCCCCGGATCACCGGAGCGCGAGCGCTTCTGGTTCCACCCCGGACTCGGCGAGAACGGCGACGAGATGCCCAACCACTGGGTCTCGAACTTCGCCGGCGACACCTGGACCCGCACGACCAACCCCGACGGAACGCCGGGTGAGTGGTACCTGCACCTCTTCACCCCCGAGCAGCCCGACCTCAACTGGAACCACCCCGATGTCGTCGCCGAGCACGAGGACATCCTGCGCTTCTGGTTCGACCGAGGCGTCGCCGGCGTGCGCATCGACTCGGCGGGCCTGCTCATCAAGGACCCGACCCTGGCCGAGGTGCCCGAGAACCCCGGTCCGGGGGAGCACCCCACCGAGGACCGCGACGAGGTGCACGACGTCTACCGCGCGTGGCGCCGCATCGCCGACTCCTACGACGGCACCCGGGTGCTCGTGGGAGAGGTCTGGGTTCCGGATGCGAAGCGCTTCGCCGACTACCTGCGGCCCGACGAGATGCACACCGCCTTCAACTTCGACTTCATGTCGCGCCCGTGGGGAGCCGACGAGTTCCGGGCGTCGATCGATCTCATGCTCGCTGCCCACGCCCCTGTCGGTGCCCCGAGCACCTGGGTGCTGTCGAACCACGACGTGACCCGCCCGGTGACGCGCTACGGCCGCGAGGACTCGTCGTTCGCCTTCGTCAAGAAGCGCTTCGGCACCCCGACCGACCTCGGTCTCGGCACCCGTCGTGCCCGCGCGGCGGCGCTGCTCACTGCCGCCCTGCCCGGGTCGCTCTACATCTACCAGGGCGACGAGCTCGGCCTCCCCGAGGTGGAGCTGCCGACGACCCTGCTGCAGGATCCGATGCACTACCGGTCGGGCGGCGTCGATCCCGGGCGAGACGGATGCCGCGTGCCCCTGCCCTGGCGCGGCACCGGCGCGCCCTTCGGCTTCAGCCCTGCGCAGGCGTCGAGCGAGCCCTGGCTGCCGCAGCCCGACGACTGGTCGACGCTCACCGTCGAGGCGCAGGAGGCCGACCCGGCCTCCATGCTCAGGCTCTACCGCGAGGCCCTCCGCATCCGTCGACGGGAGGAGGAACTCGGTGACGGGACCCTCGCCTGGCGGGTCGGCGGGCAGCCCGACGTGCTCGCCTTCACCCGCGGCGAGCACTTCCTCTGCGTCACCAACCTCTCGGCCGCCGCGGTTGACCTTCCCGAGCACGACAGCATCCTGCTCGCCAGCGCCCCGCTCGACGGCGGGCTGCTGCCCACTGACTCCACGGCCTGGCTGCGCATCACGCCCAGCTGACCGCAGAGGCGGCTCGGAGCATCGGGCCGCACGAAGCACCACCACCCAGCACCGACAACCCACCACCACACACCAGCAACACAGCATCGAAAGGACCACGACAATGAAGTCAGCAGCCAAGGTCGCGATCGCGTCATTCGCCGCGCTCGCCCTGGCCGGCACACTCGCCGGCTGCGGTACCGGATCGGGCGGTGACAGCGGAAAGCTCGAGCTCCGCGTCGCCACCTTCCCGCCCGGAGCCGATCAGGCCGCCTACGACGCCTTCGCCGTTCAGGAGAAGCAGTTCGAGAAGCTCAACCCCGACATCGACGTCATCGGCGTCGAGTACGAGTGGAAGGCTCCCACCTTCGCGGCCCAGCTCGCCGGCGGCAGCCTTCCCGACGTCTTCACGGTGCCGTTCACCGACACCAAGACCCTGCTCGAGAACGGCCAGCTCATGGACGTGACGAAGGAGGTCGAGGACCTCGGGTACGCCGACAAGTTCAACCCGATCATCATCGGGGAGGTGCAGGACGACAAGGGCAGCATCTTCGGCTTCCCGCGCCAGGCCTATGCCATGGGCCTGCACTACAACCGCGACCTGTTCACGGCGGCCGGCCTCGACCCCGACCAGCCTCCGACCACGTGGGAGGAAGTGCGCGCAGACGCCAAGGCCATCGCCGAGAAGACGGGCAAGGCCGGCTACGCCACGATGACCATGGGCAACACCGGTGGCTGGCAACTCACGGCGCAGTCGATCTCGCGCGGCGCCGAGATGCAGAAGGACAACGGTGACGGCACCTACACCTCCACGTTGAACAACGATGGCACGAAGGCCACGCTCGAGTACTTCCACGACCTGCGCTGGGACGACAACTCGATGGGCGACAACTTCCTGCTCGACTGGGGAAGCATCAACCAGGAGTTCGCTGCAGGCAACCTCGGCATGTACACCAGCGGCTCCGACGTCTACACGGCCCTCGTTCGCGACTTCTCCATGAAGCCCGAGCAGTACGGCCTCACCGTCATCCCGACCGAGGGCGCTGACGCCGGCGTGCTCGGCGGCGGAGACATCGCCGTCATGAGCCCCAAGATCGACGACGCCCACAAGGCGGCTGGCGTGAAGTGGATCGACTGGTACTACATGCAGAAGCTGCTGAACAAGGATGCGGCCCAGGCCGACGCCCAGGCCCTCGCCGACAGCGACCAGGCCGTCGGAACCCCGGTCCTCCCGGTGCTCGACAAGGCCACCTACGACCAGCAGCAGGAGTGGATCAAGCCCTACGTCAACGTTCCGACCGACCAGATGGCCGGGTTCTTCGACGGCATCTTCGACCAGAAGCCCGTCGGCGAGTTCAAGGGTCAGACCCAGCCCGTCTACGGCCTGCTCGACAACGTCATCCAGGCCGTGCTGACCGACGAGAACGCCGACGTCGACGCCCTCCTCACGAAGGCGGACTCCGACGCCCAGGCCCTGCTCGACGGGCAGTAGGACCCATCGGTGACGGATGCCGGTTCCCAGCGCTCGCGTCGGGAGCCGGCATCCGCACCACCGCTCGTCATCAGTCACAGCACCCGGAGCAGTCACCGGGGTCACCGCAGCCCCATACGAAGGAACCCGCACCATGACAGTCACGGATCATCCGCCCGTGGTCAGAGACGCAGTGCCACCAGCGCCACCGGCATCCGTCGCCACGAGACGACGCCGCAAGCGCAACCCGGCCACGTGGGTGCGCGGGGGTGGGCTGTCGAACCTGATCTTCCTGGCCCCGATGCTCATCGTGTTCACTGTGTTCAGCTGGTCGCCGATCGTGCAGTCGGTCATCATGAGCTTCCAGAAGACGAACCTCGTGCAGCCGGCCACCTGGGTCGGGCTCGACAACTTCGAGCGCGTGCTCAGCGACCCCAACCTAGGCACCGCCATCGTCAACACCCTGTACTTCGCGTTCCTGGCGCTGCTCTTCGGATTCCCGATCCCGCTGTTCCTCGCGGTGCTCATGAGCGAGGTCAAGCGCGGCAAGGGCCTCTACAGCGCCCTCGCCTACATGCCCGTGGTCATCCCGCCCGTGGTCGCCGTGCTGCTCTGGAAGGTCTTCTACGACGCGAGTCCGAACGGCGTGTTCAACACCATGCTCGGCTGGGTCGGCATCCCTCCGCAGCCCTGGCTGCAGAGCGCGGCCACGGCCATGCCGTCGCTCGTGATCGAGGCGACCTGGGCAGCTGCCGGCGGATCGATCATCATCTACCTAGCGGCGCTCATCAGCGTGCCGCCCGAGCTCTACGACGCCGCCGAGGTCGACGGCGCCGGAATCTGGCGCAAGGTCTGGCACGTGACGCTGCCGCAGCTGCGCGGGGTGCTGTTCATCATGCTCATCCTGCAGATCATCGCGACGTCCCAGGTGTTCCTCGAGCCCTACCTCTTCACGGGGGGCGGGCCGAACAACGCGACCCTGACGATCCTGCTGCTCATCTATCGCTACGCCTTCCAGAACTCCCTCGGCGGCGACTACGGCGAGGCCACGGCGCTGAGCCTCATGCTCGCGATCTTCCTCGGCCTCATGAGCTGGGCGTACTTCAAGCTGACCGAACGATGGAGCACCAATTGACCACCAGTGTGAGCTCGGATGCCGCCGGCCGCCGTGCGCTGATCGGGGACACGAAGGGCCGCCGCAAGAAGGCTCGGAAGTCGCTCGACGACGAGGCCGACCGCGGAGTGCTCTCGGAGCACGAGCGACGGCGCGGGGGAGTTCGCGCCTCGATGACCGGGGTGCACATCGTGCTCTTCGTGGGACTCGTCGTCGCGGGGCTCGGGCCGATCCTGTGGTTGGCGAAGGCCGCCGTCACCCCCACGCAGGACACCCTGCAGCATCCGTTCGAACTCTGGCCCAACGGCATCGACTGGGCGAACCTGTCGACGGCGTGGAACGACGTGCACATCGACCAGTACTTCGTGAACACGTTGGTGATCGCCGCCGGTTCCTGGCTGTTCCAGGTGCTCGTCGCCACGACGGCCGGCTACGCGCTCTCGGTGCTGAAGCCGAAGTACGCGCCGATCCTCAACATGGCCGTGCTCGCGACCATGTTCATTCCGGCGGTGGTGCTTCTGGTGCCGCTGTACCTGACCATCCTGCATCCGCCGGTCATCGGAACGTCGCTGCTCAACACCTACTGGGCGGTGTGGCTGCCTGCCGCCGCGAATGCGTTCAACATCCTGCTGGTCAAGCGCTTCTTCGACAACCTCCCGCGTGAGGTGTTCGAAGCGGCGAAGACCGACGGAGCCGGACCGTTCCGCGTGTTCTGGTCGATCGTGCTGCCGATGTCCCGGCCGATCCTCGGCGTCGTCTCGGTGTTCGCGATCATCGCGGCCTGGAAGGACTTCCTCTGGCCGCTGCTCGTGCTCCCCGACCCGGCGGTGCAGCCGCTGTCGGTGCGCCTGCCCGCGGTGCAGTCGCAGACCGAGCTCGACGTGTTCCTCGCGGCGCTCGCCATCTCGACGATCATCCCGGTGGCGCTCTTCCTCGTCTTCCAGCGGCTCTTCCTGCGGAGCGCCGGGCTCGGTGGTGCCGTGAAGGGGTGACGGATGCCGCGCGGCAGTCTCCCGCCCGTCGCCCGCCCGCTCGGCGGGACGCAGGCGCGCCAGCCCGCCCGGTAGCGGCATCCGTCCCTCGAATTGGTGAGACGCCACTCTCTGGGATATAGTCTGTAGGTTGCTTCCGGCCGGTTGGCCGGCGGAGAACATGCGCCCGTAGCTCAACGGATAGAGCATCTGACTACGGATCAGAAGGTTGGGGGTTCGAATCCCTCCGGGCGCACATCAGGCCCCGTCTCACGACGGGGCCTTTCTCATTCGCCCGACGCGTCAGCGCTCGTGGAACCCCGCGTTCGACCCCTCCGCTTCACTTGGCGGGGTTACGGTGACTCGGCAGGTGTTCCTGCACCCGCCAGACCATCGAGTCCGCGCCGAGTCGGATCGTCGGGCGCGCCGAGTCGAGTCGGACCGGTCGGCGTCGTCGCATGCAGGGCATTGCGCATCCGCCCGCCTCGGAGCATCGTGGTCGCATGATCACCAGCCTCGGTCCTGACGAGATCTTCGTATTCGGCTCCAACGCGAGCGGCGCGCACGGAGGCGGGGCGGCCAGGTTCGCCGCCGACAACTTCGGCGCCGTCTGGGGGCAGGCCGAGGGGCTGCAGGGCCGCAGCTACGGCATCGACACCATGAGCGGCCTTCCGACGATCGCGAAGCAGGTGGCCACCTTCCTCGAGTTCGCGGCGCAGCATCCGGAACTCCGCTTCCTCGTCACGGAGATCGGATGCGGCATCGCGGGCTACACCCCCGATCAGATCGCGCCCTACTTCGCTGATGCGACGCAGAACGTCGTGCTGCCCGACGCCTTCGTCAGCGTGCTCGAGGGGCGACCGTGACCGTGGCACTGACGCACGTCGATCCGTCGACGCCGATCGGGAGAGTGGTCCGTGACCTCGACGAAGTGCGCCGTCCACTCGACGCCGACGACGGCGTCGCCGTGTTCGTGGACGTCTACCGCGAGGTGACAGCGCTGGTCGCGCAACGGGTGACGGACGGCACCTTCGATGATCCCGACTTCGTCGAGGTGCTCGACGTGATGTTCGCCGGGTACTTCCTCGCCGTGCCGAAGGCGCTCGCCGCCGACAGGCCCGTGTCGAAGGCGTGGGAGCCGCTCGTCGAGCGTCGGGCCGCGAGGCTGTTCCCGCTGCAGTTCGCCCTCGCCGGCATGAACGCGCACATCAACCACGACCTGGCCCTGGCAGTCGTCACGGTGTGCGCGAAGAAGGATCGCGACCCGGCTTCAGGATCGATCCGCGCCGATTTCGTGCGTATCAACGACGTGCTCGGCGAGCTCGTACGGCCCATCCGACGGTCGTTCCTCGAGAAGACCGTCGTGCAGCACGGTGCAGCCCTGAGCCCGCTCGCCGACATGCTCACCAACTTCTCGATGGAGAAGGCGCGCGACGCGGCCTGGGCGTCGGCGCTCACCCTCTGGACTGTTCGCGACGTTCCGTTCGTGCGCGACATCACCAGGCAGACCCTCGCGAGCACCGTGGGCCTGGTGAGTCGTCAGCTGCTCACGCCGTTCGATCCGCTGGGGCAGCTTCAGGGGCGCTGAGATTCCTGGTGGGTGCCCGCGGCGCCGACCGCGTTGATGACCGCGTCGTCGGCGGATGCTTCCGGCTCGGCGGCATCCATCTCCCGGCGTCGGCGGCGCATGGACACGATGATCCCGGAGACGATCATGAATGCGGCGTAGCAGAAGAGGGCCACGGCGATCATGGGGACGATCCAGGAGCGCGCATCACCGTTCACCGCAGCGTTCACGTAGCCGACGAGAGGCACGCTGTACCAGAGCCGCCCCTGTACCTGCGGCTCGATCACTGTCGGATCGGCGACGTCGTTGTTGTCGCCCTTCGTCGTGAACGAGTACGACCCGTCACTCGCCGCCTGGATCCCGATCACCCGGTGGGTGATGACGGCGGGGTCCCCTGAACGGATCTGGTAGGTGATGACGTCACCCATGCGGACATCGGCCGGGTCGACCGGCCTCACGACGAGAAGCGTGCCAGGGGGCAGCGACGGCTCCATGGATTGTGTGAGCACGGTCATCGGGGTGGCGCCTGCGATCTTCGGAACGACGATCAGTGCGATCGCGAGGCCGATCACGACGGCGAGGAGGCCGAGGCTCGAACCGAGGCCGACGTAGTGGAAGACGCCACGCTCTTTTCCAGCGTTCTCCTGACGCTCGGGTGCATCGATCATGGTGGTCATCAGGATTCCCTTCGCCTGCGGCGCAGGATGGCGGCGAGCCCGCCGGTCAGGAGCGCTGCGGCCGCAGCGATCGGCACGACGGGATCCACTCCCGTGTGGGCGAGAACGTCGAGGTCATGGTCGGATGCCGGGGCGGCACCGGGGCCGCCGACGATCGGGATCGTCGCTCCGCCCGTCGGGCATTCATCGGTCGCCGGGTCCGGAACGGCGTCCTCGGTCATGGTGAACCTCAGCACCGCGTCAGCGGATGCTGCCTGAGCGGTCGTGCCGCCCACATCCGCCATCGACAGGCGGAAGGTGATCGGCACGACGGAGCCGGCCCCGACGAGTCGATCGTCGACGAGTGGGGTGCATGACGACGGTTGGGGTCCCAACCCCACGTTTGCGCCTTCGGTATCGGCCACGGTCGCGCGGATGCTCAGGGCCGCCGTGTACGAGGCATCAGTCGAGTCCTCGATCCATGCGTCCACCCGGAGTCTGGCCGCAACCGAGCTGTCGTTGCGCACCCAGATGCGGGCGGAAGCGCTGCGCCCGGGGATGAACGTGCCCAGCGTCGCGAACAGGCCGGTCGGCAGGGTCGGCGCGAAGGAGACTCCGTCGGAGCTGACTGAGATTGCGTCGGGAGTGGCGGAGGCGCTGGCAGTCGATGCCGGCGAGCCCCAGAGGGCGAAGGCGAGTGCGACCGCCCCGGTGATCGCGACCGGTCGGTTCGGGGGAATCCTGCCCGATCGCATCGTCATCCTGCCAGCACCAGCGTGAATGTCTGCTCGGGCGCGGTCAGGGTGGGGTTCGTCGACGCGCAGGCACGCTGCTCCAGGAGGGCGCCATCGGTGCTCGACGCATCATCGAGGGACAGGCACATGCCACTTCGCACCGACTTGAACTGGTAGCTGTTGGTTCCGGGTACAGGGACGACGGTCCAATACCAGCGGTCAGCTGCGGAGTAGGTGCGCATGAGCACCTGCGTTCCGGCCGTCGTGCTCGCCACCTGCGGGAGAGCCCACGCGAGCCCCGGCGCGTGGCGCGGAATCACCTTGAACCCTCCGGTGACGGGCTGAAGCTGGAACTGCTGGTTGTTGTGACCGTGGCAGGGCCAGATGATGAGGTCTGTGGAGTCGGTGGTCTGTTCCCCGAACACGTCGAGGCACTTCCCGCTGTTGTCGTTCAGGATCCTGTACCACGACGTCGGCGACGTCGGCGCAGGGGTGGTCACGGCGACCTGAGCGGACTTGGTCGACTCATTCCCGGCTCCGTCGATGGCCGCGACCGTGTAGTAGTACGTCTTGGACGGGTCGAGGCCCGAGTCTGTGAACGTGGTGGTCGAGCCGACGGTCGCAAGCAGCGTGTACGTGGTGGTACCGGTGGTGTTGCGGTACACACGATAGCCGGTGACCCCGACCACGTCGCTCGATGCATTCCACGTGAGAGTGGTTCCCCGAGCGACGGTGCTCGAAGCGGCCAGACCTGTGGGAATGCTCGGTGCAGTGAGGTCCGCGACGGACTGAGTGACCGGGGTGAGTGCGGTGGACGTCCAGCTGCCGGTGCCCGCCAGCTTCACGCTCAGGGTCGGTGCGACCGAGGCGACGACGGTCTGATCGGCAGCGGGCAAGGTGGTGAGGATGCAGTACGTGACGGAGGCGCCACCGGAGAGGGAGCCACTGAGCGCCGGCACGCTCGCCCAGGTTCCGGAGAGTGCCGATGCGGGCGCGGGCGAAGTGCAGGGATTGCCGGTGGTCTGCGGCCACACCTTGACCGCCGTCTTGGCGGCGATGGTCGCATTGGACCCGGATGCGAGCGCCGCGCTGGAACTGAAGGTGCCGCTCAGGGTGCCGGTGTTCTGCACCGTGACGGATGTCGCGATCATCGTCGATGATGCCGAGTAGGTGGTCGCGAGGCCCGCGAACCCGGACTGGGTCACCGAGATGGTGCCTGCCGACGAAGACGCCGATGCCGTGCTGCGGTTCACGACCCAGTCCGCATAGCTCGGGATCGCTGTCGCGAACAGGAGGGCGGTCGCAAGGATCAGGGCTCCGCCGACAGTGTGGAGCGGACGGGTCACGACGTCCTCTGATTGCCCTCGAGCGTGATCGTGAACGTGGCCGTGCCACCCTGCACGCTCTGTGGGGCTGCGCTGTCGAGCTTCAGTTCGAAGCAGAGGTAGGTGCTGACGCCCGCGGCGAGCGTGCTCAGGCCGGGTGAGGCCGGCGTGCTGAACGAAGCCAGGGCGACCGTGGGGTCAGCGACGGCGGCGCCGGTGCACGCCGCGCTCGACGCGACCGCTGCCACGCCCAGCCGAAGCTGAGGGGCGAGCGCGTTGGTCGTGCTGCTGACTGTGGTGCTGAGCACGTGGAGGTCGAGCGGGATGGTCCCGGAGTTGGTGACCTTGATCGCGGCTATGCCCATCGTTCCCGGTGCCAGGGGCATCTGCGAGAAGGAGATGGGGCTGGTGGACCCATCGTTGACGGTGATCGCCAGGGTACCCGAGGTTATGGTTCCGGCGGAGACCGACGCCGTGGAGTTCCAGAGGGCGAAGGTGCCGCCGGAGGTCAGGATGGCGGCCGCGCAGAGGGCGACGATCGCGCCGGTGATGACGGTCAGCCGACCCTGCAGGGAGGAGGAGCCGCGCTCACGGCGCAACTGACGGCCTGCTTTCGGCTGTGACTGGGAACTGCGCATGAACTCCTCCTCCCTTCGGGTTGCGTGACTTCGGTGTGGGTCTGGTACTAGCGCTGCTTCAGCTCGAGCTTTACCGTCGAGAAGTTGACTGTCTTGCCCTGGGCCGCAAGTGCATTGCCAGCCGTGGTCGTAACGTCGTTGAACGTGTACTTGATGCGAATAGTTGCTGACTGGGGTCCGCCAGTGGGGGCGACGGGCACGGTCGCCGGTCCGGTGACTTCTGCGCTGCTGCCGAGCTTCACGGCGAGCAAAGTGGCGGATTCGGCGATGAGGCCAGCATCACCAGTCAGCCCGCCTGCGAAACCGAGGGTTGCCGAAAGGCCGTTGCCTTCTGCAGTGATGGTCGTCGTGCCCTTGTAGTAGATGCTCTTGCCCGGGATCACCTGATAAGTCCCGATGGTGATCGGGGCGTCATCGGTGTAGTCGGTGTTGCCGTTGTCGGCAAACCACCCGCCACCCGTCACGCTCGAAATGCTGAGCTTGCCTGAGGTGATGTTCTGGCCGTCAACAGTGGCGCTGTCGTTCCACAGCGCGAATGTGCCGGCGCCGCCGAGGAGAAGGGCAATGCCGGCTGCGCCTGCGATGGACCCCTTGATGATCTTGTTCATGTGGTGCGGTTCCTTCCGGATGAGCGTGCCGACGCACGGGCTCACCACGAATGGCGCGGCCGTGTCGGCCCGAAGTCGCGCCTCACGCGAGGCGGAACACTGATGTAGGGCTCGTGCTGAGTACTCGTCACCTTGACGTGTACCTCGGCCGACTGTATATGTCCGCATAACGACCGACCTAGCGATGTACCCCGGATACTCTGCACCCAGTAG
This sequence comes from Leifsonia stereocauli, assembly GCF_038432415.1. NCBI lineage: Bacteria > Bacillati > Actinomycetota > Actinomycetes > Micrococcales > Microbacteriaceae > Leifsonia > Leifsonia stereocauli. The sequence goes on from NZ_JBCAUN010000002.1 coordinate 511,119, forward strand.
TGGTGTCACACGAGAAGGGGTCGGCGCGGGATGGAGCAGTGATTTCCCCGCCCTGGATGCACGGGTCTGGCGTGCGACGCACGGAAAATGCCCGTAACGCCCTCGAAACAGCGCTTGCGCTGGGTCTGTTGCACGAGATCGACTATCGGCCCGGGTGCGCCACGAGATCGATGATGTACCACGATGGCCCGATTCGAGGCCCCGGGTCCCCCTTTATGCCGTCCCCTGTACCCCGGCGAATTCCGGCGATCTCACCGGGGTTTTCAGTAGCAGCGCCGTCCTCAGCGGATGACGACACCCCCCACTCGGGGTACTTTGTGGTGGGGCACCCGGGACACTAGGCTCACCTCAAGGTATCTGCCACGCGGATACCCCAACCCGATTACGCGTCACTACCGAGCGCCGCCCCTAGCGCACTCCTGTGACGGCACACACGTCAGCCGACCCGAAAGGCACGTGGACATGGAGCCCGAACTCCGTCTGCCCACACTGGAGCACCCCGCTCCGGCTGTGCTCGGTCATGCCCCGACTGCGCTTCGCGCGGTATCAGGGAGCCTGTGTGGCGCGCCATCGGTGTGCTCTCGACGGGCCATGTTCGGGTAGCCCGGCCGAGATGGCAATCCTGCGAGGGACTGCCGCGATGGGGCGGGGAGTAGGGTCTCCGTCCCATCGTTTCTTCAACCCCCACCGCCCGCTGAGGCCCGGGCGAAGCCGCGGTCGAAGCGACCGCTCTGCGGACGCGCGTCGCGCGGTCGCTTCGCTTGGCCCTCTGCGGGCGGGAGTGGGGCGGGAGTGTTCAGCCCTCGGCGCCGCGCAGCTTGTCGCAGAGGCGGGCGAGCTCGGTCAGCTCGGCGTTGTCGAGCATGGTGCCGACGCGCTGGCGAATCGACTCGGCATGCTCGACGGCCACTCGGCGGTAGGCGTCGTAGCCGGTGTCGGTCAGCGTGACGATGGCACCCCGGCCGTCGCTCGGATCGGTGATCTTGTCGAGGAAGCCGCGGGACACGAGGCGGTCGACGAGGCGGCTCACGCTGGGCTGGGTGAGCAGCACGTGCTTGTTGAGGTCGCGCAGGCGCAGGCTTCGTCCGGGTTGACGCGAGATGTTGAACATCACGTCGTACTCGTTGAACGAGATGTCGTGAGCCGGGAACTCGTGGGTGAGGGTCCGCATCACAGCGACCTGGGCGCGGAACAGCGACTCCCACGCTCCGACGGCCGTTGCTTTGTTCGACATGCCTGCCCTCCCCTTCGAGGTACAAGAATAGGGGGCGGCGGCCTCAGGCGTGCGCAGGCAAGCTGGCACCGGGCGGATGAGCCCTCTGGACTGGGCTTCTCTGCGAGTCCGGAGCCGACTCGAGTGGTGCGCGGAGCTGGTTTCGCCGCGCCCGGTGAGTGTCCGCGAACTGTCCCCGGACGTGATTGAGGGCCGGTCGTTGAGGCTAACGACCGGCCCTCTCCCTTGCACCAAGAGTGTCCTGCAATCACATTCCGCGTCAGCCGCCACAGCAAACAACTGACGCTGAATCGAATATATAACGAAGAGGTAACGGCCGCTAGTACCCTGCAGGTGAATTCTCAGAATTCACATGAGTCCCATAAGAATCGCTCAGCTCAGCTCAGCTCAGCTCAGCTCAGCTCAGCTCAGCTCAGCTCAGCTCAGACCGGCTGGGCCGCGTCCGTGTCGGACTCAGGGGAGCCCGTCTCCTCATCTTCGCGCGGACGGCCCGATCCGAGCGAGATCGTGGTGAGCAGGCCGAGTGCGAGGAATCCGGCGGCCGTGAAGGCGGAGTAGCGCGTGGCGTCGCTGAAGGCGGCACGCGCGGCATCCGCCGCCTCCGGCGACTTCTCCTCCAGTGCCGGGATGGCAGAACCCGAACTGTCGACCACGAGGTCGACGACCTGCTCGCGGGCGGCTGCATCCGGAATCGTCGACTCGAGGGAGGAGTCGAGGCTGTTGCCGAGGGAGGTGAACAGCACGGTGCCGAGCACGGCGATGCCGAGCGCCGATCCGAACTGGCGAGCTGTGCTCTGGGTTCCGGATGCCTGCCCGCTCTGCTCCACCGGGACATCGGCGAGCACCACCCCGGTCAGTTGAGCCGTCGCGAGACCCACGCCGAAGCCGTAGACGAACAGGCCGATCACGATCTGCCACCACGGGGTGTCGACCGAGATGACGAGGGCGATGATCACCAGGCCGATGATCTCGAACAGGATGCCGGCCCGCACGATCCAGACGGGGGCGAAGCGATGGCCGAACGCGCCGGCGGCGCCACTCGCGCCGAAGGAGCCGATCGCCAGGGCGAGCAGCACGTAGCCGGTCTGCAGGGCGTCGTAGCCGAGCACGTTCTGCAGCCACAACGGCAGCGACAGGATGATGCCGAACTCGCCGAGCGAGACGATGAGCGCCGCGATGTTGCCGTTGCGGAACGACGCCAGCCGGAACAGCGAGAACGCGATCATCGTGCTCTGGCCCTGCCGCTGCCGCCGGCGGCCCCACCAGATGAATGCGGCGCCGGCCACCACGGTGATGGCGAAGACGATGGGGATGGGTGAGATGGCGAGCGGCCAGGTCCAGTCGCCGATGGTCAGGTCGTCCGCGGCGAGCCACCAGCCGTAGGTGCGACCCTCGATGAGGCCGAAGACGAGGCTGGCCGAGGTGATCACGGAGAGCACGGCGCCGACGACATCGACGCGGGAAGGATGCGCCGCCCTCGACTCGGTGACGGCGAAGAGGGCGCCGACGACGATGAGGATGCCGAGCGGCACGTTGATGCCGAAAGCCCAGCGCCAGGAGTACTCGGTGGTGAGCCACCCGCCGAGCAGTGGTCCGACGGCGGCCATGCCGCCGATCGTCGATCCCCAGACGGCGAAGGCGATGCCGCGTTCCCTGCCCCGGAAGGTCGCATTGATGAGGGAGAGCGTCGTCGGCAGGATCATGGCGCCGCCGATGCCCTGGATGACGCGCGAGAAGATCAGGAACTCGCCCGTCGGCGCCAAGGCGGCCATGATGCTCGCCAGGGCGAAGATCGAGATGCCGATGATCAGCATCCGTCGTCGTCCCCACTGGTCGGCGAGGGTGCCGAAGACCAGCAGCAGTGCGGCGAAGACGAGGGTGTAGCTCTCCTGCACCCACTGCACCTGCGTGGAGCTGATGTCGAGGTCGTCGATGATCGACGGGATCGCCACGTTGACGATCGTGGAGTCGACGATGATCAGAGCGACGGCGAGGCTGATGACGACGAGGCCGAGCCAGCGGCGACGATCGCCGATGGCCGACGGATGCTGCCCGCTCACGTCGTGGGTCCTTCCGGTTCGGTGACATCGTCGAGGAAAGCCGTGATGACGGCCTGCTCCTCGGGGGTGAAGTCCGCGAGGGTCTCTCGCACGATCCGTTCGGCCCGGAGGCGCTGCTCGCGCAGTGTCTCGTTCTGTCTCGGTTCCATCGTGCTCCCTTCGCCGTACTTCTGTCTCTGTAATCGTAAGTCTCTGTCACCGAGAGTTTATTCCCCGCCCGGCTTCAGTCACAATGAGACCGTGGACGAAATGGGCGTCGAGGATGAGACGGGTGTCGAGGCGGGGAGCCTTCGACGGATCACCCGCGCCCACCAGCGACTGCACTCGGCGACCGAGCAGGTCTCCAGCGCCTTCGCCACGCTGCAGGGCCTCCACCAGATCGATCTCGAGGCGCTCCTCGCCGTGATGAACGCGGAGAGAGCCGGGTCGCCGCTGACCCCGGGTCAGCTCGGAGCTGCCGTGCGGTTGAGCTCTGCGGCGACAACTGGCCTCGTCGACCGGTTGGAACGGGCCGGTCACCTCGAGCGCCGCCGGGACGACGAGGACCGCCGTCGCGTGCACCTGTACTACGCAGACGCGAGCATGAAAGTGGCCGAGCAGTTCTTCGGCCCGCTCGGGAAGATCTCGTCGGACCTGCTGGCCCGCTACACACCCCAGGAGCGCGAGCTCATCAACGGGTATCTTGAAGCGGCCGCCGACGGGATGGCCGCCCACGCACGCGCTCTGCGGGAGCCCGGCGACAACTGATCCGCGCTGCGGGTACTCGAGGGGGAACGCATGGACGTGCTGGTCATCGGGGTGCTGGGTGTGCTCGCCATCGTGCTCGCTGCACAGGCCTCGGGCAAGCTCGGTGTCGCGGCACCGCTGCTGCTCGTCGTGCTCGGCATCGGTGTGAGTCTGCTTCCGTTCGTCGGCGACATCGAGATCGAGCCCGAGTGGATCCTCGCCGGTGTCCTGCCGCCCCTGCTCTACTCCGCTGCGGTGTCGATGCCCACGATGGAGTTCCGCCGCGACTTCCGGGCCATCGCAGGCCTCTCCGTCATTCTGGTCGTCGTGAGCTCGGTGCTCCTCGGCCTCCTGTTCGCGTGGCTCATCCCGGGGCTCGGGCTGGCGGCCGCCATCGCCCTCGGCGCCATCGTCAGTCCGACGGATGCCGTGGCGACCTCGATCGTCAAGAAGCTCGGCGTCTCGCCGCGCATCGTCGCCGTGCTCGAGGGCGAGAGCCTGCTGAACGACGCGACGGCGCTGGTGCTGCTGCGCTCGGCCATCGCCGCGACGGCCGCCACAGTTTCGTTCTGGGGCGTCCTGGGGGACTTCGCCTACGCCGTCGCGGTGGCCGTCGTGATCGGGGTCGTCGTCGGCTGGCTCAACCTGCGGCTGCGGCACCGCGTGAAGGACGCGGCGGTCAACACCGCCATCTCGTTCACGATCCCGTTCATCGCCTCAGTGCCCGCCGAGGTGCTCGGAGCCTCCGGCCTCGTGGCGGCCGTGGCAGCCGGACTCGTCACCGGAATCGGCGCGCCGCGCTGGCTCACACCGGCTCATCGATTCTCGGATGCCCAGAACTGGCGCACCATCGAGCTGTTGCTCGAGGGTGCGGTCTTCCTGGTGATGGGCCTCGAACTCTGGACGCTGCTCGACGATGTCGGCACGGCGGACAACGGACTCTGGACCGCACTCTGGATCGGCGCACTGGCCCTGGTGGCCACGGTCCTGGTCCGAACCGCCTACGTGGTCCCGCTGCTGCAGGGTCTTGCCCGCTCGGCCAAGCGCAAGGCGGCGCGGACCGAGCAGTTCGGTGCGATCCAGGAGCGCATCGACCGGATGGAGGCTGGCACGCCGGCGCTCGGCGACGGGCAGGCCGGCGGCGATCCCCGGCGCAGTCGTGGCATGCCGCCTGGGGATCCGACCCGCATGGAGGATCGCCCGATCCCGAAGCTGCGGCCCGGCGACGCCGACAGGTTCCGCGACCGAGTGGTGCGCTACGTCGCCGACGCGGACTACATGCAGGCCGAGCCCCTCGGAGTCAGGCAGGGCGCCGTCGTGGTCTGGGCCGGCATGCGCGGCGTCGTGACCCTCGCGGCAGCGCAGACCCTGCCCCAGGACACGGAGTCTCGATCGCTGCTCGTGCTCATCGCCTTCGTCGTGGCGGCGCTGTCGCTGCTCATCCAGGGCGGAACCCTCGGCTGGCTCGCCCGCCGACTAGGGCTCACGGGCATCGGCGTGAACATCGAGGAGCGTGAGCGACTCTCGGCCGAGCTCAGGGAGGTGTCCCTGAAGGTCCTCACCGACAAGGGCATCGACCCGCGCGAGATGATGCGCCGCAGTACCGACGAGACCGCATCCGACGTGCCGGATCCGAAGGCGGACTTCGATCGGGTTCGTGCCATACGCGTGGAGATGATCGATGCACAGCGGCTGCGCCTCCTCGAGCTGCAGAAGGCGGGAACCTACTCGTCGGGCGCACTCACCTGGGCGCTCCAGTCGCTCGACGCCGACCAGATCAGCATCGAGCTGCACGCGCCGGACGCCGGGGAGTAGCCCCCGGCTCGCTGCGCTTCGAACGCGGACTTCGTCCGGTTCTCAGCGAGCGGATCTCGCAGAGGGCCGTGCGACGCGACCGCCCGAAGCGCGTCACCGGGCGGGGCGCCATTGCATGCGCACGCCCCCGGTGCCAGCATCCGTCGCCGCTGTGACAGTTCGTGACGATAGTGACGAACTGTGAAACATCGCGCTGGTCAGGGCCTGCGGCCCCGACATACCTTCTGGGCATCACCCACCGGAAGGAAGTCAGCCATGACGCCGCCTGAGACCTCGACACCGCTGCAGACCCGCACGCCGGATGCCGCCCTCGCCGCCGCGCCGCCAGCGTCCGTGGATCGCTCGCCGACATCGGAGCCGGCGGAGCAGGCGAAGCCGGGCGCGACCGCCCAGCTCGAGGTGGTGCATCCGAAGCACTGGACGCGCTGGATCCTGAGTGCCGTCGCCGTGTTCTTCGTGGCCCAGTTCCTCTGGTCGCTCGTGACGAACGGCCAGTACCGCTGGGATGTCTTCGCGGAGTTCTTCTTCAGCGACGCCGTCGTGAAGGGCCTCGGCCTGACGCTCTGGCTCACCGTGATCGCCGGGGCTGTCGGATTCGCCCTCGGCGGCCTGCTCGCCGTTGCCAGACTGTCGAAGTCGCCGTTGCTCAACTCGCTGGCGTGGAGCTTCATCTGGTTCTTCCGCTCGGTGCCGCTCGTCGTTCAGTTGGTGGTCTGGTACAACCTCGGCTACCTCTACCCGCAGTTGGGACTCGGCTGGCCGTTCACCACGGACTTCTGGTTCGCGTCGTTCGACACCGTCACGCTCATCTCGTCGTTCGCAGCGGCCGTGCTCGGTCTGTCACTGCACCAGGCCGCCTATTCGGCCGAGATCATCCGCGCCGGCATCCTCTCCGTCGACCAGGGTCAGCTCGAGGCGGCGGCTGCCCTCGGCCTGCCGCGGCGCGTGCGGTTCTTCCGCATCATCCTGCCGCAGGCCGCCCGGGCCATCGTGCCCAACGCCTTCAACGAGGTGATCGGTCTCGTGAAGGGCACCTCAGTGGTCTTCGTGGTCGCCCTGCCCGAGCTGTTCTACACCGTGCAGGTGGTCTACAACCGCAACCAGCTGGTGATTCCACTGCTGCTCGTCGCCGTGGTCTGGTACGCGATCATCACGACCATCCTGTCGATCGCGCAGTTCTACATCGAGCGCCGCTTCTCGCGAGGAGCGTTGCGCGTGCTCCCGCCCACGCCGATCCAGCGCGCGACCGGCTGGGTGCGCACGCAGTGGGCGCGGCTCGACGACACGCCATCCGTCACCGACGAACCCGCGCTCGACACCCCGACAGGAGCCGCCCGATGAGCACAACCACCCGTCTCGCGCCATCATTCGACGAGAACATCACCGCTGCCCAGTCGCGCCGCAGCACCGACGGGCTCGTCGAGATCAGCGGAGTCAGCAAGTCGTACGGACCACACGAGGTGCTGCACGACATCGACCTGACCATCGAGCCTGGAGAGGTCGTGGCCCTGCTCGGTCCGTCGGGGTCAGGCAAGTCGACCCTGCTGCGCGCGATCAACCACCTCGAGAGCGTCGACCGCGGCTCCGTCACCATCGACGGCCAGTACATCGGCTACGAGCGTCGCGGCGACAAGCTCTACGAGCTGCACGAGAAGGAGGTGCTCAAGCGCCGCACGCAGGTGGGGATGGTGTTCCAGAACTTCAACCTGTTCCCGCACCTCACGGCCATCGAGAACATCGTCGAGGCTCCCATCGCTCTCGGACGCCTGAGCAAGTCGGATGCCCGGGCGCTCGCGCTAGGACTGCTGGCGCGGGTCGGGCTCTCCGACAAGGCCGACCACTACCCGCGCCAACTCTCGGGCGGACAGCAGCAGCGGGTCGCCATCGCTCGCGCGCTCGCACTGAAGCCGAAGGTTCTGTCGTTCGACGAGCCGACCAGCGCCCTCGACCCGGAACTCGTCGGCGAGGTGCTCGCCGTGATCGGTGAGCTCACGAAGCTCGGCACGACGCTCGTCATCGTGACCCACGAGATCGGGTTCGCCCGGGAGGTGGCCGATCGCGTGGTCTTCCTCGACGGCGGGCGCGTGCTCGAGCAGGGGACGCCGGCGCGCGTGCTCCTGCATCCGCAGCATCCGCGCACCCAGGACTTCCTGCGGAAGGTGCTCTGACCGAGGCTCCCCAGCCCCACCCACACGTTCCTCTCGGCATGCATCGGCCGGGAGGGCAGACCCCGCGCGCCCACTCCGGCGCCGCGGATCCCACATCAGGAGAAGAGGCACATCATGGCAGTCAACAAGAAGAAGGTCGGCGTGATCGTCGGTGGCGTCGCCGTCGTCGCGATCGTCGGCGGCATCATCGCCGCAGTCGCGGTCAACGGGGCCGGCGCTGGCTCGGCCGAGGCGGCTCCGGCACCGACGCCCACCTCGGCCGCGCTCGAGTTCGACCTCACGAGCAAGAACGTCGAAGGGCGCCCGCGCATCGATCCCGTTCCCGATGCCGTCGCCGCGCTGAAGGCCAGTGGCTTCGAGCCCGTCACGTCCGGATCGCTCACCGTCGTCGGCAGTGCCTACATCCCGCCACTCGGCTTCCTCGCCGAGGACGACAATGCCACCCTGCTCGGCAGCGAGCCCGACTTCGGCCAGCTCATCGCCGACGGTCTGGGACTGAAGCTCAAGAGCGAGGTCGCGGCGTGGGCCGACTGGCCTCTCGGCATCCAGTCGGGCAAGTACGACCTCATCACCGCGAACGTCACCGTGACCGAGGAGCGAAAGGATCTGTTCGACTTCGCCTCGTACCGCAACGACGAGCTCGGCTTCTACGTGCGCAGTGACAGCGACATCACCTCGATCAAGGATGCCGCGGATGTCGCCGGCCTGTCCATCATCGTCGGCTCCGGCACCAACCAGGAGAAGATCCTGCTTGCCTGGGACGAGGAGAACAGGGCCGCCGGGCTCGACCCCGTCGACTTCCAGTACTTCGACGACGACGCAGCCGGCACCCTCGCCCTGCAGTCCGGTCGCGTCGACGCGACCTTCGGCCCGAACGCGACGGCCGCGTACAAGGCGGCTGTCGACGGGAAGACGAAGCTCGTCGGCCTCGTGAACGGCGGCTACCCGGCCAATGCGCAGATCGCCGCCGGCACCGCCAAGGGCAACGGTCTCATCGAAGCCGTCAGCATCGTGCTGAACTACGCCATCGAGAACGGCCAGTACGACGAGATCCTCAAGCGTTGGGGTCTGGAGTCCGAGGGCATCGAGGAGAGCGAGGTCAATCCGGCCGGCCTTCCTCGCGGTTGACCTACTGGGACTGAACGGCGAACGGCCTCTCTCCCGCGTGTGGGAGAGGGCCGTTCGTGTTCGTGGGCGCGTCACTCCAAGCGTCGCTCCTCCTCGGCTTCGAGGCGGGCCTTCTCGGCATCGCGTCGCTCTTGTTCCTTCTGGATGCGCTCTTCCTCGGGCGTCTTGTCCGTCATGAGAACTCCCTTCTGCTCGGTGACAGGAGGCTACTCTCTCGGGTCGCCGCTCGCGCAGGCCGTGATCGCAGCGAGCAGCCGTATCGAGACCACATGCGGGCGCGGCGCTCCTCCCGCCGCTCGCTGCGTGCACGGCTCGGCCGGTGCGCTTCGACCGCGGACTTCGTCCGGGTCTCAGCGGCGGGAGGCGGCTGCGAACGGTCAGACCAGCTCGCGGGCGAAGCAGAGCGACATCGGAAGAGCGTCGTACGGCGGGTAGACGGGGATCGGGGTGTAGCCGAGCCACTCGTAGAGGCGCACGGCCTCGGGCTGGCGGTCGCCGGTCTGCAGGATGAGCCGCGTCGCGCCCTCCGCGACGGCCGCAGCTTCCACGGCCGCGATCAGCGATCTCGAGATGCCATGACCGCGGTGGCTGGGCAGGGTGACGACGCGCTTCAGCTCCCACTCCTCGCCGAGACGGCGCAGGGCCGCGTGGCCGACGGCCTCGCCGTCGACGACGGCCAGGTAGGTCGCACGGATGTCGGCCGGGTTCAGCGCCAGCGCCTTCCGCGCCTCCTCGGCGGCAGCCGGATCCCAGTCGTCCCAAGCCGAGGCGTACCGCGCGCCCATCTCCTCGTCCATGGCAGCGCGCAGCGCGTCGGCGCGCGCGTCATCCCAGTCGACGGACTCGATCGTGAGCGACGGGGTCTCCGCCATGGTGTTCTCCTTCGGTGGTTCTGACTGCGCGCCGTTTCGCGTGGTTCTGCGCCCATTCGGTTGGCGCAGACCCCCACAGAATGGCGCGCGGCGAGGATGGGCCGCGTCCGGGGCGGGGAGGTCAGGCTCCGCCGGGCGAGAATCGCCCCAGCGAGAATACTCCCGGGGCGGCCCGTCCGATGGTGAGGTCGGCGAGCACCCGGCCGATCGAGGGCGTGAACTTGAATCCGTGGCCCGAGAATCCGGCACCGACGGTGATCGGGCCGGCGGAGTCGAGGATGAACGTCGAGTCCGGTGTGGTCGTGTAGGTGCAGCTGATCTCGACTGCGGCATCCGCATCCGCTCCAGGCAGCCATTCACGCGCGTAGCGGCGCAGGGCCGCCAGCTGGACGGGCTCGGAGGTGAAGTCGCGCGCATCGGGATCGACGACGGGACCGACGCCGTGCCACCCGGCCTTGATACCCTCGCCCGGCGTGTGCATGCCGTAGACGCCCGAGTACCACCAGGTGTCCTCCGCTCCGGGCCGGTGGTTGAAGCCCGGCCACTCGAAGGAGGTGTCGAGCACGGCGAAGTGCGCCGGCTGCTCCTGCGTGACCACGAGCGGCGGAAGGTCGACGATGCCGTCCAACAGCTTCTGCGTCCACGCACCGGCCGTGACGACGGCGTGACGAGCGGTGATCGTGCCTGTCTCCGTCGTGACACGCACCCGGTGCTCGCCGAGCGCCTCGACGGCGAGCACACGGGTGTCGTGGCGTACCTCGGCACCGCGTGCGCGAGCGGCCTGCTGCAGGGCTGCGACCGAGGCATCGGCGTTCAGCCGACCTGCCGTCGGCGTGTGGAGCACGCGGGTCTCGAAGCGCAGTCCGGGCCATCGGGCCGCGGCCTCGGATGCCGGGAGGAACTCGCTCGGGATGCCGACGGACTCGAGGCCGGCGTGCACGGCGTCGAGCTCGGGATTGTCGCCGTGGTTGACGATGCCGACCTGAGCGAGGAGGGCGGCATCCGTCTCGTCCTCGAGTTCGCGCCAGAGGCGCAGCGACTCGACCAGGAGCGCGAGGTGCACCGGATCGCCGTAGCTGACGTTGAAGTTGCGGGAGGCGCCGTGCGAAGCACCCTGGGCATGCCCGGGGGAGAAACGCTCGAGGAGCGTGACCCGCGTGCCGCGGCTCGCGAGCTGCCAGGCCGTGGCCGAGCCCATCGCTCCGCCGCCGATGACGACGACATCGGTATCCGTCGTGGTCATCAGGCGGCCCCGACCGGAATGGTGAACGCGAGCAGCTGGATCGTGCGACCGCCCTCGGTGATGGAGCCTTCGCGCTCCGGCAGACGGCCGAATCCGAGCCTCTCGTAGAGCCTGTGGGCGCCCACCATCTGCTGGCCGCTGTTCATGACGACGTGGTCGAGGCGTCTGAGGCGCGCGAGCTCGATGACGTGCCGCGTCAGCAGTGCGCCGATGCCACGGCCGCGAGCAGGCGGGTCGACGGCAAGGAGCCTGAAGTCGAGTTCGCCGTCCCGGGCGAGCGGCGAGATGCTGTGGCCGGGTCGCGGCGTCGCGACGGCGCCGAGCAGGGTCCCCGAGACCGAGTCTACGGCCACCCACACCTGGTGCTCCCGCGCCCGCTCGGCGATCTGCCTGATCGAGGTGCGGTAGCTCTCGGTGATGTCGTACTCGCTCGTGTAGGCGCGCTCGGAGAGGTCGGCGGCGGCCTCGTACTCGTCGGGACGCACCAGCCTCACCAGGACGTCGTCGCGATCGCGCAGAGGCTTGACGAATTCGACATGCTGGATGGGCGAGCCGTCGGGCTCGGCCGATCGGTTCGGGATCAGCTCGTAGCCGAGGGTTCGGTACAGGGTCTGCGACACGAGATTGCGGGTTCCGGTGTCGAGGACCACGGATGCCGCACCCCAGCCGAGGGCGACCTCCTCGGCTGCGAGGGCGAGCGAGCGACCGAGCCCGAGCCCGCGCGTCTCGGCCACGACGCCGAGCAGGCGCAGCTCTGCCTCCTCGCCGACGGCCAGGCGCGACTGCGGCGTTCCAGCACGCAGCAGCGTGGCGGTTCCGAGGATGGCGCCGTCTGACCCCACGGCCACCAGCACGGTGCCCGATGCCGCCCGCGCCGCGACGTCGTTCACGAGCTCCCGGCGCTCGGTCGTCACGGGGAGATGCCCGTACGGCCCGTCGGCGAAGGCGCGCTCGGTGACGCGCCCGACCTCGTCGTATTCGTCGGGGTGTGCTGGGCGGATCTCGATGGGGGATGTCACTCGCTGGCGATCCTTTCTCTCTACCTTCGATTGTGCTGACTCGACCGTGAGAGGGAGCTGTGTTACCCGCGGTGTCGACGCATGACGCGTTCGTGACGCAGCGCATTGCTGCGGAATCCGTCGCTCCGTTAGCTTCGCACGATGCCGAGCCGGACAGGCCCGCGCGAAGGGAGCCGTGCTGCCATGGACGACGCCGTGCGCATAGTCATCGTGGGGGCGGGCCCGCGCGCCGTCATGCTCCTCGAGCGCCTGTCGGCGAATCAGGCCGACACCTCGAACCGCGGCGACGCGACGCCGCTGCATGTCACCCTGGTCGACCCGCATCCGCCGGGAGCCGGTCGTATCTGGCGTCATGACCAGTCACCCCTGCTCAAGCTCAACTCGATGGCGAAGGACGTGACGGTCTTCACCGACGAGTCCTGCCGTATCGCCGGGCCCGTGACGCCGGGACCGTCGCTGATCGAGTGGGCCGAGGAGGTGCGGTCCGGCCTTCGACCCGAAGTCACCGTGACGGATGCCGCGGTGCAGGCCGAGATCGCCGCATTGCAGGGTGGGAGCTTCCCGACCAGGCGCCTCAACAGCGCCTACCTGGGCTGGTTCCACGAGTCGATCGTGCGCGATGCGCCGGAGTCGCTCGCGGTCACTGTTCTCGCAGCGACGGTGCTCTCGGTGGTGGGCGGGGCCGACGAGGGCACCCACGCCCACCGCGTCGAGCTCGACACCGGTGAGACCCTCGACGCCGACATCGTGGTCTACGCCGTCGGCCACAACGCCCGCGAGCAGGGCGAGCGCGAGCGGCAGTTGCTGGCCTTCGCCGGCCGCAACGGCTTCACCTACGTCGCCCCCGACTTCACCGCCGACGCCGACCTCAGCCGCATCAGTGCCGGCCGGAATGTGATCGTGCGTGGCATGGGCCTCGCCGCCACCGACCTCGTGGTGCTGCTGTTCGAGGGGCGCGGCGGCTCGTTCTCGCGCGGCGCGGACGGACGGCTCGCCTATGTCGCGTCCGGACAGGAGCCGATCGCGCACCTGGGTTCCCGTCGCGGAGTGCCGTATCGGTCGAAGATCACGTCGGCGCTGCAGGGCGATGCACCCCGGCTGGAGGTGCTGACGCCCGAGCACATCGCCGCGCTGGGGGCGGCATCCGGCACCCTCGACTTCGACCGCGATGTCTGGCCCCTCGTGGCCACCGAGCAGCTGCTCGGCTACTACCGCGAGCTGTTCACCGGGCATCCCGATCGGATCGCCGCCGAGTGGGCGGAGGTCAGTGAGCGCATCCGGAGCCTGCCGTGGAACTCGGCCGAGCTGCTGGAGGTCATCGCGCAGGCGGTTCCGGATGCCGCAGACCGATTCGCTCTCGTGAGCTTCGACCGGCCGCTCGGGCAGGAGAGATTCGCCTCGTCCGCCGAGCTGCAGGAGCGCGTGCGTGCGCACATCGCCGACGACCTCGCCCTACGCACCGAGCAGCGGCACAGCGCGACCCAGGGACTCTTCCTCGCGACGCTCTACGCGTTCATGGCCGTCGCCGAGATCCCGCGCGACGCCTGGAACGAGCGCACGCGCACCCAGACGCTGCCGCGTGACTGGCACCACTACTTCTCCTATGTGGCCAGCGGCCCGCCCGGGCATCGACTCGAGGAGCTGCTCGCTCTCGCGGAGGGCGGCCTCGTGCGATTCCTCGGGCCGGACGTGCGTGTGCGGGCCGAAGAGGGCGTCGGCTTCGTCGCCGACAGCCCGAGCACCCCCGGATCGGTGACGGCCGCCGCCCTGGTGGACGCCTGGCTGCCCGAGTCGAACGCGGCGGCGAGCGTCAACCCCGTGCTCCGCGAGCTGGTGTCCCGCGGTGCAGGAGCGGAGCGGATCACCGTCCACCCCGAGCACTCGAGGGTCGTCGACGACCTCGGCCGGGAGCATCCGTCGGTCTTCGCCGTCGGCAGCTTCACCGCGGCCCCCGAATCCGGCGCTTTCACACGGCCCGGCATCAACGCCCTGCCGTTCCGCCAGAACGACGCTCTGGCGCTCGCCCTTCTCGCGCAGGCGGCTCGAGTGCGCGACGAGCGGGCACTCGAGCCGGCCTGAGCGAGGACGAGCGGCTCAACCCGCTCGCTGAGACCCGGACGAAGTCCGCGGTCGAAGCGCAGGTCGGACGGAGACCTGATGCGGCCGGTGGCGGCCGCGCGGCCGGTCGCCGGGCTGCTCAGCCGACCTCGCGGGCCTCGACCCGGGCCGGCTGCGGCTCGGGCAGCTCGAGGTTGTCGCGCAGGGTCGCGCCCTCGGTGTACTCGGTGCGGTACACGCCGCGCTCCTGCAGCAACGGGATGACGCGATCGACGAACTCGTCGAGGCCGTAGGGATTCGTGGTCGGCACGATGACGAAGCCGTCGCTGGCGCGGTGCTGCACTAAGCGGTCGATCTCGGCGGCGATGTGCTCTGGCGTGCCGACGAAGCTCTGCCGTCCCGTCGTGCGGATGACCAGTTCCCGGATGCTGAGGTTCTCGGCCGCGGCCAACTCGCGCCACGATGCGACGAGCGCGCCGACGTCGCGGGTGTGCCGCGCGCGCCCGCGCGAGATGCCGGGGCCGTCGAGGTCGGGCTCCACCTCCGGCAGCGGACCGTCGGCGTCGTAGGAGCTGAGGTCGCGACCCCACACCTGCTCGAGCGTGGAGATCGCGGTCTGGTGACTGACCTGGGCGAGGGTGGTCTCGCGCGCTTTCTCCGCCGCATCCGCGGCCGAATCGCCGATGACGAAGGTGGCCCCGGGCAGGATCTTCAGCGAGTCCTCGGTGCGACCCCATCCGGCCAGGCGTCCCTTGACGTCCGAGTAGAAGGTGCGACCGTCCTCGAACGCGCTGTGCAGCGAGAAGATGACCTCGGCGTGACGGGCGGCGAAGTCGCGGCCGTCGGGGGAGTCGCCGGCCTGCACGATCACGGGGTAGCCCTGCGGGCTGCGCGGAACGCTGGACCGACCCGTCACGTCGAACTGCGCTCCGTGGTGGCTGACGGTGTCGATGGCGTCGTCGGAGAGGAAACGTCCGGTGGTTGCATCCGCCACCAGGGCGCCCTCGCTCCAGCTGTCCCAGAACTCCTTGGCCAGGCTCACGAACTCGGCGGCGCGGGTGTAGCGGTCGCCGTGATCGAGGAAGCCGCCCCGGCGGAAGTTCGCGCCGTGGAAGGCATCGGATGAGGTCACCACGTTCCAGCCGGCGCGACCGTTCGAGAGGTGGTCGAGGGTGGCAAGCTGGCGTGCCAGTTCGCAGGGCTCGTTGAAGGTGGCGCTGAGGGTGCCGACCAGGCCGATGTGCTCGGTGACGGCGGCCACCGCCGCGAGGATGGCGAGGGTGTTCGGCCGGCCGACGACGTCGAGGTCGTGGATGAGCCCGCGGTGCTCGCGCAGCCTCAGGCCCTCCGCGAGGAAGAGGTAATCGAAGCGGCCGCGCTCGGCGTTGCGGGCGAAATGCTCGAAGGAGGAGAAGTCGACCTGGCTGAGCGAGCGCGGGTCGCTCCAGATGGTGGTGTTGTTCACACCCGGGAAGTGGGCGGCCAGGTGCACCCGTCGGGGCGTCGTGGTCATGCTGCGGTCTCCTCGGTGCTCGTGGATGGCGTGCGGGTGGCGGGCGCTGCGGCATAGCGGTTCTCGGCACGGCCGAAGCCGAGGCGCTCGCGGAGGGTCTGGCCGTCGGTTGCCGCTGCGCCCTCGCGCTCGAGCCGGGGGAGTACCTTCTCGGTGATGGTCACCAGGTCGCGCGGCAGGCGGGCCGGGCGCAGCCTGAAGCCCTCGTAGCCGAGTGCCGTCCAGGCGTCGAGCTGATCGATGAGTTCGTCGGGTGTGCCGGCGAAGATCAGGGCGTCGGATGCGAGCGGCGTGCCGTTCTGCTCGTCGAGCCGGTCGAGGGTCGACCGTGCGGCGGCAGGCGAGTCCTCGAGCAGCACGACGAGGTCGGCGTAGAGCGCCAGTGAGCGGCCGCCGCGACCCACGCGCACCTCGGCGTCGCGCACTTCGTCGCGGATGAACACGGCGTCGGCGTCGGTGTGCGGGGTGACGTAGACGATGTCGGCACTGGTCGCGGCCAGTTCGTAGGGGATGCGCTGGTGCGCGAGCACCGTCACGAGGGGCTGGCCCTGCGGGGAGCGCGGCGTGATCGAGGTGCCCTTCACGCTGAAGTACTCGCCCTCGAAGTCGGCGTAGTGCAGCTTGTCGCGGTCGATGAAGCGGCCGGTGGACGCATCGCGGATGATGGCGTCGTCCTCCCAGCTGTCCCAGAGGCGGCGCACCACCTCGATGGCGTCGCGGGCCTCGGCGAACAGACGCTTCTCCAGCGCGATGCCCTCGGCGGAGCTCAGCTGGTCGATGGTCAGCGACGGGAACGAACGCCGGCCGATGAGGGCGGCATCCGCGGCGCCGGCCGAGACCTGAGCTCGCCAGCCGGCACGGCCGAGACTGGCGAAGTCGAGGGTCTGCAGGGCCGTGGCCACGTGGAACGGCTCGGTGTGGGTCGTCGTGACGGTCGGGATGAGCCCGATGCGGCCGGTGAGCGGCGCGACGAAGGAGGCGATGAGTAGGGCGTCGAGGCGGCCGCGCACGTGGTCGATGCGATCATCGGGGCGGGCGAATGCCGCCGACTGCAGGCCGAGCGAGTCCTCGATGGTGACGAAGTCGACTCCGCCCCTCTCGGCCGTGCGCACGAGGTCGAGCCAGTACCCGGCCGTGAACAGGTCGCGGGGCCGGGCGTCGGATTCGCGCCAGGCCGCCGGATGCCAGCCGGCTCCATCGAGGGCGACGGCGATGGTTCTGGTCATGACTCTCAGTGCTCCTTGTCGAACGTGCCCGCCTGGTCGGAGCGTGCCTGCTCCGTGATCGCGTTGCACCAGCCTGAGAGCGGCGGCCGACGTTGACAACCGCGGTCGTAACACGGCGAACGCTCGTGTCACGGGGCGTCACGCTTGCGTGGATGCGCTCGGACCGTCGGCTTGACTGATGACATGAGCGAGTATCTCGAGAGCACCGACCGCCAGTACACCAAGGTCTACAAGGAGCACACGCCCGACATCCTCGCGGCGTTCGCGACCTTCGACGAGGCCGTGTTCGCCAAGGACGGTCGCGCGATCCCGCTCAAGTACCGCGAACTGATCGCGCTCGCCGTCTCCATCACCACGCAGTGCGTGTACTGCATCGACGGCCACAGCAAGAACGCCGTCAAGGCCGGAGCCGACGAGGCCGAGCTCGCCGAGGCGGCCTGGGTCGCCACGGCGATCAGGGCCGGCGGCGGCTACACCCACGGCCGTCTGGCGTTCAAGCTCTCGGGAGCTCACGAGCACTGAGCGGCGCCCGCTTCAGGTGGTGGCTTCGACCGGCCCTCAGCGAGCGGGTGCATGAGCACCGCTCGTTGGGGCCCGGACGAAGTCCGCGGTCGAAGCGGCCTCTGACCGGCTCAGTACAGGTCAGGGCTCGGGGTCGAGGCCTGACGGATGGAGACATCCGCGTGGCGATCGAAGCGGTAACCGACGCCGCGCACTGTGCGCACGATGTCCTCGTAGGCGCCGAGCTTGGCGCGCAGACGCCGCACGTGCACGTCGATGGTGCGCTCGTTCGGCACCTCGTCGTCGCCCGCGGCATCCCAGAGCGATGAGATGAGCTCGGCGCGCTCGATGGTGCGGCCCTCGCGCAGCACCAGGTACTGCAGCAGCTCGAACTCCTTGTAGGTGAGCCCGGCCGATTCGCCGTCGAGGAGGACGCGCTTGCGTGAGATGTCGACGATCACGCCGGCGGGGTGGCGATCGGCGGCATCCGGAGTCTGGCGGTGCTTGGCGAGTGCCGACGGGTCCTGCAGGGCGAGGCGCACGACGTCGACGTCGCGTCCGCCGGCTCCCTGCGGTGCGAGGGCGACGGCGGCGTAGGTCTCGGAGCCGGGGGCGACCTCGGCGGCCAGCGCCTTCAGAGCCTCGACGACGCGGTGGAGCGTGGTTCCGGACGCGGCTGCCTTGGCCTCGTCGAACCCGACGTAGAGCACGAAGCCGCGCGCCTCGGTTCCGTCCGGCACGGCGCGAACGCGGGGCGGCTGCGTCGGGGCCTCTGCGGCGAGATCGGTGAGCGAGTCGGGTGAGGTGTACTGGGCGATCGACATGAGAAGTCCTTCAGAGAGGATGGTGCTGTGATGAACCTGTCGCGGGTGAGGGGCGACGAGAGGGGTTCGGTGAATGGCGGCCGGAAGGCCTCGGGAGTCCGCTACGGGACTCGGCGGTCGGTGCTGGTGTCAGCTGCACATTCGACAACACATGCGCGCACGGCCGGGCATCATCATGCCGGCATGCCTCTGGGCCTCGAGCGAGGTCAGGGGGTGTGCGTTCTTGGTCATGATGGTCAGTAAAACCACTGTGACGAGATGTGTCAATTCACTGTCGGCGCATGACGGACACGCGACCGCATCAGGTGCGCTGAAGGGCGCACGGCGTGGCAGCATCCGTCATCGACGGACTAATGGGCAAAGAAAAACCGATGAAAGCGAGTTCCATCGGATTTTCTTGATCGGATGCGGCGACGGCGTGTCGTCGACCGAAGAATATTCGCCCTACACGAGTCCGTAGAGCCGGTCGCCCGCGTCGCCCAGTCCGGGGACGATGTAGCCGTGCTCGTTCAGGTGGTCGTCGACAGCGCCGAGGACGATCGTGACGTCGTGACCCTCGAAGGCCTTCTCGACCGCGGCGAGGCCTTCTGGAGCGGCCAGGATGCAGATCGCGGTGACGTCCTGCGCCCCACGGTCGAACAGGAACTGGATCGCCGCGGCGAGCGAGCCGCCGGTGGCGAGCATCGGGTCGAGCACGAAGCACTGGCGGGCGGAGAGGTCGTCGGGCAGGCGCTCGGCGTACGTGGTGGGCTCGAGGGTGACCTCGTTGCGCGCCATGCCGAGGAAGCCGACCTCGGCGGTGGGGAGCAGCTTCACCATGCCCTCGAGCATGCCGAGGCCGGCTCGCAGGATGGGAACGACGAGCGGCCGGGGCTCGCTGATGCGCACGCCGGTGGTCTCGGCAACGGGCGTCTGGATGGTGTGCGGCTCGACGCGCACGTCGCGAGTCGCCTCATAGGCCAGCAGCGTCATGAGCTCATCGACGAGCGAGCGGAAGACCGGCGAAGGGGTGTCCTTGTCGCGGAGAACCGTCAGCTTGTGAGTGATGAGCGGGTGGTCGGCAACGTGGACTCGCATAGGCTCATCCTAGTTCGAGCAGGAGGTGGCGGCCCATGGGGTCTTCCGACGCGCACAGCGCGCTCATGCTGCTCGCACTCGACGAGGCCCGGGTTGCCCTAGCGGGCGGCGACGTCCCCGTCGGGGCGGTGGTGACGGATGCCGCCGGCCGTGTGATCGGGCGAGGCCGCAACGAGCGCGAGCTCACCAACGACCCGACTGCTCACGCCGAGATCGTGGCGATTCGCGAGGCCGCGGCGGCCCTCGGCGACTGGCACCTCGAGGGCTGCACGCTCACGGTGACGCTCGAGCCCTGCGTCATGTGCGCGGGGGCGATCCTGGCGGCACGCCTGCCCGTCGTCGTGTTCGGCGCCTGGGACGAGAAGGCCGGCGCCTCGGGCTCGTTGTACGACGTGCTGCGCGACCGCAGGCTCAACCACCGCGCCGAGGTCTTCGCCGGCGTCGAGGAGGCCGAGTGCTCGCGAATCCTGCTCGACTTCTTCGAGGGGAAGCGGCGCCCACCGCTGGTCGAGTAGGCCGCGGCGCCGAACCGCTCGCTGAGGCCCGGACGAAGTCCGCGGTCGAAGCGCCGGAAGCCGCGCCGACAACGCTTCGGACGGTCGCTTCGCTCGGTCCTCAGCGAGCGGGACGTCGGACGGTCGCTTCGCTCGGTCCTCAGCGAGCGGAAGCGTGTGTGGACTGCGCGCCTGCCTCAGCGAGCGCGATCCCGTCCAGGTACTCGCCCAGCAGCGCCCGCGACGCACGCTGCATGGCATCCGAGTAGCGCGCTCGATCCGCCCGCAGCCCGTCGGCCGTGAGCCCGTGGTCGGGCAACTCGGCACCCCAGCGCTGCAGCCAGTCCTCGTGCATCTCGGCCGTGACCTCGGGGTGGAACTGCACGGCGAGCAGCCACTCGTCGATGGCGAAGGCCTGGTTGGAGTACTGACCCGACGTTGCGAGGGTCGTGATGCCCTCGGGCAGGTCGTAGGTGTCGCCGTGCCACTGCACGACGGGAACGCCGCGGAAGTGGCGAACGGGAGATGAGTCTCCGGCATCCGTCGGCACGACCTCGAGATAGCCGACCTCGGTCGTCGGGCCCTTGTAGGCCGAGCCGCCGAGGGACTCGGCCAGCAGCTGGGCTCCGAGGCAGACGCCGAAGATGGGGCGCTCGGCCGCGATGCGCTTCCTCAGCAGAGTGATCTCGGCATCGATGAACGGATGCAGCGCGCCCTCGTAGGCACCCTCGTCTCCGCCGAGCACGACGACGAGGTCGGCGGCGGCGGGATCGATGGCGTTCAGGTCGGCGGCGGGGGTGTCGACGATCTGCACCTCGTAGCCGTGCTCGACGAGCACGGGACCGAGGTTCCCGAGCCCGATGCCGGCATCGTGCCGGAGGACGACGGCCGTGCGGGTGGTGCGAGCGGAGCTCGGCGTGGCGCCCGTCACTCCAGACCCTTGAAGACGATGGCGTCGGTGGGCGGAGCCGGGTCGGTGCTGGGGTGGTAGACGTCGGGCTCGAGGTAGACCGTGCGTGCGGCGGGCACGGCCGCGCGGATGCGCTTCTCGATGGCGTCGATGCCGGCGGCGACCTCGGCGAAGCGCTGGTCGCCGTCGATGGCGATCTTCGCCCCCACGAGGATCTCATCGGGGCCGAGGTAGAGCGTCTTCATGTGGATGATTCGGTCGGTCTCGCCGCCGGCCAGGATGGCGTCTTCGATGGCGGCGGAGTCGGCCAGGTTGGCGCCTTCGCCCACGAGCAGGCTCTTGGTCTCGATGCCCAGGACGACGGCCACGAGGATGAGGAGCGCGCCGATCGCCAGGGTGCCGATGGCGTCCCAGACTCCGTTGCCCGTGAGAGCCGTGAGCCCGACGCCGATGAAGGCGAAGAAGAGTCCGGTGAGGGCTGCGACGTCCTCGAGCAGGACGACGGGGAGCTCGGGGGCCTTCGCGTGCCTGACGAACGCCACCCAGCTCTCCTTGCCCTTGTGCGGGCGGGACTCGCGCACGGCAGTGCGCAACGAGAACGACTCCAGGATCATCGCGATCACGAGCACGAGGATCGGCAGCCACCAGTTGTCGAGGGGGTGCGGATTCTGCAGCTTCTCGTAGCCCTCATAGACGCTGAAGACGCCACCGACCGAGAACAGGATGATCGACACGACGAAGGCATAGACGTAGCGCTCGCGGCCGTAGCCGAACGGGTGCGAGAGGTCGGCGCGCTTGCGAGCCTTGCGGCCGCCGAGCAGCAGCAGCACCTGGTTGCCGGTGTCGGCGAGCGAGTGCACGCCCTCGGCGAGCATCGACGACGATCCCGAGAAGAACCAGGCGATGAACTTGGTGATGGCGATGCCCAGGTTCGCGAGCAGTGCCGCGAGGATCGCCTTGTTGCCGCCGGATGCGCTCATACCGCAATCCTAGGATGGTCGGGTGAGCACAGAACTCCCCTCGATCGCGTTCCTCGGTGCCGGATCCATGGCCCGATCCATCATCAGCGGCCTGCTGCAGCCGGAGGTGAGCGTGGCCGGCGGCATCCGTGCCACGAATCGCTCGGCCGAGAAGGCCGCGGAGCTCGACGCCCTCGACGGGGTCAGCGCGGCGGCCACCGAGACGGATGCCGACGCGAACCGCGCCGCCGTGCGCGGCGCCAAGCTCGTCGTCGTGGCGGTGAAGCCCGTCATGGTGCCCGACCTGCTGCGCGAGATCGCCGACGTGCTCGATCCGGGAACCGTCGTCGTGAGCGTCGCGGCCGGCGTGACGATCGCGACCTTCGAGTCGCTGCTGCCGGCATCCGTCTCCGTGATCCGCTCGATGCCCAACACCCCGGCAGTCGTGGGTCGGGCCGTGACCGGCGTTGCGGCAGGCACGCGCTCGACCGACGAGGACCTCGATCTCGCCGTGGCGCTCTTCGAGACCGTCGGCGAGGTGCTGGTGGTTCCCGAGGAGCAGATCGACGCCCTCTCGACCATCTCGGGCTCCGGCCCCGCGTACGTGTTCTACCTCATCGAGCAGCTCACGGCCGCGGCGGTCGACAAGGGGTTCACGATCGAGCAGGCCCGCACCATGGTGGAGGGGACTTTCCGTGGGGCGAGCGAGCTGCTGGCCTCGTCGGACGTCGACCCGACCGAGCTGCGCCGTCGGGTGACGAGTCCGAAGGGCACGACCGAGCGGGCCGTCGCCGTGCTCGAGGGCGCCGGGCTCAAGCAGATCTTCGATGAGGCGACGGATGCCGCCCTCGCCCGGGCGAGGGAGCTCGCGGCGGGTTAGACCTGCCTCCGCTCGCAACTTCCGCTCGCTGAGGCCCGGACGCAGTCCGCGGTCGAAGCGTCGCTCAGCATGCCGATGCGTTTCGGGCGCGGGCTTCGCCCGGCCCTCAACGAACGGAGGCTGAGTGCGGGCGCGGGGACCTAGCCGCCGAGGGCCGCGAAGCGCTCGATGTCGGCCTCGGTGCCCGAGACGATGATGAGGTCGTGGTCGGAGACGACGGTCTGCTCGGTCGCATAGGTGAACGGCTTGCCTGGGCTCTTCACGCCCACGACGGTGATGCGGTACTTCGAGCGGACGCCGGAGTCCTGCAGGGACAGGCCGCGGATGGGCTTCGGCGGATACATCTTCACGAGGGCGAAATCGTCGTCGAACTCGATGAAGTCCAGCATCCGTCCGCTCACGAGGTGGGCCGTGCGCTCGCCGGCCTCGCGCTCGGGATAGATCACGTGGTTGGCGCCGATGCGCTCGAGGATCTTGCCGTGCGAGGTCGAGATGGCCTTCGCCCAGATCTGCGGGATCTTCAGGTCGACGAGGTTCGCGGTGATGAGCACGGATGCCTCGACGCTGGAACCGACGGCGCACACGGCGATGGAGAAGTCCTGGGCGCCGATCTGGCGCAGGGCGTCGATGGACTTCGCGTCGGCCTGCACCGCGTGGGTCACCCGCTCCGACCACTTCTGAACGAGCAGCTCGTTGTCGTCGACGGCGAGCACCTCGCGGCCGAGGCGGTCGAGCTGACCGGCCGTCGCCGCTCCGAACCGACCGAGGCCGATCACGAGGACCGGGGCGTCGTGCTTGATGCGATCAACCAACGATGGGCCTCTCTTCAGGACGCTTGAACAGCTGTCGCGACTGGCTGGCGGCCAGCGCCGCGGCGAGAGTCACTGTACCAACGCGACCCATGAACATGGTGGCCGACAACACGTAGACGCCGGCCGTCGGCAGGTCCTGCGTCAGGCCTGTCGACAGGCCGCAGGTGGCGAACGCCGAGATCACGTCGAACAGCACGATGTCGAGCGACGCCTTGGTGATGTGCAGCAGCAGGATGCTCGAGACCGCCACGGTGGTGGCTCCCCAGAGCACGACGCTGACGGCGAGGCGCAGGATGTCGCGCGGGATGCGGCGGCCGAAGGCCTCCATCGCGTCGCGTCCGCGGGCCTCGGCGAAGGCCGCGAGGAACAGCACGGCGAGCGTGGTCACCTTGATGCCACCGGCGGTCGACGCCGAGCCGCCGCCGATGAACATGAGCATGTCGGCCACGAGCAGGCTCGACCCGTGCAGGTCGGCGATGTCGATGGTGGAGAAACCGCCCGAGCGGGTCATGACCGACATGAAGAAGGACTGGAACACCGTATCGAAGGCGTTCAGGCCTCCGAAGGTCTTCGGGTTGTCGAATTCCAGCCAGATGAAGAGCGCGGTGCCGGCGACGAGCAGGACCGCGAAGGTGAAGAGGGTGAGCTTCACGTGCACGGTCCACTTGCGCGGATTACGCCACAGCTTGACGAGCGCGTAGATGACCGGGAATCCGATCGCGCCGAGCACCACGCCGAACATCAACCCGCCCAGGAAGATGTAGTCGTGCTCGAACGGCGCGATGCCCTCCGGATTCGGGATGAACCCCGTGTTCGTGAACGCCATGGCGGCGTAGTAGACGCTGTACCAGATCGAGTGCCCGAGGTCGTAGCCGGCGGCGAGGACCCGCGGGAACAGCACGATGGCCGTGACCACCTCGATGGCGAGGGCGCTGATGGCCACGGTGGCGAGCAGGCTTCCGACCTCGCCGAGACGCACGGCCTGGCCCTCGTTCACCGGACCGACGTGGATGCGCGACGGGTTGCTGTCGCTCGCGGCCATGAGGCGGGTGCGCAGGCTGATGCGCCGGGAGACCACGAGGCCGAGGATGGAGGCGAGCGTCAACACGCCGACACCGCCGATGTTGACGCCGATGAAGATGATGGCGTTGCCGAAACCCGACCAGTGCGTGGCCATGTCGACCGTTGACAGTCCGGTCACGCAGATGACGGACACGGCCGTGAACAGGGCGTCGGCCAGGGGCGTCATCGACCTGCTCTGGCTCGCTATGGGCAGCGAGAGCATGAACGTCCACAGCAGGATGAGCGCCGAGAAGATGAGGATCGCGAACCTGGCCGGGGAGTGCCTGGCGAGGAAGTCGACGCCGTCGCGGACGCGCCCGCCCCACGATCTCGACGGGGTGACGAAGCCGCGAGCCGCCAGACTGCGCTGCATCACGACCCCTCATTCCCTGTGAAGCCGATTGTTCCGACGGCGGTTCGAAATGTCATGGTACTCCCCGGTCGGACTGACTAACCTTGCACCATGGCGGACATCTTCGACGTTGTGGCGGATGCCACCAGACGTGACATCCTCGGCACCCTGCTCGCGCACCACACCGAGGGCTCGACGCGTCCGAGCGAGATCAGCGTTTCGGCCATCGTCGCCGAGCTGGGTCTCAGCCAGCCGACGGTCTCGAAGCACCTCAAGGTGTTGCGCGAAGCCGGACTCGTGAGCGTGCGCGAAGAGGGGCAGCACCGCTACTACCACCTGGTCTACGCGCCCCTCGAAGAGATCGAGGACTGGCTCATCCCGTTCCTCAGTGTCGACTTCGAGGCAGCCGTCGCCGAGGAGGCTGCCATCGCCGAGGGACTCAAGGAGGAGCAGAAGGCCTTCGCCGCCGCCATCGGCAAGGCCGTCGCGGATGCGTCGCACCAGGTCAGCAGCGCCGTGAAGGACGTTCGGCCGAAGTCCTGGCGCAAGTAGCCCGGTCGGGCTCCGCCGCCGATTGCAGCATCCGTCTCCCCTGTACTGGTGGCGGATCACCACTGGACGCCGCGCGCCCGGAGTTCTAGAGTCTCGTTAAACACTCCAGTCACAACGGTTCACTCGAGTGTGATAGCGACCAGGACGGTCCCGAGCGAAGGCCCACCACCATGACGAGCGATCTCTCAGACGTGCGTTTCCTCACCGTCGCCGAGGTGGCCGAGATGATGCGCGTCTCGAAGATGACCGTGTACCGCCTCGTGCACGCCGGCGAGCTGCCCGCCATCCGCTTCGGTCGCTCCTTCCGGGTGCCGGAATCGGCCGTCGCTGCAGCCGTCGAGAACCACGTCGCCGACACGGCCTGATCTCCGCCGTCGTGCCCAACCGCATCCCGTGGCGCCACGAAGCCGTTCCATCCGGTAGACTGGGCACTTCGTGTGGCCGAGCATCCGCCGGTCGCCCCCGATTCGTGTGAGGTTCGCGTGGGTTCTGTAATCAAGAAGCGTCGCAAGCGCATGGCGAAGAAGAAGCACCGCAAGCTGCTTCGCAAGACTCGCCACCAGCGTCGCAACAAGAAGTAGAGTCTTTCGACTTCTACTTGCACGAGCGCTCGACCGTCATGGTCGGGCGCTTTCTGCATTCTGACGGCGACACCGGCGGACCGCATCCGGCAGCTGTCTAGGCTGGACAGGTGACCACTCTCACCCTCATCGGCAAGCCCGGCTGCCACCTGTGCGACGACGCCCGCGCGGTGGTCTCCACGGTGTTGACCGAGTTCCCGGATGCCGCCCTCGACGAGCTGTCGATCCTCGACGACGATGCGCTGCGCGACCGCTACGCCGAGGAGATCCCGGTGCTGCTCATCGACGGGGCAGTGCACACGTACTGGCGTGTTGACGCCGAGCGGTTGCGGGCGGCACTGACGACACCGGCCCGCTGAGACCCGCGCGCAGCGCGCGGCCGAAGCGCGCTTCGGGCGGTCGCTTCGCTCGGCCCTCAGCGAGCGGGTGGGAAGCAGAAAAGGGCGACCGGCGCCCGCGCGCCGATCGCCCTCTCAGGGTGTTGCTGTCGCTTACGCGAGCGCCTTGGCCTTGAGGGCCTCGTACTCGGCGTCGGTGATGCTGCCTGCCGTGTGCAGGGCCTTCGCCTTGGCGATCTCGTCAGCGGCGCTGGAGCCGGCGACCTGCTTGATGTAGGCGTCGTTGGCTGCCTGTGCTGCCTTGACGTCCTTGAGCTGGCGCTCCGCCATGCCCTGGCCGCGAGCGATCAGGTAGACGAGGGCCGTCAGGAACGGCACGAACAGCAGGAAGATGATCCAGACGGCCTTCCACCAGCCGCTGAGCTTGTGGTCGCGGAACAGGTCGCCGATGATCGCGAAGAGCGCCATCAGGTAGGCGATGAAGGCGAAGCTCCAGAAGAAGAGCCAGATGATGTCCCAGAAGTTACCCCACATGAGGAGACCTTTCCCGTAAATGTTCAGGTGTTACCGGCGACCATCCCGGTGCCAGTAGTCGCCATCAATGTAGCGCAAGTGAAAAGAGTTCAGCATTCACCTCATGTGCGTGGCGCGGGGAGGGGCGCGATATGAACTTCCCGTGCGGTTGGCGGGTGTCTCTGTTCAAGCCGCCGACCGGGCAATAGTGTCGAAGGACGCTCGCTCTCTGTCGCGGGCCGATGGGGAGAAGACAGCATGGTCAGGGAATTCAGGGGCGAGATCAAGCTCGACGTTCGGGACTCGACGGCGGACTGGGACGCGTTCCTCTCCGACAAGGCGCCGGCCGGAGCTCCCAACGTGCTCGTCGTGCTCTACGACGACACCGGACAGGCAGCGTGGTCACCCTACGGCGGACGCATCAACATGCCCACCATGGACCGACTCGCCGCAGACGGCCTCACCTACTCGCAGTGGCACACGACAGCGCTGTGCTCGCCGACGCGGTCGACGTTCCTGACAGGCCGCAACCACCATTCCAACGGCTTCGCGACGATCTCCGAGTCGTCGACGGGCTTCCCGGGCTACAACTCCCACATCCCGCCGGAGAACGCCACGATGGCGAACATCCTGCGAGACGCCGGCTGGTCCACGTACTGGGTGGGAAAGAACCACAACGTGCCCATCGACGAGTGGACGGCAGGAGCATCGAAGAAGAACTGGCCGCTCGCCCAGGGCTACGACCGCTTCTACGGCTTCATCGGCGGCGAGACCAACAACTGGTACCCCTCGCTCGCTGAGGACAACCACTACATCGACCAGCCCTACCTCCCCGAGGACGGCTACCACCTGTCGAAGGACCTGGCAGACCAGGCGCTCAAGATGATCCGCGACTCCAAGCAGACGGAGCCGGACAAGCCCTGGTACATGTGGTTCTGCCCCGGGGCCAACCACGCACCGCACCACGCGCCCGAGGAGTACATCGCGAAGTACAAGGGCGCCTTCGATGACGGCTACGAGGCCTACCGCGACTGGGTGGTGCCGCGCATGATCGAACGCGGACTGCTGCCGGAGGGCACGACGTTCGGCGACATCAACCCGATGCCCGACGGCACCTTCACCCAGACCGACGAGGTGCGGCCGTGGGCCGAGCTCGACGCCGAGGAGAAAGCCATGTTCTCCCGGATGGCTGAGGTGTTCGCCGGTTTCTCGGAGTACACGGATGCCCAGGTCGGCCGGATCATCGACTACCTCGAGGAGTCCGGCCAACTCGAGAACACCATCGTCATCTACTGCGCCGACAACGGGGCATCCGGCGAGGGAAGCCCGAACGGATCCGTCAACGAGGGCAAGATCTTCGGCGGCTATCCCGACGACGAGGCGCAGAACCTCACCATGGTCGACAAGCTCGGAAGCCCGGACACCTACAACCACTACCCGACCGGGTGGGCGATGGCGTTCTCGGCCCCGTACAAGATGTTCAAGCGCTACACCTACCAGGGCGGTGTCTGCGATCCGATGGTCATCCACTGGCCAGCCGGCATCAGGTCGAAGGGCGAGGTGCGCAACCAGTACCACCACTCCACCGACATCGTCGCGACCATCCTCGACGTCTGCGGTGTCGAGATGCCGACGACATACGCCGGAGCCGAACAGACCCCTCTCGACGGCGTCTCGATGCGCTACTCCTTCGACGCTCCAGCCGACGGCCCGACGCAGAAGGAGACCCAGTACTACGAGATGCTCGGTTCCCGCGGCATCTGGCACAAGGGCTGGAAGGCAGTCACCGAGCACGGCCCCATGGCCGGCATGAGCAGCTTCGAGAACGACACGTGGCACCTCTATCACACGGATGTCGATCGGTCCGAGGCGCACGACCTAACCGCCGAGCACCCCGACAAGGTCGAGGAGCTGAAGGCGCTCTGGCTGAGCGAGGCGAAGGCGAATAAGGTGCTGCCGCTGAACGACCTCCAGATCATCGGCAACCCGAAGGACTTCGAGACCTTCCTCACCATGGAGTTCAAGGTGCCTGTCCCGCCCAGCGGCCAGTACACCTACTACCCCGGAACGACAGAGGTTCCCGAGCGTTCGGCGGCCAACGTGCACAACGTGTCGTACAAGATCCTCGCCGAGGTCGAGATCACGGCCGACACCGAGGGTGTGATCTTCGCGGCCGGGTCGCGCTTCGGCGGCCATTCGCTGTTCGTCAAGGACGGCCAGGTCGTCTACGCGTACAACTTCCTGGGCATCCCGCCGGAGGACCACATCGTGGCTCCGCTGCCGGCACCGGGGAAGCACGTCATCGGCGTGGAGTTCACGAAGGAGAGGATGGGCGAGTTCCGCGAGGGGGTCGGCCCGCTGAAGCTCCACATCGACGACGAGCAGGTCGCCGAGCAGGAGATCCGCACGGTGATGGGCCACTTCTCGCTCTGTGGCGAGGGACTGTGCATCGGCTATGACAGCGGAGACTCCGTGTCGAGCGAGTACTCGGGGTCGCGCTTCGAGTTCACCGGCGGCGAGATCAAGAAGGTGGTCTTCGACATCGGCGACGACCTGTATGTGGACGTCGAGGCGCACCTGGCCGCGGCATTGGCACGAGACTGACGAGGAATCCCAGAAGACATGACGAACGACGACGTCCAGCGCAGCGCCCTGCCCATCCCCGATCTGGCCTACACGGGAACCGTGACCTACGACGCGACGGATCCCGACACCCACTACCCGCCGATCCAGCCGATCCGTCCGCCGGCCGGAGCGCCGAACGTGCTCGTCGTGCTCATCGACGACACCGGGTTCGGTGCCTCGAGCGCCTTCGGCGGTCCCGTCCAGACGCCGAACTTCGAGCGTGTGGCTGCCGCTGGCCTCAAGTACACCCGCTTCCACACCACGGCTCTGTGCTCGCCGACCCGCGCCGCCCTGCTGTCGGGCCGCAACCACCACACAGTGGGCATGGGTGGCATCACCGAGATCGCGACCAGCGCTCCCGGCTACAGCAGCGTGCGACCGAACAACTGCGCGCCCCTCGCCGAGACGCTGAAGCTCAACGGCTACAACACCTCGCAGTTCGGCAAGTGTCACGAGGTTCCCGTGTGGGAGGCGAGCGCGACCGGCCCGTTCGACCACTGGCCGTCGCCCGGTAACGGCTTCGAGTACTTCTACGGCTTCCTCGGTGGTGAGACCAACCAGTGGTATCCCGCGATCTACGAGGGGACCTCGCCGGTCGAGCCGTGGGGAACGCCGGAAGAGGGCTATCACTTCATGGCCGACATGACCGAGAAGGCCATCGACTGGACCCGCCAGCAGAAGTCGCTCGCTCCCGACAAGCCTTTCTTCACCTACTTCGCGCCCGGTGCGACGCACGCTCCGCACCACGTGCCTACGGAGTGGGCCGACAAGTACACGGGTCAGTTCGACCAGGGCTGGGACGAGGTGCGCAAGGAGACCTTCGCCCGCCAGCTCGAACTCGGAGTCATCGCTCCGGACTCCGTGCTCACCGAGCGCAGCCCCGGCATCCCGTCATGGGATGAGATGAGTGACGTCATCAAGCCGGCACTCGCCCGCCAGATGGAGGTCTACGCCGGCTTCCTCGCCTACGCCGACCACTACGTCGGCAAGTTGCTCGACGCCTACGAGGAGCTCGGCATCCTCGACGACACTCTCGTCTACGTGATCATCGGCGACAACGGCGCCTCCGCCGAGGGGTCGATGCACGGTACGACCAACGAGGGCTTCACCATCAACCACATGAACGAGATCGAGAGCGAGGAGTACGTCGCCGCGCACATCGACGACCTGGGCAAGCCGAGCTCGTACAACCACTACGCCGTGGGCTGGGCGCACGCCATGGACACCCCGTACCAGTGGACCAAGCAGGTCGCATCGCACTGGGGCGGAACCCGCAACGGCACGATCGTGAGCTGGCCGAACGGCGGCGTGGAGAAGGGCGGCATCCGGAACCAGTTCAGTCACGTCATCGACGTGGCGCCGACGGTTCTCGAGGCGGCTGGGATCCCCGAGCCGTCGACGGTGAACGGCGTGACGCAGCGACCATACGAGGGCACGCCGATGAACTACACCTTCGCGGATGCCGAGGCCGACGAGCGTCACACCACCCAGTACTTCGAGATGGTCGGGAACCGCGCCATCTTCCATAAGGGCTGGACCGCCGTCGCGAAGCACAAGGACCCGTGGCTGGGGTCGAGCCACGGACTCGACGAAGACGTCTGGGAGCTCTACAACGTGGAGGAGGACTGGACCCAGTCCAACGACCTCGCCGCTCAGGAGCCCGAGAAGCTCGCGCACCTGCAGCAGCTGTTCCTCATCCAGGCCGCCCGTTTCAACGTGCTGCCCCTAGACATCCGGACCGCAGAGCGCTTCAATCCCGACCTCGCCGGTCGGCCCGCGCTCATCACCGCACAGAGCCAGAAGCTGTACCGCGGCATGCGCCGCCTGAGCGAGAACTCGTCGATCAACATCAAGAACAAGTCGTTCACCGTGACCGCCAAGGTCGAGGTCCCCGACGGCGGCGCCGACGGCGTCGTCATCGCCCAGGGTGGCGCATACGGCGGTTGGTCGTTCTACGGCGTCGACGGCAAGCTGGCCTTCGCCTACAACCTGCTCGGCATCCAGCTGGACATCGTGCGCTCCGACGCGGCCGTGCCAGCCGGCGCCACCGAGTTGCGCGCGCACTTCGCCTACGACGGCGGGGGTCTCGGCAAGGGGGGAACCGTCACCCTGTTCGCCGATGGCGACCAGATCGGCCAGGGCCGGGTGGAGAAGACCATCCCGTTCCAGTTCACCTTCGACGAGACGACGGATGTCGGAGTCGACCTCGCTTCGCCGGTGTCGACCGACTACACGGCGAAGGGCAACGAGTTCACCGGAACCCTCGACTGGGTGCAGATCGACCTCGGCGACGACGACCACTCGCACCTGATCGACGACGAGCACAAGCTGCACGTCGCGATGCTGAAGCAGTAGGCATGAGCGAGATCCTCCCCTCGTGGCGCGACACCGCGACCCGCTCGACGATCATCGACTTCGTCGAGCGGGTGACCGCTGACGGGCCGGACGCCGTTCCCGTCGAGGAGCGCATCGCCGTCTTCGACAACGACGGCACGCTCTGGACCGAGAAGCCGATGCCGACCCAGCTGCACTACCTCGTGCAGCGATGGGGAGCCGCGGCCGAGGCCGACCCGTCGCTCGCCTCGAAGCAGCCGTATGCGGCTGTCGCCAACGGCGAGCTCGGCTGGCTCGGCGCCGCGGTCGACAAGCACTACGCCGGGGACGACTCCGACCTGCACGCCATCGTCGGGGCGATCATCGCCGCGACCGCGAACGAGAGCGTCGAGGACTACGCGGCATCCGTCGCCGATTTCTACCGCGATGCCCTGCACCCCGTGCTGGAGCGCACCTACTCTGGCGTGGTCTACGAGCCCATGGTCGAGCTGCTGAAGTACCTCGAGGCGAACGGCTTCACCTGCTACATCGTCTCGGGCGGCGACCGCGACTTCATGCGGCCGATGACGGTCGATTACTACGGCATTCCGCCGGAACGCGTGATCGGCTCCGCCGTGGGTCTGGTCTACGACGCGGAGTCGAACGCGGTGCGGTACGGCACGAGCTTCGACTTCCTCGACGACGGCCCGATCAAGCCCGTGCGCATCTGGACCCGCATCGGGCGCCGCCCGATCCTCGCCGCAGGCAACTCCAACGGCGACCTCCCGATGCTGCGCTACACGAACGGCAGTGCCAGCAGCCTCTCGCTGCTCGTGCACCACGACGACGACTCCGGTCGCGGCGACACGCCATACGACAAGGGCGCGGAGGATGCGCTGGATGCCGCGTCCGATGCGGCATCCGGAATCACGGTAGTCAGCGTGAAGCGCGACTGGTCGGTCGTGTTCCCGGATGCCGCCGAGCCCGAGGCGGGCGCGTGACGACTGCCGCCACCTCGTCGCTGCGTCGGTGGTGGCTGCCGACCCTCGTCGGCTACAGGGCCTCGTTCCTGCTGAACGATGTGATCGCCGGGCTCAGCGCCGGCGCTGTCGTGGTGCCGCAGGCGATGGCGTACGCGACCATCGCGAACCTGCCGGTGCAGGTGGGCCTCTACACCTGCATGGTGCCGATGCTCGTCTATGCGATGCTCGGCGGATCCCGCGCGATGAGCGTGTCGACGACCTCGACCATCGCGACGCTCACAGCGACCACGTTGGTGTCTGCCGGCGTGGCCGTCGCCTCGGACGAGCCATCGCGCGACCTCATGACCCTCACTCTGCTGGTGGGCGTGCTGCTGCTGCTCGCCCGCCTGTTCAAGCTGGGGTCGCTCGTGGAGGCGATCAACAAGCCGACGATCATCGGCATCCAGGTGGGCGTGGGCGCGACAGTCGCCGTCGGGCAGCTGCCGAAGCTGCTGGGGGAGACGTCGAACTACTCGGGGCACGGATTCGTCCGCTCGCTGGTCGCCGTCGTCGAGGCCCTGCCCGGGGCGAACGTGCCGACCATCCTCTTGTCGGCGGTCTCGATCACCGTGCTGCTCATCCTCAAGCGCTTCGTCCCGAGGGTGCCGGGCCCGCTGGTCGTCGTGATCGGCGGCATCCTGTTGGTCGCCCTCACCAACGTGGCTGACGCAGGCGTCGAACTCATCGCCGAGGTGCCGGCCGGGCTCCCGACGCTGGTGCTGCCGTCGTTCGAGAACGTCGGCGCGCTGCTGCCCGGAGCCCTCGCCATCGCGGTGATGGCGTTCCTGGAGTCGGCCGCGGTGGCCCGTGGCATCCGTCGAGCCGGCGAGACGCAGATCCAGAGCAACCAGGAACTCCTCGCCACGGCTGCTGCGAGCGTCGCAGGGTCGTTCTTCCAGTCGATGCCCGCAGCCGGGGGATTCTCGCAGAGCGCCGTGAACCAGGGCGCCGGCGCGCGCTCGCAGGTGTCATCTCTCGTGACCGTTGTGCTGGCGGTGATCGTGGCGCTGTTCCTCGGGCCCGTGCTCAGCCTGCTGCCACAGGCCACCCTGGCGTCCATGGTGATCGTCGCCGTGATCGGCCTGATCGACGTTCGGGCGCTCGTCCGGCTGGCACGCATCAACCCCCGCGACTTCTGGATCGCGCTCTCGACGGCTGTCGTCGGCCTCGTCGCGGGGCTGCTCGCTGCCGTGGCCGTCGGTGTCGTCGTGACGCTCGCCGTGGTGCTGCACGCGCTCAACAAGGTGCGGGTGGCCGCGGCCGAGCGCGTCGGAGACGTGCTCGTGATCACCGTGGGCAACCCGATGTACACGGCCAACGTGCTCGAGACCGAGCTTGCGGTGCTCGATGCCGTCGACGCGGCCAGGCCCGTGGCATCCGTCGTACTCGATGTGACACGGATGCGGGAGACCTCGGTCACCGTGCTCGATGCGCTCGAGGATCTCGACCGCGAACTGGCCGAGACCGGCGTGCAGCTGCGGCTGGCCGGGGTGCCGGCGTCTGCCGCCGAGATCGCCCTCCGCACCGAGTGGTATCGCGGGGTGCTCGCGTCTGGACGATCGTTCGCGACGGTCGAGGAGGCGGTCGCGGGCACGCCGGCGCCGCCGCCGCCCCGCTCCTGACGGCGTCGAGATGACGCGAATCGACCCTCTCGCTCGAGGGAGGGTCTGTTTGCGTCACCTCGACGGCAGGGGATGACCGGATGGGTGTCCACAACGTCACGCGGTCGAGGTTGCGGGGCGTCGGCCGGGGCCGCGCTGAGGGGATGCCCGCCCGGATACCGCTGCCCGTTCACCTCGCCTCGACATCCTTCCGTACGAGCGATGCCCGACGGGCCGGTCTCGGGGAGGGCCGGCTGCGCGGCCCCGACCTGCAACTGCCGTTCCACGGAGTGCGCACCCCGGCATCCGTGCCCCTCACGCTGACCGAGAGGTGTCGGGCCTATCAGCTCCGGATCCCGCCGGCCCAGGTCTTCAGTCACGTCACCGCGGCGCTCCTGTACGGGCTGCCGTTGCCGGCCCGGCTGGAGAGCGGACCGCTCGACGTCGCCTCCATCGATGCTCCGGCGCTGCCTCGATCCCGTGGCGTGCGCGGCCACCGCCTGTCGTCGGCGTCGGCGTCGGCGTCGGTCGAGGTCGTGATCTGGCGCGGTACCCCGATCGTCTCTCCGGTCGACGCCTGGTGCCAGCTCGCGCCACTGCTGTCCGAGAGGGAGCTCATCGTGGCGGGTGACGGACTCCTGCGGCGTCACCATCCGCTGTCCGACATCGAGGCGATGTGTGTCGGGTGCAGCGCTACCGACGCCGGCGCGGCTGCAGGACGCTGAAGGCGGCGCTGCTGGCCGTGCGAGCCGGAACGGATTCCGCACCCGAGACGGAGCTGCGACTCGACCTCGTGGAGCTCGGTCTGCCCGAGCCCGAGGTGAACGGGATCATCCGCGCGACAGACGGGCGTCAGATCGCGATCGGCGACCTGGTGTTCCGGCGGTACCGCGTGCTGGTCGAGTACGACGGCGAGCAGCATCGATCCGACGCGCGGCAGTATCACCGCGACGTCGATCGCCTCGACGACGTGGCGGAGGAGGGATGGCGCGTGTTCCGGGTCAACAAGACGCACCGCGGCATCCGTCGCCAGAGGGTGCTCGAGCGCGTCCGAGCGGCGCTGATCGCGCGCGGCTGGACCCCGGACGAACCCGCCGACCGTACCTCCGGTGCGTCGAGGTGACGCGAATCGACCTTCGTGGCGCCACGAGCGTCGGTTTGCGTCACTTCGACGCGGCGCCGGGCGGGGCCGGGCCGGGCCGTCATCGCGCGCAGCGGAACCCGATGTGCGTCGTCGCTGAATCGTCGGCCTGCGGCGAGCGGGCCGCCGGGCGGTAGCGCAGGCAGTACTCGGGGGCGCACAGGTGCGAGCCGCCCTTGAGGGCGCGGCGCGGAATCCGGGATCCCGGCTCGGCGCTCGCGGCGGCGAGCAGATTGGGACGAGCGCCCGCCTCGGCGAACTCCGACCCCGGCACGATGTGGCGCTCGGTGTAGAAGTCGATCGTCCACTCCCACACGTTGCCGGCGCAATCGACCAGGCCGTAGCCGTTGGGCGGGAAGGTGCCGACCGGCGATGTGCCGACCCAGCCGTTCGCCCCGGTGTTGCGATAGGGGAAGGAGCCCTGCCAATGGTTGCCGCCCAGATCGCCGGCGGCATCCGGAGCATCACCCCAGGTGTAGAGCGCGCCGTCGAGACCTCCGCGGGCGGCGAACTCCCATTCCGCCTCGGTGGGCAGGCGCTTGGCGGCCCAGGCCGCGTACGTCGAGGCGTCCTCGAAGCTCACCTGCACGACGGGGTGGTCGAGTCTGTCGTCGATCGACGATTCCGGGCCGAACGGATGCCGCCAGCTCGCGCCGGCTCCCCATGTCCACCACTGACGCCAGTCGCGCAGGTCCACGGGACCCGGCGTCGGCCGGAAGACCAGGCCACCGGGAACGAGATCGGCCGGGTCGACGCCCGGGAAGTCGGCCGGATCGAGCGGACGCTCGGCCACGGTGACGTAACCCGTGGCGTCGACGAACGCGGCGAACTGGGCGTTCGTCACCGGATGCCGGTCGATCTCGAACGGCGCGACAGTGCGCTGGTGCACCGGGGACTCGTCGGGATAGAAGGTCGAGCCCATGGTGAAGGTGCCGCCGGGGATCCGGATCATGCGCGTCGTCTCCGTCACCCGTCGAGCCTACGTCCCGACGCAGCGCTCATGGCCCGCCGCACGCCATTTCGTGGGCCGCAGCGCCACATCAGCTGGCGCAGTGCCCCACGAAATGGCGCGAGGCAGGTGCAGCTGCTGCGCGAGCGGACGACTGGGAGACTACGGCAGCAGGCGCGTCGGACCGCGGAACAGGTACGTGGTCTCGCGGATCGACGACTCGCCCAGCATGAGCATCAGCACCCGCGCGAGGCCCATGCCGAAGCCGCCGTGCGGGGGAACGCCGTAGCGGAAGAAGTCGAGGTAGAAGCCGAGCTCCTCGGGGTCGAGGCCCTTGTCCTTGGCCTGCTCGACGAGCACGTCGATGCGGTGCTCGCGCTGGGCGCCCGTCGAGATCTCGGTGCCGTTGTAGATGAGGTCGTACGAGTTCGTGATGGTCTCGTCGCCCTCGCGGCGCATGTGGTAGAACGGCCGGATGCTGGAGGCGTAGTCGGTGAGGAACACGAAGTCGTGCCCGTAGGTCTCCTTGACGTGGGCCGCGATCTGGCGCTCGCCCTCCGGGTCCATGTCGTCGTCGGCACGGGGGATGACGTACCCGCGGTCGGCGACGATCTGCTTCGCCTCGGCGAGCGGGATGCGCGGGAACGGAACGGCCGGCACCTCGATCTCGATGCCGAACAGCTCCTGGATCTCGGCGCCGTGCTTGGCCTTGACCGCGGTGAAGCCGGCGACCATGAGCTCCTCGTGCAGCTTCATGACGTCGTCGTGCGAGTCGATCCAGCTCACCTCGGCGTCGACGCTGGTGAACTCGGTCGCGTGGCGGCTCGTGAAGGAGGGGTCGGCGCGGAACGCGGGGCCGACCTCGAAGACCTTGCCGAAGCCGGCGGGCTGTGCCATCTGCTTGAAGAACTGCGGGCTCTGCGAGAGGTAGGCCTTGCCGTCGAAGTACTCCACCTCGAACAGCTCGGCTCGGGACTCGGAGGCGCTGGCCATGAGCTTGGGGGTGTGGATCTCGACGAAGTCGTTCTCGACCCAGTAGCTGCGGAGGGCATGCAGGAAGGTGGTCTGGATGCGGAAGATCAGCGCCTGCTTGGGCTGGCGCAGGTCGAGGAAGCGCCAGTCCATGCGCTTGTCGAGGCTGGAGTCTGCGGCGATGGGAGCCTCGGGGTTGGCGGCGGTGACGACGTCGAGGCTCGCGAGCTTCACCTCGAGGCCGCCGAGCTTGACTCGCTCGTCCTTCTTGAGCTCACCGGTGACGGTGATGAAGGAGCCGTGCGACAGGGCCGAGATCGCCTCGGTGGTGGCGAGACGGGCGGCATCGCCCTCCGCGGCTCCCTCGGGGAGTTCGCGCAGCGCGGGGCTCACGATCTGAACGGCGCCGGACTCATCGCGGAGGATGACGAACTGCACCTTCTTCTGGTCGCGCACGGTGTCGACCCAGCCCGACACCGTCACGGGGCCGTCGGGGAGGGCGGAGAGGTTCTTCACGAGTACTCGAGTCACGAGGGGAAAGTCTACCGTCGGCGCCCCATCGCCCGCTGAGGCCCGGACGCAGTCCGCGGTCGAAGCGCACCAGGGTCGGCCGCGCGTCCGATGCGTTTCGGGCGCGGACTGCGTCCGGCCCTCAACGAGCGGGGCAGATGGACCTCGTCAGCCCCCGCTCACGGCGAACTCGCGGTTTCGGCATCCGTAGACTGGAGGGCGTGGCAGCATCCCGAATCCACCTCGTCCGTCATGGAGAGGTGGAGAACCCCGAGCGCGTCCTCTATGGACGGCTCGAGGGCTACGGACTCTCTGTTCTCGGGCAGCGCATGGCCCAGGCCGCTGCCGATGAGCTGGCCGCATCCGGTCGCCCCGTCAGTGCCCTGTTCTCCTCTCCGCTGCAGCGCACTCAGGAGTCGGCTGCGCCCATCGCGCGCGCGTTCGACCTCACGCCGCAGCTCGACGAGCGATTCATCGAGCCGGCCAACGACTTCGAGGGCCGACGCATGACCGGCCCTGACGGTGCTCTCCGCGACCCGCGCAGTTGGGTGCTCCTGCGCAACCCGCTGAAGCCGAGCTGGGGCGAGCCGTTCGCCTCCATCGCTGCGCGCATGATGGCCGGCATCGTCGATGCGGATGCCTCGGTCGACGGCGGCGACGTCATCATCGTGAGTCACCAGCTGCCCATCTGGATGGTCGCGCACACAGTCGCCGGCAAGCGCCTCGCGCACGATCCGCGCAAGCGTCGCTGCGACCTGTCCTCCATCACGAGCCTCGAGAAGCGCGATGGCGTCTACGTCGAGGTCGCCTACTCCGACCCTGCCGGCCCGCTGCACGCCGAGGCGACCGACGTGGGAGCCGTGTGATGCGCCGGCGTCTCGCCCCCCGTCTTCGCGCGTCCGTTGCCATCGGCATCGCCGTGGCCGCCGTCGTCTCGCTCGGCGCCTGCACCAGCGATCCCCTCGCCGACCAGTACCGGGCGGGCAGCGGCAAGAACTACGTGGCCGGCGACGGCACTGTCACCGAGATCGACATCGAGGATCGCGGTGAGGCCATCGACTTCTCCGGAACCACGGAGAGCGGCGGCGAGTTCGACTCCACCGAGCACGCCGGCGACGTGCTCGTGGTCAACTTCTGGTACGCCGGATGCGCTCCCTGCCGCGCCGAGGCCGCCGACCTCGAGTCGATCAACCAGGAGTTCAGCGACGACGGCGCGACCTTCATCGGCGTGAACGTGCGCGACCAGGCCGCGCAGGCCCAGGCCTTCGACGAGAAGTACGGCGTGACGTATCCGTCGATCATGGATCTCGAGTCCGGCGCCGTGCAGCTCGCCTTCGCCGGCAAGGTGCCCGCCAACGCCGTTCCCACCACGCTCGTGCTCGACAAGCAGGGCCGCGTGGCCGCGCGCATCCTCGGTCAGCTGCAGAGCACATCCATCCTCGAGACTCTCGTGCGCGACACTCTCGCCGAGAGCGACTGAGGTGGGCGGCGTCGGCGACATCGTGATGAGCGGCCAGCTCATCGCGGCGATTCCGATCGCGCTGGCGGCAGGCCTCATCTCGTTCCTGTCGCCCTGCGTGCTCCCGCTGGTCCCCGGGTACCTCGGGTACATCGGCGGGTTCACGGATGCCTCTGCCGACGCCGGCGAGGAACGCCGGTACCGCCGCAGGCTGCTGCTCGGGGTCGCCCTCTTCGTGCTCGGCTTCACGCTGGTGTTCGTCGCCTACACGGTTACGATCGGCGCCCTCGGCGTGTGGCTCAAGGTCTACTCCGACCTCATCATCCGCATCCTGGGCGTTGTGGTGATCATCATGGGCCTCGTCTTCATCGGTCAGTTCACCTTCCTGCAGCGCCAGCTGAAGCCCGTCTGGAGACCGGCAACAGGTCTCGCCGGTGCACCGCTGCTCGGCATAGTGTTCGGCATCGGCTGGACGCCCTGCATCGGCCCCACTCTCGCGGCCGTGCTCAGCCTCAGCCTCGACTCCGGCTCGGCCTGGCGCGGAGCCATCCTCGGCGTCGCGTACTGCATCGGCCTCGGCCTGCCCTTCCTGCTGGTCGCCCTCGGGCTCAGCTGGGTGACCGGAGCCGTGGCATTCTTCAAACGGCATATTCGCACGATCAACATCATCGGGGGCGTGCTGCTGATCGCGGTCGGTGTGCTCATGGTGACCGGAGTCTGGACGGCATGGATGAGCGAGCTGCAGGCGGTGATGGCGGGCTTTGACCTCTTCCTCTGACGACACCGAGCGCCCTCGTGGCGAGGACATGAACGACGGGCCCCACGAAGACGGACGCGGCGGCGCCGAGGAGCGGCTGCGCCGTCCGGATGACCACATCGATGCTGCGGCATCCGTCGAGGCAGCATCCGACTCGGGATCCGGTGTCGGCTCCGGCCCCGGCGGCGAGATCACGCAGCCCAAGCTCGGACCCATCGGCTGGCTGCGCTGGTTCTGGCGGCAGCTCACGAGCATGCGCACGGCGCTGTTCCTGCTCCTGCTGCTCGCCGTGGCCGCCGTTCCCGGATCGCTGGTGCCGCAGCGCTCGAGCGACCCCAACGGCGTCACGCAGTACTTCCGCGACAATGCCGACCTCGCGCCGTTCCTCGACAAGCTGCAGGCCTTCGACGTGTACACCTCGGCGTGGTTCTCGTCGATCTACATCCTGCTGTTCATCTCGCTCATCGGCTGCGTCATCCCGCGCACCAAGCACCACTTCGATGCCCTGCGCGCCCAGCCACCGCGCACGCCGGTTCGCCTCGGCCGCCTCGCCGGCTACACCGAGCGCGACGGCGAAGGGTCGCTCGATGACGCCGCCGAGGCCGCCCGCGCCCAACTGCGGTCGGCGGGGTATCGGGTCGCCGTCTTCGAGAAGCCCGGCGAGAAGAGCATCTCCGCCGAGCGAGGCTATCTGCGCGAGACGGGCAACCTGGTCTTCCACAGCGCCCTCGTCGGCATCCTCGTGACTGTCGGCTTCGGCGGCGGTTTCGGATTCGCCGGGCAGCGGGTGCTCGTCGAGGGCCAGACCTTCGTCAACACCCTCGGGGCCTTCGACTCGTTCAATCCCGGTCGCTTCTTCGATCCCGACACCCTCGACCCGTACTCGCTGACGCTCACCGACATGGCAGTGACCTACGAGCAGCAGAACCAGAAGGCGTTCGGGCAGCCCATCGACTACACGGCGACAGTCCAGGTCACCGAGCAGGACGGCGCCTCCTCGGAGCAGACCATCAAGGTGAATGAACCGCTGAACACCGGCGGCACCAACATCTACCTGCTCGGCAACGGCTACGCCCCGACGATCACCGTGCGCGACCCCGACGGCACCGTCGTCTTCACCGACGCCATCCCGTTCCTCCCCCAGGACGCCCAGCTCACCTCCATCGGCGTCGTCAAGATCCCCGACGGCCTGAAGGAGCAGCTCGGCATGATCGGCCTGTTCTACCCGACGCAGGGCGCCCAGCAGCCGCCGTACTTCTCGAGCTACCCCGACCTCGAGTACCCGGTGCTCACGCTCCAGGTGTTCGAGGGCGACCTGGGCATCGACGCAGGCACTCCGACATCCGTCTTCACCCTCGACACCGACTCGATGACCGAGATCGCAGGCGGCAAGGCCGAGGCGAAGGCCCTCGAGCTCATGCCGGGGCAGACGCAGGAGCTTCCGAACGGCCTCGGCACCGTCACCTTCGAGAACGCGGCGAACCCGAGCGGGGATGCGGCCCCTCCCGTCACCGAGGAGAGCGATGCCGCCGGTACAGCGGGCACCGACTACTCGAAGTCCGTGCTGCGCTTCGCGTCGCTCGACATCCACCACGACCCGACGCAGGGCTGGGTGCTGGTCTTCGCACTGCTGGTGCTCGCCGGACTCGTGACCAGCCTGTTCATCCCGCGCCGCCGGGTGTGGGTGAAGGTGCACGACGCCGGCGGCGGAGCCCTGCGCTTCGAGTACGCCGGCCTCGCCCGCGGCGACGACCCCGGGCTGGATGCCGCCGTCGCCGCCGTGGCCGACCGGCACGCTGCCGGATTCGCTCCGGATGCCGCGGTCGTCGCCGAGGGTCCGGATGCTCCGGCATCTCCGGGATCCCCGGACGCCAGGGCCTGAGAAGCAGTCAGTGATCGATACCGTGAAGCGTAGGGTTGAGCCGTGAACTTCGATGAGATGTCCGTCATAGCGCTGTACTCGGCGATGGCCGTGTACGCGATCGCCTTCATCGCCTATGCGATCGACCTGGCGAAGCGCTCGTCGTCGACCGACGAGGTCGCCGAGGGTGCGAGCGGCGGTGCCGCGGCATCCACCGGCCTCAACGCTGCGACTGCCCGCGGCGCCGGCTCGACCACCACCATCGCGCCCGCTGCTCCGGCGACGGATGCCGCTCGCGGGTACGGGCGATCGGTGTCGCTGCGCGTCGGTGTCGCCCTCACCGTCGTCGCGTGGCTGCTGCACCTCTCGGCCGACATCCTGCGCGGCCTCGCTGCCGGCCGCGTTCCGTGGGCCAACATGTACGAGTTCGCCATGACCGGCACGCTCGTGATCGTCGCCGTGTTCCTGGTCGCGAACCTCTTCGTCGACCTGCGCTTCCTCGGCACCTTCGTGACGGGGCTCGTGCTCATCCTGCTGGGCCTCGCCTCGGTGAACTTCTACGTCGCCGTGTCGCCCCTGCCTCCGGCACTGCAGTCGATCTGGCTGGTCATCCACGTGTTCGTGGCGGCCACCGCCGTGGGCCTGTTCGCGCTCGGCTTCGGACTCTCCGTGGTGCAGCTGATGCAGTTCCGCCGCGAGAGCAACACGGTCGGCGCGAAGACCACCGGCCGTCGACTGCTCGCCACGCTGCCGTCGTCGACCAAGCTCGAGGCGCTCGCCTACCGCATCAACATCATCGGCTTCATCCTCTGGACCTTCACCCTCATGGCCGGCGCTATCTGGGCCGAGAAGGCCTGGGGCCGGTACTGGGGCTGGGACACCAAGGAAGTCTGGACCTTCATCATCTGGGTCATCTACGCCGGCTACATCCACGCTCGGGCGACCCGCGGATGGCGCGGCTCGCGCTCGGCGTGGCTGGCGATCATCGGCTTCTCGGCCGTGCTGTTCAACTTCACCATCGTGAACCTGTTCTTCAAGGGGCTGCACGCGTACTCGGGGCTGTGAGTCGCGCCGTTCTCCGCTATCCCGGTCGCTGAGGACCGAGCGCAGCGACCGTCCGAAGCGCACCGAGCGCCGTGCCGAGTCCAGGGCGCTTCGACCGCGGACTGCGTCCGGGCCTCAGCGAGCGGATACGGAGCGGTCGAGCGTGACGGACCCCTCCTTCGGGGTCGACAGCGCTTGCATGGATTCTGCGCGCCGTCTCGCGCCAGCGCGGCGTCCTCGTCGCCTTTCCTGATGGGACCTCGCACATTTAACGTGTAAACGCTTGCACGCGCAGGGAGCGCGCTGCTACCGTCACACTCGACGCGCGGCACAGGGGTGTGCCGGCGAGAGCGGGGAGTCGACGATGACGGTTCGGGTACAGACACGGCGCTGGTTCGCTGCGGGAACGATCGCGGCGCTCGCCGCATCAGCTCTGGTCATGGTCGGAGTGCAGCCGGCGCTGGCCGACGATCCGCGCACCTTCGCCCTCGTGGGCTCGCTGCAGTCCGAGCTCGGATGCCCCGGCGACTGGACTCCGGACTGTGCCGACACCGAGCTGGCTCCGACCGACGTACCCGGCGTCTACGCCGCAGACTTCACGCTGCCGGCCGGCAGCTACGAGTACAAGGTCGCCGTCGACGACTCGTGGGACGAGGCCTACGGCCTGAACGGCGGGGGAGACAACATCCCGCTGACGATCGCCGGGGAGACCGGCATCCGTTTCACCTTCGACGACACCACCCACCGTGTCGGCCTCGCACCCCTCGAGCTCGACGGCGCCTACAGCGATGCCGATGCCGACCTCATCGCCGACCCCGTGCGCCAGCCCGGCGCAGACAACGTCTTCTACTTCGTCATGACCGACCGCTTCGAGAACGGCGACGCCTCCAACGACGCCGGCGGCCTCACCGGCGACGGTCTGGCCACCGGCTACGACCCCACGGCCAAGGGCTTCTACAACGGCGGCGACATCGCGGGGCTTCGCTCGCGCCTCGACTACATCGACCAGCTCGGCACCACGGCCATCTGGCTCACACCGAGCTTCAAGAACAAGCCCGTGCAGGGCAGCGGGGCGAATGCCTCGGCCGGGTACCACGGCTACTGGATCACCGACTTCACCCAGATCGATCCGCACCTCGGCACGAACGCCGAGCTCGAGGCCCTCATCGACGAGGCCCACGCGAAGGACATCAAGGTCTACTTCGACATCATCACCAACCACACGGCCGACGTGATCGCCTACGAGGGTGGCCAGA
The DNA here is from genome assembly GCF_038432415.1 of Leifsonia stereocauli. NCBI lineage: Bacteria > Bacillati > Actinomycetota > Actinomycetes > Micrococcales > Microbacteriaceae > Leifsonia > Leifsonia stereocauli. Next base: position 555,546 of record NZ_JBCAUN010000002.1, read on the forward strand.
CCTCCTACATCGACCAGGCGACGAGTCCGTACAAGGACGCCGACGGTGTCGCCTTCAACCCGGCCGACTACGCCGGGACCGAGGACTTCCCCACGCTCGACCCGGCCACGAGCTTCCCGTACGTGCCCACCATCGACCCGGCCGAGGCTGACGTGAAGGTTCCGGCCTGGCTCAACGACCCCACGATCTACCACAACCGCGGCGACTCGACGTGGGAGGGCGAGTCGGTGACGTTCGGCGACTTCTCCGGCCTCGACGACCTCATGACCGAGGACCCGAAGGTCGTCGACGGCTTCGTCGACGTCTACAACGACTGGGTCGACCTCGGCATCGACGGCTTCCGCATCGACACCGCCAAGCACGTGAACTTCGAGTTCTGGCAGAAGTGGTCGACCGCCGTCAAGGCTCACGCCGCCTCCATCGGCAACGACGACTTCTTCATGTTCGGCGAGGTCTACGACGCCGACCCGACGAAGCTCTCGCCCTACGTGCGCAACAGCGACATGAACTCGGTGCTCGACTTCACCTTCCAGTCGCAGGCCGTCGGATACGCATCCGGCAACTCGGCGAAGAGCCTGCAGAGCCTGTTCGCCGGCGACGACTACTACACGACGCCGCACAGCTCAGCGACGGCGCTGCCCACCTTCCTCGGCAACCACGACATGGGCCGGGTCGGCTACTTCCTGCAGAACACCGATTCCGCCGTGCAGCGCGATACCCTTGCTCACGACCTGATGTTCCTCACCCGCGGCCAGCCCGTCGTCTACTACGGCGACGAGCAGGGCTTCGCCGGCGCCGGTCAGGGCAACGACCAGAGCGCGCGCCAGACGCTGTTCCCGAGCCAGGTGACCGAGTACACCGGCCAGAACCTCATCACGGGTGAGCCCGTTGGCACAGGGGAGCACTTCGCGACGGATGGTGAGCTCTACACGCACATCGCCGAACTCTCCGCCCTGCGCCAGGCGCACCCCGCCCTCTCTAGCGGAGCACAGATCGAGCGCTACGTCGACAACGGGCCCGGCGTCTATGCCTTCTCCCGCGTCGACTCGAGCGAGAAGACCGAGTACCTCGTGGCCGTGAACAACTCCGCGGCCGAGAAGACCGTGACGGTTCCGACGCTCACGAAGAGCGCCGCATTCACCCCGCTCTACGGCGCAACCGGTGCGCTCGCGTCGGATGCCGACGGGCTCGCATCCGTCACGGTGCCCGCGCTCGGCGCCGTGGTCTGGAAGGCCGGGTCACCGGTCAGTGCGCCGACGGCTCCCGATGCCATCACCCTGGCCGCCCCGACCGCGGGCGCCGGGCTCTCGGGAGTGAGCGCGGTCTCGGCCGACGTGGCAGACGACACCTGGCAGCAGACCAGCTTCGCCTGGCGCACCGTCGGCGACACCGCGTGGACCGAGCTCGGCACGGCCGAGACCACGGCGCCGCGCGTCTTCCACGACGTGAAGGGGCTCGCCGCAGGAACCCTCGTCGAGTACAGGGCCGTGACGACGGATGCCGCAGGCAACCACGCCGCGGCGAGCACGTACGCCTCCGTCGGAAACGCCGTCACGACCGCGGTGACCGAGGAGCCCGAGGAGGAGATCTCCCTCGTCACCATCCCGGGTAGCCACAACAGCGAGATGGGCTGCGCCGGCGACTGGACCCCGGCCTGCGAGACGGCCAAGCTCACCAAGCGCGCCGACGGCATCTACGCCGGCACCTTCGACATCCCGGCCGGCGACTACGAGTTCAAGGTCGCCCTCAACGGCTCGTGGGACGTCAACTACGGCGCCAACGGAGTGAAGGACGGCGGCAACATCGCGTACACCGCACCCGGCGGACCGATCACCTTCTACTTCGACCCGCGCACCCACCAGGTGCAGAACACGGCGCAGGGCCCCATGGTCACGGCGCCGGGCAGCTACCAGAGCGAGGTCGGCTGCCCCGGCGACTGGCAGCCCGAGTGCCTGGCCACCTGGCTGACCGACGGCGACGGCGACGGCGTCTACGAGTGGTCGAGCGACGAGATCCCGTCGGGCTCCTACGAGCTCAAGGTGACGCACGGGCTGTCGTGGGATGAGAACTACGGCGTCGGCGGTGCGCCCGGCGGCGGCAATCTCTCCTTCACCGCGACCGAGGGCAAGCTCGTCACCCTGCGCTACACCCTCGCCACCCACGTGCTCGAGGTCGTGCTGGCCGACCCGCCGCTCGCCGGCACCGGAGAGCTGCGCGCCCACTGGGTGAGCGAGAACACCCTGGCCTGGCCGCAGTCGCTTCTGGGCGAGACGGATGCCGCTGACGCGAGCTTCGCGCTGCACCACTCGGCCGATGCCGCCCTCGCCGTGACGGATGGCGCCGTGACCGGAGACGACGGCACCGTGGAGCTCGAGTACGACTCCGCCGGACTGTCGGACGCAGAGAAGGCGGCCTTCCCGGCGCTCGCCAGCTACGTGGCCCTGCATCCGGTCGACCTCTCCCGCTCCGACGTCGCGGGACTCGTCACCGAGCAGCTGCTCGTCTCGCAGCAGACCGACGACACGCTCAGCGCCCTCACCGGCGTGCAGCTGCCCGGCGTGCTCGACGACCTCTACGCCGCCGATCTCGGCTCGAGCACCCTCGGCGTGAGCTGGTCGGGAGCCACCCCCACCCTGCGGCTGTGGGCCCCCACTGCGCAGAGTGCCGCGCTGTTGGTCTACCCGACAGGTGTGGCTGGAGACCCGGTCTCGGTGCCCGCCGAGTGGAACGACGCCGATGGAACCTGGGCCGTGACGGACGCATCCGTCACAGCCGGAACCGAATACCGCTGGTCCGTCGACGTCTACGCGCCGACGACGGGGAGCATCGAGACCAACTCGGTGACAGACCCGTACTCGGTGGCGCTCACCACGAACTCCGAGCGGAGCGTGGTCGTCGACCTCGCCGACGACGAGTGGGCGCCCGAGCAGTGGGCGAACACTGCGGCGCCTGTGATCGACAAGCCCGTCGACCGCGCCATCTACGAGCTGCACGTGCGCGACTTCTCCATCGGAGACACCACCGTGCCCGAGGCCGAGCGCGGAACGTATCGCGCCTTCACCCGCGACAGTGCTGGAACGGATCAGCTGCGCCAGCTCGCCGACGCCGGCATCAACACCGTGCACCTGCTGCCCACCTTCGACCTCGCGACCATCGAGGAGGACCGCGCAGCCCAGCAGCAGCCGGACTGCGACCTCGCGAGCTTCGGACCGGCATCCGCCGAGCAGCAGGCCTGCGTGGCGGCCGTCGCCGACACGGACGGCTACAACTGGGGCTACGACCCGTTCCACTTCCAGGCGCCCGAGGGCTCCTACGCCGTCGACCCGAACGGTGGGGCGAGGGTGGAGGAGTTCCGCGAGATGGTCGGTGCACTGCACGCCACCGGCCTGCAGGTCGTGCTCGACGAGGTCTACAACCACACGGCCGAGGCGGGCCAGGGTCAGCGCAGCGTGCTCGACCGCGTCGTGCCCGGCTACTACCAGCGGCTGAATGCCGTGGGCAACGTGGAGACCTCCACCTGCTGCCAGAACGTGGCCACCGAGCACGCAGCGGCCGAGAAGCTCATGGTCGACTCGGTCGTGCTGTGGGCGAAGGAGTACAAGGTCGACGGCTTCAGGTTCGACCTGATGGGGCATCACTCCAAGGCCAACATGCTGGCAGTGCGTGCTGCGCTCGACGAGCTGACGCTGGCCGACGACGGTGTCGACGGCAAGGCCGTCTACCTCTACGGCGAGGGCTGGAACTTCGGCGAGGTGGCAGACAACGCGCTGTTCGAGCAGGCCACGCAGGGCCAGCTCGGCGGCACGGGCATCGGCACCTTCAACGACAGGCTGCGTGATGCCGTGCACGGCGGCAGCCCCGTCGATGCCAGCACGACCTACGCCCAGGGCTATGGCACCGGGCTGTCGACCGACTCCAACGGCAACACCATCAACGGCACGGCGGAGGAGGCCGCGGCGGCCCTCGCTCGCCAGACCGACCTGGTGAAACTCGGGCTCGCCGGCAACCTGCGCGGCTACGAGTTCGAGACCGCCGACGGCACGGTCAAGCGCGGCGACGCGCTCGACTACAACGGACAGCCCGCCGGCTACTCCGACGAGCCGGCCGAGACGATCAATTACCTCGACGCCCACGACAACGAGACGCTCTACGACCTCGGGGTGCTGAAGCTGCCGACTGACACCCCGATGGCAGACCGCATCCGTATGAACACGCTGTCGCTGGCCACCGCCACGTTGTCGCAGTCACCGTCGTTCTGGCACGCCGGCACCGAGTTGTTGCGCTCGAAGTCTCTCGACCGCAACAGCTTCAACTCCGGCGACTGGTTCAACCGCATCGACTGGACCGGACAGACGTCGACGTTCGGTTCCGGCCTCCCGCCGGCCGCCGACAACGAGGACAAGTGGCCGCTCATGGCGCCGCTGCTCGCGAACCCGGCGCTCAAGCCGGCCGCGGCCGACATCGCCGCCGCCGAGGCGCAGGCGCTCGACCTCCTGCGGCTGCGCTCCGACGTCGACCTGCTGCGCCTGGGCTCGGCTGAACTCATCGACCAGAAGGTGTCGTTCCCGGGCAGCGGCCCGACGGCCGTGCCCGGCGTCATCGCGATGAGCATCGACGACCTCGTGGGCCCGGATGCCGACTCCGACCTCGACGGCGCCCTCGTGGTGTTCAACGCGTCTCCGGATGCCGCGACCCAGACGCTGCCCTCGCTCAAGGGCCGGGACTACGCGCTGTCGTCGGTGCAGGCATCCGGAGCCGACGCCGTGGTCAAGCAGACGACGTGGAACAAGGCCGCAGGGTCGGTGACGATTCCGGGCCGCTCGGTGGCCGTGCTGCTCGACGACCAGGCTCCCGCTCCGGTCAGGACGACCGTGCTCGCCGCGCCGAACAAGCTGCTCGCGAAGGCGGGGAGCGCCGTGAAGGTGGTCGGAAAGGTGATCGCCGCCGATCGGAGCAACCCGGTGGGAACGATCACCGTGACCGACAACGGCAAGGTCATCGCGACCGAGACGCTCGAGGCCGGCGACAAGGGTCGCATCGACGTGAAGCTGCCGAAGCTCGGCAAGGGACTGCACCTCATCCGCACCACGTTCGCCGGTGTGGCGCCGTACGAGAGCTCGCGGTCGATCCCGCTGCCGGTGCTGCTCTGGTAGGGGCTGTGCGCGGCGAGCGGGGTTCCGCACGGCGTGAGCGCTTCGGGCGGTCGCTTCGCTCGGCCCTCTGCGAGCGGGTACGGGGAGTTCTCGCTCGCTGAGGCCCGGACGGAGTCCGCGGTCGAAGCGCGGCGAGCGGTGGGTGGAGTCCGCGGTCGAAGCGCAGTGAGCCGGAGCCTTACAAGTGCGCGTACACGGCCTTCAGCCGCGCCAACCACCAGTCGCGGCGCTCGGGTGCCGCCGCGTGCCGATCGAGGAGGGCGGCATCCGGGACGACCCGCCGTACGTCGATGGCGCCATCCGTCACCGACAACGGTTCGGCCGTGACGTCAGCGGCCAGCAGCTCGGCCGTACCCAGACCGCAGTCGTATTCCAATTCGGGAATGCTTGCGGCGAGGAAGGCGCCCATCGACAGGCCCACGCTGGTGTCGATGGCGCTCGAGACGACGACGGGAAGGCCGGCGCGGCCCACGATCTGCAGGGCCGCCTTGATGCCCCCGAGGGGCTGGGCCTTGATCACGAGCAGGTCGGCCGCACCGGCCTCGGCCACGGCCAGAGGGTCCTCGGCCCGACGCACGCTCTCATCGGCGGCCACAGGGATGCCCATGTATCGCACGCGGCGACGCAGCTCGACGAGCTCCTCGACAGTGGCGCAGGGCTGCTCGATGTACTCCAGGTCGAAGGGCTCGAGGGCGTGAGCGGCGTGCTCGGCCTCGTCGACGTTCCAGTTGCCGTTCGCGTCGACACGGATGCGGCCCTCGGGGCCCAGCGCCTCGCGCACGGCGGCCACGCGGGCGACATCGTCGGCGAGCGACACGTCGCCGCCGGCGACCTTGACCTTGGCGGTGCGGCATCCGGAGTAGCGGGCGAGGATGCCGGCCACCTCGTGTGCGGCGACGCCGGGGATCGTCGCGTTCACGGCGATGCGGGTGCGCAGCGGCACCGGAAGCTCGCGCCAGCCGAAGTCGATGGCGGCGCTCAGCCAGTTCGCGGCCTCGGCATCGTCGTACTCGACGAAGGGGGAGAACTCGGTCCAGCCTGCCGGGCCCTCGAACAGCATGGCCTCGCGCACCTCGATCCCGCGGAACCTGGTGCGCAGCGGAAGCGCGACGACGCGAGCGGAGGACAGCAGTTCGACGAGCGGCGGCAGTGGCACCTCCCCATCGTTGCACCTCGAGCCGAACTCTGCCGCGATGCCGATGGATTCCGCGCCGCGCCGCATTCCGGCGCTGGGCAGTGAGTCGCGAAGGCCGTCCGAGTCCGAGCAGCGGGATGGACGACGGGCGGCAGGCTTCTCGCGCTCACGGCCCCCGGCTGTCGACGGGAGCGCCGATGCGCGTGATCGCGGGGGCCGCATCGTCCACGTAGATGGCCACCGAGAAGGTGCGCACAGGATCAGCCGACGCGTCGACCACGGCGGCCGGACCGCGCGCGATATCGAAGTCGGGAGAGTAGCTCTCGAACGTGTCGGGGTAAGTGGCTGCGAGCGTGGCGGCGTCGTCGCCGATGGCGACACCCTCGGGAGTGCGCACCTCGATGCCGCCTGTGGCCGGGCCCGTCGCGAGCACGTCGAACTTCGGAATCTGGTCTCCGTAGGCGCCGAGACGCAGGCCGTCCCAGGTCAGCGTCTCGAAGGGCCGGCGCTCGATGTGGCCCGCGTCCTGTCCGACGACAGGTGCGGCGCCGAGCACAGCCGCGAGAGACGCCGCGACATCGTCGAGATCATCGCCGTACGACACCGAGAGGAGGGCGACGCCGGCGGCATCCTGAACCTCGAATCCCTCCGGACCGATCACGACAGCCGCCGGTGCCGCGGCAACCGGAGTGGGCGAGGTGACCTCCGTCGGCGTCGCCCGTACGGAAGTCGAGGACGGCGATGGGGCCATCGTCGAAGCGGTGGGCGCTCCCGTGCAGGCCGTGAGCAGTGCGGCCGCCGAAACGACCACGACGAGAACCGACGCGCGGAGAGTCATTGCACGAGCATAGGAGCGGGCAGGCTTATCGCACGAGGGGGTGAACCCCGAAGACCGTAGGCTGGGGACATGGGAGAAACGGTGTCCGAGATCTTCGATTCGAGCCAGTGGACGGATGTCCCCGGGTACGAGGTCCTCACCGACATCACGTACCACCACAGCACGGACGGCCGCATCGCCCGCGTGGCGTTCAACCGGCCCGAGGTGCGCAACGCCTTCAGGCCGCACACTGTCGACGAGCTCTACTCGGCCCTCGAGGACGCCCGCACGAACCCGCGCATCGGCGTCGTGCTGCTCACCGGCAACGGGCCCAGCCCGAAGGACGGCGGCTGGGCGTTCTGCTCCGGCGGGGACCAGCGCATCCGTGGGCGCGACGGGTACAAGTACGAGACCGGCGACCAGGGCAGCGGCCCCGATACGGGCCCGACTGCCTCGGGCGCCACGCGACCAGCGGTAGACGCCGCGCGTTCCGGCCGCCTGCACATCCTCGAGGTGCAGCGCCTCATCCGCTTCATGCCGAAGGTCGTCATCGCGGTCGTTCCCGGCTGGGCGGCCGGTGGCGGGCACTCGCTGCACGTCGTCTGCGACCTCACCATCGCCAGCCGCGAGCAGGCGCGCTTCAAGCAGACGGACGCCGATGTCGGATCGTTCGACGCCGGCTACGGCAGCGCGTACTTCGCGCGTCAGATCGGCCAGAAGAATGCCCGTGAGGTGTTCTTCCTCGCCCGCGAGTACTCCGCCGACCGTGCCTACGAGATGGGCGCCGTCAATGCCGTCGTGCCTCACGCCGAGCTCGAGTCGACGGCCATCGAGTGGGCCCGCGAGATCCTCACGAAGTCTCCGACGGCCATCCGCATGCTCAAGTTCGCCTTCAACGCCGTCGACGACGGTCTCGTGGGCCAGCAGGTGTTCGCCGGCGAGGCCACGCGCCTCGCCTACGGAACCGACGAGGCCGTCGAGGGCCGCGACTCCTTCCTCGAGAAGCGCGAGCCGGACTGGTCGCCGTTCCCCTGGCAGTTCTGAGGTGACCGGGCCGCTCGCCCTCGTCGACGGCGGGAACGCGGATGCCGTTCTCCAGCGTCTGCGCGGAGCCCTCGACGGCTCGGGCCCTGCCGTGTTCCCGATCGCTCCTGCCGACGACGCGCTCGTTGCGGCGGACCTCGGCCAGGCACCGTTCGTGCCCGATGAGGTCGCGCTCGTCGTCCAGACCAGCGGATCGACCGGTCGGCCCAAGCGTGTGGCGCTGAGCGCGGACGCGCTGCTCGCCTCGGCCGCGGCATCCGCTGCCGCCATCGGGGGATCGGGCCAGTGGCTGCTCGCCCTGCCCGCGCACTACATCGCCGGCGCCAACGTGCTGGTGCGCTCGATCGCCGCGGGCACGACGCCGGTGATGCTCGACGCCTCGCACTTCGATGCCGGGGCGTTCGCGGATGCCGCCTCACGCCTCACCGCCGATCTGCGCTTCACGTCCCTCGTGCCGGCGCAGCTGGCGCGCATCGTCGACGCCGCCGAACACGACAAAGACGTGCTCGCGGCGGCTCGCCGCTTCACCCGCATCCTGCTCGGCGGACAGGCGGCACCCGCGGCGCTGCTCGATCGCGCTGCCGCGCTCGGGCTGGCCGTGACCCGCACTTACGGATCGAGTGAGACAGCAGGAGGCTGCGTCTACGACGGCGTGCCGATCGGGTCGACACGGGTCGCCGTTCGCGACGGCCTCGTCGAACTCGCCGGCCCCACGCTCGCGCGGGGCTATCTCGATGACGACGAGCGCACGGCCGCTGCCTTCGTCGAGCGCGACGGATGCCGGTGGTATCGCACCGGCGACCTCGGGGAGCTGGTGGCCGGCGGCGTCGACGCTGGCGCCGGTGAGGCAGAGACCCCGCGTCTCCGCGTGCTCGGTCGCGCCGACAACGTCATCATCTCGGGCGGCGTGAAGGTGTCGCTCGACGCCGTCGAGCGCGCCGTGCGCGCGCTGTCCGGACTCGAGGACGCCGTCGTGGTCGGCATCCCGCATCCGCGATGGGGAGAGGTGCCGGCCGTCGCCGTGCCGACGGCCGCCGGGCGAGGGTCGGTGCATCCGCCGCTGGACGACATCCGCGCCGTCGTGGGTCGCACTCTCGGTGTCGCTGCCCGCCCCGCCGTACTGGTCGAGCTCGGTGAGGTGCCGCTTCTCAGCTCGGGCAAGCCCGATCGGCGGGCCATCGTCGAGCTGATGGCGACGCAGAATGCAGGATGAGGTCCGACATGGCCGCATATCGCAGCCGTGTCGACAGTGGTCCTGCATTCGTGACGTCGGCCGCGCGCAGTGCCCGACATAGCTCCAGCCTTTAGGATGCACCTCGTGGCCCAGACATCACGACAGACCCAGCAGAACAGCGGCGCAGCGCGCACGAACCCGGCCCGCAGCGGCAATCCGGCCAAGCGCGCCGCGGGAGTGCAGCATCCGCTCGGCCGGGTCACCTTCGGCGACTGGGTGTCCGGAGCACGCCTGCGCACGCTGACGCTGGCCGTCGGACCCGTCGCGGCCGGCACCGGTGCCGCCGTGGTGCTCACGGACCCGGAGGTCGTGCACTGGGTGCGAGCGCTCCTCTGTCTCGCGGTGGCACTCTGCCTGCAGATCGGCGTCAACTACGCCAACGACTACTCCGACGGCATCAGGGGAACGGATGCGCATCGCGTCGGACCCGCTCGCCTCACCGCGTCGGGCGCCGTCGCCCCGAAGCGCGTGCTCACCGTCGCGCTGGTCTTCTTCGGCCTCGCGGCCGTGGCCGGCCTGCTGCTCGTGATCGCCAGCCAGCAGTGGTGGCTGCTTGCCGTGGGGGCGGTGGCCATCGTCGCGGCCTGGTTCTACACCGGCGGCAAGCGTCCGTACGGGTACTTCGGGCTGGGTGAGCTCGTCGTCTTCATCTTCTTCGGCCTCGTGGCCACGGCCGGCAGCACCTTCGTCCAGGTGCTCGACGTGAACCTCGAGAGCTGGCTCGCGGGCGTCGCCCTCGGCCTGGTCGCCTGCGCGGTGCTCATGGTCAACAACATCCGCGACATCGCCCAGGACAAGGTCGCAGGCAAGCGCACCCTCGCCGTCCTGATCGGCGCACGGTGGGCGAAGGCGCTGTTCTGCGTCTTCCTGCTGGCGCCGTTCGTGATCGTGGCGTTCCTCGCGCTGCTCTACCCGCTGGCGTGGCTGGTGCTGTTCGCCCTGTTGCTGGCGCTGCCGGCCTGCCTCATCACCATCACGGCGAAGACAGCGCGTGAGCTCATCCTCGCCCTGCAGCTCACCAGCTTCACCGGGCTGCTCATGGGCATCGGACTAGGACTGGCGTTCGCCCTCTGACCCGCCGGCGGCGTCAGTCGTGGCCTTCTGCGAGCTGACGGATGCCGATCCATATCCCGCAGCTGCTGCTCCAGGAGCGGCATCCATCGTCGAGGCGTCGTCGATGGCGGCGTCTTCGCTCTCGTCGTCGGCGTTCACCAGCGGCTTGTCGCGGTGGCGGGACTCGTAGATCGACGTGGCCACCTTCTCGCGCGGACGGCGCAGGAAGATATAGGAGAAGGCCAACCCGAACAGGGCCGCGACGATCGCGGAGACGTACCACGGCACGTTCACCAGCATCAGTACCGCGAACGGCACGAAGAACGCGAGCAGTCGCAGAACGGTGTACGTCACCCAGGAGGAAGCCTTCACCTCTCAAGTCTACGATCGGCTGCTGAGTGCCCCTGCCGCGATCGAGTTCTGCTGTCCCCGGGATCGTGCAGGAATGGTGCCTAGACTTGCCCCATGACTCGTTTGCTCGTCGGCCTCGTTGTGGCGGCCGTCGTGTTCATGATCTATTCGATCATCGACTGCGCACTGTTCGACCGCCGCCGCGTTCGAGGGCTGCCCAAGGGCGTGTGGTTGCTCGTCATCGTCCTCGTCCCGCTCGTCGGTGGCGCACTCTGGTTCCTCGTCGGCCGTGGTCGTCGTGCCAAGAGCGCACGGGGTGGCGCTCGCACAGTCGCCCCCGATGACGACCCCGAGTTCCTCGGTCGCCTGAAGCGCGACGCGGCCCAGGAGGAGCGCATCCGCCGCATGGAGCAGGAGCTCGCCGACCTCGACGCACGCGCCGAGGCAGAGGACCCGGAGCCCGACGTAGACCCCGACCACCGCACCGACGGCGACAAGCCCGGCCGCGCGGATGCCTGAGGCTCCAGCACCCGTCAGCGAGAGCCCAGCGTCGGATGCCGCGTTCGCGCTGCTCGAATCGTTCGCGCGCCTCGGCGTGCTCGACGTCGTCGTCTGCCCCGGATCTCGCTCGCAGGCCCTTGCGCTGGCCGCGGCGGCGCTGGCCGATGACGGCGTTCTGCGGCTGCACGTGCGCCTCGACGAGCGGGGCGCCGGCTTCCTCGCACTCGGCCTGGCCATCGAGACCGGTGTGCCGGCCCTGGTCGTGACCACGTCGGGCACGGCCGTCGCCAACCTGCACCCGGCCGTGCTCGAGGCTCATCACTCGCGTGTTCCGTTCGTAGTGCTGAGCGCCGATCGGCCCGTCGAACTGCGCGGAATCCGGGCGAACCAGACGACGGTGCAGCCCGGGATGTTCGGGGGAGCAACGCGGCTCGAGGCCGACGTCGAGGCGCCGGCCGGTGCAGCTGACGTCGTCGCCGTCTCGTCGCTCGCTGCGCGGGCGATCGCTGCGGCGACGGATTCCGCGAATCCCGGCCCCGTACATCTCAACCTGCAGTACCGTGAGCCGCTGTCGTCTGGCGGGCCGCGCTCCGCTACCGCCACGCCGGACGCGCCCCCGCCGGACGCCGGGTCCGGGGGCGGCGAGGCATCGGATGCCACCACCGCCGCTGATGCCGCATCCGACGCCCTCGCCCTGAGCCACGGACCGCGAACGGTCGTCATCGCCGGCCACGGAGCGGGCGAGCAGGCCGAGGCCGCGGCCCGAGCTGGCGGCTGGCCGCTCCTCGCCGAGGTCTCGAGCGGCGCCCGCTTCGGTCCTCAACTCGTCGTGTCCTACCGCGAGCTGCTCGCCGACGAGGACTTCGGTGGTCGCATCGAACGCGCCGTCGTGTTCGGGCATCCGACTCTGAGCCGTGAAGTGCCTGCCCTGCTCATGAGTGAAGGTGTCGAGACGATCGTCGTCAACCCGACCGCCGCTGAGGGCTACGACCCCGGCCACAGTGCGGTCTTCGCCTCGACCGTGAGCATCGAGTCCCACGAGCAGACCACCGATGAGCGCCGCTGGACCGGCCGGTGGGTGACCACGAGCCGGGCGCTGCGCGACGCGGCGACCGAGGCGGCTGCCGATTCGCTCGTGCCGCTCGGATCGGGAGTCGACGCCCGGCGCGAATTCCTCAAGGTGGAGCTGGCCGCTGTGAAGAAGCCCGTCGACAGGCGGATGCTCGTGGAGGCGCTGTGGAACGCCACGTGGCCGCACGACAGGCTGATGTTCGGGGCGTCCCGCCTCATCCGTGACGCCGATCGCGTCGTTCCCGGCAAGCGCATCAGGGTGCACTCCAACCGTGGACTCGCCGGCATCGATGGGACCGTGGCCACCGCCCTGGGCATCGCCGTCGCCAGCCAGGCCGCCGGAGCGCCCGGCATCACGAGGGTGCTGCTCGGTGATCTCACCCTGCTGCACGACGCCGGTTCGCTGCTGATCGGGAACGGCGAGGTGCGCCCTCGCGTGCTGATCGTGGTCGGCAACGATGGCGGCGGCACCATCTTCGACACCCTCGAGGTCGCCGCCAGTGCTCCTCGCGATGCCTTCGACCGCGTGCTCTACACCCCGCAGGCCGCCGACCTCTCGGCGCTGGCGGCCGCGTACGGCTGGGAGTACAGGCGCGCCGAGAACCAGGGACGACTGACGGATGCGCTGACAGCGCCCGTCACGGGTCCCACCATCCTCGAGGTTCCGCTGCCGCGCTGAACCCTCCCGCTCGCTGAGGCCCGGACGGAGTCCGCGACCGAGGCGCTCGGGTCTCGTGGCTCATAGGGCAGGATGGGGGAATCCGCGACGCCGGGAGGCATCCGATGGCCGAATTCGAGACCTTCTGGCGTGAGGACCCCGCGCCGCTGCTTCGTGTCGAGCCGGGATTCGTCCTCGCCGACGCCGACCCTGACGCCACCCCGGGCTTCGGCGGACGCAAGCGCGACGCCGTCGGGGCGCTCGCCGAGGGTGCAGAGGTGCTCGCCACCCTGCAGGAGAAGTTCTTCGCCGACAGCACTGTCGGCGGTACCCGCTCCGTTCTGCTGGTGCTGCAGGCGATGGACACAGCGGGCAAGGGCGGCATCGTGAAGCACGTCGTGGGCGCTGTCGACCCGGGCGGCGTGCATCTGCATGCCTTCAAGGCACCGACCGAGGAGGAGCTTGCGCACGACTTCCTCTGGAGGGTCCGCCGCGAGGTGCCGCTCGCCGGCCAGATCGGAGTCTTCGACCGCTCGCACTACGAGGACGTGCTCATCGGCTCAGTGCGAAAGCTCGCGCCAGACGACGTGATCGCCCAGCGCTTCCACGACATCGTGGCGTTCGAGGAGGAGCTGGTCGCGAACGGCACGGTCATCGTGAAGGTGATGCTGCACATCAGCTCCGACGAGCAGAAGGAGCGGCTCGCAGCCCGCCTCGAGCGGCCGGACAAGCACTGGAAGTACAACCCCGGCGACGTGACCGAGCGACTGCTCTGGAACGACTACCAGGCCGCGTACCAGCGCGTGTTCGACAAGACGTCGACGACGGATGCTCCCTGGTTCGTCGTTCCGGCCAACCGCAAGTGGTACGCCCGCCTGGCGGTGCAGCACCTGCTCATCGATGCGCTGCGATCGATCGACCCGCAGTGGCCGAAGCCCGATTACGACGTCGAGCACGAGAAGGCGCGGCTGGCCGCCAGCTGAGGGATCCGCCCGCCGAGGCCCGGACGGAGTCCGCGGCCGTTGCGCTTCGGGCGGCCGCTTCGCTCGGCCCTCAGCGAGCGGTGGTACAGCGGGAGCCCCTACGCGAAGACTTCCACGATCGGCCGGAACTTGATGCGCGACTCCGCCAGCTCCTCGGCGGGCACGCTGTCAGCGACGATGCCGCATCCGGCATATGCCCGAATGCTGTCGTCGGCGTCGACCTGGGCGCAGCGCAGGGCGATGGCCCACTCGCCGTCGCCATTGGCGTCGATCCAGCCCACCGGCCCGGCGTAACGACCGCGATCGAATGGCTCGAGCTCGCGGATGATCGTCAGGGCGGCATCCGTGGGCGTGCCGGCGACAGCCGCCGTCGGATGCATCGCGGCGACCAGGTCGAGTGAGGTCGAGCCGTCGTGCAGCACGCCCTCGACGTCCGTCGCGAGATGCCAGAGATTGGGCAGCTGCAGGGTGAACGGCTGCGAGTTCTGCAGGCGCGTGGTGTGCGGGCCGAGCGTGGCGAGCACGCTCTGCACAGCGAAGCCGTGCTCCGCGAGGTCCTTGGGCGATCGCGAGAGGCCGGTGGCGACGTTCTCGTCGGTCATGGCGTCTCGACCCCGCGGAGCCGTGCCCGCGAGCACGCGAGCCGAGACGGTGCCGGCCTCCGAGCGAACCAGGGTCTCCGGGCTCGATCCCAGCATGCCGTCGACCGAGAACGTCCAGCAGTCCGGGTAGCCGAGCGCGAGCTCGGCCAGGACCCGCCGCAGGTCACTGCCAGCCGGCACCGTTCCGACCAGGTCGCGGGCGAGCACCACCTTGCGGGCGTCGGATGCCGAGATATGCCTCACGGCGGATGCGACGGACTCCATGAACGCCGCCGGGGGCAGCGCCCCGGGTCGGAAGGTCACTCTGTAGTCGTCGCCGAAGGCCGTCGCGACTGGATCGTCGGCATGAGCTGATCCGTCTGCCGAATCCGCCGCATCAGTCGCGGACACCCGCGTCACCCAGGAGTGGGAGCCGCGTCGGCCCACGATGATCTCCGGAACGATGAGAACGCTGGTGGCGCTCGAGTCGTCGGCGAAGCCGAAGGTGCCGAACGCGACCAGGCCGGTGCCCGGCAGGCCGACGGAGTCATGCACCTGCGCGAGGCCGGCGACCTCGGCCCAAGCGGCAGCGGCATCCGTGAACCGTGTCGGTCCGCTGAATTCGAGGCGCAGTGCCTCGCCGGCTCCGACGAAGCCCTCGCCGCGGCGCATCCAGAGCAACGGGGACCGCTGCTCCGCGAAGAACAGGAGCGAGCGGATGCCGTCGACGGGGGTCGTCTCGATTCGCAATGCCCGCACCCGGGACTCCGTCGCCGTCACCATCTCAGCCTACGCGCCACTCACCGCTCGCTGAGGCCCGGACGAAGTCCGCGGTCGAAGCGCCACCCGCGTGCGCTTCGAGCGGTCGCTTCGCTCGGCTCTCAGCGATCGGTGACCGATCACGCGTCGACGACCTCGACACCGCGCCAGAAGGCCACGTAGTCGGTGATGTTCTCGGCGGCGGGAAGCGGCGTGGGGTAGGTCCAGGCGGCATCCGCGTTCTGCGTGCCGTCGACGGTCACATGGAAATAGCTGGCCGTACCCTTCCAGGAGCACACCGTGTGACGCTCACTGGCGCTGAAGTACTGCGGATCGAGGGCGGCAGCCGGGAAGTACTGGTTTCCTTCGACTTCGATGGTCTCGTCGGACTCCGCGAGAACTGCACCGTTCCAGATGGCCTTCTTCATGAGTTGCCTTTCGTCGTCATACAGGGGTCGTGAGCGGTAACCGTATGCAGACGCATCCTGTTCCCGCTGTCAGGGTGTTCGCAGCGCGGGACGGAACGGATCGCCCGCCGCCTAAACTCGAGACATGACGCGCGCCGATCTCCGCAAGCAGCCCGAGCAGGTCTCCGCCATGTTCGACGACGTCGCCGCGAGCTACGACCGCACCAACACCGTGCTGTCCATGGGCAACGCCGCGCTCTGGCGCCGCGCCACCACGCGTGCAGTCGCACCGGTTCGCGGCGAATCCGTGCTCGACGTGGCCGCAGGAACGGGAACCTCCAGCGCCTCCCTCGCCGCGAGCGGCGCCTGGGTGACCGCGGCCGATTTCTCACCGGGCATGATCGAGGTCGGACGCCGCCGCCAGGCCGGTGCGACCAACATCGTCTTCGTCGAAGCGGATGCCACGAAGCTGCCGTTCGATGACGCCTCCTTCGACGCAGTCACCATCTCCTTCGGCCTGCGCAACGTCGTCGAGCCGCAGAAGGCGCTCGCCGAGTTCTTCAGGGTGACCAAGCCGGGCGGCCGCCTCGTGATCTGCGAGTTCTCCACCCCTCCACTCGGCTTCGTGCGGCTCGGCTACAGCGTCTACCAGCGCTACGTGATGCCGCCGCTGGTGAAGCTGTCGAGCTCGAACGACTCCGCCTACGACTACCTCAACGAGTCGATCAACGACTGGCCCGACCAGCCCACGTTGAGCGGCTGGCTGCGCGCCGCCGGGTACACCGACGTCGCGCACCGCAACCTCACGGCCGGCGTCGTCGCGCTGCACCGCGGTACCAAGCCCCAGGCCGCTCGCTGATCGAGTAGCGAGCGACCCAGGGGCGAACCAGCCGCTCGGCGCGAACCCTCAGCCGCACTCGGTAGGCTGAGGGGGTGATTTCCCGTAGCGTGCGCCGCGGCAGTGCGCTTGCCTCGCAGTTGGGCCTGAGCGACAGACTGCGCGCCACCCCAGCAGACCGCGACTTCTTCCGGTCCCTCGAGGCCGGACTCGACGAGATCGAGGAGCGCCTGCGCGAGCAGGTGGCGTTCGCCGACGAGATCGCCGACGTCACGACGCGCTATCTCCTGAACGCCGGCGGCAAGCGCGTGAGGCCCATGCTCACACTGCTCACGGCCCACCTCGGCGACGGCATCAACCGCGACGTGATCACCGCAGCAACGGCCATCGAGATCACCCATCTCGCTTCGCTCTATCACGACGACGTGATGGACGACTCAGACAAGCGCCGCGGTGTTCCGAGCGCGCAGACCGTGTGGGGCAACTCCGTCGCCATCCTCGCGGGAGACCTGCTGTTCGCTCGTGCCAGCCAGCTCATGGCCGGCCTCGGCGAGGGCGCCATCCGCCTGCAGGCAACGACCTTCGAGCGGCTCGTACTCGGTCAGCTGCACGAGACCGTCGGCCCGGCCGACGGCGAGGATCCCGTCGACCACTACATCCGCGTGCTCGCCGACAAGACGGGCTCCCTCATCGCCCTCGCCGCCCAGTCGGGCGTCATCTTCTCGAACGCCGCGAGCGAGTACGAGCAGCCCATCATCGAGTACGGCGAGCGCATCGGCATCGCCTTCCAGCTCATTGACGACGTGATCGACCTGTCGCCGCAGCCCGAGGAGACGGGCAAGGTCCCGGGAACCGACCTGCGTGCCGGTGTCGTCACGCTCCCGCTGCTCCGGCTGCGTGAGGCAGCTGTGACGGATGCGGCATCCGCAGACCTGCTCCTTCGTCTCGAGGCCGGCGTCATCGGCCTGCTCGACGTCGACGAGGCCGCGGCCGACGCGCTCGTCGCCGAGCTCCGCGAGCACCCCGCAACGGCGGCGACCCTCGCCGAAGCCCACCGTTGGGCACGCGAGGCCGTCGCAGGTCTCGACACCCTGCCCAACGGCCCCGTCAAGAAAGCGCTCATCCGTTTCGCCGACACGATCGTCGAACGCAGCAGTTAGGAACGTCCCCTCACGATGACCAAGCTCCGCCTCGCCATCGTCGGCGCCGGCCCTGCCGGAATCTACGCAGCCGACATCCTGCTCAAAGCAGAACGGAACTTCGACGTCTCGATCGACCTGTTCGATCACCTGCCCGCGCCCTACGGGCTCGTGCGCTACGGCGTCGCTCCCGACCACCCGCGCATCAAGGGCATCATCAACGCGCTGCGCGAGGTGCTCGACCGGGGCGACATCCGCATCTTCGGCAACGTGCGATTCGGCGAGGACATCACCCTCGACGACCTCAAGAAGCACTACAACGCCGTCATCTTCGCCACAGGTGCCGTGCGCGACGCCGACCTCTCGGTTCCGGGTGTCGAGCTCGAGGGCTCCTACGGTGCAGCCGAATTCGTCAGCTGGTTCGACGGACACCCCGACTACCCGCGCGAGTGGCCGCTCGACGCAGAGGCGGTCGCCGTCATCGGCAACGGCAATGTGGCTCTCGACGTCGCCCGCATGCTCGCGAAGCACGTCGAGGACCTGATGCCCACGGAGATCCCCGAGAACGTGCGGGCCGGCCTCGCCGCATCTCCCGTCACCGACGTTCACGTGTTCGGCCGTCGCGGGCCGACATCCGTGAAATTCACCCCGCTCGAACTGCGCGAACTCGGCGAACTGCGCGATGTCGACATGATCGTGCACGACGAGGACTTCGACTACGACGATGCGGCCCGTGCTGCCGTGAGCGGCAACAAGCAGGTCTTCGTGATCGACAAGACCCTGCAGCAGTGGCGCCAGCGCGAGGTCGGCCAGGCGTCGCGCAGACTGCACCTGCACTTCTTCGCCAAGCCGCTGGAGCTCGTCGACGACGGCACCGGTCGGGTCGGCGCCATCCGCTTCGAGCGCACTGCCCCGGATGGCGAGGGCGGCGTGGTCGGAACGGGCGAGGTGCGCGAGCTGCCGATCCAGGCGCTCTACCGCGCCGTCGGCTATTTCGGCTCGCCACTGCCCGGCGTTCCGTTCGACAAGAAGCGCGGGGTGATCCCCAACCACGAGGGCCAGGTGCTCGTGAAGGACCACGAGACGGGCCAGTCGCGCCAGATGTACGGCGTCTACGCCACGGGCTGGATCAAGCGCGGCCCCGTCGGTCTCATCGGCCACACCAAGTCGGACGCGATGGAGACGATCAAGCACCTCATCAACGACCTGGGCAACTGGTGGAGCCCCGAGTCGCCGTCGGAGGAGTCGGTCGTCGCACTGCTCGACGAACGCGGCATCGCCTACACCGACCTCGATGGCTGGCACAATCTCGACGAGCACGAGAAGGCGCTCGGCGAGGCCGAGGGTCGCGTGCGCATCAAGGTCGTTCCGCGCGACGAGATGGTGCAGATCTCGCGCTCCTAGTCCCACGCGCCACCGTCCCCGCTCGCTGAGGACCCCACGAAGTCGGCGTCCGAAGCGGAGGAACCCTCTATCGATGAGGCCGGACGAAGTCCGCGGTCGAAGCGCCACCAATGCAGCACGCGCGTGGTGCGCCTCGGGCGGTCGCTTCGCTCAGCCCTCTGCGAGCAGAGCGCGCACGACCTCGCGCAGGGCCGCGTGGTGCGCCGCGACATCGTCGAGCGTCGTCGTCGGGCACATGAGCGCCATGTTGTGGAACGGCGTGAGCAGGATGCCGCGATTGGCCAGCGCCAGGTGCAGGCAGTCCTCGAGCTCAGGGTCCGCCGCGGCTGCTGCATCAGTTCCGTTGGTCGGATACGGCGTCGCGAAGCGGTACTCGGCCCGCGCCCCCAGCTGGTTGATCGACCACGGCAGCTCGAACTCGGCGATGATCTCGCGCACGCCGTCTGTGAAGGCCGTCGCCGTCGCGATCATGCCCTCGAAGGCGGCATCCGTCAGCACCTCCTCGAGAGTGGCGCGCATCGCTGCGACAGAGAGCGGGGATCCCGCCAGCGTGCCGCCGACTCCGCCCATGTCGACGATGTCGAGGTCGGTGCGGTTCAGGATGCGCTCCGCGAGCTCGGCTGACAGGCCGTAGGCGCCGCTCGGGATGCCACCGCCGATGGCCTTGCCGATGACCACGACGTCGGGCTCGAGGGCCAATGCCTGCGTGGCGCCGCCGGGCCCGGCCGAGAAGGTGTGCGTCTCGTCGATGATGAGCAGGGCGCCGTGCTCGCGCGTGAGACGGCGAACGGCGTCGTGGTAGCCGGGCTCGGGAAGCACGATGCCGATGTTCGTGAGCGCCGGCTCGATGAGCACGGCGGCGACGTCGCCGTGGGCCAACTGCCTCTCGAGGCCCTCGATGTCGTTGAACTCGGCGACCCGGCTGGTCTTGGTGACCTTGACCGGAGCTCCCACGTTGCCCGGCCGGTCCATGCCCTTGCCGTCCGGTCCGACGACGATCAGGGACTCGTCGACGCTGCCGTGGTAGCAGTAGGAGTGGAACAGGATCTTGCTGCGGCCGGTGATGGCACGCACCAGGCGGATGGCCCAGCGGTTGGCATCCGTTGCCGTGAGAGCGAAGCTCCAGGCGTCCATGCCGAACCGGCGGGAGAGCTCGGCGCCGACCCACTCGGCATCCGTCGTCGGCATCATCATGGTCATGCCGCCCTGCTCGTAGATGCGGCGGCCGATGGCGTCGACGACGGGCGCGGGGGAGTGACCTGCCATGGCGCCGGTGTCGCCGAGGGCGAAGTCGAGGTACTCGTTGCCGTCGAGGTCGATCACCCGGTTGCCGCGAGCGCTCTCGACGTAGAGCGGGAACGCGCCTGCCTTCTTGTTCATCCAGGTCATGGGCACGCGCCCGAACAGGTGGCCGGCATCGGCGTAGGCTGCGGCCGACTTCGGGTTGCGCTCGGCGAACACCGCCGCTTCGCGCTCGGTGAGGGTCGCCAGTCGGGCGCGGTCGATCATGCGTGCTCCTTCGCTCGTGAGGGAACTCTACTGGCGGGGGCGCGGCACGACGGGGAGGCTGCTCTCATAGAGTGAGGGAGTGGTCAGATCGCACGGATGGCAGCCGGATGTGCTGGGTCGCGGATACGAGCAGCTCACCCTGCCCCTCCCTGACGACTCCGAGGGCGAGGTCGTGGCCACCCTGGTGCGCCGCCGCGGACTGCCGCTGGAGCTGCCAGGGCACGGGCCGGCTCATGGCATCGACGTGCTCTACGTGCACGGCTGGTCGGACTACTTCTTCCAGACCCACCTCGCCGACTACTGGCATGAGAAGGGCGCGCGCTTCTTCGCCCTCGACCTGCGCAAGTACGGCCGCAGCCTGCGTGAGCACCAGACGCCAGGGTTCGTGACGGATCTCGGTGCCTACGACGAGGACATCGAGGCTGCGCTGGCGGTGATGGGCCACTCCGTGAACGACGACCTCGGCGGACGGTCGCTCGTGCTCATGGGCCACTCGACCGGAGGCCTCACCCTGAGCCTGTGGGCGTCGCGGCATCCGCATCGCACCCGTGGCGTGGTTCTCAACAGCGCCTGGCTCGAGTTCCAGGCCAGCGCCCTCGGGCGCCAGGCCATCACGCCGCTCACCCGAGCCGAGGCCCGGCTGAATCCGCTCGCGCCGATGCCCAACGTCGACCTCGGCTTCTACACACGTGCTGTCTCCAAGGCCGCCGGAGAGGGGGAGTGGGAGTACGACGACGCCTGGCGGCCGGTGCGAGGGTTCCCGGTGCACCCTGCGTGGCTGAGCGCAATCTTCTCGGGGCAGGCGCGAGTCGCCGCCGGCCTCGACATCCAGGCGCCGGTGCTCTCGATGATGTCGGATCGTTCCACCATCGCGCCTCGCTGGTCGACCGCCATGCGATCCAGCGACTCGGTGCTGGTGGTCGACGACATCGCCGCCCGGTCGCTCAGGCTGGGCGCCACTGTGACCGTCGCGCGCATCCGTGGCGCCCTGCACGACGTGATGCTCTCGGCGCCGCCTGCCCGAGAGGCCGCGACGGCCGCGATCACGCGCTGGCTGAGCGGATACGCGCCCAACTGATGCGTCAGCGGGCAGCGGCGGCGGGCAGCGTCGGGCCGTCTTCGCCCCGCACGCCATTTCCGGGGGTTGTGCGCCACATCAGTTGGCGCAGAAACCCGCGAAATGGCGCGGGGTGTGTGCGCGTGCGCGAGATGTTCGCGGGCGCAGCGCGCCGCCGCCTCAGCGGGCGAACGGGCCGCTGAGCGCCGCCCACTGCAGCAGCATGATGGTCTTCGCGTCGATGATGTCGTCGCCGATGCGCGCGAGCGCCTCGTCGAAGGGCACCTCGAGCACGGTGATGTCCTCGCCCTCGTCGGCGAGCCCACCGCCGTCTGTGCGATCCGCGTCGTAGGGCGCTGCGTAGAAGTGCAGCTTCTCGGTGACGGAGCCCGGACTCATGTAGACGTCGAAGACGTGCTCGACGGCTCCGACTCGCACGCCGCTCTCTTCCTCGGCCTCGCGGCGGATGGCGGTCTCGGCGTCATCGTCGTCGAGCAGTCCGCCGACGATCTCGATGAGGTCCCCGTCGGGGTGCCCATTCACGTAGGCCGGGTAGCGGAACTGGCTGGTGAGGAGGACGCTGCGGGTCTCGAGGTCGTAGAGCAGGATGCAGGCGCCGTCGCCGCGGTCGTAGGTCTCACGCTCCTGGGTCGACCAGGTGCCGTCGCGGCGCTGGAAGTCGAAGGTGGTGACCCGGGTCACGTACCAGTTCGAGGTGAGCAGGCGTACGTCGCGCACCCGCACGCGCGGGTTGCCGGTGAGGTCGAGGCCGATCCTGTCGAGCCCGGTGCGTCCGCGGCGGTCGGGAACGTCGACCCCAGGCCGGCCGAGGTCGGGCGTGCTGGCGCCGGCAGCGGCATCCGTCATCGAAGTCAGCGGAAGTTGACGAACTGCAGGGCGACGTCGAGGTCCTTGCCCTTGAGCAGGGCCATGGTGGCCTGCAGGTCGTCGCGGCTCTTCGAGGAGACACGCAGCTCGTCGCCCTGGATCTGGCTCTTGACGCTCTTCGGCGCCTCGTCGCGGATGATCTTGGAGACCTTCTTGGCGTTCTCGCTGTCGATGCCGTTCTTCAGCTCGATCTCGATGCGGAACTCCTTGCCCGAGGGGTATGGCTCACCCGTGTCGAGCGAGCGCAGAGTGATGCCGCGCTTGATGAACTTCGACTCGACGACCTCGAGCACGGCCTTGACGCGCTCGTCGGTGGCGGCCTTCAGCAGGATCTTCTCGCCGCTCCATTCGACCGAGGCGCCGACGTTCTTGAAGTCGTAGCGCTGCTCGACCTCTTTACGCGCCTGGTTGACGGCGTTCTCCGCCTCCATCTTGTCGACCTTGGAAACGATGTCAAACGTGGAATCAGCCATGCTCCCAGCCTATCGATCCCTGCTCCCGCTCATCGAGTTGCCCGACGAAGTCGGACGCGTATCGAGATCAGGCCGACTGTGATCTCGATACGCGTCGCCTGCGGCGGCGCTACTCGATCAACGCTATGCCGGCGGACGGGCCGTGCTCGAGCGCACCTTCAGCTCGAACGGCAGCGGCGTCGTGGCCGGCAGCTCGGCGAGCGGAGACGGCGCCAGCTCCTCCATGAGCATCTCGGCCGCCTTCTCGCCCTGGCCGCGCGGGAACTGCGCGACGGTGGTGAGGCCGAAGAAGTCGGAGAGGTCGTGGTCGTCGATGCCGACGATCGAGACGTCGCGCGGCACGACCAGGCCGAGGTCGCGGGCCGCGAGCAGCGAGCCCATGGCCATCTCGTCCGACGCCGCGAAGATGGCCGTCGGCCGGTTGTGCGGCACTCCGAGCAGCTGCTTGGCCGCGTGGTAGCCGCCCTTGATGGTGAAGTCGGCCGGGGCGAACAGTGACGGATCGATCTCGAGTCCGGCATCCGTCAGCGCATGCTCGTAGCCGAGTCGCCGGTTCGTGGGCAGGTGGAAGTCGAGGTCGAACTCGAGGGTGCCGCCGATGTGGGCGATGCGGGTGTGGCCGAGCCCGATGAGGTGCTCGGTTGCCAGACGTGCGACGGCAGCATCGTCGACGGTGAGGGTGCGCACGCCCGGGATGGGGCCGCCGACGCCGACGAGGGGCTTCCTCAGAGCGTGCAGGCGCGTGACCTCGCTCTCCGTGAGCTCGAGGGAGATGGCGATCACGGCGTCGACCCGTTGGCGCAGCAGGAAGTGCTCGAACACGCTGTGGCGCTCGTCGCCGTCGCCCGAGAGGTTGTAGAGGGTGAGGTCGTAGCCGTGGCGCAGCAGGGACTGCTGGGCGCCCTCGAGTACCGAGGAGAAGAACCAGCGGTTGAGGAACGGCACCACGACGCCGATGTTGCGCGTGCGACCGGATGCGAGGCTCGAGGCATTGGAGGAGACCACGTAGTCGAGCTCCAGCGCGGCTGCCTCCACCTTGAGGCGGGTGGCAGGGGAGACGTGGGCGTTGCCGCTGAGGGCGCGCGAGACGGTGGCTGTGGAGACCCCGGCCAGCCGGGCGACCTCTTCGATGCCGGCCATGAACGTGCCCTTCGATTCGTCTGCCCGTGAATCCTATCGGCGCGCGGCACGCCCGGTGCGCGGGGGCCGTCGTGCTGTTCGCCGCGCCGCGCGTGGGCCCGCTCTCGAGGGTGCTCGGGCGGCGGCATCCGTCGATTTCACGACTGGCGATCTGCCGAGTATCCTTATCACGCGTCTTCGGTCATGTGGTTGCATGTGGTCGGGTGCGCTTCGGCGAGTTACCCAAGCGGCCAAAGGGATCTGACTGTAAATCAGACTGCTCAGCATTCGGGGGTTCGAATCCCTCACTCGCCACCAACAGACAAAGGGCCCGCAGGGTCCTTTTTTTGTTGGTGATGAATGCTGATGAGAACCCCCGGGTGGGCCCACGCCGCCGGTTCCGGCGCGGCGCGAAGCGACGTGACGGCCGTGCGGTGGGGACGAATCCCTCACTCGCCACCAACAGACAAAGGGCCCGCAGGGTCCTTTTCTTGTGTCCGGATGCCGCTGGTAGGGCTGTGGTGTCAGCCCAGGCGTCCCGCTGCCCGGCCATCCACGATGTCGTCGGCGTTGTCCGCGATCCAGCCCATCAGGGGGATGAGGCGGTCGGCCAGCTCGTGCCCGCGCTCCGTGAGGCTGTAGTCGACGCGCGGCGGGATGACGGCCTGGGCCTCGCGCAGCACGAAGCCGTCGGCCTCCAGGGTGCGCAGGGTCTGCGCCAGCATCTTCTCGCTGATGCCCTCGATGGTGCGCCGCAGCTCGCCCCAGCGCAGGCTGCCGGCCGAGAGGGTGAGCAGCACGAGCACGCCCCACTTGCTCGTCACGTGGTCGAGAACGGTTCGGCTGTTGCATGCAGCCGGAAACCTTCCGCCGCTGTAGCCCGGAAGGTCGACGAGTCGGGGGTCACTTACCGTCATGTGGGTAGCTTACCAAAAAGTGGGTACTGCGCGACGGGAAGCAATCGAGGCGGCCCACCGTTGGAACCCCCGTACGCAGTTCGCAACACCACTCACTTCCTCCCTCGGGAAAGGACCCCCACCATGACCATCGTCGTCACCGGAGCCTCCGGCCACCTCGGACGCCTCGCCGTCGAATCCCTCCTCGCACGCGGCGTCGAGCCCGCCTCCATCGTCGCCGCCGGCCGCTCGGTCGAGAAGCTCGCCGACCTCGCCGAGCGCGGAGTGCGCACAGCGCGAATCGACTACGCGGATGCCGCCTCCCTTGCCGCAGCCTTCAACGGAGCCGATGCCGTGCTCCTCGTCTCGGGCAGCGAGGTCGGCCAGCGCGTCGAGCAGCACCGCAACGCCATCGACGCGGCTGTCGCGGCCGGCGTCGGGCGCATCGTCTACACGAGCGCCCCGAAGGCCACGACCTCGCCCCTCATCCTCGCGCCGGAGCACAAGGCGACCGAGGACCTGCTGCAGGCATCCGGTCTCAGCGTCACGATCCTCCGCAACGGCTGGTACACCGAGAACTACGTCGGAGCCGTGACCGATGCCGGCACCAGCGGCGTCATCGCAGCCTCCGTGGGCGACGGTCGCGTCGCGAGCGCCAGCCGCGCCGACTACGCCGAGGCTGCGGCCGTCGTGCTCACGACCGACGGCCACGATGGCGCGGTCTACGAGCTGAGCGGCGACGACGCCTGGAGCTTCACCGAACTCGCGGAGGCCGCATCCGAGGTTCTCGACACTCCGGTGACCTTCCAGTCGCTGAGCCCCGAGGAGCACCTCGCGGCGCTCGCTGCTGCGGGTCTCGACGACGGGACCGCCGGTTTCGTGGTGGCGCTCGATGGCAACATCCGCGACGGACTGCTCGCAGACACGAGCGGCGACCTCGCGCGTCTCATCGGTCGTCCGACGACGCCGCTCGTCGAGGGACTGCACGCCGCGATCGGCTGATCGCGGCGCGGGTGACGGATGCCGCTCGCCCCGGGGCGGCATCCGTCGCCGTGCATCCTCCGGCTGGCATTCGTCACCGTGCATCTCCCGAAACGGCATCCGTCGCCCGGAGTAGCGTTGCCGTCATGACCGCTGCCGCGAACTCCGACCTGCTCGCCCTCGCCCACGACATCGCGACGCAGGCGGGCGCCCTCGCCCTGCAGCGCCGGCGCGAGGGGGTCGATGTCGCCGCCACCAAGTCGGGGCCGACCGACATCGTGACCCAGGCCGATCGCGAGACCGAGGCGCTCATCCGCTCGCTCATCGCCGACGCCAGACCGAACGACGGCTTCTTCGGAGAGGAGTCCGATGCCTCGGGCGGGTCGAGCGGGCTCACCTGGGTCGTCGACCCCATCGACGGCACCGTCAACTTCCTCTACGGGCTGCCGGCCTGGGCCGTGAGCGTCGCCGTCGTGGAGGGCGATCCCGACCCGGCGACGTGGAACGCGCTCGCCGGAGTCGTCGTCGGCCCCGCCGCCGGGGAGACCTATCGCGCGAGCGCCGGGGGAGGAGCGTGGCTCGGCGACACCCGCCTCGCGGTCACCCGGGATGTCGAGCTGCCGTATGCGCTCGTGGCGACCGGCTTCTCCTATTCGTCCGAGACGCGCGCAGAGCAGGCCGAGATCCTGCGCACGATCCTGCCGAGGGTGCGCGACATCCGACGCATCGGCTCGGCCGCGCTCGATCTGAGCTACCTCGCGGCGGGGCGGCTCGACGTCCACTTCGAGCGCGGGCTGAACCCTTGGGACCACGCTGCCGGCGGTCTGATCGCACGCGAAGCCGGGGCGAAAGTGGGCGGAGTCGGCGGCGACGCCGAGAGCACGGCCATGACCATCGCGGCTGCACCGCCACTTTTCGACGCCTTCGAGGGACTGCTCATCGAGGCCGGATACACCGCCTGATCGGCGCTGTTCCTCCCCCGACACGATGGTCGCGTCGGTGTCCACATGGGGTGTTCCTGTACGGGCGCTCAAGCGGTGGCGGTTATGATCGATTGTGACTCTTGTGGGGGTGATTCCACTCATATACATAGAGTTTTCAGGTGGGCTTCGTTAGCCTTTACCAATCCGTTACCGGTATCCCCTGACCGGTGGCGCCCCGTTCCATCCTGTGCCGAAGGTAACCGTTTTGCTTCATGACCCCCTGACTCCAGCCTCGTCTGGCGTTGGAGGGTCCCCGGATGCAGGCCTCACCCGGCGCGAGATCCGCGAACGCGAGCGTGCCCGCGAGCTGGCCGCGGAGCAGTCTGCACCTGGATCGTCCGCTGCATCGCAGCCCGTCGAGGCCGAGAGCCCGGCAGCCGAGACCGAGCCCGAAGCGTTCGAGATCCCGGTCCCCGCCGACATCCCCTCCGTCTCGCGCGCTGCTGACGACGAATTCCTCGCGCTGCTGAATCCCGGGCTCACTGCTGCGGATGCCGCTCCCGAGGTTGCGCCCGTCGCTGCCGAGACTGCCTTCGATGCCGCTCCTGCTTCCGCGCCTTCGGACGACGCTCCCTTCGACGACGTATCGGCGTTCCCGTCGACTGCTGCCCTCCCCGCCATCGTTCCCGCCACGTCGGTTCCCGGCCGCGATCGTGCGGCGCTCCGTGTCGAGCTTCCCGCAGCCGACCTTCCCCCTGCTCCCAACCAGTCGTCGTCACGACGCGAGGCGCGCAGCACCATCGCCGAAGACGTCACCGCACCCACGCGGGGCCGCCGAGCCGCTCCTGTGCGCTCACTGCCCGAGCGTGCGGGAGTTCCCACGGCTCCGGTTCCCGTCCCGGCTCAGGCATCAGTCTCCCGTCGCGTCTCGCGCCACCTCGCCGCGAAGGGGATGGCCGGCCTCGCGATCGTCGTCGTCGCCCTCCTCGCCGTTGCCACCTCTACTCCGGCCAACGCCCTGCTCTCGGCGGCCGACGTGCAGGCGGCAGCCGCCGTCGCCGCCGCCACGGGCACCGACAGCGGCGTCGCGCAGACTGTCACCGTCGGCGATGACGTGTCGGCCTACGCCGTGCAGCGAGATGGCTACGACACCTCGACGGTGGCGCAGGTCGCCGCTGAGAGCGGCATCCGTCTCGAGGCATCGTTCACCAACGACCCCAACGGAACCGTGCAGTGGCCGTTCCGCGTCGGAGTGCACATCGGGGACCAGTTCGGAGCCCGCGACTGCGCCGGCTGCTCGAGCGACCACCACGGCCAGGACTTCAACCCCGGCCTCGGCGCGCCCATTCAGGCCATCGCCGACGGCGTCGTCAGCTACGCCCAAGACGGCGAAGGCGACCTCGGCGTCCACATGATGATCGACCATGTCATCGACGGCCAGGTCGTCACCAGCGTCTACGCGCACATGGTCCACGGTTCGATGCTCTTCAAGGAGGGCGACACAGTGAAGGTGGGCGACGTCATCGGCAAGACCGGTAACACCGGCATGTCGACCGGCCCGCACCTGCACTTCGAGATCCGTCTCGGCGGCAGGACCGGCCCCTGGACCGACCCGCTCGAGTGGCTCTACGCGCACGTCAACTGACGCCGTCACTCCCGCGCACCTTCGAGTTTGCAGGACCACGTCAGTCATGACTGCTATATGCGCCCATGCCGATTCTGGTCCTGCATTCGAGTAACTGGACTCCTCCCCAGCACCGTTTGAGTCGGATGCTGTCCTCATCAGCACGCGGATGACAGGTTGCCGAGCGCGATGGATCGACGCTGGGCGGATGAACGAGATTCAACGACTGGTGACCAACGTCGGGGGAGTGGCCGACTATCGAGCGATGGATGCGATGGGGATACCCCGGTCAGTTGTGAGGGAGGCTGTGCGCACGGGTGGGTTGGTGCCCGTGCGTAGCAGGTGGTTCGCCTCACCTCTAGCGCACCCTGATGTCGTCAGGGCGGTGCGAGTGGGTGGCGTACTCACTGGGGCATCGGTTGCGAGAACCAACGGGTTGTGGCTTCTATCCGATGACCTCCTTCATGTGAGGGTGAGGTCGACGGCAAGCAGGCTCTCGTCGCCCGATGATCGTGCGACTCCCCTTGCCGCCGATCTCCACAAGGTCTGCGTCCACTACTCCCTCTGGCCGAAAACGTCGCCCTGCGTCGATTCGGTCGGTGATGCGATCGTCGAGATGTTCCGCTGTGGCGACGGGAGGTCAGCGCTGGCTGCCCTGGACTCTGCACTCAACAAGCGTCTGTTGGGTCAGGCAGATCTCGCGCGCATGCGTCCGCGGATCCCGTTGGGCAAGCTGTGGATCTTCGACCGAGCCGACGCCGGTGCTCAATCTGGACTCGAGTCGCTCGTCAGGCTTCTCTTGGCCACGACGCGGGTTCAGCATCGGACTCAGGTGTGGATCGCGCCAGCCGGCCGAGTCGACATCCTCATCGGCGACAGGCTGGTTCTTGAGCTCGACGGACGGACCTTCCACACCGGGGAAGCATTCGAAGACGACCGGCGGCGCGACTTCGCATTGATCATGCAGGGGTATCTGGTGCTTCGGATCAGTTATCAGATGGTGATGAACAGGTGGGACGAGGTCGCCGCGGGAATCCTGCACTTGGTGCGTCGGAACGAGCACCGGTGGGGTCGAGCGACTTCGGCGGGTCCCTTCGCATTCACGTTTGCAGGATGAGACTCGACATGACTGCGATATGCAGCTGTGTCGAGCCTCATCCTGCAAACGCAGCAGGGGCGGGAGCGCGCAGGCGAGAGGGCTAGGCGGCGAGCCAGACCGTCGTGTCTGCCGGGAGGGTGCGGCCGGTGAGCGGAGCGCTGCTCAGCAGCACCTCGCCGTCGGGCAGCTCGACCGGAGCGGTGCCCGTGTTGGCGACCACCGTGATCGACCCATTGCGCACGACCAGTACGTCGGCACCGGCACCAAGACCGGCAACAGCGTCAGCACCGGCATCAGCGCCAGCCTCACCCCATACGAGTGAGCCCGATGCCAGTGCGTGCGATCGGCGCAACTCCAGGGCGCGCTTGTAGAGCTCGAGCGTCGATCCCTCGACGCCGACCTGCTGGTCGCGGGCGAACTGCGCCCACACGGCAGGCTGCGGGAGCCAGGAGGCTGTCGAGGGGCCGAAGCCGTAGGACGGCCCGCCGGTCTCCCAGGGGATGGGCACGCGGCATCCGTCTCGCCCATAGCGTTCGCCGTTCGTACGGAACCAGGTCGGGTCCTCGCGGGCGTCGTCCGGCAGGTCGATGACCTCGGGGAGGCCGAGCTCCTCGCCCTGGTACAGGTAGGCGGAGCCCGGGAGCGCGAGCATGAGTGCAGTCGCGGCGCGTGCCCGACGCAGACCCACCTCGGGATCGGGGAGGCCGACGGTCTTGGGGCCGATGCCGTGGCCCTGCAGGTTCTCGGCGGTGAGCGCGAGGCGCGAGGCGTGGCGCACCACGTCGTGGTTCGACAGCACCCAGGTCGACGGGGCGCCGACGGCCGCGAAGGCCTCGAGCGACTCGTCGATGACCGCCCGGAGGGCCGCGGCGTCCCACGGAGTCTCGAGGTAGGCGAAGTTGAAGGCCTGGTGCATCTCATCCGGCCGCACCCAGTCGGCCATGCGAGACAGCGGATCGACCCACGCCTCGGCCGCGAGGATGCGCTCGCCGGGGTAGGTGTCGAGAAGCTCGCGCCAGTCGCGGTAGATGTCGTGCACGCCGTCCTGGCCCCAGTAGGGCGGCAGGTCGGGCAGCTCGGTGCTGATTGCCGGCTCGAGCGTGGCGGTGCCGCCGCCCATGCTGCCGGTACCCTCGGCGGGCGTGTAGTCGGGCAGGCCGGCCTTCTTCACCATGCCGTGCGCCACGTCGACGCGGAAGCCGTCGACCCCGCGGTCGAGCCAGAACCGCAGGATGTCGCGGAACTGCTCGCGCACCCAGGGGTCGTCCCAGTTGAGGTCGGGCTGCGAGGAGTCGAAGAGGTGCAGGTACCACTGGCCGGGCGTTCCGTCCGGCTCGGTCACGCGCGTCCAGGCTGCGCCGCCGAACACCGAGTCCCAGTTGTTGGGCGGCAGCTCGCCGTTCTCGCCCAGGCCATCGCGGAACATGTAGTGCTCGCGCTCCACGCTGCCGGCCGGAGACGCGAGTGCAGCCTGGAACCAGACGTGGTCGCTCGACGAGTGGTTGGGAACGAGGTCGACGATCACGCGGATGCCGAGAGCGTGCGCTGCATCCTTCATCACGTCGAAGTCGGCCAGGGTTCCGAAGAGCGGGTCGATGTCGCAGTAGTCGGCCACGTCGTAGCCGGCGTCGCGCTGAGGCGAGGTGTAGAACGGCGAGAGCCAGATCGCATCGACACCGAGGTCGGCGAGGGCCGGAAGTCGGTGGGTGATGCCGGCCAGATCGCCCATGCCGTCACCGTTCGCATCGGCGAAGGAGCGCGGGTAGATCTGGTAGATGACGGCGGTTCTCCACCATTCCGAGGCCGGGTTCGCGGCAGGGGATGCGGCCTCGGATGCGTCGCCGATGGCGGCCGCAGGGCTCGCCTCGGCGGCCACGGTCTTCTCAGTGCTCATGGCGACACCATACGCGAATCCGACGATATGCAAGCGATTGCATGTTTCGGGCCGGCTTAGGAGGTCACAACCCCGTATCGGTTCTCCTGACGCAGTTTGGCGTTACCGGTCCGAGCAGGTATACATGTAATCGCTTGCATTTCTGCAGGCAAGTCGAGAGAACGACCTTTCGCGCCTCCCGCGGGTGAAGGAATTCTCTCCACATCAGCGTTCAAACGAGAGGCGACACCAATGATGGTGAAGAAGAAGGGTCTTGTGGGGCTCGGAGCCGTAGCGCTCACGGCCGCCGTGGTTCTGTCGGGTTGCTCGGCCAGCACCGGCGGTTCCGACGACACCAAGGCCAGCGGCAGCACCAGCTCCCTGACCGTGTGGGTGGACTCCGAGCGCGTTGACGCGCTGAAGGGTGCCGCTGCGGACTACAGCGAGAAGACCGGCATCGACGTGAAGCTCGTCGGCAAGGACACGTCGACCATCAAGGACGACTTCATCCAGCAGGTTCCGACCGGCAAGGGCCCTGACATCGTCATGGGCGCGCACGACTGGCTGGGCGAGTTGTCGACCAACGGTGTCGTCGCTCCGCTCGAGCTCGGCGATGCCGCAGCCGACTACCTCCCCGTCGCCATCGACGCCTCGACCTACGAGGGCACGACCTACCTCCTGCCCTACGCCGTCGAGAACATCGCGATGCTGCGCAACGCCGACATCGTCGCCGAGCCCGCCACGAGCTTCGACGACATGATCGCCAAGGGCAAGGCCGCCGGCCTCACCCAGCCGTTCGTCGTGCAGCAGGGTGCAGAGGGCGACCCGTACCACCTCTACCCGTTCCAGACCGCGTTCGGTGCTCCCGTCTTCGGCTCCGGAGCCGAGGGCTACGACCCCACCGACCTCCAGCTCGGCAACGCCGGCGGCGAGCAGTTCGCCACCTGGCTCGGCAACCAGGGCAAGAACGGCACCGGCGCCTTCAACACCGACATCGACGGTGACATCGCCAAGCAGGCCTTCCTCGACGGAACGGCCGCCTTCTGGCTGACCGGCCCGTGGAACGTGGGCGCAGCGACGGAGGCCGGCATCAACGTCGCCATCGACCCGATCCCGAGCCCCACCGACCAGGCCGCACAGCCGTTCGCCGGTGTGAAGGGCTTCTTCATGAGCGCCGAGTCGAAGAACAAGGTCGCCGCGACCGACTTCCTCGTCAACTACATCGGCACCGAGGCCGTGCAGCTCGAGCTGTTCAAGGCCGGCAATGTGCTGCCCGCCCTCACGGCCGCCGCAGAGACCGCCTCGGAGGACCCGATCATCAAGGGCTTCGAGACCGTCGGCGCCGACGCCGTCCCGATGCCGGCTATCCCGGCCATGGGCTCGGTCTGGCAGTACTGGGGCATCGCCGAGGCTGCGATCATCAACGGCGCAGACCCCGTCACGACCTGGCAGAAGCTGGCCAGCGACGTGCAGGCCGCCATCAAGTAACACGACCCATCGACCCGGTGCGGATGCCGACGGCATCCGCACCGGGTTTCGGTGTTCGTCGGGCGACGCGACCGAGGCTGGAGCCGACGATGCGAACCCCGGGCGACGAGAACGAGGATGTACATGAGCACCATCACCGATGACGTCGAGGCCGGCACCACCCCGCCCCCGACGAGGAACCAGAAGCGAGCGGCCCGCGTCGCCGAGGCGGCATCCGTCGGCACGAAGATGCTTCTGCTGAAGATCGTGCTGCTCGGTGTGGTCGATGCGATCGCGCTGTACGCCCTCTTCGTGCTGGTCGGGCACGAGCAGTGGCTGGTGGCAGCGATCGTCGTCGTCGTCACCGCGCTGTTCAACTGGATCTACTTCTCGCCGCGCAAGCTGCCGGCCAAGTACCTGGCACCGGGTGTGCTGTTCCTCGTCGTCTTCCAGATCTTCACGCTGGTCTACACGGGCTACGTGGCGTTCACGAACTACGGCACCGGCCACAACGGCACCCAGGAACAGGCCATCGACTCGCTCATGAGTTCGGCCCTGGTGCGCGTTCCCGACTCCGCCACCTACGGTGTCACCGTCGTCGACGAGGCCGGCCAGCTCGGCCTGCTCGTCACCGCCCCCGACGGCACCGTCAGTGTCGGAAACAACGAGACCCCGCTGCGCGAAGTGTCGGATGCGACGGTCGAGGGCGGTCTCGCCGTGGCCATCCCCAATGCCACGAGTCTGGATTTCGCCCAGGTGATCGCGCGCACCGACGAGATCACCGAACTCTCCGTGCCGTTC
Source organism: Leifsonia stereocauli (assembly GCF_038432415.1). NCBI lineage: Bacteria > Bacillati > Actinomycetota > Actinomycetes > Micrococcales > Microbacteriaceae > Leifsonia > Leifsonia stereocauli. The sequence goes on from NZ_JBCAUN010000002.1 coordinate 589,384, forward strand.
TCCGAGGATCCGAACGACGGGGCACTACGCACCCAGGACGGCCGTTCGGCCTACCTCTACACCTCGTCGCTCGAGTACGACGAGGCCGCGGACACCATGACCGATACCGAGACCGGCATCGTCTACTCGAACATCGGCACGGGAGCGTTCACCGCTGATGACGGCACTGAGCTGCTGCCCGGCTGGCAGGTGAACGTGGGCTTCGACAACTTCGTGCGCGCCTTCACCGACTCCAGCATCCGTGGTCCGCTCATCTACGTCACCATCTGGACCTTCGTCTTCGCCATCCTGTCCGTGGCCACGACGTTCTTCCTCGGCCTGTTCCTCGCCATCGTCTTCAACGACGCGCGGATGAGGGGACGCAAGTACTACAGGGTCATCATGATCCTGCCCTACGCCTTCCCGGCGTTCCTGACCGCGCTGGTGTGGGCGGGCATGATGAACGAGACCTTCGGCTTCATCAACCAGGTGATCTTCGGCGGGGCCGAGATACCGTGGCTCACCGATCCGACGCTGGCGAAGGTGTCGATCCTGATCGTCAACCTCTGGCTCGGCTTCCCGTACATGTTCCTCGTCTGCACGGGCGCCCTGCAGGCGATCCCCGAAGACATCACCGAGGCAGCGACGGTCGACGGCGCCAGGCCGTGGGCCATCTTCAGGCTCATCAAGCTGCCGCTGCTGCTCGTGACGTTGACACCCCTGCTCATCGCGTCGTTCGCGTTCAACTTCAACAACTTCAACCTGATCTACCTGCTCACCAACGGCGGTCCGCGAGACTCCAACGCACCGATCCCCGTCGGCTTCACCGACATCCTCATCTCGATGGTCTACAAGGTCGCGTTCACGGGCCAGACTCGCGACTACGGCCTGGCCAGTGCCTTCGCGATCATCATCTTCATCATCGTGGCGGTCATCGCCATCGTCAGTTTCCGCAAGACCAAGGCGCTGGAGGATCTCAACTGATGAACGCGCAGAAGCCCGTGCCCGGCACGAATGTCGGCCTCACCGAGGCCCTGATCCTCGAGGCTGATGCCGCAGCCCAGAGGCCGGCCCAGCCGCCGCACCTGCGCGGCCCGGCCGGCAGGCGCCGCCCCTTCAACTTCGGCCGCTGGTTCGGCGCGACCGGGTGGCGCCACCTCGTCGGCGTGATCGTGAGCATCTTCGCGCTGTTCCCGCTCGTCTTCGTGCTGTCGGCCTCGCTCAACCCGAAGGGAACGCTCACGGGCTCGAACGCCCTGTTCTCGAAGTTCGGGCTCGACAGCTACGCGCGCATCCTCACCGACCCGCAGGTCCCGTACCTGCCCTGGTACTGGAACACCATCATCATCGCGAGCATCACCGCCATCGCGACGGTGTTCCTCGGAGCCCTCGCCGCCTACTCGTTCTCGCGGATGCGGTTCACGGGCCGCCGCTTCGGGCTCGTGACCATCGTCGTGGTTCAGATGTTCCCGCAGATGCTCGCCGTCGTCGCGATCTTCCTGTTGCTGAACGCGATCGGCGACCTCTTCCCGGCGATCGGCCTCAACACCCACATCGGCCTGATCATGGTCTATCTGGGCGGAGCTCTCGGCGTGAACACCTTCCTCATGTACGGCTTCTTCAACACCATCCCCGCCTCCATCGACGAGGCGGCGAAGATCGACGGAGCCGGCCACGCGCGCATCTTCTTCACGATCATCCTGCGGTTGGTCGCGCCGATCCTCGCGGTGGTCGCGTTGCTCTCGTTCATCGCCACCTTCGGCGACTACGTGATCGCGAGCGTCGTGCTCATCGACCCCGAGAAGCAGACTCTCGCCGTCGGGCTCGTGAAGCTGGTGTCCAACCCGCGCTACGCGGACTGGAGCGCATTCTCGGCCGGAGCGATCATGGCCGCCGTGCCCGTCGTGGTGCTGTTCCTCCTGCTGCAGCGCTATATCGTGGGCGGGCTCACCGCCGGAGCCGTCAAGTAACGCCACCTCAGCACGCGCGCTGCCGGCCCGGCCCGCGAATGCAGGACCAGGCTCGACAGGGACGCGATGGGCGTCCAAGTCGAGCCTCATCCTGCATACCTGCCCGTAACATCCGGGCGATACCGTCGACGAATGGATGACCCCGTGCCTCTCGCCCACCTGCCGCACCACGATGGTTCTCCGCTGTATATAGAGGAGCAGCATCCGTCGCTCGGACAGGATCTGGTGATGCGGATGCGCGTGCCCCAGACGTTCGGGGCCGTCGCGAGCGTGCATGTGAGGTCGAACCCGAACCGCGAGCCGCGCTTCGCCGAGGCCACGCTCGTGGCGAGTGCCGCCGGCTGGGACTGGTGGCAGGCCACCGTCGAGGTCGAGAATCCGGTGCACCACTACCGCTGGCTGATCGTCACGGACGACGGCCGTCAGCACTGGCTCAATGCCCGAGGCCTCTCGCGGATCGAGACCCTCGACAGCGAGGACTTCCGCATCGCGGCAGGCGCGGATGCTCCCGACTGGGCGGCCGAGAGCGTGCTCTACCAGGTGTTCCCCGATCGCTTCGCGCGGTCGGATGCCGCCGACTCGCGCGAGACGCCGGACTGGGCCATCGCCGCAGCGTGGGGCGACCCCGTCGACACCAGGCCGCCGGGACGCTCGAAGCAGTTCTACGGCGGCGACCTCGATGGCGTCCGCAGCAAGCTCGACCACCTCGTGGGCCTCGGCGTCAACCTGCTCTACCTGACCCCGGTCTTCCCCGGCCGCTCGAACCACCGGTACGACGCCTCCAGCTTCAGCATCGTCGACCCGCTGCTCGGCGGCGACGAGGCGCTGGTGCGTCTCGTGGAGGCCGCGCACGCTCGCGGCATCCGGGTGATCGGCGATCTCACCTCGAACCACTCCGGTGACGGTCACGAGTGGTTCGCCTCGGCCCTCGCCGATGCTGGTTCCGATGAGGCTGCGTTCTACTACTGGCTCGACACCGTGCAGGCCGAGCTCGCCCCCGACGAGTCGGCGTCGGCTGCCGACGCCGTCGATGCCAGCTACGCGGTGACGGATGCCGCCCCCGCTGCGGCGCCCCGCCGGTCGTACGTCTCGTGGCTGGGAGTGCCCAGCCTGCCCAAGTTCAACTGGAACTCCGAGGTGCTGCGCCGCCGATTCATCGAGGGCGAGGAATCCGTGGTCGCGCGCTGGCTGCAGCCGCCGTTCAACCTCGACGGCTGGCGCATCGACGTCGCGAACATGACGGGTCGGTACCTCGACGAGGACCACAACGCCGAGGTGCGCCGCATCATCCGCCGCACCATGAACGAGGTGAACCCCGACACCATCCTGCTGGGAGAGTCGACCAACGACGCCGCCGGCGACTTCCAGGGCGACGCGTGGCATGGCGCCATGACCTACGCGAACTTCACGCGCCCGCTGTGGTCCTGGCTGCTGGTTCCGGGCAGCACGGCGTTCGGCGGCCTGGGCTTCGCTCTCGGCATGGTGCCGGACTTCACAGGCGAGCAGTTCGTCGAGGCTCACACGCAGTTCGCTGCGGGCTTCCCCTGGCGCACTCGGCTCGGCGCCATGAACGCGCTCGACACCCACGACACCCCGCGCTTCGCCACCTCGGCGCGGCCCGGCGTGACTCCCGTGGCGCTCGGCCTCTCGGTGACGCTGCCCGGCATCCCCGTCGTCTTCGCCGGCGACGAGTTCGGACTCACCGGTGAGGACGGCGAGGCATCGCGCACGCCCATGCCGTGGAGCACGACGGATGATGCCGAGGTGGCGCCCCGCATCGACCTCTACGCGTCGCTCATCGGTCTGCGGCGCGCGCACCTCGCCCTCTCGACGGGCAGCATGCGCTGGCTGCACGTTGGCGATGACGTGCTCGTGTACGCGCGGGAGTCCGCGTCGGAGACGGTGCTCTGCGTCGCTGCGCGCGCCGACTACGACGTCGCTCTGCCGTCGACCGCTCTCGCGGGGGCGGATGCCGCGACGCCGGCGTTCGGCGACGGCCGGCTGGCCGCATCCGCCGACGGCATCAGCCTGCAGGGGAGCGGCCCGTCGTTCTCGGCGTGGGTGCTGCCGGGGGTGACCGCGGCGGTGATGAGGGCGTAGCCCTGCGCGGGGTGCCCCGCGGTCAAAGCGACGTTCTGCGGATGCTATTCTCTACTGGTGCCAAAAACGTGGCGCGCTCCCGAGCGCCTCACACTTTGGCCCCCTTAGCTCATTGGTAGAGCACTTCCTTGGTAAGGAAGAGGTAGTGGGTCCGATTCCCACAGGGGGCTCAGACTCTCGATGTGAAACAGTGCGTCGGAGTCCGCGGCGGGGTAGCTCAGGTGGTTAGAGCACACGGCTCATAATCGTGGTGTCGCGGGTTCAAGTCCCGCTCCCGCTACAACAAGAGGCTCGTTCGACGAGCCCATTCCTCTGGCGGATGCCGCCGAGTCGGCGCGGTTCGGGCTGTCGCTTCGGGCGATCGCTTCGCTCGGCCCTCAGCGAGCGGGTGTTCGCTGCCGCGGAGTCGGATCAGTCCTTCGCCGGCTCCCCGTCGCGGGCCCGCAGGCGATACGTGTCCCTCGTGAGGGTCGTGTACGACTCGGTGATGATCTGCTCGAGCACGCCGAGGTCGATGGCCGAGAGATCGCGGATGTAGAGGCATCCGACGCCCGTGGTGTGAGGGCCGAGACGCGCGAGCTGATCGGGATAGCGCGAGATGCCGTCGACCAGGTAGATCGACATGGCCGCCTTGCGCGGCGCGAAGCCCGCCGCAGCGACATCGCCCTCGCGGCCGCTGTCGTACTTGTAGTGATAACTGCCGAATCCGACGATGGTGCCGGAGAGCACGGCCGCCTCGCCGGTGACCCTCGTGTAGAGCCCGAGGAGGGTCTCGGCATCGGCTCGCCTCCTGGCGGAGGGGACAGCCGCGATGAAGTCGCCGACCTCGCTCATGCTCACACAGTACCCGCCTTCTCGGCGAGCGAGGGCTCTGCGAATGGGGGAGCGGCCTCGTCCTCTGGGTTCCAGGCCTTGACGATGGCCCAGGCGACGGCCGCGATCGGCACCGAGAGCACGGCGCCGACGATGCCGCCGAGGATGGTTCCGGCTGTCAGGGCCACGAGGATGACCAGCGGATGCAGCTTGAGCGACCTGGCCTGCACGACAGGTTGCAGGAAGTTGCCCTCGATCTGGTTGACGGCGATGACGATTCCCACGACGATCAGCGCGACGACGGGTCCGTTCGCGACGAGGGCGACGAGGGCGGCCAGGATGCCGGCGACAGTCGCACCGACGATCGGGATGAACGCACCGATGAAGACGATCACGGCCAGCGGGAGCGCCAGCGGTACCCCGAGGATGGCGAGGCCGATGCCGACACCGGCGGCGTCGACGAAGGCGATGATGGCCGTGCCGCGCACGTAGCCCCCGAGGGTCCTGACCGAGGTGGCGCCGATGCGCTGGCCGCGCTCGAGGCTGCGGCCGCTGAACGGGCGCAGGAAGAACGCCCAGATGCGGTCGCCGTCCTTGAGGAAGAAGAACAGCACGACCACGGCGAGCAGGGCGCCCGTGACGAGCTCGGCGGCGACCGAGACTCCGGCGATGGCACCGGTTCCGAACTGGCTGCTGGTGAAGAAGTCGGTGACTGTCTTCTTGAGGCTGTCGAGCTGGTCCTGGTCGATCGGCAGGGAGCCGCTCTGCAGGAATTCGCCGACGGCGTCGATGCCCTGGGTGGCCGACTTCGAGAGTTCCTCCCATTGGCCTCGCACCGCGAACACGATGAGCGTGATGATGCCGCCGAAGATGACGATGCCGCCGATGAGGGTGATCCAGGTGGCGACGATCGCCGGGAGGCCACGGCGGCGCATCCACCTGATCACGGGAGACAGGGCGGCTGCGAGGATGAGGGCGACCAGCACCGGGATGACGACCAGCTTCAGCTGAACGAGCCCCCACACCACGACCGCCGCGAGGGTGAGACCGAGGAGGATCTGCCCGCTCCTGATGCCGACCTCGCCGAGCCCGTCGGTGAGGAGGGAGCGCAGCGTGGGGCGCGGGCGGCGGCGGTGCGACGTATCGACGGCTGCAGCAGGGGCGGCATCCGGTGCCACCAGGTCTGGCCCGGGATTCGATGCCGGTGTCGTCGCGGGGATCGGTGCACCGGGGTCGGGCACGGAGGCAGGCTTGTTGTCGCTCATGGGCCAACGGTACCCGTCATGAACGTCAGCGCCGCGGGGCTGGACACGCGGCGTCGCGTCTGCATTCGAGCGTCAGGCGATCGATCCCGCTGACGCGGTGCTGCATCCGATCGGCAGCTCTGAGCAGAAGTGGTGATCAAGGGAAATGATCCTTCCCGGACCGTGTGACGAGAGGCCCATCGTGAGTGCAGCAGTGATGAACCCCGCAGAGGCGGACGACCGGATCGACACGATGCTCATCCTGCAGTACGCCCTCGTGCGCGGCTCGATCGTGCTGGGCGAGCTCGGCCGGGCGATGGACCTGGCACCGGATGCCGCCACAGCGGTTGTGCGCGGGCTGGTGCGCGACGGATCCGTGCTGTGCCGCATCAGGGGTCGCAACAGCGAGAACGTCGAGGTCTTCCTCACCGCCGCCGGGCGAGAGCGGGCGCGTCGCGAGGGCGCAGCCGTGGTGCGTGCAGCGACGGATCTCCTGCGCGAATTCGCCCCGGCGGAGCGGAAGGTCGTCGAGCAGGCGCTGGGGCTGCGTCCCGGCGAGGCCGAACTGCGCGACGCCTGAGGCCGGCGCTGTCAGAGCAGGCGCAGCTCGCCCCGAACAATGGAGTCCCCCGAGTGCGCCGGGTTGCCGTCGGCGGGCTCGTCGGAGACGTCGACGACGGAGAACTGCTCGAGGTCGATGCCGTTCGGAACAGTGAAGCGACCGCTCGCGCCCGCGAGCTGGCCGAGACTGACGAGTCCGTTGGTCGCAGGGTCGATGAGCCACACCTCGCGCAGATCGGTGCCCGAGGGCGCATCGAGGTCGACGACCAGGTCACGAGTGCTGCCCGAATCGCTCTCCTCGAGGCGCGCGGTGCCCGAGGCGTTCCAGGTGGGGAGCGGATCGAGCGCCGCCTCCGCGATGACGTCGGCCGAGGGCGTCGGCCACAGGACCGCGCCGGCCACGCCGGCCAGAACGCCGACCACGAGCGCCGCTGCGGCGACGGGCCACCAGCGGGCGAAGCCCGTCGAGCGAGGGCGGCGCCCGGTGACGGATGCCGGTGCCGGAGTCGCGGCATCCGGAGCTGCATCCGGAGCCACTGCCGGACTCGACAGTCCGAGGCCGAGTTCCGCGCTGATGCTCTCCCACACCCGCGGCGGTGGAGCCAGCAGCTCGACGTCGCGCGATGAGCGGGCGATGCTAACAGTCCGGCGGAGATCATCGAGTTCACTCGAGCACCGCTCGCAAGAGGAGAGATGGGAGCGCTGCACTGCATCGGGCTCGGCATCGCCGAGGGCGAGCAGTGCGAGGGTGCCGTCATCGAGATGCACTGTCATCCACCTCCATTCGTGTGCGCAGACGCCCGAGACTTCGGCGGATGTGACTCTTGACGGTTCCGAGTGGAAGACCCGTGCTGTCGGCGATCTCGGTGTGCGTCATGTCGCCGTAGAACGCCAGGGCCATGACCTCGCGTGGTACGGGATCGAGTCGTGCGAGCTCATCGGCGATCATGAGGCGTTCGGCGACGTCGACCTCTACGGATTGTTCCTGAACGCGAGCCACGGATTCGCTGGACTCCACGATGCGCAGGCTTCGCGTGCGCGCAGCGAGCGCGTCGGCGATGCGGTGCCGCGTGATGCCGACGATCCACGCGGGCAATGGGCCGCGCTCTGGGTCGAAGTTGGCGCGTCCCTGCCAGGCGGAGACGAACACCTGCTGGGTCACGTCCTCGGCATCGGCCGCGATGCCGAGGGCACGCACGGCCAGCGTGTAGACGAGCGACGACCAGCGCGTGTAGGCAGCGGCGATGGCCTCTTCGTCACCGGCACGGAATGCCAGCCCGATGGCCGCGTCGTCATCGATGTCGAGCACAGTGGCGAGTCGTCCTCCGTGGTGGGGTCGCGTCCGATCGACGCGCCGCGTTCCTCCCGGCGCCGACGGTCGTCGGCCTCTGGGAGCGTTGCTGTGCCCCAGCATAGTCACGAGCGCGTCGTGGGGGTGGTCCGGCAGGGCTGCCGTGGAGGCATCCGTCGGCAGCCCTGCCGAGTCGTGGAGCATGGGGTCCTTTCCCGATGCGCGAGGAGGTTCGCGCGGTGCTCTTCACTCAGTACTTCCAGCAGAACGGGCACATCGGATGCAACGGATTCGAGTTGGCCCGACCTCTTGCCATCACCCCCGAACAGGGGCATAGACTCCCCGACGGAGGCATCCACCAACCGGCACGCTCGTGCCCTCAAGGAAGAGGAATGCCCCCATGAAGAAGTTGATCGCGGCCACCGCCGCCTTCGTCGCAGCCGGAGCCCTGGTGCTCGCTGCCGTAGCTCCAGCCAACGCCGGAACCGTCGCGCACACAGCTCCCGGATCGATCGTCGACGTCGCCGTCGCCGCGTCCGGTGGCGGAACGCCCGACTCCAACCCCGGCGACTACGACATCCTGATCCAGGCACTCACGGTGACAGGTCTCGTGCCGGTGCTCGCCGACACGAGCACGAAGTTCACGGTGTTCGCTCCGAACGACCGCGCCTTCGCGCTCCTCGTCACCGACCTCACCGGCGCTGCCCCGGTGAGCGAGGCCGCAGCGCTCACGACCATCACCGGAGCGTTCACGGTCGACCAGATCAAGAACATCCTGCTGTACCACGTTGTCGCGGGTAAGGCCCTGAGCCCGGTGAAGGTCATCTTCGCGGGCAAGCTCACGATGGCGAACGGCGGAATCGTGAAGCCCCGACTCATCACCCTGCGCGACGAGTCCCCGACGCTCAAGGATCCGAAGCTCGTGCTGAAGGCCATCAACATCAAGGCGTCGAACGGCGTCATCCACACGATCGATCGCGTGCTCGTTCCGGGAAGCTAGGAGGAACCGCTCACGCACAGGCGGGGCTGCGCAACCGTGATCAGGTCGCGCAGCCCCGCCCGTGCTGCATCCGCTCGCGTCAGGCCGAGATGGTGGCCGCGTCGATGACGAAGCGGTAGCGTACGTCGGAGGCGAGCACGCGCTCGTAGGCCTCATTGATGTAGTCAGCCGAGATGAGCTCGGTCTCCGGCGCGATGCCGTGCTCCGCGCAGAAGTCGAGCATCTCCTGGGTCTCGCGGATGCCGCCGATGCTGGAACCGGCGAAGGTGCGGCGGTTGCCGAACAGCGTGAATACGCCGACGGGCAGCGGCTCGGCCGGGGCCCCGACGCTGACGAGAGTGCCGTCGAGGCGCAGCAGCGACAGGTAGGCGTTGATGTCGATCGACGCACTCACGGTGTTGATGATCAGGTCGAAGTGGTTCTTCAGGTCGCTGAAGGTCGCCTCGTCGCTCGTCGCGAAGTAATGGTCGGCGCCGAGACGCAGGCCGTCCTCCTGCTTGCTCAGCGACTGCGACAGCACTGTGACCTCTGCGCCCATGGCGTGGGCGATCTTGACGGCCATGTGGCCGAGCCCGCCCATGCCGACGACGGCGACGCGCTTGCCCGGGCCGGCGCTCCAGTGGGCGAGCGGCGAGTACGTGGTGATGCCGGCGCAGAGCAGCGGCGCGGCCTTATCGAACGGGATCGACTCGGGAACCTTCAGCACGAAGTCCTCGACCACGACGACGTGCGTGGAGTAACCGCCCTGCGTGATGGTGCCGTCACGGTCCACCACGGCGTAGGTGCCGGTGTTGCCGGCGAGGCAGTACTGCTCCTCGCCGGCGAGGCAGTTCTCGCACTCGCGGCAGGAGTTCACCATGCACCCGACACCCACGCGGTCGCCGACGGTGTGGAGGGTCACATCGGAGCCGACCTCGGTGACAGTGCCGACGATCTCGTGGCCGACGACCTGCGGGTAGCTGATCGGTCCCCACTCGCCGCGCACAGTGTGGATGTCGGAGTGGCAGATGCCCGAGTACGCGATCTCGATGAGCACGTCGTTCGCGCCGACGGCGCGACGTTCGATGGTGGTCTTGATGAGGGGTTCGGTGGCTGAGGGCGCTGCGTAGGCGTCGACGGTGAGCATGGATCTCCTGGGGTACTCGAGGGGGAACGGCCGGCCGTGGGGAGCAGCGGCGGATTGCGCCATCTCTGCCCGCATCATCGCGGCGGCTCGCCCAGCCTACGTGCGTGGCGGTGAGCACTGGGAGGGGTTGCGAGTACCCCCTTCGTGTGAGCGCGCTCGCAGACTGCAGGTCAGTGGACGAAGGCCTTGAGCGCGATCATCGCGAAGCCGAAGAGCGCCGTCATGAGGGCCCCGAGGATGCGCATCGGCCAGCCGTGTCCGTAGCGGGTGAAGGCCACGTAGCCGAGCACGGCGAGGATGAGCACGCCGGCCCATAAGGCGATCCAGATCGCGGTCTCGTCATCGACGACCCGGAGGGCGCCGAGCAGCAGGATCGCCGACGGGATGAGGGCAGACGTGAGGAATCCGAGCGACCGGCGGAGTGATCGGCGCAAGTCCTCTGCGAGCGAGCCGCGGGTATCCTGCGCCGCCCCACGTGGACCGGCGATGGTGCCGGCGTAGACGTGGGCGGCCCAGAACACGATGACTGTGGCGAAGACGGTGATGAACACCTGCCACGGATCCTCACCGTGCCCGCCACTGACCGTGATCATGCCGCTGACGAGCACGATGCCGTACACGGACTCCTCGGTGACGAACCCCGTGCGCCGCACGAGGGGCCCGAGTACGTCGCGACTCATGCCTCGACTCTCTCCGTGCCCCTGATCGGCACGTCCACGTCGATCCCGCCCTCACGGGTGAGGCGCGGCCGCACCGACACGATGGCCGGCGCTGCGATGAAACCGCCAGCGAACAGTCCCTCGCCCTGCCGGAACTGAGGAGAGCGCGCCAGCATGCCGGGAGGTGCGAATCCGAAGGTCTCGCCGAGCTCGGCCAGGTCGAGTGGAGAGTTCATCTTCATGAGCACCAGATTGTCGCACTGGGAGATGATGCTCGGGTGGATCTTCGATGGACGCTGGGTCGACAGCAGCAGCCAGAGACCGAACTTGCGGCCCTCCGCGGCGATCTGGATGATGCGCTCGCGCACCGCCACGTGCAGCGGACTCTCTCCCTCTGGTGAGCAGAGGTTGTGGGCCTCGTCGATGACGATGAGAAGCGGCCGCCGCGTTTCGCGCTTGGCCCAGAGGTCGTCGAGCACGGCCAGGGCGACGACGAGATGCTCCTCGGGGAACGTGAATCCGCCGATGTCGAGCACCGTCGCGTCGGGCCGTTGGTCGAGCACCTCGGTCGCCGCGGCCTGGCCGAGCGCCCAGACGCTCCAGTCGACCGTGCGCAGGTTCTCGATGCGAGCGCGCAGGGCGGCGGCTGCCGGCACGTTCCGCTCCTCGAGGGTCGGGACGATCCCCGACGGATCGAGGCTGTCGAGTCGCTCCTCCAGGTGCACGAGTTCGTTGTACTCCTCGCGATGGAGCAACGGGTCGAGTCGGAGTACCGCAGCGCGCGTCTTCATCGACATATCGGTGAATCGCACCCGCAACCCGTCGTCACCGTCGGCATGGGGGCGCAGGATGCGGATGTCGCGACTGGCGAGGGTGTGGCCGTCCGCAGAGTCCGCCGCGTCGCCATTTCGGGGATTCGACTCGCGGAGGCGCACGAAGTCGGCGTTGGGGTCGAACACCACCATCGGGAGGGCCGTGTGCAGGAGCAATTGCTCCAACAGAACGCCGAGCGCGTAGGTCTTGCCCGACCCGCTCTGGCCGCACCAGAAGGTGTGCCGATTGAACCGCTTCGACATCAGGCGTGCCGTCACGCTGTCGCTGCCGACGATGCTCCCCACCTCGAGGTCGCCGGCAGAGAAGAGCTGATCGACCGTGTCGGCATCAGCCCGCCGGAGCACGCCCGCTGCGAATGGAGCTGAAGCGCGCGGGTCGAATGTGCCTGCGGCATTCGTGGCACCGAAGATGCGCCCGGTGCCGAGCAACGTGCCCTCCATGGTGAAGGTGACCTCATCGACCTGGCCGATGTATCGATGGCCCGAGGCGTCGAGCACAGACACGAAGTCTCCTGGCTCGAACGGCTGGTCGACGCTGCCCTGGAACTGGAAACGCCTGCCGTCGAGCGACACGGCCGACGTGGAGGCATCCGATCGGGATTCGCCGGGAACCGTCATGTGCTCCTGCTCCTTCGTTCGTGCGAGCCGAGTGGCCGACCTTCGTCACTGTATGGCGCAACGAGTGCCGTCACAATCCGAACCGCGCACTGTCCTACCGGGTAACGCCAGTGCCTCCCTTCCCGGATGGGCCGGGCGTACTGTCGAAACCATGGACCAGACAGCGCAGATCCGCGAGTTCCTGAGCACACGCCGGGCGCGGATCACCCCGGAGCAGGCCGGGCTGCCGGCGTACGGCGGCAATCGTCGCGTGGCCGGGCTCCGTCGCGAAGAGGTCGCGATGCTGGCCGGTGTGAGCGTCGACTACTACGTGCGCATGGAGCGCGGAAACCTGGGCGGAGTGTCCGACAGCGTGCTCGAGGCACTCGGCCGGGCATTGCAGCTCGACGATGCCGAGAGGGCGCACCTGTTCGACCTCGCGCGGGCCTCGGTGCCGGTGCTCTCGCCGTCGCCATCGCGTCGCCGATCGGCGGCGAAGGGCGTGCGCGAGCCGGTGCAGCAGTTGCTCGATGCGATCACGGATGCCCCGGCCTGGGTGCGGAACGCCCGGCACGACATGCTCGCGTCCAACCGGCTCGCCCGGGCGCTGTACTCCCCGATGCTGACGGATGCCCATCAGCCGCCGAACTCCGCCCGCTTCATCTATCTCGACCCGGCCTCGAAGGAGTTCTTCACCGACTGGGAGCGTGCGGCCGACGACATCGCCGCGATGCTCCGCTCGGAGGCGGGGCGGCATCCGCACGACAGGGCCCTCTCCGACCTCATCGGCGAGCTCTCCACCCGCAGCGAGGTGTTCAGGCAGCGCTGGGCGAAGCACAACGTGCGCTTCCATCGCACCGGATTCAAGAGGCTGCACCACCCCATCGTGGGTGCCCTCGAGCTCAACTTCGAGGCGATGGAGCTCTCGAGCGATGCCGACCTCACCCTGCTCGTCTACACGGCACCGGTGGGGTCGCCGACGGCCGACGCGCTGAAGATGCTCGCGAGCTGGGCCATGACCCAGGAGCAGGCAGCTTCGCTGATCGAGTGATGCCGGACGACGTCCGACACCTATCGAGATCATCATCAGCGGTCTCGATACGCGGCCTTGCTGCGCTCGGTCGCTACCCGACCAACGCTGAATGAAAGGAAACGGCAATGCAACTGATCCCCAGGACCCCGTCGACCAAGGGGCCCGCCCAGATGTTCACGGGCGACGTCTACTTCGACGTCATCGCCCGGGGCGAGGCACCCTCGCGACTGCGCGTCAACCTCGTGCGGTTCGCGCCCGGCGCCCGCACGGCGTGGCACAAGCACTCGCTCGGGCAGACCGTGCACGTGACCGACGGAGTCGGCTTCATCCAGTCGCGCGGCGGCGAGGTCATCACCATGCAGCCCGGAGACACCGTGTACACCCCGCCGAAGGAGTGGCACTGGCACGGGGCCTCCGGGGATTCGTTCATGAGCCACCTCGCCATGTGGGAGGACGACGACGCCACCTGGGGCGACCACGTGACCGACGAGGAGTACGGCGCCGGCGCGGAGAGTTGAGCTCATCAGCCGAAGAGAGGCGCAGCCCCTCGGCGCACTGCGCTGAGGGGCCACGGCGTCGGACGGGAGCATCAAGCCCGCACGTCTTTGTGCTCGACCCGGATCGCGTCTCGACAGATGCCAGCGTGGCTGGTCTCTGAGATAAGGATACGTCGGGTTCCTTCGTGATCAAGACCCCTTGACGAATCGGTGCGAAACCGGCCTAGGCTCCGATCGACAGGTCGGGAAGCGCCTCGATCCCGAAGGTGCGATGCAAGGCCGAACGCGCGGCATGCCAGCCGTTCAGGCCGTGCACGCCCGGGCCGGGCGACGTCGAGGACGAGCACAGGTACACGCCGTCGAGCGGAGTGTGCCACGGGTCCGGCGCGAGCACGGGTCGCTTGAGCAACTGGAGTATGCTGGCGGCCCCGGCGGCGATGTCGCCGCCGATGTAGTTCGGGTTGTACTCCTGCAGGTCGATCGCCGTGCGGCTCGACGAGGCCAGGATCGTGTCACGGAATCCGGGGGCGAAACGCTCGATCTGCGCGGTGACGGCCTCGGTCTGGTCGATGTCCGAGCCGGCCGGAACGTGCGTGTACGCCCACGCCGTGTGCTTGCCGGCCGGGGCCCGCGATCCGTCGACGACCGTCGGCTGCGAGATCAGCACATAGGGGGCGTCGCTGTGTCGGCCCGCCGCGACAGTGCGCTCGGCCGCGGCTATCTGGGCGCGAGTACCGCCGAGGTGCACAGTGCCCGCATGTCGCACGGCCGGGTTCGCCCACGGGATGGGCGCGTCGAGCGCGAAGTCGACTTTCGCAGCAGCGTTGCCGTACTCGAACGACTCGAGCTCTCGTGCATAGAAGGCGGGCAGCCTGTCCGCGGCGAGGGCGAGCAGCGCCCGCGGCGTCGTGTCGAGGATGACGGCGCGGCTCGACGGGAGGGCGCGCAGGTCGGTGACCTCGGCATCCGTCACCACGGAACCGCCGTGGGTCACGAGGTCTTCGATCATGGCGTCGATGATCGCCTGGGTGCCGCCGACGGGGATCGGCCAGCCGCGCGCATGGGCGTGGGCGGTGAGGGCGAGCCCGGCTCCGGCTGTGGTGGGGCTCGGCATAGAGCGGATGGCGTGGGCCGCGACGCCGCTGAGCATCGCGGGGGCGAGGTCGTCGCTGAAGCGCAGGTTCCACAGCGGCGTGCCCTGCTCGAGAACGCGCAGGCCGAAGCGGGCGGCGAGCACGGGGTGTTCGGGAACGCGCAGCAGGCTGTCACCGGTGAGGCGTGCGACCCTGTCGGCCTGCTCGACGAGCGGCCTCATGAGAGCGGCGTACGCGCCGCCGTCCCGGCCGAGCTCAGCCGCCGTGCGATCGAGGTCGCGGTAGGCGATCCCGGCTCGGCCGTCGTCGAGAGGATGCGCGAACGACGCCCCGGGCAGCTGCAGGTCGATGCGCCGATCGAGCTGGAACTCGCGGAAGAACGGTGACGCGAGGGCCAGCGGATGCACCGCCGAGCAGACGTCGTGGTGGAACCCTGGCAGCGTCAGCTCTGCCGTTCGCGCGCCGCCTCCCGGCGTCGAATTGCGTTCGTAGACCACCACGCGCAGCCCGGCGCGGGCGAGCGTGACGGCGGCGGCGAGCCCGTTGGGCCCGGCGCCGACGACCACGGCGTCGAACTCGGTCATGCTGAGGGCACCGTCTCCGAGTGAGCGCCATGGAAGGTCGATGGCTGGCGGCCCTCGGCGATGTAGGCGAGTCGGCGCAGCGTCTCCCGGTTGCGCAGGTAGAGCATCGGTTCGGTGAGGATGCGGGGGACCCAGTCGCCTGGTCCGGCCACAGGATGCTCCTGGATGCGCACGAGGCATCCGTTCCCCCACGGCTTGACGTCGATGGTGACGCGGGCCTCGCCGATCGGCCAGCCCTTGGCCCGCATGACCGCGCGGTGCGGCGGCGCCCACTCCTCACTCACGGTCTCGTCGTCGATCACCGCGGGCCAGACGCCGACGGAGTGCTGGAGGGCGCTCTCGGGGGCGGGCCAGGCATCGTCGACATCGCGCATACGGGAGGCGCCGACGACCCAGACCGGGTAGAGCCACCCGTCGGCGAGCACCTCGAAGACCGCAGACGGCTGGCACGACATCCGCTTCACGTTGCGAGACACGGTGGCTCTCCTTCCGGCGCCGATGCGACGCACGTCACGCACGATCGCGTTCGTGCGACCTGCCCTCGACAGTACGGTGCCCCCGGCGTGCGCCGACAGTGCTTGACAGCAGCCACCGGCGCACTCGCAACCCGTTGACTCTTCGACCCGGGCGGCGGAGAGTCTCTGCATGACAGCCAGCAGAGACCTCACCGATGACGGGCCGGATGACGAGCACCTCCGCCCGGCCGGCGTCTCCGATGAGACCGTCGCGGCGCTCGGCAAGCTGTCCGAGGCGCTCGAGGTCGCCGAAGACGCGCGCGGCCACCTGTACGCCTTCCACAGGCTCACCGGCCAGGCGGACCTCGCTCTCGGCGATGCGGTCGACCAGTTGCGTGCCGCCGGGCATCACGGCATCGCCGACCGGATCGAGACCGAACTCGTCGGTCGCAACGTCATCGAGGGGCGGTGGACCTTCCAGATCGTCGAGGACTACGACGACGGGTATCACGCGGAATTCGTCGAGCTCGAACGGATGGCGCGAGACGAGCTCGTCGCCGGTCGCCGGCACCTCTTCGAGGCGGAGATGAAGGAGGAGCGGCGCACGCACGACCGCAGGCATCACGAGGCGAGACCGCCGGAATGACGGCCGGGAGGGGCGCTGGCTCGACCGCGGGCTGAGCGCCGTCGCGGCCGCGCGCTCGCCGACGCGGCAGATTCGCAAGGGGTTGTGGAGGTCGGATGCTCTCCGCGAGGGTGGGGTGCGATGCGGCAGAGTGCCGTTCGGAGAGGACACCATGCCGCTCGTCGGATTCCACGCTTCACACGAACAGATCCACCCGCGCACCCTCCTCACTGCCGTGCAGCGTGCCGAACAGGCTGGATTCCAGGCCGCGATGTGCTCCGACCACTTCGCGCCCTGGCTGCCGGAACAGGCGCACTCCGGCTTCGCGTGGAGCTGGTTGGCCGCGGCTCTCGAGTCGACGCGGCTGGAGTTCGGCGTCGTGACGGCTCCGGGTCAGCGCTATCACCCGGCGATCATCGCCCAGGCCATGGCGACGCTCGCCGCGATGTATCCCGGCCGCTTCTGGGCGGCCCTCGGCAGCGGTGAGGCCATGAACGAGCACATCACCGGCGATGCGTGGCTCGAGAAGCCCGTGCGCGACGCGAGACTCGTCGAGTGCGTCGACGTGATCCGTCGTCTGCTCGCCGGCGAGGAGGTGTCGACGGACGGGCTGGTCACAGTCGACCGGGCTCGGATCTGGAGCCTCCCCGACGAGCCGCCGGCGATCTTCGCCGCAGCCGTCAGCGTGGAGAAGGCGACCTCGTCCGCCGCGTGGGCCGATGGGCTCATCACCGTGGCGCAGCCTCCCGAGCAGCTGCGATCCGTCGTCGACGCCTACCGCGGCGCAGGAGGGTCCGGCCCGGTCTGCCTGCAGGTGCACCTGAGCTACGCCCCCACCGACGACGAGGCGCTCGCCATCGCGAACGCGCAGTGGCGCAACGGCCTCGTTCCCCCGGTGCGCTCGTGGGAGCTCGACGATCCGTCCGACTTCGTGGCTGAGACGGCGGATGCCGCACCCGACGCGATCCGCGGCCCGGTGTTCGTCTCTGCAGACCCCGGCGCCCACCTGGCCCACCTCGAGTCGCTGGCGTCGATCGGCTTCGATCGGCTCTACCTGCACCACGTCGGGCGGGAGCAGGAGCGCTTCATCGACGTCTTCGGCAGCGACGTGCTGCCGCAGCTGGCGGGGGTGCGCGCATGAAGATCAGCGACACCAGCGACCTGTGGTGGAAGACCGCCGTCGTGTACTGCCTCGACATCGAGACCTACATGGACTGGAACGACGACGGATGCGGCGACTTCGAGGGCCTCGAGCACCGTATCGACTACCTCGCCGAGCTCGGAGTCACCTGCCTGTGGCTGATGCCGTTCCAGCCGACGCCCGACCGTGACGACGGCTACGACATCACCGACTTCTACGGCGTCGATCCGCGCTTCGGAAGCCACGGCGACGTGGCGGAGATGATCCGCACGGCGTCGGACCGAGGCATCAGGGTCATCATCGATCTCGTCATGAATCACACCTCGAACCGGCATCCGTGGTTCAGGTCCGCTCGCCGGAGCCCCACCTCGCCGTATCGCGATTACTACGTCTGGCGGGACGAACCGCCCGCGAAGCAGCCCGAGACCGTCTTCCCGGGCGAGGAGGACGGCGTGTGGGACTGGGACGAGAAGGCCGGCCAGTATTACCTGCACTCCTTCTACAGGCACCAGCCCGACCTCAACATCGCCAACCCGAAGGTGCGCGACGAGATCGCGAAGACCGTCGGGTTCTGGCTCGCGCTCGGCGTGTCCGGGTTCAGAGTCGACGCCGTGCCGTTCCTCATCGAGCCGCCTTCCGGCACCGACATCGGCGACCCGCACGAGTTCCTGCGCGACGTCCGTCGCTTCCTCCAGCGTCGCTCGCCCGAGGCGATCCTGCTGGGCGAGGTGAACCTGCCCTACGAGCAGCAGGTCGAGTACTTCGGGGCGAGCCGCTCCGCAGAGCTCACGATGCAGTTCGACTTCGAGGCCATGCAGCGCATGTACCTCTCGCTCGCCCGGTCGGACGCGACGCCGTTGGCCGAGACGCTGGCGCGGCGCCCGGTGCTCGAACCCGAGATGCAATGGGCGAACTTCGTGCGCAATCACGACGAGCTCACCCTCGACAAGCTCAGCGATGCCGAACGGGAGGAGGTGTTCGACGCCTTCGCGCCGGAGGACTGGATGCGCGTCTACGGGCGCGGCATCGCCCGCCGTCTCCCACCCATGCTGGGCGGCGACCCGCGTCGGGTGAAGCTGGTCTACAGCCTGCTGTTCTCGCTGCCGGGAACGCCCGTGCTGTTCTACGGCGAGGAGCTCGGGATGGGGGAGAACGAGGAGTTGGGCGGTCGGCTGACCGTGCGCTCGCCCATGCAGTGGACGAGCGAGCGCAACGGCGGCTTCTCGCGTGCCATTCCGTCACGCCTCGTTGCCCAGCCGCCCGGCGACGGCTACGCCCCGGAGCACGTCAACGTCGAGGCGCAGATGCACGATGAGGAGTCGATGCTCCTCTTCATCCGCCGCCTGACGGCCCGCTACAGGGCATCGCCGGAGATCGGATGGGGCGAGCTCGCCGTGCTCGATCAGCCGCACAGCTCCGTGCTCGCCCACCAGGTGTCGGCAGACGTCGGTCGCCTCGTCGCCCTGCACAACTTCGCCAACACCCCTGTGGTCGTCCCTCTCGAGCTCGACGTGGACGGCGCCGGCTGGGAATTGTCCGACCTGTTCGCCGTCACGCGCATTCCGCTCGACGAGCGCGGTCGGGCCGAGGTGCATCTCGACGGTTACGGCTACCGCTGGTTGCGGGTCGTGGAGCCCGGCGACAGACGGCTGACCTGACGGCCCGGGCCTCGGCGGTGATCATGCCGGGGCCGGGTACCGGCTCCCCTTGAGGAGGCGGGCGAGGTGGGCGGTGTTCCGGGCCAGGATGCCGTTGGCGTTCGCCACGGCCTCCGGAGTCGACGGCAGATCGTTGTAGTCGACAGTGTTCATCGCCTCGCCGTTCCAGTACGTCGCCGCCTGCGATGCGATGGTGAAGCCGACGTCGACGAGGCCCTGATAGAGGTCGGCGACGACAGCGTGGGCGCCGTCCTCGTTGCCGACGACGGCGACGGCCGCGACCTTGCCTGCGAGCAGGGCCCTGCCCTCGGCATCCGTCTCGGAGATCTCGGCGTCGAGGCGCTCGATGACGCGCTGCGCCACGCTCGAGAGGTGGCCGACCCAGGTGGGGGTCGCGAACAGCAGGATGTCGGCGGCGAGGATCTTCGCGCGGATGGCAGGCCACTCGTCGCCGTCGCCCATGTCGGTCTCGACGCCGGGCCGCACGTCGTGGTCGACCACACGCACGACCTCGCCGGGGAGGCCGTCGGCCGCGAACAGGTCGAGCACCTGCCGCACGATGAGGTCGGTGCTGGATGCCGCCGGCGACGGCTTCAGGGTGCAGTTGAGGGCGAGCACGGTGATCTCGGATGGCATGGGGGCGCCTTTCTCTCTGCTTGTCCGGGTGGTCCGAGAGTATGAGGCTCACCGCGCTCGCCGCAGGGGCTTGACGTGTCGGAGGGACGCAGTAGCGTCGGGCCCATGAAGTACGGGTTCATCTTCACCGGCAGCGATCCGTCGCTCGCGGTCGAGCTGGCGGTGCTGGCCGAGCAGAGCGGCTGGGACGGCTTCTTCGTGTGGGAGGGCATCTGGGCGGTCGATCCATGGTCGACTCTCGCCGCCGCAGCCGTCGCGACAGAGCGCATCAGGCTGGGCACGATGCTCACGCCGGTTCCGCGGCGCCGGCCGTGGGAGCTCGCGGGACAGACCATGACTGTCGATCGGCTCTCGGGCGGCAGGGTCATCCTCTCGGCCGGCCTCGGCGTACCCGAAGACATCGAGGCGCGGTTCTGGATCTTCGAGAGCGACCCGGGGCGCAGGGTGCGGGCGGAGCAGCTCGACGAGAGCCTCGAGTTGCTGCAGAAGCTGTGGCAGGGCGAGCCGTTCGAGCACAGCGGCGTGCACTTCCGGGCCGCGCGCACCGAGGAGATGCTGCCGCCGCCCATCGTGCAGCAGCCGCGCATCCCCACCTGGGTGGTCGGAGTGTGGCCTCGGCTGCGGTCGATGCGCCGGGTCGCGCGCTATGACGGGTGGATCCCCAACTACGCGCCGCCCGGGGCGACGGGTGCGGCCGGTCCCGAGGCGCAGCAGCTGCTCTTCACGCCCGAGGTGGCCGCCGAGGCCATCGCCTGGATCCGAGCCGAGCGCTCGGCCGCCGGGTTGGCCGACCGGCCCTTCGAGGTGATCCAGGAGGGCACGACGACGGGAACGGATGCCGCAGAAGACGCCGCGCGCGTGCGACCGTGGGCCGATGCCGGCGTCACGTGGTGGCTCGATGCGAACTGGCAGGTGCCGGCCGACGAGGTGGCGGATTACGCGCGGTCGCGCGTGGCCGCGGGGCCGCCGACCATCAGCGGCCGCTGAGGGCGGAGGGCTGAGGGCGGAGGGCGCTTCGGCCGCGACTTCGTCGGGCCTCAGCGAGCGGGTGGCGTCGGGCCTCAGCGAGCGGGTGGCGTCGGGCCAGCGAACGGAACTTGAGAGCGTGTTCTCCGACATCCGAGCATGAGAAGTCTTCACTTCTTCACTCCTGCACCGTACGTTGAGTGAACGAGCGAACAGGGGATGCACGTGAAGCGACGATTCCGATCGTGGGTCGCGGCCCTCCTCGTGGCGGCATCCGCTCTCGCCCTCGTCGGTCTCACCACCTCGGCGATGGGTGCGACAGTCGCTCCATTCGGCGTGCGCTTCCAGACCAACGACAACGGTGCGATCGCCGTCGTCGGCAATCAGTTGCAGACCTGCCAGACGAGTGCGGCCAACTGTGTCGGGGCCCGAGCCGGGACCGCCCGCTACAACAACAACTCGTTCGCCATGGTCAACCTCGACGTCGACTCCGACCCAACGACGATCAACTCCTCGAGCGCCGCGCTCGAGGCTCCGACCGACGGAGAGGTGCTCTGGGCCGGCCTGTACTGGGGTGCTCGCCTGTCGGCAGGCACGGGGGGCACGGCGGCGACGGGCGACAGGCGCATGATCTCGTTCAAGGTGCCTGGAGCAACGGACTACGCGGCTGTGGCGTCGCAGACGAGCTTCGGACCGACGACGTCGGCCGACCGCGCCTACCAGGAGTTCGCCGACGTGACGGCGCTCGTGCGGGCAGCCGGCCCGGGCGACTACTGGGGCGCGAACGTGCGAGGCGGCACCGGCGAGGACCGCTACGCCGGGTGGTCGCTCGCCGTGGTATTCCGATCGCCCGAGCTGCCATTGCGCAACCTCACAGTCTTCGACGGCTTCGCGGACGTGGGCCAGAACGAACCGCAGACCGTCACCGTGAGCGGCTTCCTCGCGCCGCTCACAGGCCCCGTCGACACCCAACTCGGCATCGTCGGCTATGAGGGCGACTTCTCCACCTCCGGCGACACGGTCACACTGAACTCCACCCAGCTCGGCACCACGGTCTCGCCTGGAACCAACTTCTTCAACGGGTCGAATGATCGCAACGGAACCTCCGTCACGACGCGCTCGACGGCAGATCGCAACATGCTCGGTTTCGACGTGAAGCAGCTCGGCGCCTCCGGCGTCATCCCGAACGGGGCGACCTCCGCCGACTTCCGCTTCACCAGCAGCGGCGACCGGTACTTCCCGGGCGTGCTCACCACGGCCATCAACCTGTTCGCGCCGGACTTCACGCCATCGACGAAGTCGGTCGTCAACCTCAACGGCAACTCCCCGGCCCGTCCCGGCGACACCCTGCAGTACACGGTCAACCTCACCAATGTGGGCGGAGATCCGGCGGCCCAATCCGTCGCCTCCGATCCGCTTCCGTCGGGAACCGAGTACGTGCCGGGATCGCTGCAGATCGTGGCCGGCGCCGGTGCTGGAGCCAAGACCGACGCCGCAGGAGACGACCAGGGGAACTACGACGCGGCCAGTCGCACCGTGCAGTTCCGCGTCGGAGCCGGCGCGAACGCGACCGCAGGCGGCGTGCTCGCCCCGGGAGTGTCGACGACGGTGAGGTTCGATGCGACGGTGACGGATGCCGCAGCAGGCACCTCGGTCACGAACGAGGCCCAGCTCGACTACGTCGCCCAGACCGTGGGCAGCGCCTTCACCTACAGGGTGCGCCCGGTGTCGACGCCGGTCGAGGAGGTCGCGAACCTCGCCATCACGAAGACGGTCACGCCCGACCCGTCCGAGGCGGGCGGTCCCGTCGCCTTCACGATGCTCGTGGTCAACAACGGACCGAACCCGGCCCGGAGCGTCGTGCTGACCGACCCGATCCCCGACGGCATCACGATCACGGGCACGACGTCGACGCAGGGCTCCTGTGCGTCCGATGCCAGCCCGGTGAGCTGTGCGCTCGGCACCCTCGCATCCGGTGCGAGTGCCACGGTCGTGGTCACCGGGACCACCGACCCCGGTTCGACGGATGCATCCGTCACCGACATCGCCACGGTCACGTCGACCACCTCCGACCCCGACCTGAGCGACAACACCGCTGGTGCCACCGCCCAGCTCGCCCAAGCGGCCGACCTCGTCATCACGAAGACGGCCGACCCCACCACCGTCGTTCCGGGTGGCACGACACTGTTCACCGTGCGCGTGACCAACAACGGTCCGTCGACGGCCCGCAGCGTGACCGTCAGTGATGCGGCGACCGATCCGGCGGCACTCGGCATCCTCGACGCCAGCGGCGCCGGGGCGACCTGTTCCCAGCCCCTGCCGAACGCGCAGTGCACCGTCGCAGAACTGGCCCCCGGTTCCAGCGTGGAGCTGAGCCTCAACGCGCTGCTGCTGCCATCGGTGGCGGCCGGCGCCAGCACCGACAACGTCGCCACGGTGAGCTCGGCGACTCCCGATCCTGTGGCGAGCAACAATGAGGCGACGGCCACGGTGACGGCTGCCGCGCCTCAGGCCGAGGTGAGTGTCACGAAGACCGGTCCGGCGACGGTCGTGGCAGGTCGAACCCTCACCTACTCCATCACCGCGGCGAACAACGGGCTGTCGGATGCCGTCGACGTCGTCGTGACCGATGTGCTGCCCGCCGGTGTCGTCGCCACGTCGGTGGCGAGCACCAGAGGCACCTGCACTCTCGGCGCGACGGTGGAGTGCGCCATCCCGAGCCTGCCTGCAGGTCTCCTCGGAGCGCCGGGTGCGACTGCCGTCATCACCATCCAGGCCACCGTCGACGGCGACACGGCCATCGGCACGGCGACCAACACCGCGAGCGTGAGCTCGGCCACGGCCGACGCCGACCCCTCGAACAACTCCGCGAGCGCCGACACCGAGGTGACCGGTGATGCCGACCTCGTCGTCACGAAGACGGCCACGCCCAACCCCGCCGTCGCCGGCAGCTCGATCACCTACACGATCACCGTGGCCAACAGCGGGCCGTCGACCTCACGCGGCGTGGTGCTCGATGACCTGCTGCCGCCCGAGTTCGTCTTCGCCTCGGCGTCACCCAGTCAGGGAACGTGCGATGCAACGGTCGACTCCGCGCTCGCCTGCGATATCGGCGACATCGTCAACGGCGCGACTGCCACGCTCGAGGTCGTCATGGACATCCCGGCCGACTACACGGGAACTCCGGAGGCCGTCGAGACCGTCACGGCCACCAGCGACACGAGCGATCCCGACGCGTCGAACAATACGGCGTCGTGGACTGCGACCACGCAGGTGAGCGCCGACCTGAGCATCTCGAAGCAGGCGCCGGCGACGGCCGCATCCGGATCCCAGTTCTCGTACACGATCAGTCCCCGCAACGCCGGTCCGTCGAGTGCGGCCGACACGATCGTGACGGATCCGCTGCCCGCCGACGTGACGTTCGTGTCGGCGACGGCCCCGTGCACAGCTGCAGCCGGCGTCGTCACCTGCGACCTCGGCACGCTCGACCCAGGGGAGGAACCCGACCTGACCGTCACTGTGCAGGTCGGCGGCAATGTGAACATCCGCACCCTGCTCAGCAACACGGCGACGGTGGCATCCTCGACGGCAGACCCCAGCCAGGCGAACAACAGCGCGACCGCAGTGACGGAGACCACGGCCATCGTCGACCTGTCGGTCACCAAGACTGCGTTCTTCGGATCGACTGCTCCGGGCGGCCAGGACGTCTTCATCATCACCCTCACCAACAGCGGGCCGTCGACGGCGCGGGCCGTCTCGTTCGTCGACACCTTCGAGTTGAGCGCCGGGGCCGTGGTGCTGCAGGGCGGGACCTGCGACATCACCAGTGGCGACCTGACCTGCACCATCGACGGGTTGAACCTCGCACCCGGCGCGAGCGCCCAGGTCTATCTCGGCATCATCACGCCGTCATCGGCGCAGCCGGGCACCTACCTGAACACGGTTCGGGCGTCGACATCGACGCCGGAATCCGATGCCTCGAACAACGTCGCGACCTTCACCGAGACCATCACCGATCCCGTGGCCGACCTGGCCGTCGCGAAGACGTTGCTCACCGACCCCCTGGTCGCCGGCGGAGTCTTCAGCTATCAGCTCGAGGTCAGCAACGTCCGTTCGGCGACCGCGGCATCCGATGCCTCCGGCGTCGTGGTGACCGATGACCTTCCGCCAGGGCTCACGGCCACCAGCGCCTCACCCAGCCAGGGAAACTGCACGGTATCGGCGACCCAGGTGAGCTGTGATCTGGGTGTGGTTCCCGGTCAGATCGCGGCCGAGCCGCCACCCCCGGTGACTGTGACGATCACGGGAACCGTGTCGCCTGCCGTCAGCGGACCCGTCGGCAACCACGCCACAGTCACCAGCTCGACCACCGACCCCGACGACAGCAACAACGAGGTGCTCGTCACATCGCAGGTCGAGTCGCAGGCCGACCTCTCCATCACGAAGACGGCCGACACCGATACTCTCGTGGCCGGCGGCACGGCGTCCTACACGGTGTCGGTCACGAACGCCGGGCCGTCGAACGCCACCGGCGTGGTGCTGACCGATGTGCTCGACGGGGCGATCGTCTTCGATGCGGATGCGAGCGATCCCGCCTGCGGCCTGGTCGCCGCCAACGTGACGTGCGAGCTCGACACCATCGGTGCCGGTGAGACGCTGACAGTGCGCATCTCGGGCCGACTCGATCCGGCCAGCACAGTGGCCCAACTCTCGAACACGGCGTCGGTCTCCTCCGACACCCCCGATCCCGCACCGGGCGGCGAGACGACGACGATCACCACGCCGGTGGTCCAGGACGCGAACCTGCGGTTGAGCAAGACGGCCGACAGTGCGACGCCATCGTCCGGGTCGACGGTGACCTACGCCCTCGCACTCAACAACGACGGGCCGTCGAACGCCGTGAACACCACGATCGTCGATCCGCTGCCTGCCGGGGTCGAGTTCGTGAGCCTCACCGAGTTCTCGATGGACTGCTCCGCGTCGCCCGCGCCCGTCGTGGTGACCTGCACCTCGCCCGGGCTCGCTGCCGGCCGCGCTCAGGGGGTCGCGATCACCGTGCTCCTCCCCGACGGCTCACTGCCCGGTTCCATCGAGAACATCGCGACGGCCGCGTCCGACACGAGTGATGCGGATGCGTCGAACAACACCTCCTCGGCGCTGGTCGACCTGCAGGTCGTCGCCGACACCGCGATCACCAAGACCGTCGTCACCCCGCGGCCGACGATCGGCGAACCGGTCACGTTCCGCCTGAACGCTGTGAACAACGGCCCGGCTACAGCGCCGGCGACGGTCTTCACCGACACCCTCCCGACAGGAACCACGTTGATCTCCGCCGTGGTCGAGGGGTCGACCTCCGTCTGCACGACGGTCGAGCAGGAGGGCAACATCGTCGTGAACTGCCCGGTCGGCGCCCTTCCGGTCGGCGGCACGTCGACGGTCATCCTCACCGTCGACACCTCGGCGCTCGCGGCGACGACGTTCTCCAACACCGGCTTCATCGGCTCGGGCGCGCTCGACCCGAACACGCCCGACAATGAGGCGACGGCCGGGGTGACCCTGCTGCCCGACGAGGAGGAGCCACCGCCCACAACCGACCCCCCGACGACGGTGGATCCCACTCCGGTTCCCGGTGACCCTGGAACTCCACCGGCCGCCGGTCCCTCGGGTGTCGACAGCTCGGGACTCGTGAGCACCGGCGTCAATGCCACGGCGGCTCTCGTTCTCGCCCTCGCGCTGATCCTGCTCGGCGGTCTCGGGCTGGTGCTGCGGCGACGGAAGACGTCCCTCCGCTGAGTAGCGCCCGACTCCGTCGGGCACTACTCGACAAGCGGCGCCAGACGCCCCAACAGCTCCCGCTCGTAGCCTGCCGTCTGCGCTCGCAGCGCATCCGCCACGGCCGCCACGGCGGGAAGCCGCAGCGAGTCCGGCCGCAGCACCATCCAGTACGGCAGCCTCTCGGCGAATCGCTCGGGCAGCAGCCGCACCAGGTCGCCATGTCGTTCGGCCATGAAGCACGGCAGGAACCCGATCCCAGCACCGGCTCGGGTCGCCTCGACGTGCACGAACACGTTCGTCGAGCTGATCGAGTCGCGCATGGTCGGCACCAGCCTGCGCGGTGCGTCGAGGTCGTCGACGAGAAGCATCGAGTCGACGAAGTAGACCAGCGGATGCCGCGTCAACTCCTCGGCCGATGCCGGCATTCCGCGCTCGGCGAGGTAGTCGCGTGACGCGTACATGCCGAGCACGTACTCGCCGAGCAGGAAGGCCGAGGCACGATGCACCTGCGGTTCTCCGACGACGACTTCGATGTCGAGCCCGGAACGGTACTGCCGCACGCGCCGGGTGACGGTCTCGATCTCGACGGAGAGCCGCGGATGCCTCCGCTGCAGTGCCGCGACGGCGGGGGAGGCGATGTAGGCGCTGAATCCGTCGGTCGCCGACATGCGCACGACGCCGGAGAGCTCGTGCTCGGGGGTGTCGGTCTCGGACGAGAGCCCGGCGATGGCGAACTCGATGCCCTCGCCTGCCCGCGCTGCTCGACGCCCGAGTTCGGTGAGTTCCCAGCCGCCGACGGCCTTTGCCAGCAGGCGACCGCCGAGCGACTGCTCGAGCGCGGCGATGCGGCGCGACACCGTCGTGTGGTTGACGCCCAGGCTCTCAGCCGCCGTCGTGAAGCGTCCCGTGCGGGCCACGGCGAGGAGGATGAGGAGGTCGTCGGCCTGCGACTCGGAAGAGCCGGGCCTGGAGGTGGGCTTCGCTGCCATATCTGCAATTATGCACACGGCGGTCGCGCGATTGGTCATTGATGCAGCATCCGGCGTCGGTCACACTCGACGAGTCCGCCGTTCATGCGAACGGCATTGCGCGACGGCACGACTGTCCGCGATCAGGGTCAATGACGACACCGAAGGAGACGCCCATGAGCGTTCAACATCAGCAGGCCGGGTCCCCGGCTCCGGCATCCGGAACCGACGGCGGAACGTCGCTCTCCGGACTCAAGCGGATCGTCTCCGCGTCCATGGTCGGAACCGTGGTCGAGTGGTACGAGTTCTTCCTGTACGCCACGGCCGCGTCGCTGGTGTTCGGCACCTTCTTCTTCCCGGCGGCCGGCACCCAGCTCGATGGCATCATCGCCGCGTTCCTCACCTACGCCGTCGGCTTCATCGCCCGCCCCCTCGGCGGTATCGTCTTCGGCCAGATCGGCGACAAGTTCGGCCGCAAGCACACGCTGCAGGCCACGATCATCCTCGTCGGCGTCGCGACCTTCCTCATGGGCTGCCTGCCCGGCTTCGACACGATCGGCTACTGGGCTCCGGCGCTGCTCGTGGCGCTGCGTTTCATCCAGGGCTTCGCCGTCGGAGGCGAGTGGGGTGGCGCCGTTCTGCTCGTGGCCGAGCACAGCCCCGACAAGTCGCGCGGCTTCTGGTCGAGCTGGCCCCAGGCCGCTGTTCCCGTCGGAAACCTGCTCGCCACCCTCGTGCTGCTGACCATGTCGTGGATCCTCCCGGCCGACCAGTTCCTCAGCTGGGGCTGGCGTGTGGCGTTCTGGCTCTCTGCCGTGATCGTCATCATCGGCTACTACATCCGCACGCATGTGACGGATGCCCCGATCTTCCTCGAGGCCAAGGCCGAGCAGGAGAAGCAGAAGGCGGCCAGCTACGGCGTCGGCGCCGTCATCAAGCGCTACCCGGTGAAGATCCTGCAGGCCATGGGGCTCAGGTTCGCGGAGAACATCCTGTACTACATCATCGTGAGCTTCTCGATCGTCTACCTGTCGACCGTCGTGGGGTACAACACCAGCGAACTCCTGCTGGCGTTGCTCATCGCCCACGTCGTGCACTTCCTCGCGATCCCGCAGGTGGGGCGCCTGTCGGACCGCTTCGGGCGCAAGCCGATCTACTTCATCGGCGCCGTGCTCGGTTCGACGTGGGCGTTCTTCGCCTTCCCGATGTTCGACACGGCGAGCCCGGCGCTCATCGTGCTGGCCATCACGATCGGCCTCGTCTTCCACGCGTTCATGTACGCAGGCCAGCCCGCCGTCATGAGCGAGATGTTCCCCACACGGATGCGCTACTCGGGCGTCTCGCTCGGCTATCAGGTGACCTCGATCATCGCCGGTTCGCTGGCGCCCATCATCGCCGTGGCCCTGCTGCAGGCGTACGACTCCTGGGTGCCGGTGGCCATCTACGTCCTCATCGCCTCCGCCATCACGGCCGTGACGGTGCTGACGCTGCGCGAGACGCGCGGCGCATCGCTCCGCCAGGTGGATGCGGTCGACGAGGAGCGGTTCGGCACCGCACCGGCCGCGACGGCCCGGCATGCCTGAGCTCGAGGGGCGCCGCGCTCTCGTCACGGGTGGGGCGAGCGGCATCGGCGCCGCGTGCGTGCGTGCGCTGGCGGCATCCGGAGCCCACGTGGTGGTGGCAGACGTCGATGAGGAAGGCGCCGCGGCGCTCGCCGAGGAGGTGGGGGGCTCGAGCTGGACCGTCGATCTGCTCGACGTCGCCGCGCTCGAGACGCTCGAGCTCGACGTCGACATCCTGGTGAACAACGCCGGAATCCAGCGAGTGAGCCCACTGGAGGAGTTCGAACCCGCCGCGTTCCGTCGCATTCTGGCGCTGATGCTCGAGGCGCCGTTCCTGCTGGTTCGGGCTGCCCTTCCGCACATGTACGAGCAGGGCTTCGGACGCATCATCAACGTGTCGTCGGTTCACGGGCTGCGAGCCTCACCGTTCAAGGGGGCGTACGTCGCGGCGAAGCACGGGCTCGAGGGGTTGTCGAAGGTGGCGGCTCTCGAGGGTGGCCCGCACGGGGTCACCAGCAATTGCGTGAACCCCGGCTACGTGCGCACGCCGCTCGTCGAGAAGCAGATCGCCGACCAGGCCGAGGCTCACGGCATCCCCGAGGATGAAGTGCTCGCCACGGTGATGCTCGCGGAGAGCGCCATCAAGCGCCTCGTCGAGCCCGAGGAGGTGGGCACGCTGGTGACCTGGCTCGCCTCGCCGCACTCGGCGATGGTGACGGGTGCGAGCTACACGATGGACGGCGGCTGGTCGGCGCGCTGACTGGGCGACCCGCTCGCAGAGGGCCGGGCGGAGCCCGCGCCCGACGCGCAGCACCGACCGGCGCTTCGACCGCCGGCTCCGCCGGGGCCCCAGCGAGCGGGGACGCCGCGGTCAGCGTGGGGCGAGCGCCCGCCGCAGCCACGCCCGCTCGATCAGCGTCCACGCCGTGGTGACCGCAAGGTAGAGCGTGGCGGCCAGCGGCACGAAGAGGGCGAACACCACCGTGATGAACGGCAGCCAGCTGAGGGCCGACGGCAGCCACGCCGGTGGGGTCGGCATCGGGGTCGCAGACGCCGCAGTGCCACCACCCACCCGGCCGGTCGTGCCTGGCACCGGCGGGATCGGCGGGTTCTCGGTCGCGATCTTCAGGGCATGACGGCGCGACATCCACGCCGTCGCCGCGATCGCGAGCAGCAGCGATGCGAATACGATCAGTCCGACGGGCGGCATCCCGGCCCCGAGGAAGGCGACGAGCGATGTGCCGAGCGGAACTCCGAACAGGTGCATGCCGAGCAACGCATTGGTGTGGCCGTTGATGACGGCGAGCACGAAGAGCCCGTAGAGCAGGGAGAGCACCGGCGCCTGGGCCAGGGCGGGCAGGATGCCGGCGAACGGGGAGGTCTTCTCGGCGGCGTAGAGCTCCATCATCTTGCGCTGCAGCACCTCGGGCTTGCCTTTGTAGCGGCGTTGCAGCTCACTCAGTTGCGGGGCGAGGCGACGCCGGCTGAATTCCGCCCGCACCTGCGAGCGGCCGACCGGGATGAGCACCGAGCGGATGAGGAGAGTGAGCGTGACGATGGCGATCGCCGCGCTCAGCTCGCCGGCGAACGGTTCTATGAATGATGCGAAGCCTAGGAGCAGGCGATAGGCGGAGTCGAGGATGGCCGCGATGGGCCCGAAGTCATAGAGGTTCACGAAGGAGTCCTTTGTCGAAGGGGTGAGGGTGGTCGCGATGGGTGGTCGCGAGACCCTCGTTCGACGAAGGACTACGCGGCCGTCTCGGGGAGAGACGGCGCGCGGGTGCGGGGGCGGCCCGCCGTGTTCGGATGCCGCGGCGCGGCCATGCTCGAGAGCACCTCGCGGTGCTGGTGCGAGCGAGAGCCCACTGTGAGCTCGGGTGCTGCAGCCTGCAGCGCGACATAGACGGTGGCGAGCACTCCGGCCGTCGCGAGGATGGCGGCTCCGGCGACGAGAGTGGTCGATGCTCCGGGCTGCGCGAGGGCGAGAACGATGAATGCGGCGCCGAGCAGTGTCGACGCGCGCATGAGCACGAGTGACTTCAGCAGCCTGTCCGGCATCGTTCCTCCTGCGACGAGCGTACGCCCGTGCGCCGCTGAAGGCTCACTCGGCGAGCTGCAAGGACCTACGACGCGGTCAGGAAGACGACGTCGGCTGGCTCTCCGAGCCGGCCTGCGACCGATCCTGCCCGAGACCGATGTCATCGGCGTTGGCGTGCTGGCCGGCCGGAGTCGGCTGCGGGATGTCGACGGTCGGGTTCGGACCCGTCGACGGAACGACGTGGATGGCTCCCGTGGCCGTGGGGACCGAGCGCGCGTGGGACGGTGGCGCGGGGGGTGCGGCATCCGTCATCGGAGCGCTGTCGGCGAAGGTGCCACCGCGCTGCAGGGTCTCGATGAGCTGCACATTCTGGTTGTGCAGGTCGACGGTGATGTTGGTGATCGCCGTGGTGAAGTTCTCGGCAGCCTGCAGCGAGGTCTCGGTGGCTCGCCGGGTGAGCTCGGCGCTCTCGGTCGTGGCCTTGAGCGCGATGGTGATGCCGTAGTAGGCCGCGGCGATCGACACGATCGGTGCGATCACCGATGCCGTGATCGCGAGCACGTCGGTGAGGGCCGGCCTCTCGAAGCCGTCGGGCAGTGGTCCCATCAGCAGGTAGACGCCGGACACGGCGACGACGGCGAGGATGACGATCGCGAGGATCGCGACCAGGGCGGGCTTGGGTGTTGCATCCTGTGCAGCCATTGCACTCCAATCAGCGAGAACCCCTCATTATTCTCTTCGCGGCATGCGACACAACAGGGGTTGTCATGAGCGGATGCTTCGGCCAAGGTGTGGTGGGCGCTGCGAGCTCGTTCGCAGCGGACGTCGGCGTCCGGCTCAGAGAGGGGCGCGTCGCTCGGCGACGAACGCCGCCACCCGTCCGATGAGCTCGTAGGGGATCGGCTTCGAATAGGGGAAGTTGAGCGAGTCCTTGCCCGAGCGGTACGGCGCGATGGCGGCCTCGAGCTCGGGGCCGGCCGTGGCAACGGGGTAGATGCCGAGGTGCTTCTTCCAGGCCGCGTAGTGCAGGGCGTAACGCCCGCCGAGCATGACGGCGGGGATGTCGTAGCGCACCTTCTCCTCGTCGCTCGGCACGGCATCGAGGATGGTCTGCCGCACCCTGCGCAGGATCTCCTGGATGTCGTCGGGGTAGCGCGAGATGTACTCCTCGACGGTGACGTTCTTGTCTGCCATGACTGCTCCCTCGCGTGATGGCCATTGCGCTGCGCACGATTCAGGCTGGATTCGCCCGGCTGCGGCGAGTCAGGCCGGAGTCGGCGGCGTGTTGCGAATCTAGCCTGAGTAGTGCGCTCGGCGACAGCGCTGGTGTCTCATGCGCTCGGAACCCGCAGCAGCGCGCCCTCGGCGCGGCAGGTGGCTGCGGCGATGAGCATGGCGTCGGCGAGCAGTGCTGCCCACTCGCCGTCGGACTCCGGAAGCCCGGACTGCGCGATGTCGCGCACCGTCGCCGAGAGCGTCGCGTCACCGGCGCCCATGGTGTCGATGACGGCTCCGGGCAGCTGGGCGATGCCCGCGGTCACTGTGCGGCCGTCGGGCAGGCGCACCGCGGCCCCCTTCGATCCGGCGGTGGCCAGAACGGATGCGGCCCCGGCGTCGAGGAGGCGGCTGGCGAACTCGTCCACCGAGTCGCCCAGCAGCAACTCCGCGTCCTCGTCGCCGACCTTCGACAGCAGGCTGTCGCCGGCCACGCGAACGAAGTTCGCCAGGAACGCGTCGCGGTCGGCGAGCATGCCGGAGCGCGGATTCGGGTCGACGATGAGGCGGCGCTCGCCGGTGGAGAGGGCCTCGATCAGCGCATCCGTCTGCGCAGTGTCGTCGAAGGGGAAGCAGCTGACGACCACCAGCGGTGCGGCGTCGATGGCGGCACGGGCATCGCCGTCGAGGGGGAAGCGCCGCGACTTAGCCGAGTCGTTGAATGCGTAGCGCGGTTCGCCGTCGGTGCGGTCGGAGACGGCTCTCGCCGAGCCGAGGGGCGCGTCGCTCGTGATGAGCTCGACACCGTAGGCGGTGAGGTGATCGCGGATGAGGTCGCCGGACTCGTCGTCGCCGACCATGGCGAGCAGCGTCGTGGGGACCCCGAGCACCGAGAGGCCGACGGCGACGTTGAGGGCGGCGCCGCCCACATAGTCGCGCGAGCCCGCGGAGTCGCGCATCTCATCGATCAGGGCGTCGCCGATCACGACGACGCGCGGTTCGCTCCCTCGGACGCTCTCGGGCACGGATGCCGCATCAGCCGATGGCATTGATCTCTCCACTTCCACGCACGATGAGCCGCGTGGGCACGATGTGCCTGGCGCCGGGGGTGTCGTCGCCGTCGAGTCGTGCGAAGACGCGTTCGGCGGCGAGCTGGCCGATGCGCTGCGGATTCTGCGCCACCACGGTGACGCCGGGCTCGAGGAGGTCGGCCAGCGGTACGTCGTCGAAGCCGACGAGGGCGACGCTGTGGTGCAGGTCGCGGGCACGGAGGGCCCTGATGGCGCCGATGGTGACGAGGTTCTGGGCGCTGAAGACAGCGGTGGGCGGGTAATCCGACGACAACAGCCCCAGCAGGGCGTCGAAGGTGGTGGCCTCATCGTGCAGGTTCTCGATCACGGGAACGCTCGACGTCGCCACGCCGGCGCGGCCGAGCTCCTCGAGGAATCCGCGCCGACGTTCGCGTGCCGTCTGGATGTCCCCGCGGTCGCCGAGGTAGGCGATACGTCGGTGGCCGTGGCTGAGCATGTGCCGCACGGCGAGTGAAGCACCAGCCGCGTTGTCGCTCACGACGGTGTCGGCGGTGACGCCTGAGGGTTCCCGGTCTACGAAGACGACGGGCGTGCCTCGTCGGATCTCGGCGGAGAGGTACCCCTGGCTGGGCGAGATGGTGGTGAGGATGAGCCCGTCGACGCGGCGGCGGAGGAACGCGGAGACGCTCTGCTCCTCGCGGCTCGGATCGTCATCGAGGCTGGAGGCGAAGACCGCCACGCCTCGTTCGATGGCCGCCTCCTCGACTGCGCGGTGCACGGCGCCGGAGAAGGGGTTGCTCACGCTGCCGACGAGGAGCCCGAGCGTGCGGCTGCGTCCGTCGGCGCGACGGAGGTTTCCGGCGTGCAGATCGGGTTGGTAGTCGAGGGCGCGGGCGGCATCCGTCACCCTGGCGATGGTGGCGGCCGAGACGTTCGGTTCCCCATTGATCACACGCGAGACAGTCTTGATGCCGACGCCGGCCAGAGCAGCGACCTGCTTCATGGTCGGTCGTGCCGTGGGGGCGACCGTCTCGGCGCTGGTGCTTGACAACGATGTCACGGTTCTGGCTCCAATGTGGGGATCGAGTTGACTATATCTCAGATCCGGGCTACAACAGTCATTGACATCGTTGTCAACGGACAGCGTTCCACACTCAAGGAGATTCACCGATGAATCGCACAGCACCCCGTCCGCTCGCTCGGCGCCTCGTCGCAGCGGGCTCGATCGCAGCCCTCGCTGCCCTCTCGTTCACCGCATGCTCCTCCGGATCCGGAGGAGGCTCGTCGGCCTCCGGTGACGAGATCGGCGTCTCGCTCATCGTGAAGACGACGTCCAACCAGTTCTTCGTCGCCATGGAGGACGGCGCCAAGGCCGCGGCAGACAAGCTCGGTGTGAAGCTCACCCTCGCAGCGGGCAAGGAGGACGGAGACGAGGACACCCAGATCCAGGCCATCGAGAACGCCATCTCCAAGGGAGATGCCGGAATCCTCATCACCCCGAACGGCCCGGGCGTCGAGGACGCCCTCGTGAAGGCCCGCGATGCCGGCCTCTACGTCATCGCGCTCGACACCCCTCCGTCGGATCCCGACTCCGTCGACATCACCTTCGCCACGGACAACTACCTCGCGGGCCAGGACATCGGCAAGTGGGCGGCGGCGAAGCTGGGTGGCGAGAAGGCCACCATCGCCCTCATCGACCTGTTCGACGACAAGGTCGTCTCGGTCGACTACAACCGCGACCAGGGCTTCCTCGACGGCATGGGCATCGACACCGTCGACAAGGAGAAGAACGGCGATGAGGCCAAGACCGGGACGTACAGCGGGGGCGACTACGAGATCGTCGGCAATGAGGCCTCGCAGGGCGCCGAGGACGGCGGGCGTACCGCAGCCGAGACGCTGCTGAGCAAGAACCCCGATATCAACGTCGTCTACACGATCAACGAGCCGGCGGCATCCGGCGCCTACGAGGCCTTCAAGGCAGCGGGCACCGAGAAGGGACTCATCATGGTCTCGGTCGACGGCGGATGCGCCGGAGTGCAGCAGGTCGCCGACGGCACCCTGGGAGCCACCAGCCAGCAGTACCCCGTCAAGATGGCCGACCTCGGCGTTCAGGCCATCTATGACCTGGTGAAGACGGACAAGAAGCCCGAGGTCACCGAGGGCCTCGACTTCTACAACACCGGCGTCGCCCTCGTCACCGATGACGCTCAGGATGGCGTGGAGTCGATCGACACCGCCGCAGCCGCAGACATCTGCTGGGGCTGACCTCCCGGCGGCGGTCTCGCTCCCCGCGAGACCGCCGCCGGACGGCCGCTGGCCATCCGAACCGCAGCGGCCGTCCGGTCTCCACCCTCACCACGCTCCACCGAGCACCTCCGCTCCACCGAGCACCTCCGCACCACCGAGCACCTCCGCACCACCGATCAATGGAGTTCACCGTGAGTCACCCCAAGACCGACCCGGCACCCGCGACGGGCGCCCTCGACCTGGCCGAGGAGTTCCTCGACAGGACGACCCCGCTCACCCGCATCCGCGGGGCCCTGCACCGTTACCCAGCCCTGAGCCCGGCGATCGTGCTCGTGCTCTCGGTCATCGTGTTCGGTTTCCTCAACGACCGCTTCCTGAACCCGGCCAACCTGTCGCTCATCACCCAACAGGTAGCCGTCGTCGGAACCCTCGCCATCGCACAGACCCTCATCATCCTCACCGCCGGCATCGACCTCTCAGTCGGAGCCGTGATGGTTCTTGCTTCGATGGTGATCGCGCAGTCGACGGTCCAGGCGGGCGTGCCCGCCATCATCGGCCTGCTGCTCGGCCTCATCGTCGGCCTCGCAGCCGGAGCCTTCAACGGCTGGCTCGTCACCCGATTCAAGCTGCCGCCGTTCATCGTCACCCTCGGAACGCTCAACATCTTCCTCGCCCTGACGCTGCTGTACTCCAGCGGCGCGACCGTGCGCGGCTCTGAGATGCCCGCCCTCCTCACCTGGACGGGCGAGACCTTCAACATCGCAGGCGTGAACTTCACCATCGGCGTCGTGATGATGCTGGTGCTCTACATCGCGATCGCCTTCATCCTGAGCAAGACCGCGTGGGGTCGTCACGTCTACGCCGTCGGAGATGACAAGGAGTCGGCGCGCCTCGCCGGCATCCGGGTCAACCGGGTGCTCATGAGCGTCTACCTGGCTGCCGGGGCCATCCTCGCCATCGGGGCATGGATCCAGATCGGTCGCACCAACGCCGCATCCCCCAACGCCGGTGCCGACCTCAACCTCGACTCCATCACCGCCGTCGTCATCGGCGGAACCAGCCTCTTCGGTGGGCGCGGAACCGTGTGGGGCACCCTCCTGGGTGCTCTCATCGTCGGTGTCTTCCGCAACGGGCTCTCGCTCGCCGGACTCGACGTTCTCTGGCAGACCTTCGCCGTGGGCGTGCTCATCATCGTCGCCGTCGCCATCGACCAGTGGATCCGAAAGGTACGCAAATGACCATCGCAGAAGACACCGCGGCAGCTCCGGCGCCGGCGGAGACGCGCAAGCCCATCCTCGAGGCCAAGCGCCTCGTGAAGACCTTCGGGCGGGTCGTCGGCCTCGATGGCGTGAGCCTGCAGCTCTACCCGGGAGAGGTGCTCGCCATCATCGGCGACAACGGGGCAGGCAAGTCGACCCTGGTCAAGTGCCTGACGGGCGCCGAGATCCCCGACGAGGGCCACCTGTTCCTCGATGGAGAACCGATCTCGTTCAAGCGCCCGCAGGACGCCCGGGCGGCAGGTATCGAGACCGTGTACCAGAACCTCGCCGTCTCGCCAGCCCTCGACGTGGCCTCCAACCTGTTCCTCGGTCGCGAGGTGCGCAAGAAGGGCATTCTCGGATCGCTGTTCCGGGTGGTCGACTCGAAGGGCATGCGCAAGATGGCCCGGGACGAGCTCACCGAGCTCGGCATCAGCACCCTCCAGGACGTGACGGTGCCGGTCGAGAACCTCTCGGGTGGGCAACGCCAGGCTGTCGCCGTGGCGCGAGCCGCCGCGTTCGGATCGAAGGTGGTCGTCCTCGACGAGCCGACCGCAGCCCTCGGCGTGCGCGAGTCGGGCCAGGTGCTCCAGCTCGTGAAGAACCTGCGCGACAAGGGCATTCCGGTCATCCTCATCAGCCACAACATGCCGCAGGTCTTCGAAGTGGCCGACCGCATCCACATCCAGCGCCTGGGCAAGCGGGCGGCGACGATCACCCCGCAGTCGCATTCGATGACGGATGCCGTCGCCATCATGACCGGCGCACGAACGGCGTGAGCGTCCCCGATTCCGGCGGGCGTGCCCTGGCGGATGCGGCTGCCGTCTCGGCTTCGGCCTCGGCGGCGGTGAAGGTCGCGCTCATCGCCACCTTCACCGCACGGCTGGGGCACGAGGCATCAGTCGAGGCACTGCTCCTCGGGCTCGCCGCGCGGGTGCGCGGCGAACCCGGGAACCTGGTGTTCGATCCCTCGCGGGGCATCGACGAACCCGATCACTTCACCGTCTACGAGGTCTACCGCGATCGCGCCGCTTTCGAGGCGCACATCGCGGCAGACTACGGCTCCGCGTTCAACACGGCGCTGGCGCCGCTCATCGTGGAAGACGGATCGCAACTCGAATTCCTGACGCCGCTGAGCGGTGCCGGCGACTGAGGGCATCCGCCGAGTGATGCGCTTCGGCCGCGGACTCCGCCCGGGCCTCGGCGAGCGGCAGGTCAGTCGCTGCCGGCAGCGGCCTCGGCCGCCTCGCCGTTCTCCACGATGTCGCCGTCCTGGAACAGGATGCCCCGAGCCGTCTCCCGCCAGAGCGGCTTCGCGCGCATCAGGAATTCGAGTTCCATGCAGAAGTGCTTGTACTCCTCGCCGAGCGAGTCGAGCATGATCGCCCGGGCGACGTCGTCCTGTTCGACGGCGATGCGCTGCTCGTACCAGCCGATCGCCTCCGCCTCCTCCGACAGGCTCGCGCACATGCGGGCGAAGGTCCGGGTGGACTGGGAGAGCTCGCCGGGCGGCTCGTGGTACTGATCGGTCGACATCGTTCCTCCTGCTGCTCGCGGACGGTTCGGTCGTCGGCCACGCTACGCCCGTCGCGCACATCCTGCCCACCGATGGACAGGGGTGAACGGATGCGGTACCGCGGGAACCGCGCTTCGGCCGTGGACTCCGTCCGTGCCTCGGCGAGCTGTCGACGTCAGGAGACGTTCACACTCACCCTGTGCCAGCCCGTCGCCCCGTCGGGTGCCGGCGGCGCCTGCTTCGACGTCTGCGTGTAGCCCGTGGCATCCGTCGCCCGCACCTCGACGGTGTGGGAGCCGACGGATGCATCCCACTCGAAGACCCACTGGCGCCACGTGTCCGCTGAGGCCGTGTCGGCCAGCCTCGCCTTCTGCCATGCCCCCTCGTCGATGCGCACCTCGACGGCGTCGATGCCCGTGTGCGGCGACCACGCGACGCCGGCGACGGCGACGGTGCCGGCCTTCACCGTGCCGCCGCGCGGGGTGTCGATGCGCGACTCGGTCTTGATCGGGCCCTTCTCGGACCAGCCCTTGTCGCTCCAGTAGCCGAAGTCGTCGGCGAAGGTGGTGACCTTGAGTTCGGTGACCCACTTGGTGGCTGAGACGTAGCCGTAGAGGCCGGGTACGACCATGCGAACCGGGAAGCCGTGCTCGATGGGCAGCGGTTCGCCGTTCATGCCGACGGCGAGCAGGGCCTCGGTGTCGGCATCCTGCAGCACGTCGAGCGGGGTGCCAGCGGTCCAGCCGTCGGCACTGCGCGACAGCACCATGTCGGCCCCGCCCTTCGGCTTGGCCAGGGCGAGGAGTTCACGGATGGGGTAGCCCAGCCACAGGGCGTTGCCGATGAGGCCGCCTCCGACCTCGTTCGAGACGCAGCTGAGGGTGGCGAGGTGCTCGGTGAGAGGAAGCGCGAGAAGCTGATCCCAGGTGATCTCGGTCTCGTTCTCGACCATGCCGACGATGCGCAGCCGCCACGACGACGGGTCGACCGACGGAACCTGCAGTGCCGTGTCGATGCGGTAGAACTCGGCGTTCGGAGTGACATAGCTGCTCAGGTCGGGGATGTCGAGCTCGGCTCCCGTCGGGATGGCAGGAGCCGGGGTCGCTGGCGCGGGAAGCTTCAGAGCCGTGCGCACAGTGGAGACGGCGGTCGACCCGGCGTTGGCCATGCGGGCGCCGAAGCCCACGATGGCAGCGCCGACGGCGGCCACCGACGCGTAGACGACGAAGGATCGTCGGTCGAGGGCGGCCGTGCCCGGGACAGCCGCCGAGACCGGGCGCGTGCGATCACGCCAGCGGTGCAGGCGGGTCGTGAGCGCACGGAGCACGACGACGCCCGCGACCATGCCGACCACGGTCGAGAGGGCCAGGATCCCGCTGCCCTCCGGGCGCGTCACGACGGCGAGGGCCGCGACGCCGGCGACGACGATGAGCGTGACCATGCCCCACGGAGGCCAGCTGTACTCGAGCACCCCGGCGACGGCGGCGAGCACGAGGATGAGCAGGGCGAGGCTGAGCAGCAGCACGGCCTTGTCTGCTGTGCCGAAGAGGTCGATGACCACCGTCTTGAACCAGCCGGGAACGAGGTCGATGACCCAGGCGCCCACGGCGAAGATGGGACTGCTCGCCGCTCCGACGAAGACGGCGACGAGTTCGGCGACGCCGAGGGTGACGCCGGCCGCGATCACGCCGACGAGGGCGGAGAGCCAGAAGGTGCGACGGGCCGACGGGCCCGACGGTGTCGCCCCCGCCGCGCGGTTGCCGGAGCCGGGCGCGCGGGCATCCGTCACGGGATCAGCGGCTGTCGACACGCGTCAAGCGTAAGTCCGCCGCCCGAGCACAGCGGTGTTTCAGGGAGGATGAGCAGCGAAACCTCAGGTGGTCGATCAGTTCGGACCGAGCACCGACGGTCCGGGGGCGCCGGCCGATGCGCCTTTGAGCTCGACGAAGATGGTGTGCGTCTGGGTCTCGCCGATGTTCGTGCCCGAGTGCCGCTGGGCCGGCAGCCAGGTCGCGACGCCGGCGGGCAGGGCCACCTCCCGCTCGGCATCCCCCGACTGCAGCAGGCGGCGGAAGGCTGTCAGCGTGATCATGACGCTGTTCGGATGCTCGTGCGGCCTCGAGGCGTCACCTGGGGCATCGAGGTACTCGAGCACGCGCACGAACTCGTTCTCGAACAGGATGCTGTAGTGATCGGGATTCGTCACGACCGGGTCATCGGCGACCATGCGGTGAGCCTACGCCGGTAGCACGGTTCGCACCATGTGCGGCCCGAGATCGCGCGCGAGGCTCTGCCTAGACTGGATGGGAACGAACGAACACTCCCGGGGGAGGCCCATGCGCCCGCTGACGGACGACGAGATCCGCGCTTCACTGGTGAACGGATCGGTCGACGAGGTCGAGACGTTGAGTCTCCCCATCGACTACATGCTCATCGAATGGGATCACATCGACTTCCTGGGCTGGCGCGATCCGAAGGCACCGCGCCGGGGCTACATCGTGGTGGAGCAGGACGGCGAGCCCGTTGGCGTGGTGCTGCGGGCGTCGGAGTCGTCGATGTCGCACCAGCGGCCCGCGTACTGCAACCTGTGCCACACCCTGCAACCGGCCGACCAGGTGTCGATGTTCACGGCTCGGCGGTCGGGAGAGGCGGGGGAGCGCGGCGACTCAGTGGGCACCTACATCTGCGCCGACCTCTCGTGCACCGAGAACGTGCGGTTGGGAGCACCGCTGACACCCCACGAGGTGGTTCCGGCAGGGCATCCGGAGGCGCGCATCTCGGGCCTGGTCGAGCGCACCAACGGCTTCATCGGACGGGTGCTGGGTTAGGTCGCGCGTCGCGTCGCGTCGCGTCGAATCGCTCTACGCTTCGCTGCAGTTCCTCGGTCGCGCGGTCGTTGTTTCGACAGCGCGACCGAGGATCGACAGCGCGGAGCGAGTGGAGGAGGCCTACGCCGAGTCGCGCCAGACGATCGGGGTCTCGAGCAGGATGCCGCCGACGGGCTGGTCCTCACCACGCAGCTGCGAGAGCACGCTCTCGGCGACGGCGCGGCCGAGGCCCTCGGCCGGCTGGTGAACGGTGGAGAGAGCGGGCTGGGCACGCACGGCCCAGGCGCTGTCGTCGAATCCGACAACGCCCACGTCGCCGGGCACGCTTCGACCGGCCTCGCGCAGGGCGTCGAGCACGCCGGCGGCGACGGCGTCCGACGCGGCGAAGATCCCGTCGACGTCGGGGGCGCGCTCGAGCAGGGCGTGCATTCCCGCCCGGCCGGCGGCGTAGGAGTACAGCGGAACCCGCTCGACGAGCGTCGGGTCGAAGCGCGAGCCGAGGGCATCGGTGAAGCCGGCGAGGCGGTCGGCGCCCGAGTCGCGGTCGAGGGCCGCTGCGATCATCCCGACGCGAGTGCGGCCCGTGCCGAGCAGCCGCTCGGTGATGGTGCGGGCCGAGCCGCGGTTGTCGATGCCGACGAAGGGCGCCCGGGCGAGGTCGGGCGGATGCCCCACGAAGGCCGCCGGGATCTCTAGGCGCTCGACCACCCGGGTGATCGGGTCGTTCTGGCGGGCGGAGACGATGATCACTCCGTCGACGAAGCCGCCGCTGAGGTAGCGCGCGACCCGATCGGTGTCGCGCTCGGAGTCGACGATGAGGCAGGCCATCTGGTAGTCGGCATCCGACAGCGCGGTGTTCGCCCCCAGCAGGATCTCGCCGATGTTCGGGTCCTCGAGGAACAGCGAGTGCGGCTCGTGCACGATGAAGCCGATGGCCTGCGTGCGCTGCATCACCAGGTTGCGCGCCGCGTTGTTCGGCACGTAGCCGACTTTGACGATGGCCGCCTCGATGGCGACGCGCGCCTCGTCCGAGACGTAGCGCTCACCGTTGACCACCCGGCTCACAGTGCCGCGCGACACCCCGGCCTCGACGGCGACATCGTGCACCGTGGCGCGCTTACGGCGGAGGGGCGGAGTGGACACGAGACCCACTGTATTGGGTGCCGTGCGGGGTGCCCCGGCGGGCGCCCCGCGCGGCATCCGTATTGACATCCGCAGAATCGTGTGGATAGTCTGTGCACGTTCACAGAAAATACTCGGCGATGATCGTCTCGCCCACCTGTGCACGTTCACAGAAGCAAAGACGCTGAGAGGGAGTCGATGTCGCGAGCAGCGCACGAGAAGCCACGGGTCTCCGCCCGGGACTTCGCTCACGACGGGATCGCATTCGGTTGCGACTACAACCCCGAGCAGTGGGACCCGGCCATCTGGACCGAAGACGTCGAGCTGATGCGCACCGCAGGCGTCGACCTCGTGGCCATCAACATCTTCGGCTGGTCGCAGATCAATCCGGGCCTGGGCGTCTTCGACTTCAGTGCCCTCGACACCGTGATCGAGCTGCTGCACGCCGGCGGCATCCGGATCAA
The DNA here is from genome assembly GCF_038432415.1 of Leifsonia stereocauli. Classification (NCBI taxonomy): domain Bacteria; kingdom Bacillati; phylum Actinomycetota; class Actinomycetes; order Micrococcales; family Microbacteriaceae; genus Leifsonia; species Leifsonia stereocauli. The sequence continues at coordinate 632,271 of NZ_JBCAUN010000002.1, forward strand.
TCTCGGCACGGCCACCTCGTCGCCGCCCCCGTGGCTCACCACCCTCCACCCCGAGATCCTCCCGGTGGCGGATGACGGCACCACCCGATTCCCCGGCGGTCGCCAGGCCTGGTGCCCGAGCTCGCCGGTGTTCCGTCGCTACGCGCTCGCACTCGTCGAGCGGGTCGCAGAGCGGTACGGCGCCCACCCGGCGGTCGAGCTCTGGCACGTCTCGAACGAGCTGGGCTGCCACAACGCGCTCTGCTACTGCGCCGAGAGCACGACGGCGTTCCGCCGCTGGCTCGAGAACCGCTACGGCTCGATCGACGAGCTCAACCGGGCGTGGGGCACCAGCTTCTGGAGCCAGCGCTACAGCGCCTGGGACGAGATCCTGCCGCCGCTGCAGACCCTCTCGAGCCGCAACCCCGGCCAGATGCTGGACTTCCACCGCTTCAGCTCCGACGAGCTGCTCGACTACTACCGCTCCGAGGCCGCCGTCATCCGGCGCTACAGCGAGGTGGCCATCACGACGAACTTCATGGTGACCAGTCACATCCGCAACCTCGACTACTGGAGCTGGGCTCCCCAGGTCGACATCGTCGCGAACGACCACTACCTCGACCACCGCCTCGAGGAGCCGACGGCCGAGCTGGCGTTCGCCGCCGACTTCACCCGCGGCCTGGCCGGCGGTGCCCCGTGGCTGCTGATGGAGACTGCCACCAGCGCCGTCAACTGGCAGCCGCACAACATCGCCAAGACGCCGGGGGAGCTCACCCGCAACGCCCTCGCCCACGTGGCCCGCGGCGCCGACGGCATCTGCTTCTTCCAGTGGCGGGCGTCGGCGCAGGGCTCGGAGAAGTTCCACTCCGCGCTCGTTCCCCACGCCGGCACCGACTCCGCCGTGTGGCGCGAGGTCGTCGAGCTCGGCGGTCTCATCGATCGCCTGGGCGAGGTCGCCGGCAGTCGTGTCGTGGCCGAGGTCGCCGTGGTCTTCAGCTGGGACGCCTGGTGGGCCGGCGACGGCGAGAACCGCCCGAGCCACTCCGTCGCCTACCTCGACCAGGTGCACGCCGCATACAACGCCCTGCACGACCTCGGCATCACCGTCGACATCGTTCCGCCGGATGCCGACCTCAGCGCCTACAAGCTGGTCGTGCTGCCGGGTCTGCACCTGGTGACGGATGCCGATGCCGCCGGCATCGAGTCCTATGTCGCGGGCGGCGGCCACGTGCTCATCACCTTCTACAGCGGCATCGTCGACGAGGACGACAGGGTGCGCCTCGGCGGCTACCCGGGCGCCTTCCGCGAGCTGCTGGGCATCCGTGTCGAGGAGTTCGCCCCTCTGCTGCCCGGGCAGTCGGTCGGCCTGACCTCCGGTGCCAGCGCGCGCCTCTGGACCGAGCGGCTGCGAGCGACATCCGCCGAGGTGCTCGACACCTTCGCCGACGGACCCGCCGCGGGCATCCCGGCCGTCACCCGCAACGCCCACGGCGCAGGCTCCGCCTGGTACGTGGCCACCATGCTCGAGGCGGGCGCCTACAGGAACCTGCTCGCCGATGTCGCCCGGAATGCCGGAGTCGCCCGCCACGCGGGCGGCGAGGACGTCGACATCGTGCGTCGCGTCGGCGACGCGGGTTCCCACCTCTTCGTCATCAACCACACCCCAGACGACCTGGAGTTCCAGGCGACGGGCGAGGAGCTCGTGACCGGCGCATCCGTCACCGGAACCCTGCTGGTTCCCGGCGGCAGCGTGCGCATCGTGCGCGAGAGCAACACCACCCAGGAGGGCACAGCATGACAACGACGTCGACCGTGGCGGCGGTTCCCCGCCGACGGCGCGTGGTGCAGCACAAGCGCGCCATCGCATTCTTCATCCTGCCGTTCGGCGTGCTGTTCACGCTGTTCTACCTGATCCCCATCGGCTACGCGATCTACCAGTCGATGCTCGTGGTGGAGCGCGACGGCACCTTCGGCGAGGCGCAGGAGGTGTTCGGCTGGTTCCAGCAGTACGTGCTGGTGTTCCAGAACGGACCGTTCTGGCGCTCGGTCGGACGCGTGCTGCTGTTCGGCGTCGTGCAGGTGCCGGTGATGCTCGGCCTCGCGCTGCTCTTCGCGCTGCTGCTCGACTCGCCTCTGGTTCGCGGCAAGAAGTTCTTCAGGCTGGCCTTCTTCGTGCCCTACGCCGTTCCCGGCGTCATCGCGGCCATCATGTGGGGCTTCCTGTTCTCGCCCAACCTCTCGCCGTTCACCGCGGTGACCCAGAACATCGACTTCCTCGGCGCAGACCTCGTTCTCTGGTCGATCGCGAACGTGGTCACCTGGGTGTTCGTGGGCTACAACATGCTCATCATCTACTCGTCGCTGCTGGCGATCCCCACCGAGATCTACGAGGCGGCCAGGCTCGACGGCGCCGGTCAGGCCCGCATCGCGTGGTCCATCAAGATCCCGCTGGTGCGCCCGGCCATCGTGCTCACCGCGATCTTCTCGATCATCGGCACGCTGCAGTTGCTCGCCGAACCCCAGGTGTTCCGGTCGTTCAGCTCGGCTGTCACGAACACCTTCACCCCCAACATGACCGTCTACGCCACAGCATCAGTGCCCAATGCCTCTCTCGCCGCCGCCTTCTCGGTGGTGCTGGCCCTGGCCACGTTCATCCTGTCGTTCACGTTCCTCAAGTTCACCCAGCGGAAGGAAGCCGAATGAGTTCCACGACGCTGGACCAGAACACGAAGAAGCCGCGGTCGCTGAAGCCGTCGAAGGCCTCCGACCCGTCGGCCTCGGCCGGATCGCTCAAGGAGAGCCTGCTCTCCCGTACCGGCGCGATGCTCATCATGGGCATCTTCACGCTCTACTTCCTCATCCCCATCTGGTGGCTGTTCGTCGCCTCGAGCAAGAGCCAGGGCCAGCTCCTCACCACGAACGGGCTCTGGTTCGCCGACTTCAACCTCTTCCAGAACATCGCCGACCTGTTCGCCTATCGAGACGGCGTCTTCCTCAGGTGGATGGGCAACAGCGTGCTCTACGCGGGCCTCGGCGGGCTGGTGGCGACGGTCATCGCCGGCATGTGCGGCTACGCGCTGGCCAAGTACCGCTTCCCCGGGCGCGAGGTCATCTTCAACGTCGTGCTCGGCGGCGTGCTGGTGCCGGCGACGGCCCTCGCGCTTCCGCTGTTCCTGCTGTTCAGCCAGGCCCAGCTCACCAACACCTTCTGGGCCGTCTTCCTGCCCAGCATCGTGAGCCCGTTCGGGGTCTACCTCACCCGCATCTTCGCCGCGCAGTCGGTTCCGGATGAGCTCATCGAGGCCAGCCGCATCGACGGCGCCGGTGAGATCCGCACCTTCTTCACGGTGTCGATCCGGCTCATGGCTCCGGCACTCGTGACGGTGTTCCTCTTCCAGTTCGTGGCGATCTGGAACAACTTCTTCCTGCCGCTCATCATGCTGCGCAGCGAGGAACTGTTCCCGGTCACGTTCGGCCTCTACGCCTGGAACACCCAGCTCAACCAGGTGCCGGAACTGCGCCCGTACGTGCTCATCGGCGCCCTGCTCTCGATCATCCCCCTGATCGTCACCTTCCTCCTTCTCCAGCGATTCTGGCGCTCCGGCCTCGGAACCGGATCGCTGAAGTAGGACCCCTCCGCGAAGGCCGCGACATCGCGTGGCCGAGCGGATGCCCCACCAAGTAATCACCCCATCACTAGACAAGAGGATCACCATGCAGCACATGAAGAGAGCGGCCGGCGTAGTCCTGCTCGCAACGCTCGCACTGGCCGGTTGCTCGGCCACAGGCGGAGGCGACGGCACCGCAGCCGACGCAGATGCCTGCAAGCCGTCGACAGGCAAGGTCGATCTCGAGTTCACCTCGTGGATTCCCGGCATTGAGGATGCCGTGGCCCTGTGGAACTCCGAGAACCCCGACATCCAGGTGAAGGTGCAGACCGGACCGAACGGAAACTCCGGTACGTACCAGAACTTCTTCAACCAGCTCAAGGCGGGCAACGCGCCCGACCTCGGTCAGATCGAGTACGACGCCCTGCCGAACTTCCGCGTGCAGGACGGCCTCGAGGACATCGGCGTCTGCTCCGAGGTCGCCGCGGCGAAGGACTCCTTCGTGCCGTGGACCTGGGGTCAGGTCACCCTCGGCACCGACGAGAGCGTCTACGGCGTTCCGCAGGACTCCGGCCCCATGGCCCTGTTCTACAGGTCCGACCTGTTCGAGGCGAACAACATCCCGGTTCCGACCACGTGGGCCGAGTATAAGGATGCCGCCAAGAAGGTGCGCGCCGCCGGCGGGTACATCACCAACTTCTCGCAGAGCGACATCAACCAGTTCGCCGGCTTCGTCTGGCAGGCCGACGGCCAGTGGTTCCAGAACAACGGTGACGAGTGGACCGTCGACCTGACCGGTGACGCCTCCAAGCAGGTCGCCGACTACTGGCAGGAGCTCATCGACGAGGATCTCGTCTCCACGGTTCCGGCCTGGACCGACGAGTGGAACAACGCCTACAACTCGGGCAACGTCTGGAGCTGGAACTCCGCCGTCTGGGGTGCCAACTCCATCGCGAGCGGCGCTCCCGACACTGCCGGCAAGTGGTCGGTCGCTCCCGCTCCGCAGTGGAACGCAGGCGAGGAGAAGGCCGGAAACTGGGGCGGATCATCCGTCGCCGTCTTCAAGGGAACCGACCACCTCTACGAGGCGTCGAAGTTCGCACTCTGGCTGAACACCTCCGACGAGTCGCTCACGCTGCTCAACAAGTCGGCGAACATCTACCCCGCCACGACCGAGGGCCTCACCCTTCCGTCGCTGCAGGAGGGCGTCGAGTTCTACGGCGGCCAGAAGATCTACGACGTCTTCGCGGATGCCGCGACCCAGGTGAACCCCGACTTCGTGTGGGGCCCCACCATGACGCAGACCTACGCCGACGTCTCCGACGGCTTCAAGGCCGCCGTGACCGGTGACGGTACCCTGTTCGATGCGCTCACCGATGGCCAGAAGTCGACCATCGACGCGATGAAGGCCCAGTCGATTCCGGTCAAGGGATAGTCATTTGATGCATCACCTCCGTGCCGCGGGCGTCAGTCTCCTTCTCGACACCCGCGGCACGGGCGTGCCCGGCATCGTGCACTGGGGGCGAGACCTCGGCCCCCTGCCCGACGCCGAACTCGTGTCGCTCGCCGACGCGTTGGTTCCCGCCGTGTCTCCGTCGTCGATCGACGTGCCGCTGAGGCTGAGCCTCCTGCCCTCGTTCCGCGATGGCTGGAGCGGACGGCCGGCGCTGTCGGTGTTCCGCGATGCTCCGGTCGACCTGGCGCTGGAGCTCGTCGAGGTCGAGTCCGCGGGCTCCGGCACTGCATCCCGCGTCGTCGTGAGGCTGACGGATGCCGCAGCAGGAGTCGACGTCGCCACCGAGATCGAGCTCAGCGTCGAGGGCGTGCTGCGCGTGCGCCACACCGTCACGAACACCGGCGACTCCGGGCTCGGCTTGGCGGCGGCATCCGTCGTCGTGCCGGTGCCCGATCGCGCGGGCGAGGTGCTCGACTTCTCGGGTCTCTGGACCCACGAGCGCCGCCCGCAACGCCGGACCCTCGGTCAGGGCGTGTGGTCGCGTGAGTCGCGGCACGGACGCCCCGGTCACGACAACGCGTACCTGCTGGCTGCCGGCACGCCCGGCTTCGGCTTCGGGCACGGCGAGGTCTGGGCTGCGCACCTCGCCTGGAGTGGAGACGCTGTGGTCTGGGCCGAGCGCTCTCCACTGGGTCCGTCGACGATCGGCGCTGGCGAGATGCTCGCGCCCGGCGAGCTGAGCCTCGACGCCGGCGCCTCGTACGCCTCCCCGTGGACCGTCCTCGTGTACTCCGACGACGGGCTCGACGGAGTCTCCGACAGGCTGCATCCGTGGGTGCGATCGTGGTCGACCATCCGGAGCGCGAGGCCTGTCGTCCTCAACACCTGGGAGGCCGTCTATTTCGACCACTCCCTCGAACGCCTGACACCGCTGGTCGACGCCGCGGCCCAGGTGGGCGTCGAGCGCTTCGTGCTCGACGACGGCTGGTTCACCGGCCGCAGCGACGACCGCCGGGCGCTCGGCGACTGGTTCGTCGACCCGGCCGCATGGCCCGGCGGGCTGAATCCGCTGATCGAACGCGTTGTGGCATCCGGAATGGACTTCGGCCTGTGGGTCGAGCCCGAGATGGTCAACCGCGACTCCGACATCGCCCGCGCGCATCCCGACTGGGTTCTCGGGGCGTCGGATGCCGTCACCTGGCGCTGGCAGAACGTGCTCGACCTGTCGAATCCCGACGCCTTCTCCTACGTGTTCCGGAGGCTCGACGCCCTGCTCGCCGAGTATCCGATCGCGTACCTCAAGTGGGATCACAACCGCGACCTGCTCGGCGGCTCCGCGCACCGGCAGACGTCGGCGCTGTACCGCCTCATCGACGCGGTGCGTGCGGCCCACCCCGGCGTCGAGATCGAATCGTGCGCCTCGGGTGGCGGTCGCGTCGACCTCGGCATCCTGGAGCGCACCGATCGAGTGTGGGTGAGCGACACCAACGACCCGCTCGAGCGGCAGTCGATCCAGCGGTACACCTCGCTCGTGGTTCCGCCGGAGTATCTGGGCGGGCACCTCGGCGTCGCGAGGGCGCACACGACAGGGCGCACCGCCACGCTGTCGTTCCGGCTCGCGACGGCGCTGTTCGGGCACGCCGGTATCGAGTGGAACATCGCGGAGGCGACCCCGGCGGAGCGCACGAGCGTGGCCGAGTGGATCGCCGTGTACAAGCGCGAGCGCGGACTGCTGCACAGCGGCCGCGTCGTGCGACCCGACGCGAGCGATGCCGCCATCCTGTGTCACGGCGTCGTCGCGTCCGACGGCTCGCGGGCGCTGTTCAGCTACGCGGCCCTGGCGGCTCCGGCGGCCGCGATCCCGGCGCCCCAGCGCTTCCCGGGGCTCGATCCCGCGCGGCGTTACAGGGTGCGCCCGCTCGTGCTCGGCGCCGACGTCTTCACGCTGCAGGATGCCGCCCCGGCGTGGTGGGAGGCAGGCGAGGTCGTGCTCTCGGGAGCCGTGCTCGGCGAGGTCGGGCTGCCGATGCCGCTGATCGCGCCCGAGAACGCCGTGCTGGTGGAGTTCGACGCGGTCGACTGACTTTCCCGGTCGCTGAGCGCCGTACTGAAGGACCGCGAAGCGGCCCTGAAGCAGACCGAGCGCAGCGACAGTCCGAAGTGCGGTGACAGGGCGCTTCGGCCGCGGACTGCGTCCGGGCCTCACCGAGCGGGGTGCGCGCGTCGCGGGCGGCCGGTGCCCCCGCCTCACTATGCTCGGGCGCGTGAGCCACCCCACACCAGCACAGTCGACACCCGCCGAGTCCGTCGCATCCGTCGCCCCACCCGGCCCGACCGGAGCCACCACGGCTGCGAACGTCGAATCGCGCGCGCTGCTCTTCGCCATCGGTGGCTTCGTGGCCGCGGCGGTCATCGGGCTCATCCTGTTCGGCGGCCGCGACGTGCCTCTCGCCGGCGCGGATTCGCTCGGCAACGTGACCGCCGTGGTGAGCGCTGTCATCGCGCTCGTCGTGTTCATCGCCGGGTACGTGCTGTCGTACGCCGAGCCGTCGCGGGCCTGGTTGCGCGATGTGCGCCTCGGCCGGCAGTTCCTCGACATCGGCGGGCTGGCCTTCGCGCATGCGGTGCTCTGCTTCCTGGCCTTCGGCGTGCTCTTCAAGCTGTTGGAGGGCGCCTTCATCGGCGCGGTCGTGTTCCCGTTCGCAGCGGCAGCAATGCTCGGTGCCGCGTGTGCAGCCAGCAGCTACTTCGTCTACCTCTCCGCCGTGCACATGACGACCTCGCGCGTGGCGGCGACCATGGCCATCTTCCTGGTGCTCGGTCTGCTGACCAGCATGCTGACGGCCGGCGATCCGAACTGGTGGAAGATGAACATCAGCGCTCTCGGCATGAGCGACGACCTGTCGGGATACGTGTTCAACTTCACCCTCGTGATCGCAGGCATCGTGATCACCACCATGGCCAACTACATGACGGCCGAACTGGAGTCCGGGCCGCTCACGCGAACCGACGAGACGACGACGGATGCCGTGTCTCGAGGCCGAGCCCGATACGTCAAGTGGTCGCTCGTCCTGATCGGCGTGTTCCTGGCCTGCGTCGGGATCTTCCCCGTCGACGACTTCTTCGCCATCCACAACACCGTCGCCATCGGCATGGCCGTCGTGTTCGCCGTGTTGGTGTTCAGGCTGCCGTGGGTGGTTCCAGGCCTGCCGCGGGCGTTCTTCGTGGTCGGCTACATCTTCATCGCGGTGATCGCGGTGACTGCCGTCTTCTTCGCCACGGGGTACTACAACCTGACCGCCGTCGAGATCATCGCCTTCGCGCTCATCTTCACGTGGCTGATCGTGCTGATCCGCATGGTGTCTGCGGCGGCGACGGATGCGGCCGCATCGCTCGGTGAGGCCCGGACGAAGTCCGCGGCCGAAGCGCCCCGGGGCTGAGCGACGCGGTCAGGCGACGCTTCGACCGCGCGCTGCGCGCGGGTCTCAGCGAACGGGGCTGCTACAGCTGCACGGGCTCCAGCACAGCGCGCTTGGCCGCGCGGCCGTCGCCTGACGAGCGCCCGGTGAGGCGGCGCCCGATCCACGGCAGCACGAACTCGCGGTAGTACGCGGCGGTGTTGCGCGACTTCGGTCCTGAGGGAGCCGCAGCGACTTCTTCGACGCCCCACTCGACCGGCACCGGAACCCCGACCTCGGTGAGCACGTTGCTGGCGACGCGGGCGTGGCCCAGCGCGTTCAGGTGCAGGCGGTCGGCCGACCAGTAGCGGATGTCGCGCAGTCCGACATCCGAGAAGTTGTCGACGAAGGTCACGCCGGGCAACTCCGCCAGGTCGCGCAGCGCCGTCGTGAGGTCGCGGCCGCGACGGTCGAACGCCGAGCCCAACGGCAGGTGGTCGAGGGGATTGGCTCCCGAGAGCATGAGCGCGTGGATGCCCTCGGCACGAATGCGCTCGATGGCCCCGCGGAAGCGCCCGGCGATGAGCTCCACGTCCATGCGCGGTCGCAGGATGTCGTTGCCGCCGCCGTTGAAGCTGATCACCTCGGGGCGCAGGTCGAGCGCCGGCTGAAGCTGCTCGTCGATGATCGGAACGAGCTTGCGGCCACGGATGGCGAGGTTCGCGTAGGTGACAGGACCGCCGCCCGTCGAGGCAGCGTGCTGGGCGAGCCCGACCGCGACGAAGTCGGCCCAACCGCGCACAGTGCCGTCGGGCTGCTCGTCGCCGACGCCTTCGGTGAAGCTGTCTCCGATGGCCACATAACTGCTGAACACGTACTCTCCCCGATCCCGTGCCGGCTCGGCCGGGCACCCGTCGAGCCTAGACCTGCCAGCCGACCCGCTAGCCGAAGGTGGCGGAGGCTGTGCGCTTCGGGCGGTCGCTTCGCTCGGCCCTCAGCGAGCGTGAGGTACTCGTTCGCCGAGGCCCGGGCGCAGCCCGCGGTCGAAGCGCGACCAGTAGACTGGCCGGGTGCCTGTGAACCCCGAGCTGCTGGGACGCACGTTCCCGCCTGCGCCCTCCTATCTCGTCGGTCGTGAGAAGGTGCGCGAGTTCTCGCGTGCGGTCTTCGCCACGAATCCGATCAACCTCGATGTCGACGCCGCCCGCACCGCCGGCCACGCCGACCTCGTCGCGCCGCCGACGTTCGCCATCGTCGTGCAGGAGATCACCCTCGCCCAATTGCTGGCCGAGGAGGACTCGGGCATCGACTTCACCCGGGTCGTGCACGGCGACCAGCGCTTCACGACGACGCGCGCCATCGTCGCCGGCGACGAGCTCACAGCGCAGCTCGCAGTCACCAGCGTCAAGACCCTGGGCGGCCACTCGATGGTCACCGCCGAGTCCACCATCACCGATGCAGCCGGAGAGCACGTCGTCACCGCCATCTCCACCCTGGTCGTGCGAGGAGACGAGTGATGCCCCAGCTGACCGACCTGACCGTCGGCGACATCGTCGCCGAGCGATCCGTCACCCTCACGCGGGACTCCCTCGTGCGCTACGCCGGTGCATCCGGAGACTTCAACCCCATCCACTACCGCGATGACGTCGCGGCTTCCGTGGGCCTGCCCGGCGTCCTCGCCCACGGCATGCTCACCATGGGTCTCGCCGTGCAGCCCGTCGTCGACTGGGCCGGCGACCCGGCCCGCGTCGTCGACTACCAGGTGCGCTTCACGCGTCCGGTACTCGTCGACCCGCAGGACGGCGCCGTCGTGAGCGTCGTCGCCAAGGTCGGCGCACTCGACGTCGAGGCGTCCGTCGCCCGGATCGACCTGACCGTGAGCTTCGACGATGCGACCGTGCTGGGCAAGGCCCAGGTGCGGGTGCGGCTCTAGCCCATGTCCCATTCCTCGATCGTCGCCCTGCGCGAGCTCACCACCATGCGTGTCGGTGGTCTGCCCGAACGGATGCTCACTGTCACGACGCAGCGCGACCTCGTCGATGCGGTTCTCGCGGTGTGGGCCGATGGCGGCGACTGGCTGCTCCTCGGCGGCGGCTCGAACACCGTCGCGAGCGACGAGCCGTTCGATGGCACCGTCATCCGCATCGCGACCAAGGGCATCGAGGTGTTGCCGGAGTCTTCCGGCCCGGGGCTCGTGCGGCTGCGGGTACAGGCCGGTGAACCCTGGGACGACCTCGTGGCCTACACGGTGCGGCACGGCTGGTCGGGCATCGAGGCGCTCAGCGGCATCCCCGGATTGGCCGGAGCCGCCCCGATCCAGAACATCGGAGCCTACGGCCAGGAGGTCTCCAGCGCTCTGACCGCCATCGAGTTCCTCGACTACGACAGTGGCGAGGTCGAGCGGGTCGATGCGGCCGACCTCGAACTCGGCTACCGCACCTCGGTCATCAAGCAGGGTCGCCAGGGCGTCGTCGTGTCGATCGAGCTCGAGCTGCACGACACGGCGCACGAGCGCGACGTGCTCGGCGAGGAGCTCGGTCAGCCCATCGCCTATGCGCAGCTGGCCAGCACCCTCGGCGTGCAGCCGGGAGACAGGGTCTCGATCTCGCAGGTGCGGGCTGCAGTGCTTGCGCTGCGTGCGTCGAAGGGCATGGTGCTGAACGCCGACGACAACGACACCTGGAGCGCCGGTTCGTTCTTCACCAACCCGATCGTGCGCGAGAGCTTCGCCCGCACGCTTCCGGCCGATGCTCCGCGCTGGCCGATGGCGGCCGACGAGCCCGACGTCGTCGAGCCCCTCGACAGGCCGTCCATCGACCCGTGGGAGGCTGCGCAGCAGGCTCTCGCCGCACCGGCACCCTCGGCGGAGCCGACCCCGCGCCTCGTGAAGCTGTCGGCGGCATGGCTCATCGAGCACTCCGGCATCCGTCGCGGCTTCGGGCTGCCCGGAACGCAGGCCGCCATCTCGAGCAAGCACACCCTCGCCATCACCAACCGCGGTGAGGCGACGGGCGAGGAGATCGCCCAGCTGGCGCGGTACGTGCAGCAGCGAGTGCAGGCAGAGTTCGGCATCATCCTGCATCCTGAGCCCGTGACCGTGGGCCTGGAGATCTAGGTCCCGACCCGCGAGCGGAGGTCAGCGGGAGGCGACCAGCGCCGCCCATAGCTCCGCTCGCGCCGGGAAGGTCGAGAGGTCCCGTCCGAGAACGCGCTCGGCCACCGCGATGCGGTTGCGCACAGTGTGCCGATGCACCCCGAGTGCCTGGGCCGCCGCGTCGAACTGCGCGTCGTTCTCCAGCCATGCGCGCAGCGTCGCGACGAGCACGGTGCCGTTCTCGGCGTCGTGCTGCGCCAGCGGGGCCAGGCTGGCGCGGGCGATCTCAGCGGCATCCGTCGCCCCGAGCGAGGCGAGGACACCGCCGGCAGCGACGGTCTCGAAGTCGACGACGGACCCGCCCGATCCCTCGATGACGGATGCCGCCCCCAGCGCGCGGTGCGCCTGCGCCCGAGAGCGTGCCAGCTCGGTCAGAGGGCCGGGAGCCGACAACCCGATGCGCGCGTCGAAGGTCGCGGCGAGCCGGCGCAGCACAGGGAGCACGGCCGACGTCGCGACGGCCAGCAGGTCTCCGTCGACGGCACCGAAGAAGAGGGACGACGGGGTGCGGCGGGTCTCGGACTCGAGGAGCTCCTCGAGTGCGCCCCGGCGGTCGGTGTCGACGGCGATGGCGGCCATTCTCACGTCGCCCGTGGGCATCCCGCCCCAGAGTTCGGTTCCCGAGGTGCTCGCCAACTCGACCTCGCCCCCGAGCAGCAGGCGGAGCAACCCGGTGCGCAGGCGTGACCTGGAGGCGTCGAGTTCATGGTTCTGCTCGAGGGCGAGGCTCGCGAGCCCGACGACCGATGCCACCACCTCGCGCGCCGACTGGTCGAGCGAGGTTCCACCGCCGACGGCGAGCACTCCGCGCAGCCGGCCGCGGCGCCCGAGGGTGTGCAGCGTGAGGGTGTCGTCGCCGGCGGCCGAGGTCGCGCTCGCGCGGGTTCCGCGGGTGAGGAGGAGGGTTGCATCCTGACGCACTCCGCGGAGCGCCGTCGGGTCGATCGCGTCGGCCGGGAAGACCCGATCAACCGCTCCTGACGCGTCGAAGAGCGCGACGCCCTGACCGAGGCTGCGAGCGAGTTCGGCGAGGGCTGCGCGCAGGCCGTCTGGGCGGAGGGCCGCGAGCGAGATGGCGCGTTGCGCATCGAGAGCCCATGAGTGCCGTGCGTAGGCGTCCTCGGCGATGAGATCGGCTGTGGCCCTGGCTATCGCGATGAAGGGGACGCGGTACGGCACCTCGAACAGCGGCAGCCCGGAGCGGCGGCAGGCGTCGACGAGGGCGGTCGGGGTGCCGTCGCGCACCACCTCGGTGCCGAAGCCGAGGCCGACGACGCCGCGTTCGACGAGCCGGGCGACGTAGGCGTCGGCATCCGTCGGTGAATCGCCGAACTGCGTGCCGGTCGTCAGGAGCACCTGATCGTCGACGAGGAACGGGGTCGGGTCGACGAGGTCGGTGCTGTGAGCCCACTGCACGCCGCGGTCGAGAGCGCCGATCGGCAGTGCGTCGATGTCGCTCAACAGGGTGAGGGCGAGCTCGGGCCGGTGCAGCAGGGTGGCGAGCGTGGGGAGCATCGGTCCCTCCAGGCGATAGACATCATGAACAGTGCAGGCAACCTCAGTGTACGCAGCGGCCATCGGCTCACGCCGAGAGCGGGTCTAGCATCGCCACATCGCACGTCACCCTCGCACCATCTGGAGACCGCTCATGACCCTCGTCGAATCCGCGCCCACGTCTGCCGTCACCGGGGGCCCGAGCCTGCCGCAGGAACGCCGCCTCGTCACCGCCATCCCCGGACCCAAGTCGATCGAGCTGATGAGCCGCAAGACCGAGGCCGTCGCGGCCGGAGTCGGGGCCACCATCCCGATCTTCACCGCTGCCGCCGGCGGGGGAGTCGTCGTCGACGTCGATAGCAACTCGCTCATCGACCTCGGCAGCGGCATCGCCGTCACAGGTGTCGGCAACTCCAACCCGCGCGTCGTCGCCGCCGTCGCAGAGCAGCTCGAGCGCTTCACCCACACCTGCTTCACCGTGGCGCCCTACGACTCCTACGTGGAGGTCGCCGAGGCCCTCAACCGCCTCACCCCCGGTGACTTCACCAAGCGCAGCGCCCTGTTCAACTCGGGCGCCGAGGCCGTGGAGAACGCCGTGAAGATCGCCCGACACTACACGCGCAAGCAGGCCGTCGTAGCCTTCGACCACGCCTACCACGGTCGCACCAACCTCACGATGGGCCTCACCGCCAAGAACCAGCCGTACAAGAACGGCTTCGGCCCGTTCGCCCCCGAGATCTACCGCGCACCGCTCTCGTACCCGTTCCGCGACGGCGGCCTCGACGGCGTCGAAGCCGCCGAGCGCGCCATCCTGCAGATCGAGAAGCAGATCGGCGTCGAGAACCTCGCCGCGCTCATCATCGAGCCCATCCAGGGCGAGGGCGGCTTCATCGTTCCCGCCGACGGCTTCCTGCCCACCCTGCTCGCCTGGACCCGCGCCAACGGCGTCGTGTTCATCGCCGACGAGGTGCAGACGGGCTTCGGCCGCACCGGCCAGTGGTTCGCCAGCGATGCCGAGGGCATCGTGCCCGACATCATCGTGACCGCCAAGGGCATCGCGGGCGGACTGCCGCTGTCGGCCGTCACCGGTCGCGCCGAGATCATGGACGCAGCCCAGGTCGGTGGCCTCGGCGGCACCTACGCCGGCAGCCCCATCGCCTGCGCCGCGGCCCTCGCCACGATCGACGCCTACGAGAACGACGGCCTCATCGAGCGCGCGGCCGCCATCGGCGAGGTGCTCCTCGGTCGCCTCAACGAGCTCGCGGCATCCGACCCTCGCATCGGAGACGTGCGCGGTCGGGGTGCCATGGTCGCCATCGAGCTGGTCGACCCGGCCACCGGAGCTCCGGATGCCGCCATCACCGGTCGCGTCGCGGGCGCCGCCCACAAAGCCGGCGTCATCGTTCTCACCTGCGGCACCTACGGCAACGTGATCAGGTTCCTGCCACCCCTCACCATCGGCGACGACCTGCTGCTCGAGGGCCTCGGCGTCATCGCCGACGTTCTCGCAGCCGACACCGGGGCGGTCGCAGCATGAGCGCCACGGTGACGGCATCGCGCGAGGCCGAGCTGCTCGCATCCGTTCCCCACCAGCTCTTCATCGGCGGCGAGTGGACGGATGCCGCTGGCGGTGCCACGCTCGACGTGCGCGACCCGGCCACCAACGCCGTCATCGCGACGATCTCCGACGCCTCCGTCGAGGACGGCGCCCGCGCGCTCGACGCCGCCGTCGCCGCCCAGGCCGACTGGGCGGCCACCGCACCCCGTGTGCGCGGCGAGATCCTGCGGAAGGCCTTCGACCTGCTGCAGGAGCGCAAGGAGGACTTCGCCCTCCTCATGACGCTCGAGATGGGCAAGCCCCTCGCCGAGGCGCGCGGAGAGGTCGCCTACGGCGGCGAATTCCTGCGCTGGTTCAGCGAGGAGGCCGTGCGCATCAGCGGTCGCTACGGGCTCAATCCAGAGGGCACCGGCCACATGCTCGTGTCGCAGCAGCCCGTCGGCCCCTGCTTCCTCATCACGCCGTGGAACTTCCCGCTGGCGATGGCGACGCGCAAGATCGCGCCGGCGCTCGCCGCGGGCTGCACAGTGGTCGTGAAGCCGGCCGAGCTCACCCCGCTCACGACGCTGGCGTTCGTCGCCCTGCTCGTCGAGGCGGGCCTGCCCGCCGGAGTCGTCAACGTGATCACCACGTCGACGTCGTCGGCCGTCTCGGGTCCGATCATCGCCGACCCGCGCCTGCGCAAGCTCTCGTTCACCGGCTCGACCGGTGTCGGCCGCAAGCTCATCGAGCAGGCGGCCACGGGCATCCTCCGCACCTCGATGGAGCTCGGCGGCAATGCCCCGTTCGTGGTGTTCGAGGACGCAGACCTCGACAAGGCCGTCGACGGCGCGATGCTGGCGAAGTTCCGCAACATCGGCCAGGCCTGCACCGCAGCCAACCGCTTCATCGTGCACGAGGCCGTGGCTGTGCAGTTCGCCGCCAAGGTCGCCGAGCGCGTGAAGGCGATGGCCGTGGGCCGTGGCACCGAGGACGGCGTGGCCATCGGCCCGCTCATCAACGACGCAGCGGTCTCGACCTCGCTGGAGCTGGTGACGGATGCCGTCTCCCGTGGCGCCTCGGTGCTCACCGGGGGCAGCGCCGTCGACGGCGAGGGCAGCTTCTTCGAGCCGACAGTGCTGACCGACGTTCCGGCCGACAGTCGCATGCTCCGCGAGGAGATCTTCGGTCCGGTGCTGGGCATCACGACGTTCAGCGACGAGGATGAGGCTGTGCGCCTCGCGAACGGAACGGAGTACGGCCTCGTGTCGTACGTCTTCACCGAGAGCCTGGCGCGCGGACACCGCATGATCGAGCGCCTCGAGACCGGCATGATGGGCCTCAACGTCGGCGTCGTCTCCAACGCGGCCGCGCCGTTCGGCGGGGTCAAGCAGTCGGGCATCGGCCGTGAGGGCGGGCTCGAGGGCATCCACGAGTACCTCTCGACGAAGTACACGCTCATCCCCGTCTCCTAGCCGACCACCGCTCGCTGAGGGCCGAGCGAAGCGACCGCCCGAAGCGCAGAGGGCGACGCACCCCAGCAGCGCTTCGACCGCGGACTTCGTCCGGGCCTCAGCGACCGAGAACTGAAGAAGGAACACACGCACCATGCAGAAGATCGAACGCGACGTCGTCGTGATCGGAGCCGGAGCATCCGGACTCACCGCCGCCACCGAGCTGCGCAAGGCCGGCCTCACCGTCGCCGTGCTCGAAGCCCGCGACCGCGTCGGGGGCCGCCTCTGGACCGACGACATCGACGGCGCAACGCTGGAGATCGGCGGCCAGTGGGTGTCACCCGACCAGGACGCCCTGATCGAGACCCTCGATGACCTCGGGCTCGAGACCTACGAGCGCTACCGCGAGGGACTCAACGTCTACATCGGCCCGACCGGTGAGAAGCGCACCTTCGAGGGCGAGATCTTCCCCGTGGCAGCGCAGACCGAGCAGGAGATCGTCACGCTCATCGAGAAGCTCGACGCTCTCGTGGCAGAGATCGACCCGGACCAGCCGTGGGCGCATCCGCTCGCCAAGGACCTCGACGAGATCTCGTTCAGCCGCTGGCTCGAGACGCAGACCGAAGACGAGGAGGCGCGCGAGAACATCGGCATGTTCATCGCCGGCGCGATGCTCACCAAGCCCGCCCACGCGTTCTCCGCCCTGCAGGCACTCCTGATGGCGGCATCCGCCGGCAGCTTCTCGAACCTCGTCGACGCCGACTTCATCCTCGACAAGCGCGTGGTCGGCGGCCTGCAGCAGGTGCCCCTCCTGCTCGCCGAGCGCCTCGGCGACGACGTGCACCTGAACTCGCCTGTGCGCACGCTGCGGTGGGGGCCGGACGGCGTGACCGCCATCAGCGAGAACGTGGAGGTCAGCGCCCGCTTCGCCGTGCTCGCGGTGCCTCCCATCCTGATCAGCCGCATCTCCTACGAGCCGCCGCTCCCGCGTCGGCAGCAGCAGCTGCACCAGCACCTCTCCATGGGCTTCGTCATCAAGGTCCATGCCGTGTACTCGACGCCGTTCTGGCGCACCAATGGCCTCTCGGGCACGGCGTTCAGCCCCTACGAGCTGGTGCACGAGGCCTACGACAACAGCTACCACGGCGACCCGCGCGGCACCCTCGTGGGCTTCGTGGCCGATGAGGCGGCCGACGGCGTCTTCGCCGTGAGCGAGGAGGAACGGAAGCAGCGCATCCTCGAGTCACTGTCGCACTACTACGGCGACGAGGCCCTCACCCCCGAGGTGTTCTACCTGAGCGACTGGGGAAGCGAGGAATGGACCCGCGGCGCCTATGCCGCGAGCTTCGACATGGGAGGCCTGGCCCGCTACGGCGCAGACCTGCGCACCCCCGTCGGGCCCATCCACTTCTCCTGCAGCGATCTGGCGGGCAAGGGCTACCAACACGTCGACGGAGCCATCCGCATGGGCATCGAGACCGCCGCCGCCATCGTGGAGCGGGCGGGCGCATGAGTGCCGCGCCCCGCATCGTCGCCGGCTACACAGCCGACGACTCGGGGGCAGACGCCCTGGCCCTCGCCGGACGTCTCGCCCGCGCCAGCGGTGCGCTGCTCGAGGTGGTCATGGTACTTCCGAGCGAGGCTCGCAACGCCTCGGTGCCGACGGATGCCGGCTACGAGCGCTTCCTCAAGGAGCAGTCGCGCGCCTGGCTGACCACGGCGTCGCGCGCCCTCGGCGACGATGTCGAGCGCGCCCTGCACATCCGCTACGCCGAATCGTTCGCCGAGGGGCTCATCCAGGCTGCGCACGAGTTCGGCGCCAGGCTCATCGTCGTGGGCGCCGCGCGCGGAGGCCTGTTCGGCCGGTCGCGCATCGGCTCGGTCGCAGACGAGCTGCTGCACTCCTCCGACGTGCCCGTCGCACTGGCGCCGGCCGGGTCGCGCGAAGTGCCCGTGGACCTGGGCGTCACGCGTGTCACGACGATGATCGGAACGCGCCCGGGGGCGGATGCGCTGCTCGAGGCATCCGTTCGCCTGGCCCGACAGACCGAGACGCCGCTGCGGCTGCTCTCGCTCGCCTCGATCGACCTGCCTGCAGGACTCGACGAGCACCTGGCAGCCCTCACCGGAAGCGCCCACGCCGACGAAGTGCTCGACGAGGCCCGCCGCGCCCTCCCCGATGGCATCGCGGCGTCGGCAGCCACGGCGACGGGCTCGAGCATCGAAGATGCCGTGCGCGCCCTCGACTGGGAGCCAGGCGAGATGGTGCTGGTGGGCTCGAGCCGCCTCGCAGCACCCCGACACCTCTTCCTCGGTTCGACAGCGGCCAAGATGCTGCGCGAGCTCCCCGTCCCCATGATCGTGGTGCCCCGCACCACCGCCTGAAAGAGGCAGCAATGACGCACCCCTCAGACCCGCAGGCACCGCTCACAGCGGCCAGTTCCGCCATCCCCGGCACGGCAGCCGGCAGTGAGACAGCGAAGAAGGGCAAGGGCCTGAGCGCCGGCTCGGTCGGGCTCATCGGCGCCATCGTCATCGGGATCTCGTGCATCGCCCCGGCCTACACGCTCACCGCGGCGCTCGGTCCGACTGTCTCCGAGGTGGGGGTGCAGGTTCCCGCCATCATCCTGGTCGGGTTCATCCCGATGCTGCTCGTGGCCTTCGGCTATCGCGAGTTGAATCGACGGATGCCGGACTCCGGCACCTCGTTCACCTGGGCCACCCGGGCGTTCGGGCCGTGGGTGGGCTGGATGGCCGGATGGGGCCTCATCGCGGCGACCATCCTCGTGCTGTCGAACCTCGCCGGCATCGCCGTGGACTTCCTGTTCCTGCTGATCTCGCAGATCGTCGGCAACCCCGACATCGCCGAGATCGCGATGAACCCCTTCGTCAACGTGGTGACCTGCCTGCTCTTCATGCTGGGTGCGACATGGATCTCCTATCGCGACATGCAGACCACGCAGAAGCTGCAGTACTGGCTCGTCGGATTCCAGGTGCTCGTGCTCGTGCTCTTCTCGGTCGCGGCACTGGTGGAGGTGGCCAACGGCAACGCCTTCGACGCCACGGCCATCGAGTGGTCGTGGTTCAACCCGTTCGCCATCGACTCGTTCAGCGCGTTCGCCGCCGGCCTCTCGCTCTCGATCTTCATCTTCTGGGGCTGGGACGTGACCCTCACGATGAACGAGGAGACCAAGGGCTCATCGAAGACGCCCGGCCAGGCAGCCACCATCACCGTCGTCACGATCGTGATCCTCTACCTGCTCATCGCCGTCTCGCTCATCGCGTTCGCCGGCGTCGGCGACGGGGAGTACGGCCTCGGCAACCCCGACATCCAGGACAACGTCTTCTTCCACCTCGCCGGCCCCATCCTCGGACCGCTCGCTGTGCTGGTCTCGCTCGCCGTCCTCACCAGCTCGGCATCGAGCCTGCAGTCCACATTCGTCTCCCCGGCGCGCACCCTGCTGGCCATGGGCCACTACGGCGCTCTGCCGGAGAAGTTCGCGAAGGTGAGCCCGCGGTTCTTCACCCCCGGCTATGCCACCATCGTGTCGGCGATCGTGGCCTCGGTCTTCTACACGGTGATGCGCTTCCTCAGCGAGAACGTGCTGTGGGACACCATCACGGCACTCGGCATGATGATCTGCTTCTACTACGGCATCACGGCGTTCGCCTGCGTCTGGTACTTCCGCGCCCAGTGGTTCCGCTCGGTGCGGAACGTGTTCTTCACCCTGCTGTTCCCGCTCATCGGCGGCGTCATCCTGGGCGTGCTGTTCTTCACGACGCTCATCGACAGCATGGACCCCGACTACGGCAGCGGGTCGTCGGTCGGCGGCCTCGGCCTGGTGTTCGTGCTCGGCATGGTGGTGCTGCTCGGCGGCGTCGTCGTGATGCTCTGGCAGTGGCACAAGCGCCCCGCCTTCTTCCGCGGCGAGACGCTGACGGCGGCTGAGACCGAGTCACCGGAGTAACCCGGTCGCTGAGGCCCGGACGCAGTCCGCGGCTGAAGCGCCCCGGTGCCGTGCCTAGACTGACGAGGTGCAGCAAGCCCCCGACGTCATCACCCTCCAGCATGTCGCCGATCGGGCCGGCGTCTCCAGGGCCACGGCCTCCCTCGCGCTGAGCGGCAAGGGGCGGATCGCGCCGGCCACGCGTCAGCGCGTGAAGGATGCCGCCGACGATCTCGACTACGTCGTCAACGTCATGGCCCGCAACCTGCGGGGCTCCCGCTCCGGTGCCATCGGCCTCTACGTTCCCGACCACACCCTGAGCTTCAGGTACTACATGGACGTGGCGTTCGGCGCGGTGGAGGAGGCTCAGGCCTCCGACCTTCTCGTCACCCTGATGCCCACGGCATTCGCTCCACGCTCCGGAATCACCGAACACCTCGACGGCTTCATCATGATCGACCCCATCGACGGCGACCCCATCGTCGAGCGCCTGCTCTCGGGGCGCAGCCCCGTGGTGAGCGGCGAAGACGCACCGGCCGACGCCGAGGAGCCGTACGGCGTCGTCTACGGCGACCACCGTCGCGGAATCCGCCTTCTGCTCGATCATCTGTGGGCGAACGGATGCCGCCGGCCCGCGTGCCTGCTGCCCGACCGTTCGATCGCCTGGGGCCGCGGCATGCAGGACGGCTACAGGGAGTGGTGCGCCGAGAAGGGCATCGCGGAGCACATGCTCGTCGGCGACTTCCAGTCGACGACGGAGCAGGTGCGCGGCCTGCTCGACGGCTTGCTGGGCGCCCTCGACGGTGTCGACGGCATCATCGCGGCCCCTGAAGGCACGGCTCTCATCGCACTCGACGCCATCCGCTCGGCCGGATTGGAGATCGGGCACGACCTGCTGCTCGCCAGCTACGTCGACAGCGACTCGCTCGCTCTGGTGGAGCCCTCGATCACAGCGCTCGACCTGCATGCCCGCGAATTCGGACGCCAGTGCATGCAGCTTCTCGCGGACTCCCTCGACGGCGGCTCCCGGCGAGGAGAGCGCGTCGAGGTCGCGATCTCCGTCATCGAGAGGCGATCCACGCGACGGATTCCGTAGACATACTGCATCAGAAATGCGGATTTAGTCGTGCAAAATCGGTTATGCAATACGAAATAAATAGTGCATAATCGATTTACTTTACGAAATCGGTTGAATTTCGTGACGTGCTCGAAACATCTGACTCCTACCGTCGACACCATCGCAATCGCCTATCGAGCCGTCATCACCGATCTGGATCGCTGACACGAACGACTCGAGCAAGGGAGCTCAGCCATGGAACTCATCGACACGTCACCCGCATCGGAGCAGGATGCATCCGTGACCGCATCAGCCACCGCGCCACAGGACTCGCAGTCCCTCCGCACGAATGCCCTGGGCACTGGGGGCATCGTGTTCATGGTGATCTCCGCGGCCGCGCCCCTCACGATCATCGCCGGCGTCGCGCCGCTGGCCATCCTCATCGGTGGCGTCTCGGCGCCGCTGGCGTACACCGTGGCCGGCATCATCCTGGGCATCTTCGCGATCGCCTTCATGGCCATGACGCGTTACGTGAAGGCACTCGGCGGTTTCTACACCTACATCACGCAGGCCCTGGGCAAGGCCGTCGGCCTCGGCGCCTCCTTCGTGGCTCTTGTCTCGTACAACGCGTTGCAGATCGGCCTCTACGGCCTCATGGGCACGCAGGGTCACGAGATGCTCGAGAAGGAGTTCGGCATCGACGTCCCCTGGTGGGTCATCGCCGGAATCGGCATCGCCGCGGTCTTCCTCGTGGCGTGGCGCGGCATCGACGTCGGTGCGAAGGTGCTCGGCGTGCTGCTCGCCCTCGAGGCGCTCATCCTCATCGTGCTCGCCGTCGTGATTCTCGCGCAGGGTGGTGCGGACGGCATCACGTTCGGCACCCTCGATCCGGCGAACCTGTTCAACCCGGGCATGTTCGCCATCCTCGGTGTCGGCTTCGCCGCTTTCATGGGCTTCGAGTCGACCGCCCTCTACCGCGAGGAGGCGCGCGACCCGAACAAGACCATCCCTCGAGCCACCTACATCTCGGTGATCTTCATGGCCGTCTTCTACGGCTTCATCCTCTGGGCGATCATCATTGGCCTGGGAGAGGCGAACGCGGTTGCTGCTGCAGGTGAGAACCCGGCCGGACTGGTCTTCGCCGAGGCCGGCCAGTACCTCGGAGCCTGGGCCGAGCTGGTCATGTACCTGCTGATCCTCACGAGCGTCTACGCCTCGCAGCTTGCCTTCCACAACGCCATCAACCGCTACACCTTCTCACTCGCCCGCGATGGGGTGCTTCCGAGGGTGCTGCACCGCGTCGACCCGAAGACAGGATCGCCGGTCGTCTCCGGGCTCGTGCAGACAGCGCTCGCCGTCATCGTCGTCGGTGCGTTCGCCGTCTTCGGCCTCGACCCGTACCTGCAGTTGCTGCTCTGGGTGAACAGCCCCGGCGTCATCGGCATCATCGCCCTGCAGGTGCTGACCTGCATAGCCGTGGTCGTCTTCTTCCTGCGCAACCGCGAGCTCGCGCGCAGGTGGTACGTCATCCCCGCAGCCATCGTGGCCGGGGTGCTGCAGATCGCCATCCTCTGGGTGCTGTGCACATCGTTCGACCTGCTCACCGCTGCAGGCCCGGCCGTCAACGCCATCCTGATCGCGATCACCCCGGTCACCTTCCTCATCGGCGTCGTACTCGCCGCTGTCTGGAAGCGCACTCGCCCCGACGTCTACGCCGGCATCGGCGGAGCGAGCGAGTACACCGAGGTGACGCGATGAACGCCACGTGCGACCTGCTCGTGCTCGGGGGCTCCGTACTGACCCCCGAGGTGCTCGATGGCGAGGCGGCATCAGCCGGCTTCGTCGCGATCAGCGGTGGAGTCATCGTCGGGGTCGGGCCCGCGTCGGACTCCGACCGGTGGGATGCCGCTCGTGTGGTGGATCTCGGCGACGCCACCATCAGCTCGGGATTCATCGACGCGCACATCCACCCGATCATGGGCTTGCAGATGACCCGCGGCGTCGACCTGTCCGGGCTCGTGGAGTGGGAGCAGGTTCGCGCGGCACTCGCGGCGCACATCAGCGCCCGCGATGACCCGTGGATCTTCGGATGGGGTCTGGACCCCAACGCCTTCGGGTCGGGGGAGGCGTCGTTCTCCCTCTTCGACGGCATCGACGGGGGCCGCCCGGTCTATGTCACCCTGTTCGACGGGCACTCGGCCGTGGCCTCCCGGGAGGCGCTGCGCGTCGCCGGCATCACCGGCCGCGAGACCTTCGCGGACGCTTCGAGCGTGGTCGTCGACTCGCTGGGCGCTCCCACCGGGCTGCTGCTCGAGCTGAGTGCACAGGCACTGGTGTGGCCGCACCTGCCCGAGCAGACCTTCGCCGATCGGGTCGACGCTCTCGAGGCGCTGTTCCGCGGCATGGCCGAGTCGGGTCTCGTGGCGGGCCAGATGCTCGATCTCTCGGCTCCGGACTCGTTCGAACTTCTGGAGGCCGTCGAGGCGCGCGCAGAGCTCGGCATCCGTCTGCGCATCTCTCCCTTCGTCATGCCCGGTTTCACGGATGCCGACCTCGACCAGGTCGTGGCTCTGCAGGGCACCGGCGGTCGGCGCTGGCACGTGAAGGGCGTCAAGCTCATGATCGACGGCACCATCGACAACGGGACAGCCTGGCTGTTCGAACCAGATGCGCGAGGCGAGTCGACCGATTCGCTCTGGCTCGACGAGGAGGAATACCGCCGCGCCGTTGCATTCCTGCACGATCGAGGCATCCCGACGACCACCCACGCCATCGGAGACAAGGGCATCGCCTTCGTCGCGGAGACACTGGCCGCACTGGGCTCGAACGGCACACAGCACCGCATCGAGCACATCGAGACACTGCCGGACGACGTGCTCGACACCATCGCCCGGGCGGGCATCGCGGCCAGCATGCAGCCGACGCACTGCACCCACTACTCCCGGGCCGATCACACCGACAACTGGTCGACGCGACTCGGTGACGAGCGTGCCGATCGCGCCTGGCGCATCGGCGACCTGCGTCGGCGTGGGGTGATCGTGACCCTCGGATCCGACTGGCCCATCGCACCCTACGACCCGCGGGCCTCGCTGGGTTCCGCGGTGCTGCGACGCCCTACGGGGCGTCTCGAGGTCGAGCCGGTCCAGCCGCAGCAGGCCATCTCTGCGGCAGCGGCGGTCGAGGGCTACACCAGCCAGTACTGGCGCTCCGTGGGTGAGGACGGTGGCCGGCTCGAGGTCGGACAGCGCGCCGACATCACCGTGTTCGCCGACAACCCGTTGACGACGCATCCTGACGCCTTCGCCGAGTCACCGGTGCTCCTGACGGTTGTCGATGGCGCGATCGTCGTGGATCGGGTGCCGGCTCGCTGAGCTCCGACCTCGCCAACCACCTACTCGCTGAGGGCCGAGCGAAGCGACCGCCCGAGGCGCCCACCACCCGCTCGCCACTTTTGGCCGCTTCAGCCTGAGCTGAGCGGCCGTAAGCGGCGAGCGGGCGACTGGGAAGCGCCCGCGACTCCGTCCGGGCCTCAGCGAGCGGGTCGAGCGCGCGTCGCTCGCCGCAGGATGCCTGCGAGGCCGGCCACGAGCAGCAGCCCGCCGAGAGCGAGCACCGCGTAGAGCGCGAAGGTGCCCGGGGTGAGCGTCTCGAGCCACGACGAGAAGTCCTGGCGGCGCTCGACGTCGGTGACGATCACGAGCAGCACGGAGGCGATCGCCGCGAAGGCGAGTCCCCAGACGATGGCGGCCCAGCGGATGACGGGCCCGGCCGGGACGGATGCCGCCGGTGTCGGGGAACCGAGCGTCGTCGACGCGGCATCCGGCGCAGCGGCATCCGTCGCCGTCGTGCCGAAATCGTACGGCGTGGTCGGGTTCGAGTCTGTGCTCATGGTCGTTGCCCCTCGAGATTGGTGACCTGGATTCAACCGGTCGGTCCGTGAACGGTGATGGCGGCTCTGCGTATCCTGGTCGTCGCTCATGGTCAGTTCTCCTCGTGGACGGTGACCTGGATGCCGCCGGTCAGTCCGTGGATGGTGATCGCGGCGTCGGGCGCTGTGCCGATGCCCGGGCTCTCACCGACCACCCCGACGAGGTGCATGTCGCCGTCGGCGTCGGTCACCCGGCTGAGGTCCTGCCCGTCGGTGTACTCGCCGTCGGCGCCGACTGTCCACACCGAGGAGTAGCCCGAGGCGAGCTCGGCGTCGATCTTCACCGTGGCTCCGTCGTAGACGTCGAGGTAGACGTTGCCGGCGCCCAGGGTGATGTCGACCTTCTGCGTGCCGGGCAGCGCCGCCGTGCTCGCGGCCGCCGTGATGAACGCGGTGCCGGCCGGGAGCAGGTAGCTCTTCGATCCGTCGAGCCCGATGGAGTTGTCGCCGAGGAGCAGGTGATCGGTGCGGGGGACCGCAGCCGACCCGATGGCCAGCACCAGGGCGGCGATCGTCACGAAGGCGAGGAAGCCGCTGCGCCGACGCAGCAGGCCGGCGACGATCATCGAGAGCGCCGACACGAGGGCGGCGACGGCGAGTCCGATCGTCACGGCGTAGGCGCCGTTCACTCCGTCGAGTGCGGTGATCGCGGCGATCGATCCGGCCACGAGGCCGGCGCCGAGGGTGGCGACGATGTAGGCGAAGCTGGTGCGCGGGCGGGTGAGCTTGCGCAGGCGCCTGGCCTCGTCGGCACGAGCGGTGAAGGCTGCGGCGCGCGCCTTGTTGTCGGCGACGAGCTGAGCTCGCGCGGCGCGGTTGGCGTCGGCCTGCGACTGCCGCCACGCCTCGTGGTCGACACGCCAGGCGGCGTGCTGGGCCTTCCACGCCTCGTACTCGTCCGTGCCGGGGTCTGTGCTGGCCGGCTGTGTCGGGGCGACGGGCTCGGTGCCGTCGAGGGCGGCATCCGTCACCGGAGCTGTCTGCGTCGGGTTGGGGACTCCGGATGCCGCTGCCGCGGTGGGCGCGCCGTAGGCCGTGGCGGTACCTGCGGCCGCCTCGGCCTCGTACTGCGCGAACGCAGCCTCGGGGGAGGTCGAGGCGGAGCGCGACGCCAGGTCGGAGGTGCGGTTGCGGCGCACCAGCCAGATGATGAGGGCCGTGATGGCGCCGATGAGCGCGATGGTCCAGAGGAAGCGGATGCCGTAGACCCACGGGCTCGACGTCCAGAAGCTGCCGTACTGGATGTCGTTCCAGGCGTCGCCGTAGAACGGGTCGCCGCCGATGGCGAAGGGCGAGAGACCGAGCAGCACGAGGATCGCGATGCCCACGAGGGCCTTGTCGAACACTCCGCGCAGCAGCTGTTCGAGGTGGATGCGCCCGGTGAGGTCGGGCAGCAGCAGCCAGGCGAGGCCGTAGAGGAGGAAGACGGGAACGCCGAACAGGGCGCACACGACGAGGACTCCGCGCACGATGATGGGGTCGATCGAGAGGCGGGCGCTCACGCCGGCAGCCACACCGCCGAGCCAGCCCGGGAGGCGCGGAACACCGAGTGAGCGCATCCAGCCGAAGAAGCCGGTGTCGGGAGCGGATGGTGCTGCACCGGAGGAGGGTGCGCCTGTGCTGCCTCCGGTGCCCCCGGTGCCGCTGCCTCCGGCGCCCCCGGTGCCGCTGCCTCTGGTGCCTCCGGCGCCCCCGGTGCCTCCGGTGCCGTCGGCGCCGCCAGCCGCGGAGCCCGCTCCGTCAACTGCGGCTGAGCCGTCGGTGTGGCCCGTGTGTCCCTCGTCGCCTTCGCCGCCCGGGATGCGGCCGGCGGATTCGCCCCCCGGCGATCCGCCGGCCGTGCTCCCCGCGTCTGCTTCGGCAGTGCGTGCCGTGGCATCCGCGGGGATCATGGCAGTCGACGCCGCATCCGTCGTGCTGCTTTCCGTGTCCGGTGCCGCGGACTCGGAGCCGGACGATTCTTCTGATGGGGTCTGTTTCACTGCCATATCTCGATGGTGCCGCCCGGGCACTCGGCTCGCTATCAGGTACGACCCTGACCGCACCCTGACTTCTCCCTGCCGTCCTCCCGGGGTCGACCGTCGCGTGATTGGATTCAGGAGTGTCAACAGCATCCGCCCGCCGTCTGAACGCGCAGAACGCGCGGTCGGGCGCTCCCCGCAGCGCCGGCCCCGTGCCAGCGCTCGTGCGCGACCGCGACTGCTACGTCGCCGGGGTGGCCGGCGGGCTGGCGACGCACCTGGGCTGGTCGCCGCTGCTGGTGCGCGTCATCTTCCTCGTCACGGGTCTGATCGGCGCCGGAGTGCTGCTCTACATCTGGCTCTGGGCCTTCACGCCGTGGGCTGAGCCGACGGATGCCGCCCCTCGCGTCACGCGTCGGGCCCCCGTCGCCTGGATCCTCGTCGCCCTCACCATCGGCGGCGCCGTCACGGCCATCGGCCAGGCTCTCACCACGTACGACGTGGGCGTCGGCGGCGCGGTTCCGTGGATCCCGACGGTCGTGATCACGGTGCTCCTCGCGGTGGCCGCCGGGGCGTGGGCGAGCTTCATCGATCGCCGCGACCCCGAGCGCGGGCGCCGCACCGAGCTCGCGGTGCGCCTCGTGGCCACGGGCGCCCTCACCGTGCTCGCGGTGGTGCTGCTCACGGGGCCGAGCGCCGATCAGGCTCCGACCCTCGTGTTCCTCGCCGCGCTGTTCGTCGTCATCGGCATCGGGCTGCTCTATGCGCCGTCGCTCGTGACGCTCTGGAACGACCTCACCACGGAGCGCGTCGCGCGCATCCGTGACGAGCAGCGCAGCGAGATCGCTGCTCACCTGCACGACTCCGTGCTGCAGACCCTCGCCCTCATACAGAATCGCGCCGGCGCCTCGAGCGAGGCCGGCCGCCTCGCCCGCGCCCAGGAGCGGGAGCTGCGCAGCTGGCTGTTCGAGGGCGATTCGCCCGCCGACAGCGATCTCGCCTCAGACCTCCGCGACTTCGCCTCGGCCCTCGAACTCGACTACCCCGTGCACATCGAAGTGGTGGCCGTCGGATCGTCCACCGAGCGCGCCAGCGGCGAGCTCGCAGCTGCCGCGCGCGAGGCCATGCTCAACGCCGCCCGGCACGCCGGGGGCGACGTCTCGGTCTACATCGAGGGCGCGGCGACGGCGGTCGACGTGTTCGTGCGCGATCGCGGGCCCGGCTTCGATGTCGCATCCGTCGCCTCGGATCGTCTCGGCGTTCGCGAATCGATCATCGGACGGATGCGGCGAGCCGGCGGCCGCGGCACGGTCGGCCCGGGTGCCGGCGGCGTGGGCACCGAGGTGCACCTGCGGTTCGAGACCGGGGAGGCAGCGCGTGGCTGATCAGATCACCGTGGTCGTCGTCGACGACCACTCCATCTTCCGCTCCGGACTGCGGGCCGATCTCGACGACTCGGTGCTCGTGGTCGGCGAGGCCGACGACGTCGACTCCGCCATCGCGGTCATCACCGCTGCGGCGCCCACTGTGGTGCTGCTCGACGTGCATCTCCCGGGAGGGACGGATGCGGCATCCTCCGGCGGCGCCGAGGTCATCAGGCGCACGGCGGCCCTCGTGCCCGGCACGCGCTTCCTGGCGTTGAGCGTCTCGGACTCGGCGGAGGACGTGGTGGGAGTGATCCGTGCCGGTGCCCGCGGGTACATCACCAAGGGCAGCTCGGGGTCGGACGTCAGCCGTGCCGTGCACGCCGTGGCCGGCGGCGACGCCGTCTTCTCACCGCGGCTGGCCGGGTTCGTGCTCGACGCCTTCGGTGCTGCCGGCGGCGAGATCGCGTCGACGGATGAGGAGCTCGACAGGCTGTCGGCCCGCGAGCAGGAGGTGATGCGCCTCATCGCCCGCGGCTACGCCTACAAGGAGGTGGCGGCGACGCTGTTCATCTCGACCAAGACCGTGGAGACCCACGTGTCGAGCGTGCTGCGGAAGCTGCAGCTGTCGTCGCGGCATGAACTCACGGCCTGGGCGACGGCGCGCAAGCTGCTGTAGCTGCGTCATCCGCACCGCCGGTCATAGGGTGATGGCATGCTCATCGCCAGCCTGGTCATCCTCTCCATCGCCGCCCTGATCCACGTCTACATCTTCGTGCTGGAGTCAGTGCGCTGGACCGAGCCGTCGACGCGCAGGACGTTCGGAACCACCGCCGAGACCGCGGAGATCACGAAGGGCCTCGCCTTCAACCAGGGCTTCTACAACCTGTTCCTGGCGATCATCCTCGCCATCGGCGTGGTCTTCCTGGCGGTCGGCTCGCTCGAGATCGGCGCGGCACTCGCGTTCGCGAGCGCCGGGTCCATGGTGGCCGCCGCCCTGGTGCTCATCCTGTCGGACCGCACCAAGGCCCGCGCCGCGATGGTGCAGGCTACGGCCCCGTTGCTGGGCCTGGTGCTGCTGCTCGTCGCCCTGGCGCTCTGAGCTCGACTTGTCAGTTGTGGCTGGGTGCGGCATCCGTCACCCGACCACAACTGACAAGTCGTCTCCTGAGGCGAGGTGAGGCGAGGCGGGCTAGAGAAGGCCCAGCTCCATCGCGCGCGTCACGGCGCGGGTGCGGTCGCTCACGGCGAGCTTCTCGAAGACGTGCAGGAGGTGAGTCTTGACCGTGGCCTCGCCGATGAAGAGCGCGGCCGCGATCTGCGGATTGCTGTGGCCGGCCGCCACCAGGCTGAGCACCTGCAGTTCGCGTGCCGAGAGCCGCGGTGTGTCTGCCGCCTCCGGGACCTGCGTTCCCATGCGCACTCGCTGCACGAGCATGGCGGCGATGTTCGGGGCGAGCACGGTCTGCCCTCGGGCGACGGCGCGCACCCCCTCGATGATCTCGGCCTGCGGAGCCGCCTTCAGCAGGTAGCCGCTGGCCCCGGCCTCGATGGCGCCGATGATGTCGTCGTCGGTCTCGTACGTCGTGAGCACCAGCACCCGCGTCGCTCCAGTCGCCCCGGCAGCACCGCTCGCGGCCAGGATGCGGGCCGTCGCCTCGACGCCTCCGACGCCCGGCATACGCAGGTCCATGAGCACGAGGTCCGGCTGCAGTTCGGCCGTCAGGCGCTGCGCCTCCTCGCCGTCCGACGCCTCGCCGACGACCTCGATGTCGTCGGCCGTCGCGAGCAGCCCCACGATGCCCGCGCGCACGATGGGGTGGTCGTCGGCGACCACCACCCGGATCACGGCGTCACCCCGTTGCGCCAGCTCGGCAGGCCCGTTTGCTGGGCATCGGATGCAGCGACGCCGCCGCCGGCATCCGTCCCCGCGGTCTCAGCAGCGGACGAGGCGGGGACTGCAGGCGCGGCGTTGGCCACGGGCAGCGTGATGGTCAGCGTCGCTCCACCGCCCGGCGTCTCGCCGACGGTGAGGTGTCCGCCCACGAGCCCCACCCTCTCGCGCATGCCGGCGAGGCCGAAGCCGCCCGATGCCCCGTCGGGAACCCCGGCGAGCCCCGACCCGTCGTCGCTGATGGTGAGCACGATCGCGTCGTCCCGGCTCTCGATGCGAACTGATGCCGTGGCTGCCCGCGCGTGCTTGCGCACGTTCGCGAGACCCTCCTGTGTGCAGCGCAGCAGCACCACCTCGCGTTCGCGGTCGAGGCCCTCGGCATCGACCGTCGTGCTGACCAGCACGCCGGTCTCGCGCTGGAACCTCTCCGCCAGCCGCTCGATCGCCTCGGCCAGGCTCGACCCAGACGGCACCGCCGCCATCGACGCCACCAGTGAGCGCGCCTCGGTGAGTGACTCGCGGGCGAGGGCCTCGATCATCTCGATGCTCTCGACGGCGCGCTCCGATCCCTCGAGAGCCGCCACCTCCCCACGGGCACGTTGCGCCACCATGACGAGTCCGGTGAGGCTCTGCGCGATGGTGTCATGGATCTCGCGGGCCAACCGCTCGCGCTCGCTCGACACCCCGGACTCGCGGGAGAGCGCAGACAGTTGGCCCTGCGCGGCCTGCAGGTCGGAGAGCAGCTGGGCGCGCTCCTCGCCGTACTCCGCGATGCGGGTGATCCAGAGGCCGAGCGCGAGCGAGAACATGACCGACAGGGCTGCGATCGCGATGCCGTTCCAGAGGCCGCCCATGCCGTAGCGGGCCGTGTAGCCGACGACGACGGCCGAGCCGACGAGCAGGTTGGCGAAGACGGCACTGCGCGTGTTCGTGGCGATCGACCAGGCGAAGGGGTAGAGGAAGGTCTGCAGGATGGCGAACGACGGCTCGAAGGCCACGCCGACAGCGAGGATGACCGAGAACCCCAGCACGGCGACCGCATCGTGCGGGCTGGGAGGTGCGGTGATGCGCCAGCGAGCGTAGGCGAAGTAGAACACCAGGAATGCAGCCGTGGACGCCCAGGCGCCCCAGTCCGAGGCGATGAGCGAGCCGGCGATCGCCGAGATCGCGGCCACCACGACCGCGACCGCGACCGCGGCCACGTCCCACCAGCGTCGGTTCTGCACGGCTCTACTCTGTCACCAACGTGGCGGGCGGCATCCGTGAACGAATCGAGGCGACCCGTCAGGCATCCTTGCGGATCCAGCGGAACGTGAGCCGACTGAGCACCAGGCCGATCACGAGCCAGACCAGGAGGGCGATGGCGACGGCGCCGAGGTCCCAGGTTCCACCCACCTCGAGCGTCTGGAAGTCCTCGGGCAGGAAGACCGCGCGCATGCCCTGTGCCATCCACTTGAGCGGGAAGATGCTGGCGATGTTCTGCATCCACTCGGGCAGCAGGTAGAACTGCAGGTAGACACCCGAGATGAACTGCAGGATCAGCACGATCGGGATGACGACGGCGGTCGCGCTGCGTCCGGACCGCGGAAGTGCCGAGAGGGCGATTCCGAGGAATGCCGAGGTGATGACGCCGAGCACGAAGACCCACGCGAAGGTGAGCCACTTCGACGGCTCCGTGGGCAGGGCGATTCCGAAGAGGGTCCCGGCCACGAGGAGCAGGAGTGCCGCCTGCAGGATGCCCGTCACGAAGACCTGCCCGATCTTGCCGAGGAAGTAGCTCACGGGGGAGAGCGGAGTGCCGCCGAGGCGCTTGAGGGTGCCGTCGCCCTTCTCACCCGCGATGTCGACGGCGAGGTTCTGCACGCCGGAGAGCAGCATGCCCGCTGCGAGCATGCCGGGGAGGTAGTACGCCCCGACGCTGATGGTCGTGGTGCCCGGCCCCGCGCTCACGTCTCCTGACGAGCTGAAGGCCGTCGTGAAGATTCCGAGCATGATGAGCGGGAACAGGAAGGTGAAGAAGACGGCGTCGGGGGTGCGGAAGTAGCTGGCCGTCTCGTAGCGCACGCGGGAGGCGCCCAGGGTGACGATGCTCATGCGAGCACCTCCTCGTCGTCGGCGGCCGGTGCGGCCGGTGCGGCCGCTGCCGGTGCCGCGGCTACCGGCGTCGCGGCCGCCTCTGTCGCGGCCTGCGAGTCGGCGACCAGGCGCAGGTAGATGTCCTCCAGGCTCGGGCGGATCACCTCGAGTTCAGGCGGTTCGTGGCCGAACTCGGCGCACAGGGCGCTGACCAGGGCGCCGGGCTCGGGCGTCCTGCGTTCGCGCAGGCCGTCGCGATCGCGCCAGCGCACCCGCGGGATGCGTGCGTCGTCGCCGCCGATCTCGTCGAGCGTTCCGATGTCGATGAGCTTGCCGCCCGCGATGACTCCGACACGATCGCTCAGCTGGGCGGCCTCGTCGAGGTAGTGGGTGGTGAGCAGAATGGTCGTCCCCTCCGATTTCAGCTGACGGATGAGGGTCCAGAAGTCGCGCCGGGCCTCGGGGTCGAAGCCCGTCGTCGGCTCGTCGAGGAACAGCAGCTCGGGCCGACCGATGATGCCGAGGGCCACGTCGACCCGACGACGCTGGCCGCCCGAGAGCCGGCTGATGCGGGTCTTCGCCTTCTCCTGGAGTCCGACGGCGGCGATGACCTCGTCGACGCTGCGCGGGTTCGGGTACAGGCCCGCGAAGTGCCGCAGCTGCTCGGACACCGTCATGACGCCGGATTCCCCACCGGACTGCAGCACGATGCCGAGGCGGGCCTTCCACGCCAAGCCACCCTTGCCGGGGTCGGTGCCGAGCACGCTCACGTCGCCCTCGGTACGGTCGCGGTAGCCCTCGAGGATCTCGATCGTCGTGGACTTGCCTGCGCCGTTCGGGCCGAGCAGGGCGAAGGTCTCGCCGCGGTGGATGTCGAAGCTCACACCGTCGACGGCGTGGTGGTGCCCGTACTTCTTGTGCAGGTCGCGCACCCGCACGACGGATTCAGGTTCGGTCATGCCCCCAGAGTGGCAGCGGCGGCTCTGCGGCGGCAGCCCCTCGTCGGCTGATTCGCGGCATCCACCGAGTGGTGGATGCTCCAGCGCTCGCTGAGGGCCGAGCGGAGCGACGCCCGAAGCGTCGCGCCGAGCGGAGCGACGCCCGAAGCGTCGGCTCGCCATCGGTGCGTTCGGCCGCGGACTCCGTCCGGGCGTCAACGAACGGGAAGCGCCGCGCGCCGCCGCTCCAGGTACCGCCGCTCGGGGCCGGGAGGCGCGAGCGCGATCGCCGCGTCGTAACGCTCGCCGGCGGCATCCGCTCGCCCGAGTCTGCGCAGGAAGTCGGCCTGGGCGGCCGGCACCAGGTAGTAGCCGTCGAGGGCTCCGGATGCCGCGACCTCATCGACCGCTCCGAGTCCGACCACGGGGCCATCGGCCATGCCGCGGGCGATGGCGGCGTTCAGTGCGACGACGCGCGAAGGGTCCGCTGCGGCCAGCCCGGCGTACAGCGCTGCGATGCGCGCATAGTCGGTGGCGTCGGACGACGCCGCCGTCGCATGGCAGGCCGCGATGCTCGCCAGGGCCTGGTAGCGGTCGGGCACGGGCTCCAGTCGGTAGGAGGCGTCGAGCGCGTTCAGTCCGCGCCGGATCGCCAGCGCATCCCAGCGCGAGCGGTCCTGGTCTTCGAGCGACACCAGCTCGCCGTCGGCATCGGTGCGCCCGGCGCGACGTGCGTGCTGCAGCAGCATCAGGGCGAGCAGCCCCTGAGCCGACGCCGACCGGGGCAGCAGTTCGGTGAGCAGGCTGCCCACGCGGATCGCCTCCCGCGAGAGTGCCTCGTCGTGGGCGGCGTCATCCGTCAGCGTGTAGCCCGCGTTGAAGACGAGGTACAGCACGGCCAGCACGCCCCCGAGCCTCTCGTCGAGGAGCTCGGCCGGCGGCACGCGATAGGGGATTCCGGCGTTCTGGATCTTGCGCTTGGCCCGCACCAGCCGCTGCGCCATGGTCGCCTCCGGCACGAGGAACGCCCGCGCGATCTCGGGAGTCGTGAGCCCGGCGACGGTGCGCAGGGTGAGCGCCACCCGGGCCTCGATCGCGAGAGCCGGGTGGCAGCAGGTGAAGATGAGGCGCAGGCGGTCGTCGTCGATGTCGTGCCCGGAGTCGTACTCGCGGTCGGGCCGGTCGAGCTCGTCCATCATCGCCACCTCCCTCATCTTCAGCGCCTCGTTCGCGGAGCGACGGATGCGGTCGAGCGCGCCGTTCCGCGCCACCGTCGTGATCCACGCCCCGGGGTTGCGGGGCACTCCCTCTACAGGCCAACGCTCGATCGCCTTGGTGAACGCGTCCTGCGCGGCATCCTCGGCCAATGACCAGTCACGGGTCACTCGGATGAGGCTCGCCACGATGCGCGACCACTCCGCCGCGTGGGCAGCGGAGACGGCTGCGGCGACGACATCCGGAGTCGCGGCATCCGTGATCGCAGCATCAGCATCCCTCGTCACGCCAGCGGTTCCCCGTTCGCCTGCGCGAGTGGACGTAGCTCGATGCGGCCGAAGCGGGCCATCGCGTGCGTCCTGGCGATCGTGATGGCCTCGTCGAGATCGGCGCAGTCCAGCACGGCGAATCCGGCGATCCACTCCTTCGACTCGGTGAACGGCCCGTCGGTGACGATCAACTCGCCGCCGCGCATGCGCACTGTCGTGGCCTCGTCGGCCGGGCGCAGGCGCCGTTTGTCGAGCATCACCCCGCGCTCCTCGAGGTCGGCGTCCCACCGGGCGTAGTCGTCGTCGGCGGCCACATAGGGCTCGCCATCCGGATCCACCACGACGAACATGACGTACTGCATGAGTCTCAGCCCTCCGAGTCGAGGCCGAGGGTCCAGAACTCGCGCACCTCGATGCGTCCGAACCGGGCCATCGGATGCCGCGACGCGATCTCGACCGCCTCGTCGAGCGAGGCGCACTCGAGGATGTCGAAGCCGGCGATCCACTCCTTCGACTCGGTGAACGGGCCGTCGGTGACGAGCAACTCGTCGCCGCGCACCCGCACGACGCGGGCGTCCTGCGGCTCGCGCAGGCGATCGCCGAGTACTCCGATGCCGCTGCCGTAGACCTCCTTCACCCAGTCCCGGATGTCGTCCTTCCCGGCGTCGTACGGCTCGGCCTCGGGGTCCGTGGCCACGAACAACATGTAACGCATCTGTTCTCCTGCTCTCGTCGTCTGCACCGCGCGACTTCTCGTCACGCTACGTCAGTACGACGAACAGGGGAACGGCGGAATCGACAGGTGTGCGGATTCGGCTCGATTCGTTGCCGAGCGTCCTAGAGCGGCAGTACGAGCAGCACGCCGAGCACGATCATGACGGCCGCGATCACTCCGTCGAGGATGCGCCAGGCCCGCGGAGACCGCAGCACGCGGCCGAGGTGGCCCGCTCCGATGCCGAGTGCCGAGAACCAGATGATGCTGGCTGCCATGGCGCCCACTGCGAACCACCAGCGCTCGTCGGCGTAGCTGTTGGCGACGGATCCGAGCAGGAACAGGGTGTCGAGGTACACGTGCGGGTTCAGCCAGGTGAGGGCGAGGGTCGTCGTGACGACTGCGGTGACGGATGCCGCGACTCGGGGCGCGCGCGTTGCTGTGGCGACGCCTGCGCTTATGCCACCGCTCGCCGGGCCTGCGGCATCCGTCGCCGGAGCATCAACCGGAGTGCCCTCGGAGGCGTCGACGAGTCCGCCTTCGCCGCTCCACGCCCGCCGGGCCGCGAGCAGTCCGTAGGTGATGAGGAATGCGGCCCCGGCCCAGCGCACCACGACCACGAGCCACGGAAGGTGCTGCAGCGCGGCGCCGATTCCGCTGACGCCGACCGCGATGAGAACGGCGTCGGAGATGGCACAGATGGCGATGACGACGATCACGTGCTCACGGCGCATGCCCTGCCGCAGCACGTAGAGGTTCTGCGCGCCGATGGCGATGATGAGCGAGAAGCCGACGCCGAGACCGGCGAGCAGGGGCACGAGGGGGAGCATGGTGACGACGCTACGGGCCCATTGGTCATCAATCCAGCTCAAGATTCTGTACCTGCATTAGCGTTGCTTCACATGGAGATCCCGCTCGATCTGGCCCGCACCCTGCTCGCCGTCGTCGACGCCGGCACCCTCGAGGCCGCGGCCCGAGACCTGCGCCTCACGCCGTCGGCCGTGAGCCAGCGCGTCAAGGCGCTCGAGCAGCGACTCGGACGCGTGCTGCTCGTGCGCTCCAAGCCGGTCCGGGCGACGGATGCCGGTGCCGCCGTCGTGCGCCTCGCCCGCCAGACCGCCCTGCTCGAGCACGATGCGCTCGCCGCTGTCGGACTCGACGAGGAGCAGGTGACGCGCATGCCGCTCGCGGTGAACGCCGACAGCCTGGCCACGTGGATCCTGCCGCCGCTCGCGCGCGTGGCCGCATCCGTTCCCGTGGTCTTCGACCTGCACCGCGAAGACCAGGACTACACGGCCGAGCTCCTCGAGACCGGAGCCGTCATGGCTGCGGTCACGTCGCGGGAGGCGCCGGTGGCCGGCTGCACGTCGAGCCGTCTCGGGGCGATGCGCTATCTGGCCGTCGCCTCGCCGGCGTTCCGGGATCGCTGGCTGCCGGGTCATCGGGGGAGTCCGGGGCATCCGGATGTCGCGGACTACGCGCTCGCTCCCAGCGTGTACTTCGACCGCCGTGACGACCTGCAGGCGTTGGCGTTGCGGGAGTACGGCGTGCCCAGCGACCCTCCGTTGCACTACGTGCCGGCATCCGCCGACTTCGCCCGGGCAGTGCTTCTCGGGATGGGCTGGGGGATGCTGCCGGAGGCCCAATGCGCCGAGGCCCTCGCGGCCGGCGAGCTCGTTCGATTGCAGCCGCACAGGTCGATCGACGTGCCGCTCTTCTGGCAGCAGTGGAACCTGCGCTCCGAGCTGCTCACGGCGGTCGCCGACGCCGTGGCGGATGCCGCACGCGAGGCGTTGCGCCCCTGAGCGCGTGGCGAATGCAGGATGAGGCTCGACTCGGCAGCGATACGCGGCCAGGTCGCGCCTCATCCTGCATTCGTGCGCGCTACGAGGCGAGTGCCGGCACCGGCGGCGCGACCCGTCGGATGCCGCGCCTGATGAACACGGCACCCAGCGCCACGAGCCACACGCTCCAGAGCACGTAGCCGATGAAATTGGCTGCATCCGCTCCGGGAACTCCGAACGGGATGAGGTCGCCGGTCAGGATGAGGGCGGCCGAGGCGAACCCGAGTACGGCGAGCAACCGACCGATCACTGCGGCGCGACGCAGAGCGATGACCACGAGCATCGTCCATGCGGCGGTGAAGAGGTAGCCGAGCGTCTCGCCGACCGCCTGGCCGAGCACGGCGTTGAGGGTGGAGAACTGCGCGGTGATGTCGGCCCGCCGTGCTGGTGTCGCATCGCCCATCGCTGCGGCGAGGAACGGCACGATGAGCGGCCAGCGCAGGAGTCCGACGACCTGCACCACGGCGGCGGCGATCCCCACGATCGCGGCTGCCGTTCCGATGCGGCCTGCCGGCACGTGCCGCGCGATGCGGACGGCGATCGGCGCCATCATGGCCGCTCCGGCAGCGAGCAGCGTGAAGCCGACGCCGATGACGAACGGGTCGGCTGCGAAACGGGCCAGCACCTCGGTCGCCGGTCGCTGCAGGATGTCGGGGTAGTCGAAGGCGATGCCGAGCAGCATGAACGCGGCGTTCACCACGACGGCGCTGGCGATGAGCATGAGCCCGGTGACGGTGGTCCTCTTCATGATCTGCACTCTATTTCTGTACGGTGTTCAGTGATGCCAATGCCCTAAGACTGCACGGTGTACAGTGATCTTGTCAAGAGGAGAACTTCGTGGGGGATGAGAAACGACGGCCGGGTCCGGAGCGGGCGTTCACGGACGCGCAGGTGGTGACCGTCGCATTGGAACTGCTCGACGAGGGCGGAGCTGAAGCCGTCTCGATCCGTCGCATCGCTGCGCGCATAGGCGTCGCGCCCAACGCGATCTACACGTACTTCCCCGACAAGGCGGCCCTGTTGCGCGCGGTCGTCGACAGGCTCATCGGCGAGAGCGACACCGCGGTGCTCGGGCGTGCCGAGACGGCATGGCGAGATCGCCTCCGCACAGTCGCCCTCGACATCCGCGGCGCTCTGCTGGCGCATCCGGGGTCCGCAGCCCTGCTGATGGGCTCGCCGATCGACGGACCGAACTCGCTCGCCCTCGGGGAGGCGATGCTGGGGCTCCTCGCCGATGCCGGGCTCGCGCCCGACGACGCCGCCCGCGCCTCGTACGCGATCATCGTCTACGTGCTCGGCGCGATCGCCCTCGAGGCTGCAGAGGTCGACCAGACCGCAGCGGTTCCGTCTGAGGAGGAACGGATCACGGAACGCCGCGCGACCTTCGCCGCCGTGCCCGCCGAGCACTTCCCGCTGTCAGCGGCCAGCGCCGAGGTCATGGCGCGCTACATCGGCACCGAGCAGTTCACCTGGGGTCTCGACCGCTTGCTGGACGGCTTCGAGCGGCTCGCACTCGGGCGCTGAGGGGAGCCGGCGAGCGAGCGCCTACGCGAAAAGCCGTTGCAGGCGCTGCACGCCCTCGAGCAGCGGGTCGTCGCCGAGTGCGTAGCTGAGTCGCAGGAAGCCGCTCGGACCGAAGGCCTCGCCGGGAACCACGGCCACTTCGGCCTTCTCGAGGATGAGGTCGGCGAGCTCGAGCGAGGTCGTCGGCGTGACGCCGTGCCACTCTCGGCCGAGCAGGCCGGAGACGTCGGGGTAGACGTAGAACGCGCCTTCAGGGGTCGGCGCGACGATGCCCGGGATCTTGTTGAGCTCGGCGACGATCGTCTTGCGACGGCGGTCGAAGGCCTGGCGCATCACCTCGACGGTGTCCTGGGGGCCGGTGAGGGCTGCGATTGCAGCGCGCTGGGAGATGTTCGACACGTTGCTCGACAGGTGCGACTGGAGGTTTGCGGCTCCCTTGATGGCGTCGGCGGGGCCGACCATCCATCCCACACGCCATCCGGTCATGGCGTAGGTCTTGGCCACGCCGTTCACCAGGATGGTGCGGTCGGCGAGGGCGGGAACGGCCTCGACGATCGAGACCGCCTTCACGCCGTCGTAGACCAGGTTCTGGTAGATCTCGTCGGTGATCACCCAGAGGCCGTTGGCGTCGGCCCACTCGCCGATGGCCTTCGTCTGCTCGGGGGAGTAGACGGCGCCGGTGGGGTTCGAGGGCGACACGAAGAGCAGCGCCTTGGTGCGGTCGGTGCGAGCGGCCTCGAGCTGGTCGACCGTGACGAGGTAGCCCTGCTCGCTGCCGGCGAAGACGTCGACCTGCACGCCGTCCGCGAGCTTGATCGCCTCGGGGTACGTGGTCCAGTACGGCGTGGGAACGAGAACCTCGTCGCCCGGGTCGAGCAGTGTCTGGAACGCCTGGTACACGGCCTGCTTGCCGCCGTTGGTCACGATGACCTGGCTGGGGGAGACCTCGAGTCCCGAGTCGCGCAGCGTCTTCGCCGCGATCGCCTCGCGCAGCTCGGGCAGGCCGGCCGCCGGCGTGTACCGGTAGTTCTTGGGGTCGTGCACAGCCGCGAGGGCCGCCTCGACGATGTGCGCGGGAGTCGCGAAGTCGGGCTCGCCGGCGGCGTAGCTGATCACCGGACGCCCGGCGGCCTGCAGGGCCTTCGCCTTGGCATCGACCTTGAGGGTCGCCGATTCGGCGATCGCAGAGATTTTGGAGGAGATTCGACGCAGTTCAGCCACGGTCCAATCCTAGCCACGGGCCTCGCCTGAGACAGAGGATGGCGTCGGTCAGAAGGTCCGCAGATAGGACCATCGCCAGGACGGAGCGTGCAGCGCGCGGTCATCCGGTCCTGGCTCGAGCAGCAGCATCAGCTCGGCGACGACCGGGTGCAGGCCGTCGTCGACGGCGTCGCGCGCCACCCGACCCATCACTCGTTCCTGCGTGCCCGTCGCCGCGCATCGAGACGTGCTCCTGCGCGGAGACGATTGAGGAAGTCGTCGTAGGCGGCGCTCTCATCGTCGTACACGAGTTCGTTCCCGGGTACTTCACGCTCGTCGGTCGTGAACACCAGGAAGCCGCCATCGACCCGCCGGATGCCGACCTCGTCGGGTCGGCGCTGCTCGTCATCGAACAGTCGGTACTTCGTCAGCCCTTCGGATGCGATGATCTGCTTCACGTCGGAGAGGGTCGTCACGGTCCCTCCTGGTGAGATCGAATCGGTGGGATGAGGATTCCGCGGGACTGCCGGGCCGCGGGTGGGGCGAGTCGTACGCCTCGAGGTGGCACCCCACGCTCTGTCGAGTCCACGCCATCCGCCATCAATAGAACGCGACGAATGCCCAGCGCCAGGAGAGAGCTCGCAGAGCGGGTTCGGTGAGACCCGGATAGAGCGCGGTCATCCGTTCAGCGAAAACGGGGAACAGGCTGTCGCCGACCGCCTCCGACCAGTCTGCTGTGACGGTGTCGGAGAGTTCGACGATGCGCCGAACCTCCGTGAGGAGCTGTTCTCCCGTGGCTCCCGGAACGAGCGCGAGCACAGCCTCCGGATGAGCGCTCGGCGTGCGTTCGCGCCCTTTGCCCGTGTAGGCGATGATCGCCTCGGCAATGAGTCCTGGGTCGAAGGTGTCAGCGTTCATAGACCTGAATGATCTTTCCTGTGTGGGCGTCAATGAGAGTGATCGAACTCACATTCGGGTTGTGGAGCAGCTCCGGGAGCTCGTATTGGTTCCACACCGAAGCCGGTCGGATGTCGCCGACGTAGGCACGGACGTCTCCGGACGAGTTTCGCGCCAGCTGGCTCGAGACCTCGGCCCATGTCTGCTGGGTGGACTTCGCGTCCCAGTCACTCGGCATCCGGTCGGTGAGTCCCTGTCGCTCCAGAAGTTGCTCGAGTGTGGCGCCGTGGGTCTGATCGGTGAGTCGTGCAGCACCCACCTGCGACCCGTCGGGCACGATGTCATCGCCGTCACGCACTCGACCGGACCAGAACGTCGCATTGCCGTCACCGGTGCGGGGATCGAATTGGTTCACGACACTCCAGTCGACGAGAGAGGGATCGATGGGCGTCGGTGTCGGTGGATCGTCCGGGAACGGCGTCGGATCCGGACGAGAGCTCATGTCGACATGGCCATCGCCGGGACGGTGCCCACCCGGCCCATCGGGGGAGCGGCCGCCGGGAAGCTCGGGAGAGCGTGCGCCGGGGGCATCCGGCGTGCGGCCGCCGGGGAGCATCCGGCCGGCTGCTGCGTCGAAGCGCTTGAAGAGCGTGGCGAGCTGGTCGATCAGCTTGGTGAGCTGCTTCGCCGACTCGAGCAGGCGGGTGACGGTCTTGCCGATGCGGGCCGAGAGGGAGGAGACGCGGCTGGTGGCCTGCGAGATGATCAGCGGCGTCGCCGTGCCGAGGGTGATGACGAGCGTGGCGGCGTAGCTGATGACGGAGCCGACGATCTGGGCGATCGCGTCGCGGGTGAGGTCGTGCACGATCTTGACGATGGTGGCGGCGATGTTCATGCCGACGCCGATCGCCTCGGCCCAGCCGCCCGCGGCGCGGAGGTGTTCGGCCGTCTCCTGCTGGAAGCGACGGTAGGCGTCGATCGCGTCGCCCTCCGACGCGTCGAGGTCGCCCAGGACGCTCACGAGGTTGTCACCCGAGGCGGCAAGGGAGGCCCCGATGTTGGCCCAGGTGGCGGCGAACCCGGCGACCTCGCCGGCATCACCCGTGAGGTCGTTCAGCCAGCCCTTGAGCGGCTCGAGGTGCTCCATGATCCAGCCGAGACCCGCGGCGATCAGGGAGCCCAGCGGGTCCATGACGGCGGCGACGGTGTCGGCGATGGCGGAGAACGCGGCGAGGCCGCCGGAGACCCAGTCGCCCGACTGGATTGCCTGAACGAGGGCTTCGCCGTCTTCGAGCAGGAACGTCCCCGAGAACGGGGTCGACATGTCGACGGATGCCGCGACGAGGGAGTTCGCAGCCATCAACGCACCTGGTCGACGGCGGAGAGCAGGGGCGCGAGCTCGTCGCTGATGTGGTTCTCGAGCGCCGTGAAGTCCGATCCCACGCCGCGGATCTCGCGCGCGCTGCGTTCGACGAGGGCGCCCGCCGTGCCGATCATGCTGCTGGCGACCCCGGTGATCATGCTGGCCGGAGCGACGAGGAAGCTGCACATGAGTCCGAAGGCGCCGCCGCCCAGGTTCATGGAACCGGCGGCATCCTTCGCGTTGCGCACGTCGGAGGCCACGGTGCCCACCCTCGTGGCGTGCTGCTGGATGCGATCGAAGTCGATCGAGATGCGGTCGCTCATCGGTACCCCAGAGTCGTGTCGTCGGTGGCCGGCGGCATCCGTTCCTCGACCTCAGCCCTGAGGTGCGCCGTCACCTCGGACTCCTCGCCGAACGCATCGGCTGCGATGGCGACGGCCCTGTCTCCAGCCTGTCGCTGGGCGGATGCCGCGGCCTTGAGAACGGCCTGCGACAGCGCATCGGACCGGAGCGTGCGGGCGGCGGAGTCGAACTCGATGTTCGTGAGTCGGCCGGTGGCATCGACCTCGACCGTCACCTCGCCACCCGGCGAACTCGCCCGCGCTCGCAGCGCGTCGACATCACGGCGCACGTCCTCCGCGCGCTCGGCTCGTTCCGCCGCTTCAGCGATCTGAGCGTTGACCCGCGCGATGGCCGCGTCGGGATCCCCCCAGATGTTGCCCCCAGTGGCGCCGTCAGGATCGATGAACGTCATTCAGCGATGATATCCACGGGGACGGCATCCGTCGCGGTTTTACTCTCTCCGCCCCGTCGCGTACACTTGTGCATGTTGTGAATTCAGCAAGATTCTCTGCGCCCTTTTTCGGGGTGGCTGGGAATGGAGCAGGGCTCGCGATCTACGGCATCCGACGGATGCCTTAGGGCGGTGGCTCAATTGGTAGAGCAGCGGTCTCCAAAACCGCAGGTTGCAGGTTCAAGTCCTGTCCGCCCTGCAAGTCGGTGCTGACGTACCGGCCCACGAAAGGTGTAACTGAGGTGGCCCGAAAAGTTATCGACGAGCCGAGCGAAGATGTCGTCGCCAACGCCAAGCGCGACCGCGACTCCAAGCGCGGCCCGTTCGCCCGTATGGCGCTCTTCATCCGCCAGGTCTTCGGGGAACTGAAGAAGGTCGTCACCCCGACCCGCAAGGAACTGTTCAGTTACACCGGCGTCGTGCTGGTCTTCGTGATCATCATGATGGCGCTCGTCTCCGGGCTGGACTGGGTGTTCGCCCTCGTGGTCGCCTACG
This sequence comes from Leifsonia stereocauli, assembly GCF_038432415.1. NCBI lineage: Bacteria > Bacillati > Actinomycetota > Actinomycetes > Micrococcales > Microbacteriaceae > Leifsonia > Leifsonia stereocauli. The sequence goes on from NZ_JBCAUN010000002.1 coordinate 675,828, forward strand.
TGTTCGGTACCCCTCAGTAACGAACACACGAGTTCGACACAGCGGCCGTCCGCGGCTGCACGGGCAGGCATCGTACGGAAGTACGCACAAACTAAGGATTGAGAGCAAGTGGCTAAGACTGAGCACGACGACGTCGACTGGGCAACGGCTGCAGAGCAGTCGTCCGAGGACGACGAGGCGCAGGAGGGCAACACCCTCGCGCACGACGAGGACTCCGTAGAGGCCGCCGAGCACTCCGCGATCCACATCGAAGACCCCGACAACGTCGAGATCGACCTGGATGCCGCGCTCGACGCCATCGCAGACAGCAACGACCCCGAGGCTGACGCGGTCGTCGACGACGCCCTCGAGATCGACTCCGTCGACGAGGCGGAAGCCGCTCTCGAGGCGACCGAGGACGCCGCAGAGGTCTTCGCCGAGGAGGACGCCGCCGAGGCCGACGCCGACGCCGAGCCCGCCGAGGTCGACCCATATGAGGAGTTCCGCCAGGAGCTGCGCTTCCAGCCCGGCAAGTGGTACGTCATCCACTCCTACGCCGGCTTCGAGCGCCGCGTGAAGCAGAACATCGAGAACCGTCGCCAGTCGATGGCCATGGAGGACTACGTCTTCCAGGTCGAGGTTCCGATGGAGGACGTCGTCGAGATCAAGAACGGCCAGCGCAAGATGGTCACCCGCGTGCGCATCCCCGGATACGTGCTCGTGCGCATGGACCTCAACGAGGACAGCTGGTCGGTCGTGCGCCACACGCCCGGTGTCACCGGCTTCGTGGGCAACTCGCACAACCCGACCCCGCTCCGCTTCGAAGAGGCATTCGGCATGCTGAAGACCCTCGTGCAGATCGTCGAGGCCCCCGCGGCCAAGGGCGGCTCGTCACGCGGCGGTGCGACCCAGTCCCGCGTCATCGCGGCCGAGGTCGACTTCGAGATCGGCGAGACCATCACGATCAAGGAAGGCTCCTTCGCGGGCCTGCCCGGTTCGATCAGCGAGATCAAGCCCGAGAGCGGCAAGCTCACGGTGCTCGTCTCCCTGTTCGAGCGCGAGACCCCGGTCGAGCTCAGCTTCGACCAGGTCACCAAGTTGTAGCGATCCGGGTCAATGCTGCGTAGCAGCGTTGATGCGGATCGGTGCAACGCAGAGGACACGACGCAGTCGTCGTCCGAAGTGCACACAGATTTCGTCCAGCGCGTCCTGAGGTAATATCGAAGGTCGCGTTCGCGCAGACAGATCACCGCCGTCCAGATCGGGCGCGCGGGAGAGTGCTCCGGCATGCGGAGCGTTCGTCAAGGAAAGAGAGAAAACAATGGCACCGAAGAAGAAGGTCACTGGTCTGATCAAGCTTCAGATCAAGGCCGGCGCAGCCAACCCGGCCCCGCCCATCGGCCCGGCTCTGGGTCAGCACGGCGTGAACATCATGGAGTTCTGCAAGGCCTACAACGCGGCGACCGAGTCGCAGCGCGGCAATGTCGTCCCCGTCGAGATCACCGTCTACGAGGACCGCTCGTTCACGTTCATCCTGAAGACCCCGCCCGCCGCCGAGCTCATCAAGAAGGCCGCCGGCGTTGCCAAGGGTTCGGGAACCCCGCACACCGTCAAGGTCGCGAAGCTCTCGCAGGCCCAGGTGCGCGAGATCGCCGAGGCCAAGATGGTCGACCTGAACGCCAACGACCTCGACGCTGCGTCGAAGATCATCGCCGGCACCGCTCGCTCGATGGGCATCACGGTCGAGTAATCGCTCGGGTCGAGTAGCGCCGTGCGAAGCACGCCGCGTATCGAGACCACACCCACAAGACATTTCGTGGCAGCGCCCGCCAGGCGCAGACGACCACACTCTCTCAAGGAGAAACAACATGGCACAGAAGTCAAAGGCCTACCGCGCCGCGGCCGAGAAGATCGAAGACGGCAAGTTCTACACCCCCACCGAGGCAGTGACGCTCGCTCGCGAGACCGGCTCCGCCAAGTTCAACTCGACCGTCGAGGTCGCGCTGAAGCTCGGTGTCGACCCGCGCAAGGCGGACCAGATGGTGCGCGGCACCGTCATCCTCCCGCACGGAACCGGCAAGACCGCCCGCGTCATCGTGTTCGCGACCGGCCCCGCCGCTGAGGCTGCCATCGCGGCAGGCGCTGATGAGGTCGGCGGCGCCGAGCTCATCCAGAAGGTCGCCGACGGCTACACCTCCTTCGACTCGGCGGTCTCGACCCCTGAGCTCATGGGCCAGGTCGGCCGTCTCGGAAAGGTGCTCGGCCCCCGCGGCCTCATGCCCAACCCGAAGACCGGAACCGTCACGCCCGACGTGGCCAAGGCCGTCTCCGACATCAAGGGCGGAAAGATCGAGTTCCGCGTCGACAAGCACGCCAATGTGCACTTCGTCGTGGGCAAGGCCGGCTTCACCGCCGAGCAGCTCGACGAGAACATCAAGACCGCTCTCGAGGAGATCGTCCGCCTCAAGCCGTCGAGCGCCAAGGGCCGCTACATCCAGAAGGGCGCCGTGTCGACCACCTTCGGCCCCGGCATCCCGCTGGACATCAACGCTCTGTAAGCATCAGCTCGCAGCATATGGAAGGGCCCGCCGGTATCGGCGGGCCCTTCCTGCGTTCCGGGGCAGGTGGCAGGATGGCGGGATGGGTGCTCTCGACGACTACCTGGCGACTCTCGATGGGGCGGATCGCGACGTGCTGAGCGGCATCCGGGATCGAGCCATCGAGATCGTTCCGGATGCCGAACAGGGGATGAGCTACGGCATGGCGGCGCTCCGTTACCGGGGCAGGCCGCTCATCAGCGTGCGTGCGACGGCGAAGCACCTGTCTGTCTTCCCGTTCAGCCCCGAGGCCGTCGAGGCTGTGGCGGGCGCCCTCGCCGGCTACTCGTTGTCGAAGGGCACGATCCGGTTCAGCGCCGCGAAGCCGCTGCCCGACGACGTGGTGACACGACTCGTCATCGCGCGCCGCGACGAGATCGACGAGGCGCTCGGCGACGCGCCGGCCCGCTGACCGTTCCCGCCTGCCGCGCCGACCGACTCATCGAGGGCCTCCTGTCAATCCCTAGAGGCGATTCGCCTCCGTTGCGTACCGTCGACGATGAGAGACGGCATCCGTCTCACGAGAGGAGGACGCCATGAGCGACCCCACGACAGCCGACGACCCCGACGTGCTCGAGCAGCCCGACGCGACGGTGCAGACCGACGCCAGTGACAAGGAGCCCGTCGAGGCCGACTGGCGCCAGACGGAGCCCGACGACACACTGGGGCTGTCCGCGAAGGACGGCGACCCGATGGATGACTCGACTCCGGTCGACAACCTCGAGTGAAGACCTCCGGGTAGTCCGCCTTCCCGTCGGACCACCCGGTTGCTGGAGCGCCCGCGCGACTCCAGCATGATGCCCCCGACAGTTCAGGGTCGGGGGCATCACCTCTGCCGGATCCGCTCGCTGGACTCGAGCACGACCGAAGCGAACCCGAAACGCTTCGGCCGCCGCCGATGTTCAGCGAGCGGGACGGTTCAGCGGACGGCGGAGGTGTGCGTCCGCAGCCTCTCCGCCACCTCCAGTGCATCGCCGGCCGGGGCCGTCGACTTGCGTTCGGGGCGGGCGATGAAGAGGTAGAGCAGGCCCGTCACGAGCACGACGCCGAGGCCGATGATGACGACGTAGTCGGTGAAGAAGTCTCCCGACGTGCCCGGCGTAGCGAGAAGCACCATGGCGAAGATGCCGTAGGCGAGGGCCACGATGTTCACCACGAAGCCGAGGGCGCCGAGCGAGAACGGTCCGGCAGGCTTCCAACCCTTGAAGCGCTGGCGGAGAGCCGCGAGCACGACCATCTGGAACGCGACGTAGATGCCGAGCACGGCGAACGAGGTGACGGGTACCAGCAGGTCGGCGTTGATCCAGACCAGGACCGCGATGAGGGCCGGGATGGTGCAGGCCACGATCAGCGCGTTGGTGGGCACCTTGGCTCCGGCCGAGACCCTCGAGAGCCAGACGTGCCCCGGGATCATGCCGTCGCGGGCGAAGGAGAACAGCAGCCGGCTGGCGGCCGCCTGCAGGCTGAGCACGCACGACAGGAACGCCGTGATGGCGATCACGAGGAAGATCTTCGCGCCCACGACGCCGAGTGATGCCTCGAGAATGCCGGGGATGGGATCAGCGTCCTCTCCGGACACGATCGAGGCCAGGTCCGGGGCGGCCAGGACGTAGCCGCCGAAGGCGAACAGCGCCGAGACGCCACCGACGATGATGGTCATGATCATGGCCACAGGGATGCGCTTGGCCGGGTTCTCGACCTCCTCGGCCACGTCGCCGCATGCTTCGAACCCGTAGAACAGGAACAGGCCGGCGAGGGCCGCGCCGAGGAATGCCGGTCCGTAGCTGCCGTCGCCCTCCACGCCCATGGTGTCGAAGAAGACGCCGAACTCCTGATGGCGCTGGAAGATGAGCAGGTACAGCCCAACGCCGATCACGCCCACGAGTTCGGCGGCGAGGCCGATGCGGGCGACGCGGGCAAGCGACTTCGTGCCGGTGAAGTTGATGAGGAGCGCCACGACGAGGAATGCGAGGGTGATGAGCAGTGTCGAGGTGGAGTTCGCCTCGATCCCGAACAGGCTCGCGGCGAAGCCCGATCCGAACTCGGCCACAGCGGTGATCGTCACGATCATGGCCCAGATGTAGACCCACGCCGCCATCCAGGCGTAGCGGCGGCCCCAGAGCCGACGCGTCCACGGATAGATGCCGCCGTGGATCGGGTACTGCGACACGACCTCGCCGAACACGAGCGACACGAGTAGCTGGCCGGCGCCGACGATGATGATCCACCAGATCGAGGGCGGCCCGCCGACGCTGAGAGCCAGCGCGAACAGCGAGTAGACGCCCACGAGCGGCGACAGATAGGTGAAGCCGAGGGCGAAGTTCGCCCAGAGTGACATCGACCGGTTGAAGGAGTCCTCGTAGCCGAGCACGCTCAGGTGCTCCTGATCGGTGATCGCCTCGCGCGGTTGCGGTTCTACTGACATCGTGACCTTTCGGTGAAAGCCGAGAGGAGCTGCGGATGCCGCCGGCATCCGTCACCACCTCACTGTGTGTGCCGCAACGATAGCGAATCATCCGGTCGCAAAGCTATAGCGCCGGATGATTGATTTCCGCAATCCGGAGACACGAGATTCGCGTTGAAGGGAATGCCTGTGCTGGGCTGGAGGTTTCCTTCGGGGGCGTGGAACTCGCGCCTCCAGCTCCACAGATCGGAAACACTCCCCACATGCGTCGCTCACCTCTCGCCGTCCTCGCCGCAGCAGCGGCCGTCGCCATCGCCCTCACCGGATGCGCGAACGGCGGATCGTCCAGCGGCTCCGACGGCGGCGACGACTACGGCCTCGTCACCGCGGGCACGCTCACTGTGGCAACGGAGGGCACGTACCGCCCGTTCAGCTTCCACGAGAACGGCGCCGGCGACCTGACCGGCTACGACGTCGACATCATCAACGCCGTCGCGAAGAAGCTCGACCTCAAGGTCGAGTTCCAGGAGACCCAGTGGGACGCCATCTTCGCCGGGCTCGACTCCGGGCGCACCGACCTGATCGCGAACCAGGTGTCGATCAACCCGGAGCGCGAGGAGAAGTACCTCTTCAGCACGCCGTACACCACCTCGCCCGGCGTGCTCGTGGTCAAGGACACCACCAAGGACATCACGGACTTCGCCGATCTCGAGGGCAGGAAGTCGGCCCAGTCGCTCACCAGCAACTGGTACGCCCTCGCCGAGGAGAACGGTGCAGACGTCGAGGCCGTCGAGGGCTGGGCGCAGGCCGTGGCACTGCTCGAGCAGGGCCGAGTCGACGCGACCATCAACGACAAGCTGACCTACCTCGACTACGTGAACACCCAGGGTGACAGCGGCATCCGCGTGGCTGCCGAGACGGATGACCCGTCGCTGAGCGCCTTCGCGTTCGCGAAGGACAAGACGAAGCTCGTCGCGGCCATCGACGGCGCACTCGAAGACCTCACGGCCGACGGCACCATCGCGTCGATCGGCGAGAAGTACTTCGGCGCGGACGTCTCGAAGTAGCCCGTGCCGGCTGCCCCACCCTGTAGCCTGCGCTGATGGACGATCGGTTGCAGCTGCTCCTCGACTCGTTCTGGCCGATCGTCTGGGGCGGCATCACGGGCACCATCCCGTTGGCGCTGATCTCGTTCGGCATCGGGATCGTGATGGCGCTCGTCGTGGCGCTGATGAGGCTCTCGAAGAACCGCGTGCTCTCGGGCATCGCCCGCGCCTACGTCTCGATCATCCGAGGCACCCCGCTGCTGGTGCAGCTGTTCGTGATCTTCTACGGTCTGCCGACGATCGGCTGGGTCATCGACCCCTGGCCCAGCGCCGTCATCGCGTTCTCGCTCAATGTGGGCGGCTACGCGGCCGAGGTCATCCGTGCCGCCATCCTCAGCGTCCCCAAGGGGCAGTGGGAGGCCGGCTACACGATCGGCATGTCGAGCACGCAGACTCTGCGCCGGATCATCCTGCCCCAGGCTGCGCGTGTAGCCGTGCCGCCGCTGTCGAACACCTTCATCTCACTGGTGAAGGACACGTCGCTCGCCTCGGTCATCCTCGTCACCGAGCTGTTCCGCGTCGCCCAGAACATCGCGGCGTTCAGCAGCGAGTTCCTGCTCGTCTACATGGAGGCAGGTCTCGTGTACTGGCTCATCTGCCTGGTGCTCTCGAGCGGCCAGGGCAGGCTCGAGAAGAGATTGGACCGCTATGTCGCCCACTGACGATCCGCTGCTCGCGGTCTCGGCGCTGCGCAAGAGCTTCGGGGACAACGAGGTCCTCCGCTCCATAGACCTCGAGGTGCGCCGCGGCGAGGTCGTCGTGCTGATCGGCCCGAGTGGATCGGGCAAGACCACGGTGCTGCGGTCGTTGAACGGCCTGGAGACCCCGGATGCCGGGGTCGTGGCCTTCGCGCATGGGCCGTCCATCGACTTCGCCCAGCCGGTGTCGAAGGCCGAGCGCGACGCGCTGCGCAATCGCTCGGCGATGGTGTTCCAGCAGCACAACCTGTTCCCGCACCGCACAGTGCTCGAGAACGTCATCGAGGGCCCTGTGCAGGTGCAGGGGGTACGACGAGCGGATGCCGTCGGCCAGGCCGAGGCGCTGTTGGAGCGCGTCGGCCTCGCCGAGAAGCGCGACGCCTACCCGCATGAGCTGTCAGGCGGTCAGCAGCAGCGCGTCGGCATAGTGCGGGCGCTGGCGCTGAAGCCCGACCTGCTGCTCTTCGACGAGCCGACCAGCTCGCTCGATCCTGAGCTCGTCGGCGACGTGCTGGGAGTGATGAAGGGACTGGCCGACGAGGGCTGGACCATGGTCGTCGTCACCCACGAGCTGAGCTTCGCGCGTCAGGTGGCCGACGAAGTGCTGTTCATGGACGGCGGCGTGATCGTGGAGCGAGGTGCGCCGGCGCAGCTGTTCACAGCGCCGACGCACGAGCGCACGCGGAAGTTCCTCGACCGCATCCTGCGCCCCCTGGACTGATCTCCGCTCGCTGACCTGAGACTCGCTCGCTGAGGCCCGGACGAAGTCCGCGGTCGAAGTGCCTCTGTGATGCGCTTCGGGCGGTCGCTTCGCTCGGCCCTCAGCGAGCGGCGGGGGAGAGAGTCCGCTCAGCCGACGCGGATGAGCTTCTTGTTCACGAACTCGTCGGCTCCCAGACGGCCCATCTCACGGCCGGTGCCCGAACGCTTGACACCGCCGAACGGCAGCTCCACGCCGTCGGCGAGCACGAGGTTGACGAAGACCATGCCGGCCTCGATGCGATCGGCGACCCGCGTCGCCTGGTCGGCATCCGTCGTGTAGACGTAGGAGCCCAGGCCGAACGGGGTGTCGTTGGCCAACGTCACGGCGGCGTCCTCGGACTCCACGCGGTAGACGGATGCCACGGGGCCGAAGAACTCCTCGTGGTAGGCGTCGGCCTCTGGGGTGATGTCGGTGAGCACGACCGGCGCGAAGTAGTTGCCGTTGCGCTCGCCCGTGGCGTGCACGGTCACGCCCTGGGCTGCGGCGCGGTCGAGCTGGTCCTGCAGGCGGTCGGCAGCGGCCGAGGACGAGAGCGGACCGAGCTTGCTCTCCTCCGAGGTCGGGTCGCTCGGCTGGGTGGCTGCGAAGCTCGCCGTGAGCTTGGCCACGAAGTCCTCGTAGAGGTCGTCGATCACGATGAAGCGCTTGGCGGCGTTGCACGACTGGCCTGTGTTGTCGAGACGCGCCGCAGCAGCATCCTCGACCACCTTGTCGAGGTCATCGGTGCTGAGCAGCACGAACGGGTCCGACCCGCCGAGTTCGAGCACGACCTTCTTGAGGTTGCGGCCGGCGATCTCGGCGACGGCGGCACCGGCGCGCTCGGAGCCGGTGAGCGAGACGCCCTGCACGCGGCGGTCGCCGATGATGCGCTCGATCTGCTCATGAGAGGCGTAGACGTTGACGTAGGCACCCTCGGGGAAGCCGGCGTCGGAGAAGATCTGCGCGATCGCCGCGGCCGACTCAGGGCACTGCTCGGCGTGCTTCAGCAGGATCGTGTTGCCGATGATGAGGTTGGGGCCCGCGAAGCGGGCGACCTGGTAGTACGGGAAGTTCCACGGCATGATGCCGAGCAGGACTCCGAGTGAGCTGCGACGGATGACGGCGCTGCCCTCGCCTGCCAGCAGCTTGACGGGCTCGTCGGCGAGCACGTCGGGGGAGATGTCGGCGTAGTAGCCGTAGATGTCTGCGGCGAAGTCGACCTCGCCGAGTGCCTGCTCAATGGGCTTGCCCATCTCGCGCACGATGATCTTCGCGAGCTCCTCGCGGCGCTCGGTGTGCAGCTCGCTCACGCGGCGGATGAGCGCAGCGCGGTCGGCGGGGCTGGTGGAGCGCGCCCACCCGGAGTGTGCGGCATCCGCTGAGGCGATGGCGGCCGTCAGGGCCTCATCGGTGATCGTGGGGTAACTCTGGACGGTCTCCCCGGTTGCCGGATCGATCACTGCGTAGTCGGTCATGCCAGTCCCTTCGTGACGAGAACGTGCTGGATGCGGATCCACGGTGGCGCCGCGTCACTGCCTGCACGAGGATCAGCCTAAATCACCGGCAGCCAGAAAACATCCGGTTTGCAATGATTCAGGGCAGGCGATCGATCGCGAGCGGCGTTCCCGCGCAGACGAACTGTTCGGCCGCTCCGGTGAGGAGCGATCCCGGCTGGGCGGAGGGATCCGTCGAGATGATGACGCGGCCTGCTGCGTTGACCAGGGCGAGCGGCTCGTCGATGAGCAGCAGCAGGGGGAGCAGTTCGCGTTCGAGGCGACGCACGGCGATGTCGGCTCCGACCACACCCAGCATCCGCTCGCCCACCGTCACGGGCATCGTGAGGGTGAGGATGTAGTCGCAGGTGCAGAGGTGATCGACGTAGGGGCCCGTGACGTGGGTCGCCTGCGTCTCGGCCGGAGTGGCGTACCACTCGAGGGCGCGCACGTCGCGCAGGTACTCGGCGTGAGACCGGGTGGTGAGGTCGAGACGGGTGGGCTCTGTCGTGCTGCCGAAGAGCGGGCCGGCGTCGAGGGGGCCGAGCCACCAGGCGAAGTGCACGTCGCGTCCGGCGACGACGCCGGGGGCCGCGATGAAGCCGGCCCCGACGAGCAGGGGGTTCTCGCTGACGAGCTCGGGCAGCACCCTCGATGAGACGAGGTCGTCGACGGATGCCGCCGACGCCGGCGTTGCGCCATCGGTGAGCGTGGCCACGATCTCATCGCGCCAGCCGGCGAGCTGCTCGAAGACCTCGGAGAACAGTTCGCTGACGGCTGCGGCGCAGTGCTCAGGCGACGTCGTCGGCAGTGTCGCGGTCACGGCGCACCTCCTCGCGGTGCAGGCTGGTCTTGGCGGCGAGCAGGCCCTCTGCGAGGGTCTGCACCATGGCCGAGACGAGCTCGCGGGCGACGGCGGGAGCGTGGGCGCTCACGGCCGCAGCGATGGCCGTGCTCGTGCTCAGCACCGACACGCGGGTGTCGTCGTCATCGAGGGCGAGCAGCAGGAGCGGGCCGAACTCGGCCTGCACGCGGATCTGCTCCCGCACGAGGCGGGCCGACTGGCTGAGCACGGCGAGCTCGAGGAACAGCCCGCCGATGTCGAAGCGCGCCGCAGCGGCCGTGGCGACGTCGATGCCGGCGACCTGGGCCGCGAGGCGCTCGCCCTCGGCATCCGTCGCCCGCACGGCAGCACGCTCGGCGCAGCCGGCCAGGATGGTCGCGAAGTAGACGGCCATGTCGGAGAGTTCGACCTGGGTCAGGGCGTGCAGGCGGGCGTCGAGCAGTCCGCCGTGCAGGGCGTCGCCGGTGACGAAGCTGCCGCCCTCGCGGCCGCGCCGGGTCTCCACCAGGCCGGCGTCGCGCAGGATGCCGAGGCCCTCGCGCACGGTGATGAGGGCAACGCCGAAGCGACGCGAGAGATCGGGCTCGCTGGGCAGGCGCTCTCCCGGCGCGAGCACGCCGAGGATGATGGCGTCCGTCAGCCGCTGGGCCACCTGCTCCGAGCGGCCGGTGTCTGCCAGTTGCGCGAAGATCGCCTCGCGAGCGGCGGATCCGACCCGCGGGGCCTGCGCATCCGCCCTCGCCTGTGAATCGCCCATGGCCATCACCCTAACCGAAGCGAGGGCTGGCCCTCCGAAAATCATTCGGTCTAGGATGAATCGCATTCGGGACATGCGAAGGCGGATGGATGACCAGCGATGACGGGGAACGGCGAGGGCCGCTCTCCGGCGTGCGCGTCGCCGACTTCTCCAGGGTGCTCGCCGGGCCCTACGCCACGATGATGCTCGCCGACTTCGGCGCCGACGTCGTGAAGATCGAGTCGCCGGCGGGAGATGACACCCGGGCGTGGGTTCCGCCGGTGGATGCATCCGGTGCCTCCACCTACTTCGCCGCCGTCAATCGCAACAAGCGCTCGGTGGTGCTGGATCTGGCGACGGATGCCGGCCTCGCCGAAGCGCGACGGCTGGCGTTCTCGGCCGACGTCGTCGTCGAGAACTTCAGGCCCGGCGTGATGGATCGCTTCGGCCTCGACTTCGAGTCCGTGCGGGCCGCCAACCCCGGAGTCGTCTACTGCTCGATCACCGGCTTCGGTGCTGGCGAGGGAGCCGCACTGCCCGGGTACGACCTGCTCGTGCAGGCCGTCGGCGGGCTCATGAGCGTGACCGGGTCGTCCGACGGCGACCCGACCAAAGCCGGGGTCGCCCTCGTCGACGTGCTCACCGGGCTCAATGCACTGTCGGGCATTTTGCTGGCACTGCGGGCTCGGGACGCCGTCGGAGGTGCCGGGTCCCTGGTCGAGGTGGACCTGCTCTCCAGCCTGCTCTCGGGCCTCGTCAACCAGGCGTCGAGCACCCTCGCCACGGGCGTCGCCCCGGGGCGGATGGGCAACGCGCACCCGAGCATCGCCCCCTACGAGTCGTTCCGCGCGGCTGACCGCGACCTCGTGATCGCCGTGGGCAACGACCGGCAGTTCCAGGCGTTGGCTGCGGTGGTGGAGGGAACGAGCACCTCGGCGGCGACTTCGTCGCTGCCTTCGGCAAGCGATGCTGTGACGATCGGAATGGACCCCCGCTTCGCCAGCAACCCGCTGCGGGTCGCGCATCGCGGCGAGCTGCGCACCGTCATCGAGCAGCGCCTGGCAGCGGCTCCGGCCTCCGACTGGGTATCGCGCCTGAGCGCCGCCGGCGTCCCGGCCGGGCTCGTGAACGACGTCGGCGAGGCCATCGCCTTCGCCGAGTCGCTCGGACTCGCGCCGGTTGTCGAGGTCGACGGCAGCCGGTCGATCGCCAACCCCATCCGCCTCGAGAGCGCCCCAGCCGCCTACGGCTCGCGCCCGCCGCTGCTCGGGGAGCACACCGGAGCCGACTGGCTCGCGCCATCCGACCGCGCGGCCTCCGTTCCGGCATCCGTCACCGAATCGCCCCTCGCCTCCAGCACCGAAGGAACCGTATGAGCACCGACTCCACTCTCATCGTCGACACAGTGTTCGACCTCGACGCCCTGCTCACGGACGAGGAGCGCAGCTGGCAGCAGAAGGCGCGCACTTTCGCGACCGAACGCATCCTGCCTGTCATCGAGGACGACTTCGAGAGCAAGTATTTCCGGCGTGAGCTCGTCGCGGAGCTGGGCGCGGCCGGATTCCTCGGAATGCACCTGCAGGGATACGGCTGCGCTGGAGCCGGTGCCGTCGCGTACGGGCTCGTGTGCCTCGAACTCGAGTCGGCCGACAGCGGCTGGCGCACCTTCGTGTCGGTGCAGGGGTCACTGGCCATGTCGGCCATCTACAAGCACGGCAGCGAGGAGCAGAAGCAGCACTGGCTTCCGCGCATGGCCACGGGTGAGGCCATCGGATGCTTCGGGCTCACCGAACCGAGCGGCGGCAGCGATCCGGCCGCCATGACCACGACGGCCCGCCGCGACGGCGAGGAGTGGGTGCTCGACGGCGCGAAGCGCTGGATCGGCCTCGCGAGCATCGCCGACGTCGCCGTGATCTGGGCGAAGGCGACGGACAGCGACGGCTCGACGGCGGTGCGCGGCTTCGTCGTTCCGACTGAGACCGAGGGCTTCTCTGCGACGCCCATCGACGGCAAGCTGTCGATGCGCGCCTCGATCCAGTGCGATGTGACCCTCGAGGGCGTGCGGCTTCCCGCCGATGCCGTGCTGCCCGGTGCGCGCGGCCTGTCCGGCCCCTTCTCCTGCCTGAACGAGGCACGGTACGGCATCGTCTGGGGAGCGATGGGTGCGGCCCGCAGCTGCCTGGAGGCGGCGCTCGGACGCGCTCGCACTCGCGAGGTCTTCGGCGAGCCGATCGGCGCTCGGCAGCTCGTGCAGGGCAAGCTGGCCGACATGTTCGTCGAATACGAGAAGGGCGTCCTGCTGGCCCTGCACCTGGGCAGGCTCAAGGAGCGCGGCACCCTCACGCCGGCGCAGATCAGCGTGGGCAAGCTCAACAGCGTGCGCGAGGCGCTGCACATCGCACACGAGGCGCGCTCGATCCTCGCGGGCGACGGCATCACCAGCGCCTTCCCGGTGATGCGGCACATGGCAAACCTCGAGTCCGTGCGCACCTACGAGGGCACCGACGAGATCCACCAGCTCGTGCTCGGCCGAGAGCTCACGGGCATCGCCGCCTTCTCATCGGCGTCGGTCGCATGAGCGCCGTGGTCCACGCCGACACCACGGGAGACGAGCTCGCCGCCATCGTCGCGGCGGCCGCGGCATCCGAGTTCTCACTCACCGATCGCGCCAACCGTGCACTCTGGCTGCACGCGCTCGCCGACGCCGTCGACGCCGACCGTGCCGAACTGCTGGCCATCGCACGCATCGAGACGCACCTGTCCGAGGGACGCCTCGACGGCGAGATCACGCGCACGGTGAACCAGCTGCGCTTCTTCGCCGGCGTCGCGATCGAGGGCAGCTATGTCGAGGCGACGATCGATTCAGCTGATCCCTCGCTGCTCCCCCCACGGCCGTCGCTGCGGAGGATGCTCCGCCCTCTCGGTGTCGTCGCCGTCTTCGCGGCGTCGAACTTCCCATTCGCCTTCTCGGTGCTCGGCAACGACACGGCCTCGGCCTTCGCCGCGGGCTGCCCCGTAGTCGTCAAGGCTCATCCCGGGCATCCGGAACTGTCGCGCCGTGTCGCTGCACTGGCCGAGCGCGTTCTCGCCGACTCCGGTGCGCCTGCCGGATGCTTCGGGCTGGTGGAGGGCATCGATGCCGGCGTGGCGCTGGTGCAGCATCCGCTGGTCTCGGCCGTCGGCTTCACCGGATCGACGCGCGTCGGACGGGCGCTGTTCGACCTCGCGTGTGCCCGCCCCGCCCCGATCCCGTTCTACGGCGAGCTCGGCTCGATCAACCCGGTGGTCGTCACGCCGACGGCCGCGTCGACCCCCGACGGCGTCGCCGCCGTGGCATCGGGCCTCGCGGCCTCGTTCACGCGCGACGGCGGGCAGTACTGCACCAAGCCCGGCCTGGTGTTCGTGCCCGTCGAGACAGGCTTCGAGTCGGTGCTGGCGGCAGCGCTCTCGGGGGTGCCCAGTCACCGCCTGCTGACCGACGGCATGGAGACGGCGTTCGCGCGCGGCACGGAGGCGCTGCTCGAGCGCGACGACGTCGAGGTGGTCTTCGACGGCGGATCGGGGGCGGATGCCGCCTCCCCGCTCGTCGTCGCCGTGAGCCTGGATGCCTTCGTGGCCGAGCCGGAGGCCTTCCTCGAAGAGCACTTCGGCCCGCTGACAGTGCTGGTGCGGTATCCGGATGGCGACCCCGCGGCGCTCGGCGCCGCTCTCGCGGTGCTCGACGGATCGCTCACGGCCAGCATCCACCACGCTCCGGAGGAGGACGTGCCGGCTCTGGCCGCCGCACTCTCGCGGATCGCCGGCCGCGTGATCTTCAACGGCTGGCCGACAGGTGTCGCCATCGCGTGGGGGCAGCAGCACGGGGGTCCGTGGCCGGCGACGACGGCCTCGCTGCACTCCTCGGTGGGGGCGTCGGCCATCCGGCGGTTCCTGCAGCCGATCGCCTACCAGGATGCTCCGGCATCAGTTCTCCCGGCGGAACTCGCCGACGGCAACCCGCTGGGAATCCCGCGCCGCGAGGACGGGGTGCTGGTCTCCGTTCGCTGAGACCCGCGCGCAGCGCGCGGTCGAAGCGCGCTGACCGACGCTTCGGGCGGTTGCTGCGCTCGGCCCTCAGCGAGCGGAGTCTGGCGGTTGCTGCGCTCGGCCCTCAGCGAGCGGAGTCTCTCGCCTAGTTGACGCCCGGGATGACCAGCCAGTTCTGAACCAGGACGATCCAGACGACCAGAAGGACGATGGCGGCGACGGTGAGGCCGATTCCTGCGCGCTTGCGTCCGCCGCGCAGCACGAGCTGCACGATGAGCACGACGAGAGTCACGACGGCGAGCACGAGCGAACCGAACGGGATGCCCGGAATGAAGAGCGAGAGCAGGAACAGGGCTGCCACGACGATCTCGATGATCGCGAGGACAGCTGTGCCGCGTCCACGAGCGCGCTGCACGCCGTCGATGAGGGCCAAGACGGCGCCGAGAAGGCCGATGAGCAGCAGGATGGAGAACGTGACCATGCGTGGTGTCCTTGTCGTCGGAAAAGCTCGGCCCCCGGGTCGCGGGTCGAGCGTCCGTCAGCCTAGCGGTCGCCTCGGAAGCCGACCTCAGGGGTGGGGACCCCTTGCGCGGCGTGCGAGGGTCACGCTACGTAGCGGTCGGCCACCTCGAGCGCCTCGTCGATGATCGCCAGGCCGCGCACCAGCTCCTCCTCCGTGATGACGAGCGGGGGAGCGACGTGCACGCGGTTGAAGTGCGTGAACGGCCAGAGCCCGGCGGCCTTGCACGCGGAGGCGAGCTCCGCCATGGGAGCGGCATCCGGGCCCGAGGCGTTGAAGGGAACCAGGGGCTCGCGCGTCGCCGCATCACGAATGAGCTCGATCGCCCAGAACAGGCCGACTCCGCGCACCTCTCCGACCGACGGATGCCGCTCGGCCATCGCACGCAGGGCGGGCTCGACGGCGCGTGATCCGAGGTCGCGCACGCGCTCCAGGATGGCGTCGCGCTCGAACACCTCGAAGGTGGCGACTCCGGCGGCGCAGGCCAGGGGGTGTCCGGAGTAGGTCAGGCCGCCGGCGAAGGCGACGTCGTCGAAATGTGCGGCGATGCGCTCGGAGATGACGACTCCGCCGAGCGGCACGTAGCCCGAGTTCACTCCCTTGGCGAAGGTGATGAGGTCGGGGGTGACGCCGAAGTGGTTGACGGCGAACCACTCGCCGATACGGCCGAAGCCCACCATGACCTCGTCGGCGATGTAGACGATGCCGTACTTGTCGCACAGGGCGCGCACACCGGGAAGGTAGCCGGCCGGCGGCACGAGAACGCCGTTGGTGCCCACGATGGTCTCGATGATGACGGCGGCGACGGTGTTCGCGCCCTCGAGCACGATGAGGTTCTCGAGGTGCTCCAGAGCACGCTGCGCCTCCTCGGCCTCGGTGGTCGCGTGGAATGCCGACCTGTAGGCGTACGGGCCGAAGAAGTGCGCGACGGACCCGTCGCTCGGCTCGTTCGCCCAGCGGCGCGGGTCGCCGGTGAGCGAGATGGCAGTCGCCGTTCCACCGTGGTAGCTGCGGTACATCGAGAGCACCTTGCGGCGGCCGGTGACGGCGCGCGCCATGCGCACGGCGTACTCGTTGGCATCGGCACCGCCGTTCGTGAAGAACACCTTGTCGAGGTCGCCGGGAGCGACATCGGCGATGCGACGGGCGAGCTCGCCGCGCACATCGTTCGCCATGATCGGCTGGATGGTGGCGAGCCGGCCGGCCTGCTGCTGGATGGCGGCGACGAGATCGGGGTGCTGGTGCCCGAGGTTGAGGTTCACCAGCTGCGACGAGAAGTCGAGGTAGGCGTTGCCCTGGTAGTCCCAGAACGTGGAGCCCTCGCCAGTCGCGATGGGCAGCGGGTCGATCTTCGCCTGAGCGCTCCAGGAGTGGAACACGTGGCCGCGGTCGTCGGCGCGCACCTGCGCGTCGGCAGCGGCATCCGGCAGCTGGTGGGTGCTGCCGTGGCGGTCGACGTAGGAGGCGGTCGAGGTCGTGAAGGTGTCGGTCATGGTTCGGCTCTCTTCTGGATCTCGCGAGTTGCCCACTTCCGCCAGTGCGGGCGTGCTCCGACTGGCGGAAGTGGGCAACTCGAGGCGAGGGGTGGCTTCAGTGGTTGCTCGGGAAGCCGAGGTCGACCTGCGACTCCGACGGGTCGGGCCAGCGCGTGGTCACGACCTTGCTGCGCGTGTAGAAGTGCACGGACTCGGGGCCGTAGATGTGCGAGTCGCCGAACAGCGAGTCCTTCCAGCCGCCGAACGAGTACGCGCCGACGGGCACCGGGATCGGCACGTTGACGCCGACCATGCCGACCTCGACCTCGAACTCGAACTGGCGCGCGGTGCCGCCGTCACGGGTGAAGATGGCGACGCCGTTGCCGAAGCGGTTGGCGTTGATGAGGGCGACAGCGGCCTCGTAGGAGTCGACGCGCACGACGGAGAGCACCGGGCCGAAGATCTCGTCCTGGTAGGCCTTCATCTCGGTGGTGACGTGGTCGAGCAGGCTCACGCCCACGAAGAAGCCATCGTTGTCGAACTGCTTCTCGGTGCCGTCGACGATGACGGATGCGCCCTCGGCGGCGGCGCCCGTGACGTACGAGGCGACCTTGTCGCGGTGCTCGCGGGTGATGAGCGGACCCATCTCGCTGGCGCTGTCGGTTCCGTCGCCGATGACGAGCGTCCCCATGCGCGAACGCACGGCCTCGACGAGGTCGTCTGCGACGTCGCCGACGGCGACCAGCACCGAGACGGCCATGCAGCGCTCGCCTGCCGAGCCGTAGGCGGCGGACACAGCGGCATCGGCCGCGGCGTCGATGTCGGCATCCGGCATCACGACCATGTGGTTCTTGGCGCCGCCGAGGGCCTGGACGCGCTTGCCGTTGTCGCTCGCGCGACGGTAGATCGACTGGGCGATGGGGGTGGAACCGACGAAGGAGACGGCGGCGACGTCGGGGCTGTCGAGGATGGTGTCGACGGCGAGCTTGTCGCCGTTGACGACGTTGAGCACGCCGTCGGGAAGGCCGGCCTCCTGGAACAGCTTGGCCAGGAAGAGCGACGCCGACGGATCCTTCTCGCTGGGCTTCAGCACGACCGTGTTGCCGAAGGCGATGGCGCTGGCGACCATCCAGAGCGGCACCATGACGGGGAAGTTGAACGGGGTGATGGCGCCGACGACGCCGACGGGCTGCTTCACGGAGTGCACGTCGACGCCCCTGGAGACCTGCTCGCTGCGCTCGCCCTTCAGCAGGTGCACGAGGCCGGCGGCGAACTCCACGTTCTCCAGGCCGCGCGAGATCTCACCGGCCGCATCGGAGAGGACCTTGCCGTGCTCGCTCGTGACGATGGCGGCGAGCTCGGGGGTGCGCTCGCGCAGCAGGTGACGCAGACGGAAGAACACGTCGGCGCGCTTGATCAGGCTGGTGGCGCGCCAGCCCGGCAGTGCGGCCTTCGCCGCAGCGATCGCCTGCTCGACGTCGGCGACGGAGGCGTAGACCACGTCGTGCTGCCTCGCGCCCGTGGCCGGGTTGAACACCGGGCCTGTGCGCTCGGGCTCGCCGGTCTCGACGCCGTTGATGAAGTGCTGGACGAGTGCCATGGCGGTCTCGCTTTCTGGATCCGTCGAACGGTCTGCCCGACACCGGCTTATGCTGGATTTCCCCATGATCACAGAGCGCCGAAGGTGATATCCATGCCAGAACGTCGCGGTTCGCCGACGGATGCTACAGATCGTCCGAGTGGCTTCGAGGCCTCGCTTCCGACCGTGCTCGACATCGTGCGGCTCCCCGTCCTGCAGGCTGGTGATCCCGAGATCGTCGCGGGCACCGGGGCCCTCGATCGGGCCGTGCGTTGGGTGCACGTGAGCGACAACCTCGACGCGGCCGACCTGCTCGACGGCGGTGAGCTTCTGCTCTCGACGGGGGCCGGCTGGTCTGATGAGCCAGCCGAACTGACGGCCTTCGTGGAGCGGCTCCGGCGGGTGCGCGTCGCCGGTCTCGTGCTCGAGCTCGGCGGTCGCCTCGACGCCGTGCCGTCGGCTCTCGTCGAGGCCTGCGACGAGGCCGGGCTGCCACTCATCGTGCTGCGGCGCATCGTGAAGTTCGTCGCGGTGACCGAAGCCGTGCACAGCCGCATCATCCTGGAGCAGGCCGATGCGCTGCGTGAGCGCGACCGGCTGCACGAGCTGTTCATCGGATTGAGCCTGCGCGGCAGCACGGCCGAGTACATCGTCGAACAGCTCGCGAGGGTGCTGCGCGCTCCCGTCGTTCTCGAGGATCTCAACCACAGGGTGGTCGCTGCCGAGATGCTCGACGCCGGAGACGAGGCCCTCGCCGACTGGGAGTCGACATCGCGCACGCTGCACCGCGACGCGAGCGTGCAGACGCCGCAGACCGCGCAGGCCACCCAGACGACCCGGGAGACGCCGACGACGGATGCCGCCGGCTGGGACACCGTCGCCGTCGAGGCTCGCGGCATCCGCTGGGGTTCCCTCATCGCACTGCCGGGCGAGCCGCACACGGCCGGGCGATCGCAGGTGATGGAGCAGGCAGCCGTCGCCCTGGCCATCGGTCGGCTCGCGGAAGGTGACGCCGACGAGTGGACCAGGCTCGGCAACGAGCAACTTCTGGCCGACCTGCTGGGCGCGCGCTACAGCTCGGATGCCGGGATCGCGGCTCGCTTCGAGGCCGCGGGGCTGCCCGTGCGGGGCCGTGCCCTGGTCGGAATCGCCGTGCATCCAGGCGTCGGGAACGGTGGCGCCCAGGGTCCGGTCGACGTGCTCGCCGCCGCGAGCCTGCTCGGCGGACCCGTCATCGCCGCACCCCGCGCCGAGGGCGGCGGCCAGGTGCTGGCGCTGTCGGTTCCCCCCGAGGCCCGACTGACGGATGCGGTCTTCGACGAGTTCGCGCGACGCCTGGCCCGCGGTGGCTCGGGCCTCATCATCGGGGTCGGTGCCGTCGCGCGGGACCTCAGCGGACTCATCGCCTCGATCGAGGAGGCCCAGGAGCTGCTGCGCTCGCCTCGGGAGGAGCGAGGACGCGGCGTGGCGGTGCTGCGGGCCGAGAACCGTCCGCTGCTGCGGCTGGTCGCGGCCTTCGCCGGCGACCCGCGGTTGCAGGCGCACAGCGAGCAGATGCTGCGGCCGCTCATCGAGTACGACCTCGAGGTGGACGGCGACCTGCTCGCGGTGCTGCTGGCCTACGTGTCGCATCCGGGCAACCGCACGAAGGCCGCTGCCGCCAGCCACCTCTCGCGCTCGGTCTTCTACCAGCGCATCGCCCTCATCGAGGACCTGCTCGACGTCGACCTCGACGACGGCGAGACCGTCAGCGCGTTGCACGCTGCACTGTTGGCGCGGCGGTGACACCCGGCCGCTGAGAGCCGTACTGAGGACACGAAGCGCCCCGAAGGAGCCCGACACCGTCGCGGCGGAAGCGCTTCGACCGCGGACTTCGTCCGGGCCTCAGCGAGCAGCTAGGTGACGTACACCTTCCGGATGCGATCGGCCACGCGCCAGATCGTGCGCTGGCCGGCCTGCAGTCGCCCGATGTCGCCGACGGCGTAGACCACCCGTTCGCCGGACTCGAGGAACTCCACCTCGGCCGACCCGGCGATGACCACGAACACCTCGTCGGCCTCGGTGTCGCTCATCGCGCCGGCCGTCATCTCCCACACGCCGATGTCGGTGCCGTCGCCGACCGGCGCCAGCTCGACGTAACCGGTCTGCGGGGTTCCGTCCACGATCTGCTCGCCAGCCACGGGCTCCAGCGACATCGACAGGGCGAGCGCCGCCGTCTTCAGGGTCGAGTCGATCATGGTCTACCCGGCCGCCAGGGTCTTCGCGATGTCCTCGGCGCTCTGGTCGCCCCGTCGCAGCACGTAGGCGACGACGCCGAGCGCCAGCAGGGTGAGCAGGAACATCACCGTCGACACTGCCGCGATCTCGGGTCGCAGGCCCACACGCAGCGACGCGAAGATGTACACCGGCCACGGCGTCGATCCGGGCACCTGCACGAAGCTCGACACGATGGTGTTGTCGAGGCTCAGGGTGAACGACATCAGTGCGCCGGCCCAGATCGCCGGACTCGCGACGGGCAGCGTGATCTGGGTGAAGCGGCGCCACGGTGTCGCATAGAGATCTGCCGCGGCCTCCTCGAGGGAGGCGTCGAGTCCGGCCATCCGTGCCCTGATGATGAAGGTCACGACAGCGACCGACAGTACGGCGTGGGCGACCACGAGACGCACGAGACCGTTGTTGAACAGGCCGATGCCGGCGTCGGTTCCGAGACTCACGAACCAGGGCAGCATCGAGACGGCGTCGACGATCTCGGGGGTGAACAGCGTGATGCCGAGGATCACCGTGGCCAGCAGGACGGAGAGCGAGCTCGCGCGCGATCGGGCCAGCGCTATGCCGCCGAGCGTGCCGAGCAGCGTGGAGAGGAGCGCAGCGCCGGCGGCAGCGGAGATCGACGTGATCACCGAGCCGACGATCACGGGGTTCGCCAGCGCAGAGGTGTAGGCGGTGAAGCCGAAGCCCTGCCACGACGCCAGCAGGCGGCCGGTGTTGAAGGAGTAGGCGAACATCACGATGATCGGCAGGAACAGGAACGCGAACACCACGATGCCCCAGATCGCGAGCCCGACGCGCACGGGGTCGACACGACGTCGCCGCCGGGGACTGGATGATGCTCTCCGCACCCGTGCCGGATCCATCGCGGCCACAGCCGCCGTCGCCGTGTTCGCACTCATGAGGCACCTTCCGGGAGTTCGACGTTCAGATCGACGCGACGGGCTCGGCGCACGAGCGCCCGCACGATGAGGGCGATTCCGCCGAAGACCGCGACGGCGCCGGCGATGAAGAGCATGAGCAGCACGGCCATGGCAGACCCCAGAGCCCAGTTCTGAGCGGTGTTGAACTGGCTGGCCACGAGCTGGCCGATCATGTTGCCCTGCGCTCCACCCAGCACCGACGCCGTGATGTAATCGCCCATCAACGGGATGAAGACGAGCAGGCATCCGGATGCGATCCCGGGGGCCGCGAGCGGAAGGGTCACATTCCAGAGCGTCCTCCACCGGTTCGCTCCGAGGTCGGCGCTGGCCTCGCGGAGCGCGGGGCCGGCGCGGTCGATGGCGACGTAGAGCGGCAGGATCATGAGCGGAAGGTAGTTGTAGACCACGCCGAGCTGCACGGCCCCGGCCGTGTAGAGCACGTCGAGCCTGCCGTCGATGATGCCGAGGTTCTGCAGGGCGTCGGAGACGAACCCGCGTGGCGACAGGATGATCTGCCAGCCGAGCGTGCGCACCAGGAAGTTCGTCCAGAACGGCACCAGCACGAGGGCGAGGGCGAGGGGGCGCCACTTGGGGTCGAGCTTCACGGCCAGCCAGTAGGCGAACGGCACCGAGATGGCGAGGCAGATCAGGGTGCCGACGACTCCGATGCGCAGGGTGTTCCAGAACGTGCCGATGAAGGTGGCGTCGAGGGCCTCCACGTAGCGATCGAGGCTCAGGACGTCGTTGGCGTGGGCGTTGAACAGGTCGGGCTTGTAGCCGAAGGAGTACCAGAGCACGAGGCCGAGCGGCACCACGAAGAAGAACACGACGTACGCCCAGGTGGGGAAGCCGAGTGCCTCGTAGCCGGAGATGCGACGGCGACGGCGACGGCGGGGGCGGGGCGCATCGGGTGTGCCGGGCGCGCTGCTCGGGGCTGTCGTGCGGGGAGCGGCATCCGTCGTCATCACGAACCTGCCTTCGCCATCATGCGGTTCAGGGTCTTCACGAGCTGCCCGGCAGCGTCGTTGAGTTCGGCCGGAGTCAGTCGCTCGATCACGTCGGCCGCGGGGAAGACCAGCTCGGGGAAGTCGAACTCGTTCTCCTCCGCCAGCTCGTCGATGCCCTTCACCCCCGTGCTGTAGCCGATGTAGTCCACCTCGCGGTAGGAGACCTCGGGCTCGAGCATGTAGTCGATGAAGGCGTAGGCGGCGTCCATGTTCTGCGCGCCCTTGGCGATGGCCCAGGTGTCCATCCAGAGGTTGGCCGTCGGAGTCGGGTAGACGAATCTCCAGCTGTCGGGGTCGTCGCTGGCGAGCAGCCCCTGCCTGGCGTCGCCGTTGAAGGCTTGCATGAGGGTGAAGGTCTCCTCGGGAATGCCGCTCGTGACGGCCGTGGAGTTGAAGGCCTTCACGTGCGGGGCGAGGGTGTTCACGAGGTACTCGTCTGCGGCGGCGAGGTCGGCCTTCTCCGTGGTGTTCGGGTCGATGCCGTTGGCGGCGAAGTAGATGCTCGCGACCTCCCACGGGTCTTCGAGCAGCGACACGTCTCCGCTGGCAGCGCCGGTGGCGGCCTCGAGGAAGTCGGCCCACGATGTGAGCTCACCGGGGATGGCGCGCGTGTCGTAGGCGAACCCCGTCGTGCCCCAGTCCTTGCAGACGGAGTAGGTGTTGCCGGGGTCCCAGCTCTGGTCGAGGTAGAGGGGATCGACGTTGCCGAGGTTCTTCAGCATGCTGTGGTCGAGCTTCTCGAGCAGGCCGTTCTCCGACATGATCGGGATGTAGCTGCCCGTCGGCACGATCACGTCGTAGCCGCTCGTTCCGCGCGTCGCGCCGAGCTTGGCGATGAGCTCCTCGTTCGAGCCGAAGCTGTCGAACTGCACGCTCGTCCCGGTCTTCTGGAAGGCGGCGATGTTCGCCGGGTCGTCGTAGTCGCCCCAGCTGTAGACGTTGAGGTGGTTCTCCGTCACCCCGTCCGGCAGCTTCGACGGCGCGAAGCCCGTGCTCTTGGAGCAGGCGGCGAGCACGCTGGTCGCTCCCACCACGATGAAACCCGAGAGCAGGGCTCTGCGGCTGATCTGGGCGGATGCCGCACGCGGGATCAGCGCGCGGATGTCCGGGCGATCCGCCATCTCAGGCCGCCTCGAACACGCGCAGCTCGCTGGCGTCCCACGAACACCAGACGGTGTCGCCGGTGCCGAGCGGCTCGGCCCGATCCGGTGTCGCGCGGGCGATCAGCTCGAGTCCGGAGCTCGTCACGACGACGTACTGGATGGCATCGCCGAGGAAGGAGATGCCCGCCAGGGTGCCCTCGAGGCCGCCACCGGCCGGACGCTGCGCCGAGACGTGCACGGCCTCGGCGCGGATCGCCGCTCGCACCTCGCTGCCGTCGCGGGCGCCGGTCGGAAGGCCCGAGACCGCGAACGTGCCGTCTGCCGCGACCAGCGCATCCGTTCCCGACACCGACGCGTCTATGAAGTTCTGCTTGCCGATGAAGCCTGCGACGAACTCGTTGGCAGGCTTCAGGTAGACGTCCTGGGTGCTGCCGATCTGCTGCACGCTTCCGCTCTGCATGACCACGACGCGGTCGCTCATCGAGAGCGCCTCCTGCTGGTCGTGGGTGACGAAGATGAAGGTGATGCCGAGCTCCTTCTGCAGCAGCTTCAGCTCGATCTGCATCTCCTCGCGGAGCTTGCGGTCGAGGGCGCTCATCGGCTCGTCGAGCAGCAGCACCTTGGGGCGGTTGACGAGGGCCCGGGCGAGGGCGACGCGTTGCTGCTGGCCGCCGGAGAGGGTCGACGGCTTGCGGTCGGCGAAGCTCACCATCTGGGCGAGGCCCAGCGAGTCCTGCACGCGCTGCGCGATCTCGGACTTGGGCACGCGCTTCTGGCGCAGGCCGTATGCCACGTTCTCGGCCACGGTCATGTGCGGGAACAGGGCGTAGGACTGGAACACCGTGTTCACCGGGCGCTTGTGCGGGGGCAGGTCGACCACGGACTGGCCGCCCACGACGATGTCTCCGGCATCCGGATGCTCGAAGCCCGCGATCATGCGGAGCAGCGTCGTCTTACCGCACCCCGACGGGCCGAGGAGCGAGATGAATTCGCCGGAGCGCACCTCGAGGTCGATGGAGTCGACCGCTGTGGCCGAGCCGAAGATCTTGGTGATTCCGCGGAGGCTCACCGATCCCGTGGCGTCGGCGGCGTCGGCGATGACGGCGGTGGCAGGGGATGGAGAGCTCACGGCTGGTCCTCTCGTCGGGGTGGGGCTTGGGGTGGGGATGAGGCTGGGCTGCGACGTCAGGAGTCGAACCCGAGGCCGACGGCGTCGAGGGCCTTGAGGATGAGGTTGCGCTCGCCGCGGTTGTGGTCGGCACGATCGAGCGACCAGCGGGTGGCTTGGATGCCGATGGAGGCGAGGGGCTCGGGCGGGAACGGCAGCGGACGCGACTTCACCATCTCGAGCTCGGTGATCTCGGTCGTGCGGCCGGCGAGCAGGTCGAGCATGACCTTCGCCCCGAAGTGGGTCGCGGCGACGCCGAGCCCGGTATAGCCGGTGGCGTAGGCGATGCGGCCGCCGCGCGCAGCGCCGAAGAAGGCGCAGAATCGGCTGCAGGTGTCGATGGCGCCGGCCCACTGGTGGCTGAACCTCAGCCCCTCGAGCTGCGGGAAGGTGGTGAAGAAGTGCTCGCCGAGGGTGCGGAAGGTCTCGGGTCGGTTCTCGTATTCCGCACGGATGCGGCCGCCGTAGTGGTAGACAGCGTCGTAGCCGCCGAACAGGATGCGGTTGTCGCGGCTGAGCCTGTAGTAGTGGAACTGGTTCGACGAGTCGCCGAGGCCCTGCCGGTTCCCCCAGCCGATGGCGTCGAGTTGGTCTCTGCTGAGCGGCTCGGTCATGAGCGCGTAGTCGTAGACGGGAACGGTCTGCAGGGCGTTGCGCTTGAGCAGGCTCGGGAAGACGTTGGTCGCGAGAGCCGTGCGCACGGCGCGCACCGTGCCGGTCGCCGTGCGCACGTCTGTTCCCTGCGCCACGCTGAGGCCTGCGGTGTCGAGGCCGAGCACTCGCGAGTTCTCGAAGATCTCGACACCGGCGGCAGCGGCGGCCTGCGCCAGCCCGAAGGCGAGCTTCGCCGGGTGCACCAGAGCCGAGGTGCGGGTGTGCCAGACGCCGGCGAGATAGGTGGGAGAGTTCACCTGGGCCCGAACCGCGGTCTCGTCGAGGAACAGCGCGTGTTCGCCGGCGCTCTCGCGCATCCACTCGACCTGGTGCGGCTCCACGGCGAGGTCGATGGCGCCGTTCCGCTCGAGCTCGGCGTCCACGCCGAGCTCGCGCAGCGTGGTCTCGATCTCGTCGAGGTTCGCCAGCCCGAGTTCCTGCAACCTGTCGAACTCCTGTGGGAAGCGGCTGATGCCGTTCTCGTCGCCATGGGTGAGGCTGGCCTCGCAGAAGCCGCCGTTGCGACCTGACGCCGCCCAGCCGATCGTCTTCGCCTCAAGCAGCACAACGCGTGCCTCCGGCCGCTCACGCTTGGCGAGCAGCGCGGTCCAGAGCCCCGTGTAGCCGCCGCCCACGACCACCAGGTCGGCGACGAGGTCGCCCGTCAGTCGGGGGTAGGTGGGCGTCGCCTCGGCCAGGTCATCGAGCCAGAACGAGGCCTGCCTGGTTCCGCTCAGCGCATGGCTGACGACGGATGCCGCCGGCCGGGCTCGTTCGAAGACTGTGGTGTGCACTATCGATCACGCTCTCTGCAGGATGGGGCCGCACGGAACCTGCTGGTCTCCGTCGACCGTTCCTGACATTCTGCCAACCCGAGTTCGGGCCGCCTTCTCGAAAACGTTCGGGATCGCGACGGTTCCGGTCAGATCGTCCGGGGAGCATGTCGCTCGAGGAACTCGTAGACCTCGGTCTGGTCGACGCCCGGGAAGGTCCCGGTGGGCAGAGCGGCGAGCAGGCTCGTCGGGGTGCGCGCCGCCGGCCATGACTGGTCGGCCCAGCGGTCTGCGAGCCCCGTTGGAGCGCGGCGACAACACGATTCGTCCGGGCAGTGGCTCACGGCGCGGTGGGGAGTCTCGCGGCCGCGGAACCACTTCACGTGATCGAACGGCACTCCGACGCTCACCGAGTACTCGCCCTCCTTGGCCTTCTCGATGCGCGACGTGCACCAGAAGGTTCCGGTGCTGGTGTCGGTGTACTGGTACCAGGGGCTGAAGCGGTCCTCGACATCGAACACCGTGCGCGCCGTCCAGTTGCGGCAGACCGTCGTACCTTCCACGGCACCGAGGGCGTCGCTCGGAAAGCGCACCGAGTCGTTCTCGTACGCCTTGATGATGGTGCCCGACTCGTGCACCTTCATGAAGTGAACGGGGATGCCGAGTCGCGCCGTCGCGAGATTGGTGAAGCGGTGCGCCGCGGTCTCGTACGACACGGCGAAGGCGTCCCGCAGGTCCTCCATCGAGATGCGGCGCAGGTTCTTGGCCTCGGTGAGCACCTTCACGGCGTCGCGCTCCGGAAGCAGGATGGCCGCCGTCAGGTAGTTCGTCTCCACACGCTGTCGCAGAAAATCAGCATAGTTTCGCGGCTCGTCATGACCGCACAGATGGGTCGCGAAGGCCTGCAGGATGGGGGAGCGCGAGTCGCGCGATGCCGACTGCTCGGTGGGGAGGTAGATGCGGCCGTTGCGCTTGTCCGTCACCGACCGTGTCGAGTGCGGCAGGTCGCCGACGTAGTGCAGCGAGTAGCCCAGGTGGCTGGCCATGTCGGCGACGACCTGCTGCGACACGGGTCCGCCGTTGTGGCCGACGGCCGTGAGCAGCTCCGTCGCCAGGGTCTCGAGTTCGGAGAAGTAGTTGTCGCGGGCACGCATGGTGGCGCGCAGCTCCACGTTGGCGCGGCGGGCCTCCTCCGGCGTGGCGGCGCGCTCCCGGTGGAGGCGCGAGATCTCGTTGTGGAGGGACAGGATCGCCTGCAGGGTCTCGTCGGTCTGGCCCTTGCTGACACGGATGCGGGGAATTCCGAGCGCCTCGAACACAGGGCCGCGCTGGGCGCGTTCGACCGCGATCTCGAGGGCGTCGCGCGGGTCGGGGGCGGCATCAGTGCGCAGCAGGTCGTCGACGGTCGTGCCGAGGGCCAGCGCGATGGAGCGCAGCATCGAGAGTCGCGGCTCGCGCTTGCCGTTCTCGATCATCGACACCTGCGACGGCGCCCTGTCCACGGCCGAGGCCAGCTGCTCCAGCGTCAGATCGCGGGCCACGCGACGGGCCCGGATGCGACGTCCGAGGGTGAGCGCGTCGACGCCGACCTCCTCGTCGAGGGTCTCGGAAGCGAGCTCATCCGCGCTGATCATGGACTGATGGTGTCACGGGCCCGCGGATGCGGCAACCAGAAGAATCGACGTTCTTCTGTCGACCCGATCGCTGAGGCTCGGATGAAAGTCCGCGGTCGGAGCGCGGCCCGGCCGTTCGCGGGAACAGGCCGAATCGCGGCATCCGCCCGAGGACAGGCCCGTCCGGCGTGTTCTCGATGATCGGGCCTGTCTCGTGGTGGAACGCGTCTCGCTGCGGGCGGTCGCCATTCGACCAGCGTCAGCGCGCCAGCAGCTCCTCGACCGTCGTCACCGTGGCGTAGCTGCCGGAGAGCGCCGCCATGAACGAGCCGTGCACCTGCGCCGCCGGCACGACGGCGCCGTCGAACTCGAGATCGGGCGCGGCGCACGCGTCGTGGGCGACGGTCACGGTGAAGTCCAGGTCGCTGGCCGCACGCACCGTCGCGTCGACGCACATGCTGCTCATCATGCCGACCACGACCAGCTCGTCGGGTTCGAGAGCGCACAACCGCTCGAGCAGGTCCGTGTCGAGGAACGAGTTCGGCGACGCCTTCCGCACCACCGGCTCGTCGCCGACGGGCGCCACCAGCTCGTGGATCTCGACGCCAGCGGTGCCAGGGCGCATGAAGGTGGCATCCGGGGCATCCCACACGTGCTGCACGTGGATGACGGGGTCGCCGGCCTCGCGGAACGCCGTCAGCAGCTGGCCGGCGCGCGCTGCAGCGGCCTTCGGCTCGACCAGCGGGAACGCCCCACCCGGGAAGTAGTCGTTCTGGATGTCGATGATGAGCAGCAGACGAGACACGGTGAGCCCTTTCGAAACGGATGCGGCACCCATCCTGACACTCTGACCGACGGGAGGCTGACAACCCGTCGGTGTGCGCTGGCCGCCGACGCCTCGACCTGCCTACGCTCGCAGGGAGCGCTCCGCAGCGGGGCCGCACTCGAGGAGGCCCCATGCCGATCGCCGACGTCGTCTTCACGGGCGGGTCCGTGTTCAGCGCGGGTGCCGCCGCATCCGTCGCCGCCGATGTCGCCGTGCTCGACGGGCGCATTGTCGCCGTCGGCCCCACGGACGACCTGCGCACCTGGGTCGGCGCGACCACCACCCTCGTCGACACCTCAGGCCGGCTCGTCGTCGCCGGTTTCCAGGACGCCCACGTGCATCCGATCGGGGCCGGGGTCGAGATCCTGCAGTGCGATCTCACGGGGGCGACGGATGCCGCGGACTGCCTGCGGATCATCGCAGAGTACGCGCAGGCGAACCCCGACGAGCCGTGGATCCGCGGGGCCGGCTGGTCGATGGAGTTCTTCCCGGGTGGCACCCCGGCGGCAGCCGACCTCGACGCCGTCGTGGCCGACCGCCCGGTGCTGCTCAGCAACCGCGATCACCACGGAGCGTGGGCGAACTCGCTGGCACTGGCGCTGGCCGGGGTCACAGCCGAGACGCCCGACCCGTCAGACGGTCGCATCGAGCGGGATGCCGCTGGAGCGCCCAGTGGCACCCTGCACGAGGGCGCCGTCGCCCTGGTCGAGAGGCACGCTCCCGACATCGACCCGGAGTTGGCGTACCGCGGCCTGCTCCGAGCCCAGAAGGAGCTGCTCGCCCAAGGCGTCACCGGCTGGCAGGACGCCATGGTCGGCGAAGTTCTCGGCCTGCCCGACACCCTCGAGGTCTACCTGCGAGCCGTCGCCGACGGCACCCTCACCGCCCGCGTCGTGGCCGCACTGTGGTGGGAGCGCGACCGCGACGCGTCGCAGCTCGACGAGATGGCCCGGCGCCGCGACGAGGTCGCCGCTCTCGGCGTGCCCGAGCGGCTGCGCGCCGACAGCATCAAGATCATGGTCGACGGTGTGGCCGAGAACTTCACGGCGGCGATGAACACGCCCTACCGTGACGCTCACGGACACCCGACCTCCAACTCAGGGCACTCCTTCCTCACCCCGCAGGCCCTCGAGGCCGCCGTGCTGGGGGCGGATGCCGCCGGCTTCCAAGTGCACTTCCATGCCCTCGGCAACAGGGCCGTGCGGGAGGCGCTCGACGCGCTGGAGGCGTTGCCCGCCAGCGCGGCCGACGCCCCGCGGCGCCGTCACCACCTCGCCCACCTGCAGATCGTCGACGAGGTGGACGTGGCGCGCTTCGCCGAGCTCGGTGCCGCGGCCAACCTGCAGGCGCTCTGGGCCTGCCACGAGCCGCAGCTCGACGAGTTGGCGCTGCCGTTCCTGGACGCCGAGCTCGAAGCGCGGCATTACCCGTTCGGCGAGCTCGACCGCGCCGGGGTGCTGCTCGGTGCCGGCAGCGACTGGCCGGTGTCGACGGCCGATCCGCTGGCTGCCATCCACGTCGCCGTCAACCGCGTCGGTCCGGGGTCGGATGCCGCACCGCTGGGGGCGGCAGAGCAGCGCCTCGATCTCGCGACAGCGCTGACGGCCTACACGGCCGGCAGCGCCTGGCTCAACGGACGCGACGGCTCCACCGGCCGCATCGAGCCCGGCTATCTCGCCGACCTCGTGGTGCTCGACCGGGATCCGTTCGCCGGGCCCGCGACGGCGATCGCCGACACCCGTGTG
The DNA here is from genome assembly GCF_038432415.1 of Leifsonia stereocauli. Lineage (NCBI taxonomy): Bacteria > Bacillati > Actinomycetota > Actinomycetes > Micrococcales > Microbacteriaceae > Leifsonia > Leifsonia stereocauli. The sequence continues at coordinate 706,107 of NZ_JBCAUN010000002.1, forward strand.
CTCAGTACCTGGGTGGACGGGGTGTCGGTGTACTCGGTGCCTGCCGCTCACTGAGCCCCCGAGCGAAGCGACCGCCCGAAGAGTGCCGAGCTCGGCGGCGTCGAAGGGCGCTTCGGCCGCGGACTCCGTTCGGGCCTCTGCGAGCTGGCCGTGGGTGCAACCGGGGCGGCGACCAGCGAGCGATTGGCTCAGCGCTGGTGCGCCGACTCCAGCACGAGGTCCTCGAAGCGCTCGAGGCTGCGATCGAGCGATCGCTGCAGCGACGAGCCGATGAGCGGACTGAGCATACGCTCCATGCGACTGCCGGGACGGGAGGTCGTCGTGAGCACCACGCGCACGCCGCCCTCGAACGGCTCGATCCGGCGTTCGCCGTCGGCATCGGTGCCCGAGGTCGTCGCCCAGGAGAAGGCGACGCCGGGGTCGACCCTGCTGATGATCGCCGTGTTCGTCATGCGCTGGCCGAGCATGCGGAACTGCTCCACCGTGCGGGTTCCGTTGCGCACCGTTCCCGTCGTGTCCTGGGTCATCTCCTCGACCCCTTCCCGCCAGATGGCGTCGAAGCGGTGGTCGGCGAGCATCGACCACACCGTCGAGGAGTCGAGGGGGATGCGGCGTTCTGAGCGCACTGTGATGAGGCGGAGGTTTCGGGTCGGCATGGTCTCCTCAGGCTAGGCCGCTCGACGAGTGGGTTCATCGGGGGCAACCCCCGTTCGGGGGCCAGTGCGGTTTCTCGAGGTATCCGTCGACCGGCACTGGCAGGCGGCTGCCCCCTGACATAGGGTCGGCAGTACAGCAGAACGCAGTTGACCAGGGGGATTCGTGGGCTATCGCAGTGTCATCACCGTCGTCGTCGTGTCGGGGGCGCTTCTGCTCACCGGATGCTCCGGGCCCGCAGGGCCGTCGGCATCGCCGACGTCGACTCGATCGGCCACGCCGACCCCGTCAGCCACGCCAGGCTCGAGCGCCACTCCCGGTGCCACCGATGGGGCGAGCACGCCTCCGGCGCCGGCGGCCAGCGCCCCTGCCGCAGCTGCGCAGACCGTCGAGGAGGCCTGCGTCATCATGAACGACGCCATCACCTCGCTCTCGGGCCTCGACACCGACGAGAACATGGACATGCTCGGAACCGATCCGGCAGCAGCCCAGGCCGCAATCGACGAGGCCAGCGCCGACCTGACGGCCGCGGCCGCCCAGGTCACCAACGCCGACGTCAAGCCTGCAGCCGACGCCGTCGTCGCCTCGAGCCAGTCGTACTTCGACTACCTCATCGCCTTCTCGACCGATCCGGAGTCGATCGACGTCGATGCCTTCGGCGACCAGCTCACGGCCTTCTCCGACAGCATCGTGGGCGTGCAGGAGCGCTGCGGCGTCACCGAGTGACGCTCGGCCGGGTGGCTCCGCGGCCGCTCTGACACCCTTTCTTCTCCCCGGCAGAAGACCGGGGTTATTTCTGTGCACCCTTTCGGATCGACGGATGCCGCACGGCAGCAGTGTTGGTGCAACACACCAGCGCCGCAGCATCCAGGCGGCGTCCGATCCGAAAGGCACACCCCATGAGCACCCCGCCCCGCCCCACGCAGAGCCGCCCGGGCGACCAGACGCAGAGCGCCGCCGAACTCGAACTCGAATGGCAGGCCGATTCCCGCTGGGACGGCATCCGTCGCGATTACAGCGCCGCAGACGTCATCGAACTCCGCGGTCCGGTGCGGGAGGAGCGCACTCTCGCCCGTCGCGGCGCCGAGAAGCTCTGGGAGCTCATCCAGCGCACCGACGGCACGGCGTTCGCCCCCGAGGAGGACCCGAGCTGGGTCGCAGCGCTCGGCGCCCTCACCGGCAACCAGGCCGTCCAGCAGGTGCGCGCAGGCCTCGAGGCCATCTACCTCTCGGGCTGGCAGGTCGCGGCCGACGCCAACCTGGCCGGCCAGACCTACCCCGACCAGTCGTTGTACCCGGCGAACTCGGTGCCCGCCGTCGTGCGTCGCATCAACAACGCCCTGCTGCGTGCCGGCCAGATCGAGGCCGGTCGCGACTGGATGGCCCCGATCGTCGCGGATGCCGAGGCCGGCTTCGGCGGACCTCTCAACGCCTACGAGCTGATGCAGGGCATGATCGAGGCCGGAGCCGCCGGCGTGCACTGGGAGGACCAGCTCGCCAGCGAGAAGAAGTGCGGTCACATGGGCGGCAAGGTACTGATCCCGACGGGCCAGCACATCCGCACCCTCAATGCCGCTCGTCTCGCGGCCGACGTCTCCGACGTGCCGACGATCATCATCGCGCGCACCGACTCGCTCGCCGCCACGCTGCTCACCAGCGACCACGACGAGCGCGATCGTCCGTTCCTCACCGGTGAGCGCACGGCCGAGGGCTTCTACGAGGTGCAGAACGGCATCGAGCCCGTCATCGCCCGCGGGCTCGCCTACGCCGAGTACGCCGACCTGCTCTGGGTCGAGTCGGCCGAGCCCGACCTGGACCTCGCCCGCCGCTTCGCCGAGGCCATCCACGAGAAGTTCCCCGGCAAGCGTCTCAGCTACAACTGCTCGCCGTCGTTCAACTGGAAGCGTCACCTCGACGACGGCCAGATCGCGACCTTCCAGCGCGAGCTCGCCTCGATGGGCTACGCCTTCCAGTTCATCACCCTCGCGGGCTTCCACGCCCTCAACCACTCGATGTTCGAACTCGCCCGTGGCTACAACGAGCGCCACATGAGTGCGTACGTCGAGCTCCAGGAGGCGGAGTTCGCCTCCGAGAAGAACGGCTACACCGCCACCCGCCACCAGCAGGAGGTCGGCACAGGCTACTTCGACCGCATCAGCACGGCGCTCAACCCATCGAGCGCCACTCTCGCCCTCGTCGGATCGACCGAGGAACACCAGTTCTAGAGGCCCTCGCCGCTCGTCTCCGCCGTGTGAAGGCATCCCGCTCGCGCAACTCCCGGATCCCCGGGCCTCGCGTGCCCGGTGCCTTCATACGGAGGGACGGATGCCTTCACACGGCGGTAGACACGACAGGAGACACGACCATGAACACCACACCCACCAGCACCCTGGAACGCGAGACGAGCCGGGCGTCCGAGACGACGACCCGCGAGCCCGCCACCACGACCGGCAGCTTCGCGACGTCGCAGCCGTGGATCGAGGTGACGGCGCCCCTCGGCGATCGCTACTCCGAGATCCTCACGCCCGAGGCACTCGCCTTCCTCGCCGAACTGCACGACAGGTTCGCCGGCATCCGTCACGACCTGCTCGCAGCACGACTGCAGACCCGCGTCGCCTCGGCGAACGGACGCGACCCGCGCTTCCTGCCCGAGACGGCACCGGTGCGAGCGGATGCGTCCTGGCGGGTCGCCGGAGCCGGGCCCGGTCTCGAGGACCGTCGCGTCGAGATCACGGGCCCGACCGATCGCAAGATGGCGATCAATGCACTGAACTCCGGCGCGAAGGTCTGGCTCGCCGACCAGGAGGACGCCACGAGCCCCACCTGGACGAACGTGATCGAGGGGCAGATCTCGCTCTTCGACGCGTTGCGAGGCCAGCTCTCCTTCACGTCGCCGGACGGCAGGGAGTACACGGTCGCGGGCCGCGTCGGCCTGACCCACGATGGTGAGGCCGAGACGCCCACCATCGTGATGCGGCCGCGTGGCTGGCACCTGGTCGAGAAGCACCTGCGCTTCCACGACCGCTCCGGGCGGGCGATGAGCGCCTCGGGCAGCCTGGTCGACTTCGGGCTGTACTTCTTCCACAACGCCCGGCGCCTCATCGAGCTGGGACTGGGCCCGTACTTCTACCTGCCGAAGCTCGAGAGCCACCGCGAGGCCAGGCTCTGGAACGACGTCTTCACCTTCTCGCAGGACCACCTCGGAATTCCGCAGGGAACCGTGCGGGCCACGGTTCTCATCGAGACCATCCAGGCGGCGTTCGAGATGGAGGAGATCCTCTACGAGCTTCGTGATCACTGCGCCGGGCTCAACGCCGGGCGCTGGGACTACATCTTCTCGATCATCAAGACGTTCCGGTCGCGGGGGCGTCGGTGGGTCTTCCCCGACCGCTCCGAGATCACCATGACAGTGCCGTTCATGAGGGCATATACCGAGCTGCTCGTGTCCACGTGCCACAAGCGCGGGGCATATGCCATCGGCGGCATGAGTGCGTTCATCCCGAATCGCCGGGATCCGGAGGTCACCGGACGAGCCCTGGAGAAGGTCGCGGCGGACAAGCGCCGCGAAGCTGGAGACGGCTTCGACGGAACCTGGGTCGCGCATCCCGATCTCATCCCCACGGCGCGAGCCGAGTTCGACGCCGTCTTCGAGGAGCGCAGCAATCAGCTGCACCGCCTGCGCGACGACGTTCACGTCACAGCGGCCCAGCTTCTCGACATCCCATCGATCGGGGGGTCGGTGAGCGAGGAGGGCGTCCGCGACAACGTGCGCATCGCCGTGCGGTACATCGAGTCGTGGTTGCGGGGAACAGGGGCTGCGGCCATCGACAACCTGATGGAGGACGCGGCGACGGCGGAGATCTCGCGCTCGCAGGTCTGGCAGTGGGTGAACGACAACACGATCACCCGCGAGGGCCGGCGCATCGACGCCGCCTGGCTCGAGACCGTGGTCGCTGCAGTTGCAGAGGAGCTGCAGCGCTTCGATGGTGACCGCCTCGACGACGCCTTCGCGGTGTTCCGGCAGGTCGCGTTGGAGCCGGAGTTCCCGACGTTCCTGACGATCCCGGCCTACACGCGGTTCCTGTGATCCACGCCCGCTGAGGGCCGGCCGAAGGACGCGGCCGAAGCACATCCACTGCTCTGCGGGTCGGGATGCGCTTCGGCCGCGCGCTGCGCGCGGGCCTCAGCGAGCGGTGGCGCGCGGCGCGCGGGCCTCAGCGAGCGGTATGGCACCGCGATTAGGGTCGGAGCGTGAGCCTGACCATCCGCACCGCGACGGCAGCCGACGCCGGGACCCTGGCCGAGCTGGCCGCCGCGACCTTCGCGCTCGCCTGCCCGCCGCACACGACCGCCGACGCCATCGCCGAGTTCATCGCCACGCATCTCTCCCAGGACGGCTTCGACGCCTACCTCGCCGACCCCGCCCGCGTGCTGCTCATCGCCGAGCAGCAGCGGGCGCAGCGGGCGACGGATGCCGCCCCCGACCCGCTGGCCGTCGGCTACACGATGCTGGTCTTCGGGGAGCCGACGGACGTCGACGTCGCCGAGGCCATCGGCATCCGCCCGACCGTGGAGCTCAGCAAGTTCTACACCCGCGCCTCAATCCACGGCACCGGGGTCTCCGGTCCGCTCATGGCCGCGACGCTCGCCGCCGCCGGTGAGCGCGGTGCCGCAGGGGCCTGGCTCGGCGTGAACGAGGAGAACGCCCGGGCCATCCGCTTCTACGAGAAGAACGGATTCGGGAGAGTCGGTACGAAGCACTTCCTCGTCGGAGATCGCTACGAGGACGACTTCGTTCTGGAGCGCGGGCTGCCGTAGGCCGCTCAGACGCCGACGGCGACGTCTCCCAACGTGCCGGCATGGAGCGTGTCGGCATGCAGCGTGCCCGAGTGGAGGCTGCCCGAGTGGCGCGTCGAGGGTCGACGCATGCCCGGGCGCTGCGTCGTCGAATGCGATGACGTCCAACGCGGCACTGCGACGTGCAGGTCTGGGGGACGCTGCGTCGGACCGGCGAACGCGGGCGAGCCGAGATCGCGGTGGAGCTGGCCGCCGATGCGCCGGCCCGGCTGACGCTCGACGCACGAGCTCGTGCCGCTCCAGAGCCCCGTGTGCACTGTCGCTCGTTCAGCCGCGGCCGCCGTGACCCATCGTCGATCGCCGCGCGCGGCCGTGCCGAGGGCGACGGGAAGCGGGGTGTACGACACCGAGGATGTCCAGCGACCCTCCGTGGACAGGGCGGCGAGCTGCGACTGCAGGACGGCACTCGCTGCCGGCGTGAGCAGCGTGACAGCCGGTCGCCGTGCCCCGTGAGCGCTCCCGGGATCGGCCCGATGCAGCCCGAACACGATGCCGACGACGGGGGGACCGGCATCCGTGATGGTGGCGGCGAACAGACTGTGCGCCCCGATGCGGGTGAGCGCCAGCGATCCGGTCGTGAGAACCAGGATCATCAGGCACACGATGGTGATGTAGAGCCCCATCTCCACCGGCGACTTGGTGCGGGTCGGGTCGATGAAGAAGTACGGGAACCAGCCGACGATGCTGCCGCGCACCATCGTGAACACCAGCCAGATGCCGGGATACGGCAGCGCCCAGCCCATGGTGAGCCAGGGCAGCGTGTTCGTGCGCACCGCCAGTCGCCGTTCGGCGACGAAGTCGATGACGAGGAGGGCGGGCATGATGAAGTGCAGCACGACATCCGACGGGGTGACCATGATCGGCTTGACCTCGCCGGCCGAACCTACGGCGAGGATGCCGTAGACGATTCCGGCGAGGATGACGTAGCCCAGCACGATCGATCGCGCGGCGTGGATGCGGCTCGATTCGGGTCTGCCGGTGACGGCGAGCACCCCGCTGGTCACCAGCAGGGCGACGGCACCGACCGCCGACTGCACAGTGAAGAAGCAGAAGTAATTGCCCGCGTCGAAGGCCGTGATCCCGATCGCCTGGAAGTTCGCTGCGATCGAGACGGTCTCGACCGCGGCCAACGCCAGACGGGCCATGCCGATCGCCTGATGGATGTTCCCCCGTGAGATGTGAGGGCCTGATGAACGCTCTCGCATACTGCACGGTATCTGGCAGAAGGCCGTGGATGCTGGGCATCTGCCCCCAGATTAGTTATCCTCACGTCTTTTCAGGCCGTTCAGTCGGGTGCAGTAGGTTGAAATCGCGTTCGTGTGCTCGGGAGGAGGGCGGCCGGGGTTCCAGCGCAAGCCCGCGAGATCCATGAGACGCAGAACCTTCCTCATCGCAGCCGTCGGCGCACTGGGCACCTCGGTGCTCGCCGCCTGCACCCCGCAGCCGCGACCGACCAGCTCGCCGTCGCCGACCGCGACGACTCAGCCTCCGGCATCCGCCGTTCCGCAGCCGCTGTCGATGCTGCGATCGCGGTGGAGCGTCGATCCCTTCGCCCTCGGTGCCGCGAGCTTCGCCGCAGTCGGGTCGACGAGTGCGAGCCGCGACGACCTCGCCGCCGCCGTCGACGACAGGGTGTTCTTCGCCGGTGAGGCGACGTCGCATGACGCCCCGGGAACGCTGAGCGGCGCCGTGGCGTCTGGCTCGCGCGCCGCCGGTGAGGTGATCGCCGCGTCAGACGTCTCAGAGCGCATCGGGGTGATCGGCGCCGGAGTCGCCGGTCTCACTGCGGCGAGGGCCCTGCTCGATGCCGGCTACGACGTCGTGGTCGTCGAGGCCCGTGACCGCGTCGGCGGCCGCATCGACGCGCGCGCCAGCGACTCCTGGCCGCTGGCAGTCGACCTCGGACCCACGATGATCGGCGACGGCGACGAGGCGCTGCACTCGGCCGTGGTCGCGGCCGGTGGAGACGTGGTCTCGTTCGGCCGGGTCGACGAGGTGCGCACGGCTGCCGGAACGGCTGTCGCCGTGTCCGGCGTCGGAGCCGCAGCCGTGGCCGACGCCGTGGAGTGGTCGTCGAAGCAGCCGCACGATGTTCCGCTGTCGTTGGCCATCGGGCAGTCGGAAGCCGGCGCCTTGTCGACCACCCCCGATGACACCGGGGTGTCGGATGCCGACTGGTTGGGCTACCAGCTGGACTCGGTCGTGCAGCCGCGAACCAGCGCGCCGGACGATCGGCTCTCGGCCTGGAACGGCGGGGCCACCGCTCCCGGGGACGGCGTGGGCGGTGCGATTCCGTTGGCCGGGTTCGGCACCCTCGCCGACGACCTCGCCGACGGCGTCGACGTGCTGCTGCGCAGCGTCGTGACGCGGGTCGTGACCCGCAACGACAAGGTGAGCCTGAGACTGCGCACCGGCGAGTCGCTCACGGTCGATCGCGTGATCGTGACCCTCCCGTTGGGCGTGCTCAAGTCGGGATCCGTCGCCTTCGAGCCCGAACTGCCGTTGCCCAAGGCTCGGGCCGTGTCGATTCTCGGCATGGGCGACTCCGACCGCGTGTGGCTGCGCTTCGACGAGCCGTTCTGGAGCACTGACGCCACTGTCTGGTCGACGATCGCCGCCGGATCTCCGGTGGGGCTGTGGGTGAATCTGCTGCCGGACACGGGGTATCCGGTGCTCGTCGGCACCGTCGCTGCGGGGGAGGCCGCCCGCCTCGCCGCCATCGACGACGACGCGACGGTGCTCGCCGAGCTGCTGGCGAGTCTGGAGCCCTTCCTCGACGACGCGAAGCGCGCCGAGGCCGAGGGGACTGGCACCGAGACGCCGACGCCGACTCCCACGCCGAGCGACGCCCAGTCCGGCTGACGGCCGCCCCGCCTACCGCGTCTCGACGCGCTCGCTCCGCTCGCGTGCCTTCGACGAGTGGGGAGCGCTGTGGACGGTGGAGCCGGGGCCTGACGAGTGCGGGGCGGGCGGATGCAGCATCCGTGCCCGGCTCAAGCCGACGAAGGTGGACACGAACCCCAGGATGACGGCGAGGATGCCTGCGCAGTAGGCGACGATGACCACCGGCCCGGTCACCTGCGACGGGTCGAGGAAGAAGTACGGATACCAGCCGACGGCGTCGCCGCGCAGCAGCGTGAAGATGAGCCAGATCACCGGGAACGGCACGGCCCAGGCGAGGGCGAGCCACGGGACGGCCGGCACGCGCGGTCCGAGGAAACGGCCGACCAGCCAGTCGACGAGCAGCACCGACGGAAGGATGAAGTGCAGCAGCTGATCCGACCACGGGATGACGATCTGGTAGGTGCGTGTCGAGGAGAAGGCGGCGAGCAGGCCGAAGACGATGCCCGAGAGCACGACGTAGACGAGCACGATCGTGCGCGCCGTGAGCAGCACGACGGACTCGCTGCGGCCGCTCAACAGCACGAGGCCGCCGGCGAGGGTGACGACCACGGCGATCATGGCCGACTGGATGGTGAAGTAGCCGAAGAAGTTGGCGACACCGAAGGAACTGAAGCCGAGCACGTAGCGGAAGTTTCCGATGAGGGCGATGATCTCGGCGGCCACGACGGCGATGCGCACCCAGCCCAGCGCGATGGCGACGCGGGCCTCGCGGAGCCCCGGCGGCCGGGCCGGGTCATCACGCACGCGCATAGGAGAACGCTACGCCAGGGTGTCTGGGCGAGGAGCGAGCGAGCGCAGCGGGCACGCGTATCGAGATCCACCGACGACGGCGCTCGAAGACGTGGCGCAGATCTCGATGGATCTCGATACGCGTCCGACTTCGTCGGGCGCTACCAGATCAGAGGAGGCGGCGCGCTGCCCGGCGTGCGATCGCGTCAGTGCCGAAGGCGGCGAGAAGGAACATGACCGCGAGTCCCGCCCAGCCGGCGAAGCCGAGCGCGAGTGCCGCCGTCACGACGAGTGGTGCCAGCATCGATCCGACCGAGAACGCCATCGAGAACACCCCCTGGTACGCGCCCGGTACGGCGGGGTCGGCCAGCTCGAAGCTCAGCCCCCATCCGCCGGCCTGCGAGAGCACCTCGGCGAAGGCGTGCGCCAGAGCCGCGACGAGCAACAGGAGCACCGCCGCGACCACGCCGGTCCCGGATGCCGCGAAGTAGAGCAGGCACGCCGCCGCCATGATGACGCCGGCCCACGCCGTGACGGCCCCGGCGCGCCGGATGTCGTGGGTGCCCCGCGACAACGGCACCTGGAAGATGATGACGACGATCGTGTTGAGGATGAGCACCGCCGCGACGAGTGCCGTCGGAGCGCTTGTATCGTGCGCGATCCAGAGCGGAACCCCCACTTCGGCGAGACCGAACTGGATGCCGAAGACCGCACTGAGGGCCGAGAGCGCGAGGTAGCGCGGATTGCGCCAGGGGGAGCGCATGCGCCGGTCGGCCGTGATCGCCGCCCGGGCGCTGGTGTCGACGCCGATCTCGCGCGGCGGGGCGTCGACGCTCGCCGGCAGACGCAGCAGCAGGGTGCAGCCGAGCAGGTAGACCACGCCGGCCCCGATGATGATTCCGCGGTAGGCGTCGCCCGTGCCCACGAGCAGTGCGAGCCCGCCGAGGGCGGAGCCCACGGCGATGGCGATGTTCGTGACGGTGCGCAGCACCGCTCGGGCGTTGACCCTGGCGGCGCCGGTGAAGGCGCGCGCGATGATCGCCATACGGGTCGCGTTGGCTGCGGAGTCCGCTGCGCCCACGACGCAGGCGATGAGCAGTGCCGAGGCGAACGAGGTGGCGAACACGTAGCCGATGAGGCCGAGACCGCTGAGCGCTGAGAAGCCGAGCAGCAGACGCCTGGCGCTGAACCTGTCGGCGAGCTGGCCGCCGAGGAGGGAGGCGCCCACACCGACGGCGCTCGAGGCGGCCAGTACCAGCGCGACCTCGGTCGCGGAGAGCCCCACGATGAGGGTGAAGTAGAGCACGGTCACGGTGAGGAAGATGCCGCGACCGACCCTGCCGATGAGGGTCGACAGCACGAGCACGCGCAGAACGGGATCGGAGATCGAGGCGGCGATGCGCTGTGCCGGGCTGAGGCGCGTGGGGGAGGGGGCTGCATCCGTTTCGATCACGTGATCGATCATGGCTGGCGCGACGGATGCCCCACAGTGATGTAGCTTTCTGCTACATGTTGCGCTACAGACTGACCGACTCGGACTTCGGCGGCGTGCACTTCGGGCTCTCGCCGCTCTGCGAGCTCGGGTTGTCTCTGCGGGCGATCAAGGACCCGTCTGCGTTCCCGCTGCAGCTGCCGTGGCTGCGTCGGACCGAGCAGGCCCGCAGCCTGGTCGATCTCGACACCCTGCTCGCGCTCATCGATGACAGATTCTGGACGCCCGACTTCCTGAACCCTCGACCCGCCTCGCCCCTCACACGCATCGATGATGAGTTCCAGGCGCTGGCGCGCATCCGCACCTCGACCTTCCATCGGGATCTCGAGGCCGTGCACGGGCGCATTCCGGGTGCTCTCTCCGGGCCGCCGCGCGAAGCCATCGCACGGATGATGCGGGCGCTGCAGCAGCTCTGGGACGAGTGCTTCGCGCCGCACTGGCCACGGATGCGTGCGGTGCTCGAGGCCGACGTCACCTACCGCGGTCGGCTGATCGCGCAGTCGGGACTGGCGGCGATGCTGAATGGGGTGTCGTCGACGGTCTCGTACGAGAGGGATGTCGTGTCGGTGCAGCTGCGCGATCCCGTCGATCGGGAGGTGGCGACCGGCGGTCTCGGGCTCACGCTGGTTCCGACGATGTTCACCAGGCGGGCATCGGCACCGGTCGGCAGTGGGCCGCCCATGGTGATGTACCCGGCGCGCGGGCAGGGCGCTCTGTGGGAGACCGAGCGGGTGCCGAACCCGTCGGCCGTCGCCGCGATCGTGGGAGAGGCCCGCGCGAGCCTGCTCACGGCGCTCGCCGAGCCCGCGTCATCGACGGAGCTCGGGGTGCGCTTCGACGTGACGACCTCGGCGGTCAATCAGCACCTCCGGGCGCTGCGGGATGCCGGGCTGGTCACCTCGACCCGCTACGGCCACAGCGTGCTGTACTTCCGCAGCGAGCTGGGGACGGCGCTGTTGGCGGCCTCGGGGACCTGACGTCAGCGGGCCGCGGAGTTCCTGACCACGTCGTAGGCGGCGAGGGCCGCCCTGCGGGTCTCACCGAGATCGACGATCGGCTCGGGGTAGGCGTCGGTTCCGACCTCGGGAACCCAGTGCTTGACGTACTGGCCGTGGCCGTCGAACTTCTTGGCCTGCAGTTCGGGATTGAACACGCGGAAGTAGGGAGCGGCATCCGCCCCCGATCCGGCGACCCACTGCCAGTTGAACGGGTTGCTCGCCTCGTCGGCGTCGACGAGGGTGTCCCAGAACCACTGCTCGCCGAGCCGCCAGTCGATGAGCAGGTTCTTGGTGAGGAACGATGCGACGACCATGCGGATGCGGTTGTGCATGGTGCCTGTCGTCCAGAGCTCCCGCATGCCGGCGTCGACGATGGGCAGGCCGGTGCGACCCCGCTGCCACGCGACCAGAGCGCTCTCGTCGAGAGGCGGCCACGGGAAGGCGTCGAACTCGCGGCGCCAGTTGACGGTGGCGAGCTCGGGAGCGTGGAACAGCACGTGGTGCGTGAACTCGCGCCAGCCCAGCTCGGTCAGGAACCGGGTCGTGCCCTCTGCTCCGGCGCCGCCGAGCTCGGCCCGCGCTCGGGTCGCCCGATCCCACACCGTGTACGGGCTGATCTCGCCGAAGCGCAGGTGCGGCGAGAGGCGGGAGGTCGCCTCCTCGGCGGGGAAGTCGCGCTCGCCGGCGTAGTCGGCCAGCTTCGTCGCGAGGAAGTCGTCGAGGGCGGCGCTCGCCGCGGCCTCACCGGGAGTCCAGGACTCCCGCAACCCGCCGGCCCAGTCGGGGTGCGTCGGTTCGAGGGCCCAGTCGTCGATGGCGTCGGATGCCGCAGCCCCGGCATGGCCATCGATCGCCGTCGGAGCCGGCAGTGGACCGCGCGGCGGCGGCGCGTCGCGGCAGGCCTTCCAGAACGGCGTGAACACCGAGTACGGATTGCCTGCTCCGGTCTGGATCGTCCACGGCTCGAACAGGAGCGACGCCGCGAAGCTCGCCACCTCGAGTCCATCGGCTCGCAAGGTCGTCTTGAGCTCGGTGTCCACGGTGCGGGCGGCGCCGCCGTAACGCCGGTTCCAGAACACGGCTCCGGCTCCGGTCTCGGCCACGACGGCCGGCACGATCTTCGCCGCAGCGCCACGGCGGAGCACGAGCGGCACGCCCAACTCGGCGAGCGACGCTCCGAGGGACGTCAGGCTCTGGTGCAGCCACCACCGACTGGCCCCGCCGAGCCCACGGATGCCGTCGGACACCTCGTCGAGGACGAAGAGCACGAGCACGGTCCCTCCGCGCTCGACGGCGGCGTTCAGCGCCGGGTTGTCCGCGATGCGCAGGTCGTCGCGCAGCCAGACGATGGCCGGACCTTCGGGGGGCTGCTGCACGGATGACGTCCTCTGCTCGGGTCGAAAGCGCCACATTCGCGACTCTCCCATTCTGCGCGTTCGATAGGGTCGAATCGTGTTCGAGTACTCCTCAGTTGGCGGTGACGGCGGATCCGGCATCGGCATCGTGACCGACCGGTTCATCTGCCTGCTCGGGCCCGAGGCGGATTCCGAGCTGGGTGCCGGCGTCTACGCGCTGCTCGACGACGACGAGACGCACCTCGCCGACGCACTCGACGTGCTGATCGGCGAGCACCCCGACCTCTCGTTCGCGGTCGTCGAGGTCATCGACCCAGCCGAGCGCACCTTCCACGTCGCCGTGAGCGGCGACGTCGACGTGACCATGACGGGCACCTCGTCGACGCGGTTCAGCGGGCCTCCGGGTGCGGCGTGGATCATCGGCGAGGCCATCGGCGTCGACAGGCTGCGCCTCGCCCTCGACGCCCGTGACGGCGTCGACTGCCTGCCCGTGCGCGACGGGGTCGTGCGCACCTCGATGATCGGCGTCGCCGAGCGACCGGTGGCGCTCGCCCGCGCCTCGGCCGCGCACCTGCACACGCGGCCCATACGGCTGCCGGCGGCTCCCACCCGCATCGACCTGGAGCGTGCGGCGAAGACCGATGGCGCGAGATCGGATGCCGGGCCGACAGCTCCGGCGACATCCGACTCCATGCCTTCAGCCCAGGCGGTGCCGGTGCCGGCGCCGGAACCGGCGCCGGTGTCCGTGCCGGGCCGGCGGCTCGAGCCTGAGGCATCCGTCACCCCGGAGCCTCCCGTCTCGTCAGTCCCCGACCCGGACTGGACCCTGGTGCTCCCCGACGGGACCCCCGTCGCGCCGCCGGTGGTCTTCGGCCGTCGCCCGTGGAAGGACGGCCCGTCCGGCGCCATGCACATCGTCGTTCCGTCGCCCGGCCGCGAGATCTCGGGGGTGCACATCGAGGTCGATCTCGATGGTGCCGTGCTCACGGCCCACGACCTCGATTCGACCAACGGGACCGTCGTCTATGCACGCTCCAGACCGCCCCGTCTGCTCCACGATGGGGGGAGGATGGCGCTGTCCCCCGGAGATATACTCGATTTGGGGGATTCCTACCGTGTTGCCGTCCAGGGGCGTTCGACGTAGAGTCCGCCTCGAGCACGTCGGGACTGTCAGCAGCCCGAGCTGACAGAAAGGCGATCCACACGTGGCCAGACGGGTGTCATCACCGCCGGTCATCGGTGGCTACAGCTATGTGCGTCCGCTCGGATCCGGCGGTTTCGCCGATGTCTTCCTCTACGAACAGGACATGCCCCGCCGTGTCTCGGCCGTCAAGGTGCTGTTCGCCGACGCCCTGAACCCCGAGGTGCGCCGCGCCTTCAACGTCGAGGCCGACATCATGGCCAAGCTCTCGGCGCATCCGGCCATCGTCACCATCTACCAGGCCTCCATCTCGGCCGACGGGCGCCCCTACTTCGCCATGGAGTACTGCCCCGACACCATGAGCGCCCGTTACAAGAAGGAGCCGCTCGACATCGTCGAGGTGCTCGACACGGGTGTGCGCATCGCCGGGGCGCTCGAGACGGCGCACAGGGCCGGCCTGCTGCACCGCGACATCAAGCCGTCGAACGTGCTCATCAACGCCCTCGGTTCCCCGGTGCTCGCCGACTTCGGCATCGCGGCAGCGGTGTCGGCCGACGACGGGGTCCCCGAGATCTTCGCCATGTCGATCCCGTGGAGCGCCCCCGAGGTGCTGCAGGAGCGTGTGTCTGGTTCGGTGCCCAGCGAGATCTGGAGCCTCGGCGCCACCCTCTACACCCTGCTCGCCGGTCGCAGCCCGTTCGAGGCGTCGACGCGTGAGAAGAACACCCGCGAACAGCTGGTGCGCCGCATCACGGCCGCACGGTACACGGCGCTGCCGGTCGATGGCCTTCCGCCGCGCATCGACGAGATCCTGTCGAAGGCGATGCACCGCGATCCGGCGAAGCGCTTCGCCTCGATGGCCGAGTTCGCCGAGCAGTTGCGCTGGGCGCAGTACGAGCTCGGCATCCCGTCGACCTCCTTCGACGTCGCCAGCCCCGAGTGGGCCGCAGCGTCACCCATCCGCTTCAAGGACACCCGCCAGCGGGGCCCCGTCGTCACCACGGTCGAGAAGAACTCGCGGCGCGCGGCCCGCGCGGTACGGCAGGGCGATGGGGATGGCGGAGGCGCCGTCGATCGCGACGGCATCGCCGTCGCCGGCGCGCAGCCCTCCGCGCTGCGCGCTGGGCTCGTCGGCGCAGGCATCGGTGCCGGTCTCCTCGCCGTCGCCGGAGTGGCGGCCCTCTTCATCACCGGGGCGCTGTGATGAGTACCCCACGCACGACCCGACGTCCGGCGCGCTCCGCGATCATCGCGGCAGTGTCGGCGATCGCCGTGCTCGGCGTCGTCGTGACCCTGGCCGTGACGGCAGAGGGCTACGAGGCCACCGAGGTTCCCCGCGTCGAGTCGTCGGTGTGGGTTACCCGGGACTCCGGGCAGTACGCCCGGGTGAACACCGATCTCGCCGAGATCGACACGGTGCGCGCCGTCGACGACCCGAACGAGGTCGTGCAGGCCGGTGCCGCGAGCTCGGTCTACAGCCAGGGCCTCCGCCAGCGGTGGCCGATCGATGCTGCGAGCCCGATCGATCTCGTGGAGGCGGACGAGGCCGACGCCGTTGCAGGAACGGATGCCCCTGCCAGCGCGGCCGAGAGCACACCGGCCGGCACCCGCGAGGTCGTCTCGGCCGGCTCCCACGTGCTCTACCGCACCGACACCGGCCAGGTGTTCCTCGGCGGGGTCGGCACGGACTCCAGCGTGACGCCGGTCGATCCGCTCGCCGATGAGGCCGCATCCGCCGCCCCCACGGCCCCTGCAGACGGCGGCGACGGTGCAGACGGCGATGACGCTGAAGCTGCGGCCTACGTCGCGACGGCAGTCTCGGTCTCCCCGGCCGGTCTCGTGGCTCTGTACTCCGCCGACGAGCAGGCCGTGCGCACGTACGACGCGACCACCGGCAGCTTCCTCGGATCGCCTCAGGAGCTGGCCTCGCCGCCCGACGCCGACGCCGCAGTGGCGCTCAGCGTGGCCGGTGAGGGCTGGGTGCTGCTCTCGGACGGTCGGGCCTGGATCTCCGATCGCGACGCGCCCGTCGACGTCGATGTCGATGACGCCGCCGTGCTGCAGGCAGGCAGCGACGACGGTGGGACGGCGCTCATCGCCGACGGTGACGGCCTCGTCGAACTCGACCTCCAGCGCGCGACCTCGAAGCGCATCGCCGAGGCGACCGGAACTCCGGCCCAGCCCGTCGTCGTCGGCGACGACGCCCACGCGGCCTGGCTCGGCACATCGTCCGGAGTCATCTGGTCTCGCTCGACGGGGGAGACGACGCCCCTCACCATCCCCGACGGCACCCTCGACAACGTGCAGGCCGTGACCCCGGTCATCCGCTCGAACGGCGATCGTGCCGTGCTCAACGAGACGACCTCCGGTCTGCTCTGGACCCTGCCCGACGGCGCGGCCATCCCGCTCGAGGAATGGTCTGTCGACGAGGACGACGACGAGCAGGAGGGCGCCATCGTCGTCGACGACGTGGCCGAGCCCGAGCCCCCTGTGGCCGTCGACGACGCGTTCGGCGTGCGCAGCGGACAGCTCGTGCTCCTGCCGGTGCTGCTGAACGACCACGACCCGAACAAGAAGGACGTGCTCACGATCGACCCGGCCTCGGTGACGGGACTGAGCGACCAGGGCTTCGGCGCCGTCTCCGTCGTGGCCTCGGGCCAGTCGCTCGCCGTGCGCGTGAAGGCCGGCGAGGGCGAGGCGTCGTTCCAGTACGCCGTGACCGACGGCACCGCGACGTCGAAGCCGGCCACCGTCACGCTGACGGTCAGGGCGCCAGAGGAGCAGACGGCCCCGGTGTGGTGCGGCGTGGAGGCCTGCCAGCAGGACTGGCCGACCCCGCAGGTGCTGCCGGGCGGAACCGTCATCGTTCCCGTGCTGAACGCCTGGGTCGACCCTGAGGGCGATCCCGTCATCCTGTCGGACGCCCGCACGGTCGACGTCGACGCTCCGGTGACGGTCGTGCCCATGGCCGACGGCCGGGTGGCCGTGCGTCACTCCGATCCGAACGGCGCAGACGGCGTCGTCGACGTGCTGGTGACGGTGACCGATGCCGGCGGAGCCAGCACCGAGAAGACCCTGTCCGTCGTCGTCACCGGTTCTCCGACCCTCGAGGCCGCACCCGTGGCCGTCACGGCCGGCGTCGACGAGACCGTCTCCGTGGCCGTAGCCGACCATGTGACCGGCGGATCCGGATCGTTCCGCCTGGTCGACGCCGTCGCATCGTCGACATCCGAGCAGGGGCTCGTCGTCTCCCCAAACGCCGCGGCCGGGGAGATCGAGCTGAGCGCGTCGGCGCCGGGCCAGTACGTCGTCACCTACTCCGTCGTCGACACGCTCTCGCAGTCCGAGCAGTCGGCCATCGTGCGCCTGACCGTCGTGGGCGAAGGCGTTCCGCTGTCCATGGCGCCTCTCACGGCGTTCGTGCGGGCCGGCGAGGACACCTCGGTCGACGTCTTCGGTGCCGTGTCGAACACCACCGGCCGCGTGCTCGTGCTGTCGTCGGCAGAGAGCACGGATGCCGCCCTCAATGTCGGCGTCGTCGACTCGGCCGAACTGCGGGTCAGCGGCTCGACCGCCGACGGTCTGCCCGGTCTCATCGGGCGGGCGAACGTGACCGTCGCAGACGGAGCCGGGGCAGCAGTGACGGGCACAGTCGCCGTCTTCCTCGCTCCGAGCGTGTCTGCGGTCTCGCCCATCGCACTTCCCGACGCCGTCACGGTGCGAGCCGGGGCGCTCGTGCGCATCCCCGTGACCTCCAATGACGTGAGTCCGCGCGGTGCCAGGCTCGTCGTCAGCCCCGAGGTCGCCGGCTCAGGCACGGCCGGTGAGCTCGCCTTCGCCGCCGGTGACAGCGTGCGGTACCTCGCGCCGCCACAGGCCGGCACCTACACCATCGGCTACTCGGTCGCGCTCGAGTCGGATCCGTCGCGCACCGACAACACCGCCATCACCGTGACAGTCCTCCCGCCGGGAGCCAACCGCGCTCCCAAGCCGCAGTCGCTCAGCGCCCGCGTGCTCACCGGGCAGAGCGTCTCCATCAGGGTGCCGTCCTACGGCGTCGACCCCGACGGCGACGCCGTGATCCTGGTCGGAACCGAGCAGCCCCCGGTGAACTCCGGCACCGCCTCGGTCTCCGCCGAGGGCAGCGCCATCGTCTACACGGCTCCGGGCGCGGCCGTGCCGGGCGGGCAGCTGAGCTTCGGCTACACCGTGCGCGACTCCAACGGTGCCGAGGCATCCGGCATCGTCCGGGTGGGCGTGCTCGACTCCGAGCTGGCCGACACTGCTCCGGTCACGTTCAGCGACTTCGCCCGCGTGCAGAGCGGCGCCGCGACTCCCGTGCGCATCCAGCCCATCGACAACGACCGCGACCCGGCGCAGGGCGAGCTCGAGCTGATCGCGCTCGAGCCGAACGCCCCGGCGGGAACCAGCGAGTACGAACGACTCGAGCGATTGATCGACTCGGACACCTCGATCGCCGACGGGCGGGTGCTCCTGAACGCCGGCGACGTGACCGGCACCAACTCCTATGTCTACACGGTGCGCTCCGATGCCTCATCGAGCACGGCCCAGGGCCTCATCGTGGTCGCGGTGAGCGACGAGGTCGGTGCCGACAATCCCATCGTCACCGACACTGTGCTGACGGCACGCACCCGCGGCGATCTGTCGACATCGGGCGTCGACGTGCTCTCGGGCAAGGTGACCTGGTCGTCCGGCGATGTCGCCGGGCTCAAGCTGCGACTCTGGGGCGACAGGGCGCAGTCGCGCTACGACGTCGACGGATGGCGCATCACGGGCTCGCTCCCGGCGAAGGGCGATCTCGTCCCGTTCCAGGTGACGGCGACGGATGCCGCAGGCGACGACGTCGTGTCCTACGGGTTCCTGCGCATCCCCGCCTTCGACAACATGCGGGTGCAGCTGAAGGCCGCAATCGACCCCGTTCAGGTCGACGAGGAGAAGTCGGCCACCATCGACGTGCGCGAGCTCGTCGACCTTCCCGCATCCGATGACGTGCAGCTGCGCGACGGGAAGTTCACCACCCAGCGCGCAGCCGCCACGTGCACGGCGAGCGGCGAGGACGACGCCGTGTACGCCGCCGGACGCGAGGCGCCCTGGATCGACTCCTGCCTCGTTCCCCTCCGCATCGACGGCCAGTCGACCTGGTCGTACGTCGTCGTGCCCGTCGCCATCAGGCCGAAGAACCCGCAGGCCATCCTCTCGGCGCTCTCGCGCACGATCGCGCCGGCTGCCTCCGAGACCGTCGCGCTCTACGACTCCATGACCACGTGGGAGGGTGACCGCGAGGGCGACAGGTCGAAGCTCGACTACAGCGTTGCCTATGACGGCACCGCGTTCACCATGACCCAGAACGGCGCCGAGGTCGGCTTCGAGGCCAGGGCGGATGCGCGCCCCGGCACGCGCGAGACGGCGACGGTCTCGGTGTCCGCGTTCGGGGGGTTGAGCGCGGCCATCACGCTCGTCGTCGGCGTCGCGCCCGCCGACGCCCCGCGCGGTGCGACCTTCACCGAGAAGTGCACTGTCAGCGCCGGTACCTGCTCCATCCCTGTCGTCGGTGTCTCGGGAGAGTACGACCCGTTCGCAGGCAAGACCGGCGCCGGTCTGAAGCTCGTGAGCATCGGCTCGGGCGGCGGCGTCGCCTGCGATGTCGCCACTGTCGCGGCATCCGGTGACACGGCCGTGAACGCCGCCTTCCCGTCGGGACAGGATGCGTTCGGCGGCGAGTGCATCGTGCCGTTCACCGTGGCCGACGCACAGGGCCGCACCGGAACCGGAAGTCTGACGATCGACGTGCAGGGCTATCCGCAGCGGCCGTCGTCGATCTCCACCCGCACCTACACGGGGTCCAGCGTGACGCTCGACGTCGCCCTCGGCGAGGCTGCCAGGGCCCATCCCGCCCTCACCGGCGTCGCCATCTACAGCGGCGGCCGCCAGCAGTCGGCCGACTGCTCGCCCTCGGTCGCCGGCGTCTACTCCTGCACGATCTCCGGCCTGGTCAACGGCGAGAAGCACGAGTACGCGGCCCGTGCCGTCAACTCGGTCGGCGAGTCCGGCGACACCTCGTCGGTCACGACGTGGGCTTACGAGGCCCCGCGGATCGGCGAGGCGACGGCCGTTCCCGTCTACGTCGACGGCCGCACAGCCCCGAACAATGCCGTCGTCGAACTCTCGGTGGCCTCCTCGGACGACACTCAGGCGTTCCGCATCGTCGAGAGCGACCAGACCATCACCCGCTCGGGCAAGACCACGACCGAGCGGCTCGACCTGACGCCAGGCCCCCAGGTGCTCACCATCGTGCCGATCAGCCGGTTCCAGCCGCCGATCTCGGGCCCGACCGACGGGGCATCCGTCGTCGTCACGGTCGAGGGTGCCGGCAGCCCGGTCATCACGAACGGGGTCACGGCATCCGCCGCCACGAATTCCTCGATCACCGTCGGAGGAGCGGATGTCAACGCCAACGGCAGCGCGAAGCCCGTCGAGCGCCTCTACGTCGCCTGGCGCGACGGCGGCGAGCCGCAGTGCCGCGTGAACGCCAAGGGCGGATCGCTCTCGATCTCCGGTGGCGAGGCGCAGGGTGCCGGTCCGACGTTGTCGGGCTTGGCCGAGTTCGAGGTCTACCAGGTCAAGGCCTGTGTCAGCAACGGCTTCGGAGTCGCATCGTCGAACTCGACCCAGGTCCTGACCTTCGTGGCGGTCGACGCGCCATCCGGTGACAACACCTACGCCGTCGCCACATCCCCCAGCGGCAGCGGTCTGAGCTTCAGCTACGGTCTCGACCGTGCTCCCCAGATCCAGGCGCGCCGTGGCTTCGAGATGCAGTACTACCTGTACGGGCAGTGGCGGGAGGACTTCTCCCTCTCCGACGATGGCGCTCCGGGCACCGTGAAGGCGCGTGAGTGCCGCAAGAACTTCGGGCTCTACTGCTCCGGCGAGACGGGCATCACCGGCAACGTGCCGACGACGGTCTCCGTGGAATTCGACGATCCGAACGGGCAGGAGGACGGCTGCTGGGTCGACACCACGAACCCGGGCGATCTCGTGTCGGTCTCAGCCGCAGCGCGCGGTTCGTATTCCGTGTCGGGGTTCACCTTCGCAGCAGACAGGCTCTCGGCCGACCTCACCGTCACGTTCACGGGATCGTTCGCGCCATTGCAGCCGATCACGCACAACGTTCCCATCTGCGCCCCGCCCGAGCCGACTCCAACCCCTACGCCGACCGGTCCGCCCCCGGCCGCACCGTGACCGTCGGCGCATCCGTTCTTCCCCAGCATCCTTCGAGAGGACCCAACAGCATGACGATCGCCCCCGAGCAGGCCGCCTGGTTCACCGACACGTTCTCGCTGCTCGCCGACAACGTGGAGCAGGCCATCCTCGGCAAGCGCCACGTCGTCGAGCTGGTGCTGGCCACGGCCATCAGTGAGGGCCACGTGCTGCTCGAGGACTTCCCCGGCACGGGCAAGACCGCCCTCGCCCGCGCCATCGGCCAGACCATCACGGGAACGAACTCGCGCATCCAGTTCACTCCAGACCTGCTGCCCGGCGACATCACGGGAATCACCGTCTACGACCAGAAGAAGGGCGAGTTCGAGTTCCACGCCGGCCCCATCTTCGCCAACATCGTTCTGGCCGACGAGATCAACCGCGCCAGCCCGAAGACGCAGTCGGCTCTGCTCGAGGTCATGGAGGAGGGCAACGTCACCATCGACGGCGTCACCCGGGCCGTGGGCGACCCGTTCCTCGTGCTCGCCACGCAGAACCCGATCGAGCAGGGCGGCACCTACCGACTGCCCGAGGCGCAGCTCGACCGATTCATGATCAAGACCAGCATCGGATACCCGGATGAGGCGGCGACCCTGCGCATCCTGCAGGGCGTCTCGCAGCCGAAGGGCGAGCTCACAGGCATCGTCTCGCCCGACACACTGGTGACGATGACGGACATGTCGCGCAGTGTCTATGTGAACCCGCTCATCTCCGACTACATCATGCGCATCGTCGACGCCACGCGTCGCGCCACGGAGGTGCGCCTCGGCGTCAGCGTGCGCGGCGCCATCTCGCTGTCGAAGCTAGTGATGACGTGGGCGGCAGCCCATGGGCGCACATTCGTCACCCCCGACGACGTGCGCGACCTGGCCATCCCGGCGTTCAGCCACCGCCTCGTCCTCGAGCCGGAGGCCGAGTTCGACGGCGTCACGGCCGCGGCCGTCATCGGCCAGATCCTGCTCGACGTCACCCCACCCCGTGAGAACGGGGCTGCGTGAGCTCTCCGACCGAATCCCGCCTCAGCCGCACCTCGGCTGCGACGGGAACCCGCACGCGTGCAGCGACCGTCACGCGCTACGCCGAGACCCGGCGCGGCGCGGTGGCCGGCGCTGTGTTCGGCGTGCGCCGGGCGACGCGGGTCGGAGCGAACGCCATACGGCGTGCCGTGGACTGGACCCGCGAC
Organism: Leifsonia stereocauli; assembly: GCF_038432415.1. NCBI lineage: Bacteria > Bacillati > Actinomycetota > Actinomycetes > Micrococcales > Microbacteriaceae > Leifsonia > Leifsonia stereocauli. The sequence goes on from NZ_JBCAUN010000002.1 coordinate 728,698, forward strand.
ACCGTGTCGCCGGCCGGACTGGTGCTGGTCATCGCCGTGATCGGCGGGGTCATCGCCGGGGTCGGCTTCGGCTGGGTGGAGGCCTGGGTGGTGGCGGCGATCGCGGCACTGCTGCTGTTGGCCTGCGTCCCGTTCCTGCTCGGCGCCCATGACTACAGGCTCGAACTCGTGCTCGATCGCGACAGGGTGGTCGCAGGAAGCACCGTCGGAGGTCACCTCGACCTGGTGAATCGCGGCGAGCGTGCGTCGCTGCCCGGTGTGGTCGACATCCCCGTCGGCCGGGGCCTCGTCGAGGTGCACGTTCCCCTGCTGCGCGCCGGCGCCCAGCACCGCGAGAACCTCACGATCGGTGCCGAGCGTCGCGGCGTCATCGACGTGGGCCCGATGACGATCTCCCGCGGGGACCCCCTCGGCATCCTGCACCGTGACATGAGCTGGCCCGACGTTCAGCGCGTCTACGTGCACCCCGTCACCGTGGCCATCCCGAGCACCAGTGCGGGTCTCATCCGCGACCTCGAGGGAACCCCGACGAGCGACCTGACCGACTCGGACCTCTCCTTCCACGCCGTGCGCGACTACGTCGCCGGCGACTCGCAGCGCCATGTGCACTGGAAGGCGACGGCGCGAACGGGCAAGCTGATGGTGCGCCAGTTCGAGGAGTCGCGGCACGCCCGCATCGCCATCCTGCTCGACCTCGACGCCGCGGAGTTCGAGACCGACGACGAGTTCGAGATGGCCGTGAGCGCAGCATCATCGCTCGGCCTCAACGGCGTGCGCGAGGGTCGCGACGTGCTCGTGGCTGTGAGCGCCCCCATCCCCGAGTTCTCCCGTGATGCCGTCATGAGCATCAACACCGTTCCGACCCAGACCCCGAAGGCCATGCTCGACGGCATGGCCGCCATCGAGTCCCGCGCGAACGTCATGCGACTCGAGGCCGTCACGGCCCTGACCGCCCAGAGCTTCCCCGACCTGTCGATCGCCTTCCTCGTCACGGGATCACGGATGCCGCTCACGCGCATGCGCCAGGCCGCCATCACCCTGCCCGCCCGCATCCGGACCGTCGCGGTGCGCTGCGAGCCCGGGGCCGAGCCCAGCATCCGCACGGCCCGCGAGATCACCGTGATCACGATCGGCGCCCTCGACGACCTGACGAAACTCCTCGCGAGAGGAGCCCTGCGATGAGCCGCCGTCTCGCTGCCCGGGAGCGGCGCACCGATCGCGCCATCGAGCTCTGGGGGCTCGGCTACCTGGTGCTCGGGGTGGTGCTCGCCACCGTCGCCGCCTGGCCGGTGTACCAGTCCTGGCGCGTCGTGCTCGTGGCCGTCGTCGGAGCCGTCATCGGCGGTGGGATCGTCCTCCTGGTGCGTCGTCTCGGCTGGCGCGGCATCACCGGCGCCCTGCTGACTGTGCTCGTGACCGTGGCCGCCTACGCCCTGGTCGTGGTCCCCGTGGCCATTCCCTCGGCCGTCACGGGAATCCCGGGCATCGCCCGCGGCATCCGTGACGGCATCGTCGGCGTCGTCGTGGGGTGGAAGCAGTTGCTCACCCTCGACCTTCCCGTCGGGGAGTACCAGGCGGTGCTCGTTCCGTTCCTCATCGTGACCCTCGTCGGCACCCTCCTCGGCACGACCCTCGTGCTGCGCGACGACAGGTGGACACCGTTGGCCGCGCTGCCCGTCGTCGCGATGGTGCTGTTCGGGGTGGCCTTCGGCTCCAGCGAGACCAGCGCGGCCGTCGACGTCTTCGGCGTCGAGCTGCCGGCACCGCGCGAGCTGCTCCTCGCCGTGCTCACCCTGCTCGTCACGGTGGGCTGGCTGCTCGGCCGCTCCAGGCTGGTGCGCGCCAGGGCGCTCGCCCGCGCCCGCGGCGGGACCGTGAGCGGTGGCGGCGGATCCGTCTGGATCGCCGTGCGCCGCAACGCCCTCGCTGTGGGCCTCATCGTCATCGCGCTGGTCGGCGGACTCGCCGTCGCCCCGGCTGCAGCCCAGCTCGCCGACCGCGACGCGCTGCGCGACGGCATCGATCCGAGCATCGTCGTGCAGAAGCAGCCGAGCCCACTGAGCGACTATCGCGGCTGGTTCGGCGTCGACGCCTTCGACACCGAGCTGTTCCGCGTCTCGGGTGACGTCGAGCGTGTCGGTCGCCTCCCGCTGGCCGTGCTCGACGACTACGACGGCGAGACCGTGCACGTCGCGGCGGACACGCGCTTCTCCCGCCTGCCGCGATCGGCCGGAGCCGGCGACGACCGCATCGACCTCGGGGTGAGGATCGGAGAGGGCTACAGCGGAGTCTGGGTGCTCTCGCCGTCGGCTCTCGCCGCAGCTCCCGATTTCGCCGGTCCGCGCGCCGAGGCCCTCGACGACGGCTTCGCCATCGCCGCAGACAGCGGAGGCGCCGTCGATGTCGCGCCCGCCGGCGACGACTTCGGGCTCCTCCCCGGAGACTCGTACACCCTGACGGCAGACGAGGAGAAGGCCACGGCCGACTTCGGCTCGGCTCAGGGTGTCGCCACAGGTCTCGACCCCGATGAGTACCCGGCCCTGCTGGAGTGGGCGTCGCTGCAGGAGCTGCCGCGCACCGGAGCCGGGCTGACCGAGCTCATCGACAGGCTGCGCGCGCGCGGCTACCTGAGCCACGGACTGCTCGACGACGCCGACTCCACCAGCTGGGTGCAGGCGCTCGAGGCCGACGGCCGGTACACCTTCCTCTCGAGCTACGCCGGGCATTCCCGGGCCCGCATCGAGACCCTGTTCACCTCGCTCGTCGACCAGCAGCGCCGGGCAGGAGCCAGGGCGACGGATGCGACCCTGGTGGCTGCGGTCGGCGACGACGAGCAGTTCTCGGTCGCCGCGTCGCTGCTGGCGCGGGAGTGGGGGTTCGAGTCGCGCGTCGTGGTCGGCATCCGCCTCCCCGCAGCCGACGAGGTTCCCGGTATCCCGGTGTGCACCGAGGTCTGCACCGGCTCGCAGATGAGCGCCTGGGTGGAGGTGCGCGACCCGCGAGGCGGCTGGGTGCCGTTCGACGTCACTCCCCAGTTCGCCAAGGCGCCGACCGCCATCACCGAGGGCGAGCAGCTGCCTGAGAACCCGACGGTTCCCGACGATGCGCAGAGCGAGGCCGTCGACCCGCCCCAGGCGCAGAGCGACGCCTCGGACGCCGACGTCGTGCCGACGGGTGACGACGCCGTCGCAGCGTCGGGATTCTGGCCGATCGTGCGCGGCGTCGCCATCGGTGCCCTGGCGCTTCTGCTCCTGCTGCTGCCCATCGCCGCCATCGTGCTGGCGAAGGTGCTGCGCCGTCGCTTCCGCCGCGGGGCGGCCGACGCCGAGGTGCGCATCGTGGGCGCCTGGGAGGAACTCGTCGACGGCTACGCTGATGCCGACGTGCCGTTCGACAGGCTGCCGAGCCGACTGCTCCTCGCGAGGTCCGTCGGGCGGGCAGCGGCCGAGCAGCTGGCCCGCGAGGTCGATCGCGCCGTCTTCTCCGAGCATCCGCCGACCGCTGCCGACGCCGACTCGGCCTGGAGCATCGTCGACGACGAGCGCCAGACGCTGCGGGCAGGCTCGTCGTTCTGGAAGCGCCTCGGAACAGCCCTCACCCTGCGGTCGTTCCTCGCCCGCATCCGCAGCTCGAATCGCCCCGTCACCGTGCCCCTCAGCATGCGCAAGGAGATCGCCCCATGAGTACAGCCACGTCGGATCCCTCGGCCGTCATCGGTGCACTCGTCGCCATGATCGTGGTCTTCTCCCTCCTCGGCATCGCCGTCTACGTGTGGGACGCCCTCGCTCTGTCGCGGCTGTTCCAGCGTCTGGGTGGCGAGTCGTGGAAGGGCTGGGTGCCCGTTCTGAACACGGCCGAGGTCTACGCGCGCGGTGGTGTCCCGGCCTGGTCGGTGGTGTTCCTGTTCATTCCGATCGTGAACCTGTACGGCATCTACCTGTTCGTCATCGCCACATACCGCATCAACCTGCTCTTCGGTCGGGGAGCAGGCAGCACAGTGCTCGCCGTGTTGCTGCGCCCGGTCTGGGCGACGCTGCTGGCCTGGGGGAGCACGTCGCCGGACCCCGAGCGCGGGCGGATGCAGTCCGTGCCCACGCTCAGTGAGCGGGTCGGCCCCCTGCTCGAGCCGGCCGCTGCTCCTCGCGACGCCTCGGGCTACGCCATCCCGCCGCGAGATCCCGCCTCGGATGCCGCTGTCGCCTCGTCGGCCGCCGTCGCAGCCGCCTCCGTGATCCCCGTCGCCGCCCCGGCTCCGGAACAGGCCCCGGACCTGCCGCCGGTCGCGCACGTGTCGATCGCCGAGACGATGGGACAGCCCGCCGCTCGGACCGATGCGACGACCGCGGTGACGGATGCCGGCGCGGAGGCCGCCGCCGCGCCCGACGCGACGAACCCGTGGGCGCCGCGCGAGCAGGCCGCCTCGTCGTCGGCTCGCGATCCCCGCGCCACCCCGCCGGCCGTAGCTCCGGTCGTAGCTCCGCCCGCCGCTCCGGTCGCCCCTCCTGTGGTGCCGCACGGCGAGCCGTCGCCTGCGCCCGCGCCGCCCGTGATCACCTCGCCGCCGGTGTTCTTCGAGCCCGTCCCGGCTCCAGCGACTCCCGCCGTGGTTCCGCCGGTCGCCGCGCCGCCGGTGATCCCGCCGGTGATCCCGCCTGCCCCGGCTGTTTCGGTCGCACCGGCTGAAGCTCCTCTGTTCACGCCTCCGGCCCCTGAGAAGGACGAGTCCGACGAGGACGACGACTTCGGCCACTACGACACCGTCATCACGGCCGGTCGGCCGAAACCGGCCGACGTCGAGGAGGAGACCGAGGACGACCTGGAGGCGACGGTCGTGGTCGATCGCCGGCCGCGCGTGCGCTGGCGGCTCGCCCTCGACGACGGAACCCAGCTCGATCTCACCGCGCCGCGGGTGGTGCTCGGTCGCAACCCCGTGGCGCAGGTTCCTGGGGAACAGGCCCTCGCGGTGCCCGACCAGACGCGTACGCTGTCGAAGACGCATGCCCGACTTCTCCTGGAGGATGGGGCGTGGACCGTGACGGACCTCGGATCCACCAATGGAGTGCTGCTCTACGACGAGCACGGCGGCGAGATCCTCGTCGACCCTGGCGTGGCTGTCTCCATCGCCGACGGGTTCGTGCTCGGCAAGGTGGCCATGCGTGTGACCTTCGTGGAGGAGACCCGGTGACGGCATCCGTTCAGCGTGTGGTGGTGAACGTCGCGGCGGTCACCGACCGCGGCCAGAAGCGTCAGGCGAACGAGGACTCGGTGCTCGCCGAGCAGCCGATCTTCCTCGTGGCCGACGGCATGGGCGGTTATGACGCCGGCGACCTGGCGAGCCAGGCGGTCGTGGCCGCTTTCCGTGAGTTCGTCACCGGCGGCGAGCTGACGACTCTCGACGAGGTCCGCGACGCCCTCGGCGCCGCCGACGACGCCGTCGATACCGTCTCGGCCGGTACGAAGCGCGGGGCCGGCAGCACTGTTGCGGGCATCGCCATCGTCGAGCACGACGGCAGGCCGCACTGGCTGGTGTTCAACGTCGGCGACTCCAGGGTCTACCGTCACGTCGGCAGCGAGCTGGAGCAGATCACGATCGACCACTCGCTGGGTCAGGAACTGGTCGACCAGGGGCGGATGCGCCAGGACGAGCTCGCGACATTCGAGAAGCGCAACGTCATCACCCGTGCGATCGGGGCTCCGGACAGCACGGCCGACAGCTGGCTGATGCCGGTGACCAATGGGGAACGGCTGCTCATCTGCTCCGACGGACTCACCTCCGAGGTGAATGACGAGGCGATCCGGGCGACCCTCACCATGAGCGGCGGACCCGATTCCGCCGCTGAGGCCCTCGTGCAGCGTGCCAATCGCGCGGGCGGGCGGGACAACATCACCGTCATCGTTCTCGACGTCGTCTCCGGCGGCGCGACCGGCGAGCCCACCGACACGACAGGAGCCCGCCTCACCGGCAGCGGCCTGACCGACTCCATGATCGACGACACGACCATCCCCGTGCGATCGGGCGTGTGATCGTGCCGGAGAGCAACCCGCAGGATGTGCCGGCCCTCCCCGATGAGGACGAGCGCACGGTGATCGTGGATCGTGGCGACGATGAGGACGAGCGCACGGTGATCGTGGATCGTGGCGACGACGAGGCCGAGAGCACGGTGATCGTGGATCGCGGCGACGACGAGGCCGAGAGCACGGTCATCGTGGATCGCGGCGACGACGAGGCCGAGAGCACGGTCATCGTGGATCGCGGCGACGAAGAGGCCGATGACGGTACAGCCGTGGTCGATCGGCAGCACACCTCGGTCGATGACGGCACCTTCGTCGTCGACCGAGCGGCCCACGACCGCGAGCAGCCCCTGTTCCGCCCGCCGGCGCCGCCGCGCGAGAAGGCGCCGCTCGTGCGCCGCGGTCGCCGCGCGCTGAGGCCGGCCCCGCTCGATCCGTCCCTCGTGCGCACGGCCTTGGAAGCGCCAGGCCCTGGCGCCGTCGCTCCGTACGGCCCGCGGTCCCTTCCGGAGCCGTCAGCCCCGCCGGCTCAGCTCGCGCCCACGGCATCGGCCACCCGCGTCGTCGACGGCAGCCTGCCGTCGGTCGAGGGCGAGGCCCGCCGACTGAGCCTCATCTCCGTCGGCGCCGTCGTCGCGGCATCCGTCATCTCGGTGGTCGGACTGGTGCTCCTGGTCGTCCTGCTGTTCGGCTGACCGCGGATCACGGCATCGGCCGTCGCCGCCGCTCAGAACTCCTCGTCGGCAGGCCGGTCCAGGAAGCCGAGTCGCGGGGGGCCGTCGGATGCCGATGCACCGCTGTCGGCATCGGCTCGACGGCGCCGGCGCAGCACGACGGCCGTCGCGATGATGCCCAGCAGCGTCGCACCGACGATCGTGATGAAAGCTGTGGCGGCGCTCGTGGCGGCGAAGGCGGACGAGCCGTCGCTCGGGGTGACGCTGATCGAGGGAGGCCTGACTGCGCTGCCCGCGGTGTCGACGAAGGGGCTCGCCGGTCCGCGAGTGGTCGCAGACGGCAGCAGGGTGATCGCGTCCGCCGGCTGGATGAGCCCCCACCCCGAGACGTCGTCGCGCTGATCGGGGTCTGTGCGCGCGGCGGTGGCCATCAGCCGGTAGGCCCAGCCGTCGGGCCCATCGGCCGGGTGGGCCGCCGCGACGAGGGCGGCCGCGCCGCTCACGTAGCCTGTGGCGAAGCTCGATGACGGCGCCTCGGTGGCGTACACGCAGTCGCCGGCGCCCGTCGCGGAGGTCGTGACCGACTGCGCCGGGGCCGACACGTCGACCTGCGGCCCGTGGATCGAGTCGTCCGTCACGGTTCCGGATGCATCGGATGCCGTCACGCCGAGAACCCCGGGATAGGCGGCCGGATACCGGGCGCCGTCACGCGCATCCTCCGCCGTCGCCCTGTTGCCACCGCTGGCGACCACGAGGCTCCCAGCCTTATGAGCTGCCGCGACGGCAGCTTGCAGCTCGGCGGAGCCGTCGACCTCGCTGAGGGAGACGTTGATGACGTCTGCGTCATGCTCGGCGGCCCACCGGATGCCGGCGGCCAGCCGAGCCGTCGTCGGACCGAAGCCGTCGCGCTTCGACTCGTCATCAGTGCCCCGGAAGACCCGGACTGACAGCAGTCCGGCGTCGGGCGCCAGACCGACGACGCCCGACTCCGGGATCTTGCGGGCTGCGATCTGGCCGGCGATGGCGGTGCCGTGTCCCTGAGGATCGCTCAGACCGTCGGCACGCTCGCCGTCGCCGACGAGGTCGATCCCGCCGACCACCGCGTCCTCGAGGTGCGGGTTGTCGGCGTCGATCCCGGAGTCGACGACGGCCACGATCACGCCCTCCCCGGTGCTCCGCTGCCACGCGGCCTCGGTCTGCAGCAGCGAGAACGCGGCCGGCCTCTCGGTCGAGAACACGACGTTGCCCGGCTTGCACACCTCGTCTGCGGCGACGGCCGGCGCGACACCGACTGTCGGCGACACCAGGAGACCGCCGGCGAGGAGGCCTCCGAGTACGACGGCGACGCCGATACCTCGGCGCGTCACTTCGAGCTCGCGGCCTCGACGGCGGGGCTCGCGCCGGCGGCCTCGGGGGAGAGCTCCGGTCCGGTCGGCAGGAAGTCGAGCCATCCGGGCACGATGGTCGCGACGTCCCTGCCCGAGTAACCCAGGCGTTCGAGGGAGTCGGCCGTCGTGACGGCGTAGGCGGTGCCGGATCCGTCGACGAGGAAGGCCGGAGTGCCAGACCCTGCCCGCACGAGCGAGCCCGCTCCCACGTCGACGCCGACGGGGTCTGCTCCGGTCACGTCGGACGAAGGCGCTGTGGCCAAGGTCGTCGTCGTGGTGTCTTCTGTCACGTCGGACAGGGCGCACGGCAGGAGTTCGGCGTCGACGGGAATGAGGATGTCACTCGGCCAGTCGCGTCCGCCCGCCGGGTCCGTCGCCGTGGGCAGGTCGCCGATCTCGGCCGGGCTCACGTCGACGACCTCGCCGTCGCTGGTGCCGAGGAGCTGCAACTGGTAGGCGACCGGAGTGAGCCTGGCGAGCTCGCCGGTGGACAGTGCGATGTACCGCTCGTCGTCGGCGCTGCCCTCGGGGTGCACCACGGCACCGACGCGCAGGTCGGTGCCGGCGATGGTGTCACCGGCACCTTCGACGGTCAGCGGCGCCAGGTCGGCACCGGGCTTGAACAGATTGAGCCAGCGGCCGTCGACCTCGATCGGGGCGGAGGTGCCGAGTCCCACGGCCCGAAGCACGGCGTTGGCGTCGTCGCTGTCGACGGCGTAGCGGTACTCGCCGGCGACGACGAACAGCTCGTCGGCGACAGTGACGACCGTGCCGCTGTCTGGGGCGTCCGTCGCGATGGGATCTTCGCTGATGCCGACCGCGGTCTGCCCGCGGCCGGTGACGCAGGCTGTCCAGCCGTCGGAGATGAGGGCATCCGGAGCAGGCAGGTCGTCTGGGGCGCCGACGATGCCCACTGTGCCGCCGACCGTGATGTCGGCCACGGTGTCCTGGTCGGTGCTGATGACGGAGAAGTCGCCGGCCGGAACGAGCAGGCGCGCGCTGGCCGTGTTGATGACCGGATGCAGCTCGCCACCGACGGTCAGGTAGCGTGCCCCGGTGTCGGAGACGAGCACGAGCTTGTTGTCCTCCCAGCCCTGCGGGAGGCCGGGGCGCACCAGCCCGTAGAACACGCCGCCCAGGATGACCATGGCCGTCAGGGCGACGCCGGCGACGACGGCCCGCAGCGGCTTGGCCGGGTCGAGCTCCTTGCCGCCGGGGGCGCCGCCGGTGAACGCAGAGAGCAGGCGCCGACGACTGAATCCCTGCGCCTCGATGAGGTCCTTCTTGGTCGCCATCGGGTTACGCGAGCCCGGCCGTGACGACGCCGAGGGGGAGCAGCAGAGCCAGGGCGAGCACCTCGACGGTGTCGGCGAGGCGCCCGAGACGCAGCCGCGCACGGGGGCTCAACAGGGTGAGGCCGACCAGGAGCGCGGTTCCGACCAGCAGCACGACGAGCATGCCGATGCGCAGGTCGGGCTGGGTGATGATGACGGTGAGCCCCGTGGCGGCGAGACCGAGAGCGCCGAGGGCCATGAGGGTCAGGACGCCGGCGCGGGCGTAGGTCTGGCGCGACTGGAACATCATGCCGAGGAACGCGAGGGCGCACAGCAGGGCTCCCGTGAGTCCGTTCGCGGCGACGAGCGGGGTGGCGGCGAGGGCCGAGAGGCCGAGGGCCAGCCGCAGCGACACCAGCACCCTGGCGCCCGCTGCAGCGCGACGCTTCACGTCTTCTGCGTCGATGGGGTCGGGTGCCGTGAAGATGTCGGCGTCGCTCTGGGGGGAGATGACCTGGATGCGCGTGGAGCTGAGCGCGAGCCACGGCAGGCCGTTCGCGAGCATCGCCGTGACGGCGAGCATGATCGAGTACGGCCCGACGGGGTCGAGCGAGAACAGCGCGGTCACGACGGCGGCCAGTCCGATGCTCGCACCGAATGCGAGGGGGACGAGGTGGATCTCGGGCTTCTTGGGGGTGAAGGCCAGTTCCACGCCGCCGACGACGAGCAGACCGAGGGCACCGGCTGCGACAGGCCAGCCCCAGAGCGGGTCGCCGGGCACGGCGAGGAAACCGGCGATGCCGCCGTACCCCGCAGCGGCCAGGCCCAGTGCTGCTCCGGCCTCGGTCTGGCCGAGGCGGGAGAGCACCACGGATGCCGCGATGAGCACGAGCGCCCCGGCGCCGGCGAGCACCACGGCCAGCGGGAAGTCGCGCCCGGTGCCGACGAGCAGGAGGGCGCACAGCGCCAGGAAGGTGACGCTCACGGCGAGAGCGGTGCGCGAACTGTCGCGCGGGGTCCACGAGCCGTGCTGCTCGCTCGTCGCATCGATGACGGCCTCGACGACGTCGTCGTAGACCCTGGCCTCGGCGAGGAGGCCGCCGCGGACGAGGGTGAGGAGTTCGCCGTCGTGCACGCCCTGGCTGCCGATGCCACGGGCGGGGTCGAGCGCAGACCCGTCGGCGCGGTTGAGCACGTAGCCGCCGTGCGCCAGTGACGGATCGAGCATGCCGAGGCGTCTGGCGAAGCCGGGCAGCAGCTCGATCAGCGGGATCTGCGCGGGCACGCCGACGTCGAGGCGTCGGTCCTCGCTGACGATCGACAACCGCAGCACCGCGCCCGCAGCGATCGCGGTCTGGCTCATGTCTTCCCCGTTCGTCTCGTCCGCTCGACCAGCGGATGACACGCGTTTCACTCTAGATGATCGAGGCTCAGCTCGCCGCTCGACCCCATCCGGGGTACGTCCCGCTTAAGGGGGGAATTGCTCACTGAGCGGATCTCGCTTAGGTTGGGTCGCGGTGACGCATTTGGGGGACGAAGACGCTGCCGAATTCTGGCCGCCCCCTCCAGTGATCGTCTACATCGGACGAATGAGAGGAATGGGTGATGGCTGACCAGATTTCAGCAGAAGAGGGTGCCCTCCGCAAGGGTGCCCAGGCAGTGCGCGAGACCAAGACCGGAGTCGACCAGCAGGTCAAGAAGGTCCGCGGCGAGATCGACCAGCTGCGTGGATTCTGGACCGGCGCCGCCGCCGGTTCGTTCACCACGCTGATGACGCGCTGGGACGAGCAGACCCGCAAGCTCAACGAGGTCCTCGTCACTCTCGAGGCCGCACTCGCCGGCACCGAGAAGGACCAGGCAGCCACCGAAGACTCGCACCAGCAGACCATCTCGGGCCTCGGCTCGATGATGGGCGCCTAGGCACCCGGAACACGGATCAAGGAGTAGATGAACATGCAGTCGATGTCAGTCCGTCCCGAGCAGGTCACGGCGCTCGCAGGTCAGATCCGCGGAGGTGCCCAGGGCATCCGCGCCGAGCTCGACCGCCTCGAGGCCGAGGTGGGCAAGTTGCGTTCAGCATGGGGTGGTGACGCTCAGCAGTCCTACGACCAGGCCCAGGCCAAGTGGAACGCCTCGCTCGGCGAGCTCCAGCAGCTGCTGCAGCAGATCTCCGGCAAGACCGAGGAGATCGCCGCGCAGTACCTGCAGAGCGACAAGTCGTCGGCCGGGCGCTTCTCGCTCTAGGCCGCTGCCGGCGGGCCGGGAGTTCATCCCGGCCCGCCGACCACTTCACACGATCGCTGAAAGGAGCCCCATCATGGCGAGCATCATCCAGGTCATCCCCGACCTCGTGACGAGCGGTCTCAAAGACCTCCTCGAGGGGCTCTCCGCTCTGCCTGAGCCCAGCGAGCTGCAGTCCGAGGGCGTCAGCGTCGGCGTGGCCTCCCCCTTCCGAACGGAACTGGCCGAGACCGCCGTGGTTCTGAAGGCGGCGACCCGCTCGATCATCGAGGAGCTCCAGGCTGCGGAGGACGCCATCCGCAAGACCGTCGCCCAGCTCGTGCAGAACGACGAGAGCATCGCCGACGATGCCAAGGCATTCCTGAACTTCCTCGATGCCGCGGTCGCCACCGAGCTTCCGCCGGTGACTCCCGTCGCGCCCGCTGGCGGCGGAACGCGCAACATGATCCAATGAGGCGCGGTTCCGCCCGCCTCATCGCCACGTTGGCGGCGACAGCGGCACTCGTCGTCGCTCCGGCCCTGCCGGCCACGGCAGCCGTCGACGGCCCCGGCCTCTGGTACGTGGACGCGTTCCACCTGCCCGACGCCTGGGCTGCGGGCTACACGGGTGAGGGAGTGACCGTGGCCATCATCGATTCGCAGTTCCACCCCGGCATCCCCACGCTGGCCGCTGCCGATCTCACCGTGCGCGAGCCGTCGTTCTGCGCCCAGGAGGACGGAACGGCGTACCCGGCGACGACTGACGAGCTGACGGCCAAGCACGGCACGAACACGGCCTCACTCGTCGTCGGAGACGGCAGTGGGATCGACGGGGCGCGCGGTGTCTTCGGTGCCGCTCCAGGAGCGACGCTGCTCTACTACAACGGTCAGATCCAACCGCCGACGGTGGCTGGGCGGCAACCGGCCGGCCGGTGCGACCCGCTCGACGGGGAAACCTCGATCACGACGATCGACGCCGTCAACGCCGCCATCGACGATGGTGCCGATATCATCTCCATATCCCTGGCGCTCGATGCAGATCAGGACTGGATCCCGACCATTCTGCGCGCTGCCCGGGAGGGTGTCGTGATCGTCGCCGGTCTCCCCGACAAGCCGGGCAGCCAGCCCGACGGGTTCGCGCGGTACAACAGTGTCGTGGCCGTGCAGGCGATCGGAGCCGACGGCGCCGCGCTCGCCACCGATGGTGTGCCGAACTCCTTCGAGAAGGTCACCGTCGCGAATGCCGGACTCGGGATCCTCACCCAGGGATCGAGCTGGGACACTCCCGCCGCCGAGAAGAACTGGACCGATCAGGCGCTCGGGGATGGCACGTCCTACGCCACTCCGCTCACGGCCGGCTTCCTCGCCGTGGTGAAGCAGAAGTATCCGAAGGCGACGGGCAACCAGCTCATTCAGACGCTGATCCACAACACAGGGGCGGGCAATCCCGACCTCATCCATGACAACACCTACGGCTACGGCACCGCGTCACTGACGACCATGCTCTCCGTGGACCCGACGACCTATCCCGATGTGAACCCGCTGATCCTCGACGATCCCGATACCGTGCCGGCTGCAGCCGAGTTCGCGCAGACGTCGGCAGCGCCGTCGGCCTCCGAGTCGCCATCGACGGCGCCGGTGGCCTCCGACGACGACACCACAGGGCTCGCCGTGCCGGTCATCATCGGGATCGCCGTCGTCGGCGCGCTCGTCCTCGCCGGACTCGTCGTCCTGATCGTGGTGCTCGCGCGTCGTCGCCCGAGCGCATCCCCGCCGACCACCGGCCAGACCCAGACAGGAGCATGACCATGGGCAAGTACGAAGACCAGCTCGCCGCCATCGGCGCCGGAGCCGACTGGAACATCGAGAAGATCCAGACCCTGTCGCTCGCGCTCGGCACTCTCCAGCGCACCATGGCCACCCTCGCCGCATCGCCGGGGTGGGAGGGAACCTCCGCCGACGACGCCTCAGAGGTGTTCCAGGTGCTCAAGAAGAAGTTCACCGTCGTGCAGGATGCCGTCACCCACATCGAGACGACGGTCTCGCAGGCGAACTCGGCCCGAGCGGATGCGGTGTCCTCGTCGTCCGATCTCCCCTCGGCGAAGGTCGACCCGTTCTGGCGCACCGCGGTGACGGCCGGATCCACCGTCGTGCACCCTGTGCTCGGCCCGCTCGCGTCGGACACGGCCCTCGACGTCATCGAGGGGTTCCTCGGCAACCAGCGCGAGGATGCGGCCAAGAAGAAGGTGGAGAGCCTGGGCGGCACTCTCGAGGAGCACCGCGTGGAACTCCAGAAGAGCCAGGATACGCTTCGAGAGATCCAGGCGATCGGTTTCGGTGAGGTCTCCATTCCGAAGGACGACGGACCCACGGGGCCCACCATGCCCGGAGGCGGCTACCCGGGCGGCGGCTACCCCGGTGGCGGCGGCTACCCGGGTGGCGGCTCGACTCCGGGATCGAACCCCGGCGGCCACGTGGGCTCCGTGTTCCACACGCCCGACTTCTCCGGACCCGACACGACGGTGACCGATCCGACCGGCCCGACCACGCAGGGTCCGGATTGGTCCGACCCGACGCCGGAGGGCCCCGTGTACGAGACGCCCGACTTCGGAAGCGACCCGTCCACACCCTCGGTCGATGACGGCGGCCCCGGCTACATTCCCGGTGGCGGCAGCGGTGGACCCGGCGTCGGAACCCCCGGCGGGCTGGGCGGGTCGGCCGGCAACGGCTCCGGCGGCCCGTCCCCACTCGGTTCCGGCGTGATCGGCGGCGGCGCCGGTGCCGCGCTGCTGGCGGGATCGAAGCTCGCGGGCGGCGGAACGGCGGGACTCGGCGGACTGGGCGGCTTCGGCGGTGCCGGCGGCGTCGGCGGAGCGGGTGTCATGGGGGGCCCCGGCGGTGCCGGTTCCACCGCGGGCGCTCGGTCCAGCGGTGGCCTTCTCGGCCAGGCCGGTGGAGCCGGCGGCGGCGCGAACGGCGCCAACGGTTCCTCTGCAGCTCGCGCCGGTGGAGCATCCGGAGCAGCGGGCGGCCGCCCCGGAATGATGGCCGGCGGCCAGCAGGGCGGCGCCTCCGAGGAGAAGGCCAAGGGTCAGGGCCTCGGCGGCTACATCGCCCCCACCCTCGATGACGACGAGGAGAGCGGCCCCCGGTCGAAGGGCGCCGGCGCCGGCGGACGCGGCTGACGCGCGGTCGGTCGCGCTCTCGACGATGCGCACGACCGGCTCGGCGTGCACGCCACCACTCGCGCGCAGGTGGCAGGATCTAGCGTGGGAGCCTCGCCGGGCTCCGACGTGCTGAACGGCGAAGGACCAGGGGGAGACGCATGAGCACTCCCGCCGTCGAACGCCGTCGGCTCGCCCTGCTCAGCGACAGCGGGCGCTTCGACATCGCCATCCCGGTGGACGACAGACTCGGCGACGCGCTGCGTGCCGGGGGTCTTCCCGTCGGCGACGGCCGCCACATCGTGCTCGACCGCGACGGAATCGAGATCGCCCCCGAGACCCCGGCCATCGATCTCGTCGATGGCGGGCTCTACAGCGTCGTCGATCTGCGGGCGGATGCCGCGGTGTCGGCGCGTGCAGCCCGCGAGTCCGGCAACCGGCGAGTCGACCACGGCACACCGTGGTGGATGCTCGCCGTCATCGCACCCCTCGCCCTCGCGGCCGTCGCGGTCTCGGTCGACCCCGGCATGCGCCTGCTCACGAGCATCGTGCTGGGACTCGCCGCCGTCATCACCGCCGTGGTGTGGGCCGCGCGTGCCCGGGCCGGCATGGCCGGCGCCGTCGCGCTGCTCGCACCGCTCGCCCTCGCCTTCAGCGCCGGCGCCCTCGCTCCGCCGCCGGGGCTCGAGGACGGCGCCCGTCTGGCCGTCGCCGCCGGATTCGTCGCCGCCGCCGTGCTGAGCGCCGTGCTCACTGCGACGGCGGCAGCCGCGGAACTGCGTGCCGCAGCCGGCACCGTCGCGATCATGCTCGCCGTCCTGGCCGCGGTGTGGGGTCTCGCCCTGCTGATGCACTGGGAGGAGCCGGCCGCTGCAGCGGTCTCGCTCGGCGCCGTGCCGCTCGCGCTCCGCGCACTGCCCAGTACTCTCGTGAACCTCCCCGAGGGCTACTTCATCGACTACAAGCACTTCATCGGGAACCGCTGGACCGTGCGCGGCGCCATCCCCGAGTCGCCCGGGGCCATCAGGGTGGAGACCGTGCGGGCCGTTGTCGACGGGTCGTCGGCCCGTCTCGTCGCCGGAGCCGCCCTGCTCAGCATCATCGCAGCGGTCTTCGCCCCGATCGCACTGCTGCAGCCATGGGGGAGCGACCCCTTCGTCGTGACCGGCGGCATCGTGCTCATCGTGTGCGTCGAGATCTCGCTGCTGCTCACTCCGAGGCACACCGCGGGACTGCTGCTGCGCTGGATGCCGCGAGCCGCGGCAGCCGTCGTGCTCGTCGTCGCCGCCCAATTGGCGCTCACCACCCTCGAGCCGCTCGCGCTCAGCCTCATCGCGGCAGGGCTGTTCCTCGCGGCCGTGATCGCCGCGGCCATCGTCGTGCCCGCGTCGCGCGGCGCCTCATCGCTGGCGTGGTCGCGCACGGGCGACGTGATCGAGTGGATCGCCGTGGCCTTCGCACTGCCCGCCGCACTGCTCTACGCGGACGTGCTGAGCCTGCTCCGTGGGATGATGGCAGGATGAGCGACCGCGGAGGATTCCCCGGGCGCGCGGGGGTTCCGGCATTGCCTCCCTCCGGCGTGCCCGCACTGCCCCCTGGCCTGCTCGCGCCCCAGCCGGGGCTCGAGGGTTCGTCGCCGGACGCCGCCCCGCAGCAGGCTCCGGGCGGCCCGGCCGACGCGCGTCCCGACGCCGTCGTTCCGGCATCCGCGGCTCTCGCAGCGGCTCCCACCGTCGCAGCTCCCGCTGTGCCGACCGCGGCCGGTCCGCGCCGTATCGGCGGATCCCTCGGCACGGCATTCGTCGGACGCCCGGCGACGGTCGGTCGTCGCATCGCCGCCTTCAGCATCGACGTCGCCGTCGTCGCCGGAATCGCCGTCGTCGTCTGGCTGCTCACGGGCACTCTCGTGCTGGGCGCCGTCGTCGCCATCGAACTCGCCGTCGGCCTGTGGATCATCGAGTCGCGTACGGGCATCACGCCGGGCAATGCAGCCATGCGACTGCGCACGGCCCGTGAGGACGGCCCGTTCTCGCCCGGCGTCGGTCGAGGATTCGTCCGCTGGTTCATCACCGGCGCCGGCTTCCTCGCCGCCGGCGTGGGCGCCTGGGTCGTCGTCGCGTCGAGCGCATGGGACGCCTCGGGACGCGGCCGCTCCTGGGCGGACCGTGCCGCACGCACCCTCGTCGTCGCCGTCCCCGCCCGCAGCCGGACCGCAGCGCCGGCCGGCTCGCGCGGCATCGTGCTCGCGGCGCCCCTCCTGGTGACATCGACCCGGCGCGCTCCGGCCATGCTGGTGTCGGACGACGAGAACTCGGCCAGCGCCTCATTCACCGGCGCGCCCTCCTCGGTTCCCATCGCCGTCGAGTCCGCCTCGGTGCGCGGCGCATCCACGGCCGGTGGAACCGCAGACGAGCGGATGCCGCAGCTCGACGCACCGGCCCCCGCTGTCGAGCCCCGGAACGCAGGTCGGCGAGCGGATGCGGCCCCCGCGGTTGCCGCGACCATCGACTCGACTGCGGCATCCGTTGCAGCATCCGTGTCCCCACCGACGGGACGCCGCGCGGCCGCCGTCCCCGTCGACCAGGCTCCGGCTGCCGACGCCTCGGCGTCCGAGACCGGAGCCCTGCTCCTCATCTTCGACACCGGTCAGCGCGAGCAGCTGCCCATCCCCGTGGCCGTGAACCTCGGACGCAACCCGTCGGCCACGGACCAGGGTGACAGGCTCATCTCGGTGCGCGACCCGGAGTCGACGGTCTCGAAGACGCACCTGCGGCTCGAGCACTCGCGCGGTCGCACCTGGGTCACAGACACCAACTCCACGAACGGAACCGAGATCAGAAGCGATGACGCCGCCTCAGCGCCCCTCCTCCCAGGCAACAGGGTGCTTCTCGATGAAGGGGACCGCGTGCGCATCGGCAACCGCACCTTCACCGTGAGCATCCTCATGGCGCACGAGAGTGCGGACAAGGCCCGATGAGCGGTCCACGTCTGGCACCACCCCGCGTCCCGTCGGGCACCATCACGGTTCAGCCACCGCCGGAGATCGCCCCGAGCGACGGCGGCGGCGGACTGCTCAGCTCCATGCTGCCGATGCTCGGCTCGATCGGCGCCATCGTCATGGTGAGCGTCTCCAACACCGGACCGACGGGTTTCATCACCGGCGGCATGTTCCTGCTCTCCTCCCTCGGATTCGTGGCCGTGAACGGATGGCGACAGCGATCGCAGCGGACCTCGGCGACGCTCGCCGCCCGCCGCGAGTACCTCGCCTACCTCACCGAGCTGCGACGCACGGTGCGAGTGGCGTCGAAGCAGCAGCGCCGGGCCGGCAACTGGCAGCATCCGGCACCGTCGACCCTGCCGTTCATCGCCGAGGAGCGCACCCGCGTCTGGGAGCGCTCGCCCGCCGACGCCGACTTCCTCGCCGTGCGCGTGGGCACCAGCGACCAGCCGCTGTGCATCACGCTCGAGGCGCCGGAGCTTCCCCCGCTCGCGCAGCTCGATCCCGTGGCCGCATCCGCAGCCCATCGCTTCATGCTCACCCACGAGGTGCAGAAGGACCTGCCGCTCGGCGTGACCCTGCGCGACTTCGCCCGCATCGAGATCACCGGCGACGAGAACGAGTCGCGCGGGCTCGCCCGCGCCATGCTGCTGCACGCCGCGACCATGCACGATCCCGACACCCTGCAGATCGTCATCGCCGCTGAGGACGCAGCACTCGGGCAGTGGGAGTGGGCCAAGTGGCTGCCGCACACCCACTCGCGTCAGTCGACGGACTCCCTCGGCGCCGCGCGCATGATCGGCTCGAACGTCGCCGACCTCGCGGCCCTCATGCCCGCCGACGTGCGCGAGCGCCCGCGCTTCGCCCGCGACGGCTCGACGCCTCTCACTCCCCATGTCGTCATCGTCACCGACGGCGCGCGCATCCCGCTGAGCGACGTGCTGCTCGCGGGCGACGGCACCGCGGGCGTCACCGTCATCGACCTGCCGGCGCGGTGGGGCGACCTCGAGAACCAGAACGCCCTGCGCATAGCCTTCGATGCGGAGCGACCGGGTCGGGCGGAACTCCTGACCCTGCAGATCCCGGCGCGCTCGTTCCACCCCGACACCATCAGCATCGTGGAGGCCGAGGCCACAGCGCGTCGCCTGCTGCCGTTGTTCTCCATGACGAGCACGGCGGTCGCCACGCGCTCCACCGCCAAGCAGGCCGATCTCGTCGACCTGCTCGGGCTGCCCGACGTGCGCGACATCGACTTCGACGTGTCGTGGAGGCCTCGCCTCGAGCGCGACCGCCTGCGGGTGCCCATCGGCCAGGACACCAACGGCGCGCCGATCGTGCTCGACATCAAGGAATCGGCCCAGCAGGGCATGGGCCCGCACGGTGTGATGATCGGTGCGACGGGATCCGGAAAGTCCGAGGTGCTGCGCACCCTCGTGCTGGCCCTCGCGCTGACGCACTCGCCAGAGCAGCTCAACTTCGTGCTCGTCGACTTCAAGGGTGGAGCCACCTTCGCCGGGATGGCGGGCATGCCCCACGTCTCGGCCATCATCACGAACCTCGGCGATGAGATCTCGCTGGTCGACCGATTCCAGGACGCCCTGCAGGGTGAGATCGTGCGCCGCCAGGAGCTGCTGCGCTCCTCGGGGAACTTCGCCAACGTCTCCGACTACGAGAAGGCCCGTCGGGGCGGACGCAGCGAACTGCCCCCGCTGCCGTCGCTGCTCATCGTCGCCGACGAGTTCTCCGAGCTGCTGGCCGCCAAGCCCGAGTTCGTCGAGAGCTTCGTGAACATCGGCCGCGTCGGCCGCTCGCTCCAGGTGCACCTGCTGCTCGCCTCGCAGCGCCTCGAGGAGGGCAAGCTCCGCGGCCTCGACACCTACCTGTCGTACCGCATCGGCCTTCGCACCTTCTCGGCAGCCGAGTCGCGCACCATCCTCGGTGTTCCCGACGCATACACCCTGCCCCAGCAGCCCGGTGTCGGCTTCCTCAAGAGCGACACCGAGACGATGACGCAGTTCCGCGCGGCCTACGTGTCTGCGCCGCCGCCCCGTCGACGCCGCTCGATCGACACCGGCCGCTCGGACTCCGGGGCGGCATCCGTCGAACTCTTCACGGCGGCCGCCGTGCACACGGCAGCTCCCGTCGAACCCGAACTCGACGCCCCAGTCGCCATCGAACCCGAGGAGTCGCGCAGCACCTTCGAGATCGCCGTGGCACGGATGTCGGGACGCGGTCCCGTCGCCCACCGCGTGTGGCTGCCGCCGCTCGAGGTTCCGGCGACTCTCGACCAGCTCTTCGGGGACCTCGCCGTCGACCCGACGCTCGGCCTCGTGTCGGCGCGCTGGCGCGGGGCCGGAGCGCTCACTGTGCCGCTCGGCATCGTCGACGTGCCCCTCGAGCAGCGCCGGGAGAACCTGGTGGTCTCGCTCGGCGGCGCCGCCGGTCACATGGTCGTGGTCGGTGCGCCGCTCAGTGGCAAGAGCACGCTCGCGCGCACCACGATGATCGCGCTCGCCCTCACCAACACCCCGCTCGAGGTGCAGTTCTTCGTGCTCGACTTCGGTGGTGGCGCCTTCTCGGGGCTGCAGGGCTTCCCGCACCTGAGCGGGCTCGCCACCAGGTCCGAACCCGACATCGTGCGCCGCACCGTGGCCGAGGTCACCGGCATCCTCAACGCCCGCGAAGTGTTCTTCAGGCAGAACGGCATCGACTCCATCGACACCTATCGGCAGCGGCGCGCCGCAGGCCAGGTCGATGACGGCTACGGCGACGTGTTCCTCGTCATCGACGGCTGGGGGACCCTGAGATCCGAGTTCGAGTCCCTCGAGGCGAGCATCCAGACGATCGCCGCCCGCGGCCTCACGTACGGCGTGCACATCGTGATCACGGCTGCCCGTTGGCTCGAGCTGCGGGCCAACATCAAGGACCTCATCGGTACCCGCATCGAGCTGCGGCTCGGCGACCCGAGCGACTCCGAGACCGACCGGAAGGCCGCGGCCAACGTCACGGCCATCCCGGGCCGCGGGCTGAACCCCGCCGCCCTGCAGATGCTCACGGCCCTGCCGCGCATCGACGGAGTCGCGGCATCCGCGAGCCTGGCCGATGGCATCGACCACCTCACCGAGCACGTGCGCGCGGCCTGGACCGGGCCCGCCGGACCGAAGCTGCGCCTGCTGCCCGACAGCATCACTCTCGACGAGCTGCGCGAGCTGGTGCCTGCGGCGTCACGCGAGATCGCGCTCGGCATCGACGAGGCCGACCTCGCGCCGTTCCTGATCGACCCGTCGGAGGAGCCGCACCTGTTCCTGTACGGCGACGCAGGCTCGGGCAAGTCGTCGATGCTGCGCGCGTACGCCAACGAGATCATGCGGCACTACGGCCCGAGCGAGGCCAAGATCTTCGTCGTCGACTACAGGCGCGCTCTGCTGGGCGACATTCCCGACGAGTACCTCGGCGCCTACCTGAGCTCGCACGAGATGGCGTCGGGTGGCCTCGGTGAGCTGGCCGCGTTCTTCCAGAGCCGCATCCCGGGCCCCGACGTCTCGCCGGAACAGCTGCGCGCCAGGTCGTGGTGGACCGGCGCCGAGGGCTTCATCCTCGTCGACGACTACGACCTCGTCGCCACCTCGCAGGGCAACCCGCTGGCCGTGCTCGCTCCACTGCTCGCGCAGGCGGGCGACCTCGGGCTGCACGTCATCCTCACGCGTCGCGCCGGTGGCGCCAGCCGGGCGGCGTACGACCCGATCATCCAGCGCCTCACCGACCTCGGCACCACCGGAATCCTGCTGAGCGGAAACCCCGAGGAGGGCCAGCTCATCGGCAAGGTCAAGGCCGTTCCCGCTGTTCCGGGTCGTGCGCAGATCGTCAGCCGCAGCCGCGGCGTCGTGGCGGCGCAGCTCGCCTGGGTGCCCCCGCGCTACAGCTGAGGCCGCGCGGGTGCCGCTGGAGGCATCCGCGGGTCTCGCGTCAGAACGACCAGACGCGCGCGTGAGCCTCGTCCATGGCGCGGAAGCGCTTCGTGCCGGAGTGGGCGACGGCCGACACGTCGCGGGCGGCCTTCTCCATGATGCGGATCGACCGATCCCAGTCGCGGTGGGCCCGGTCGTAGGCGTCGGAGGCCTCACCTGACCATTCGGTGCGCAGCACGGCCGCCCGGCGCTCGAGGTCGTCGAGCAGGCGCTGCATCTCGTCGATGGCCGCATCGATGCGGGTGACGGATGCCTCGATGACGGTGTCTTCCACTCGGATCTCGCGGCTCATGATCGCTCCTTCGGTCTCGGTCGGGTGTTCGCGCCGTGCGCTTCGTGCTGTTTCTTCGCGCTACTTCTTCGCGCTACTTCTTCTCGGTGCAGTCGAGGTCGCCCGTGAGGGTCGCCGCACTGTCGAGGGCGACGGTGGGGAGCCCCGAGTCATCCAGCGGGCCGACTCCTCCGACGACGCCGTCGAAGGAGACCCCGTCCTCGGTGGCGGTGAACGGCTTCCCCGAGGTGAACCAGAGGTCGTCGGTGACCTGCAGCGTCACGATCACGCTCTCGTACGAGCCACTGTCGGCGTTGGCGACGAACGGGAGAGGGTCGTCGCCGTTCCGCTCGGCCGTGGTCGAGTAGAAGACGCGCTCTCCCAGGGTCTGGCAGGCGAGCCCGGGGATCTCGACGTCGGCGCTCTTCGCGTCGCCGTCGATCGTGTAGCCGACCGTCACCGACTGGGGCTGTGACGCCGCGCCGGAGCACCCGGTGAGTCCGAGGAGGAGGATCGCAGCGGCTCCGGCGCCGAGAATCCGATCAGCGCGCACCGGCCGAGCCGCCCGTCGATCCGTCGGGACGTCCGGTGCCGGGCGGGCGTCCGGCGCGGATGTCTGCCCGGAAGGCCTCGCGCTCGGCGGGGTCCATCGCGGCGAGGTATTCCTGCAGCGACTGGCCGGCTTTCTCCAGCAGCGGCTGGAATTGCGGCAGGTCCATCATGTCGCGGGCGCTGCGGCGGCCGTCGAGCACGTCCTGGGCGAACCGCTGGATCGCCGGGTCGACGGGAGCGAAGCGCAGGCGTTCCATCGAGTCGCGCAGCATGCGCCCGGTCGGGCTTCCCGGGTCGATCGTGGGGAGCATCCGTGGTCCGTCGGAGGGGTCCGAGCCGTTGGGCGCCGTCGTGGGGTCGAGAGGAGGTTCGTTCATCACACCGTGGGGTTGTCGTAGGGAAGGGGCTTGGGGAGCTCGACGCCGCCGGCGAGGAACTGGGCGAAGACGGCCACGCCGGCGCCGAGGGCGTCGAAGAACAGCAGGGCGCTCTGCACGACGTCGTAGGCCTCGTGGGCGAGCCACGCCATGTAGGCGAGGGTCCCGGTGCCTGCGAGGTAGCCGATCACGGTGCCGACGACGGTCTCGACCAGCACGGTGCCCGCGATGTAGAAGAAGGCGGCGGCGATCGCCGCGTCGAGGATCTGCGCGAACAGGTCTGCCACGAGAGCAGCGGTGTCGTGCATGCCGCGGGCGACGACCTCGAACTCTGGGGCCAGCGTGCCGATCTCGTCACCGGCTTCGCGCACCAGGCGGGCCATCTCGGTGAAGAATGCGTTCGCAGCGTCTGCGCCCTGACCGGTCCACGTGTTCGCTCCGACCGACATGGCGTAGCCGATGTTCTCGGACTGGGAGACGTGGTAGCCCTTCAGGCTCTCCAGGGCGTGGGTGACACGGAACAGCGAGTTCCAATCCCCGGAGAACTTCTTCGAGATCTCATCCAGGTAGTTCCAGTCGAAGATCCAGTCCAGGATCTGCGCGACCACGGTCGACGGGCTCAACCAGTCGGTCGTCAGGATGACGCTGACCAGGTCGGATGGCGGCTCGCCCTCGGGTGTCACCAGAGCGTCACCGGGCGGCGACGGCTTCACGTAGACCGCCCTGCTCGTCGGAACCGACATCGGAGTGCCACGTTCGACGGGCTCGGGGTAGGCGGCGTCGAGGTCGCGCTCGATGGCGTCGTCGAGTTCGATCGACCTGGTCGCCGTCGCGTCGAGTTCGTCGGCCGAGAGGTCGAGCGAGTTCGCGAGGTCGGTGAGGTAGGGCTGGATCGCGTCCTTGGTCTGGTTCGCCGCGTCGAGCGCCTTCGCGAACAGGAAGGCCGTGTCGACGATCGTGAGGCTGAGGTTCGTCGCGACGTAGCTCGTGGCGGGCGGAACGGCATCGGACAGGGTGCGCAGGGTCTTCGCGTGGGTGTTCAGCGCAGACGGGTCGATCGCGAAGGCCACAGACGTCCTCTCGGTTCCGGTCGGAGGACGCGCGAATGATCGCTTCCCCCGACAATCAACCTACCTGTCCGCTTCGCGTTCCGCGCTGTCCGCCGCTCGCCAGCCGACGATCGCGACGAACACTCCGGTCACGCAGGCGAGCAGCGCGAGCACGGCGGTGATGCCGATCGCGAACCAGGCCGGTGCGGCGCCGCCGGTGCGGTTCGCCCCGCCGCTGCCGACGACGGTCGAGAGGTCGCCGCCGGCGCGCGCGGCGATCACGACGGCGGCCACTGCGCAGAGCAGCCCCACGATCACGAACACGCCGCCGACCACGATCGAGCGCATCTTCGATGGCGCCCTCCGCTCGCCCGTCACAGCGCCGGCTCCTCGGCCGCGCGGACGACGACCTTGCCCCGCACATGCCCGCCCTCGACTGCGCGCTGGGCGTCGGCGCCGTCCTCGAGGGGGAATTCGCGGTCGACGTGCACCCGCACGGCACCCGATTCCAGGAGCGCGGCGATCTCGGCGAGCATCCGCCCGTCGGCAGGCACGTTGTACCCGGTGGCTCGGATGCCGCGGGCTGCGGCATCCGTCTGCATGGTCGGCCAGCTTCCCGTCGGCGCGTTCACCAGGCACCCTCCCTCGCGCAGAACCTCGAGTGAGCGGGAGCCGGTGTCGTCATGCACGTTGCCGATGAGGTCGATCACGACGTCGACGTCGCTCACGACGTCCTCGAAGCGCTGGGCGGCGTAGTCGATGGTCTCGTGCGCGCCGAGCTCCCGCAGGAAGGCTGCGTTGGCTGCGGATGCCGTGGCGATGACGTGGGCTCCGGCGAGCCGGGCGAACTGCACGGCGAAGTGGCCGACGCCCCCGGCGCCGGCATGCACCAGCACCCTGTCGCCCGCGCCGATCCCGGCCAGCTGCAGCATGCCCCATGCGGTCTGCGCGGCGACGGGAGCCGCTGCAGCCTCGACGTGGCTGAGGTTCGCAGGCTTCACGGCGACGGCTGTGGAGGCGACGGTCACGAACTCGGCGAAGCTGCCGCCGACCCGCGGCACGCGTCCCATGCCGAAGACGGGCGTGCCGACGGGGAACGGATGCTGCGCATAGGGCACCGCGGCGACGACACCCGAGAAGTCCGACCCGCCGATGAACGGGAATGAGCTGATGGCTGCGGATGATCCGCGCCCCGAGCGCGTCTTCACGTCGATGGGGTTCACGCTCGCCGCGATGACGCGCACGAGCACTTCGTCGGCGATGCGCAATGGCATGGCGACGGCGGCTAGGCGCAACTCGTCGGCGTCGCCGAGGCGATCGACGACGAGGGCGCGCATGGTCTCGGGGAGAGGTTCCGGCATGGCTTCATTCTGCCCCCTCCGCCCGCTGAGGCCCGGCCGAAGCCCGCCCCTCCGCCCGCTGAGGCCCGGGCGAAGCCCGCGGCCGAAGGGCCGAAGTCGCCGCCTACGCCCGCAGCCACTCCCCGAAGGCGGCCCGCAGCACCGCGAGCTGCGCGGGCTGGCCGTCGTCGCGCGCCGGCAGCCTTGTGAGTGGCGAACCGAGGGCGCCTGCCCACTGCTCGGCGGCGGGGAACGGATGCACGGGGTCGCGGGGTGCTCCGATGACCGCCGTCGGCATCCGAGCTCCCAGCGATGCCAACTCGGTCTCCGAGTCGAAAGCGCGGTTGCGCGGCACCTCGACGAGCCGCACGGCCCGCTCGACGGCCAGGGGATAGCGGAACTGCGCGAGCAGCCCGGCACCGCCGAGCGGCGACGCGTCGACGGCGCTGCGGTAGGCCGGGGTCTCGCGGAACAGGACCTGCCCCTCGACCGGTCCGACATCGTGCAGCAGCTGACCGATCACGGGGAAGGCGCGCAGGTTCTCGGGCATCGACCTGTCGGTGAACGACGGACGCACGAACAGCGCCCGGTCGATGCGGATGCGGCCCGCCAGCGCCATCCGCAGCGCGAGAGCGGCTCCCATCGACACTCCGACGACGGTGATGCCGGCCCCGACCGCCGACTCTGCAGTTCTGGTCGACTCCGCGTCCCCCGAATCGACCGAAACTGCAGTCTGGGCCGCGACGGACGCCTCCACCTCGGCGGCCAGCCGGTCGAGGGCGAAGTCCGCGGGAGTGCCGATCAGGGGAGAGGCGCCGTGAGCGCGCGCATCGGGCGCGATCACACGCTCACCGGGAGCGAGCGTCGCGAGCACGGGCCCGAAGACGTCGAGCATGTACTTCCGGTCGGAGCCGAGCCCGTGCAGGAGCAGGACCGTCATCGCGTGCGTCGGTGCAGTTCGTCGATCAGGGCGTTGGCGAGGCCCACGAGGATGGCGATCTGGTCTTCGTCGCGCTCGACCCAGCGGCAGAGCGGTTCGTTCGAGACGGGAATGAAATCCTCGTGCTGCTCCCAGACGACGAGCGTGCGGTCGGCGCCGAGCACGTACTGCTGCCACCAGACCTGGCGTAGGTACGAGCGCGGGATGTTGCGCCAGGGCTTCGAGGTCGTCTTGATCTCGCAGAGTTCGAGGCTGCCGGATGAGCGCACGACGTAGCCGTCGGGGGTGGCGAGGTGGCGCGACTCGTGTTCGGCGTGGAAGAGTGCGCTGCTCGAGAGGATCCCGTGCCGGCGCAGCACCCACTCGGCGATGACGGGTTCGCGAGCGCGGCCGTGGTCGGTGAACGGGTTGCCGCCGAACGTGGTGCCGTGCAGCTTCTCGTAGGCTGCAGCCTGAATGGAGCGTGGCGTTGCGAGCTTGGCCACGTCCGTCGCCGTGATGCCGCGGGAGCGCGCCCGCAGCCAGGCGACGCGGTCGCTCGAATCAGCCACGATGCGACGCATCGCCGGGTGAACGGATGCCGGAGCCGGAGCCGCCGCGACCGTGGGCTGCGCCTCGGCGAAGAGGTCGAGCAGCGTATCGGTCACAGTCCCATTGTCCCTCGCGCCTCGGACGCCGCGCGACACGACGCTCCGCATCGCGGCGCGCCCTTCGCCTCTCGGAACTCCGGCTCGCTGAGGCCCGGACGGAGTCCGCGGTCGAAGCGCTCCTGCCGGGCGGCTCAGGACCGGCTCGCTGAGGCCCGGACGGAGTCCGCGGTCGAAGCGCTCCTGCCGGGCGGCTCAGGACCCGCTCGCTGAGGCCCGGACGAAGTCCGCGGTCGAAGCGCCTCGTCGTCGCAGACGCGCTTCGGGCGGTCGCTCCGCTCGGCCATCAGCGAGCGGCGGGGTCGATCCGCTCTCTACTTCGTCGCCAGCGCGTCGATGCCCTCGGGCGAGAGCGCGTGGTGGATGGCCAGCATGCTGGCGCCCAGCACGGCCGCGTTCTCCGCCGCCGATGACTGCACAATCGCCAGGTGCTCGGTGGCCAGCGGCATCGAGCGCGTGTAGACGATCTCGCGCACTCCGGCGATGAGGTGCTCGCCTGCGCGTGCCATCGATCCGCCGATGGCGATGACCGAGGGATTGATGAGGCTCACGGCCGTTGTCAGCACCTCGCCGATGTCGCGTCCGGCCTGGCGCACTGCCTGGATGGCCTCGATGTTGCCGCGCTTGACCAGGTCGACCACGTCGCTGCCCGTCGCCACGTCGATGCCTGCCTTGCGCAGGTCCCGCGCGATGGCCGGGCCCGAGGCGAGTGCCTCGAGGCAGCCGCGGTTGCCGCAGTGGCACGGGATGCCGACGCCGCGCGCGACCTGCACGTGGCCGATGTCGCCGGCGATGCCCTGGGCTCCGCGCTGCAGGCGGCCGCTCGAGATGACGCCGGAGCCGATGCCGGTGGCGATCTTCACGAACATGAGGTGCTCGGCGTTGGGCCAGGCGTAGGCGCGCTCGCCGAGGGCCATGATGTTCACGTCGTTGTCGACCAGCACGGGCACCTGCAGGTGCTGCTGCACCCAGCCGGGAACATCGAAGCGGTCCCAGCCGGGCATGATCGGCGGGTTCACCGGGCGTCCGGTGGAGTGCTCGACAGGCCCGGGCACGCCGATGCCGATGGCCACCAGCTCGTCGTGATCGCGGTCGATGCGGGCGAGCAGGGTGGTGGCGGCCTCGACCATCCAGCCGAGCACGGCCTCAGGTCCACTGGCGATGTCGATGGCCTCGCGCAGCTCGCCGAGCACGGTTCCCGAGAGGTCGGTCACGGCGAGCGTGGCGTGCGAGGCGCCGAGGTCGGCCGCGAGCACGACGCGGGCCGAGGGGTTGAGGGCGAAGCGCGACGGCGGACGCCCGCCCGTCGAGAGGGCGTCGCCGACGGGGGAGACGAGTCCGAGCGCCATCAGGGAGTCCACACGTGTGGCTATCGTCGACCTGGCGAGCCCGGTGACGGTCGCGAGTTCGGCCCGAGTGCGAGGCCGGCCATCCCGCAGCAGCTGGAACAGCTCGCTGGCACCCGACGTTCCGAGCGCCGATCCCCGGCTGATGTCGACCATTCGCATAGTAAAGCACAGGGTCTTCGTCGATTCGTAGAGCAATGACTTGATCTCGAACTTGCAACTTATGTCGATTGACTAGCAAAAGTCGATTGATGTGTGCCACACTCGCCCCATGACAACGGACGTCATCGCACCCGCCACCGCGATCCGCGTCGGCTTCGTCGGATCCGGGTTCATGGCCTCGGTCCACAGCCGCGCAGCTCGCGCCGCTCGCGCTGAGCTCGGCGGTGCTGCATCCTCGAGCGAGGCATCCGCCGCCGACGCCGCCCTACGCCTCGGGCTCGACCGTTCCTACATCTCCGTCGACGAGCTCCTCGCCGACGACGGCATCGACATCGTGCACATCTGCACCCCGAACACCACGCATGCAGCCCTCGCCCTCGCGGCGCTCGACGCCGGCAAGCACGTCATCTGCGAGAAGCCCCTGGCGACCACGGTGACGGATGCCGCCACCCTCACCGAGCGCGCCGCTGACCGCGGCCTCACGGCGACCGTGCCCTTCGTGTACCGCTACCACCCGATGGTGCGCGAAGCCCGCGCCCGCGTCGCCGCCGGCGAGGTCGGCCGGCTGCTCACGATCCAGGGCGGCTACCTGCAGGACTGGCTCCTCGAGCCGCAGTCAGACGACTGGCGCGTCGGCGTCGGCCTCGGCGGCCCGTCGCGGGCCTTCGCCGACATCGGAAGCCACCTCGTCGACCTGCTCGAGTTCGTGACGGGCGATCGCATCGCCAGGCTCTCGGCGACGACCCGCACGGTGCACGCCCACCGTGGAGCCCACACCGACGTCGCCACGGAAGACCTCGTGGCGCTGGTGGTCGAACTCCGCGGCGGGGCCGTCGGCACCCTGCTCATCTCGCAGGTCGCCCCGGGACGGAAGAACAGCCTCGTGCTCGAGATCGCTGGAACCGCCGAGAGCATCCGCTTCGACCAGGAGCGGCCCGAGGAGCTCTGGCTCGGTCGTCGCACGGGTTCGCAGCGCATCCTCCGCGACACCGATGTGCTCGCTCCCTCTGCGGCGCGACTCTCGCTCGTGCCGGCCGGGCACCCGATGGGCTACCAGGACGCCTTCAACGCCTTCGTCGCCGACAGCTACGCGGCCATCGATGGGGCCGACCCCGACGGACTGCCCCGGTTCGCCGACGGCCTGCGGGCGGTGCGGGTGACGGATGCCGTGCTCGCGTCAGCGGCATCCGGTCTCTGGGTGGAGGTGGCCGAGTGAACGCCCAGGAACCGGTCCTCGTCGCAGCCGGCCTCGAGAAGGGCTTCTTCGGCGTCACCGTGCTGCGCGGCGTCGGCCTCACCCTGTACCCGGGTCAGGTGCACGGACTCGTCGGCGAGAACGGAGCAGGCAAGTCCACCTTCATGAAGATCCTCGCCGGCGTCTACCAGCGCGACGCCGGCACGGTCTCCCTCGGTGGCGAGGCCGTGGAGTTCGGGCATCCCGTGCAGGCCATGAAAGCCGGCCTCGCCACTGTGTTCCAGGAGTTCAACCTGCTGCCGGAGCGCAGCGTGGCGCAGAACGTGTTCCTCGGCCGCGAGCCGCGCCGGGCCGGCTTCGTCGACCAGCGCGGCATGGTCGCCGCGACCAGGTCGCTGCTGTCCGAGCTCGGCATCGACTTCATCGACCCGACCTCGCGTGTCGGCACCCTCACCGTGGCCGAGCAGCAGATCGTCGAGATCGCGAAGGCGCTCTCCTATGACGCCCGCGTCATCTCGATGGACGAGCCCACTGCCGCCCTCTCCGACAACGAGGTGGCGCTGCTCTACGCGATCATCCGTCGGCTGCAGGCGCGCGGCGTGGCCATCCTGTACGTCTCGCACCGGCTCAAGGAGATCTTCGACCTCTGCGACACCATCACGGTGCTCAAGGACGGCGCCCTCGTCAGCACCGGCCCGACGTCAGAGCTCGACACCAACGAACTGGTGAGGCGCATGGTCGGCCGCTCGATCGAGACCTTCTTCCCGGCGGCCCTCGACGACACGACAGTCGGCGACGTGCGTCTGGCGGTGACGGATGCCGGCAACGGCTTCGTCGACGGCATCGACCTCGAGCTGCGGGCCGGCGAGATCGTGGGGGTCTCCGGCCTGCAGGGGAGCGGGCGCACCGAGCTCGTCGAGGGCATCTTCGGGGTGACGCCGTTCACCCGCGGATCGGTGGCCCTCGATGGCGAGACCGTGCGCATCACCCGCGCGCGCACGGCCGTGCGCCGGGGCATCGCCCTGATCACGGAGGACCGCAAGGCGCAGGGTCTGGCCGTGAACCAGTCGGTGCTCGACAATGCCCTGCTCGTCATCCGCGGGGTGTTCGCACGGCGCACGGCCGAGGTGCGGCGGTCGATCCCCGGGGTGATGACCTCGCTCGAGGTGAGCTCGCACGGCCTCGACCAGGAGGTGCAGTTCCTGTCGGGGGGCAACCAGCAGAAGGTCGTACTGGCCAAGTGGCTCGCCACGAAGCCCCGCGTCGTGCTGCTCGACGAGCCCACCCGTGGCATCGACGTCGGCGCCAAGATCGCCGTCTACGCGCTCATGCGCACTCTCGCCCGGGAGGGGGTCGCCATCCTCATGATCTCGTCCGAACTGCCGGAGGTCATCGGCATGTCCGACCGCATCCTCGTCATGCACGACGGCCGCATCGCCGCAGAGCTGCCGTCGGGCTCGAGCGAGGAGGCCGTGCTCTCGGCAGCGACAGGCCACGCGCCGACGAGCGCCGGCACCGACCTGGGAGGTGTCGCATGAGTGAGGCATCCGTTCGCCCGCTCCGTCGTCGTCGTCGCATCGACTCCACGGCGCTCGTCTACCTGGCCCTGCTGGGCGTGATCATCGTGAGCGCCATCCTCGTCGCCACGGTCGGACGCAGCTTCTTCAGTGCGGGCAACATCCGCGACATCCTCACGGGCATGAGCGTGCTCGGCTTCGTGGCCATCGGGCAGACCCTCGTGATCCTCTGCGGATCGCTCGATCTCTCCGTTCCCTACGTCGTGAGCCTGTCGAGCCTCATCGCCGCCGACACGATGAAGGGCAGCGCGGCCAACATCGCCCCGGCCGTTCTGGCGGCGCTCGCCGTGGCAGCCGTGATCGGGCTCGTGAACGGCCTGATCGTCACGAAGCTGCACGTGAACGGCTTCATCGCCACGCTCGGCATGGGCCTCATCATCAAGGGCTACCTCGACACGAACTACAAGGGCACCAGCGGCGACGTGCCGTGGGAGTTCCAGCTCATCGGGGCGACAGGCGTCGGGCCCATCCCGGTGTCGACGATCCTCATGATCGTCGTCGCCCTGCTCGCGGCGCTGTTCCTCAGCCGCACCCGCACGGGAAACCACATGTTCGCCGTCGGCGGCAATGAGGAGGTGGCCAGGCTCTCCGGCATCCGCACGGCCCAGCCGATCATCGTCGCGCACGTGCTCTGCTCGGTCACGGCGGCCTTCGCCGGCCTCCTGCTCGCCAGCCGGCTCGGAGTCGGCAGTCCGACCGTGGGCACCCAGGGCGGTTACGACCTGCTCTCGATCGCGGCGGTCGTGCTCGGCGGAACCATCCTCGCGGGTGGTCGGGGCTCGGTCTGGGGAACCATCGGCGGCGTCGCCATCTTCGCCGTGCTCGACAACCTGATGAGCGTGCTGCAGGTCAATCCGTTCATGAAGGACGTGGTGCGCGGCGTGGTCATCGTGGCCGCCGTCGCCGTCTACACGGCACGGCAGGTGGAGCGTCGTCGGGCCAGGTTCGGAGCGGACGGCGGGGCGGATACGGATCCGGATGTCGACCCGTCGCCGTCCGACCGGATCTCGGACTCCGTGAAGGGAGGGTCGGTATGAAGATCGTCAGCGCACTCGTGAGCCCGCGTGGAGCGGTGTTCCTGCTCCTCGCGGTGCTCCTCATCGCCATCACAGTGCTCAACCCGAGCTTCGCCGAACCCGGCCAGCTGATGCGGTTCATCCAGCGCGTCGCTCCCGTGGCCATCGTGGCGATCGGGCAGTACTTCGTGATCGTGGGCGGGGAGTTCGACCTGTCGATGGGCTCCGTCGTGACAGCGCAGGTGGTCATCGCCGGCAACCTGGTCGGGCAGGAGGAGAGCCGCACCATTCCGGTGCTGTTCCTGATGCTGGCCTTCGGCGTGCTGGTGGGACTGGTGAACGGCCTCATCGTGTCGTTCCTGCGCGTGCCGTCGTTCATCGCGACCCTCGGCATGATGCTGGCCCTGCTCGGCGGAGTGCTCTACTGGACCGGCGGTGCCGCAACGGGCAACCCCGACGACAGCTTCAGGCAGATCGGTCGCGGCGGCATCCAGGACGTGCCGGTGCTCGACCTCATCCCGTGGTCGGTTCTCATCCTCATCGTGGTGCTCGCTGCGGCCATCTGGTTCAGCAAGCGTCCGTTCGGCCGCACCATCATCGCCCTCGGAGACAACCCCACCGCGGCGGGCTTCGCCGGTGTGCGCACCTGGTGGGTGAAGACCAGCACGTTCATCCTCTCGTCCCTGTCGGCAACGCTCGCCGGAATCCTGCTGGTCGGGTACGCCGGTGTGCACCCCTCCGTCGGCCGGGGCTACGAGTTCACGGCCATCACGGCCGTGGTCCTCGGAGGCGTCGTCCTCGGCGGTGGACGCGGCTGGGTCGTCGCTGCAGCGGCGGGGGCGTTCGCCCTCGAGGCGCTGTTCACCCTGCTCAACTTCGCCGGGGTCCCGTCGACGCTGCGCGACGCCATCCAGGGCGTCATCATCATCGCCGCCGTGGCCTACTCCGCCGTCTCGTTCCGCGCTCGCCGTCGCGGACGAACCGATGTCGCCGGCCCGCCGGTCGACGCCGATGACGGACCTGTCGACGGCGCCCCTGAGACTTCACCCGCACGGGAGAAGGAGTCGCCCCCACAGTCGGGCGCGACTCGACCTGCAATCCACTCCCTCGAGGCAGAGGGCTGATCCAACACAACCAAGGAGGTTTGTGATGCGACGAATGCATGTGGCATCCGCCATGGTCGGAGCGCTTGCGCTGCTGACACTGGCCGGCTGCACGACCGATCCCAGCGTGACCGCTCCGTCGGACGACGCCGCGGCCACGGAGGAGGCCGAGGTCGAGTGGTTCGACCAGGCCCTGTTCGACAAGCAGGACGAGGAACGGGGGGTCGTTCCCGAGGGGCCGGATGGACAGCCCTACCTGCAGTACATCAACGCCGAGATGGTCGACACCTCGGAGTTCGCGAGCGAGGGGGCGAAGAAGGGGTGCTTCGCGAACGCCTCGATCTCGAACCCGTGGCGCCAGACCGGCTGGATCACCATGAACGAGCAGCTCAAGGTGCTGCAGGAGTCCGGTGCGATCAGCGAGCTGGAGACGCGTGACGCGCAGGACAGCGATGACACGCAGATCGCCGACATCGACTACTTCATCAACGAGGGCAACTGCGACTTCTTCGTCATCTCGCCGAACAGCACGGCGGCCATGACTCCGGCGGTCGAGCGGGCCTGCGACACCGGGAAGCCCGTCATCGTGTTCGACCGCGGTGTGCAGACGGACTGCCCCGTCACGTTCATCCACCCGATCGGCGGCTTCGCGTGGGGCATCGACTCGGCGAACTTCCTGATCGACAACCTGGAAGAAGGCGACAAGGTCGTGGCGCTCCGCATCCTCCCGGGTGTCGACGTGCTCGAGCAGCGCTGGGCCGCGGCCGAGAAGCTGTTCGGCGAGGCCAAGATCGACGCCGTCGACTACTTCACCGGTGCCGACCCCGTCGAGATCAAGAAGATCATCTCCGACGAGCTCGCCAAGGGCGACGTCAAGGGCATCTGGATGGATGCCGGCGACGGCGCCGTCGCAGCGATCGAGGCGTTCGAGGACGCCGGAGTCGACTACCCGGTCATGACCGGAGAGGACGAGCTGAGCTTCCTGCGCAAGTGGAAGGACACCGGCCTCACCGGACTCGGAACGGTGTACTCGAACTTCCAGTGGCGCACGCCGCTGCTCGCCGCGCAGAAGATCTTCGCCGGCGAGGAGGTTCCGAAGGAGTGGGTGCTCCCGCAGAGCCCCGTGACGAGTGACGACCTCGACGAGTACCTCGCTGCGAACGAGGGCATGCCCGACGGCCACTACGCCAAGTTCGGCGGAGAGGACCTGCCCGGCTACCCCACGGTCTGGCAGGAGCGCCAGATCCCGTAACCGGTACGCTGCCGACTGGCGAGGCTCGCTCGAGCCTCGCCAGTCGCCATGCAATGCAGCTTGCGCGAGAGGAGACACGGATGCGTCGCACCATCGGCGTCAACACCTGGGTGTGGACCAGCCCGCTCGACGACGCCTCGCTCGCGGCGCTCGCCGCCAAGGCGGCCGGCATGGGGTTCGGCGCCATCGAGCTCCCCGTCGAGTCCGTGGGGGACTGGTCGCCCGAGCTCGCCCGCGAGGTCCTCGCCGAACATCGGCTGTTGCCGATCGTGGTGGGCGCCATGGGTCCGGGTCGCAATCTCGTCGCCGCTCCGGCATCCGAGGTCGTGGCCACCCAGAACTACCTCGTGCACTGCATCGGGGTCGCCGAGGCCGTCGGCGCCAGCGTCGTCGCCGGTCCGTTCTACGCCGCGACCGGACGGGCCTGGCGCATGACCGACGCCGACAGGGCCGAGCACTACCGAGAACTGCAGGCCGCGCTCACGCCTGTCGTGCACCGCGCCGAGCGGGGCGGCATCCGTCTCGCCATCGAACCCCTCAACCGCTACGAGACCAGCCTCGTCAACACCGTCGACCAGGCACTGGACGCCCTCGGCCCGCTGCTCGGTCGCGGACTCGGCCTGGCGCTCGACAGCTATCACCTCAACATCGAGGAGAAGAGCATCGGCGATGCCATCCGCACCGCCGGCGCGCACATCGCGCACGTGCAGGTCTGCGGCAACGATCGCGGCGCCGTCGGCGACGACCACATCGACTGGCCGGCCTTCCTCGACGCTCTCGACGACGCGGGCTACACCGGGCCGCTCGGGCTCGAGAGCTTCACGGGCGAGAACGCCACGATCGCCGTCGCCGCTTCCGTATGGCGCCCGCTCGCGCTCACCCAGGACGCGCTTGCGGCAGATTCGCTCGACTACCTCACAGCACTGCAGGACGACAGGGAGAGATCATGACCGACTCAGATGCCGGCACCACGAAGCCCGGCCATCCGGTCACGTTGTTCACCGGACAGTGGGCCGACCTGCCCTTCGAGGAGGTGGCGCGGCTGGCGGCGGAGTGGGGGTACGACGGGCTCGAGATCGCCTGCTCCGGTGATCACCTCGACCTGAAGCGTGCCGAGGAGGAACGCGGCTACCTCGACGAGCGCCGCGCCATCCTCGACCGCCACGGCCTGCAGGTGTTCGCCATCTCGAACCACCTCACGGGGCAGGCCGTGTGCGACGACCCGATCGACTTCAGGCACGAGGCCATCGTGCGCGACTACACCTGGGGCGACGGCGACGCC
This sequence comes from Leifsonia stereocauli, assembly GCF_038432415.1. Classification (NCBI taxonomy): domain Bacteria; kingdom Bacillati; phylum Actinomycetota; class Actinomycetes; order Micrococcales; family Microbacteriaceae; genus Leifsonia; species Leifsonia stereocauli. The sequence continues at coordinate 764,505 of NZ_JBCAUN010000002.1, forward strand.
GAGGGGGTGCGGCAGCGTGCGGCCGACGACATGAAGCGCTCGGCCAGAGTCGCACGCAGGCTCGGGGTCGACACCGTCGTCGGGTTCACGGGGTCGAGCATCTGGCCGTTCGTGGCCATGTTCCCGCCGGTGCCGGCTTCGGTCATCGAGGCCGGTTTCGAGGACTTCGCCGCCCGCTGGAACCCGATCCTCGACGTCTTCGACGCCGAGGGTGTGAGGTTCGCCCACGAGGTGCACCCGAGCGAGATCGCCTACGACTACTGGAGCTCGGTGCGCGCTCTCGAGGCCATCGACCACAGGCCCGCGTTCGGTTTCAACTGGGACCCGTCGCACATGATGTGGCAGAACATCGACCCCGTCGGATTCATCTGGGACTTCAAGGACCGCATCTACCACGTCGACTGCAAGGACACCCGGATGCGGCCGCGCAACGGTCGCGCCGGCGTGCTCGGGTCGCACCTGTCGTGGGGCGACCCGCGCCGCGGCTGGGACTTCGTGTCGACAGGGCACGGCGACGTGCCGTGGGAGGACTCGTTCCGGGCTCTGGACGCCGTCGGTTACACCGGCCCCATCTCGATCGAGTGGGAGGACGCCGGCATGGACAGGCTGCACGGAGCGCCCGAGGCCCTCGCCTACATCCGCTCGCTGCTGTGGGACCGCCCGTCGACCTCGTTCGACGCGGCGTTCTCGAACCAGTAGGGCCGGCCACCTCCTCGCCGCCCGCTCCAGCTTCGCTCGCTGAGGCCCGGACGAAGTCCGCGGGCGAAGCGCGCCGGGATGCGGCGTCGACGGAGCGCGCTTCGGGCGGTCGCTCCGCTCGGCCCTCACCGAGCACATTCGCGTGGAAGAGTTGACCCACCATGGCACCGACCCCTCGCACCCTCGCTCCGCGCATCGACCGCATCCGTCCCCCCGAACTGCTCGATGGCGATGCCGACGCCCTCGAACCGCACGACAGCCACGATGCCGAGCGCTTCGCCGGCATCGATCTCACCGCACGAGACCTGCAGGGCGCCACCTTCAGCGAGTGCGCCTTCCTCGACGTCTCGGCGCACGAGGCCGACCTGCGCACGGCCAGCTTCCTCGACACCACGATCGAGCGCCTCAACGCCCCCATCCTGAGTGCCGCCCGCTCGCGGTTCCGTGACGTCAGCCTAGACTCCTCCCGCATCGGATCCGCCGAGTTCTACGACGCATCGTGGCAGTCGGTGCACATCTCGAACTGCAAGCTCGGCTTCGTGAACCTGCGCGGTGCCCACCTGCAGGACGTGCAGTTCACCGACTGCACCATCGACGAACTCGACCTCGGCGGAGCGAAGGCCAACAGGGTCTCCTTCGCCGGCACGCGTGTCGGCACGATCGACCTCACCCGTGCGGAGCTGCGCAACGTCGACCTGCGCACGGTCGATCTCCGTCGCATCGTGGGCCTGCCCGGCCTCAAGGGCGCGACGCTCACGCCCGACCAGGTGGCCGAGCTGGCGTCGCTCTTCGCCGACCAGCTCGGCATCACCGTCGAGGACTGACCCGCCCTCATCCCCCATGGCGTCGAGATGACGCGAATCGACCTCCCGCCGGCGCGGAAGGTCGATTCGTGTCACCTCGATCGGGTGACCGCCCGGCTGTCCCCCGCCGGGCGGCCACGTCTCAGACCTCCCGCACTGCTCCCTGCTTGATGTGCAGCCGGCGCTCGGCCCGCCGCGCCACGGCCGAGTCGTGCGTCACGACGATGAGCGTGAGCCCGCGATCGCGCCACAGGCCCTCGAGCAGGTCCATGATCTCGTCGCGGGTCTCCTCGTCGAGGTTCCCCGTCGGCTCGTCGGCGAGGAGCACCTCCGGCTCCTTCACGAGCGCCCGGGCGATCGCAACGCGCTGCTGCTGACCGCCCGACAGCTCATTCGGCAGGTGGGTGCCGCGGTCCGCGAGCCCGACGGAGGCCAGCGCATCCGTCGCACGCTTCGACCGCTCGGCTCCCGAGACACCGAGCGGCTCGAGTGCAGTCTCGACGTTCTGTTGGGCCGTGAGCGTCGGGATCAGGTTGAAGCCCTGGAAGACGAACCCGATCTCCTTCGCCCGCACGTGCGCGAGCTTGCCGTCCGACATCGTCGAGATGTCCTGGTCGCTCAGGGTGATGGTGCCACCCGACGGCCGGTCGAGGCCGCCGAGCATCTGCAGCAGCGTGGACTTGCCGCCGCCCGTCGGACCCTGGATGGCCACCATCTGGCCCGAGCCGATGGCGAGGTTCACGCCCTTGAGCGCGTGAACCGTGCGCTTGCCCTGCGTGTAGGTCTTGCTGACATTGCTGAGGGTGTACATGGTTCCCTGTCTTTCCTGGTCGAGCGTCGATGTGAGACGGATGCGGGTCAGCCGACGCTGCGCAGGGCCTCGGCGGGGCGCAGGCGGGCCGCGCGCCAGCCGCCGAACGCCCCGGCGATGAGGCCGCCGAGCACGGCGAGGCCCACGGCGACGGCGATCACCGAGAGGGTGAGCGGCGCATTGAGCGCGATGTCCGTGGTGGCCTGGGTCGCGGCGGCCATCGGGCCGCCGAAGCCGCGTCCACCGCCCGCACCGCCCGCGCCACCGGCGCCGGCCCCAGCGGCCGCGTCGATCCCGCCCGTCGAGGCGGTGCCCGAGAGGGTCGGCGCGATGATGTTGATCACGGTGATGCCGATCACGCCGATCACGATGCCGAGGGCGCCGCCGATCAGACCCTGTACCAGCGACTCGCCGGTGACCTGGCCGACGATGCGACGATTCGACCAGCCGATGGCCTTCAGGGTCCCGAACTCCCGGGTGCGACGCGTCACGCCCGAGATGGTGAACAGGATCGCGATCAGGAACGCCGCGATCAGCACGGCGATCGAGAGCCAGAGGCCGAGGTTGGCCACCAGGTCGGATGCGGTGCCGAGCGAGCCGGAGACGCTCGACGCGAGGTCCTCCTGGGTCGAGACCGTGGCATCCGGAAGCGCGGTCTCGATGTCGGCCTGCACCTGGGCGATGTCGGTCGACGATGCCGCCTGCACGTAGATGTTCGAGATGTTGCCGTCTTCGCCCGAGAGGGCCTGGGCGACGTCGAGGGGGATGTAGACGTTCGAGGCGCTGGCAGCGTCGGCCGAGTTCGACGTGACGGTCCCGACGATCTCGAAGTCGGTGCCGCCGATGTCGATCGTGTCGCCCACCGCGAGCTCGGCGCTGGTGGCGTAGTCGGCGTCGAGCACGGCCACGTCGGCGCCGGTGTCATCGGTGTCGAGGGTGCGACCCTCCGCGAGGGTGACGGCCGAGAGTGGACCGATCGCGTCAGCGGTCGGGTCGAGGCCGAGCACGGTGAAGCTGTCGACGTCGAAGGCGCTGCCGCCGGCACCGTCGGCTCCACCCTGCGGGGGCGCAGCGCCCTGGTCGGTGGGGGCCCCGTCGGTCGTTCCGCTGTCGCGGTCGAACTGCGGCATCTCGCCGTTGAAGGTCGTGTTGGTGAGCGAGAGGGTCCCGGATGCCGCAGACACGTTGTCGATACCGGTCACAGTGTCGAGAGCGGTCGCAGCGAAGGTGCTCGAGCCGAAGCCTGCAGACAGCCGCGACTGGCTCACCGCTGTGGTGCCGTCGTCGCTGGTCGTGCCGTCGTCGGCTCCGAACTGGAACCGGCCGCGATCGCCCTCCTCACCCTCGGCCGGCGGGGTGGGGGTCTGGCTCACGGTGATGTCGGTTCCGACGCCGTAGACAGACTCGAGCACCGAGGCCTGGGCGGTCTTCACGCCCGCGGCGACGGAGTTGACGATGATGACGAGGGCGATGGCGAGGGCCATGCCGATGGCGATGATCGCCGTCTGGCGGCGCCGCCCGGCGAGCTCACGCCGGAGGTAGGTGAAAAACATTCTGCTCCTTCAGGTGGATGACCCGACGGTAGGGGCCGCCGCTATCGCGGCACTATGGCGAGGCTGTGGGGACGCTATGGACGCGCCGCCCTCGCTGCCTCGACCACCCGGAGACTCACAGCCACGACACTGAAGCCTCATAGACGACTCATAGACGGATGCGGATACTGGGAAGCACCATGACGACTGAATCGACCGACCAGGCCCCCGTCCGCCAGCTCGCCGGCGGCATCCGCCGCGCTGATGGCACCCCCGTGCGCGTGCTCGTCGTCGATGACGAGTCCACCCTCACCGACCTGCTCCAGATGGCCCTGCGTTACGAGGGCTGGGACGTGCGCACCGCCGCCGACGGCCGCAGCGCCGTCGCGGCCGCCCGCGAGTTCCGCCCCGACGCCGTCGTGCTCGACATCATGCTCCCCGACATCGACGGCCTGCAGGTGCTGGCGCGCATCCGCGAGGACCGTCCGGAGGCCCCTGTGCTGTTCCTCACGGCCAAGGATTCACTCGACGACCGCCTCAAGGGCCTCACCGCCGGCGGCGACGACTACGTCACCAAGCCGTTCAGCCTCGAGGAGGTCGTGGCGAGACTGCGCGGGCTGGTGCGGCGCTCGACGTTGACGTCGGCGTCGGCATCCGACCCCGTCATCGAGATCGGCGACCTCATGCTCAACGAGGACAGCCACGAGGTCACCCGCGCCGGCGAACTCATCGAGCTCACGGCGACGGAGTTCGAACTGCTGCGCTTCCTGATGCGCAACCCGCGTCGTGTGCTCAGCAAGTCGCAGATCCTCGATCGCGTCTGGAGCTATGACTTCGGCGGCCGCTCCAGCGTCGTCGAGATCTACATCTCCTACCTGCGCAAGAAGATCGACGCCGGACGTGAGCCGATGATCCACACCGTGCGCGGCGCGGGCTATCTCATCAAGCAAGCCGTATGAGCGAGCAGAGGGTCGCCGGCGTCACGGCTTTCACCAAGGACCGGACGCCGACGGATGCCGCTGCAGAGGTCACAGGCCCGCGTGCGCCGATGACCCTGGTGCGCCGCTTGCTCATCACCGTCATCGCCGTGCTCGCCGTCGTCAGCACCGTCATCGGCCTGGTGAGCGTGCTCGTGCTGCAGGCGTCGCTCATGGATCGCGTCGACACCCAGTTGGCCAGTGCCACCAAGCGTGGGTACGTGGCCGTCGGTATCCCGCAGAACCCGAACGGCGGGCGGCCGAGCTTCCGGCTCCCGGACGCCGTCGACATCCTCGGGGTGCCCAGTCAGGCGGAGGGAACGATCGCCGTGGTCGCGCAGGACGGGGCCGTGCAGTCGGCCGGCCTCCTCGACACGAACGGCGATATCACCCGGATCACCGTCGAGCAGGGTGACGCGCTCGCAGCGGTGCCCGCAGACCGACAGCCACACACGGTCACGCTGAGCGAACCACTCGGCCAGTACCGCGCTGTCGCCGTCGAGGATCGCAATGGCGGCAAGGTCGTCATCGGCCTCCCTCTCGCCGGAGTGAACGCCACCGTGATCCAGCTCACCATCACCATCGCGATCGTCGCTCTCCTCGGCATCCTCATCGTGGCTCTCCTCGGTGCCCGGATCGTGCGCATCGCGCTGCGTCCGCTCACCCGCGTGACGCAGACCGCCCAACGGGTCGCCCAGTTGCCGCTCGATCGCGGCGAGGTCGCCCTCGCCGAGAGGGTTCCTGATGCCGACGCCGACGAACGCACCGAGGTCGGGCAGGTGGGGGCAGCGCTCAACACCATGCTCGATCACGTCGGCGCCGCCCTCGAGGCCCGCCAGGAGTCCGAGCAGAAGGTGCGTCGATTCGTCGCGGACGCGAGCCACGAGCTGCGCACGCCGCTCGCCTCCATCCGTGGCTACTCAGAGCTCACGCGCCGTTCCGGTCAGGAGGTGCCGCCGGACACCGCGCACGCGCTTTCGCGAATCGAGAGCGAGTCGGTCCGCATGACCGGTCTGGTCGAGGACCTCCTGCTGCTCGCCAGGCTCGACGAGGGTCGGGAGCTCGCGCACGATCCGGTCGATCTCACCAGCATCATGATCGACGCCATCGGCGACGCCCACGTCTCAGGTCCCGACCACGACTGGGAGGTCGACCTCCCTGAAGAGCCGGTCGTCGTCGACGGCGATGCTCCCCGCCTGCACCAGGTCGTGGTGAACCTGCTGGCGAACGCCAGGGTGCACACGCCGGGAGGCACATCCGTGGTCGCCAGGCTGACGGATGCCGGCGACTCCGTGTCGATCACGGTGCAGGACGACGGTCCCGGCATCGATCCCGCCATCAGCGGAACGCTGTTCGAGCGCTTCACCCGCGGCGACGTCTCGCGCACCCGGGCGACCGGGAGCACAGGCCTCGGCCTCGCCATCGTGCAGGCCGTCGTCGAGGCCCACGGCGGAACGGTGTCGGTGGCCAGCGAACCCGGGGACACCACGTTCACCGTCATCCTTCCGCGCGACCGCCCGCTGATCGAGTAGCCCGCGAGCGCAGCGAGCAGGCGTATCGAGATCACAGTTCCCGCCCGACACCCTCTTCCGAATCGACCCGGCTGTGAAAGGATGACGGAGGCTGAGGGGGCGTCAGCTTCTCGGGTGAGGGCTCCCGTCGGCCGTCCGTTGCCGCTCGATGAGGAGACCATGAACGACGCCGACCACATTCTCGACTTCCGCGACGAACTCGAACGCGACGCGGCTGTCTACTCCGCGATTCCGACGGTGTCCGCGGCATCCGACACCTCAGGATCGGTGAGAGTCGCATTCGATTCCGACACGCGCGTGCTCTCGGTGGTGGTCGGTGATCGCTGGAAGTCCGCCCACCGTCCGGACGAGCTCGGGGCGGTCATCGTCGACCTCGTCGTGCAGCTCGCGGCCGAACGTGCACGCCAGTGGGGCGAGACCGTCGCCGAGGACGAGACCGTGCAGACAGTCACTCCGCTCCCTCCCAGGAACGAGACCCCGGCGGCGCACGTGCAGGCGGCCCTCGCGGACGCCGGCGACTCGCTCGACGCGACCGCCGTCCTCGCTCAGATGATGACGATGCTCGAAGAGGTCAACGCGGGCATGGACACCGCGATGCAGATCATCTCGGCACGCCTGAGCGCGACTCACTCCGCCGCCAGTGCGCAGGGTCGGGTGCGCGCGACTGTCGACGGATCGGGTGGGGTCACCGCTCTCGTGCTCGACGAGGAGTGGCTCGGCACGGAGCCGGCCGACAGCATCACCCGCGCGATCAATCAGGCCATCGCCTCCGCCGCCTCCTCCGCGACGGTGCCGGAGAACCCCCTGGCCGGAACTCCGCTCGAACGGTACGCCGCCGTGGTCGACGATCCGTCGGCACTCGCCAGGATCCTCATGGGAAAGGACTGACCATCATGGCCGATCACATCGCTGTGGCATATGACGCCCTCACGAAGGACGCCGGGAGGTGGGACGGCGTGGCCGACGGACTCGACCGGATCTCCACCAGCGTCGCCACCCTCGACCTCGGTCGGGGCGAGTTCTCCTTCGCCGGAATCGACGTCGCCGACGAATACGCACGCATTCGCACCGCCGTCCTCCGATTGCTCGCCGACGGCGCCACCCAGACCCGCGGTGCCGCGACGGCCCTGCGCGAGATCCGCGAGGACTTCGAGGGCACGGATGCCGCCATCCAGGCTTCGCTCGCCGAGATGTGGGAGGTCAACTGATGGATCCGGCACAGGAAGTCCGCGAGATGATCGGCAAGCTGCAGGACAAGGTCGAGGAGCTCACCCGCATCGTGAACTCCACGCTCTCCAAGGTCCCGGGCTTCCTCGACTGGATCGTCGACAAGCTGATCGACGGGTGGAACGCCCTGATGGAGAAGCTCGGCGAGTTCTGGGACTGGTTCACCGACAAGCTGAGCTACGTCGGCAACCCGTTCGGGCTGTTCGGGGCGTCGACCGCCTGGCGTGAAGACGTCGGCGGAGTGTCGAAGAATCTCGTTCGCGACATCGACGACAGCGATCTGCTCGTCGACGACCGCTGGAAGGGAGACGGTGCCGACCAGTACCGGCAATCCCTGGCTCCCCAGCGCGAGGCGCTCGGTTCGCTCGGCGCCGACTTCGCAGCGAGCATCGCCAGTGCGTTGACGATCCTCGCGGGCGGGATCATCGCCTTCTGGACCTGCGTCGTCGGAGCGATCATCGCGGTGATCGTCGGATTCGCCACGGCGACCGGCGCAGCTGTGACGGTGTTCGGGCTGCCGCTCGCGCCGCCGGCGGCCCTCGGAGGGCTGGCGGCCGGCGTCGCCGCCCTCGCCGGAGGCACGGCAGTGCTCTACGGGGTCGCGGCCCTCTCGCGCAGCACCCTGGGCGGGGCCGCGTCAGGGGTGCAGTCCTGGCCGCAGTTCGTCACCGAATGAGCGCGCGCGTCTGGAGTTCCGAGCCGGCCAAGCTCGCGAAGCGACGCGGCATCGCCTGCATGGTCGGCTTCGCGGTGCTCCTCATCGTCGTCGCGGGCACAGCGCCGCTGTGGGGGATGTCACCCACCTTCGCCGTCCTGGGCATCGTGACGCTGGTCATCGCGGTGCTCTGGTTCGTGGTCGGTGCCATCGCCTTCAGCATCTCGCGCCGCTATCCCGCGGTTCGGCACCTCGGCGGACCGAACGACCTCGTCACCATCCTGGGGATCGTCGTCGGTGCTGCCGGCGTCGTGCTCGAGATCGTGAGCCTGATCGGGCAGCCGGCGGAGTACGTCGTCTCCGGGGTGGTGCTGGCCGTGATGATCGCCGTGTTCGCGGGATCGGTGCTCATCCTGAGCGCTGCGAATCGCACGGCCATTCGCAGCGAGGCGGCGACGGGGCCGCGAGGGTAGTCAGATGGTCAGTCGCCCCAGCAGCTCGGCGAACTTGCGGATGTCGTCTTCAGGCCAGGTGCGCAGCAGCTCGTAGAACTTGGCCTGGTTGGTGCGGCGGATCGCGGTGACCTTCTCGACGGCGAGCGGGGTGGCCACCAGCACCCGAGCGCGCCCGTCGCTCGCATCGGCCGTGCTCTCGACGAGGCCGAGCTGCTCCATGAGGCGCACCTGGCGGCTGATCACGCTCTTGTCGGTGTGCAGTTGCTCTGCAAGGACCCCGGCGTGCGCCGGACCCTGTCGCACGAGGTGCCCGAGGATCTTGTAACCGGCAGGCTGCAGTTCCGGGTGCACGCTCGCGGCGTAGTCACGCCAGTTCGAGCGCACCCTGTTGAAGAGAGCACTGAGCTGCCCCTCGACATCGGCGATCGCCTCATCGGCCGCGGTGTCCGCTGCGGTATCGGGCTCGTCGGTCGGCGGCTCGTGGTCGTCGCTCATGGGCGCAATCCTATTCAGATCGGCATCATCGCCGGTCATGGTGGGGGTGGGGGAGTAGAGGATCCCGGGTCCGCTCACGCTCCGAGCCGGCCGATCATCTCGGCGAAGCGGCCGAGATCCTCGCGCGGCCACCGTCGCAGCTGCTCGCGGAACACCTCGGTGTTGTTCGATCGGGCTCGCTCGACGCGGCTGCGGGCATCCGTCGTCGCAGCCAGGATGCGCACCCGGCCGTCATCGGGGTCCGCGTGCGATTCGACCAGTCCGTTGTCCTGCAGCCACCGCACCTGGCGGCTCATCACGCTCTTGTCGGTGAAGAGCAGCTCGGCCAGTGCACCGCTGGTGGTCGGCCCGAGGTGCACCAACGTCGACAGGATCTTGTAGCCGGCGGGCTGCAGTTCGGGGTGCACGCAGGCGGCGAAATCGCGCCAGGTCGCACCGGCACGCGTGAACAGCACGGCCATCGCCGCCTCGACGTCCACGATGGCGGAGTCTCTGGGGGTGATGGCCGTACTGGTCATGATGCGTGCGTCAGTGCGATCGTGCGTTGCCGACTACGGGCGGGTGTCGACGGATGCCGTCGATCCCGTGCGCGTTCCGACGGGGTGAGCCTCCCCGACGGCGGGCAGGCCGGCGGTCGCGGCAGCAGCCTCGATGAGCGAGTCCTCGGCGTTCTCGATCTCGCGCTCTCGCGCGGTCTCGGCGTCGACGGCGGTGCCGCCCTTCTTCGCGAGGTCGATCGCGTTCATGGTGCCGAGCTTGTTGTTCGGCAGGAACGCGACCGCGATCAGGGTGATGATCGCGAGCGGAACGGCGAGAAGGAAGATCGATCCGACGGCGGAACCGTACGACGACTCGACCAGCACGCGGATGGCGTCCGGCAGCTCGTCGACGTGGGGGATGACGCCGCTGCCGAGGGTCTTCGCAGCCTCCAGCTGGTTCTCGGGGGAGAGATCCGTGATGCCGTCCTTGATGCTGTCGGCGACGAGGGTGCCCATGATCGACCCGAGGATCGAGACGCCCATGGTGCCGCCGAGGCTGCGGAAGAAGGTCACGGCGCTGGTGGCCACCCCGAGGTTCTTGACCTCGGTGGTGTTCTGCACGACGAGCGTGAGGTTCTGCATGACCATGCCGACGCCGGAGCCAAGGATGAACATCGAGATGCCCACGAACCAGAAGTTCGTGTCGTAGTGGATCGTGCTGAGCAGCGAGAGGCCGACGACGGCGAGGGCAGAGCCCGTCACCATGATGGCCTTCCACTTGCCAGTGCGGCTGACGACGTTTCCGAAGAACGCCGAGGCCAGCAGAAGGCCGCCCATCATGGGGATGGTGAGCAGGCCGGACTGGGTCGGGGTCGCGCCCCGGGCGAGCTGCATGTACTGGCTGAGGAACACCGAGGTGCCGAACATGGCCACACCGATCGAGATGCTCGCGATGACCGAGAGCGTGAAGGTGCGGTTCTTGAACAGCTGGAGCGGGATGATCGGCTCCTTCACCTTGAACTCGGTGATGACGGCTGCGATCAGGAGCGCAGCTGCGCCGGCCACCATGGCGAAGGAGGTCGCGGATGCCCACTCGAACTGCGAGCCGGCCAGGCTGACCCAGATGAGGAGGAGCGAGACGCCACCGGCGATGAAGACGGCACCGAGGTAGTCGATCCTGACCGCACGCTTGACGATCTTGGGCAGGTGCAGGGTCATCTGCAGCAGGATGATCGCGATGATGGCGATGGGCAGCGCGAGGAAGAAGTTCCAGCGCCAGCCGAAGGCGTCCGTCACGACACCACCGAGCAGCGGGCCACCGACCATGCCGACGGCCATCACGCCACCGAAGAGACCGGCGTACTTGCCGCGCTCACGCGGGCTGATGATGTCGGCCATGATGATCTGGCTGAGCGCTCCGAGTCCACCGGCGCCGAGGCCCTGCATGACACGGAAGACGATGAGCGTCGAGGTGTCCTGCGAGAAGCCGGCGAAGGCCGAGCCGAGAACGAAGATGACCAGAGCGATCTGGATGAGCAGCTTGCGGCTGAACAGGTCGGCCAGCTTGCCCCAGATCGGCGTCGAGACCGTGGTCGCGAGCAGGGTGGCGGTGACGACCCAGGTGAAGGACGACTGGTCGCCCTTGAGGTCGGAGATGATGAGCGGCAGCGACGAGCTGACGACGGTCGACGCCAGGATCGACACGAACATGCCGAGGATGAGGCCGGAGAGGGCCTCGAGAACCTGGCGGTGCGACATGCCGTTCTCGGCCGTGGGGGACTGCGCGGATGATGCCGGTTCGACGGCGGATTCCGCTGCGCGGGTGCGCGATGAGCGTGACAAGAGGACTCCTGATTTTGATTGACTGTGGTCAACTATAACTATCTAGATGACTTTGGTCAACTATTGCTCTCGGTCAACTATTCCTCACCCCGCTCACTGAGGCCCGGACGAAGTCCGTGGCCGAAGCGCCCCCGGGTGCGCTTCAGGCGATCGCTTCGCTCGGCCTTCAGCGAGCGGCCGTGGCCCGATTTCACTTTGCCCACGGCATCCGTTACTGTGTATGAAGCCAAAGACCGCCGGTTATCGGTGTGCGTAGAGATACGGATGCTGATCGAAGGCTTGCGAAAGCAAGAACCTGCGCAGGTGTATCGAACTTTTTCGGGTCTCCCGATCTCAAAGCTCCGTGCGCCAAGCGCCGGAGCTTTTCTTGTTTCATCAGCCAGGTGGCAGGTCGAGGCGCACACCGCTCCCGTGGTGTGCGACGAAAGACATCAGAGGAGTACGCCATGGCGAACAAGGAAGCCACGGTCGCCGAGCTCACGGAAGCATTCCAGAGCTCGACCGCCGTTCTGCTGACCGAGTACCGCGGCCTCACTGTTGCGAAGCTCAAGGAGCTGCGCACCAACATCCGTGAGGACGCCACGTACGCCGTGGTGAAGAACACGCTCACCAAGATCGCGGCGAACAACGCCGGCATCACGTCGTTCGACGACGAGCTCGCCGGTCCGTCCGCTATCGCATTCGTGCACGGCGACCCCGTCGCCGTCGCGAAGGCGCTGCGTGCCTTCACCAAGGCAAACCCTCTCCTCGTGGTCAAGGGCGGCTATTTCGATGGCAAGCCGCTGACCGCTGAAGAGGTGGGCAAGCTCGCCGACCTCGAGTCCCGTGAGGTGCTGCTTGCGAAGCTCGCAGGCGCCTTCAAGGCCTCGCTGTTCGGTGCCGCATATCTGTTCAACGCCCCGCTGTCGAAGGCCGTTCGCACGGTCGACGCGCTGCGTGAGAAGCAGGAGTCCGCTGCGTAGGTCTGTCCTACGACGCGGTGAGTTACTAAGAAACCAAGGAGAAAAATCATGGCAAAGCTGTCAACTGAAGAGCTGCTCGAGCAGTTCAAGGGCCTCACCCTCATCGAGCTCTCCGAGTTCGTCAAGGCATTCGAGGAGACCTTCGAGGTCACCGCCGCTGCTCCGGTCGCTGCCGCTGCCGCTGCCGGCCCCGCCGCCGCTGCTGAAGAGGTCGAGGAGAAGGACTCCTTCGACGTCGTCCTCGAGGCCGCTGGTGAGAAGAAGATCCAGGTCATCAAGGTCGTCCGCGAGCTCACCTCGCTCGGCCTCGGCGAGGCCAAGGCTGTCGTCGATGGCGCCCCCAAGGCTGTCATCGAGGGCGCGAACAAGGAGACCGCCGAGAAGGCCAAGGCTGCTCTCGAAGAGGCCGGCGCCACCGTCACCCTCAAGTAATCCGGGCCCTTCGGGGCACCAGATCTTGGCGTGAAGCAACGCTGAAAGGGCGTCACCCTCCGGGGTGGCGCCCTTTTCCGTCGTCCGGCGTCTGTTGGCCGGCGATGAGGAAGCCCCTCGGCTGGTTCACCCTCTGCAATCCGAATGTCGTTGAGATGAGGCGAGCGGATTCCTCCGGCGAGCTGTGCTCGGTGTCGATGACCAGCTCTGCGGGCGGGACCGAGACCTCACCGCTCTCCGTCGCCCGGATGGCGCGGAGCGTGTCGACGCTGGAGAGCTTGTTGAAGCGGCGGCGGTCGGGATTGTCGATCCGGAGTTCCTGCTCTGCTGGGGAGACAGCCAGGGCGACGAAGTCGACGCGCCCGCCTGCTGCCGTGACGGCGGACACCGCGTCGCCGACGAAGGTCGCCGAAACCGTCGGCTCCGGGGTGAAGGTGAAGATCAGCGATCGATCCGCCTTGGCCGCCGCTGTGAAGGTCTGGAGCCAGAACGACTCGCGCAGAGCACAGAACTCGGGGGAGCCGAACGGGAACACCTCGAGCAGGGTGTCGACGACCAGGTGATTGTGGAAGACCGCGAACCCGGTGAGCTCCGCCAGCGCCGTCGCCGTCGTCAGCTTTCCGGCCGCCGCCGGACCGTGGAGGAAGACGAGATCCATGCTGAATGCTCCCATCGCTGAGGCATCCGTGGCTCAGAATATAGCCCGGCTATGAATATGCATAGCTGTGCTATATAGTTGGTCCCATGCCAGAAACCGTCGTTCTCGACGCCTCGCGCGCCACCACCATCAGCCAGATCCTCGTCGAGGTCGTCAGTGCCTCGAACCGCCTCACCCGCGTCGCCGCCCGGCGAACCGGCAACACGGAGTCGCCTGCCCTGCTCCGCACCCTCAGCACGCTCATCGCATCGGGTCCGATGCGCATCGGAGAACTCGCCGTCGAGAGCCGGGTCGCCCAGCCCACCATGACCAAGCTCGTGCGCACGCTCGGCGAACGAGAGTGGGTGCGCCGCATCGCAGACACCGCCGACGCCCGCGCCTGGCAGATCGCCATCACGAAGAAGGGCGAACGCGCCTTGGATGAGTGGCGCGACAGCATGGGGGCTGCGCTCCTCCCCGTCTTCGCCGACCTGAGCGACGACGAGGCCGACGTGCTCGCCCGAGCCGCGGCGATCCTGCACGCCCGCATCGCCGGCGAGATCGGCACCGCGGCATCCGTCACCGACACCGCCGCCACCGCGTCGAGCGTCGTCGAAGAGGGTGCGGCACGATGAGCCACGGCACCACCTCAGCCTCAACGAGCGGCTCGTCCATCCTCAAGCAGCCGAAGGCCGTGTGGGCCGTCGCGTTCGCCTGCGTCGTCGCCTTCATGGGCATCGGCCTGGTCGACCCCATCCTCCCCGCCATCGCGGCCGACCTGCAGGCCAGCCCCACCGAGACCGAGTTCCTGTTCACCAGCTACCTCGTGATCACAGGTATCGCGATGTTCTTCACGAGCTGGGTGTCGAGCCGCATCGGCGCCAAGAAGACCCTGCTCATCGGACTGGCCGTCATCGTCGTGTTCGCAGCGGCCGCAGGACTCTCGGGCGACGTCGAGTCGATCATCGGCTTCCGGGCCGGCTGGGGACTCGGCAACGCGCTGTTCATCTCCACCGCCCTGGCGACCATCGTGGGAGCGGCATCCGGAGGCACGTCGTCCGCCATCATCCTGTACGAGGCCGCCCTCGGACTCGGCCTGGCCATCGGACCTCTCGTCGGCGGGGTGCTCGGAAGCTGGAGCTGGCGGGGCCCGTTCTTCGGCACTGCGGTGCTCATGGCCATCGGCTTCATCGCCATCTCGACGCTGCTGCGCTCGTCGGCGGGTGACGAGAAGCCCGTGCCCACGGCGTTCTCGGCGCCTTTCCGCGCGCTCGGCCGACCCGCGCTCGCGATCCTCGCCGCCACCGCCGTGTTCTACAACTTCGGTTTCTTCGTGCTGCTGGCCTACACGCCGTTCGCACTCGTGCCGCTCGGCGTCTCGAGCGCCATCTCCCTCGGCTTCGTGTTCTTCGGCTGGGGACTCGCGGTGGCAGTCTCCTCGGTCTGGCTCGCCCCGATGCTCACGGCACGGATGCGGCGCACCCGCGTGATCTGGACGATCCTGCCCCTGCTCGCCATCGACCTCGTCGCGATCGCCCTGCTCATCCACTCCGTCGCCGGCATCATCGTGTTCGTCGTCATCGGCGGCCTCCTGCTCGGCATCATGAACACCGTGCTCACCGAGAGCGTGATGGAGGCGACCGACCTGCCCCGCTCGGTGGCGTCGAGCGCCTACTCGGGCGTGCGCTTCCTCGGCGGCGCCGTCGCGCCTCCCGTCGCCTCGCTGCTGGCCGCGAACATTTCCGAGCCGGCTCCATTCATCGCCGGCGCCATCGCCTTCGTCGTGGCGACGCTCATCGTGATCGCCGGACGCAAGGCCCTCGCGACCTCAGACGGGACGGCCGAGCTCGACGAGGCAGAGCAGGCCGAGGCCGTGCTCGTGGGCGACGCGGCGTAACGCCCGCCCCCCGCGCCGACGCTCACGCTCGCGCCGAGACCGCAGCCAGCGCGAGTCCCCTCCATGGAGACCGGTGCTCCTGCGGGTGTGCCACGCTGCGCACCCGCAGGAACTCCGGTCCCGACGTGTCAGGCCTTGCTCTCAGCGGCCGCCGATGGGTACCGGCACGGCGGCCGTCGTCGAGGAGCGCACGACGAGCCGCGACGGCAGGATGGTCTCGCCGCCGGCCTGCTCTGCGGCATCCGTCTCGAGCAGTCTCAGAACGGATGCCACGGCCAGACGTCCCTGCTCCCGAGGCGCCTGCACCACGGTGGTCAGGCCGAACATCGCGGCGTACTCGTGATCGTCGATGCCCGTGATCGAGAGGTCGCGCGGCACCTCGACCCCGAGGCGCTGCGCCGCCAGGATCGTGCCGAACGCCACTTCGTCGCAGGCGGCGAAGATGGCCGTCGGCCGGTGACGGGGATCCCCGAGCACCTGGAGCGCCACGGCGTAGCCGCCGGGCATGCTGAGCTCGGTCGGCCAGAACGAGTCCGCCGTCGGCAGCCCGGCGGCCTCCATGGCCAGCTCGAAGCCGCGCAGCCGCTTGCCGTGCACCGAGAAGTCCATCTGCTGGGCCTGATTGCCGCCGATGTGCGCGATGCGGGTGTGTCCGAGGCTGAGCAGGTGCTCGGTCGCCAGCCTCGATGCCGCTACGTCATCGATCGCAATGGTGCTGGCGTGGGCGATCGGGCCGCCGATGCCGACCACCGGCTTGCCTGTGCGCTGCAGGCGCTCGACCTCGTCGACCGACAGCTCGACGCCGACGGCGATGACCGCGTCGACCCGCTTCCTGGCGAGGAAGAACTCGAAGATCTGGCTGCGCTGGGCGACCTCGCTGGTCACGTTGTAGAGCGTGAGGTCGTACCCGGCGGCGAGCAGTTCGCGCTCGATGCCCTCGAGCACCTCCCCGAAGAACCAGCGGTTGACGAACGGGATGATCACGCCGATGTTCTTCGTGCGTCCCGTGACGAGGCTCGCGGCATTGGGGGAGGCGATGTAGCCGAGCTCGGATGCGGCGCCCTGCACGCGCAGGCGGGTGTCGTCGGCGACGTAACCCCGCCCACTGAGCGCGCGCGACGCCGTGGCCTTCGATACCCCGGCCAGGCGTGCCACATCGGCGATGGCGCTCATATGCCTCACTTCCTCGGTCGGCATGACTGGAGCCGATCATAGCGCCGAGGCCCCTTTTGTGGAACCGATCTCAGGCGCTTTCTCGATGCAAAGGAATGGCGCGTGCAAACGCTCTCTCGCCCATTTCGCGCGCATCCGTCGAAGGTGACCGATTCGTGATGCCACCACCTTGTGTCCCGGGCGGGCGAGGCGCTACCGTGGCGTCTGGAACCGGTTCCCCAGTTCTCCCTGCACACATACTCAATGAGGAGATGAGAAATGAGACTCACGCGGCAACGCCGTCTGTTGATTCCCATGGCCGCAGCAGCCGTCGTCGGACTGGCTCTCACCGGATGCACCGGTGACGAAGCCGCCGGCGACAAGGCCGACACCGATTGCGCCCCCTACGAGAGCTACGGAAGTTTCGATTCCGGCACCGAGGTCAGCGTCTACGGCACCATCAGCGACACCGAAGCAGACCTGCTGAACGAGTCGTGGAAGGACTTCGAGACGTGCACCGGCATCGACGTGAAGTACGAGCCGAGCAAGGAATTCGAGACGCAGATCAACGTTCGCGCCCAGGGTGGAAACCCGCCCGACATCGCGATCTTCCCCCAGCCCGGACTGTTCGCGGCCCAGGTCGACGGCGGTTACATCAAGAAGCCCGCCCAAGCCGTCGTGGACAACGCGAAGAAGTTCTGGTCCGAGGACTGGCAGAAGTACGGCACCGTCGAGGACGAGATCTGGGGCGCGCCGCTGATGGCCAGCGTCAAGGGCTACGTCTGGTACTCGCCCTCGACCTTCGAGGAGAACGGCTGGGAGGTGCCCACCACTCTCGACGAGCTGGCCACCCTCACCGCCGACATCCAGAAGTCCGGTGCCGTCGACAAGCCCTGGTGCGTCGGTTTCGCATCGGGTGACGCGACCGGATGGCCGGGCACCGACTGGGTGGAGGACTTCGTGCTCCGCGAGCAGGGTCCCGACGTCTACGACCAGTGGGTCACGAACGAAGTCAAGTTCACCGACCCGAAGATCCAGGGCGCATTCGACTCGGTGGGTGACTTCATCCGCAACCCCGACTACGTGAACGGCGGCCTCGGCGGCGTCGACTCGATCGCGACGACGGAGTTCGGCGACGCGGGTCTCCCGATCCTCGACGGCACCTGTGCTCTGCACCACCAGGCCACGTTCTACGAGGGCTTCTGGCCCAAGGGAACCACGGTCGCTGAGGATGGCGACGTCTGGGCCTTCCTGCTTCCGGGCACCGAAGCCGGAGCCAACGCCGTCACCGGTGGTGGCGAGATCGTGGGCAAGTACCGCGATGCCGAGGAGGTCGACGCTCTGCAGACCTACCTGTCGACCGACACGTGGGCCAACAACCGCGTCAAGCTCGGTGGCGTGATCAGCGCCAACAACGGTCTCGACCCCGAGAACGCCTCGAGCGAACTGCTCAAGACGGCCGTCGCGACGCTGCAGGACCCGGCGACCACCTTCCGGTTCGACGCGTCCGACCTCATGCCGGGCGCCGTGGGCGCAGGCTCGTTCTGGAAGGGCATGGTCGACTGGATCGGTGGCAAGTCCACCGCTGACACGACCAAATTCATCCAGGACAGCTGGCCGCAGTAGTCCTCCGGACGACTGCTGGAATAACATCTGAGTCAGTGGGGCCGCGCGGGCAGCCGCGCGGCCCCACTGCAACCTCAACGTAGAGGAGACCCGAATGACGACTGCCGATCTCATCGGAAAGATCCTTCAGCTGGTCGGTGGTGTCGCGATCTTCGCGGCCGTCGTCGGGCTGATCCTGTTCTTCATCGACAAAGCACCCAAACGCGGCCGTGACGTGCTCCAGCTCATCGCGTTCCTGGCCCCCGCGATCATCCTGCTCGGCATCGGCCTCGTCTATCCGGCCATCCGCACGGGCATCGCCGCCTTCGCCGACAAGTCGGGCCAGTTCATCGGACTCGACAACTTCGTGTGGATGTTCACCCAGCCCGAAGCTCTCATCACTCTGCGCAACACCATCATCTGGGTGATCCTGGTGCCGACCATCTCGACCGTGATCGGCCTCGCCTATGCCAACTTCATCGACCGCTCGCGCGGCGAGAAGATATACAAGTCGCTCATCTTCATGCCGTTCGCCATCTCGTTCGTGGGGGCCGGCATCATCTGGAAGTTCGTCTACGAGTACCGTCCGGAGGGACGGGACCAGATCGGACTGCTCAACCAGATCATGGTCTGGCTCGGCCAGGAGCCGGTTCTCTGGCTGCAGACGGCTCCGATGAACACCATCCTGCTCATCATCGTGATGATCTGGGTGCAGACGGGATTCGCTGTCGTGGTGCTCTCGGCATCCATCAAGGGGATCCCGGCCGAACAGCTGGAAGCGGCTGAGCTCGACGGCACCAACGGCTGGCAGCGGTTCACGAATGTCGTGCTCCCCGGCATCCGTGGTGCACTCGTGGTCGTCGTCACCACGATCTCCATCGCCACCCTCAAGGTGTTCGACATCGTGCGCACCATGACCGGCGGAAACTTCGAGACCAGCGTCGTCGCCAATGAGATGTACACGCAGGCATTCCGCGCGCTCGAACCCGGTCGTGGCTCGGCACTCGCCCTCATCCTGTTCGTGCTCGTGCTGCCCATCGTGGTCTACAACGTTCGCGTCCTCCGCAAGCAGAAGGAGATCCGATGACCTACACACCGGTCGAGATTCCCCTCGACGACGAGACCAAGAAGGAGTTCCAGCGCGGCTTCAATGCCGACGGCACCAAGGCGGCACGCGTCAAGAAGCGGCTCACGTCGCGTACGGCAACGATCGTCTCGCTCATCATCGCCGTCATCTGGATCATCCCCACCTTCGGCCTGTTCATCTCCTCATTCCGTCCCGAGGAGTTGATCAAGACCACCGGCTGGTGGACGATCTTCCAGAACCCCGGGTTCACGCTCGACAACTACAAGGAGGTGCTGTTCTCCTCGTCGTCCTCGTCGCCGCAGCTCGGCGCCTACTTCGTCAACTCGCTCGCGATCACCATCCCCGTCGTGGTCTTCGCGACTGTTCTCGCGGCGATGGCTGCCTACGCCCTGGCGTGGATCCCGTTCAAGGGCGCCGGCTGGATCTTCATCGTGATCTTCGCCCTGCAGATCGTGCCGCTGCAGATGGCGCTCATCCCGCTGCTGCAGATGTTCACAACGTGGATTCTCCCGATCCAGCGCTTCGTGCACGACATCATCCCGATCATCCCCGAGCAGTCGTACGTGCAGGTGTGGATCGCGCACACGATCTTCGGCCTGCCGCTGGCGATCTTCCTGCTGCACAACTTCATCTCGGAGATCCCCGGGGAGCTCATCGAGGCAGCGCGCGTCGACGGGGCGAACCACGGCCAGATCTTCCTGCGCATCATCCTGCCGCTGTCGGTGCCGATCCTCGCGTCGTTCGCGATCTTCCAGTTCCTGTGGGTCTGGAACGACCTGCTGGTGGCCCTCGTGTTCTCGGGAGGAACTCCGGATGTCGCTCCGCTGACACAACGATTGGCCGAGCTCACGGGTAATCGAGGTCAGGAGTGGCAGCGCCTCACCGCTGCCGCGTTCATCTCGCTCATCGTGCCGCTCATAGTGTTCTTCAGCCTGCAGCGCTACTTCGTGCGGGGCCTGCTGGCGGGCTCGACCAAGGGGTAGCCGCAGCACCCTCCTTCCCAGATGCAGCATGAGAGCCGACTCGAGCCCCCACGGGAGCCGAGTCGGCTCTCATCCTGCATATGGGCGTCAGCTTCAAGCGGCACAGGGACGCCGGATGCCGCCGCTCACGCACCTAGGCTGAATTCATGAGCATGGGCAGCGGGATGAGAGGCGGCCCGAAGCGTGCCACTCTCGGTGAGGGTGGCGGTTCGGCGAGCAGCGCCCCACGACACGGTCCAGTCGACATTCAGGCTCAGAAGGCAGCGAACGCCGATGCGCCCCGCATCCCGCACCTCGGGCGACGGATCATGGAGCTGTTCGCCCCTCACCGCGCAGCTCTCACGCTCACCGTCGTTCTGGTCATCGTCACGGCCGGCCTGGCCGTCATTCCGCCGTTGCTCACCCAGCGCGCCTTCGACGACGGCCTGTTCCCGCCGAGCGGCGGCCCGAACCTGCCCGTGCTCGGCACCATCGTGGCCGCGATGATCGCCGTGTTCATCGTCAGCGCCCTGCTCGGGGTCTGGCAGGCGTACCTCACCGCCACCGTCGGCAACAAGGTGATGGGCGCCCTGCGGGTGCGCCTGTTCACGCACCTGCAGAGGATGGAGCTCGGCTTCTTCACGCGCACGAAGACCGGCGTCATCCAGTCCCGCCTGCAGAACGACGTCGGCGGGGTCGCGGGAGTTCTCACCAACACGGTGTCGAGCGTGCTCGGCAACACCGTGACGGTCATCTCGGCATTCGTCGCCATGCTCATCCTCGACTGGCGGCTCACGATCGTGGCCGTGGTGCTGATGCCGTTCATGGTGATCGCCCAGCGCCGCGTCGGGCAGGTGCGCGCGCGCATCGCGGGCCAGACCCAGGAGTCGCTCTCCGAGATGACCGCCATCACGCAGGAGACGCTGAGCGTCTCGGGCATCCTGCTGTCGAAGGCCTTCGCCAGGCAGCAGACCGAGATCGGCCGGTACTCCGACGAGAACACCAACCAGATCAGCCTGCAGGTGCGCCAGGCCATGAGCGGCCAGTGGTTCTTCGCCCTCGTCAGCATCTTCCTCTCCAGCGTTCCGGCCATCGTCTACCTCCTGGCCGGCTACCTCGCGGTCGGCGGCACCGAGACGATCACCGCCGGAACCATCGTCGCCTTCACCACCGTGCAGGCCCGCCTGCTCTTCCCGCTCATCGGCCTCATGCGGGTCGCCCTCGACCTGCAGACCTCCGGCGCCCTGTTCGCCCGCATCTTCGAGTACCTCGACCTGCGGCCGGCGATCACCGACGCTCCCGACGCCCGGCCGGTTCCCGAGGGCGAGTCGCTCGGGAAGGTGGAGTTCGACCACGTCTCCTTCTTCTATCCGGATGCCGCAGGAGAGGCGCATCCGACCCTCGACGATGTCTCCTTCACGATCGAACGCGGCCAGTTCGCGGCCTTCGTCGGGCCGAGCGGCGCCGGCAAGACCACGGTGTCCTACCTGGTGCCCCGTCTCTACGAGGTGAGTGGGGGAGCCGTGCGCTTCTCCGGGGTCGACGTGCGCGAGCTCGAGCAGACCTCGCTCGTCGACCACATCGGCATCGTGAGCCAGGAGACCTACCTCTTCCACGCGACCATCGCGGAGAACCTGCGCTACGCCAAGCCCGAGGCGACGGATGCCGAGCTCGAAGCCGCTGCCCGCGCCGCGAACATCCACGCCACCATCGCGAGCTTCCCCGACGGGTACGCGACAGTCGTCGGCGAGCGGGGCTATCGCCTCTCGGGAGGAGAGAAGCAGCGGGTCGCGATCGCGCGGGTGCTGCTCAAGGACCCCGAGGTCCTCGTGCTCGACGAGGCGACGAGCGCTCTCGACACCATCTCGGAGCGCGTGGTGCAGTCAGCCATCGACGATGCCGCCCGCGGCCGCACGACCATCGCCATCGCGCACAGGCTATCGACGGTCATCGACGCCGACGTCATCTTCGTGGTCGTGGCCGGCCGCATCGTCGAGAGCGGGACCCACCCCGAGTTGCTCTCCGCCGGCGGCACGTACGCCGAGCTCTACTCGCAGCAGGTGGCGGCGCCGGTGGACACTGGACAAAGTCGAGACCTCCTCAACTAGAGTTGCCTTCTGGCGTGACATGGGGGAGCAGCCGTGGCAGATCTCGACGATCCGACGGCGAAAGGCGCCGCTCCGACGGCGCCAGCGCCCAGCACTCCGCCTGAACCGGCGCAGCCGAGCCCGTCCACGACACGGACCGTGCAGCCGCGCGTCCCGCGCGTCCGGCGAGGCCGCAGGCTCTCGGGTTTCAGCATCCAATCGAAGCTGCTCGTGATGCTGCTCGGCGTGAGCCTCCTGTCGTCGATCGTCGTGGGGGCCATCGGCTTCGCCAACGGCCAGGACTCGCTCCGAGCTGCCGCGTTCGACCAGCTCACCACCATCAGGGAACTGCGCACCGAGGAGATCCAGCGCGAGTTCTCATCGATCCAGCGGGGGGTGATGCTGGACTCGCGCAACGAGAGCGCGGTGCAGGCGGCGTCGGCGTTCATCGACGCCTTCGCCGAGCTCCAGGACAGCGCCATCACCCCGGCCCAGGACGCGGCCCTCCTGGACTTCTACTCGACGGAGTTCGTGCCGGCGCTCGAGAAGAGGTCTGGCGCGGACTACTCGGCGGAGTCCTTCGTCCCGGCCAGCGCGGCCGGGCGGTACCTGCAGTCGGAGTACGTCATCGGCAGGCCCTACGACGACTACGAGACCGGCCTGCGGCTGACGGATGCCGGAGACGGCAGCGACTGGTCGGCGGCCAACGCGCGGTACGGCTCCTACTTCTCCGGACTCGTCGACGATCTCGGCTACGAGGACATGCTCATCATCGACCGCTCGGGCAGCGTCGTGTACTCGGCGTACAAGAGCGTCGACCTGGGCGTCGACCTCTCTGCCGAGCCCTATACGAACTCCGCGTTGACCGGCGCCTATCAGGAGGCCCTGCGCAGCGGATCCCTCAACGTCGTCAGCACGACGGACTTCGAGCGCTACCTGCCATCGTTGAACGTGCCGACGGCGTGGGTGGTCTCGCCCATCGGCACCGCGACGGACGTCGTCGGCACGCTGGCGGTGCAGGTGCCGATCACCCAGATCAACGACGTCATGTCGGGTGACGAGCAATGGGCCGAGCAGGGACTCGGGCAGACCGGCGAGGTCTACCTCGCCGGCGAGGACCGCTTGATGCGCAGCTCCTCCCGCCTCCTGGTCGAGCATCCCGATTCGTACAAGAAGGCCGTCGTCGAGAACGGAACGGCACCGGGAGTGGCCGACAGGATCGTCGAGGTGAACGGCGCGGTGCTGCTGCAGCCGGTCGACGTGCCCGGAGTGCAACGCGCCCTCCGTGGCGAGACCGGCACAGCTGTGACGCGCGACTACACCGACTCCGACAGTCTCGTCGCCTATGCGCCGTTGGAGATCGAGGGCCTCAATTGGGTGATCGTCGCCCACATCGACGGGGCCGAGGCGTTCGCACCAGTGAGCGAGTTCACCCGCAACATCGTCATCTCGACCCTGGCCATCCTGCTGTTGGTGAGCGTTCTCTCGCTGCTGCTCGCGCAGGTGTTCACCCGCCCGATCAAGCAGCTGCTCGATGCAGTCCGGCGCATCGCCGGAGGTGATCTCGCGGTGCAGGTCCCGCACGGCTCGCGCGATGAGTTCGGCGACCTCGGCTCGGCATTCAACGACATGAGTTCGAGCCTGCGGGTCAAGCAGGAGCTCATCGAGGAACAGCAGAAGGAGAATGAGAAGCTGCTGCACACTCTGATGCCGGAATCCGTCGCCCGCCGGTACAAGGAGGGGCAGGAGACCATCGCCGAGGACCATCAGGACGTGTCGGTGGTCTACGCCGAACTCGTCGGGTTCGACGACTACACCGCGTCGCTGTCGAGCGAGGATGAGATCGCAGCGCTCAACGAGCTCGTTCGTGGTTTCGACGAGGCGGCCGTCCGCACGGGGGTCGAGAAGGTGCGCACCCTGCGCGGCGGATACCTGGCCAGCTCCGGCCTCATAGTTCCACGCGTCGACAACGCTCGCCGGGCAGTCGAGTTCGCCCGAGAGATGCGCCTGGTGATCGAGCGGTTCAACGCCCGCTACGACGTCGCCATCGCTCTTCGAGCAGGCGTCGACACCGGAACGGTCACGAGTGGCCTGGTGGGGCGGTCCAGTCTCGCGTACGACCTGTGGGGTGATGCGGTGAATCTCGCCCATCGCGTGCGCAGCGTCGCGGGCGGCCCGGGCATCTTCGTGAGCCAGGCCGTGCGCGATCGCCTTCAGGATTCCGAACGCATCGTCGAGGCCGGCACCATCGAGACGGCATCCGGAACCCAGACAGTGTGGGTGGTGGACTGATCGTGGGCGACGTGGTGCAGGGCG
Organism: Leifsonia stereocauli; assembly: GCF_038432415.1. Classification (NCBI taxonomy): domain Bacteria; kingdom Bacillati; phylum Actinomycetota; class Actinomycetes; order Micrococcales; family Microbacteriaceae; genus Leifsonia; species Leifsonia stereocauli. The sequence goes on from NZ_JBCAUN010000002.1 coordinate 789,149, forward strand.
GGTGGGTCGTCTGGGCGATTGCGCTCGCCATCGGCGTTCCCGTTGCTCTGGTCATCTGCACCGAGATCCTGGCGGCCCTCACCCGGCGGGGCAGTCCCGCGGCGAAGCCCGTACGACTGCTGCGCAACTGGGTGATCCCCGTCGGCGGCCTGTTCGCCCTCCTCATCTTCGCCTTCCAGTCCCCTGCGGACCAGGTGTGGGCGCGCGTGGTGGCGACGGTGCTCGGATTCCTGCTCATCCTCCTCGTGCTCAGCGCCTTCAACGTCGCCCTGTTCGCGAACGCACGGAAGGGAACGTGGCGGGAGCGGATCCCCTCGATCTTCGTCGACCTGGCCCGGCTCGCCCTCATCGTCATCGGGCTCGCCATCCTGTTCCAGTGGGTCTGGGGTGCCGACGTCGGCGGCCTGATCGCTGCACTCGGCGTCACCTCCATCGTCATCGGCCTCGCCTTGCAGAACGCCGTCGGTGGCGTCATCTCCGGACTCCTGCTGTTGTTCGAGCAGCCGTTCAAGATCGGCGACTGGCTGGACACCGGCAGCGCGCGCGGCCGGGTCGTCGAGGTCAATTGGCGCGCCGTGCACATCGAGACGGGGGAGGGCATCCTCGTGGTGCCGAACGCGGCACTGGCGAGTTCGTCGTTCCGCAATCTGAGTGAACCCGCAGGAGCATTCCACGCCTCCGCCACGACGACGTTCGCCACCGACGACCCTCCGCACGAGGTCATCGACCTCCTCGTCGAGGTCGCATCGGGGCTGCCTATGCTCGACGCGAGCGAGAAGCCGACAGCGCGGTACCTCGGCGCGGCGAAGTACGCGGTCGACATCCCCGTCACGGTGCCGTCGGTCGCCGAGGACGCGGTCGCACTCTTCCTCGCCTGGCTCTGGTACGCGGCTCGGCGGCGCGGGCTGGCGCTCGACAACGACGCGACCGATCCGATCGCCGCTCCGGAACGGCTGGAGGCGGCCATCGAACGCGTGGCGCCGACCCTCCAGCTCAGCGAGCAGGCGCGACTCGAGCTGCGGGAGAGTTGCAGGCTCGAGCGCTACGGCACCGGTGAGGTCGTGCAGGTGCCGGGTCGCGTTCCCGGCGCCATGCGCTTCGTCGTCGAGGGTCGTCTCCGCCTCAGCGTGATCGCCGACAAGGGGCTCGTCGGGTTCGCCACCATCGACGCGGGAGACTACGTCGGCCAGACTGCCCTCACCCGTGAGCCGTCCTTCGTGCATGCGATGGCGCTCGACGTCACGACGCTGCTCGTGATGCCGCTGTCGGTGATCGACGACATCGTGCGGTCCCGGCCGATCGTGGCGCGCGAGATCGGCCAGGCCATCGAGAACAAGCGGCAGGCGGCGTCGGCTGCGCTCGCGACGGCCGGCATCGTCCGGGGCACTGTCGGCGGCTGAGATCGGGTCAGGAACGCTCGGCGAGCATCCCCTGCATCAGCTCGATCTCCGCGGTCTGGCTGGCGACGACCCCGCTGGCGAACGTCGTCACGACGGCGTTCGAGCTGCGGTCGAGCAGCGACTCTGCCATCTCGAGCGCGCCGCGATGGTGGGCGATCATGAGGGTGAGGAACAGGCGCTCGGCCTCGACCCCCTCTAGGCCCTTCAGCTCGGTGAGCTGGGCGTCCGTGGCCATGCCCGGCATGAGTCCGCCGGGGGTGTGGGCGGCGGTCGCGTCGGTGCCGGTTCCCGTGCCGTGGCCGTGGTCGGCTCCGGATGCTCCGGGCCGGGTCATCCACATCATCGACGGCTCGCTCCCGGCCTGGCTGAGTCCCCATTCGTTCAGCCAGCCGTAGAGCTGGCCGGACTGCTGCGCCTGCGTGGTCGCGATGTCGTAGGCGAGCAGGCGCACGTCGGCGTCATCCGTCGCGTCACGCACGATCATCGCCATCTCGACGCCCTGCACGTGGTGGGCCTGCATGTCGCGGGCGAAGCCGGCCTCGGCGCTGGTGTCCGTCGGGGTCGGATCGCCGAGGGTGGAGATGCGCCCGAAGGAGTACGCGAGCAGCGCCGTCACGACGATCGCCACGATGGCGACGACGATCACGGCGACGCGTCCGCCTCGGCCCGCCCGGCCGGCGTCGGGGACCTCGGCGCCGTCAGCATCGGCTGCGAGGCCCTCGATGGAGTCGCCCCCGATGGAGTCGCCCCCGATGGAGCCGGCCTCGATGGCGCTAGACCTTGCCCGGGGCATCGAAGGCTCCCGTGCAGAGGGCGCCGGGCTCCGGAACGTTCTGGCTCTTCCAGTACTCCTCGAGGAAGGCGGAGATGCGCTCGTCATCCACCGACTCGACGGCCAACTGCACGTTCCAGCCGCTGAGCACCACGGGGCTGGGCAGCCCATCGAAGGGCGAGAGCACGATGTAGCTGCTGGGCAGCTCGGACTTCAGCTCACTCAGGTCGGCATCCGGCAACGAAGGGTCGTAGGTGACCCAGATCGCTCCGTGCTCAAGGGAATGCACGGCATTCTCACTCGGGACGGGCTCGGTGTAGACGCCGCAGTTGAGCCAAGCGGGGTTGTGCGATCCGCCGGCCGGGGGTGTCTGCGGGTAGTCGACGACGCCCTCCACGTGCTGCGACTCGTTGTCGAAGGTCTCGACGCCATCGATCTCGGCGCCGGTTCCACCGGCGGTGTACTCCTTGGGCTGCGGCGTGAGCACGATCGAGACCACGACGACTGCCACGACGGCGACGGCGGCCACGATGGCCGAGGCGATGCCGATGCGGCGGTTGCGCTTGGACCTGGCCTCCTTGCGGCGGAACTCCTCGAGCTTGGCGGCGCGGTCGTCGGCGCGCTTCTGCTTGATCGACCTCTGCTTCGCAGCGGCCTTGGCGGCGGGCGGAACCGGTGGTACAGGCGGAACGGGCGGGACAGGCGGAGTGCTGGGGGTCACGGAACAATACGAACGCATCAACCGCTGCCGCCGCTGCGATCAGCCGCCTCTCACAGTCCATTCCCAGCCGGCGTGACCCGTGTCCACGTCGAAGCGCGGGCGAACGGCCCACACGCCGTCGCGCTGCAGTTCCTGCGACGCGCGCCCGTCTTTTCGGCCGCGTCGTGAAGAAACGGCCGCGCGGGCGACGGATTCGCCCGTCCCGCGGCATCCGTCACCGGATAGAGTGGAGCCGTGAACATCTCCCGCTCGTGTTGTCGTCGCTGATCACCACCCCAGCGACCATTTCCCTGTGCCTGCGCACTGAAGCGCAGCACGACCGTTAGGACAACACGGATGCATTACGCAGAGACCATCGTCGACCTCGTCGGCAACACCCCGCTCGTCAAGCTCAACAGGGTCACCGACGGCATCGCCGCCACGGTGCTCGTGAAGCTCGAGTACCTGAACCCCGGCGGCTCAGCCAAGGACCGCATCGCGACCCGCATCATCGACGCGGCCGAGCGCGAGGGCAAGCTGAAGCCCGGCGGCACCATCGTGGAGCCGACCTCCGGCAACACCGGCGTCGGCCTCGCGCTCGTCGCCCAGCAGCGCGGCTACCGCTGCGTCTTCGTACTGCCGGACAAGGTCGGCGAGGACAAGCGCAACGTGCTCACCGCCTATGGAGCCGAGGTCGTCGTGACGCCGACGTCCGTGCCGCCCGACCACCCCGAGTCGTACTACAGCGTCTCCGACCGGCTGGTCAGCGAGATCCCCGGTGCCTTCAAGCCCGACCAGTACTCGAACCCCAACGGTCCGCTCAGCCACTACGAGACCACGGGGCCCGAGATCTGGCGCGACACCGACGGGCTGGTCACGCATTTCGTCGCCGGCGTGGGCACCGGCGGCACCATCACCGGAACCGGTCGATTCCTGCGCGAGCAGTCCGACACCGTGCGCATCATCGGCGCCGACCCCGAGGGGTCCGTGTACTCCGGTGGCACCGGACGCCCGTACCTCGTCGAGGGCGTCGGCGAGGACTTCTGGCCGACTGCCTACGACCCGAGCGTTCCCCACGAGATCATCGCGGTGACGGATGCCGAGGCCTTCGCCATGACGCGTCGGCTCGCGCTCGAGGAGGGAATCCTCGTGGGCGGGTCGAGCGGCATGGCCGTGGTCGCGGCGCTTCAGGTCGCGAAGGACCTGCCGGCGGATGCCGTCGTCGTCGTGCTGCTTCCCGATGGAGGCCGCGGCTACCTCGCCAAGATCTTCAACGACAAGTGGCTGCGCTCCTACGGCTTCAGCAACGCGCCGACCGGTCACACGATCGCCAACCTGCTGGCCACGAAGGCCGGGCGCACCGAGCCCCTCGTGTTCACGCATCCGGATGACACCATCCGCGACGCCATCGACCGCATGACCGAGACCGGCGTCTCGCAGTTGCTCGTGCTGAACGCCGAGCCGCCCGTCGTGCTCGGCGAGGTCTCGGGCGCCATCCACGACGAGGAGCTCATGGAGCTGGTCTTCGCCGGCAAGGTGAAGCTCACCGACAAGGTCTCCTCGGTGATCGGCGCGCCGCTGCAGCTCATCGGCGTGAACGAGCCCGTCGCCGCGGCGCGTGCGGCGTTCGCCACCCAGCCCGCGCTGCTCGTGACCGACGGCGGCAAGGTGCTCGGCGTCGTCACCCGCTCCGACCTGCTCAGCTACCTCGGCGCCTAGGAGAACAGCATGACCACCTCAGACCGCTTCGCCACCCGCGCCATCCACGCCGGCCAGGAGTTCGACCCCACTACCGGGGCCGTCATCCCGCCGATCTACCAGACCTCCACCTTCGTGCAGGAGAGCATCGGCAGCCTCCGCGGCGGCTACGAGTACGCCCGATCCGGCAACCCGACGCGCACGGCTCTCGAGACCCTGCTCGCCGCGCTCGAGGGCGGAAAGCACGGCCTCTCGTTCGCCTCGGGCCTCGCCGCTGAAGACGCCCTGCTGCGCGCTGTGCTCCAGCCCGGCGACCACGTGGTGCTGGGCAACGACGTCTACGGCGGAACCTACCGCCTGATCAACCGCGTGCATGGGGCCTGGGGCATCCGGAACACCCCGGTCGACCTAGCGGACCTCGATGCCGTTCGGGCGGCGGTGTCGACCGAAGCCACCCGCATCCTCTGGATCGAGACCCCGTCCAACCCGCTTATGAAGATCAGTGACGTGGCCGCCCTCGTCGAGATCGGCCACGCGGCCGGCGCCCTCGTCGTGGTGGACAACACCTTCGCGTCGCCCGCGCTGCAGCAGCCGATGAGCCTCGGCGCCGACGTGATCGTGCACTCCACCACCAAGTACCTCGGCGGTCACTCCGACGTGATCGGCGGCGGCCTCGTCATCAACGACGACGAGCTGCACGACAAGGTCAAGTTCCTGCAGTTCGCAGCAGGTGCTGTGTCGGCGCCGATGGACGCGTTCCTCACCATCCGCGGCATCAAGACCCTCGACGTGCGCATGGAGCGCCACTCCGCCAACGCCCAGGCCATCGCCGAGGCGCTCGTCGGTCACCCGGCGCTCGAGGCCGTCTACTACCCCGGACTTCCGTCGCACCCCGGCCACGAATTGGCCGCGCGTCAGATGTCGGGCTTCGGCGGCATGCTCTCCATCGCCGTCGTGGGGGGCGCGGATGCCGCTCGCCGCTTCGCCGAGTCGCTCGAGGTGTTCCAGCTGGCCGAGTCGCTGGGGGGCGTCGAGTCGCTGGTGAACTACCCCTCGGCCATGACGCACGCGTCGGTGAAGGGCACCGAGCTCGAGGTGCCCGAGAACGTGGTGCGCCTCTCGGTCGGCATCGAGGACGTCGACGACCTGGTCGCCGACGTGCTGCAGGCGCTCGACGCCAGCTGAGGCTCGCTTCTCCCGCTCGCGCCCCGCTCGCTGAGGGCCCGACGAAGTCGGCGTTCGAAGCGCATCGACATCCACGCTTCGGCCGCGGGCTTCGCCCGGGCCTCAGCGAGCGGCGGGGTGTAGAACAGTACGCATGAGCGAACCGATCAACGACTGGATGGACGCCTACCTGCGCGCGTGGGACTCGAACGAGTCCGACGACATCCGTGCCCTCTTCACCGACGACGCCGAGTACTACACGCTGCCCGGCCGTCCGGCCAAGGCCGGCATCGATGCGATCCTGGCCTGGTGGGAAGACGCGCGCGACGAACCGGGCGACTACACCTTCCGCTGGGAGCCCGTCTCCGTCACGCCGAATCGCGCCGTCATCCAGGGCTACACCGACTACCGCGAGCGCGAGGGGTACCACAACCTCTGGATCATCGACTTCGCGCCCGATGGTCGGGCCAGCCGCTTCACCGAGTGGTGGGTCGAGGTTCCGGCTGACGGTTCAGGGCCGAAGGGCGCGACCCTACCGCCGTCCGAGGGCTGAGGGCGGGCGATGGCCCGTCTAGTGACAGCCGCCCCCCTGATGGCAGGATTTCGACGAACATCGTCTTTCCTGCCAGCGTGACGACGAGCATCCGTCGGGCATAGTGGACGGGTGACCAGCACCGTGAGCAGCACAGTCGAGACCGGGCAGAGCGTCGAGCCGGCCGTGCACCAGGGCTCCCTCGGGCTGGCTCGAGGCACTGCGCTCTACATCGCCGCGGTGCTCGGCACCGGGATCCTGGTGCTGCCCGGGCTCGCGGCATCCGTCGCCGGACCGGCCTCGATCATCGCTGTGGCCGTAGTGTTCCTGCTGTCGATCCCGCTGGCAGGCACCTTCGCGGCCCTCGCCTCGCGCTACCCGGACCCCGGCGGCGTCGCCAGCTACGCGCGCCGAGCCCTCGGTGACGTCTGGGCCCGCATGGCCGGGTACTGGTTCTACTTCGGCGTCTGCGTCGGGGCCCCCGTCGTCGGCGTGCTGGGGGCCGAGTACGTCGTCGCCGTGCTCGGGGTCGACCATGCCGCCGTCGCCTGGGTGGGCATCGCCATCTTCGTGCCTCCCTTCGTCATCAACTTCTTCGGAGTGCGCGTCTCGGGCGCACTGCAGTTGGTGCTCACCGCCCTGCTCCTGGTCGTCGTGGTCGGCGTGGTGGCCGTGAGCTTTCCGCAGTCGGATGCCGCGAACTTCCAGCCGTTCCTCCCGCACGGCATCGCCGGCGTCGGCACGGCGATCAGCCTGTTCCTCTGGGCCTTCGCCGGCTGGGAGGTGGGCACCCACATCGCTGGCGAGTTCCGGAACCCCCGCCGCGTCATCCCGATCGCCACGGCGATAGCGGTCGTCGTGGTGGGAGCCGCCTACCTCGCGCTGCAGCTCGTCACCGTGGCCGTGCTCGGCGACGCCGCGGGCACCAGCGCGACGCCCCTCCTCGACCTCGTCGCCGACGGTGCGCCGGGCTACGGACCGTTCCTCGTCGCCGTCATCGCGGCCGTCGTCGTGGCCGGTGTCGTGAACGCCTATCTCGGCGCTTTCGGAAAGCTGGGCGCATCGCTCGGCCGCGACGGCGACCTGCCGCGCTGGCTGGCGCGAGGCGTCGAGGACGGCGGCATCCCGCGGCGCAGTCTCTCTGTCGTCGCACTCCTCATCAGCGTCTACTACGCGCTCATGGCGGCGAGCGGCTTCGAGCTCACGCCCTTCATCCTCGTGCACACCAGCAGCATGGCCGCCATCTACGCCATCGGCATGGTCGCCGCCGTACGCCTGCTCGCCACCTGGAGCCTCGGCTGGTGGATGGCCGTGGTCTCGACGGTGTTGACGGCCGGACTTCTGGTGCTCGCCGGCCCGAACCTCATCATCCCGGCGGTGCTCGCTGTCGCAGCCGTCATCGTCGGCCTCTTCAAACGCAGAACGAAACGAGAGTGAGACCTGCCATGTCCGACTACCGTGCCCGATTCAACGCCGAGGTCGCCTTCATCAACGGAGGCGACCTGCGCGTCAGCGACTTCAGGCTCGACCTGCCCTCGGCGACGGTGACCGAGGCCGAGCTCGCCGAGCTCTTCGTGCGCCACCTCGGGCTCGCCCTCGTCGAGAGCGTCGACATCACCGGGTTCAGCATCATCGAGGAACGGCACAAGGGATCACGGGGAACGGATGCCGTGGCCTCCACCACCGCTCACGTCGTCGATCTCAGCCACACCGTCTCCGCGGGCCTCGTGACCTACCCGGGCCTGCCGGCTCCGGTGATCACGCCGCACCTCACCCGCGAGGACTCGCGCGCCAAGTACGCCCCGGGCACCGAGTTCGCCCTGGACGTCATCACCATGATCGGCAACACGGGCACCTACATCGACAGCCCGTTCCACCGCTACGAGGGCGGGACAGACCTCTCCGGCCTCGAACTCGAGACGCTCGTGGGGCTCCGCGCCGAGGTGTTCCACCTCGACGACGTCGCCTGGGGTACGGATGCCGCCACTCGAGGCATCCCGGCCTCAGTGTTCTTCGACCGCGACCTGGCCGACTCCGCTGTGCTCCTGCACACCGGATGGGACGTGCACTTCGGCCAGCCTGCGTACGCGAAGGGCTCGCCCTTCCTGACGGAGTCCGGGGTGCGGCACCTCGTCGATGCCGGCGTCACGCTCGTCGGCATCGACTCGCTCAACATCGACGACACCGAGAGCGGGGGAACGCGCCCGGCGCACAGCCTGCTGCTCGACGCCGGTATCCACGTCGTCGAGCACCTCACCAACCTGGGTGCGGTTCCGGCCCGCGGCGCGCGCTTCACGGCTGTGCCGCCGAAGGTCGCCGACTTCGGCACCTTCCCGGTGCGGGCCTTCGCCGAGCTTCCCGGTCGCTGAGGGTTCCCTCGTTCGCTGAGGCCCGGGCTCAGCCCGCGGTCAAAGCGCATTCGGGGGAGCGCTTCGGCCGCGGACTTCGTCCGGGCCTCACCGACCGGGGATGTCGTCAACCCCTCGCCTCCGTCGGCCGGGCGGCGCAGGATGGACGTATGGCTGAGATTCCGACGTACACCTTGAACGATTCGACCTCGATCCCCGCGATCGGGCTCGGCACCTATGGACTCCGCGGTGCAGCGGGCACCGAGGCTGTCGCCTTGGCGATCGGCAGCGGCTACCGGCTGCTCGACACTGCGCTCAACTACGAGAACGAGCGCGAGGTCGGCGACGGCATCCGCACCTCGGGAATCGATCGCAGCGAGATCGTCGTGACCTCGAAGATCCCCGGGCGCCACCACGGCTACGACGAGACCCTCGGCAGTTTCGCCGAGTCCTCGACGAACCTCGGACTCGACGTCATCGACCTCTACCTCATTCACTGGCCGTTGCCCGGGGTGGACAAGTACGTCGACACCTGGAAGGCCATGATCGCGCTGCGCGACGAGGGCAAGGTGCGCTCCATCGGCGTCAGCAACTTCACCGAGGAGCACCTCGAGCGCATCATCGGCGAGACCGGCGTGGCCCCGGCCGTCAACCAGGTCGAGCTGCACCCCTACTTCCCGCAGGCAACGCTGCGTGCATTCCACGAGCGGCATGCGATTCGCACGGAGTCGTGGAGCCCCCTCGCGAAGCGCACCGAACTCACCCGTGAACCCCTGCTCGTCGCCATCGCCGACAGCCACAGCGTCACTCCGACGCAGGCGGTGCTGCGCTGGCATCTGCAGCTCGGGTCCATCCCCATCCCGAAGTCGGCGGATGCCGCCCGCCAGCGCGAGAACCTCGACGTGTTCGGCTTCGAACTCAGCGACGACGAGGTCGCCACGATCTCCTCGCTCGAGCGCGGACGCCTCTGGGGCGGCGACCCGGTCACGCACGAGGAGTTCTAGCCCGCGATCTCGTTGCCGGCGCCGCCGACGGTCGTCCTAGGATCGAACGAGTGAGCACCGAATCGAACGCCGACGTCGAGCCGCAGAAAGACGCGCTTCGGCCGGAGACTCCGTCCGGGCCTCAGCGAGCGGATGCCGGGCGAGCGGACGTCGCTCCCACCCAGCCCTCCCCGTGGGTGCTCGTCGGCCTCATCTCCCTCATCGTGCTGAGCGCGTTCGAGTCGCTGGCGATCATGACGGCCATGCCGCTGGTCACGGCCGACCTCGACGGCGCCAACGCCTACGCCCTCGCCTTCTCGGCACCCATCGCCGCCGGAGTGATCGGCATGATCCTCGCCGGCGACTGGGCCGACAGGCGAGGGCCGCGCGCTCCGCTCTACGCCGCCGTCATCGCCCTCACCGTCGGCCTGCTGATCGCCGGGCTCGCCCCGACGATGCCCGTCTTCATCGGCGGGCGCATCATCCAGGGCATCGGCGGCGGTGCCATCACCGTTCCCATCTACGTGATCGTGGCGCGCGTCTACCCCGAGCTGCGGCATCCGCGCATCTTCGCGTCGTTCGCAGCGGCCTGGGTGCTGCCCTCCCTCATCGGTCCCGTGATTGCGGGCTCTGTGGCCGAATCGGTCGGCTGGCGCTGGGTCTTCCTCGGCGTCGTCGCCCTGGTCGTCGCCGCCCTCGCCATGGTCGGCATCGCCCTCCGCGGCAGGCTGACGGATGTCGCCGGCATGGCGCCCCGGTGGACACCCGTGCGTCTCGGCTGGTCTGTGCTCGCGGCGGCGGCGGTGCTCGCCCTCACCCTCACCGCCGAACTCGACGGAGCGCTGCGCTGGATCGTCGCCGTCATCGCCGTGGTCGTGGCAGCCGTCGCCCTGATCCCACTCGTGCCGCCGGGAACCCTGCGCTCGGCGTGGGGGCTGCCGTCGGTCGTGCTCGTGCGGCTGCTCATGGCGGCGGCATTCTTCGGCGCCGAGGCCTATGTGCCCTACCTGCTCGTGAAGCAGTACGACTACACCGCGGCGTTCGCCGGACTCGCCCTCACCGGCGCCGGCGTGGCGTGGGCGCTCGGCTCGCACCTGCAGGGACGAGCGGGGCACCGCATCCCCAGCGCCGACGTCGTGCGCTGGGGCGCGACCGGACTGTTCGCCGGCATCGTCATCGTCGGGCTGACAAGCGCACTGCACCTCTCGCCGTTCCTGGCGATCGGCGGCTGGGTCCTCGCCGGTGTCGGCATGGGGTTCGGTTACCCGCGGCTCTCCGTCCTGACCCTCGAATACTCCGACCTCGGAAACCAGGGCGCCAACAGCTCGTCCCTCGCCATCGCCGACGCCCTCGGGGCAGCTGCAGCGCTGGCGGCGACGGCACTCGCCGTCGTGACGGCCGCCGGAACGTCGGCAGAGGAGGCGTCGGCCGCTCAGTCCGGTGCCGGATTCACGGCGGCGTTCGCCGTCGCGGCCGCCTGCGGCTTCGCGGCGCTGGCACTGGGAGCTCGGGTTCGCCGTCGATAGCCCGCGCGGCATATGTGCGTGGCGCGGCTGAAGTTCGGCGTCGATTGTCGTGCTGTCACACGATCCGCGCGATGTGACTGTCACATCGTGAACTTTCGCATCCGTCGCTCATGTGCATAATTGATCTGAGCTTTTCCATGTGAACGTGAACATCCGAACGGTCCGTCAATGTCGCCAGAGCCGCAGAAGGGGCGAGCGCCCTCGATCCGCGATGTCGCGCGCCTCGCGGACGTTTCGCACCAGACCGTCTCCAGGGTGCTGAACGGGCACCCGAGCATCCGTGACGAGACGCGTCAGCGGGTACTCGATGCCATGGAGGCCCTGAAGTACCGACCCAACCGCGCTGCGCGGGCGCTCGTCACCAGCCGGTCGCGCACCATCGGCGTCCTGTCGGCGACGACGGGGGAGTACGGTCCGTCTTCGAGCATCGCCGCCATCGAGGATGCCGCCCGCGAGGCCGGGTACTTCGTGAACACCGCGAACCTGGCGGCGTCGACTCCGGCGGCCATCGTCGACGCCCTCAAGCACCTCGTGCTGCAGGACGTCGAGGGCCTGATCGTGATGGCGCCGCAGGTACGCGTCTTCGACGTGTTGGCCGGGATGGCCATCGACATCCCCTACGTGAGCCTGCAGTCCACAGGCCAGAGCGACCACCGCGCTCTCGCCGTCGACCAGATCGCCGGAGCGCGTGCAGCCACCCAGCACCTCATCGATCTGGGTCACCACGAGATCGTGCACCTCGCCGGTCCGCAGGACTGGATCGAGGCCGAGGCGCGCATGCGCGGCTTCCTCGACGCCATCATCGAGGCCGATCTCCGCACGCATCCGCCGATCCTCGGCGACTGGACAGCGGACTTCGGCTACTACGCCGGGCGGGAGCTGAGCCGCTACAGGGACTTCAGCGCCGTATTCGCGGCCAACGACCTCATGGCCATCGGACTCATGCATGCCTTCCGGGATGCTGGACTCGACGTTCCGCGCGATGTGAGCGTCGTCGGCTTCGACGACATCCCCGTGGCCCAGCACGTGTCACCGCCGCTCACCACGGTGCACCAGGAGTTCCGTGAGGTGGGGCGTCGCGCGGTGGCCCTGCTGCTCAGCGAACTGCGCGGCGAACCCGTCTCTCAGAGCGAGGAGATCGTGCCCGCTCTCGTCGTGCGAGGCTCCAGCGGCCCGGTGCACGCCGCCCTCGTTCATTACTGAGCCGTTACGAAAGTGTGACGCGAACTCAACTTGACACCGGTTCGCGGTGGAGGCACTATGAGACGCGATGTGAACGGTCACACGACCGCCGCATCCGAAATTCCGACCCATCCCTTTGACATCGGAGTCAGCCCGTGAGCTTCATGCCGCAGCCCAGCCGCCCAGCGGTTGTGCCGTCCATGACAGTGACGGACACTCGCGATGCGGGTGCGGCCGATTCCACGTTCAGCCACGGTTCGAAGGGACAGTCAAGCGATGCCGTCTGAGCAGCACCCCATCCTCGAGATGCGATCGATCACCAAGGAGTTCCCCGGCGTCAAGGCGCTCTCGGAGGTCTCCCTCACGGTGAACGCCGCCGAGGTCCACGCCATCTGCGGTGAGAACGGCGCGGGCAAGTCCACGCTCATGAAGGTCCTCTCGGGCGTCTACCCCGCGGGTACCTACACCGGCGAGATCGTCTTCCGAGGCGAGAAGGTGGAGTTCAAGGACATCCGCTCGAGCGAGAACGCGGGCATCGTCATCATCCACCAGGAGCTGGCGCTCATCCCCGAGCTCTCCATCACGGAGAACATCTTCCTCGGCAACGAGCTGGCCCACCGCGGCGTCATCGACTGGGTGGCGGCGAAGGCGAAGGCCACCGAGCTGCTCGCCCGCGTCGGCCTCGATGAAGACCCAGACCGCCAGATCAAGAACATCGGCGTCGGCAAGCAGCAGCTGGTCGAGATCGCCAAGGCGCTCAACAAGGACGTCAAGCTCCTCATCCTCGACGAGCCGACGGCCGCACTGAACGAGAACGACTCGCAGCACCTGCTCGACCTCATCCGGGGCCTCAAGGGCAAGGGCATCGCGTCGATCATGATCTCGCACAAGCTCAACGAGATCGAGCAGGTCGCCGACTCCATCACGATCATCCGCGACGGCAAGACGATCGAGACCCTCGACATCGCCGCAGGCGAGATCAACGAGGACCGCATCATCCGCGGCATGGTCGGCCGCAGCCTCGAGAGCCGCTTCCCCGACCGCACGCCGAACATCGGCGAGGTGTTCTTCGAGGTCAAGGGCTGGACGATCCAGCACCCCCAGGTTCCCGAGCGTCTGGTCGTCAAGGGATCCGACCTCTACGTGCGCCGTGGCGAGATCGTCGGGCTCGCCGGCCTCATGGGCGCCGGCCGCACCGAGCTGGCCATGAGCCTCTTCGGGCGCTCCTACGGCAGCTTCGTCTCGGGCACGATCGTCAAGGACGGCGAGCAGATCGAGCTTCGCGACGTGTCGCAGGCCATCGACGCCGGCCTCGCCTACGTGAGCGAGGACCGCAAGGTGCTCGGCCTCAACCTGCTCGACGACATCAAGGCCTCGATCGTCTCGGCCAAGCTCAAGAAGATCTCACGCGGCCAGGTCGTCGACGACACCCGCGAATACCAGGTCGCCGAGGAGTACCGCAAGGCGCTGCGCATCAAGGCGCCGAGTGTCGACATGGGAGTGGGCAAGCTCTCCGGTGGAAACCAGCAGAAGGTCGTCCTCGCCAAGTGGATGTTCACCGACCCCGACCTGCTCATCCTCGACGAGCCCACCCGCGGCATCGACGTGGGTGCCAAGTACGAGATCTACACGATCATCCAGGCGCTGGCCGCGCAGGGGAAGGGCGTGATCCTCATCTCGAGTGAGCTCCCCGAACTCCTCGGCATCGCCGACCGCATCTACACCGTCTTCGAAGGCCAGATCACCGGTGACATCCCCGTGACGGATGCCAACCCCGAAACCCTGATGAAGAGCATGACCTCCGCACGGAAGAGAGTTCAGAACTGATGAGCACCGACACGAGTTCGACCAGCTCGAACACCACCGCGACGCAGAAGCGCAAGATGTTCGGCGGGGCCAACCTCCGCCAGTTCGGCATCCTGGGCAGCCTGGTCATCATCATCCTGCTGTTCCAGCTGTTGACGTACCTGAAGAGCGGTCGCGGTCTCACTCTCGACCCCAACAACCTCATCAACGTCATCAACCAGTACTCCTACATCCTGATCCTCGCGATCGGAATGGTGATGGTGATCATCGCCGGCCACATCGACCTCTCGGTCGGTTCGGTCGCGGCGTTCACGGGCATCGTGGTGGCGAAGGCCATGGCCGACTGGAACCTCCCTTGGCCGCTCGCCATCGTCCTCGGCCTCGTCGTGGGAGCCGCGATCGGCGCCTGGCATGGCTTCTGGGTGGCCTATATCGGGGTGCCGGCCTTCATCGTGACATTGGCCGGCATGCTCATCTTCCGTGGTGGCAACCAGTTCATCGGGCAGTCGACTTCTGTCCCGGTTCCGAGCGAGTTCACCTACATCGGCGCCGGCTACATCCCTGACTTCGGACCGTTCCCGTTCAGCACCGGAACGATGATCCTCGGCGTGCTCGGTGCCGCCTGGATCGTCTACCACGAGTGGAACGCGCGCCGCATCCAGAAGAAGATGGGCTCCGAGACCTCGCCGGTCTGGGCGGCAACCGTCAAGGTCGTGCTGCTCGCCGGCGTCATCCTCGTCGCAGCCTGGCTCTTCGCCACCGGCCGCGTGGGCACCAGCTTCCCGATCTCGGGCATCATCCTGGTCGCCCTCGTGATCCTCTACTCGTTCATCACCCGAAGCACCATCGGCGGCCGTCACATCTACGCCGTGGGTGGCAACCGTCTGGCCGCCACCCTCTCGGGTGTGAAGGACCGCCGGGTCGACTTCTTCGTCATGATGAACATGTCGGTGCTCGCCTCAGTCGCAGGCATGATCTACGTAGCACGCGCCACGGCCTCCGGCCCGCAGGACGGCAACGGCTGGGAGCTCGACGCCATCGCCGCCGTCTTCATCGGTGGAGCGGCCGTCTCGGGCGGTATCGGAACCGTCATCGGCTCCATCGTCGGTGGTCTGGTCATGGCCTTCCTCAACAACGGCCTGCAGCTGATGGGCGCCAGCGCCGACATCGTGCAGATCATCAAGGGCCTCGTGCTTCTGATCGCCGTGGGTGTCGACGTCTACAGCAAGAGCCAGGGTCGCCCGTCGATCCTCGGCATCTGGTCGCAGCGCCGCAAGGCCCGTGCCGCCGCCGACGAGCCCACGCTCGAGTCCGCAGGCACAGTGCTCCCGACGAACGACAACGCCTCGGCCGAGTCGCTGCGCAGCTGACCCACCTCAAGAACCTGCACCATCCCCCTCACCACCACCACCAAGAGAAAGTGAAATCAATGAAGAAGATCGCTTTGGCAACAGTCGCGGTTGCAGCCGCAGCTGCCCTCGCGCTGTCGGGCTGCTCGTCCGACCGCGGCAGCAGCACCGGCGGATCCACGGAGGCCGCTTCCGGCTTCGCTGCGGACTCCGCCATCGGCGTGGCCCTGCCCGACAAGACCTCGGAGAACTGGGTTCTCGCCGGCGGCCTGTTCGAGGACGGACTGAAGGAAGCCGGATTCAAGGCTGACGTGCAGTACGCCCCCGCCAGCAACACCGTCGCTGAGCAGCAGAACCAGATCTCATCGATGGTCACCAACGGCGCGAAGGTCATCGTCATCGGCGCGAAGGACGGCAAGCAGCTCGGCACGCAGCTGCAGCAGGCTGCCGACGCCGGCGTCAAGATCATCGCCTACGACCGCCTCATCGAGAACACGCCGAACGTCGACTACTACGTCGCGTTCGACAACTTCAAGGTCGGCCAGCTCCAGGGCCAGGCTCTCCTCGAGGGTCTCGAGAAGCGCTCGGGTCACGCTGCACCGTGGAACATCGAGCTGTTCTCGGGCTCGCCCGACGACGCCAACGCCGCCGTGTTCTTCAACGGTGCGATGGACGTTCTTCAGCCGAAGATCGACGACGGCACCCTCAAGGTCGTCTCGGGTCAGACCGAGGTCGCCCAGACGGCCACCCAGGGCTGGGAAGCTGAGAACGCCCAGAGCCGCATGGACACGCTGCTCACGGGTAACTACACCAGCACCACGCTCGACGGTGTTCTCTCCCCGAACGACACCCTCGCTCGCGCCATCATCACCTCGGTGAAGCAGGCCGGCAAGGACATCTCGAAGATAACCGTCACCGGTCAGGACTCCGAGGTCGAGTCGGTCAAGTCGATCATGGCTGGAGAGCAGTACTCCACGATCAACAAGGACACCTCGCTGCTGGTCGAGCAGACCATCAAGATGATCGGCCAGCTCCAGAAGGGCGAAGAGGTCGAGGTCAACGACACCGAGCAGTACGACAACGGCGTGAAGGTCGTTCCGGCTTACCTGCTCGCTCCGGTCATCGTGACCAAGGACAACGCAGCTGAGGCGTACAAGAACAACCCGAACCTCCTCGACATCGTGAACGCCGCTTCCTAGGCAGCATTCACTTCGTCACGGATGGCCCTCGCTCCCTCGGGAGCGGGGGCCGTCTGCCGTTCTCCCTGACGGATGCCGCGAGTTGCCCACTTCCGCCAGTGCGACCACCGCGACACCCGCGGAAGTGGGCGCCTCGGCGCATTCCGCGTACCCCTCTTAATGCGTGGGCAGGTCACAGCTTGGTCACGGCGCATGAATCGATACCTGTACGGCTTGCATTCCGACCGTTCGTTAGCGCTAACATAGACGGAGGCTGTTAGCGCTAACGACGTGGCAGCCTCCGACGCCGCCGTCTCGTGGTGCGTCGGTGTGCATCACGACGAAGGAGTTGCGACGGTGGCATCAGCATCCGGCCAGGAGAGCATCAAGCGCTCCGTCTTCACCGCCGAGATCGAAGCCGCCATCCAGCAGGTGCGCGCAGACGTCGCCGCACTTCACTCCGAGCTCACCCGCTACGGCCTGATCGTCTGGACCGGCGGAAACGTGTCCGGTCGCGTTCCCGGAGCCGACCTCTTCGTCATCAAGCCGTCGGGCGTCTCCTACGACGACCTCGCCCCAGACAACATGATCCTGTGCGACCTCGACGGCGCCGTCATCGCAGGCACCCCCGGCTCCGACCGCAGCCCGTCGAGCGACACGGCAGCCCACGCCTACGTCTACCGCAACATGCCCGACGTCGGTGGCGTCGTGCACACCCACTCCACGTTCGCCGTGGCCTGGGCCGCACGCAATGAAGAGATCCCCTGCGTGATCACGGCGATGGCCGACGAGTTCGGTGGGCCCATCCCCGTCGGCCCGTTCGCGATCATCGGCGATGACTCGATCGGTCGCGGCATCGTCGAGACCCTCTCCGGTCACCGCTCGCGCGCCGTACTCATGGCCAATCACGGCCCGTTCACCATCGGCAAGGACGCCAAGGATGCGGTCAAGGCCGCCGTCATGGTCGAGGACGTCGCCCGCACGGTGCACTACGCCCGCGAGGCCGGACCGCTCGTCCCCATCCCGCAGCAGGCCATCGACAGCCTCTTCGACCGCTACCAGAACGTCTACGGGCAGTCTGGGGACGCACGCCGATGAGCGATTCCACCAGCACCACGGATGCCGCTCGCACGGCCATCCTCGAGGGGCGCACGTCGCTCGGCATCGAGTTCGGCTCGACGCGCATCAAGGCCTGCCTCATCGGCGAGAACCCCGGCGACGTGCTCGCCGTGGGCAGCCACGAGTGGGAGAACCAGTTCGTCGACCGCGTCTGGACCTACTCGCTCGACTCCGTCTGGGCCGGCGTGCAGGCGGCCTACGCCGACCTCGTCGCCCAGGTGAGCCGCGACCACGGCGTGGAGCCCACCACCTTCGGTGCCATCGGCGTCTCGGCGATGATGCACGGCTACCTGGCCTTCGACGCGGCCGACGAGCTGCTGGTGCCGTTCCGCACCTGGCGCAACACCTCGACGGGTCCGGCCGCTGCCGAACTCAGCGAGAGCTTCGGCGTGAACATCCCGCTGCGCTGGTCGATCGCCCACCTGCACCAGGCCGTGCTCGATGACGAGGCCCACGTCCCCGACGTCGCGTTCCTCACGACCCTCGCCGGCTACGTGCACTGGAAGCTCACGGGACGCAAGGTCATCGGCGTAGGCGACGCGTCAGGCATGTTCCCGATCGATTCAGCCACGTACGACTACGACGCCGGCCTCATCGCGATCTACGACGATCTCGTCGCCGACCGCGCTCCCCAGCTCCGGGTCGCCGACCTGCTTCCCGAGGTGCTCGTCGCCGGTGAGGCTGCCGGCACCCTGACCGTCGAGGGCGCCGCACTCCTCGACCCGACGGGCGCCTTGAAGCCCGGCGCCCTGCTCTGCCCGCCCGAGGGCGACGCCGGCACCGGCATGGTGGCAACGAACTCGGTCGCACCGCGCACGGGCAACGTGAGCGCCGGCACCAGCATCTTCGCCATGGTGGTGCTCGAGGCTCCGCTCGCGCAGGTGCACCACGAGCTCGACCTCGTCACGACACCGGCCGGCGACCCCGTAGCCATGGTGCACTGCAACAACGGCGCCAGCGAACTGGCGGCGTGGGTGAGCGTGTTCTCGCGCTTCGCCGCCGCATCCGGAACCCCTGTCGACACCGATGCCGCGTTCGGCGTGCTGCTGCGAGAAGCACTCGAGGGCGAGGCGGATGCCGGTGGCATCATCGCCTACAACCACCTCGCCGGCGAGCCGATCGCCGGACTCACCGAGGGCCGCCCGCTGGTCGTGCGCACACCGGACAGCAGGCTCACGCTCGCGAACTTCATGCGGGCCCAGGTCTACGGCGTGTACGGCACCCTCAGCCTCGGCATGCGCGTGCTCGCCGACGAGGGCGTCTCGCTCGACCGCATGTTCGCCCACGGTGGCATCTTCCGCACCGCCGGCGTCGCCCAGCGCCTGCTCGCCGGCGCCCTCGACGCCCCCGTCGCCGTCGGCGAGACGGCCAGCGAGGGCGGCGCGTGGGGCATCGCGGTGCTGGCGTCGTACCTGAGGGCGCAGTCCAGCTCGGCTGCGGCCTCCGGCACGGCGGCATCCGGCACGGCGGCATCCGGAACCGACCTCGGAACTTACCTGAACGAGAGCGTCTTCGCCGACGCCGGGTTCGACACCGTCGCGCCCGTCGCAGAGGACGTCGCGGGCTTCGCCACCTTCCTCGACCGCTATCGGGCCGGCCTCGCCGCCGAGGCAGCCGCCGTGCAGGCGCTCTGACCGAGCGACCGACGCACCCATAACCGACACCGACCACAGCACCAGGAGACCAGCACATGACCCGCACCGCCCTCACCACCTCGCTCGAGCAGTACGAGGTCTGGTTCCTCACCGGAAGCCAGGGCCTCTACGGCGAGGAGACCCTGCGTCAGGTGGCCGAGCAGTCGCGCGCCATCTCCGACGAGCTCGGTGGCGGCGTTCCGGTCAAGGTCGTCTGGAAGCCGGTGCTCACAGACTCCGACAGCATCCGTCGCACCGCCCTCGAGGTGAATGCGGCTGACAACGTGATCGGCGTCATCGCCTGGATGCACACGTTCAGCCCTGCCAAGATGTGGATCGCCGGCCTCGACGCCCTGCAGAAGCCGCTGCTGCACCTGCACACGCAGGCCAACGTCGAGCTGCCGTGGGGCGAGATCGACTTCGACTTCATGAACCTCAACCAGGCCGCCCACGGCGACCGCGAGTTCGGCTACATCCAGACCCGCCTCGGCATCGCCCGCAAGACCGTCGTCGGCCACGTGTCGAACCCGGCCGTGCAGCAGCAGGTGGAGACCTGGCAGCGCGCCGCGGCCGGCTGGTCGGCATCCCGCACCCTGAAACTCGCCCGTTTCGGCGACAACATGCGCTACGTCGCGGTGACCGAGGGCGACAAGACCGAGGCCGAACTGCGCTTCGGCGTGCAGGTCAACACCTGGGGGGTCAACGAGCTGGCGGATGCGGTGGCCGCTGCATCCGAGGCAGACATCGACGCCCTCGTCGCCGAGTACGAGGAGCTCTACGAGGTCGTTCCCGAGCTGCGTGCCGGCGGCGACCGCCACCAGAGCCTGCGCGACGGCGCCGCGATCGAGATCGGGCTGCGCTCGTTCCTCGAGGAGGGCGGCTTCGGCGCCTTCACCACGAGCTTCGAGGACCTGGGCGCCCTCAAGCAGCTGCCCGGCCTCGCCGTGCAGCGCCTGATGGCCGAGGGCTACGGTTTCGGCGCCGAGGGCGACTGGAAGACCGCCATCCTGGTGCGCGTCGCCAACGTGATGGGCTCCGGCCTCCCCGGAGGCGCGAGCCTCATGGAGGACTACACCTACGACCTCGTCCCCGGCAACGAGCGCATCCTCGGCGCCCACATGCTCGAGGTATCGCCGTCGCTCACGACGTCGAAGCCCACGTTGGAGATCCACCCGCTCGGCATCGGCGGCAAGGACGACCCCGTGCGCCTGGTCTTCACGGCAGACCCCGGTCCCGCCGTGGTCGTCGCGCTCTCCGACATGCGCGACCGCTTCCGCCTCACGGCGAACGTGGTCGAGAATGTGTCGGCTCCCGAGCTGCCGAAGCTTCCCGTCGGCCGTGCCGTCTGGAAGCCGGCTCCCGACTTCGCCACGAGCGCCGCCTGCTGGCTCACCGCCGGCGCGGCGCACCACACAGTCATGTCGACAGCCGTGAGCGTCGACGTGTTCCGAGATTTCGCCGAGATCGCTCGCACCGAGCTTCTCGTGATCGATGAGACCACCACCCAGCGCGACTTCGCGCGGGAGGTGCGCTGGAACCAGGCGTACTACCGCCTGGCGCAAGGCCTGTAAACGCAACACCCAGCACCAACAGCACCACACAACTCAACAAACCCGTCGCACGGTCACCCGGCCGCGCGGCTCACGGGATCCGGTGATTCATGGACGACACCGGATCCGCACCTCACCAAGTGAACAACGGTGTCCATCAGTGAAAGGAAACACAGTGAAGACCACCAAGAAGGTCCTTCTCGCCACGCTGGCAGCGGGCTCCATGCTCGCTCTCGCGGCCTGCTCCGGCGGCGGCGCAGGCGGCGGCGCCACCGAGGGTGCCCAGGGAGACGGCGGCCTCATCGGCGTCGCGATGCCCACCAAGAGCTCCGAGCGCTGGATCCAGGACGGCAACGCCGTCAAGGAGCAGCTCGAGGCCGAGGGCTTCAAGGTTGACCTGCAGTACGCAGAGGACGACATCCCCACGCAGGTCTCGCAGATCGAGAACATGATCACCAAGGGTGCAGAGGCCCTGATCATCGCTTCGATTGACGGCACCACGCTGACGCAGGTGCTGCAGGATGCCGCTGACGCGGACATCCCGATCATCGCCTACGACCGCCTCATCCGCGACAGCGAGAACGTGGACTACTACGCCTCGTTCGACAACTACAAGGTCGGCGTGCAGCAGGCCAACTCGATCCTCAGTGGCCTCGGCCTCGTGGACCTCGAGGGCGCTCCCGTCGCTGACGCACCCAAGGGACCGTTCAACATCGAGCTGTTCGCCGGTTCGCCCGACGACAACAACGCCACGTTCTTCTGGAACGGTGCGATCGACACCCTGCAGCCCCTGATCGATGACGGAACCCTCGTCGTCAAGAGCGGCCAGACCGACTTCCAGCAGGCCGCAACGCTGCGCTGGGACGGCGAGGTCGCACAGAGCCGCATGGAGGACATCCTCACCAAGAGCTACTCCGACGGCTCGAAGGTCAACGCCGTGCTCTCGCCCTACGACGGTCTGTCGCGAGGCATCATCTCGGCTCTGACCGACGCCGGCTACACCGTTGGCGCCGAGTGGCCCTTCATCTCCGGCCAGGACGCCGAGCTCGACTCGGTCAAGGCCATCAACTCCGGTGAGCAGTACGCCACCATCTTCAAGGACACCCGCAAGCTCGCGGTCGTGGCCGTGGACATGGCGACCGCCCTGCTGAACGGTGAGGAGCCCGAGGTCAACAACACCGAGGACTACGACAACGGCAAGAAGGTCGTTCCGTCGTACCTGCTCGAGTCGCAGATCGTCGTCAAGGACAACGTCAACGAGATCCTGGTCGACAGCGGCTACTGGACCGAAGAGGAGATCAAGGGCTAATACCCTCGATCACCCGATCGTCCCGATGATCGACTGACGCGTGTCGGGGCCTGGGTGCGAGTAATCTCGCAGCAGGCCCCGGCACGCCGACGTCGCATCACCACTCCCGTCCGTCCCGGAGCACCCGGCGAGGAAGCAGGAATACGAATGACGAACATTCTCGAGATGCGCGGCATCACGAAGACGTTCCCCGGCGTGAAGGCGCTCTCGGAGGTGACCCTCGAGGTCGGCCGCGGTGAGGTCCACGCCATCTGCGGCGAGAACGGCGCCGGAAAGTCCACGCTCATGAAGGTGCTCTCGGGCGTCTACGGGCACGGAACCTACGAGGGCGACATCGTCTTCGAGGACGAGGTGGTGGAGTTCAAGGACATCACCGACAGCGAGGCCAAGGGCATCGTCATCATCCACCAGGAGCTGGCGCTCAGCCCCTACCTCTCGATCGCCGAGAACATCTTCCTCAACAACGAGGTCAAGGGCCGCGGCGGCCTCATCGACTGGAACAAGACCAACCACGAGGCCCAGACGCTGCTGCACCGCGTCGGCCTCCGTGACAACCCGACGACGAAGATCATGAACATCGGCGTCGGCAAGCAGCAGCTCGTGGAGATCGCCAAGGCACTCTCGAAGCGCGTGAAGCTGCTCATCCTCGACGAGCCCACTGCGGCCCTGAACGACGAGGACTCCGATCACCTGCTCGACCTGATCCTGCACCTCAAGGAGCAGGGCATCACGTCGATCATCATCAGCCACAAGCTCAACGAGATCAAGAAGATCGCCGACACCGTGACGGTCATCCGTGACGGCAAGTCGATCGAGACGATCGCCAAGGCCGACGTCTCCGAAGAGCGCATCATCAAGGACATGGTCGGCCGCGACCTCGAGCACCGCTACCCGGAGCACACGCCGAACATCGGCGAGGAGCTGCTGCGGGTCGAGGACTGGACCGCGCACCACCCGCAGGACACCTCGCGCGTGATGGTCGACAACGTGAACATCACCGTGCGCGCCGGCGAGATCGTCGGCATCGCCGGCCTCATGGGCGCCGGTCGCACCGAGTTCGCGATGAGCCTGTTCGGTCAAACCTACGGATCGCGCATCTCCGGCAAGGTGTTCAAGCGCGGCCAGGAGATCAAGACCCGCACGGTGTCCGAGGCGATCGACAACGGCATCGCGTACGCCACCGAGGATCGCAAGACCTACGGTCTCAACCTCATCGAGGACATCAAGCGGAACATCTCGATGGCATCCCTCGGGAAGCTCGAGAAGTTCGGCCTCGTGCACGACAACGAGGAGTTCAAGGTCGCCAACGAGTACCGCACGTCGATGAACATCAAGGCGCCGAACGTGCTCGTGAAGACCGGCAAGCTCTCGGGCGGCAACCAGCAGAAGGTCGTGCTGTCGAAGTGGATCTACTCCGACCCGGATGTCCTCATCCTGGACGAGCCCACCCGCGGCATCGACGTCGGCGCGAAGTACGAGATCTACACGATCATCAACAGGCTGGCATCCGAGGGCAAGGGCGTCATCGTCATCTCCTCCGAGCTGCCCGAGCTGCTCGGCATCTGCGATCGCATCTACGCCCTCTCGGAGGGGCGCATCACCGGGGAACTGCCGATCGATGAGGCGACCCCCGAAGCCGTACTCAAGCTCATGACCATGGAGAAGCCCCGCTAGCGGCGTCGCTGGCCCGCCTTCGCTCCACGCACCTTCCATAGAGGAGACATCACATGTCAGATCCCAACGCTCCACTTCAGACCGAGACCCGGGTCGAGGGCGGCAACGTCAACCCCATCCAGAACAAGTTCACCGACCGCCTCAGCCACATCCTGAGCGACCTCGGCAAGAACGGCATCTTCATCGCCCTCATCATCGTGGTGGTGCTGTTCTCGTTCCTGACCGATGGCATCCTGCTGCGCCCGCAGAACATCTCCAACCTGATCGTGCAGAACGGCTACATCCTCGTTCTCGCGATCGGCATGGTGATGGTGATCATCGCCGGCCACATCGACCTGTCCGTCGGATCGGTGGCCGCCTTCGTCGGCGCCTGCTCCGGCCTGTTCGCGGTCACCTGGGGCATGCCCTGGTGGCTGGCCGTCATCCTGTCGCTCGCGATCGGTGCCGCCGTCGGTGTCTGGCAGGGCTTCTGGATCGCCTACGTCGGCATTCCAGCGTTCATCGTGACGCTGGCCGGCATGCTCATCTTCCGTGGCCTGGCGCTCGTCGTGCTCGGCAACGCCAACATCGGCTCGTTCCCCACGGAGTACCGCGCCCTCGGCAACGGCTTCGTGAACGGCATCTTCGGAGAATCCGACCCTGACATCTTCACGCTCGGCATCGGTGCGCTGGCTATCGTCGCCCTGATCGTGCAGCAGCTGCGCACCCGCCGCGGACGCCAGAAGTACGGCCAGGAGGTGGAGCCGATCGTCTGGTTCTTCACCAAGCTGGTTCTCGTCTCGATCGCCATCGGCTTCTTCACCTACGCGCTCGCGTCGTACAAGGGCATCCCGGTCACGCTCATCATCCTGGCGGTGCTGGTCATGGTCTACGGCGTGGTCATGAACCGCTCGGTGTTCGGGCGCCACATCTACGCGATCGGCGGCAACCGTCACGCGGCCGAGCTGTCGGGCATCAAGACCCGACGGGTCGACTTCTGGCTGTTCGTCAACATGGGCTTCCTCGCGGCCCTCGCCGGCCTCATCTTCACCGCCCGCCTCAACCTCGCCGGACCGAAGGCCGGTGACGGCTTCGAGCTCGAGGCCATCTCCGCCGCCTTCATCGGTGGAGCGGCTGTGCAGGGCGGTGTCGGCACCATCGGCGGCGCCATCATCGGTGGTCTGATCATCGGTGTGCTGAACAACGGCATGTCGATCATGGGCATCGGCATCGAGTGGCAGCAGGCGGTGAAGGGCCTCGTGCTCCTTCTCGCCGTGGCCTTCGATGTCTACAACAAGCGTCGCTCCGGCGGCCAGTAGGTCCCTCCTCTGTGGTGGTGGTGGGACGGCGGCGGCCGGGCTGAGGAAGTCCGGCCGCCGTTGGCCGCTCTGCTGCACGCAGCGGTGGCCTGAACTTTTCTGATCTCGAGGGGGAGACGCGTGATGAGCGCAACGGATGCCGCTGAGCCTGCGGGTGCTGGTGTCGCGGATGGCGGCGCTGCTGCCGCTGCTGGCGCTGCTGACGCGGCCGATGGTGCGGGCGCCGGTGTGGCCGGTGCCGGTGTCGCGGCATCCGTCGCAGTGTCGGTCACGGCATCCGGCAGCGCATCAGGGAGTGCGCGTGCAGCGACGATGTTCGACGTCGCGCGGGTGGCCGGCGTCTCGCACCAGACCGTCTCGAGGGTGCTCAACAACCTGCCGGGCGTGCGCGCCTCGACCCGGGTGCGGGTGGAGCACGCGATGGCGGAACTCTCCTACGTGCCGTCGCCGGCAGCCCGCACGCTGGCGTCGCGCCGCTCGCAGACCATCGGCCTGATCCAGGCCGGCCGGCCGGACTACGGACCGTCGAATGCCGCGCTCGCCTTCAACGAGGCCGCCCACGCCGCCAACTACACGGTGACGCAGGCCGGTATGCGCGAGTTCGACGCCGCCTCGCTGCGGGCCGCCGTGCAGATGATGGTGCGCCACAACGTCGAGGCCATCGTGCTCATCTCGGGCGAGCGGCAGGCGCTCGACATCATCCGCGGCATCGAGCGGTCGGTGCCGTTGGTCGCCGTCTCCTCCGAGGACGTCGGGGG
Organism: Leifsonia stereocauli; assembly: GCF_038432415.1. NCBI lineage: Bacteria > Bacillati > Actinomycetota > Actinomycetes > Micrococcales > Microbacteriaceae > Leifsonia > Leifsonia stereocauli. The sequence continues at coordinate 815,129 of NZ_JBCAUN010000002.1, forward strand.
CTTCCACCGCGTGGCCATGAACCAGTACGAGGGCGCACGCCTCGCGGTGGAGCACCTCATCTCGCTCGGGCATACCGACATCGTGCACATCGCCGGTCCAGCCGACTCGATGGACGCCACCGAGCGCGTGCGGGCGTGGGGCGACACCCTCGCCGAGCACGGCCTGTCGCAGCGTCCGGCGATCATCGGCGACTGGCAGTCGACGAGCGGCTATGCGGCCGGGCAGGCGCTGGTCGATGCGGCCGGTACCGGTACCGGTACCGGTGCTGGTGCTGGTGCTGGTGTTGGTGCTGGCGCTGGTGCTGGTGTTGGTGCTGGCGCTGGTGGTGGAGCTGGCGCCGAGGCTGGTGCTGGTGCCGCGGGCGCCGGCGGTGCTGGCGTCGGTGTTGCTGGTGCTGGTGCTGGAGCTGCCGGTGGCGGCGCTGACGCAGCGGCGGCCGCGCTCCCCAGTGCCATCTTCGTCGGCAACGACCAGATGGCGCTCGGTGTGCTGCACGCCCTCCGCGATGCCGGCATCCGTGTGCCGGAGGACGTGAGCGTCATGGGATTCGACGACATCCCCGAGGCGGCGCACTTCGCGCCTCCGCTCACCACCATGCGGCAGGACTTCTCGGCGCTCGGACGCGACATCATGGCCACGGTGCTCGACGTACTCGACGACGAGCAGCACGCCGACGACCGCGCGAGTCGCGTCTCGGAGCTCATCGTGCGCGAGAGCACCGCCCCGCCACGCGCCGGCGCCTGAGGTTCGGTTCGCCCGGTGGTCGCGGCGCACTTGCGCCCCTGCGCCCCTGCGCCACTGCGCCCCTGCGCAACTGCGCGCCTGCGCTTGCGTGCCCTCGCGCCCACTCCGGATGCCGCGAGTCGGCCGACCGCCGCTCTCGGCGGTGTTTCGATGGTCTGGCGGGGGTTCCTGCACCCGCCGAGCCACCGATACCCCGCCGAGTCCAAGCGCCGGCGTGTTCGGCCCGCCTTTGGCGCGGGGGCCCATGGGGCGACGCGGGCCGCTGCGCAAGGTGGGCCCGAGCGCGGCCGAGGGCCTCGAGCGCGCCGGTCGACGGCATCCGCGGCCAGTATGCGCCCGAAGCGGGCCGCCAATATGAGCGCTCACATTGCGAATTGCAACGGATGCATAACGACCCGGAAACTGGGGGCACATCTCGGCGGATGCCTATTGTGAACCCTCACATGTTATCGCTAACATTTCGAGCACGACCAGAATGGCCTGGTCGCCCGGCACCGAGAATCGCAGCACGTTCCCCGCCGGGACACTGAACAAGGAGGTTTGGTAGAGATGAAGAAGATCATCGGATTGGCCGCGGCCGGAGCATTGCTCCTCGCCCTCGCCGGCTGTGCAGATGGCGGCGGCAGCGCCGAGTCAGAAGGACCCAAGGAGCTCAGCGACCTCACCGTCGGCTTCGCCCAGGTCGGTGCCGAGAGCGGATGGCGCACCGCGAACACCAAGGACATCCAGGACTCCTTCGAGGAGGCCGGCATCCCGCTCAAGTTCTCCGACGCGCAGCAGAAGCAGGAGAACCAGATCAAGGCGATCCGCTCGTACATCCAGCAGCAGGTCGACGTGATCGCCTTCTCGCCGGTCGTCGAGACCGGATGGGACGCCGTGCTCAACGAGGCGAAGGACGCGGGCATCCCCGTCGTGCTCACCGACCGCGCGGTCGATTCCAAGGACGAGTCGCTCTACGTCTCGTTCCTCGGCTCCGACTTCGTGGAGGAGGGGAAGAAGGCAGGCGACTGGGCCCTCGCCGAGTTCGCCGAGGCCACTGAGCCGGTCGAGATCATCCAGCTCGAGGGCACCACGGGCTCCGCTCCGGCCATCGACCGTGGCGAGGGCTTCGCCGCCGCAATCGCGGCGGACCCCAACCTCGAGGTCGTTGCCTCGCAGACCGGCGACTTCACCCGTGCGGGCGGAAAGCAGGTCACTGAGGCTCTGCTCAAGTCCAACCCGGGCGTCGACCTGATCTACGCGCACAACGACGACATGGGCCTGGGCGCGATCGAGGCCATCGAGGCCGCCGGTCTCGTTCCCGGCAAGGACATCAAGATCGTCACGGTCGACGCTGTGAAGGACGGCATGCAGGCCCTCGCCGACGGCAAGATCAACTTCATCGTGGAGTGCTCGCCGCTTCTCGGCAAGCAGCTCATCGAGATCGTCGAGCAGATCAACAACGGCGAGACCCCCGAGAAGCGCATCATCACGGAGGAGACGACCTTCACCCAGGAGCAGGCCATCGAGGCCCTGCCCGACCGCCAGTACTGAGCACGAACGGTCCGGTCGGCCTCGGCTGAGCGGCACCATCTGACGGTGACGGATGCCGGCCGGCTGCGTGAGCGGCCGGCATCCGTTCCTCCCACGAACGGCGGCGAGTGCTGCCGCCTGGGGCGACACGCCCTCGGTGGGTGCGCGGTGTCCATGCCGCGCACCCGCCACACTCGAACGACACGTGAGACCCGCGGCATCCGGTGCCGCACGCACTGAACGCACGATCAGCACGATCAGCTGGAACGCACGAAACGCACCGCAGCACCACCAGAACCACAGCCCCTCGACGGAGAGAGACGAGCATGCCAGACCCCACCGCGACCACTCCGGTCGTGGAGATGACCGACATCTCCATCTCCTTCCCGGGCGTGAAGGCCCTCGACGGCGTCAGCTTCCGCATGTTCCCGGGCGAGGTGCACTCGCTCATGGGCGAGAACGGCGCCGGAAAATCCACGCTCATCAAGGCGCTCACCGGTGTCTACACGGTGGACTCCGGCACCATCACGCTCGGGGGAGCGGATGTCGCCTTCGCCAGCCCCGCCCAGGCTCAGGATGCCGGCATCAGCACCGTTTACCAGGAGGTCAACCTCCTCGCCAACCTCACCGTGGCCGAGAACATCATGCTCGGCCGCGAGCCCCGCCGCTTCGGCGGCATCAACTGGAAGCTGATGCGCCAGCAGGCCGCGAAGCACCTCGCCGGACTGCACCTCGACATCGACCCCGGCTCGCTGCTGGGCGATCACTCCCTCGCCGTGCAGCAGCTCGTCGCCATCGCGCGGGCCATCAACATCGACGCCAAGGTGCTCATCCTCGACGAGCCCACCTCGAGCCTCGACGCCGACGAGGTCGCCGAGCTGTTCCGCGTCATCCGCTCGCTCAAGGCGGCCGGCACGGCCATCCTCTTCGTCTCGCACTTCCTCGACCAGGTCTACGAGATCTCGGATCGCCTCACGGTGCTGCGCAACGGCGCGCTCGTGGGGGAGTACCTCACCGAGGAGATCCTGCGCATCGAACTCGTGCAGAAGATGATCGGCAAGGAGCTCACAGCCCTCGACGACCTCGAGAAGAAGGCTCGTGAGGCCACGGCAGGCGAGAGCGACGAGGTGCCGTTCATCCAGGCGATCGGCCTCGGACGCAAGGGCGCCATCGAGCCGATCGACCTCAAGGTGCACGAGGGCGAGGTGGTGGGCCTCGCCGGTCTCCTCGGCTCCGGACGTACCGAGCTCGCCCGCATCCTCTCGGGCATCGACCGATCGGATGCCGGGGAGCTGCGCATCGCCGGAGCCCCGACGCGCTTCCGCACACCGCGCCAGGCGCTCTCGAAGCGGGTGGCCTACTCGTCGGAGAACCGCCGCTCAGAGGGCATCGTCGACGAGCTCACCGTGCGCGACAACATCATCCTGGCGCTGCAGGCCGACCGCGGCTGGGCCCGGCCCATCCCGAAGCGCCGACAGGACGAACTGACGCAGAGCTACATCGACGCCTTCAACATCCGCCCCGCCAACCCCGACGCTCTCGTGCGCAACCTCTCGGGCGGCAACCAGCAGAAGGTGCTGCTCGCGCGCTGGCTCGCGGTGGCGCCGCGCCTGCTCATCCTCGACGAGCCCACCCGCGGCATCGACGTGGGGGCGAAGGCCGAGATCCAGAAGCTCGTCGTGAACCTCGCCGAGAACGGACTCTCCGTCGTCTTCATCTCGGCGGAGCTCGAAGAGGTGCTGCGACTTTCGCACCGCATCGCCGTGATGCGCGACCGCCGCATGGTCGCCGACCTCGAGAACGATGACCTCACCGTCGACTCGCTGCTGTCGCTGATCGCGGAGGGGTCGAGCCCTGATCCTCTCGTCGAGACGGTGGCGGATGCCGGTCCTCCCGTGGCCGGCGGGCTTGGTGGCGCGGCTGGTGCTGGTGCTGGTGCTGGTGCCGGGCCGGCGGCATCCGTTCCGTCCGCCGCATCCGACACCCCTGTGTCTTCCTCAACCGACACCCCGAACGACCCGAACGACCCGACCGACCCGACCGACCCGACCACCCCTGGAGCGTCCTCATGACCGCGGCCCTCGCCCGCTTCGCCGGCACCCGCATCTTCTGGCCGATCGTGCTGCTCGTCGTGCTGCTCGTGATCAACCTGATCGCATTCCCCGGCTTCTTCACCATCACCATCAAGAACGGGCACCTGTTCGGCAGCCTCATCGACATCCTGCGGAACGGCGCCCCGACGCTCATCATCGCGGTCGGCATGACCCTGGTCATCGCCACCCGCGGCATCGACCTCTCGGTCGGAGCCGTCTGCGCCATCTCGGGTGCCGTCGCCGCGGCGATCATCCTCGGCTCGCCCGACCCGGGCAACCCCGGCGTCGTGGCTGTGGCCGTCGCGGTGAGCCTCGGCATCAGCCTGGTGCTCGGCGTCTGGAACGGCTTCCTCGTGGCAGTGCTCGGCATCCAACCGATCATCGCGACCCTCATCCTGATGACGGCGGGCCGCGGCATCGCCATGCTCATCACCGAGGGCCAGATCATCACGGTCAACAGCGCCCCGTTCAAGACCCTCGGCTCTGGCTCGCTGTTCGGGCTCCCGGTATCCGTCATCATCGCGGCCGTCATCTTCGCGTTCGCCGCGCTCATCACCCGGCGCTCAGCGCTCGGGCTGCTCATCGAGTCTGTCGGCATCAACCCCGAGGCCAGCCGCCAGGCGGGTGTGCGCTCGCGCGGCCTCCTGTTCACGGTCTACGCCTTCTGCGCCCTGTCGGCCGGCATCGCGGGCCTCATCCTCACGTCGAACCAGACGGCGGCGGATGCGAACAACACCGGCCTGTTCATCGAGCTCGACGCGATCCTCGCCGTCGTCATCGGCGGCACCTCCCTCGCGGGTGGCCGCTATTCGCTGGCCGGAACCCTCGTGGGAGCCCTCGTCATCCAGACGCTGGTGACCACGGTCTACACGGTCGGCATCCCGCCGATCGCCACGATGGTGTTCAAGGCCGCCGTCGTCACGGCCGTCTGCCTGCTGCAGTCTCCGGCCACGAACGCCGCCTTCGCGCGCTGGCGTCGATCACTCAGCATCCGTGCCGGAAAGGGGGCGGCCGCATCATGAGCTCCGTTCAGACGCACACGCCTCCCACCCCCGGCAGCGCATCCGCCGCCGGAACTCCGAACGCCGCCGTGCGTGCAGCCGGCAGGATCCGCGACACTCTGCGCAGCCCCAAGTACGGGCCGGTTCTGGTCACGGCATCCCTGCTCATCCTCGTCTTCATCGTCGGCGGCACCCGCTACCGCGGCTTCTTCTCCGCCCAGGTGATCGTCAACCTGTTCGTCGACAACGCCTACCTGCTGGTGCTCGCCGTCGGCATGACCTTCGTGATCCTCACCGGCGGCATCGACCTGTCGGTGGGCGCGGTGCTGGCCCTCTCGGGCATCATCACGGCGTCTCTGCTGCAGGCCGGATGGGCACCCGGCGTCGTGATCCCGCTCATCCTGGTGCTCACATCCGTTCTCGGACTCCTCGTCGGCCTCATGGTGCACGTCTTCAAGGTGCAGCCGTTCATCGCGACGCTCGCGGCCATGTTCCTGGCGCGCGGCCTCTGCTACGTGATCAGCAAGGACTCGATCTCGATCACCGACCCCGTGTTCGTGGCGCTCGCGCAGGCGCGCATCCCGCTCGGTGGCCGCGTGTCGATGACGTGGAGCGTGGTGATCGCGATCGTCGTCGTGATCGTCGCCGTCATCGTGCTGCAGTACTCGCGCCTCGGCCGCACGGTCTACGCCATCGGCGGCAGCGAGCAGTCGGGCGTGCTCATGGGTCTGCCCGTCGCCCGCACCAAGGTGCTGGTCTACGTGATCAGCGGATTCTGCGCCGGACTCAGCGGCATCCTGTACACCTTCTATACGCTCTCGGGCTACTCGCTCACGGCCATCGGCACCGAGCTCGATGCGATCGCGGCCGTCGTGATCGGCGGCACCCTGCTCACCGGCGGCTACGGATTCGTGCTCGGCTCGGTGCTCGGCGTGCTGGTGCTGGGCGTCATCCAGACGATCATCACCTTCGAGGGCACGCTGTCGTCATGGTGGACGCGCATCTTCATCGGCGCCCTGCTGCTCGTGTTCATCATCCTGCAGAAGGTGCTCACAGCGAGGCGACGGTGATGCGGGCGTCGTCGACGGATGCCGGAGTCGGTGCGCGGCCGTTGCGCGGCGTCGCGCGGCATCGGACGCGTCCCCCGCTCCGGCCCACCTTTCATGGAGTGGCCCATGGTGGAGCGCGGGCCAGTGCGCCGAAGGTGGACCGCGCCGGATCCACGGACCCGCGGGTGCTCGTGTTCGTGCGCGAACGCGCGTGCTCGCTTCGCGTCCGCGCCGCTGCACGGCCGCATCCGTTGCAGGACAGATAATGAGCACACCAAGCAACGCGCGACGAGCGCCAGGTAGGAGCCGACGGAGCCGGTGAGTACGGACGACGACAAAGCGCGCGTCGCGAACATCTTCGATGTCGCGCGCCTCGCCGGTGTGTCGCACCAGACCGTCTCGCGGGTGCTCAACGACCTGCCGAACGTGCGTCCCGCGACGCGGCTGCGGGTCGAGCAGGCCATCAAGCAGCTGCGCTACGTGCCGTCGCCGGCCGCCCGCGCACTCGTCACGCGCCGCTCGCGCACCCTCGGCCTCATCACCGCCGGGCGACCTGACTACGGCCCGTCTTCGGCGGCGCTCAACTTCAACGAGGCCGCGCGCGAGGCCCGCTACGCCGTGAGCATGGCGAGCATGATCGAGTCGGATGCCGTGCTCCTCCGCGCAGCCGTCGAGATGCTGCTGCGCCAGAACGTCGAGGCGATCGTGCTCATCGCGGCCGAGCGCCGGGCCATCGAGGCCGTCGAGGCGCTCGAACTCGGGGTGCCCCTGGTGGCTGTCGCCTCGGAGGGCGGGGGAGCGGCGGGGTCCGCGGGATCCGTCCCCGCCGCGTCGTTCGTCGCTGGAGCGGCATCCGGAGCCGCAAGCACCTCGCATCGCGTCGCGATCGATCAGTACGGCGGAGCGCGGACTGCCGTGGAGCACCTCATCGCGCTGGGGCACCGCGAGATCCGGCACCTCGGCGGGCCCATCGACTCCATGGACGCGGCCGAGCGCCTGCGCGGCTGGCGCGACGTGCTCTCGGAGAACAACCTCGTCGCGCGCGAGCCGCTCGTGGGCGACTGGCAGCCGTCGAGCGGCAACGCCCTCGGAGCCTCGCTGGCGACGGATGCCGAGGCCACGGCCGTCTTCGCCGCGAACGACCAGATGGCGCTCGGCCTCATTCACGCCCTCGAGCGGGCCGGGCGCCGCGTGCCGGCAGACATGAGCGTCATCGGATTCGACGACATCCCCGAGGCCGCCTTCTTCGCGCCGCCGCTATCGACCATGCGGCAGGACTTCGACGGCCTCGGCCGCGACATCATGGCCACGGTGCTCGACGTGCTCCGCGACGAGCAGGCGCCCGACCCCACCCGCCGAGCCCCCGAGCTCGTGCTGCGCGCGTCGACGGCGCCGCCTCGCTCCGCCCGCTAGCCGCGACTGGCGGCGGTGCCCCGCTGCCGCGCCCACCGCCCGCCCACCGCCCGCCGCCCGCCGGCCGCCCCCACGCCACACACCCGTGCCACCCACTTGGCGCGGGTTAGATGTCTTGGCGGGGGTACCTTCACCCGCCGAACCATCGACACCCCGCCGAGTCGATGACCTCAGGCCCCCACGCCGGGCCAGTCCTGCACAGCAGCGAGCAGCGGTGGGAAACTCACCGACGTGAATCGGCGCAGTAGAGCCGGCTTGAGGAACGTGCACGATGAGCGGATGGGTGTTGACCTCGAGTTCCTGTCGTCACTCGACGGCGGCCTGATCAGCACGGATCTTCTCCGACGGTCTGGCGTCGACCCGCGAGGAATCGAGCGGCTGGTCGGGCTGAGCGAGCTCGTTCGGGTGCGGCGGGGCTGGTACGTCGCGGCTGCAGAGTGGAAGGCGGCTGGGCGCGGTGGTCGATACCGCCTCTTGGTGCGGGCAACGAACGCATCATCTCCGAAGCCGTTGGTCGCCGCGCACCTCTCGGCCGCCGCCATGCACCGCTTGCCCACGATCGGCGACTGGCCGGCGGAGCTCCATACGTTCGAGCCCGGGGCGTCAGGCGGCAGTACATCTCGCCTCATCACCACCCACCGCTCTGGTCCGTCTGCAGAGACAGTGGTCATCGATGGGGTCATTGTTGTGGCGCTCGAGCGCACCCTGGTGGACTTAGCCCTCAATGAATCGCCCGAGCGTGCGGTCACGGCCATCGATGCGGCGCTTCGGCGCGATGCGGAACGCTACGCCACCGACATGCGGCGGCGGAATGGCGAGGCCCACCTCGTGCGACCGCCCCTGTCGAAGGAAGCGCTTCTGACCGAACTCGATGCCGTAGCTCCAGCGTTTCATCGTGCGAGGGCCGAGTCGGTCATCCGATTCGCGGATGCCCGGGCCGGCAGTCCGGGTGAGTCGCTGAGCCGGGTGCGCATGCGTCAGGGGCAGTTCGTCATCCCGGAGCTGCAGGTGCGCTTCCCGAACATTCTCGGCAGCTACGCCGATGTGGACTTCTATCTGGAGGGCGTCCGCAAGGTGCAGGAGTTCGACGGGAAATTCAAGTACACCCGCGGTGCCTTCGTGAAGGAAGGCGACGATCCCGGCGAGGTCGTCTGGCAGGAGAAGCAGCGCGAGGATGCCCTGCGCCAGCAGGAGAGAGTGGACAGCTTCGACCGATGGACGTGGGACACGGTGCTGCCGCTGAAGAAGTTCCGCCGATTCCTGTTGGAGCGGGGCATGCCCGAGCTACGCGCGGGGGCGCAATTCGGTCGCCGGGCCTGCTAGATACCGTCTGGCGATCGGGCGGCCCAACCAGGCAACCGGCCCGCCTGCCTGGCAGGCGGTTGGCGGCTTGTCTGACCTGGCGGGGTTTCGATGGTCTGGCGGAGGCTCCTGCACCCGCCGGACCATCTACACCCCGCCGAGCGGCCAGGCGCGAGCGAGGCCGGCGCGTCAGTCGCGCTTCGGCAGCTCCTGCAGCGTCCAGGTGTTGCCGTCGGGGTCGGCGAAGGTGACGAAGTTCCCCCAGCCCTGCGGGTCGACCTCGGAGGCCTCGACCCCGTTCGCGATGAGGTGCGCGCGAGCCTCGGCGGCATCCGGAACCACGACCTGGATCGTGTTCTGCTTGCCCGGCTGGAGATCGACGCCGAGTCCCGTGCCGAAGGCGATCGAGCACGCGGACCCCGGGGGAGTGAGCTGCACGAACCGCAGGCCCTCGAACACCGTCTGGTCGTGGTCGAGCGTGAAGCCGACCTTGTCGACGTAGAACTCCTTGGCCCGATCGACATCGGTCACCGGCACGAAGATGAGCTCGATCTTCCAGTCCATGGCGCTACTCCTCTGTATCTGGATGGGATACCTTCACGCTAGCCCGCACCACCGACATGCGGAACGCCCGCGCATCCGTTCGAGTGAGACGGATGCGCGGGCGTTCGAGTGGCAGAGCGAGAGGTCTGCGCGCTCAGGCCTCGCCCCCGGCCAGCAGCGCGTCGAGCTTGGCGTAACCGGCCTTCACGCCGTACTCCATGCCCGACGCGACCATGCCGTCGCGGGCCTCGAGCGAGTCGACCAGCGAGATGTCGGTGACGCGGGTGCGGCCGTTGCCGAGGTCCTCGAAGAGGATGGTCTCGAGGCAGACGCCGTCGGGGTACTCGTCGAAGGTGACTGTCTGCACGATGCGGTCGTTGAGACGCACCTCGTGGAACGAGCCCCAGAAGACGGCGAGCTCGCGTCCGTCGCGCGAGTTCGACCAGCGCCAGGCGCCGCCGGTGCGGGCGTCCCACTCGGCGATCTCGGTAGTGATGTCGTCGGGTCCGAGCCAGCGGGCGTAGAGCTCGGGGTCGGTCCACGCGCGGAACACGCGCTCGCGCGGGGCATCGAACTCGCGCACGATGCGGATGGTCGGCAGGTTCGGGTCGACCTCGATCGTCGTGTCGGGGGTGGTCGTCGTGGCCATGATGCTGCTCCTCTACTTATCGGTGGTGGTGCGGTTGGTGGTGGTGGTCGTCCTTGCAGTGCGGGTGGTGGGAGAGGTTCCCCCGGAGTCTCGGGTGACGGATGCCGCGGGCCGGCGGGCCGCATCCGTCGACGACGGGCCCGTGGTGGTGCTGGCGGTCGGCGCGCGGCCAGCGGCCGGCGCTGTGCCCGCCGCCTCCTCGGCCTCGCCCATCTCGGCGAGCACAGCGTCGAGTCGGCGGAACCGGCCCTCGGCGGTGCGGCGGTACTTCTCGATCCAGGCGGTCATCATGTCGAACACCTCGGCCTCCAGGTGGCGGCGGGAGCGGAATCCGTCGCCGTCGCGGCTCACCAGGCCGGCGTCCTCGAGCACGCGCAGGTGCTTCGAGACGGCCTGCACCGACACGGCGTACGGCTCGGCGAGCTCGCCCACCGTGGCATCGGCGACCGAGAGCCGCACGACGATGTCGCGCCGCGTCGGATCGGCGAGCGCGCTGAACACCTGGGTGAGCCGCTGGTCGTCCAGTGCGTGCGCTGCGTTCGTGGTGCTCATGCCTTCACTGCCGCCTTCGTTGTTCGTCAACCACTTGGTTTACGACACGGTACGCGCATGCGTTGCGATCGTCAACCCCGCGGTTGACGACGGGGTGGCGAACGGGGCGCGATGGCTGGCGGTCGGGGCCATGAACGAGCGTGCCGAGCGGATGCCGCCGGTCGCCCACCCGGTGCGGCCCACCTTCGCTGCGCCGGCCCAGGGTGCAACGTGGGCCGCTGCACCAAAGGTGGGCCGCGACGACCGTGGGGCGCCGGCTGAGGGGAGCGGAGAGGTGGGCGCTGCGCCCAGAACCCGAGCCCCAAACACCCCCGCGCGTCGCGCCCGCCGAGTGTCGGTGGGTGGTGGAAGAGTGTGCAGCACAACACAACATGTAGGGGTCGGGCGCCGAAGCAGCACTATGCGGCAACACGGCGCGACACGCCCGGTGCAATTCCACAACACGTGGAATTCCCAAAGTGGGGGCTGTGAATAACTCCCTAACGAAGGCCGGAAACAAGCCGATCGGCATCCGCGGGCCTGTTGAAAACAGGTGAATTGCTTGTGGAGAACTACACGAATGTAACTACTGCATCTTGTGGGCGTTCCTTTCGGGAAGCACTAGATGTAGTATTGGAGTACAGCAAGACAACAACTCAGAACGAGCCAAAAGGGGTCAGAGAAATGACGGTAACGGTCTACACGAAGCCTTCGTGTGTTCAGTGCACGGCCACGTACCGCGCTCTCGACGCCAAGGGCGTTGAGTACGAGGTTCTCGACCTCTCGGTCGATGAGAACGCTCTGGCCGCCGTCAAGGAACTCGGCTACCTGCAGGCCCCGGTCGTCATCACCGACGAGGACCACTGGTCGGGCTTCCGCCCCGACAAGATCAGCGAGCTGGCTTCGCGCCTGGCCTGATCCGCCGCATCCGTTCTCGGTATCGACGCAGCAATCGAATATCCGCGTCACCGGAGAACAAGGAGGATGCCGGTGGTCACCATCAACGCCGCCCTCTCATCGGGCCGCACCATGAACACCCCCACGAACGCCGCCGGCGCTGACGTCGCCGGCAACGGAAACACCAACGCAGCCAGCACCGTCACCAACGCGACCGCAGCCGGCGACGACCACGTCAACCTGGTCTACTTCTCGAGCGTCTCGGGCAACACGCACCGATTCATCCAGAAGCTCGGCCGACCGGCAGCACGCATCCCGCTCTACCCGCGGGAAGCTCCGCTGACCGTGCACGAACCCTACGTGCTCGTCCTCCCCACCTATGGCGGGGGAGACGGGGACGGCGCAGTACCCAAGCAGGTCATCCGTTTTCTCAATGATCCGGGCAACCGGATGCTGATCCGCGGCGTGATCGGCGCAGGCAACACCAACTTCGGCGAGGGCTACTGCCTTGCTGGGGACATCATCGCGGCCAAGTGCCACGTGCCGCACCTCTATCGATTCGAAGTATTCGGAACACCCGACGACGTCACCGCCGTCAACGAAGGATTGGAAGCATTTTGGTCAACGCAACTGACAGCGGCGTAGCCGTGATCGACGCACCGCGCGTGGGCATGGACTACCACTCGCTCAACGCGATGCTCAACCTCTACGGCGACGACGGGCAGATCCAGTTCGACAAGGATCGCGAGGCAGCGCGGGAGTACTTCCTGCAGCACGTGAACCAGAACACCGTGTTCTTCCACTCGCTCAAGGAGCGCCTCGACTACCTCGTCGAGAAGGAGTACTACGAGGCTGCAGTGCTCGACCAGTACTCGTTCGAGTTCATCACCAGCCTCAACGACCTGGCCTACTCGAAGAAGTTCCGCTTCGACACCTTCCTCGGTGCGTTCAAGTACTACACGAGCTACACGCTCAAGACCTTCGACGGCAAGCGCTACCTCGAGCGCTTCGAGGACCGCGTCGTCATGACCGCGCTCGGCCTCGCCCAGGGCGACGAGAAGCTCGCCGTGAACCTCGTCGAGGAGATCATCGGCGGCCGCTTCCAGCCGGCCACCCCCACGTTCCTCAACACGGGCAAGGCGCAGCGCGGTGAGCTCGTCTCCTGCTTCCTGCTGCGCATCGAAGACAACATGGAGTCGATCTCGCGCGGCATCAACTCCGCCCTGCAGCTCTCCAAGCGCGGTGGCGGCGTGGCCCTCTCGCTCTCGAACATCCGCGAGGCCGGCGCCCCGATCAAGCAGATCGAGAACCAGTCCAGCGGCATCATCCCCGTGATGAAGCTCCTCGAAGACTCCTTCAGCTACGCCAACCAGCTCGGTGCCCGTCAGGGTGCCGGCGCTGTGTACCTCAGCGCGCACCACCCCGACATCATGAAGTTCCTCGACACCAAGCGTGAGAACGCCGACGAGAAGATCCGCATCAAGACCCTGTCGCTCGGTGTCGTCGTTCCCGACATCACCTTCGAGCTCGCCAAGAACGGCGAGGACATGTACCTGTTCTCCCCGTACGACGTCGAGAAGGTCTACGGCCTCCCCTTCGGCGACATCTCGATCAGCGAGAAGTACCGCGAGATGGTCGACGACCCGCGCATCAAGAAGACCAAGATCAACGCGCGTGAGTTCTTCCAGACCCTCGCCGAGATCCAGTTCGAGAGCGGCTACCCCTACATCGTGTTCGAAGACACGGTGAATAAGGCGAACCCCATCAAGGGCCGCATCAACATGTCGAACCTCTGCAGCGAGATTCTCCAGGTCAACACCCCCACGACCTACAACGAGGACCTCAGCTACAACGTCATCGGCAAGGACATCAGCTGCAACCTCGGTTCGCTGAACATCGCCCTCACCATGGACTCGCCCGACTTCGGCAGCACCGTCGAGACCGCCATCCGCGGCCTCACCGCCGTCTCGAACATGAGCCACATCGCATCCGTTCGCTCGATCGAAGACGGCAACGACAAGAGCCACGCCATCGGCCTCGGCCAGATGAACCTGCACGGCTACCTCGCTCGTGAGCGCATCTTCTACGGATCCGAAGAGGGCATCGACTTCACGAACATCTACTTCTACACGGTGTTGTTCCACGCCCTCCGCGCGTCGAACAACATTGCCAAGGAGCGCGGTGAGGCCTTCGTGGGCTTCGAGGACTCCAAGTACGCGTCGGGAGAGTTCTTCGATAAGTACACGGACGCCGAGTGGCTTCCGTCGACCGCCCGCGGTGCTGAGCTGTTCGAGCAGTCGGGCGTGCACATCCCCACGCAGGACGACTGGCGCGAGCTGAAGGCATCCGTTCAGCAGTACGGCATCTACAACCAGAACCTGCAGGCCGTGCCTCCGACCGGGTCGATCTCGTACATCAACAACTCGACCGCGTCGATCCACCCGATCGCCGCGAAGATCGAGATCCGCAAGGAAGGCAAGCTGGGCCGCGTGTACTTCCCGGCGCCGTTCATGACGAACGACAACCTGGACTACTACCAGGACGCCTACGAGATCGGAGCCGAGAAGGTCATCGACACCTACGCTGCGGCAACGCAGCACGTCGACCAGGGCCTCTCGCTCACGCTGTTCTTCAAGGACACCGCCACCACGCGCGACATCAACAAGGCGCAGATCTACGCATGGAAGAAGGGGATCAAGACGATCTACTACATCCGCCTGCGTCAGATGGCCCTCGAGGGCACCGAGCTCGAGATGTGCGTCTCCTGCGCTCTGTAGTACTCCGGTGACGGAGGCGGTTCCTCGAGGAGCCGCATCCGTCACCCGCACGACAACGCACCACCCGCATCACCCGGCAGCATCCGTTCACGAAGAAGAGAAGATCATGACCCCCGACAAGCTCAAGCTGGTCTCGCACGTCGAAGCGATCAACTGGAACAAGATCCAGGACGACAAAGACGTCGACGTGTGGAACCGCCTCGTGAACAACTTCTGGCTGCCCGAGAAGGTGCCGCTGTCGAACGACATCCAGTCGTGGAACACGCTCACCCAGGAGGAGCAGACCCTCACGATGCGCGTGTTCACGGGCCTCACCCTGCTCGACACGATCCAGGGCACCGTGGGCGCCGTCTCGCTGATTCCGGATGCGATCACCCCGCACGAGGAGGCCGTCTACACGAACATCGCGTTCATGGAGTCGGTGCACGCGAAGAGCTACTCGTCGATCTTCTCGACGCTGTGCTCGACGAAGGAGATCGACGAGGCGTTCCGCTGGAGCGTTGAGAACGAGAACCTTCAGAAGAAGGCCGCCATCGTCATGGAGTACTACCAGGGCGACTCCCCGCTGAAGCGCAAGATCGCCTCGACGCTGCTCGAGTCGTTCCTGTTCTACTCGGGCTTCTACCTGCCGATGTACTGGTCGTCGCGCGCCAAGCTCACCAACACGGCAGACCTCATCCGTCTGATCATCCGTGACGAGGCCGTGCACGGGTACTACATCGGCTACAAGTTCCAGAAGGGCCTCGAGAAGGTCAGCCAGGCCGAGCGCGACGAGCTGAAGGACTACACCTTCAGCCTCATGTACGAGCTCTACGACAACGAGGTGCAGTACACGCAGGACCTCTACGACGGCGTCGGTCTCACCGAAGACGTGAAGAAGTTCCTGCACTACAACGCCAACAAGGCCCTGATGAACCTGGGCTACGAGCCGATGTTCCCGAAGACTGTGACGGATGTGAACCCCGCCATCCTCTCGGCGCTCTCCCCGAACGCCGACGAGAACCACGACTTCTTCTCGGGCTCAGGCTCGTCGTACGTGATCGGCAAGGCCGTGTCGACCGAGGACGAGGACTGGGACTTCTAGTTCCCAGTGCAGTTCGTGAAGGGCGCATGTTGCTCGACCCACGGAAGTTGACTGTGCCCAAGTAGTTGGGCCTGTATCTGGCACAGCGGGGACTTGTAGCGATTGGCGCACGCTCATCGGGCTTTACCGCGGGCGGGTGCTATGGGACTCGCTGGTCCGCAGTCTTCGCCACGAATGCCCAGCTGCGCCCTCGTTCGGTGGGGGCCCGGCATACAGGGCTGTTCCAGGAGACTGCGATCTGGGCTGCAATGCCATCTGATGAGGCCTTGCTCGCTAGGGCCGAGCCCAGATTGCGATTATGTACTAGAAGCTACACCGATGTAAGTCGGATTTGGTCAGGGTGCTTGCGATAATCGCAAGCGGTGATATAGTTCGTGCCATGGACGATGAAATGATCGCCCGAGTCCGTCAGATCATCGACCAAATCGGTTCAACGCAGCGAGCGTTTGCCGAGCAGATTCAACTCGACGAATCGAAGTTGACGAAGTCGCTCCGAGGGCGTCGTCGACTCTCCTCCTCCGAGCTTGCGCGAATCGCTGAAGTCGGTGGCCGGACTGTGGAGTGGCTGCTTTCCGGTGTCGAACCCCGCTCGATGGTGTTCGCCCACCGGTCTGCGCTCGATGCCCGGGCGGTTGCAACCACCGCAGGTCGCGACGTGCTTGGGACAGTCGCGGAGCGTTACCAAGGGCTTGAAGTGCTCGATCTCGCCCCGGCAGCAGTTGAGTGGCCGGCAGTGCCGGGAGGATGGTCATTTGTCGCGGCTGCTTCAGAGATGGCGGATGCCGCTACACAGCAACTCGGTCGAAGCGTGCTCGACCTGCCCATTGCCGATCTCGTCGATGCGGTCGAAGACCGGTTCGGTATCGATGTGATTGTCACACGTCTGCCCGGAGCCTGCGATGGGCTGTCGTATCAGGACGGCGCCTTCCGGGCAATCGTCCTTGGCGCTACTGACATGGCTGCACGACAGCGGTACACCCTTGCTCATGAGCTAGGGCACCTCCTGTTCGGAGACGCCGAGCAAGGGCTCATTGAGGAGGAGGTCCTCACCCCTGGCGCTAAGTCGATCGAGGAGAAGCGCGCAGATGCTTTCGCCGCCGCCTTCCTGGTGCCGGAGGAACAGTTGATGGAGCTCATCGACTCCCGTGATGCCGCTGACGCTTTCGATGACGCTGTCTGGCGGTTCGGTATTTCACCCGTCGCTCTTTCTTGGCGAATGCTGAATCTAGAACTAATCGACGCGGACCAACGGCGGGTTCTTGCCGGAGGCAGCTCCGCGCGATCGGCAAGCGCAATCGGCGAGATAGAGGGCCACCTGGCACGGATGCAGGCATCGTCCCAGCTGCGGCCGCCGATGCGGCTGGCGATGGCTGCCGTGCAGGCGTACCTTGACGGTGAGATCACCATCGGGCCCGTGGCGATCCTCCTCGAGCGAAGCGAAGACGACGCGCGGAAGATGCTCAGGCCCTCCGCTCCAGACGCAGCCATGTCGGTGGACAATCCAGAAACCATCTGACCGCTGTGAGTACCTTCCTGCTGCCGGACACGACAGTCCTGGTCAACTTCGCTCTTCTGAACCAGCTCCCGGCGTTGCGGGCATATCTCGGGGCACGGGGGCGCGCGTGTGAAGCCGTAATCGACGAGGTGCAGGATCTCTCAGCCGGTCGAGTGCCAAAACTGCAGGAAGTGGATTGCATCGATTGGTTCGGATCGCCAATCCGCATCGAGGGTGTCGACAACATTGCCGCGGTTAACCTTCTTCGTACGGCGGTATTCGGAGGTTCCGCTTTGCTCCCGCGGCAGCACTTAGGCGAGTGTCAGACCATTCACGCGGTTCGGACGATGTCGGAGTACTCCGAGTCGATCGTGATAACGGACGACCGCTCCGCCTTCGAGTACGCCAAAGGACGCGGCATGGTGGTCCGGCATTCCGTCGATGTGATGCGAGAGATGGTTGCCTTCGACGGCTTAGACCCGAACATGGCGCTGGCTTGGGTGGCGTTCTTGGATGCGGACGACAGGGGCGGTTTGCTCGAGATTCCGCGGACATCTGCTGAACTCGTCAGGTAAAGTCGACCGCCACGGGAGCCATCCGACTGCCCGCGTCCGTTGGTTGACCGGCGCGCGTGCAACGCGAGGACAGGGCGGACCCCGCATGCGCATTCAGCTCCAACGACCCGAATTTGGTCGAATCGTCGCAAGGATGCTGAACGTTCCTACAAGAGGGCGAGCGATCGGGCCCCCAGTCGGAGCGAGTCGACCGCCCCCGTGCCCAGCGCAACGCCGCTCACGGTTGACCGCTCCACTCACCGCTTTGACTAGATTGCTCAAGCGGAGCCAAACGATCGGAGAAGCGAGTGAAAGTCCGTCTAGGACCGGATGGTGCACATTTTTTCGACCGTCGGTCCGGTGTCAATCTTCTTCTCGACGAGGTCGCAGTTCCTGAGCACGCTTGGTCGACTGCGCCCCGGCAGGTGTCCATCGCATTGACGAACGCGTGTGACCTAGCGTGCTCCTACTGTTATGCACCCAAGCATCGCGCAGTTCTTAACCTGGATAGTCTGCTCGGATGGGTCGATGACCTCGACCGAGCGGGAGCACTGGGGGTGGGTTTTGGCGGGGGTGAGCCGACGTTGTACAAGCACCTTCCTGAAGTGTGTACGTACGTGGCGGAGCACACTGGTCTCGCGATCACTATGACGACCCACGGACTTCGTTGGAATGCCGCTCTCGTGTCACGCCTTCGTGGAGCCGTGAACTTCGTTCGTGTCAGCGTCGACGGGACCGGAAGCACATACGAGCGGTTGCGCGGCCGGAGCTTCGAGCGACTGCGCAAGGCGCTTCAAGAGATCGCAGGCGACTTCCGTTGGGGCATCAACACCGTAGTCAATGAAGATACCGTCGGGGACTTGGACGCCATCGCGTCGCTCGGCGAAGAGTACGGCGCGACCGAACTCCTACTGCTTCCGCAGCAGCCAACCAAGACTGCAGGCGGAGTTGATCAGACCACACTGCGCGAACTTGAGAACTGGATCCTCGGCTACTCGGGACCGGTGACGCTCACTACATCGGGTGACGCCGATCTAGGAGTGCCTATCGCAGAGGTTCTGCCCCGCGAAGTAGGTCTCCGGTCCTATGCCCACATCGATGCGACTGGAACGGTGCGAACGTCTTCCTACTCGCGAAGCGGTATCTCCATCGAGCAAGATGGCGTCATGGCTGCACTGCAACGGTTGGCACGCCTGGAGGCGCGATGAAGGTTTGGCGTGGATACGGTACGGAACATTCAATGGATCTGAAGCTGATCGGACATTTTGCGAGCACTGACGATGCGCGCGTAGCGAGGGATGCAATCGCTATCCTCACCGAAGCGGCCGAATTGGAGCGCGACGAGGGTCGCCTGGAATACGGAGAGCCTCCTCAGATGTTCAGCGACCGACTACTTGAAGCGATGAGCGACACGGGCGTGCACAGCCTTGGTCACGCGGACGTCGAGCAGTTTCTCTACGATGCCCATGTCGAGGCGCAGGACGCTGACGTAGTCGTCCGAACGGAAGAGATCGACGTTCTAGCGTATGTCAAGGTGCTCATAGCGAAGGGCGCCAGAGTCGAGATCTACTCGATGCACGACCACGACAGTGCCGTGCTGATGAGCGATGAGTGAAAGTTCGCCGGCTCGTGAAGCGTTTTTCAGGAATTCAGCCGGGGCTACCCAGTGACTGAGATTAACTGGAGCCGGTTCGAGGAACTGCCGGGCGACCAGACTGCGAACTTCGAACTCCTGTGGCGCGGCGCCATCCGACGCACGTACGGCAAGTATGGGACGTTCCAGGCACGTTCCCAACAGCCTGGTGTCGAGTTTCATCTGAAGCTCAACACCGACTGCGCCCTTGGAGATGCTGGCCAATGGTTTGGCTGGCAGACCAAGTGGTGGAAGAGCCTGGTTGCGGGTCGTGCGATTGGCAACGGTCGCAAGGATGACGTCGAGGATTCGCTGGCCAAGTCGAAGATCCACATTCCAGGGCTCACCGATTGGATCTTGTGTACTCGACGGCCGCTCGCACCGGTTGACGAGCCGTGGTGGGACGGCTTGAAAGCGAGTCTGACGCTTGACCTCCAGACCGCCGAGGATCTCGCCAACCTCCTCACCGGTGACGCGGAGTTGCTGCGCCAGACGTACTTCGGCGATTTGATCCTCACGCCGGAACGCCTAGAGAAGTTGAGCAATCTCGCATTGGCTGATGTGCGCGAGCGCTGGTTCCCGGAGGTTCATCAGACGACTACGGCTGAGTCGGCGCTCCGGCGAATGCTTGCCGAGCCTGACGCGTGGGGCCATCTTCAAGCGGTCGGGTCCGAGATCACCCGCCTCTCAGCGATTATCGCGGGCACCGTTGAGGAGCGCCCGCTCGGGGCCTCCGTTCAAGCGGATCTCGATCAGCTGCTCGAGAGCGCTGAGATTCTCCGGAAGCTCCTTGAGGACGCTCACGAGCACCTGATGCCTGGTGGGGACCACACATGGCGAGAGCTCGGTGAAGCCGTGATTCCTGATCCACCCAAATTGATACCTCGAGTGCTACGCAGGCTTCGTGCCGCCAATCACCCGGCGGCTCTGGCCTGTAGCAACTTGGTGATCCACTTTCGTCATGCCGCTGCGATGGCAAGGGATGTCTTCGGCCAGCTCGCTGTTCGGTGCGTTACGGTGACCGGTGAAGCCGGGTACGGTAAGACGCAACTCGCCGCCAGCCTTACTTGTTCCACCGATTCGCGGCCTGCTGGCGTCTTGCTTTTTGGGCGCCAGCTTCGAAGCCGTGACGACCTAGACGATCTTTCGCGACGAGTGGCCCTTAATGGGAAGAAGATCGAGACATTTGAGGCCCTGCTCGCGGCCGTTGATGCGGCCGCGGCACGTGCCCAGTGCCGGCTGCCCATCGTTATCGACGGGCTCAATGAGGCCGAGAATCCGAGCGAATGGAAGCCACTGTTAGAGCGGGCGCTAGTGCTACTGGAGGATTACCCGTCAGTCCTCCTCGTCTGCACGCTCAGGTCGTCGTTCGTCGAGCGGGCAATTCCTACTTCGGTTGCTAATTCAGTAACTCTCAACGGGTTCAGCGAGGGAATCGCCGAAGCGATTGAGACGTACTTTGACCACTTCAAGATCGATGCTGCGGGGGTCGATCTACCCCTCGAGCGCTTCGATCACCCAATCACGTTGAGAATCTTTTGTTCCGTCACGAACCCGACCAGAGAGGATCGAGTTCGGCTCGTGGGGCGCGCACCTTCGCTCAATACAATGTTCGGCGGGTACCTCAACGACGTCGCAGCAAGGATCGAGACCCTCAGTCAGTCGCGTATCCGAGCTGCTGATATCAACAACGCTCTAGCGGCGCTCGGAGTTGAGATGTGGGAGACCAACTCCCGCGAGGTCAGCGAAAGTCGAGTGAAGGATATCTTCGGCGACACCAACCGGCTCTGGGACGACAGCATCCTCAACGCGCTTCAGGAAGAGGGCGTTCTGATTCGACAGACATCCGACGGAGCCAGCCGTGGCAGTACGAACCCGACGGATGGTCACGGTGAGCTGGTGGTGGCGGTTGTGTACGACCTCCTAGCCGGCTACATTGTCGCTTCGGCGATGGCTGGTGCCGGGGGCGAGGCGTTCGCTAAGTCGCTCAGCTCACCGGAGATCGCTGCCAGATTCACCGGCCCACAGAACGAACTTCACCCGCTCGCTATTGACATCTTTGATGCGCTGGTCTTCGTGCTGCCCCGACTCGGGCTCGGACAGCTGTGGACGCATGTCCGGGACGACCTATTGGATGCCGCGCTGCTGCGGGCGACCGACCTAGAGATCGGAGACATCGACTCCGGTACTCTCGACGCCTGGACGCAGAACATTGAGGGTCTATCTGGGCGGCCCGGCTTCTGGCCTCGGCTGAGAGCAGTTCGGGCGGTACCGAACCACCCATTCAACGCTATCTTTGCCGACGCCGTGCTTCGATCGCTGACCGTCGCTGACCGCGACCTTGGCTGGACAGAATGGCTTCGCACATCGACCATTTCCCGCCGGGGCCAGGCTGCAAGAACGTCTGCCGGAGCGATGGAAGATCTCCGCTTGTGGACAGCGCGTTGGCGGAATACGGCGGAGCGGGGTGAAGCGGATGCGCTGCGGGCCCGATGGTTCATGTGGATGCTCACCAGCACTGTGCGAGATCTTCGCGATGCGGCAACCGCGGCCTTATATTGGTTCGGCCGCGAGGACCCCGCAACACTGTTCGAACTCGCAGTTGGTGCTTTGGAGATCAACGACGCATATGTGGGCGAGCGTGCAACGGCGGCCGCATACGGTGTGGCCACCGCGTACCAGCAGTCGAACGCCGATTTCGCGGAAGCGCTCAGGCTCTATCTTCACAAGCTGGTGGCTTCGACATCCGGCGCCACAGCATGCACTCCCACGTTTCACCGGCTGATTCGGTACTACATTGCCGGGACTATTGAGTTTGGACGGATGCACTATCCCGAGTCGGTGCCCCCGGCGGCCGCGGACGGCATCGCATTCGCGGACGGCCCTATGCCCGAACCTCTATCGGATGGTGACGCACGGCACGACGAAGTCGAACGTACTATCCACACGGACTTCGGCAATTACACCCTAGGGCGGCTATTCGCCGATCGCGCCAATTACGACTTCGAGCACATAGGTCATCGCAACGCGACCGACCAGGTACTCGGTATCGTATACAGCCTCGGCTGGCGCCAGAACGAGTTTGCGTCGATCGACCAGATGCTCGCCAACCGGGATCAGGATCGAAATCCGGGCTCCGTCGAGCGGTACGGCAAGAAATACGGGTGGATCGGGTTCTATCTTGTGGCTGGCATGCTGCGCGCGCGGGGGGAGCGCGTCAATTGGCTGGAGGTCGATATCGACCCATCTTTTCCGCAAATCTCACCACCCTTGCCGCTCACAATTCCTAGTTGGGTAGGTCCGACGCCGGCGGACGACGGCGATTGGCTCATCAACGGGGAGGTCGTCATTCCCGATGAACTCCTCTACACCGAGGACCTTGCTGGCGAGCATGGGCCTTGGATACTCGTTCACGCCGAGCTCAGCGTGAAAGACGAGAGTGCGAAGCGCGGCGGGTTCGGCCTGTTCAACACCGTCGCGCTCGCACCGCACGATCTCGACGCGCTATTGCGGTGGTGGTCCGATAAGGAACATCCGGGCCGCGATCTCATTGATCTCCCTTCCGCCTACTACCTTTTTGCCGGGGAGATCCCGTGGCACACCCGGATGGTGACCTCTGGCGATGACCTTGCGGGCACAGGCGCTGCTCGAGTCGAGCGAGATGAAAACGACGAATCGCAGGACCCTCATGGCAACGAGGATCCTTATATCGAGTACATTCGGGTACCTGTCGTCGACGCAGAGGCACCGATAGGAACCAAAATCATTGAGGGGCCAGAGGCCGATGCCGAGGGGCAGGCAGGACCACCGGCGGGCGATCCGCCGGACGTTCCCTTCCACGGGTTGGAAGAAGGTGGCGATCTGCCGGGGGCCGACTACTTGGCGTTCGTCAAGGCGAGGATTGCCACCCATCTCGCCAGCACCCCGCCGCACAGGGAACTGGAAGTTGAGGCGATAGCGCACACTTATGCCTGGGAAGGGCACAACAGTTCCCAGAATCGGGCGTTCGCCTACGTACCGAGCCAAAGGCTCTCGCAACTACTAAGTCTCCATTCGGTCGCCGCTGGGTTCAACCAAGTGGACGAGGACGGCCACCTCGCAGCGATGAGCTTCACTGCGCCAGACGGGTTGGACGGTCATCTGCTGTACGTTCGCGAGGACGTCGTAAAGACGTACGGGGGCGACAGAGCACTTGTCACCTTCGGTTGGGGAGAGCGGGAGATCCGTGCCGAGTGGCCCGAGCAGGTCCCGGAATCGTTCCGGGAGGCTTACCAGAACCACGCGAACGTCTGGCGCACCCATCGAGTGATAGCCCATGGTGAGCCGCAGGCGTGAACCTGATCAGTGGCCCGAACGTGCCTCTGCCGCATCCGTTGCTGACGCGACTGGCACCCCTGCGACGAGAGTCCGGGCACGGCATCGCGGCTATTGCCCGCGCAGGGGGGACAACCGCCCAGACACGAGGCATCATCCTGACGCAGCCGCGGAGATTGCTCACGATGCGACCCGCCGACACGCCGGAGGCACTATTGAGCTGCCTATCCCAGCGCTCATGAGTGCCGCGACTGGCCTGTGAGCCGATTCAGGCGACGGCCGAGCAGTGACGCGGACCGGCGGGCGGCGCCTCCGGCAAGGGAGCCGCATCCGTCGCGTCGTGCACGATCTCGCCGGCGCCGATCGTGAGGTCGGCGCGCTCGCCGAGGAGACGCGACGGCTCAGTCTCGAGGTCGTAGAGGTTCGACGACCAGGTGACGATCGGCGCGGGCTCCGACGCGCACGACGCCGAGGGAGTCCACGGCGTGCCAGGCCCAGGCGCCCTCGGCCGTGTAGCCGCGCAACGCGGCATCCAAGCCCAAGCGCTCGGCACCAGTCCACGACGAGCGGCCATCGAGGCCGGCTCGGTTCAGGGCCGACTACAGACCGACTAGCGGGTCCATCTCGCCGACCTGCCAGTCGCTCGACATCGCCACGTGCGCGCCCGACTCGGCCAGGGAACGGAAGCGCCAGGCTCGGCTCCAGCGCTGCTCGCCGACGTTGTCCATCCAGGTGCCGCCGACGAGATCGGGGGAGCACTGGCGGGGCTGCATCGCCGCCGTCACGCCCAGTTGCGCGAAGCGCGGCAGGTCGTCAGGGTGCAGGCACTCGACGTGCACGATGCCGTGGCGGCGGTCGCGGGTGCCGTTGGTGCGGGCGGCGTGCTCGATGGCGTCGATGGCGTCGAGGGCGATTCGGATGCCGCCGTACTCATCTAACACGGTCACCATATGGGGATCTGGAAGTGAAAGCTATGTCGGCCGTGCTGGCTCGAGATCGGGGAATCACAGACCCAGGTGCTTTCGAGCGGAAGCGATGTGGATCGAGATGGGGGTGCCGCTGGTGAGCGATTCGAAGTCTCGCTCCCATCGATCGATGTTCGGGTTTCCGTCGCGAATCTCGCTAGCCAGTTCTTCGATTGTGAAACTTGAGATCTCAACCGGGTTTCCGAGGGCGACACTCACTTCATTAGAGAATTCCTCGAGTCGTCGATCTCGATCGCCGGGGTCATTTCGCCAAATCACAAGGAGGGCCAACGGGGTGTTTGCTCCCTCTTCAGCGTAGCCAGCAAGGGCTGCCTGGCCCTCAGAGACTCGGGTAATTGAGCGAGCGAGCAGGTCCCTCGCTCGGAGGCCAGATTCCAGAATCTCAAGTACGGCTGGCCAGAGGATGTGATCCTTGTTCAGAGTGTGCAACTTCGCTGACCCAATGCGCGTCGAGTGGACCAGGCCGATCGATGCCAGATCGTCGAGCGCTCTCTGGACCGAGCGCTGCGGCACATCCACCTCAACTTGAATTCCTCGCCCCGTGTGTGCGCGATCTGTTTCATTCAACTGCCAGAGAACCCTTGCGGCCGCCCGACCGATGAGGTCAGCCCCCGGATGCACGAGATCCATTTTGACTCCCTTTCTGTAGTGAGCCAATTATAGCACATATGAGCCAAATCTGACCCACCCCCTCTTCGCATTGCGTAGGCGTGGTTGACCTCACAAAGCGACCGCTTCACCGCGGCCGAACAATGGTGCGTTCCTGCGGGGGCACCTCGGGCAGGGACGCAGTATCTGTCGCGTCGTGGACGATCTCGCCGGCGACGATCGTGAGGTCGGCGCGCTCGGTGAGGGGGCGACGAGCGCCCGTCGAGCCCGGCCCGCGTCAGCGCTGAGTACAGGCCGACCAGCGGGTCCATCTCTCCGACGTGCCAGCCACTCGAGAGGGCCACGTGAGCGCCCGAGTCGGCGAGGGAGCGGAAGCGCCAGGCAAGGCTCCAGCGTTGCTCGCCGACGTTGTCCATCCAGGCGCCGCCGACGAGGTCGGGGGAGCAGTGGCGGGGCTGCATCGCGGCGGTCACGCCCAAAGTAGCGAAGCGCGGCAGGTCGTCGGGGTCCAGGCACTCGACGTGCACGATGCCGTGGCGGCGGTCGCGGGTGCCGTTGGTGCGTGCAGCGTGCTCGATGGCGTCGAGGGCGATTCGGATGCCGCCGTCTCCCGTCGCGTGGGTGTGGGACTGGAAGCCCAAGCGGTCGAGCTCGGTGACGATGCGGGTGAGCTCGCCGAGCGGCGCGCTCGGTGGCCCGGACGGTGTCGCTCGTGATCACGGGACGGCGGCCGGTATCAACCTCGTAACGGCGCTGCCAACCCGCAACGTGCCCGGACTCACGCCGAGAAGCTCCGCGACAGGACAGGACTCTTGCTCCGACGCGACACGCGACTGGACGCCGTGCGCGAGCGCTTCGGCGCGGCATCGGTCGCTCAGGCGGCGCAAATCGGTCTCTATCCGGGGTAGTCGAGTCCGATGGTGCCCGAGCACGAGTACGCACAACCTCCTCCGGTCGCACCGGAGTGCTCCCTCCCGCGCGAGCGGCGAACCCCTACGGTTGTCGTGTGCGCGCCTGGGTCTATGAACGATACGGTTCCGTCGATGAACTGCAGCTCCTCGAGGTACCGACGCCGGTGCCCGGCGGTGGCGAGGTTCTCGTGGAGGTCGTCGCGACCTCGGTCAACCTGTCGGACTGGGAGGCGTTGCAGGGCAGCCCCGGCTACGCCCGCTTCGACGGGCTGCGACGCCCCCGAACCAAGATCCTCGGATCCGACATCGCCGGACGCATCGTCGCGGTCGGCGACGGCGTCACCGGGTTCCGGGTCGGCGACGAGGTGTACGGCGACAACATCCGAAAGCGCGGCGGATTCGCCGAGTACGCGGTGATGCCGGTGACGGCGCTCTCGCCCAAGCAACCTGCCTTGACGTTCGCCGAGGCATCCACCATCCCGCAGGCGGGGGCAATCGCCCAGCAGGCCATAGCGTCAGGGCGACCGGGGCGGCGGCTGTTGATCAACGGCGCCGGTGGCGGCTCGGGCAGTTTCATGATCAGCTCGCTGTGGCGAAGGGCATGCACGTGACCGCGGTCGACAACGCGGAGAAGCTTGAATTCATGAAAGGACTGGGGGCGCACGAGACGATCGACTACCGGCGCACCGACTTCACACGCACGGGCCCCTACGACCTCATCATCGACCTCGTCGCACGGCGATCGGTGTTCGCGTACAGGCGAGCGCTCGGCCCGCACGGACGGTGTCTGATGGTCGGCGGCACCCTGCGAACGATGCTCCGGATGCTCACGGTCGGCACGATCCTCGGAGCCCTCACCCGCACACGCCTCGGAGTGCTCTTCGTCCGTGAGGGAGCAGGCAACTTCGACCAGCTCGCCGCCCAGTGCGCCGCGGGTACGATCGACATCCACACCGACCGCACGTTCCCTCTCGCGGAGGTGCCTGCGGCTCTCGCCTTCCACGGTGAGGGGAGGGCGCTCGGCAAGGTCGTCGTCATCGTGCGCGACAGCTGAGGCGCCCTGGCCCCTACGCCACTGCCGAGCAGTGGTGCGTGCCGGCAGGAGGTGCTTCCGGCAGCGCGGCTGCATCCGTCGCGTCGTACACGATCTCGCCGGCGACGATCGTGAGGTCGGCGCGCTCACCGAGTAGGCGCGAAGGGTCGGGCTCGAGCTCGTAGAGGTTCGACGACCAGGTGACGAGGTCGGCTCGAGCGCCCACCCGCACGACGCCGAGCGAGTCCTCGGCGTGCCAGGCCCAGGCGCCCTCGGTCGTGTAGCCGCGCAACGCGGCGTCCAAGCCCAGACGCTCGGCGCCAGTCCACGACGAGCGACCATCGAGGCCCGCCCGCGTCAGCGCTGAGTAGAGGCCGACCAGCGGGTCCATCTCACCGACCTGCCAGTCGCTCGACAACGCGACGTGGGCGCCCGACTCGGTCAAGGAGCGGAAGCGCCAGGCGCGGCTCCAGCGCTGCTCGCCGACGTTGTCCATCCAGGTACCGCCGACGAGGTCGGGGGAGCAGTGGCGGGGCTGCATGGCGGCCGTCACGCCGAGAGCGGCGAAGCGGGGCAGGTCGTCGGGGTGCAGGCACTCGACGTGCACGATGCCGTGGCGGCGGTCGCTGGTGCCGTTGGTGCGGGCGGCGTGCTCGATGGCGTCGAGGGCGATGCGGATGCCGCCGTCTCCCGTGGCGTGCGTGTGGGTCTGGAAGCCCAGGCGGTCGAGCTCGGTGACGATGCGGGTGAGCTCGCCGAGGGGTGCGCTCGGGTGGCCGCGGTGACCCGGGCGGTTGGCGTAGTCGTCGAGCATCCACGCCGTGTGCGGCTCGATCACGTCGTCCGCGTAGAGCTTGACCGGGCCGAAACGCAGGCGCGCGTCGACGGGGGCCGAGTCGACGGCCTCGCGCAGATCCGCACGGAAGGAGGCATCCGCATCCATCGGGTGGAAGAGGGCGGCGATGACGCGGCTCGAGAGTTCGCCCTCATCGCGGGCGCGGAACAGCAGGTCCATCTCGGCGAGCGGCACCTGCGGCTCGACCACAGTGGTGATGCCGGTGGCGCGGGCCATGCGCAGGCTGGTGAGCAGCTTGCGGTAGCGGCGCTCTGGCGAGTACATGGGGATGTCGCGCTGCAGGGCGGCGAGGCCGGCGGTGGTCATGGCGCTCGTGTAGAAGTCGGTGACCCAGCCGGTGGGTTCTCCCGTGACCGCGTCGATCTCGGGGTTGCCCCACGCGATGCTGTCGGCGCGACGGATGCCGAGGGCTCGCACCGCCACGTCATTGAGCCACACGGAGTGCTGGTCGTAGGTGGTGACGAAGACGGGGCGGTCGGTGAGGCCGGCGAGGTCGGACGCGCGTGGGCGACGGCCCGCCACGACGGAGTAGACGGCGTTCTCGGCGCAGATCCAGTCGAGGTCGGGGCGGGCGTCGACGAGGGTGCGGATGCGGCGGCGCACCTCCGCGAGCGTCTCGGCGCCCTCGAGGGAGACGGCATCCGCGTCGAAACCGAGCAGCAGGTGGTTGTGGCTGTCGATGATGCCGGGGGTGACCAGGCGGCCTTCGAGATCGATAGTGCGGCGGGCGGATGGCGCGTCTTCGCCGGGGCCGACGTACGTGATGCGTCCGCCGGTGGTGCCGACGGCCTCGGCGGTGGGCTGGGCGTCGTCGAAGGTGCGCACGAGTCCGCCGGTGAGCAGGAGGTCGATCATGCGCTGGGGTCCTTCGGTGCGGCAGCCGCGGTGGCGTTGGCGGAGGATGCGGTGGTGTCGTCGGTGGCGGATGCTGCGGCATCCGTCGTCTCCTCGGCCTCAGCATCCAGCAGCACGAGGTGTGTGCCCGAGCGCGGCCGGAGGTAGGCGTAGTAGTAGAGGAAGCCGGCGGCGACGATGCTGACCGAGATGGTGAGGCTGAGCCACTGCGCGGGATCGAGCACGGCGCTCAGGATGATGCCGGCGATGACGACGATCGCCGCGATCGGCGGCAGCGGGAAGAGCGGCATCCGGTAGGCACCCTCTGTAGCCTTGCGACGGTGGTTCACCAGGGCGGCCAACGCGATGAAGAGGTAGCTGAAGGCGACGGTTGATCCGGTGGCGGTGAGCAGCACGTCGAGCGGGATGAAGCAGGCGAGCAGGGCGATGACGCCCATGGTGGCCGTGGCGACGACCGGCACGCGCGACCCGGAGGTGACCCGACTGAGCGGACGCGACAGGGCACGGGGGAGCGCGTTGTCGCGGGCGGCCGTGTAGAGGAGGCGCCCCGCCTGGAGCGCGATGGCGATGATGGCGTTGATGATGGCCAGCGCGATGGCGATGAGCACGATGAGGCTCACGGTGTCGCCGGCGTTCTCGGCCAGGAACGACTCGACAGGGAGGGCATCGCCGAAGAGCGCGGGCAGGCTCGATGCGCCGAGCAGGATGGCCGTGAGCGGCACGACCTCTGCCACGACGGTGATGACGCAGCTCAGGATGACGGCCTTGGCGATGGAGCGGGTGGCGTTCTTGGTCTCCTCTGAGAAGTAGACGGCTCCGCCGTATCCGTTGTAGGCGAAGATGCCCTGCGTGACGGCGAGCAGCAGGCCGCCGATGGCGAGCGGGGCCACTGCATTCGTCGACGGGTCGAGGAACTCGGGGCTGAGCAGGGCTGCGGGCGAGCGCTCGATGTGGATGAAGCCGAGCACCGCGAGCAGGCCGAGCGCGGCGAACTCGATGAACAGGAACACGCCGGTGAGCCAGGCGTTGGTACGGATGTTGAAGCACGCCGTGACTGTGGCCAGCGCCACAACCACGAGGGCGGTGCCGAGTGGCGAGAGGCCGGCGATGGCGACGCCGAGGTAGTCGGCGACGCCCAGGCCGAAGACCGCGAGGATGAGCGGCAGCGAGACCAGGCTGACGAAAAACGTGGCGACGCCGAAGGCCGGGCCGAGCGCACGGGTGACGAGCGAGTAGTCGCCGCCCGAGACCGGGTAGGCGCTGGCGAGCTCGCCGTAGCAGAAGGCGATCATGATGCTCACGACGCCGGCGATGATGAACGCCCAGAACACTCCGGTGCCGTAGCTGGCGAGGGCGGCGCCGCCGAGGATGAAGACGCTCGACGCCGGCGAGATGGACGAGAGCGTGATGAGCACGTTGCCGCCGACGCCCAGTCTACGGGCGAGCCGGGGCTGTTCGGCGTGCTCGACCTCGGCGGGCGTGGGGAGGTTCGGTTGCTGCTTCGCGTGCTCGGTGGCTGCTGCGCTGGAGTCCATCGGTCATCCGTTCTCTGCTCGGGCTGTGCTGGGGGTGCTGCTCGTGGCGCGAGTTCTTTGACGCCTGCGTCAAGGAATCTGAGGATGGTGTCATTCTTTTGCGCTAGTGTCAAGGAATGGCGCGACCGAAGAAGCAAGAAGCCAGGCGAGCGGATCTCGTTGAGGCTGCGCTCGCCGCAGTCTCCGAGCACGGTCTGCGATCGCTCTCGCTCGCGGATGTCGCCACTCAGGCCGGGCTCACGCGCGGGGCGATCCTCTACTACTACGACGACCTCGACGAGCTGCTGCGCGAGGCTCATCGCGCCGGGCTCGAGCGGTTCTGCGACGCGCGGGACGCTGTCGTCGCCGGCATCGTCGCACCTCAGGAGCAGCTGGCCGCCGCCATCCGCGAGGGCCTGCCGAGCGGGCCGGATGACGCACTCATGCAGTTGCTCTACGAGTTCGACGTGCTCGCCGGCACGTCGGAATTGCACGACGAGCTGGTGGAGCGGATGTACCTCCGCCAATTGGCGACCTACTCCGGCGTGATCTCGCGGGGCGTTGAGGCGGGCGTGTTCGCGCCCCCGTTGTCGGTGGAGCAGCTCGCGATGAACCTGGTGGCGCTCGAGGATGCTTACGGGTTGCACATCGTGGCGGGGAACTCACTCGTGACCGTGGCGTCGGCGGAGGCTGCGATGCGTGCGGTGGCGGACAATCTGGGGTGTCCGACGGCTGTGTGACCGGGTGGTCTGAATGCGCTTCGGGCGGTCGCTTCGCTCGGCCCTCAGCGAGCGTGTGACACCGGGGGAGGGTCGGCGTATCGTCGGAGACATGTGTAGGAACATCCGCTGCCTCCACAACTTCGCGCCGGCGACTACCGACGACGAGGTGCGAGAGGCTGCTCTGCAATTCGTCCGGAAGACCAGTGGGTCGACGCATCCGTCGCGCGCAAATTCGGAGGCGTTCGACCGCGCGATCGATGAGATCGCAGCCGCCACTCGGCGCATGCTCGACGAGCTGGTCACGAGTGCCCCGCCGAAGACTCGGGAGGCGGAGGCGGTCAAGGGCCGCCAGCGTCACGAGAAGCGCATGGAGCGCGAGGTTCGGATTCGCACGGCTGCGGTGTGACGCGGCGAGGGTGGTCTCGATACGCGGGTCCGCTGCGCTCGCTCGCTACTCGACCAACGATGAGGGCCGGGGCTCGTAGCGCAACGCCATCGCACCCGAGCTGAAGTCCTGCCTGCTCACGAGCTCGAGGTCGACGACCTTCGAGAGTCCGGCGAAGAGGGTCGGGCCGTGGCCGACCAAGCGCGGATGCACCACGAACTCGTACTCGTCGATCAGCCCCAGGTTGGCCAGCGCCAGCGGCAGGGTCACGCCGCCGACGTAGAGTCCCTTGCCCGGCTCCTGCTTCAGCCGCGTGACGGCCTCGCCCAGATCGCCGCGCACGAGCTCCGAGTTCCAGTCGAGGTCGGTCAGGGTGCTCGACACGACGTACTTCTTCGCAGCGTCGATGTTCTCGGCGAATGGATGCGTCCACTCGGGCATCTCGTCTGACAGCGGCAGACGCCAGGCCGACTCCATCATCTGGTACGTCACCCGGCCGAAGATGAGCGCGTCGGCCCGGGCGAGGATCTCGGCGGAATGTCGGTGCAGTTCCTCGTCGGTGAGTCCCACGCGGTGGTCGACGCATCCGTCGAGAGTGACGTTGATTGAGTAGCGAAGCGGTCGCATGGGGCAAGGGTAGCGAACGGGCGGATGTCGGGGCGAGGCCGGTGAGCCCATCGAGCCCGACGGGACCAAGTCCGATTCGGCCCACAGACGCGATCCGGGGCGCCAAACGCGAGCCCCACCGAAGGCTGGCAGTCTCGCCCATTTCCGCCCGCCCCCGGGACAAGTGGGATACCGTCCGGGGTGGGACATCTCGAGTGGTCTCTGCGGGCCGTGGGCCCGCGAGGGGGGGCTCCACATGTTCAGTTCGTTCCACCGTCTCGTCATGCGCTCGGCCGTTTCGCTCTGGCTCAACTGGTCGCAGAACTCCTGGCGGCAGATGGTCGTCGCCCATGATTCCCCGCACGTGCACGCCCCCGGAACGGATCCCGACCGCATCCTCGTCGCAGGCGATGGGGCATCGGCCGGTGTCGGCGTGCTCACTCATGATCTCGGTCTGCCGGGGTATCTCGCTCGCAGCGTGACCAGCCTGACGGGCCGGGCGACGGATGCCGACATCGTCGTCACGACAACTATGACGACGTCCGGATGCCTCGACGCCATCTCGGGCCTCCAGCTGTCGCGGTTCGACGTGATCCTGCTCTCGCTGGGCGGCAATGAAGCGCTCTCGTTCGCGAACCCACGCCAGTGGGCCGCAGACACGACACGACTCCTCGACTACCTCGAGGAGTCGGCGCCGGCAGCAACCAAGAGGATCGTCCTCTCGATCCCTTACTTCGGCGCCGTCACCCGCTTTCCGCGTCTCCTCGCCGGACCCACGGATCGGTACGCGGCGAGGCTCAACGCGATCACCGAGGAGATCGTCGCCGGTCGCCCGAACGTGACCTTCCTCGCGTTCACCCCCGGAGAGGGAAACGAGGCGGACGGCGCGCACTCCTACGCCCAGTGGGCGAGGCACCTCGCGCCCGCCGTGAGCGAACAGCTTCAACCGCGCGGGAGCTCGAGCACACGAGACGCGCCGGTGGAGGAGGCCTCGCGCCAGCGTGCGTTGGACGAGCTCGGCATCCTGAACATGGAGGCGGATGCCGAGATCGACCTGCTCGCGGCCTCGGCCAGAGACCTGTTCGGCGTGCCCTACGCCGCGGTCACGCTCATCGACAATGGCCGACAGGCGATGGTCGCGGTGGTCGGCATGGACAAGCGCGACCTTCCCCGTTCGGAGTCGTTCTGCGACGTCACCATCCGTCGACCGCAGTCCCTGACCGTCGTGGATGCCCAGCGCGATCCCCGGTACTCGGCCTATGACGTGGTCGAGGGTGATCCGCGCATCCGTTTCTATGCGGGCTATCCGATCGAGAGTCCGGATGGGCATCGCATCGGCGCTCTCTGCGTGATGGGCGTGCACCCGCGAGCGTTCTCCGATCACGACTCGGCCCTGCTCCGCCAGATCGCGCAGCGGGTTCAGGAGCGACTCTGGACGCTCAGCGACCAGAACGCAGAAAGCGACGTTCCGCCTCCCGCCTCGCCGGCGGTGCCGGCGGCCGGCCATGTCCCAGTGCACATTCCCAGCACCAGCACCAGCATCATCTCTCCGATCTGACGCCCGTCAGGCCTCCGGGAGCTCCATCTCCGCGAGCAGCTCCGGATTGATCACCGAGACGATCTGCGCGATGCGGCCGTCGACGACAGTGCACGCCATCACCGCCTGAGGCGCTCCCTTCGCGCTCCACGCCATGACGCCGGGACGATCGTTGACCAGCACCCGGCGCACCGTGGACTTCGCCCGCCCGGCGTTCTGGATCTTGCCCGCGACGGCGGTCGCCCCGAGTTGCACGACGACGCCCCGCGCCGTGTGACCGCGCCAGACCACATCCGGATCGAGAATGCGCAGCAGGGCTTCGAAGTCGCCGTTCCTGGCTGCAGACATGAACGCATCGACCACGTCGCGCTCCCTGCGTCGGTCGGCTGCCGGATGCTCCCCTCGAACCTTGCGCCGGGCTCGGCTCGCGAGCATCTTGGCCGCGTCGGGCGACCTGCCCACGATCACGGCGATCTCGTCGAACGAGACCGCGAACAGGTCGTGCAGCACGAACGCGAGCCGCTCCGCCGGGGTCAGCGAATCGAGCACCACCATCAGCGCCGCCCCGACGGAATCGGCCAGGATCGCCTCATCCTCCGGGGTGCCCCCGTCGTCCTCAGTCACGACCCAGTCGGTCACCCTGTCGTCGTAGGCCGCCTCGGGCCTGGCGTTCCGTGCCCGCAGCATGTCGATGCACACACGCCCCACGACGGTGGTCAACCAACCGCCGAGGTTGTCGATGGGCTCCCCGTCGTAGCGCGCGAGTCTCAGCCAAGCCTCCTGCACGGCATCCTCGGCGTCTGCGTTGGTGCCCAGCATCCGATTCGCCATGGCGATGAGCCGTGCCCGGTGCGCCTCGAACTCGGCTGCCCGCGCCTCCGCATCGGAGCCGGGCCCCGATGCGGCCGGCTTGTTACCTTCCACGTTCACGTTCCGTCATACCTCTATGACGGGCCGGGACACCTGAAGGTGACAAGCGCTCGGAGGTAACCGACGAGGAGAGATCATGAACATCGCACTGTGGGTCGCTACCGGCCTGTTGGCCGTCGTCTTCCTGGTGGCGGGCTCGACGAAGCTGTTCATCCCGTACGAGAAGCTGGCGAAGGCGCCTGGCGCCGGATGGGTCAATGACTTCCATCCCCTCTTCGTCAAGAGCCTCGGAGTGCTCGAGCTCCTCGGTGCGATCGGCCTGATCCTACCCGCGGTCCTCGGCGTCGCGCCGATGCTCGTGCCCGTCGCCGCCGTCGGGCTCGGGGTGATCATGGCGGGGGCAGCGGTGGTGGAGTTCCGTCGCCATGAACCGAAGCACGCGCTGCTCAATCTGTTCTACCTCGCCCTCTGCGTCTTCGTGGCGTGGGGGCGGTTCGGCGTGGAAAGCTTCGGGTGACATTTACTTAGTCGACGCACGCCTCGCCTCCGACCCCGCTGGCGTGGGAATCTGGGTGCATGGATGATGAGGGCGCGAGCAGATCTTCGGGCGTCGCGCGTGCGACACGTCCTGGGCGCCTGACCCGCCTCCTCTTCAACGCCTACAACACGGAGCATGCCGTGTACGGGATCGTTCTCGTCACGACCCTCGTGGCCGTGGGTTGGCATTTCGACACGGATGGTGAGGTGCTGCTCTTCATCGTGGGCACCGTCTGGGTGTTCTGGCTCACCCACGTCTACGCCGCCGTCGTCGCGAGCCGGAACAGCGTCGAGGGGCGAGCCGTGCCGATCGGTCAGGCCATCGGCGCTGCCGCCGGGCACTCGATCGGGATGCTGCTGGCGATGCTGCTGCCATCCGTTGCCCTTGCGACAGCCACGTTCGGCTGGGTCGACGAGTACGTCGCCTATTACATCGCCCTGTGGATCGGCGTTCTCACGCTCGCCGTCATCGGCTGGGTGAACTCGGAGCGCAACCACGGCACGTGGCCGATGCGGCTGCTCAGCACCCTCATCACCACGGCCTTCGGCCTCGCTGTGATCTGGCTGAGTGCGCTGGTGCACTGACCTCGAGCGGCTGCGGCTACCCCGCGTCGGAGCGAGGCGGTCGGTCTGTTCTTTGGCTGCGTTCGCGGGCTGCTCGATCGGCGGGATCTGCACGATCGGCAGAAGCGACCTGCTCACCGGCGACGATTCGTCAAGCCCATAAATCGACAGGCCCGGGCGGAGCTACGCTGTGCCCGGACACAGGCGTCTCTGCGGAACACCACTGGCGGAAATCATCGGCGGTCTTCCCGCTCAGCCCCGTCCGACTGATGGTGCGAGGGAGCGGTATGAATATCAGCGTATTCAAGGCAGTGCGCGACGTCACGGCATCGTTGTGGCTGATTCCGGTTGCCTGCGTGCTGGTCGGGATCGCGATCTCCTTCACGACGATCGCCCTCGACCGCGCCACCGGCTACGACCTCCTTCCTGAGCAACTCGTAGGCGGCCCGGAGGCCGCACTGGAGATCCTCACCACGGTCGCCACGTCGATGGTCAACCTCACCGTCCTGGTGTTGACGATCGTCCTGGTCGTGGTGCAGCTCGCGATGGGTCAGTTCTCCCCGCGCATCGTGCAGCGGCTGTTGCGCGACCGGCCGAGCCAGCTCGCCATCGGCCTGTTCGTCGCGACGTTCGTCCATACGCTCCTGGCCATCAGGGAGATCCGGATCGGCACGGGCAGCGACCCGGGCCAGGTGCCTGGCATCGCGATCGTCACGACCTTCGTGCTCTCCCTCGTCAGCATCGCCGTCCTCGTGGTGTACATCCACCACATCGGCCAGGCCCTGCGGGTCTCGGCGCTCGTCGAGATCGCCGGCGACAGCACCCGCAAGCTGATCGACAAGAACTTCCCGAATGTGGAGTACGTGCCAGACGCCGACGACTCCACCATCGTCACGGCGCAGGAGTCCGGTGTCGTCACCATGATCAGGTACGAGCCGCTCGTCGCGGCCGCACGAGAGGCGAGGTGCACGTTGGAACTGGTCCCCGCTCTGGGAGAGTTCGTCCCGGCTGGTGCGCAGCTCTTCCGTGTCGACGGCGACTCCGAGCGTCTCGACCGGGAAAAGGTGCGCGCTTCGATCATTCTCCGCCCCGAGCGCACACTGGAGCAGGACGTCGCCTACGGAATGCGCCTCCTCGTCGACATGGCGATTCGTGCCCTCGCCGACGCGCCCTGGCAGGATCCGACCACCGCGGTCCAAGCCATCGATCGTCTTCACGACTGCCTTCGGGAATTGGTCAGACGGGGGTTCCCCGACGGCCGTCACCGCGACGAGGATGGGGAGTTGCGGCTCATCGAGCGGGTGATGACGTGGGACGGATTCGTCCTCCTCGCCTTCACTGAGATCAGGCTTGCCGGAGCGGGGTCCCCGCAGGTGGCCCGTCGCATCCACTCGGCCCTGAACGACCTGCTCACCGTGGCAGCCGAGGATCGGCGCCCGGTGCTGCGCGCCCAACGCGGTCTCCTGCTCGCTGATGTCGAGAGACACTTTCAGGAGGCCGCCGACATCGAGCTGGCTTCCGGGTTCGACCGAAGTGGGCTCGGAGCGTCCGGCATCGAGCTGGCGGTCGCTGAGCGATCGGCTGCTCAGGCGGAATGAGTGGGGTGCTGATCCTGGCACTGGGCAGACCCGCACGACCGATGCTTCGAGTGCGCTGGGAACCCTATCGTTCGCGGATATCGCGATATATCGTTGGATATCGTTCACGACTCACGGAGGAGATCATCATGGGCAGTTCATTCCCGACCAGTGGCTTTGCAGCCGGCCTCAACCCGGAGACCATCTGGCAGAAGATGGAGGAGTTCCGTTCGTCGTTCGAGAAGCGCGGCGGTTCCCGTGCGGGTCGAGGAGACGTGCGTGCGGCCGTCCTCGCGCTGCTCGCCGAACAGCCGATGCACGGCTACCAGATCATCCGTGAGATCGAGGAGCGCAGTGGAGGCAGCTGGAAGCCCAGCGCCGGATCCGTCTACCCGACGCTTCAGCTGCTGGCCGACGAAGCTCTCATCACTTCCGAGGAGTCCAACGGACGCAAGACCTACGCGCTGACCGAGGCAGGTCGAGTCGAGGCCGAAAGCGCCAGCGGATCCTCGCCGTGGGCCACGACAGATTCGTCGGATGACGCCGGCTTCTCGGCGCTCCCGAAGGTGGGCGTCAAGCTCGCCCGAGTTGCCGCACAGGTGAACACCGAGGGCTCGAAGGAACAGATCAAGGAGGCCGTCGCCGTGCTCGAGGACGCACGTCGCCGACTGCACCTCATCCTCGCCCAGGACTGACGGGGTGCCATCGGCTCATCAGGGCCGGCAAGCCTCGACAACGGGCGCGGGCAACACCCGCGCCCGTTACAGGCGCATCCTCCGCTTCGCCGGCTGGAACCTCGCCGTCACGTGGTGGTTCGAGTTGTTCCTTCCGCGTATCGGTCTCGCCAAGGTCGCCGAGCGATCGAGATCGCGACGGATGCAGCGATTCGCGCAGCGCTTCCACGTTCTCGCCGTCGACCTCGGCGGGCTCATGATCAAGGTCGGGCAGTTCATGTCTTCGCGCCTCGACGTGCTGCCTCCCGAGATCACGCGGGAGCTCGAGGGGCTGCAGGACGAGGTGCCGCCGGTGCCGTTCCCGCAGATCCGTGCGCTCGCCGAAGCCGAGCTCGGGATGCCACTCGAGCGCGCCTTCGCCTCGATCGACGAGTTTCCCGTGGCTGCGGCATCCCTCGGCCAAGCTCATCGCGCTCGCCTCGCCCCGCTCGACGCTGAAGACACGGGGCTCGACGCCGTCGTGATGAAGGTGCAGCGGCCGGGCATCGAGGCGATCGTCGAGACCGACCTCTCGGCCCTGCGCAAGGTCGGCGGATGGCTCAGCCGCGTGCGGCTCGTGTCCGACCGGGTCGACGCCAGAGCGCTCGTCGAGGAGTTCGCCGAGACGAGCCTCCAGGAGATCGAGTACCTCCACGAGGCCGCCAGCTCCGAGCGCTTCGCCGCGACCTTCGCCGACGACGCGCGGGTGAGCGTGCCCACCGTCGTGTGGGAGCGCACCACCCGCCGCGTGCTCACCCTGGAAGACGTCACTGCGATCAAGATCACGGATGCCGCCGCCCTGCGCGCGGCCGGCATCGACCCCACGCACGTTGCCCCGGTCTTCGCGGCCGTCATGTTCGACCAGCTGTTCGGGAACGGCTTCTTCCACGCGGACCCGCATCCGGGCAACATCTTCGTCACCCCTCTGGCCGGGAGTGGCGAGCCCGGTGAGCCGGGACAGCTCGGGGAGCCCGCGTGGAAGCTCACGTTCATCGACTTCGGCATGATGGGCGAAGTGCCCACCGGCACGCGCAGCGGCCTGCGGAAGCTGCTGATCGCGGCGGCATCGCGCGACGGCAAGGGCCTGGTCGACGCGATCCAGGACCTCGGCGTGCTGTTGCCATCGGCCGAGACCGCAGAACTCGAGCGCGCGATGACTCAGCTCTTCGCCCGATTCGGTGGAATGGGTTTCGCCGAGCTGCGCGAGGTCGATCCGCGGGAGTTCCGCGACTTCGCCGTGCAGTTCGGCGATGTGGTGCGGTCGCTGCCGTTCCAACTGCCCGAGAACTTCCTGCTCATCATCCGGGCGATGTCGCTCACCTCGGGCGTGTGCAGTGCTCTCGATCCCGAGTTCAACCTCTGGGACTCCATCGAGCCGTACGCGGCACAGCTGATCCGCGACGAGCGCGGCAATGTCGTCCAGGATCTCGCGAAGCAGGCTGTGGAGGTCGCCGGCATCGCCATCCGCCTGCCCAAGCGGCTGGATTCACTCGTCACCCGCTTCGACGACGGCACTGTCGCGGTCACGAGCCCCGCCCTCGAGAAGCGGGTCGCCAGGCTGGAGCGCACGGCACGTCGCGTGGTGTCGGCCGTGCTGTTCGGCGCCCTGCTGATCGCGGGCGCCGTGGTGCGTGCGGACGACGTCGTGTTCGGGACGGTGCTGATGGTCGCGTCGATCGTGCCGCTGCTGCACGCGCTGTTCGCGGGCGGGCGGGTTCGCTGACGCAGCTGAGAGCGGCGGCGCGCTGAGGGTGGTCTCGATACGCGGCCTCGTTGCGCTCGGGCGCTACTCGACCAGCGGTGATGGGGTGGGCGCTACTCGACCAGCGGTGGCGGAGCGGGCGCTACTCGACCAGCGGAGTGGGTGGATAGGTCGCCGTTGCCGCGTAGCGGGCCGCGAGTACCTCGAACGCGGTGGCGAGTTCGGGTGGTCCCACGACTTCCATCGCGACCTCGAATCGGCCGAACGCAGCGGCGAGGGCGCCCCACGACCAGGATCCGATCTCGAGACTGCAGCGATTGGGGGTGAGGGCTTCAACGGTGCCGTCGCCCGCGAAGGGCAGAACCTCCGACGCGGGCAGGTCGAGGATGACCGTGCCGCGGCACGGCCAGGTGTCGGCGGCATCCGACCCCCTGAAGCGTGCCGACAGGTAGGCGCTGGCGCTGCCACCCGGGATCTCGCGCGGATTGAACCGCGGACCGGTCGGGGTGCGCGGCGAGATGCGGTCGGCGCGGAAGATGCGCCAGTCATCGCGCTCGAGATCCCAGGCGAGGAGGTGCCAGCGCCCCTCCGATGTGACGACGCCATGCGGTTCCACTCTGCGGGGCGCTCGGGGCGAGGCGTCAGCGTCATCCTCGCTCGGGTCGCGACTCGCGTAGTCGAAGCGCAGCACCTCTCGGGCGCGCACTGCGGTCGACAGCGCGATGAGCACCTCTGGCGACGCGGTGACGGGAGCCGCGTCGCCCGGCCGGTGCAGTGTCGTGAACCTGATGGCATCCAGACGATGACGCAGTCGGGAGGGCATCACCTGCCGCACAGTGGCGAGCGCGCGCAGGGCGGCCTCCTCGATGCCGGCATTCGTCTCCGTGGCCGCCTGCAGCGCCACCGTCACGGCGATCGCCTGTTCATCGTCGAACAGCAAGGGCGGCAGATCGCTCCCTGCATCGAGCCTGTAGCCGCCATCGGGTCCCATCGTGGCCCGGATGCTGTAGCCCAGGTCGCGCAGACGGTCCACATCGCGGCGGACCGTGCGGTGGCTGATCTGCAGGCGGTCTGCGAGGACGGTTCCCGGCCAGTCCCGGCGGGTCTGCAGAAGCGACAGCAGCCGCAGCAGTCGCGCGGTCGTGGAGGCTGGCGTGGTCATGGCTTCACAGTACTTCCTGTATAGGACCGAAGCTGTCCTATACGAGCGGAAGAGTGAATCACGACCCGGAGCGTCCGGGTCGACCACTCGCATCCGGGAGCAGAAAAATGACCGTCATCACCACCCCGCACCTCAACTTCCGCGGCGACGCCCGGGCGGCCCTCGAGTTCTATCACTCGGTCTTCGGCGGCCAGCTCATCGCGATGACCAACGAGGACACGTACAGCGTCGAGATCCCGGAGGAGGCGCATCAGATCAAGTTCGGCCAGGTCATCGGCGAGAGCGGCTTCCAGGTCATGGCGTACGACGTGCCGTCGAGCGTCGACTATGAGCAAGGGGAGAAGTCGCTGTTCGTCTCCGTGCGCTCCGACTCGGCTGAGGAGATCACCGAGCTCTGGCGCAGGCTCGCCCAGGGCTCGACGATCGTCGCGGACCTGGCCCCCTCTCAGTTCTCTCCTGCCTACGGGATGCTCAAGGACGCGTTCGGCGTCGTCTGGGTACTCGACGTCGCAGTGGCTTACGACCCGTCGTAGGCGATGGTCGGCGCGCCCGACATCGGGCGCCCGACGTTTCGGGGTACAGGGCTGCAGACCCGATATCGCGTCTGCAGCCCAATCCGGCCGCAGGCACTGCCCGGCTTTTCTTAGATGAATAATTCGACGATCCGTGTCTCGGCCGCCTCTCTCTTCCTTGACTTCCCCGCTGTCCCCCGAATAGGGTGCACTCGTATGACGTTATTCAACTGATGTTTGGGGGAATCAATGAAGATCCACACTCACTATCGCGCCATCGCGACAGCAGGTGCGTTCGCTCTCGTCCTGACCGGCTTCGCCGTTTCTGGGGTACAAGCCTCGGCTGCTCAACTCGACAAGGGCGGGAATGACAAGGGCGGCGGCCACGGGAGCAGATCGCTCACCATCGTGGTCGCGCCAGACGGCAAGCACGGCGCTCCGAAGGGCGACATCGTCGTCCGGACGATCGCGGCTGCGCAGGCGGTCGCATCGAACAAGGGGAAGAAACAGGACGTGCAGGTGCTGCTCGACGGCGGCACGTACGAGCTCGACAAGCCGTTGTCCTTCGGCCAGAAGGACGGCGGGTCCAACGGGCACACAGTCACGTGGTCGAGCGCTCCGGGCGAGCAGGCCGTACTGTCGGGCGGGCACCAGGTCACCGGCTGGACGCTCCACGATGTGGAGAAGAACATCTGGGTCGCCGATGTGGCTCCGGGTACCGAATCCCGTCAGCTCTACGTCGGTGGGCAGCCCGCTGAGCGGACGAAGCTGCTGCTCGGCGCCGACAAGAAGGATCGCGCCCACCTCACCTGGACAGAGGCGGGCATCACGCTTAACGATGACAGGTTCGGCGACCTCGCCGCGCTGCCCAACCAGTCCGATCTCGAGATCGTGAGCATGGGATCGTTCACCGACCGTGTCTCGCCGGTCGAGTCGATCAGCGACAACCAGATCGCCATGGTTCAGCCCGCCTGGCAGAACAACAACTTCGGCTACGACACCCTGAAGTCGCCGTACAACCGCGGCGCCATCTACCTCGCGAACAGCTACGAGTTCTTCGCGAATGCCGACGAGTGGTACCTCGATTCGCCGAACGGAAAGGTGTACTACGAGGCG
Organism: Leifsonia stereocauli; assembly: GCF_038432415.1. Lineage (NCBI taxonomy): Bacteria > Bacillati > Actinomycetota > Actinomycetes > Micrococcales > Microbacteriaceae > Leifsonia > Leifsonia stereocauli. The sequence continues at coordinate 857,488 of NZ_JBCAUN010000002.1, forward strand.
GCGCCCGGCGCCACGATGGACGGCGTCGATGTGCGGCTCCCCGAACTCGAGACGCTGGTTCAGGTGAGCGGCAGTTACGACAAGCCCGTGCAGAACCTGACGTTCCAGGGCATCGAGTTCTCGCACACGACGTGGATGCGGCCCAGTTCGGAGTGGGGCTACGCCGACCAGCAGAGCGGCGCTCACATCGTCGGCGACTACACCCCGCCGGCCGATTACCTCGAGACCTGCCAGGACGGATGCCCCGAATTCGAGGCCACCCGCAACGAATGGTCGCAGGTGCCGGCAGCGGTGCAGGTTGCGGCGGCATCGAAGGTCGCCTTCGAGGGCAACACCTTCGATCAGCTCGGCTCGGTCGGCCTCGGCATCGGCATGGACCCGGGCTCGAATGCCTCGGGCGTCGGCTACGGCGTATCCGACATCTCGGTCACCGGCAACACGTTCAGCGACCTCGCGGGTTCCGGCATCGTCGTGGGCGGCATCCAGCCGGATGCGCATCACCCGAGCGACGTGCGCATGACGGTGAAGGACATCACGATCACCGACAACACGATCACCCGCATCGGGCAGAGCTACCGCGACAGTGCCGGGGTTCTCTCGACCTACGTCACGAGGGCGGAGATCTCGCACAACACGCTGACCGACCTGCCCTACGACGGAATCGACATCGGGTGGGGCTGGGGATCGAACGACCCGGGCAGCAACGACTACTACCAGGCGGCCGGACTGCACGACTATCAGCCGATCTACACGACGCCCACCACGTTCCGCGACAACCACGTGGCGGCGAACCTCATCTACGACACCAAGAACGAGATGCACGACGGAGGAAGCATCTACACCCTCTCGGCGAGCCCGGGCACTGTCATCGAGCGCAACTACATCTACGACAGTCGAGAGACCTTCGGAATGCTCATCGACCAGGGCACCCGCTACGTCGCGGTGCGTGAGAACGTGATCCTCGACAGCAGTCGCTACATGTACGTCAATGCCGACACGAACGGGCCGACGATCTTCAACACGCTCGACGACACCTTCACGAGCAACTGGTGGACCGGCGGCAATGAGCGCTACCCGCGCTACCCCGAGTACCGGTTGACGTGGACGGACAACGTCGACCTCAACGGAGTGCCGCGCGAGCAGTGGCCGGCTGCAGCGCAGGAGGTCATGGCGCAGGCAGGAGTCCGAGGCTGAGGACCGGATGAATCGGTGCGGCTCCGCTGGTGATCAGCGGAGCCGCACTGCGTTTCTGGCACCACGTCAACCCCGTGTCGGGCGCGACGGCCGCCGCTTACGCTGCTCGGTACGAGCCCCGCATCCGGGGCCGTCAACAGGAGGTCCTCATGGTGGCTGTCGACGATCGCGTGAGTTGGAACACCTCGCAGGGACGCACGCGCGGCCGGGTCGTCGAGCGTCGCAACTCGGACTTCACCTTCGACGGACAGCACTTCACCGCGAGCGAGAAGGAACCCGCCTTCATCGTCGAGAGCGAGAAGACCGGCGCCCGCGCGGCCCACAAGGGCTCGGCGCTGCGCGTGCTGAAGAAATAGCGCAGGCGCATCCGTGCAGACCTTCCTGCCCTGCGCCGACCTCGCGCTCAGCGCCGCCGCGCTCGACCAGAGTCGGCTCGGAAAGCAGCGCGTCGAGACGCTGCAGGTGATGCGCGCGCTCACCTTGCCCGGCTACGGCTGGCAGCACCACCCGGTGGTGCGGATGTGGCGGGGCTTCCGGCCCGCCCTGATGGCGTACCAGGATGCGATCTGCGACGAGTGGGAGGCGCGAGGTCACGCCGACACCTGCCGGGCGAAGACGCTCGCCGACCTCGATCTCGTGCCCGAGGACGGCGAGGCGTATCGCCATGGGGATTTCCCCTGGCCGCCGTGGATCGGCGACGAGGAACTGCACCGCTCGCACCGGTCGAACCTGCTGCGGAAGGATCCGGTGTTCTACGCCGAACTGGCTGCCGATGTGCCTGATGACCTGCCGTACGTCTGGCCCGCGGCATCCGTCTGAGGGATTGCCCTACTCGGACTTGCCCTCGTCTGAGCCGGCGCCCGACGTCGTCGAAGCGCGCGACGCGGACACCCGACGAGCGATGAGGAAGACCGCGGCACCGACGACGAGCACGATCGCTCCGAACAGCCAGACCTGCGGCGACTGCTGGGTGAGCAACAGCACGCAGGAGGCGATGCCGAGGATAGGCAGAACCGTCCAGGCCTGGAAGTGCGGGTGGTCGACCTTGTCGCGGCGCAGCACGAGCACCGCGATGTTCGTGCTGGCGAAGACGAAGAGCAGTAGGAACACCACTGTCTCGGCGAGCACCGACAGGTCGCCCAACAGCGTGAGCCCCATGGCGATGAGAGTGGTCGCGAGGATGGCGACCCACGGCGTGCGGCGCTTCGGGAGCACCCGCCCGAACACACTGGGGAGGAGGCCCTGCTCGGCCATGCCGTAGGTCATGCGGCTCGCCATGATCATGGTGAGCAGCGCTCCATTGGCCACGGCTATCAGGGCGATCGCGCTGAACAGCCATTCGGGGACTCCGAGGCCGGATGCCGACACGACGGCGAGCAGCGGACCACTCGACTCGCCCAGCTCCGACGGAGACAGGGTGATCGAGCTGGCGAGGGCGACGAGCACGTAGACGGCGCCGGCCACGGCCAGCGCGCCGAACAGGGCACGCGGGTAGTTGCGTGGCGTGCGCAGCTCCTCGGCGACGTTCGCCGAGGTCTCGAATCCGACGAAGGAGTAGAAGGCGATGATGGTGGCTCCGAGCACGGCGCCCCACGGCGAGACCCCGTCACGGAACTCGAGCACACGGGCCGGCTCCCCGTTGCCCGAGCCGAGCACGACGGCTCCGGCGATGATGACGATGAGGAGTCCGGTGAGCTCGATGACCGTCATGACGACGTTGCCCGCCATGGACTCGCGGATGCCGCGGGCGTTCAAGGCGGCGACGAGTGCCAAGAAGACGATGGCTGCCGGGATGGGGGGCACGTCGATGAAGGTGCCGAGGTAGTCGCCGGCGAAGGCGAGCGCCAGACCCGCGGCGCTGACGACGCCGGCCGAGAGCATGCAGAAGCCGACGAGGAAGGAGATGACGGGCCGCTTGAAGGCGCGCTCGGCGTAGATGGCGGAGCCACCGGCGCGTGGATACTTCGTGACCAGCTCTGCGTAGGACCCGGCCGTGAAGAGCGCCATTACCAGAGCGAGCAGCAGAGGGAGCCAGAGCGCCCCGCCCACCTCCTCGGACAGCACGCCCATGAGCGCGTAGATACCGGCCCCGAGGACATCGCCGAGCACGAAGAGGAACAGGAGCGGGCCGGTGATGGAGCGGCGCAGGCGGGTGTCGGAGTCGGGTGTGTCGGTCGCATCCGGGGCCGCTGTCGTGGGTGCGTCAGCCACGGGAGGCTCCCGTCTGTGCGATGGCGTGCTGGTGAAGGGAAGTGAAGCGGTGCATTCCGTTCATTGTTCCCGGGTGCGCTGGCGAGCGTTGGCCCCTTGACTTCCGGCGGGGAAGTGTGGCTATTCGACCGGCGTCACAGCGAGAGCCTTGCGCACCTCCTCCTCGACGAGGTCGGCGTTGAGGCCGGCCCCGGCCATGTTGCCCGCGGCCATGGAGAAGGGCACCGACGACCGGGCATCCGTCACGTTGCCCGCGGCCCAGAGGCCAGGGACGCTCGTACGGCCCATCGGGTCGACGTCGAGCCAGCTCGAGCCCTGGCGGTCGACGACAGCGGCGCCGAGTTCGCGCGCCAGCGCATCGAGTGGTGCCGGCGCCGGGCCCGCGAAGATCGCGTCGACGGGCACGGATGCGCCGTCGGCGAGGCGCACGGCGGTGACGGTGTCTGAGGCATCCGTTTCGATCGAAGCGATCAGGCGTTCCTCGACGACGATGCCGCGCGCGATAAGCGCGCTGCGCAGCTCGTCGGGGAGCTCGGTGCCGTTCACGAGGTAGGTGACGTCGGCGGAGAGCTGGCGCATGAGCTGTGCCTGGTGCGTGCTCATGGGGCTGGCCGCGAGGATGGCGATGCTGCGGTCGCGCACCTCCCAGCCGTCGCAGTAGGGGCAGACGACCACGCCGCGTCCCCACTGCCCGGCGAGGCCGGGGACGTCCGGCAGCTCATCGCGCAGGCCCGTGGCGAGCAGCATCCGTCGCGTGATGTGGGTGTCGCCGGAATCGAGCACGACCTCGAAGGCCGCCTCGGTGCCGTCTTCCGTGCCGTCTTCCGTGCCGTCCTCGGTGCCCTCGTCGAGGAGGGCTGCGGACGCGACTCCTCCTGTCTGCACCTCGACGGTGTCGTAGCGCGCCAGTTCGCGGCGGCCGTCGGCGAGGAGGTCGAGCGGTGAGGTGTGGTCGCGGCCGAGCACGCCGTGCATGTGGGCGGCGAAGCGGTTGCGGGGTCGCGCCTGGTCGATGACGAGCACGCGTCGGCGCGAACGGCCGAGCATGAGGGCGGCGCTGAGTCCGGCGCTGCCGCCGCCGATGATGATGACGTCCCAGGATGTGTTCATGGGTCGATCCTGCGCCGTCGGTTCGTACAATGGCAAACAGGTTTGCTGAAACTGCAAAGACAAGGGAGCGCCCATGGCTCACGTGCACGACTGGAGTTCTGCAGCGGGGTCGGACGAGCCAGGGGCTCCGGATGCCGCCCCCGACGCTGCGTCGACGAGTTTCGAGGCGATGCTCGACCAGGTCGCCCCGCGCTTGCGCGCGCTCCGCCAGCGCCGGGAACTCACCCTCGCCGAGCTCGCCGAGCGCACAGGCATCTCGGTGAGCACGCTCTCGCGACTCGAGTCAGGCGGACGGAGGCCGGCGCTCGACCTGCTCATGCGGCTCGCCGGGGTGTATCGGGTGAGCCTCGACGACCTCGTCGGTGCGCCGCAGATCGCCGACCCGCGCGTGCGCCCGAAGCCGTTCTACCGCAACGGCAAGGCCATCATCCCGCTCACCCGAGACAACCCAGACGTGCACGCCTTCAAGATGGTGCTGCCCGGTCACGACCCTGCAGCGCCCGTCGAGACGAGCACGCACGAGGGCTACGACTGGATCTACGTGCTCAGTGGTCGCGTGCGGCTGGCCCTCGGCACCGAGGAGATCGTGCTCGAGGCCGGAGAGGCAGCCGAGTTCGACACCCGGCTGCCGCACGGCAACGTGAGCGCGTCGATGGAACCGGCCGAGATCCTCAACCTGCTGAGTACACAGGGCGAGCGGGTGCACCTGCGGGAGTCGCGGGATCGGTGAGGCGCGGGGTGACGGTGGTCTCGATGCGCGTCCTCGCTGTGCTCGGGCGCTACTCGACCAGCGGTGTGGTCGCTACTCGACCAGCGGGGAGGCGGCGGTTACCGAGAGAATGGCAGCATGAGCGCCCCCTTCCCCGCCCTGACCGAGATGCCGTCGCCGCAGTACGTGATGTCGGCCGACGGTCTGCGCATCGCGACCTACCAGTGGGGCGACGACGATGCTCCGACGGTGCTCTGCGTGCACGGCTTCGCGTCGAGCTGCCGAGACAACTGGGTGAGCACGGGCTGGGTGCGCGACCTCACGCGTGCGGGCTTCCGCGTGCTCGGTGTCGACCAGCGCGGGCACGGGGCGAGCGACAAGCCCTACGAGGCGTCCGCCTACGGGATGAATGCCCTCGTCGACGACCTCGTGACGGTTCTCGACACCTACATCCTCGACACCGTGCTCTACGCCGGCTACTCGCTGGGGGCGCGAGTCGGCTGGCAGCTCGCCGTACAGGTTCCCGAGCACGTGGGGCGTGCCGTGCTCGGCGGCATCCCCGACGGGCGGCCTCTCGCACGCCTGCAGATCGAGCAGGCCCGGGCATATGTCGATCACGGCATACCTGTCGAAGACAAGGTCACGCAGAACTACGTGACGCTCACCGAACGCGTTCCAGGCAACGATCTGCGCGCTCTCATCGGGCTGGCCGAGGGCATGCGGCTGGGTGACGCCGATCCCGATCCGACGCATCCGCCGACTCAGGAGATCCTGTTCGCGACGGGCAGCGAGGACGCCATCCTCGAGCGGTCGAGGCTGCTGGCGGATGCCACACCCCATGGCACCTTCGTGGAGTTGCCCGACCGTCACCACTTCAATGCGCCCGGGTCGCGGGTGTTCCGGCAGGCGGCAGTGGAGTTCTTCACACGGGGGGAGTAGCGCGGATTCGGCACGCTTCGGCCGCGGACTTCGTCCGGGCCTCAGCGAGCGAGGACGAGGCCCTTCACGCAGGCATGGCTGCGGACTAACGTGTGACACGTGTCCGCTCCCGCGACCGACGCGCGAACCGCTCACGCCGACGGCGTGGAGCGCCTTCTGGAGAGCTATCGGGCGGTACCGCCCGCGGCATCCGTTCGTCTGGCCAAACGCACCTCGAACCTGTTCCGCACGCGAACCAAGACGGATGCGCCGGGCCTCGACACCTCCGGCCTGACCGGCGTGATCTCGGTCGATCCCGAGGCGAAGACCGCCGACGTTGCCGGCATGTGCACCTATGACGACCTCGTCGCGGCCACACTGCCCTATGGCCTCGCTCCGCTGGTCGTGCCCCAGCTGAAGACCATCACGCTCGGAGGAGCCGTCACGGGTCTCGGCATCGAGTCGACGTCCTTCCGCAACGGGCTGCCGCACGAGTCCGTGCTCGAGATGGACATCCTGACCGGGGCGGGCGACGTGCTCACAACATCGCCGGTCGAGCACCCCGAGCTGTACCGGGCCTTCCCCAACTCCTACGGCACGCTCGGCTACGCCGTGCGCCTGCGCATCGAGCTGGAGCCGGTCGAGCCGTTCGTCGCGCTCAGGCACGTGCGATTCCACTCCATCGACGACCTCGTCGCGGCGATGGATCGCATCGTCGACACCGGCCTCCACGACGGGGTTCCGGTGGACTACCTCGACGGCGTGGTGTTCAGCGCGGTCGAGAGTTACCTCTGCCTGGGGACGCAGACCGCGGCGCCTGGCCCGGTGAGCGACTACACCCGGCAGCGCATCTACTACCGCTCCCTCCAGCACGACGACGGAGTGACGGCCGACCGACTCACGATCCACGACTACCTGTGGCGGTGGGACACCGACTGGTTCTGGTGCTCGGAGGCGTTCGGCGCGCAGCATCCGTTGGTCCGACGGGTCTGGCCTCGGCACCATCGACGCAGCAGCTCCTACGCGAAGCTCATGACGCTGGAACGGCGGTTCGACATCGGCGACCGCCTCGAGAGACTCAAGAATCGCCCAGCACGGGAGCGCGTGATCCAGGACGTCGAGATCCCGATCGACCGCTGCGCCGAGTTCCTCGACTGGTTCCTGGCGACTGTGCCCATCGAGCCGATCTGGCTGTGCCCGCTGCGGCTCCGTGACGGGCGGGGCACCGACGCCGGCTGGCCGCTCTACCCGATGAGGCCGCAGCAGACCTACGTGAACGTGGGCTTCTGGTCGACGGTCCCGGTGGGCTCGACCGAAGGGACGTCGAACCGACTGATCGAGCAGAAGGTGAGCGAGCTCGACGGCCACAAGTCGCTGTACTCCGAATCGTTCTACTCGCGGGAGGAGTTCGACGAGCTCTACGGCGGCCCGAGCTACCGAAACGCCAAGGAACGCTACGACCCCGATTCCCGACTCCTCGACCTCTATGCGAAGGCGGTGCAACGACGATGACGACGTTCAAGGAACGCCCGACCGGTTCCACGGATCCCGGTGGTTCCAGCCATTCCCCGAGTGCGACGGATGCCGCTGCGAGACCGGAGGCGACGGGGAAGTACACGCTCGCCGAGGTCTTGGAGATCCTCGCCGGCGGCCACCTCCCGCTGAGGTTCACCGCCTACGACGGGAGTGCGGCCGGGCCGGCGGATGCGCCGCTCGGGATCGAGCTGAAGACTCCGCGGGGCACGACCTACCTGGCCACGAGTCGGGGCGATCTGGGCCTCGGTCGGGCCTACATCGCGGGCGATCTCGAGATCCACGGAGTGCATCCGGGAGACCCGTACGACCTGCTGCGAGCCCTCGCGGACGACCTGGTCTTCAAGCTCCCGTCGCCGCGTGTGATGGCGCAGATCGTCCGCTCCATCGGGGTCGAGCACCTGCGCCCGATCGCTCCACCTCCCCAGGAGGCTCCGCCGCGCTGGCGTCGGGTCGCCGAGGGCCTTCGGCACAGCAAGAGTCGCGATGCCGAGGCCATCCATCACCACTACGACGTCTCGAACACCTTCTACGAGTGGGTGCTCGGCCCGTCGATGACCTACACCTGCGCGTGCTACCCGAGCCTCGACGCCTCGCTCGACGAGGCGCAGGAGAACAAGTACCGGCTGGTGTTCGAGAAGCTGCGGCTGAAGCCGGGGGACAGGCTGCTCGACGTCGGATGCGGGTGGGGCGGAATGGTGCGTTACGCCGCCCGCCGCGGCGTGAAGGCCACTGGCGTCACCCTCTCGGAGGAGCAGACGACGTGGGCGCAGCGGGCCATCGCCGTCGAGGGCCTGCCCGATCTGGCCGAAGTGAGGTTCGGCGACTACCGGGACATCACCGAGACCGGCTTCGACGCCGTGTCGTCGATCGGCCTGCTCGAGCACATCGGAGTGCGCAACTACTCGTCGTACTTCCGCTTCCTGCAATCTCGGCTCCGCCCAGGCGGCCTGCTGCTGAACCACTGCATCACACGGCCCGACAACACGTCCACGCCCTCGACGCGCGGTTTCATCGACCGCTACGTCTTCCCCGACGGTGAGCTCACGGGTTCGGGTCGCATCATCACCGAGGCTCAGGATGCCGGCCTCGAGGTGCTGCACGAGGAGAACCTGCGGCAGCACTACGCGCTCACACTGCGCGACTGGTGCGCCAACCTGGTCGAGCACTGGGACGAGGCCGTCGCCGAGGTGGGGCTGCCCACGGCGAAGGTCTGGGGCCTTTACATGGCAGGGTCACGGCTGGCGTTCGAGGTCGGCGGAATCCAGTTGCACCAGGTGCTGGCCACCCGGCCCGATGCCCACGCCGGCGCCGGAGACAGGCTGCCGCTGCGGCCGTGGTGGACGGCGTAGCAGTCGAGGCTGATAGCTTCGGCGTCAAGAGTGGTGCTGCTCGGCGCCGGTCATCCGACGGAAGGACTCCCCGGCATGAAGGTCGTAGCCGTGTACAGCACCAAGGGCGGTGTCGGCAAGACGACGGCCGCGGTCAACCTCGCCGCCGAGGCGTCAGCCGACTTCAGGGTGCTGCTGTGGGACCTCGACCCGCAGGGGGCCGCGACCTTCCTGCTGCAGGTGAAGCCCAAGCTCAAGGGCGGCATCGACGCCCTCGTGGCCGGCGACAGCAAGGTGAAGAACGCGATCCGATCGACGAGCATCCGCACCCTTGACGTGCTTCCTGCCGATGCGGGCTACCGCGACCTCGACCTCGTGCTGGACCACGCGAAGAAGTCGCAGCAGCGCATCGCGAAGATCCTCGAGCACATCGAGGACGACTACGACGTCGTGGTGCTGGACTGCCCGCCCGGAGCCGCTGTGGTGGCTGAGAACGCCATCTTCTCGGCCGACGTCGTCGTGGTCCCGCTGGTGCCGTCGCCGCTGGCGATGCGCTCCCTCGAGCAGGTCACCGAGTTCGTCGCCGAATCGGTGTCGAAGGCTCGGATCCTGACGTTCTTCTCGATGGTCGACCGGCGGAAGACCATGCACCGTGAGACCGTGCGCGATCTCCCGGGCACCAGCAAGGCCGTGACCGACGTCGTCGTGCCCGCCACCGTGGTGATCGAGCGGATGGGCACACTGCGGGCCCCGGTGTCGAGCTACGCCCCCAACACCGAGGCCGCCCGCGCGTTCGGTGAACTGTGGGCGCGGGTGGCCACGGTGATCAAGGTGAAGGCGCGCAAGCGCAAGCGCTGAGCGCGCTACTGAGCTCCGTCGTCACACCCACGCCCCCGCGGTGACGGCCTCGGCGAGCACCGCGCGGAGCTCGCGCGGCTGACGTCCGAGCGCGTTCGCGACACCGTCGGTCGTGTTCACGTTGCGTCCGTCGAAGACCTCGCGGCAGAGTTCGGTGAGCAGGGTCGCGACGAACTCGCCCTCCTCGGCGGCGACGGCGGCGTGGAAGTCGTCGAAGCCCAGCGGCACGTAGACGACCTCGCGCCCGCTGAGTTTGGAGAGCAGCGCGGCGACCTCCGCGAAGGTCAGCGACTGCGGTCCGGTGACCTCGTGCACCACGCCCTCGTGCCCGTCTTCGGTGAGCGCCCGAGTCGCCACCTCGGCGATGTCGTCGACATCGATGAACGGCTCCCCCACGTCGCCGGCGGCCATGGCGAGCACTCCGGTCTGCACCGCGTAGCTGAGCGCGCCCTCGGTGAAGTTCTGCGCGAACCAGCTGGCCCGAACGATGGTCGACGGGATGCCGGAGCCGAGCACGATGTCTTCGCAGCGCCGCGCTCCGTCTTCGCCGCGACCCGAGAGCAGCACGATGCGCTGCACACCGGAAGCGCGGGCGACCTCGGTGAGGCGGGCTATGGCGAACTCGGAGCCAGGGGCTGCGAGATCGGGGACGTAGGCGACGTAGAGCCTGTCGACGCCGCGCAGCGCGTCGGACCAGAGCTCCGGGCGCTCCCAGTCGAAGGCGGGGCTGGTCTCGCGGGCGAGTCGGCGCACCGTGTAACCGTCGGCCTCGAGCAGGGCGGCGACGCGACGCCCGGTCTTGCCGGTGGAGCCGATGACAGCGAATGTGGTGGACATGGTGAATTCCCTTCGTTGGTGATGCGTACACCCTCGCGCCGGACTGCGAGACGGACAATCGCCCTGCGCCGCTGTCTCTATGCCGATCATCCAGAATCTGGGACGTCCGGCTGATCGGCATGCCACTCTGGACGCATGGTCAATCCGCGCCCGCACAGGAGCCGCGGCATCCGTGGGGCACATGAAACCGCCGACGACCTCGCTGATGGTCTCCACCTGCTGCGCTTCACCGGCGCGCTCTACTGCCGCGCCGAGCTTTCGGCACCCTGGGGCGTTGAATTCCCGGAGCTCGACGGCTACATGATGCTTCCGGTCGTGCTCGCCGGCCGCTGTGTGCTCGAGATCGACGGCGAGCGGCACACGCTCGAAGCCGGGAGCGCTGCCCTGATCACGCGCGGGGTGACCCACCGATTGCTGAGCACGGCGGATGCCGCGAGCAGACCGCTCTTCGACATCCCCGTCGAGCGGGTCACCGAGACGTTCGAGCACATGCGAATCGACGGCGGCGGAGACCGCACCCAGATCGCCTACGCGGCGATGAAGGTCGACGCCCCGCTGGCCTCACGCCTGACCGACGAGTTGCCGGGCCTCATCCGTGTCGACGCCTGGGACGACGGCGAGGCAGGGGCTTTCCAATCGGTGCTGCGGATGCTGGCTCGCGAGGCCGAGGGAACCCAGCCCGGCGGCGAGGCCGTCATGACGAGCCTGGCCGACGTGCTAGTCATCCAGGTGCTGCGGTGGTGGCTGCGCACGACCGAACTCCCCGCGACGGGCTGGCTCACCGCCGTGCGGGACCCGCAGGTTGGACGTGCCCTCGGCCGCATGCACGCCCGGCCCGACCACGACTGGACCTTGGTCGAGCTCGCCCGGCAGGCGAACATGTCGCGCTCGGCCTTCGCCGAGAGGTTCGCGACCCTCGTGGGCGAGCCTCCGATGCGCTACCTCGCCGGCTGGCGGCTGCAGCAGGCGCATACTGAGCTCGTGCGCACGGCCGATCCGATCGCGTCGATCTCGAGCAGGGTGGGCTACACCTCGGAGGCAGCGTTCAGTCGGGCGTTCAAGCGGCACTATTCGGCGACGCCGGGGGAGGTGCGGCGTTCGGGTGCGCTGGCCGGCGTCGAGCACGGCGGTAGGCTCCGAACGTGAGTGAGCCCGACGACGAGGTCGACCTGATCATCGATGCGTGGTCCCGTCGACTGCCCGATGTCGACCTGACGCCGCTTGACGTCATGTCGCGGCTCCGGCGCGTGTCGAAGAAGCTCAGCGTGCTGCGAGCCGGCGCCTTCAGCGGCGCGGGCCTCGCCGCGTGGGAGTTCGACGTCCTCGCCGCATTGGGGCGAGCGGATGCTCCTCACGAGCTGAGCCCCGCCCAGTTGATCGAGGCGACCATGATCGGCAGCGCCGCAATGACCAACCGACTCGACAACCTGTCGCGACGTGGTCTGGTCGATCGGCGGCCGCATCCGCGGGACGGACGCAGCGTGCTCGTGCGGCTCACCGACGAGGGCGCTTCACGGGTCGACGACGCCATGCGCACGCTCGCCCAGCGCGAGGCCGAGGAGTTGAGCGGGCTCAGTCAGGAGGAGCAGGCGACGCTCGCTGCGTTGCTGCGGAAGATGGCGAAGCCGGAGTAGGCGCTTGCGCGCCGTGGGTCGCCACGCCTGTCACCAGGGCGACGGGCGGTCGTTGTCCCTCGTGCTGTCGTCGGGGAGGTGCGGCAGTTCGGTGCCTCCGGCGCGGATGCACAGCCAGCGCAACTGCTCTGGCGAGTCGGGCAGGCAGCGCCAGGTGCGCCACACGCCTTGGCCGACGCGCACGACGGTACCCGGACCGACGTCGACGATCTCGTCGTCGATGCCCATCTGGCCGCGACCGGCGAGGAAGACGTAGGCCTCCTCGATGCGGGAGTGCGCGTGCCAGTACCCCGCCTCTTCACCGGGCTCGAAGGCGTTGGCCGTCATGCCGATGAACTGCATCGTGAGTTCGTGGTCGACGACCCGTCGGCCGTCGCGCGAGCTCTCGGGGCGGAATCCGCCGAAGTGCTGGCGCCAGTCGTCGAGGCTGCCGAGTTCCACGATGTCGTAGTTGTCGCTCATGGGTTCATCGTATGGCGGGGCATCCGACGGATGCGGGCGATCGTCGTGATCGGGGCCACCTTCGGCGCGCGGGCCCCGGCTGCGACGTGAGCCGGTGCGCTGAAGGTGGGCCGGGGTGGTTGGGTGTGTCGCTTTCGTCGGCGCTACTCAACCAGCGGGGCGGGGGTGGTCGCGGCGACGACCGCCGCGTAGCGCGAGGCGAGCTGCGGGCTCTGGCCGTGGAACGCTGCGACGTCGGCGGTGAAGACCGACTCGAGCAGGGCATAGTCCTCGACGCCGGGTGCGATGACGACCTCTCCGAGGTCGATGCCGGCGAGCGTGGCCGTGACCACATCGTCAGCCGACATGCGGGGCAGCGCCGAGAGGTCCATGCCCTGCACCGTGTGGAACTCGGTGGCCACGACGCCCGGGCAGACGACGTGCACCGTGACACCGGAACCGGATGCCGCGAGCTCGGCGCTCAGGCTCTGCGAGAGCGCCACAGTGTGGGCGAGCGTGCCTGTGTAGACGCTGCGGCCGCCCTGCGGAGCCGGCGCCTCGGCGGGGCCGGAGAAGGCGATCATGCCGGCGACGTTGACGATGGTGCCGGCGCCGCGAGCGATCATGCCCGTCACGGCTGCGCGGGTGAGAAGCGTCGGCGCGACGACCTTGACGTTGAGAAGCTCGAGAGCCTTCTCGGCCGGCAGGTCTGTCAACGGCATGTAGTGCGCGACGCCGGCGTTGTTGACGAGCAGGCTCACGGGGCGACTGGCGGCCACGTCAGCGACGGTGGTGATGCCCTCGATGGTCGAGAGGTCGGCCTCGATGACCTGCACCGCGACGTCCGGCAGCGAGGCGGCCAGCGCGTCGAGGCGGTCGCGGCGGCGTCCGACGATGATGAGGTCGTGGCCGAGCGCGGCGAGGCGCTCGGCGAAGGCGCGGCCGATGCCGGATGAGGCGCCCGTCACGAGGGCGAGGGGCGCGGCGGCGGTTGAGGGGGCGGGCGATGAAGCGGGTGCGGTTGTCATGCTTCCAGCATCCGCGTGCCGGATGCCGATAGGCAGTCGTTCGGTTGTCGTAGGACTACCAGGGCTAGGACAAGCGCCGACCGGGCGCGCAGACTGGACGCATGGACTGGGAATTCGGACGGATGCTGCGCCGCTGGCGTGATCGCGTGACGCCCGAGAGTGCCGGTGTTCCCGTCGGCGGTCGGCGGCGGGCCTCTGGTCTGCGTCGGGAGGAGCTCGCCGCACTCGCCGGAATCTCCACCGACTACCTGACGCGCCTCGAGCAGGGCCGGTCGACCTCGCCCTCGGCCCAGGTCGTCGAGGCTCTCGCCCGGGGGCTGCGGCTGTCGGATGCCGAGCGCGAACTGTTCTTCCAGCTGGCCGGCCACGCCGCTCCCGGGCTCGACATCGTTCCGACGCGCATTCCGCCGAGCGTGCAGCGACTGCTCGACCGGCTGGCGAACACGCCGGTCGCGGTCTACGACGCCAGCATGACGCTGATCGTGGCGAACGCTCCGTACGACGCGCTCATGGGCGACACCTCGAAGCTGCGCGGCATCGAGAGGAATGCCGTGTGGCGCAACCTCGTCGGGCCGGGCAACCGCGCCGTGCAGACGCCTGAGGAGACGGCCGAGCTGGAGGCGCGAATGGTCAGCGACCTGCGGCTGACGGCGTCGCGGTATCCCGCCGATCGCGCGCTCGGTGGGCTCATCGGCGAGCTCAGCGCGCAGAGCGCTCGGTTCGTGGAGCTGTGGGAGCACGGCGAGCTCGAGAGGCCTCGCGAGCTGGCGCGGCGCAAGGTCATCGACCACCCGACCGTCGGCCACATCACGCTCGACTGCGACACCCTTGTCGTCGCCGCGGACGACCTGCGGCTCATGGTCTACACAGCTGAGCCCGGCACTGCGGATGCCGAGAAGCTGGCGCTCGCGGTGGTCCTGGGGACGCAGGCGCTGGTGGAGTGACTCGAGCGGGGCCGCGGCGGGTGTGTAGGCGCTTCGGCCGCGGACTTCGTCCGGGCCTCAGCGAGCGGGAAGCGGGCTGGCGGGTGTGCGCCGCCAGCGCAGCGCCAGCAGCGCTCCGATCACCAGGAGCAGGGCACCGAAGGCTGCGGCGTACCACGGCGTCGACGCCGGGATCTCGAGGTAGACCGTCAGGCCGAGGATGCGCGAGAGGCCCCACGGCAGCAGCGCCATCTGGTCGTTCCAGATCGTGAGTGCCTGTTCGAGGCCGACCACCCCGAGGAAGCCGCCGAGCAGCACGAGTACGAGTCCGCTCGAGCCGAGCACGGCCCCCGTCGCCCGGCGCCCGCCGATCTGGCCCGCCAGCGACCAGCCGACAGCCACCAGCACCCAGGCGAACAGCGCGAACGCCACCGTGATGTACAGCGTCCGGGCGAGCGGGTCGGTCCAGAAGCCGAACCAGTAGTAGCCGGGCCCGCGCACGGCGAGCACAGCAAGGAGCAGGATCACCCGCAATGCGATGGCGCCACCGGCGGCGGCGATGATCGGCCACGGCGACAGCTTCCTCATCACGAGGGCGATGCCGGCGGCGAAGACGAGCCACGCCGCGAGGGTGAAGAGCAGGTGCGTCGGCGCGATGAACCATGTCAGGATGCCGCGGCTGACCACGAGGAGCGCCGCGGGCACGACCACGAGCAACACCTTCGAGAGTCTCGACAACCCGGCCACGGCATCCGTCGCCCGCCAGGGTCGTGTTCCGACGAGCCAGAGCGCGCGTGCCGCAGTGGCGCCGGGCCAGCGGGAGAAGGGGGCGCGACCCGCGAGGATCCCGAGGGCGAGCCAGAGGCCGAGGAGCACCAGGACCACGCGCGCCAGCCAGGCCATCGGCAGGTCGAGGGTCGCGCGCTCCATGCCGATGCGCGCGGCCGTGAGGTTGTAGGCGGGGAGGTCGACGTCGCCCGCGTAGTTCGCCTCGTGCACGGCCGCGAAGCCCTGGAACGCGGTCTTCGCCTGCGCCCACTCGCTGTAGGCGGCATCCGACCCCGTATCGAGCCACTGCGCATGGCGCAGCACCATCGTGCGGTACGAGCCGAGGGTCTGGAACAGGTTCACCTGGTAGTCGAGGGTGTCGACGAAGTGCTCGCGCAGCGTGTCGTCGCGCCAGGTGCCGGCATCCGTCGCCGCGATGGCATCGCGCATGGACTTCGCCGTCTCGACCGCGGCGTCGCCCTCGGCGATGGCCTGCTCGAGTTCAGGCTTGCTCACGTGGTAGATCACGTCGAGCACCGCGCTGTCGCCCGTGAGGATGTCCCACTCGAAGATCCACATCATGGGCGGTGGCTCGAGACCCAGAGCTCGGACCCGCTGATCGGCGAACGGCCCGATGTACAGCCCCTTGGTGACGGCCGCGCGCGATTCCGCCATGGCCGCGCCGATGGCCTCGACCGTCGCCGGGTCGTCGGAGAACCACTGGCGGATCCAGTCGGCGGTGAGCTCGGCAGGGTCGGCGTCCGGATCGCGTGCGAGGCTCGCGGCGAGACGGGTGTTCAGCTCGTACAGCTGCCAGAAGCCCGCCTTCAGCTCGAGGGTCAGAGGGCCGGCGCGCCACGGCCCGCCGTCCTGCGTCCAGGTCCAGATGCCCTCGACGTTCGGATTCGCGGCGATGAAGTGCTCCAGCGCCTGCTGATAGAGCACGCCGAGGTCGTTGGGCAGTGCCCCATAAGCCTCGAATTCGCGTCGACTCTGGAACTCGATGATGCGGCGCTGCGACCCGGACTCCAGCGTCGTGTTCATCGGCAGGTAGCTGTAGAAGTCGCCGAGGGTGTGCTTCGTCGAGACGATCAGGGCGGGGGAGTCGATCCCGTCGAGCACCTGCGCGTACGACGCCGGATCGACGTGCATGTCGCCGACGGCGCCCACGCCGACACTCCACGATCGGAAGATGACCTCATGCCCGGATGCCTCCGCCTGGTCGCTGAACGTCGTGAGCATCGCGCGAACCGATGCTACCGACGTGACGGCGAGCTTGGAGTAGTAGTCCCAGCCCGGGAGGTCGTACACCTGCCCGGCCTCGCCGATGCGGATGAGCACACCGTCTACTGACGGCATGGCTGCGTAGAGCTCGTCCAGGCCGGCGCGGTAGACGTCCCAGAATGCCGGGTCCTCGGTGGCGAGGCCGCCGAAGGTGCGATCGAAATAGTTCTCGAGCGGGGTCGTGAGAGCCAGCATGTCGGTGCGGAAGTACACCTTCATGCCGAGGTCGTCGGCGTACTCGAGCATGGGCTCGAAAGCGGCGCGCATGGCGTCAGCGCGTGCGCGGTGCTGGTCGTCGGCGGCGTACACCTCGGTGCCGTCGCCGACGCCGTCGAAGGTGATGAACTCGATGAAGCCCGGCACGGCGATCGCGTTGTAGCCGAGCGCGACGGTGTGTCGCACGTACTCCTCGAACTCCGTCGTCGCGACGGCAAGAGCCGCTTCGTCGATGTAGGGAGCGTCGGCGAGCATCACGTCCTTGAAGGCGTTGGAGTTGTGGGAGTAGTCGGTGCCGGCAGTGTGGGCTTCGGCATCCGGCTCGATTCCGACAGCCCCGAGATCGACCATTCGGAACGGCAGCTTGGAGTCGACCGTGCGGCCGAGGTTCTCGGTGACGGGCCGCCCGGCGCGCACGGCGGTGGCCAGGTCGTAGACGCCCAGGACCGCACCGCCACGCGAGGCCGCCGAGATGCGGATGTCGGTGGGACTGCCCGAGACGGAGTAGCTCTCTCCGGATGCGTCGACACTGTCGAAACTCACGGTGAGGGTCGCTGTTCCGGATGTCGCTCGGGCGTCGGCCACGGCGTCGCGCAGTTCGTCGACGGCGGTGGTCACGCGCAGGTCGTCGGGGGCGTCGATGCCGGTGAATTCGGGTGGCAGCACGACGGCTGAGGCCGGTGCGACGCTGAGGTTCTCGACGGGGATGCCCACCGAGGGCTGGCTCTGCAGGCCGAGTGCGTCGGATACCTGGGAGGCGACGCCGGCGCCGAGGGCGAGGAGGGCGAGGGAGACGCCGATGAGCGTCAAACGTCGCCGCGATGCGAGTTTCACTGCGTCAGATTAGCCCGGATCGGATCGGTCGATTGACCGTCCGGGGGCGTTGGCCCCTGCACTGGGTGCGCTTCGGCCGCGGACTTCGTCCGGGCCTCTGCGAGCGGGTGGTGGGTGCGCTTCGACCGCGGACGTCGTCCGGGCCTCTGCGAGCGGGTGGTGGGTGCGCTTCGGCCGCGGACTTCGTCCGCGCCCAGCGAGCGGGTGGGTCAGGTGGCCGCCGGCCGTTCGACCAGACGGCGCACACCGACGCGCGCGAGCATCAGCGTGATGATCAGGAGGGTGACGGGAAGGAAGCCGCCGAGGTACACGGCGTCGCCGAAGAGCAGGTCGGTGAGCCACAGGATGACGAACTTGCTGCCGGCGGCGACCACGAACAGCAGGGCCGCCGCGACAGCGCGCCCGGGCAGCGTCGTCGCAGCCCGAACGCGCGCCACGACCCGCGTCTTCAGTGCCACGACGACCTCGAGCGCGACCTTCAGCAGCACTGCCGTCAGCAGCGAGAGCAGGAACGACTCGGAGATCACCGCCGGGAAGAACTGGACGAAGAGGCCGAGGATGACCAGGTAGACGAGCACGTCGACGAGATCGATGGGGCGGATGCGCACGGGTGCAGCCTACAAGCGGTGCCGCGCGAGCGCGTTCAACAGGACTTGTAGACGTAGTCCGGCTTGCCCTTGGCCACCACGTCGCGATCGCGGAGGATCACCGAGATCGTCGTGCCCTGCTTCTTGCAGGCCGTCGTGTAGGCCGACTTCGGGTTGTCGGTGTACTCGATCTCGATGACGTTGCGGCCGAAGACATTCGTGTAGGCAGCGCACTCCGTGTACATCTGACACTCCTCCGCGATGGCGAAGTCGAAGCCGACGGTCTTCTTGCCTGCCGTGCCGAGCTGCGGCGTGTTCTTCTGGGCGATGGCCAGGCCCTTGCCGTGCGCGTGGGCGGCGAGCAGCTGCGCGAGGGCCACGTTGTGCGCCTTGGTCAGCAACTGCTTTCCGGCGCTCTTCGAGCGGGTCCAGGAGTCGAGGTTGTCCGGCTCGATCGCCTGGAAGCCCTTCTCGGCGCACCCGTCGATCCATGAGTTCATGATGGCGGCGATGCGCGTGCGCTTGGCGGCTGTCGAGGTGTCGAGCAGGTACTCGTCCCATTCGGGATCGCCGACCTTCACGCCCTTGCTGTTGCGCAGGATCAGGTCGCTGTTCCTGCCCGACCAGGTCTTCACGTCGTCGGGCTGGGTCTGGTAAGCGTTGACGTAGCAGATGTTGTACTTCCCGGTCGCCGGCTCCGCTGTGCTATCACGGGCGACGATCCTCACGGATGACGCCGGTGTGTATGCGCCGCCGAGCTGGTAGTCGAAGCGCCCGTTCACCGGGGGCAGCGTGACCTTCTTCGCGGCGGCGGAGGCTGCTGATGCGCTCCATGTGGTCGTCGCACCCGCGGTGGTCGTCGCATCCGTTCCGGCGTCCGCCGCCATGGCGACTCCGGCGACGGATGCCGCGGCCAGGCTGACGGCGAGTGCAGCGGTGAGGACCCTGCGCGGGATGCTGCTCATGGGAGTGCCTGGGGCGCTCAGAGCACCGCGTCGAGGCTGTCGCTGACGATCTGCAGGCCGCGAGCCAGTTCGTCGTCGCTGATGGTGAGGGCGGGGAGGAACTTGAGCACCTCGTCGTGGGCGCCGGAGGTCTCGATGATGAGGCCGCGCGTGAATGCCTCCTTCGAGATGCGGCCGGCGAGGGTGCGGTCGCTGTCGATGGCGAGGCCGTACATCAGGCCGCGTCCGCGCACGACGGCGCCGAGCGACGGGTGCGCGGCGGCGAGGCGTGCGAGCGCATCGCTCAGCACCGCCGACTTGGCCTTCACGCCGTCGGTGAGGGCGGCATCCGTCCAGTACTCCTCGAGGGCGACCCGAGCCGAGACGAAGGCGAGGTTGTTGCCGCGGAACGTTCCCGTGTGGGCACCCGGCTTCCAGACGTCGACCTCGGGGCGCAGAAGCACGAGCGACATCGGCAGGCCCGAGCCTGAGATCGACTTCGACACGGTGACGATGTCGGGAACGATGCCGGACTCCTCGAAGGCGAAGAACGATCCCGTGCGACCGATGCCCGACTGGATCTCGTCGAGGATGAGCAGGATGCCGTTGTCGGCGGTGAGCTGGCGCAGGCGCTGGAGCCAGGCGGAGCTCGCGACGTTGATGCCGCCCTCGCCCTGCACGGCCTCGACGATGACTGCCGCGGGCAGGTCGAGACCGCTGCCGGGGTCGCCGAGCATCTTCTCGAACAGGTCGAGGGTGTCGACGCCCTCGCCGAGGTAGCCGTCGAACGGCAGCCGCGTGACGTTGTCGAGCGCGATGCCCGCCGCCTCGCGGTAGTGGCTGTTGCCGGTGGCGGCGAGGCCGCCGAGGCTCAGGCCGTGGAAGGCGTTGGTGAACGCTACGACGTTCGAGCGGCCGGTGGCCTGGCGAGCGACCTTGAGCGCGGCTTCGACGGCGTTGGCGCCGGTCGGCCCCGTGAACTGCAGCTTGTAGTCGAAGCCGCGCGGCTCGAGCACGAGCTTCTCGAAGGCCTCGATGAAGCCCTTCTTGGCGCTCGTGGCCATGTCGAGGCCGTGGATGATGCCGTCGTGCTCGAGGTACTCGATGAGCGCGCGCGTGAAGGCCGGGTTGTTGTGGCCGTAGTTCAGAACTCCGGCGCCGGCGAAGAAGTCGAGGAACTCGCGGCCGTCGGCGGCCGTCAGCACGGATCCTCGGGCACTGTCGAAGACCACGGGGAAGGAACGGATGTAGCCCCGAACCTCCGACTCCCGTCGATCGAATGTCTCCAAAGACGAGACGTCGCTCACGTCGCACCACCTCTTGCTCGAATGAATTGCGCGCGCTGTGTCGAAAATGCGCACTCTGAAAGGGTACGTTGCCGCCCGCCGATTCCCCGACGACGACGGATGCCGCTCAGCGCGTCGCGCGTACCGCGGCGATCACGTCGGTGAGCTGGGACCGGAGGCGCTCGAGCTCGTCGAGCTCGACGCCGAGCCTGGCCACGATCTGGGGAGGAACGCCCAGGGCCTGCTCGCGCAGCCGGGCTCCGGCATCCGTCAGCGTGATGTTCAAGGCCCTCTCGTCGGCCGGGTTCCGATCGCGGGCGATGTAGCCCTGAGTCTCGAGGCGCTTCAGCAGCGGCGACAGCGTGGCCGGCTCGAGCTGGAGGGCATCGCCGAGGTCGCGCACGGTACGGGGGCTGCGCTCCCAGAGCGCGAGCATGACGAGGTACTGCGGATGCGTCAACCCGAGCGGTTCGAGCACGGGGCGGTAGAGGCCGATGACCCCGCGCGCGGCCACCGCGAGGGCGAAGCAGACCTGGTTCTCGAGGGCGAGAACGTCGGGTTGCGGGCTGAGGGTCTGGGCTGAACTGCTCATGCGCCCAGACTACCTGCTACCCTAATGATTAGTACACGAACGAAATGGGGCTGGAGAGATGGGCAGCAGGTTCTGGCGCTTCTACGAGAAGGCCAACGACGTGGTGCGCACGTTCACCGGACCCGCGCAGGTGGGCATCGGTCGCCCCGAGGGTCCCGACATCCGTCCTGCCGATCCGTCGTGTCCGCTCTGCCACCACCCGATGTCGGAGCACCGCATCGAGCGGTCGAGCGACCAGCGGGTGCCGACGCAGCTGTACTGCCCGAGCGCGGGCTGAGCCCTATGTCGTGGCGGGGTTCGAAGCGGCCCCGTCGAGCCAGAGCGTGTCGCTCGGATCGCTGTGAGCAGTGCCGGTGTTCACGTGCTTCTGGCTGATCTGCGGGCCCTTGGTGATCACGTGCACGAGCGCCATGCCGTGGCCCTTGCCCAGTTGGTAGTCCTCCGCCAGCCACGCCAGGATCGGAGCCGCCTTAGTGGTCTCGTCGAAGCCCTTCTCGTGCGCGAGCTCGAGGAACTGGCGCGGGGTGAGCCCGGTCTTGGCCTCGATGTTGTCGAGGTAGGCCTGGAACGTCATGCGTTACTCCTTCGTGGTCGGGGCTCAGTCGGCCCAGGTCTGGATGATCGTGTCCGACGCGTGGATGCAGAGGATGCGGAGGCGCCCGGTGCCAGCGTTCTTGAAACCATGCCACACGCCGGCCGGAACCGTGGCCGTGTCCTCGGCGTTCGCGACGAGGGTGGCCGTACCGACGCTGATGCGCGCAGTGCCCTCGATGACGAACCAGGTCTCGGTGTACGGATGCCAGTGCAGGTCCGGCCCGTCGCCGGGCTCGGCGTCGACGAAGAAGTACGAGATCCCGGCTCCGTGCTCCCGGCCGACGAAGCGGCGGGTGCCCTTGGTGCCGATCAGGAGGGCCGCTGCAGGGATGACCTCCGGGGCGATGGATGCGGCCTCGCTGGGCTCCATCGTGATCTCGGCGGGGCTGGTGGAGACGGGCATGGCGGCCTCGATTCCGATTCGCTCGGGAGCGACAGGATGCCGCTCGCTCTGTCGCCAGCCTCTCATCAGAGGCACAGCTGAGGCTAGGGACGCGACCCTCAGTGGTCGGTGAGTAGCATGCAAGGTATGCCCATCAAGCTCGAGAACGTCGGCATTGCCGTTCGCGACATCGAAGCCGCGATCTCCTTCTTCACCGACCTCGGGCTGACCGTCGCCGGCCGTGACACCGTCAGCGGCGAGTGGGCCGAGACCGCCGTCGGCCTCGACGGGAACCACGCCAGGATCGCGGTGCTCCAGACGCCGGACGGTCACGGCGCCATCGAGCTCTTCGAGTACATCCACCCCGATGCGATCGAGACGGAGCCCACTCTTCCCAACGAGATCGGCATGCATCGCGTCGCCTTCTCGGTCGACGACATCGACGATGCCCTCGCGATCGCCGCGAAGCACGGATGTCACCCGCTGCGCGGCGTTGCAACCTACGAGGACATCTACAAGCTCACGTACGTGCGCGGTCCGAGCGGCATCATCGTGATGCTCGCGCAGGAGCTGAAGAAGATCCGACCTGCCTAGGCTGGACCCATGATCCCAGCCGACGACGGCCCGCGCTCCCAACTCGAGGCGCTGTGCGGGCGTCCGCTCGACTGGCACGCCGACCTGCAGCGGGCGATGCTCGGGTCGGCGACGCTGCGTCCAGCGGCGGTGCTCGTGCTGTTCGGCGTGCTCGACGACCAGCCCGCGCGGGCGGACGGACCCGTGCGCGGCGACCTCGATGTGCTGCTGCTGCGTCGCGCCTCGACGCTGCGCACGCACGCCGGGCAGATCGCGTTCCCCGGCGGCCGACTCGAGGCTTCCGACGACGGACCCATCGCCGGAGCCCTGCGCGAGGCCGTCGAGGAGACCGGCCTCGACCCCGACGGCATCGAGCCTCTCGGAACCCTGCCCCCGTTCCCGGTGCCGGTGAGCCGACACCTCGTCACCCCGGTACCGGCGTGGTGGACGCATCCTTCGGAGGTCGCCGCCGTCGATCACGACGAGTCCGTCGACGTCTTCAGGGTGCCTGTGGCCGACCTCCTCCTGCCCTCGAACCGCGCCATCACGTCGCACACGCTGGGAGAGCGCACCTATCGATCGCCGGCGTTCACGGTGGACGGGCGGCTCATCTGGGGCTTCACCGCCATGGTGTTGTCGCGCATGTTCGACGAGCTGGGTTGGGCCGAACCGTGGGACGACGCGCGCGTGGTCGTGCCCGACGATCTGCTGCCCTGAGCATCGGCGCACTGAACACCGGTGCACTGAACACGGGCGCGCTGAACACGGGGCGGGCTCACGGCATCCGGATCTACCATGGCACTATCGACCGGTGATCTCAGGCCGCAGACTCCGAGGGGAGGCGTCATGGTGCAGGTGCGCATCCTCGGGGTGGCGCTCGATTCGGCGCTGCAGCACATCATCCTGCTGAAGCCCGTGCTCGACGAGCCCGGTGAAGGCCGGGTCGTGCCCATCTGGGTGGGCGAGCTGGAGGCGACGTCGATCCTCATCGCCACGCAGGGCGAGGAACCTCCGCGGCCGCTCACGCACGACCTCATGAAGACCGTGCTCGAGACCCTCGGGGCCGAGGTCGAGCGGGTGGACGTGACCCGCATCGAGGACGGCACCTTCTACGCAGAGATCACGCTGATGACGCCATCCGGGCGCCGCGTCATCGACGCGCGGCCATCCGACTCTCTCGGGCTCGCCGCGCGCTTCAATGCGCCGATCTGGGTGGCGGATGCGGTGGTCGAGGAGGCAGGGATCCCGGCAGAACTCGTCGACGTCGCCGAGGACGAGGAGAAGCTCGAGGAGTTCAAGGAGTTCCTCGAGCACGTGGATCCCGAGGATTTCCAGGGCTGAGATCTCTATTCGGTTTCACTAATCGATTGACAAACGATAGAAATCGCGTATTAATCAATGCATGAGAAGCATTGATCGAGTCGTCGTCCCGCTCAGAGTGCTGTTGGTGCTCGTCTTCGCCGGGTTGGTCGTCGCTCAGACGTTCAGCCTGCCGGGCCAGTTCCGGTACATGGCCGAGCAGAACCCGGATCTCGGGCCGGTTCCGTGGTTGCTCCTCGCGTTCGCCGTCGTCGAGGTGCTCTGCATCCAGGTCGTGATCGTGTGCACCTGGCGGCTGCTCACCCTGGTGCGGGCCGATCGCATCTTCAGCAACGAGTCGTTCGGCTGGGTCGACGGGATCGTGTGGGCCCTCGTCGTCGGCTGGGCTCTACTCGCCGGTGTCTCGGCCCTCATCGTGGGCATCATCTACTTCACGCCGGAGCTGCGCGACCCGGGCACTCCCATGCTGCTGTTCGGGCTGGTGCTGATCGGCGGTGTCGTGGTGCTCACGGTGGTCGTGCTGCGGGCTCTGCTGAGGCAGGCCACCGTGCTGCAGGCCGACATGGAGGACGTCATCTGATGATCGTCGTTCGCATCGACGTCGAACTCGCCAAGCGCAAGATGAGTGTCGGCGAGTTCGCCGAGAGGGTCGGCCTCACGCCGGCGAATGTCGCCGTGTTGAAGAACGGCCGGGCGAAGGCGGTGCGGTTCAGCACGCTCGACGCCATGTGCCGGGTGCTGGAGTGTCAGCCCGGGGATCTGCTCGAGTACGTGGACTCGGAGGAGGAGCACGATCTGACCACCTGAATGGATGGTCAGCGCATCCGTTCCCTGAATGCGCATCGGGCGGTCGCTTCGCTCGGCCCTCGGCGAGCGGGGTATTTTCTCGGCGCCCGTGTCGATTCCCCATCGCGCCGTTCGACCTTGGAGTGAGAAGGTCGAAGAGCGACCTTTCAGAACAAGGAGAACGACGATGGCCAAGTACATGCTGATCATGCGCACGAGCGACGAGACGGCGACGAAGTTCGCCGAAGCCGACTTCGCCGACCTTCTCGACGCCATGGGCAAGTTCAATGACGAGCTCATCCACGCGGGCGTGCTGCTCGCGGCCGAAGGCCTCGACGACCCGAGCACCGGCGTCGTCGTGGACTTCACCGGCGACACGCCTGTGGTGAGCGACGGCCCGTACGGCGAGACGAAGGAGCTCTTCAACGGCTTCTACATCCTCGACGTCGCCTCGCAGCAGGAGGCCGTGGAGTGGGCCAAGCGCGCGCCGTACACCGAGGGGACCAAGACCGAGATCCGTCGTGTGCCGTCGATCGACGAGTTCCCGCAGGACAACATCTGGATCCAGAAGGAGCGCGCCTGGCGCGAGCAGACCGGGCAGCTCTGATCGCGTGGTGCTGATCGCGTGGTGAGCTCTACCGAGGCGCGGAGCGCCGTCGAAGCCGTGTGGCGCATCGAGTCCGCACGCATCGTCGGCGCCCTCGCCCGGTACACCGGCGACTTCTCCCTGGCCGAGGACCTCGCGCAGGAGGCCCTGGCCGAGGCGCTCGTCTCGTGGTCCGTCGACGGCGTGCCGACTCAGCCAACGGGGTGGCTCCTCACTGTCGGCCGTCGGCGGGCCATCGATGCGTTCCGTCGGCGATCGGGTCGCGACGAGCGCTACGCCGTGCTCGCCCGTGATCTCGACGAGTCGACGCCCGGTGCCGACGCCCTGTTCGACCCCGACGGGATCGACGACGACGTGCTCGCGCTCATGTTCATCGCCTGTCACCCCGTGCTCTCGAAGGAGTCGCGGCTCGCGCTCACCCTGCGCGTCGTCGGCGGCCTCACCACCGACGAGATCGCCCAGGCCCTGCTCGTACCGGGGCCCACGGTTCAGGCGCGCATCACCCGCGCCAAGAAGACCCTGGCCGCGGCGCAGATCCCCTTCGGGGTTCCGGATGCCGCTGAGATCCCCGAACGCCTGAGCTCCGTGCTGCAGGTCATCTACCTGATCTTCACCGAGGGCTCCTACGCCTCGGCTGGGGACGCGTGGATGCGCTCAGAACTCGCGAGCGAGGCCCTGCGGCTCGCCCGCGTGCTGGCGCAGCTGCAGCCCGACCCCGAGGTCTTCGGCCTGCTCGCGCTGATGGAGCTCACCGCCGCCCGCTTCCCCGCCAGGCTCGACGCCTCGGGCAGCCCGGTGCTGCTCGAGGACCAGGACCGCAGCCTCTGGGATCATGCCGCGATCCGGCGGGGTCGGGCAGCCCTCACCCGCGCTGTGAGCCCGGCCGGGGGTCTGCGGGCGTACGGGCTGCAGGCGTCGATCGCCGAGTGCCATGCCGTGGCGGCATCCGTCGGCGAGACCGACTGGCAGCGCATCGTCATCCTCTACGAGGCACTCGGGCGTCTCGCGCCGTCGCCGATCATCGAGCTCAACCGTGCCGTCGCCGTCGCGATGGACTCCGGACCGGCGGATGGCCTGGCCGTCGTCGCCTCCATCGCCGAGCGCGGCGAGTTGGCAGGGTCGCACCTGCTGCCGGCGGTCCGCGGCGAACTGCTGCTGCGGATGGGGCGCCGCGAGGAGGGACGAGCCGCGCTGCTCGAGGCGCTGGGGCTGTGCAGGAATGCGGCGGAGCGGGCGGCGTTGGAACGGAAGCTGGTAACCTGAACGTTCGACCGACATTCTTCGTCGGTGTGGTCGCGTCACCGATTCAGGGGCGTGATCCGGGCTGGAAACCCCGTGATCACACATACTCAATCGGAAAGCGGGCCACGCCCATGTCTTCGTCAACCTCTCGTCGCTGGTGGGTGCTCGTCACCCTCGCGCTCACTCAACTCATCGTCGTCCTCGACGGCACCATCGTGAACATGGCGCTGCCGCAGGCGCAGCAGGAACTCGGGCTGACCGACTCCGAACGTCAGTGGGTCGTCACCGGCTACGCCCTCGCCTTCGGTGCGCTGCTGCTGCTCGGCGGCCGCATCGCCGACTACTGGGGCCGCAAGCGCACCTACCTCGTGGGCATGGTCGGGTTCGGCATCGCCTCCGTCATCGGCGGCATCGCCCAGAACGGCACCGAGCTCATCCTGGCCCGCGGGCTGCAGGGGGTGTTCGCCGCCCTCATGGCGCCGGCCGCACTCGCGCTGCTCACGGTGACCTTCCCGAGCGGACGCGACCGCAACAAGGCGTTCGCCGTCTTCGGCGCCGTCGCCGGTGCCGGTGCCGGCGTCGGCATGCTGCTCGGCGGACTGCTGACGGAGGTCGCCGACTGGCGCTGGTGCCTGCTCGTGAACGTGCCCGTCGTGATCATCGCCTTCATCGCCGGCGCCATCCTCGTGACCGAGAGCCGAGCCGAGGGAGAGAACCGCTATGACATCCCCGGCGTCGTCACTGTGACGCTCGGCCTGGGCTCGCTCGTCTACGGCTTCACCCTCGCCGAGGACAGCTGGACCTCTGTCGGCACGGTCGGCTTCATCGCGGTCGGCGTCGTGCTGCTCGTGGCCTTCGTCTGGATCGAGTCGCGCGTTGGCCAGCCCCTGCTGCCGCTCCGCATCGTGCTCGACAAGGTGCGGGGCGGGGCCTTCCTGCTGCAGGCCATCGCGGGCAGCGTGATGATCGGCGCGATGGTTTTCCTCACCTTCCACCTGCAGATCGTGCTCGGCCTCTCGCCTCTCGTGGCCGGTTTCGCCACTCTGCCGCTGCCTGTGGTCATCTCGCTCTGCGCGCCGCTCGCGACAAAGGTGCTCTCGACCTGGGGTCCGCGCCCGCTGATGATCGGCGGCACGCTGATCGCTGCCGTCGGGCTCGGCTACCTCAGCCTCATCACGGTCGACGGCAGCTACGTCGTGCAGGTGCTGCCCGCTCTCGTGCTGCTCGGGATCGGCATGGCGATGCTGTTCATCCCGATGCAGAACCTGGCTCTCGCCGGTGTCGCCCCGCACGATGCCGGAGCCGCGAGCGCCACCGCGAACGCCGCGATGCAGATCGGCGGATCGATCGGCCTCTCGATCTTCGCGACGGCCTACGCCTCGGCGATGCGCGACGCATCGGTGCCCGACTCGATGGGCGCCCTCGTGGACGGGTACTCGGCAGCATTCCTGTGCTCGGCGGTCGCCATGCTCGTGGGCACGGTGATCGCGATCGCGTTCATCCGTCGGCCGAAGGGGCAGGCGGGGACGGATGCGGCTGAGTCGACGGCTGCCGTCGACGACGAGGCGCCGACGGGCTCGGTGCCGGTCACATCCGGTCGCTGACGCCCGGACGCAGTCTCGGTCGCTGAGGCCCGGGCGAAGCCCGCGGTCGAAGCGCTTCGTAGTGGGCCGCTGCCGAGGGCGCTTCGGGCGGTCGCTTCGCTCGGCCCTCAGCGAGCGGGGGTCGAACGGATGCGGTCCCTGCTGCCGGGGATCGCATCCGTCACCCGCTCCCAGGCCGCGTCGCGCTGCACCTCGTAGGCACTGAAGGCGCAGGGGATGCCGTGCGCGTGCAGCAGGTCGGCTGAGTCCATCAGCTGGAAGTGCAGGTGCGGCGAGGTGGAGTTGCCCGTGTGGCCGACGCGGCCGAGCAGATCGCCCCTGCGCACGCGCTGGCCGTCGACGACGCTCACGCTGCCCGGCTGCAGGTGTGCGAACCCGGCGAAGACGTCGCGGGCGGCATCCGTCGCGCCCGCGGTGAACGCACCGGCATCGAGCTTCAGCAGCACGTGGTTGCCCATGATGGCGCCGAGCTTCGCCGGGGTGAAGGTGAGTCCGTTCCACGTCATGCGGGTGATCTCGCGCACGGGATGGATCCACTCGCGCTCGGCCATGCCGTCGGTCGCTCGCACGACGACGCCGTCGCAGGGGGCGTGAACGGATGCTCCCCACGCGTAGCAGTCGCGCGCACGAACTCCGACGAGGTTGCCGCGTAGGCCACCCGCCGGGCTGAAGTGACCGCCCGGCCGGTCATCGACCTTGAGGAAGTCGTAGGCGTACGTCTGCCCGAGCACGTCGACGCCGTGGCTCGGCACGCGGGTGGCAGGCGTCGTGACAGCGAGCCACCCCTCGCCGCGGAGCGGGAAGTCCACGACGACGGGGTGCTCGAGGGAGTAGGGCACTGGCGGCTCAGGTTCAGGCTCAGGCTCGCGCCATCCGTCAGCCCAACAGGCCCACGAGACGCGGAACCCGCAGGTCGACCCACACGAGGCGGTGGTCGCTGCTCGGGAACGGGAAGACTCCGGTGAGCGCCGACAGCGGATCGGACTGCGTCGGCCAGAACACGCCGGCGTCGCGCACCTGGAGCAGTCCTCGCGACGGCAGCACGTAGTCGGCGCGCAGGTTGCCCGGGGCGGTGTCGGCGAAGTCGGCGGTGTCGTACTTCGGATCGCCCTGGTGGGTGGCGTTCGCGCCGCCCTGCAGCGCTGAAGCCTCGGGTGCGCCGGCCGACGTGGCCCGAGGGTCCGTGATGCGCCAGTTGTCGAGCAGCTGCTGGATCGCGCTGTCGACCGAGTCGCCGTCGAGCGGGTCGGCGTTCTGGTCGCCGAGGATGACGAAGGGCGAGAGCAGCGAGAGTCCGCCGCGCTTGCCGGCGTCATCGGTGATGTAGCGGCTCTTGAGCGGGGAGATGTAGTCGGCCCAGAACCTGATCTCGTCGTGGTTGCGACGGCCGTTGCGGTCTTCGGGTCCGTCGAAGGTGGGCGGGGTCGGGTGGGAAGCGAGCACGTGCACTGTCGCCTTGCCGACCTTCACGGGCACGTCCCAGTGCGACTTGCTCGAGAGGCGCACCACCTTCAGCTCGTCGGGGGAGTACCAGTCGTTCGCCGCCGGGGTGGCCGGGTCGTCGGGGAGGAGGGCACCGGGCATGTCCTTCCAGAGGAACTTCTGGAAGGTGCGCACCTTGTCGGTGAGGATCGGGAACTTCGACAGGATGGCCATGCCGTACTGCCCCTCGAAGACGCCGAAGCCGAAGGCGTCGTCTCCGCCGCCCACTGTTCCGTCGTTGTTGAGGTCGAAGCCGCTCGGGATGCCGGTGTTCGACGGCGCCGTGTAGGCGTACGGGTAGTCGACCGGGTTCGCACCGTTCTGCCCGACGGCCAAGTAGTTGCTGCGGAAGGCGTCGGTGGCCCGGCCATCCGGAACATAGTCGAACTCGTTCAGCAGCACGATGTCGGGGTTCGCGCGCTGGATGATCTCGGCCACTGTTCGCGCCTGCGCGTTGGTTCCCGCGGCGAGGTCGGCTTCGAGCTGGCCGGGGGCACCACGGTTGAGCGAGAGGTTGAAGGTGGCGACGCGCAGGTTCGTGGCTGCGGGGAGGGCGGATGCGGCTGCCGACGCTGTGCGCTGGTTCGCGCTCGTGGAGCTCGTCGTGGCGGCCGTCGCGGCGCCGATGCCGACGGTGGCGGTGAGCAGGCCTCCGATCACGGTGGCGGCGATGGCGATCGGGATCGAACGTCTGGCGGGCATGCTGACTCCTTCGTGGGCGATGCGGACGGAGCGATGCGTGCGATTCACCCCTGTCCCCCAAACTAGGGGTCCCAGGTGACGAGGGGAAGAACCGGAGGTGACCGCTCGGCTCAGCCGCGCCCCGCCCAGGGGTCGTAGTCGACCTCGAGAGCTGCCTGCTCAGGGCGCATCGCCTCAGGCACGTGTTGGAGATTCACGCGGATGCGGTACCAGAGCGAGCTCGAGCCGCGCATGCCGTCGACGAGTTCGTCTGCCGGCTCGAGGTGGGCGACGACCTCCGGATGCCGTGCCTTCCAATTCTCGAGGCCGGCGATGGCCTCCTCCTTGGTCTTCGCCCGGGCGATCTCGATGAGCGGCATGGATGACTGTCTCCGGCCCGAGCCGTCGGATCCGCCAGGGCCCCCGGGGCTCGCAGGGCCAGCCTTCGCCGACGCAGGAGCCTTCTCGGCCGGACCCAGCTTCTCGGCCAGCGCCAGGAGGCCGTCGAGACTGCCGACAGCGTCATCGATACCGGCCGCGACGTCGCCGCGTTCCGTGTACCGGGTGAGCATCGTGGCGACGGTGAACTCCTCGGGTCGTCGATCGCGCACCTCGTCCCAGGTGAGCGGCGTCGAGACACGAGCGTCGGGCAGGGCGCGGATCGAGTACGCCGACGCGACAGTGCGGTCCTTCGCGTTCTGATTGAAGTCGACGAAGACGCTCGCTCCCCGCTCCTCCTTCCACCAGTGCGCCGACGCGAGTCCGGGAGCACGGTTCTCCACCTCGCGGGCCAGAGTCTCGGCGGCGAGACGCACCTCGCGGTAACTCCAATGCGGCTCGATCCGCACGTTGATGTGCAGGCCGCGCGACCCGCTGGTCTTCGGCCAGCCGACGAGTCCGCAGTCGGTCAGCACGTCGCGGGCGACGAAGGCGACGTCGACGATCTGCGCCCAGTCGACTCCGGGCATCGGGTCGAGATCGACGCGCAGCTCGTCGGGGTGATCGAGGTCCCACGCACGCACCGGATGCGGGTTGAGATCGATGCAGCCCAG
This sequence comes from Leifsonia stereocauli, assembly GCF_038432415.1. Taxonomy (NCBI): domain Bacteria; kingdom Bacillati; phylum Actinomycetota; class Actinomycetes; order Micrococcales; family Microbacteriaceae; genus Leifsonia; species Leifsonia stereocauli. Next base: position 889,049 of record NZ_JBCAUN010000002.1, read on the forward strand.
GTTGATCACCCACGCCAAGGAGGCGGCATCCGTCACGACGACCTCCTCGGCGGAGGTTCCGGAGGCGTAGTGCAGGGTGGTGGTCTCGATCCACGATGGCCGGGACTCGGGGGCGCGCTTCTGGAAGAAGGCTTCCTTGTCGATGCCCTTCACGAAGCGCTTCAGCACCATGGGGCGGTGGGCTGCTCCCCGCAGAGCACCGTCGGCGACAGCGAGGTAGTACTCCACGAGGTCGAGCTTGGTGAGGCCGGGCTCGGGGAAGACGACCTTGTCGGGGTGGCTGATGCGCACCTCACGGCCTTCGATCTCGAGCGTGGTCGCGTCGTCCTTGGCCGCGTTCATGCTGGCGATGCTACGCGCGGGGCCTCCGTCGCGCGAGGAATCCTCGGCACGACCGGTTGGTTGCATCCGTCATGAGAGCAATCGTGTACACCCAGACCGGCGACTCGTCGGTGCTCGAATCGACCGAGCGTGAGATCGCGGAACCGGGGTCAGGAGAGATCCGGGTGCGGATCATCGTCTCGGGCGTGAATCCCACGGACTGGAAGACGCGGCGAGGGTCGAACGCGGCGCCGACCGGCGTCGAGAGCGTCCCGAACCAGGACGGCGCGGGCATCGTCGATGCGGTCGGGCCCGGCGTCTCGCAGTTCGCGGTCGGGGATCGCGTCTGGCTGGGGATCTCCGCGTGGCAGCGACCGGCATCCGGAACCGCGCAGGAGTACACGATCACCCTGGCTTCGCGGGCATTCCCGCTGCCGGATGCCGTGAGCTTCGACGAGGGCGCCGTGTTCGGCGTTCCCGCGGTGACGGCACACCGCGCCCTGACCGTGGCCGAGGATGGTCCGGCGCAGCTCGCACCGGGTGCCCTCGACGAACGCGTCGTGCTCGTCGCCGGAGGAGCCGGCGCCGTCGGCCACGCGGCGATCCAGCTCGCGCGCTGGGCCGGCGCCACCGTGATCACCACGGTGAGCGGAGCCGACAAGGCCGCGCTCGCCGCAGCCGCCGGCGCGCACCACGTCGTCAGCTATCGAGATCCTGATGCCGAGCAGCAGATCCGTGCTCTCGCTCCCGACGGCGTCGACATCGTGGTGGAGGTGGCGGCCGGTGCCAACGCCGCGCTCGACCAGGCCGTGACGCATCCGCGCTCCACCATCGCGAGCTACGGCAACGACGGGGGCGTGCCGCTCACGATCGAGTTCGGGCGGGCGATCTCGCTCAACCTGCGCTACCAGTTCGTGCTGATCTACACGATGGGACCCGCGGCATGGGCCGCGGCAGGTGCTGCCATCACGGCGGCGGCCGCCGACGGAGCATTGGGCATCGGCGACGAGACTGGGCTGCCCGTTCACCGCTACCCGCTGGAGCAGACGGCGGCGGCGCACGATGCCGTCGAGGGTGGCGTCGTCGGCAAGGTGCTGATCGAGGTGGCAGAGGCCGTTCGCTGAGGCCCGGACGAAGTCCGCGGTCGAAGCGGGGTGCCAACCGACCAGCGGGTGCTCGATGCCGGGTGGTGCGCGCGCGGGTAGCGTGGGGCCGTGCCCGCGACCAACTCGGAGCAGCCCGGTCGACCCGCGCTGCCCGCTGTGCCCACTCTGATCCCCGTGCCGGCCGGCGTGATCGAGCTGCGCGATGCACGCTCGGAGTCGATGCGGACGGTCGAGCTGCAGGCGTTCGAGATCGGGCGCACGGCGGTGACCGCGCACGAGTGGGCGTCGGTGCCGGGCTCGCCCGAAGGCAGCGGCGACACGGCTCCCCGGCATCCGGTCACCTGGTTCGAAGCCGTGATCTGGTGCAACGCGGTGTCGGATGCCGTCGGCCTGCGTCGTGCCTATCTCATCGACGGCCGCTCCGTGAGCTGGGACGTGAGCGCCGACGGCTTCCGCCTGCCGACCGAGGCCGAGTGGGAGTTCGCTGCCCGCGCAGGCTCCACCGAGCCGAGGTATGGCGCGCTCGGCGATATCGCGTGGTCGGCGGGCGACGACATTGCCGGGCCTCAGCCCGTGGCAGGTAGGGAGCCGAATGCATTCGGCCTGTTCGACACCCTCGGGAACGTCTGGGAGTGGTGCTGGGACTACGCCGACACCGCGCGCTACGGCGACTATCGCAGTCTGCGCGGTGGCGGGTGGGCCGATCGGGAGTGGAGCCTGCGGGCGTCGGTTCGGCGGGGAAGTGCCCCGGATGCGGTGCTCGAGGACGTCGGGTTACGAGTGGCGCGCGGGGTCGTCGGAGCGCCCGGCGTCGACGAAGCGCAGGGCTGGTCGGCGCGGGCCGATCGGGAGCGTGCTGATGTGCGCGGGCCTCGTCCGGTCGGATGGACGCCGCTGCGATTCGAGGGGTGACGGCCCGTCGCTGAGGTCCTGCTCGCTGAGGACCGCGCGGAGCGCGTGTTCGAAGCGCCCGTGAGTGATGTTCGGGCTCTAGAAAGGTGCGGCTTCGGTGGTGACGGTGTAGCCGGTGGGGGTGGTGATGCTGACTGTTCCGTCGGGTTGGCGTTGGTTGTGGATGCGGCTGAGATTCTTGCGTCGGTTGCCGGTGTCGCAGAGGGGGTGGAGGTTGTCCTCGTTGGTGGGGCCTGCGTCGCGGGCCCATTCGTCGAGGTGGTCGATGTCGGTGTCGGTGACGGGGCGGGCGCAGGTGGGGTCGATGCAGTCCTCGAACCGGATCGCCACCCAGTCGCGTTGTGCCTGGGTCGGGCGGTACCGGGTGCGGTCGTAGGTGAGTTTCTCGCCGCTGATCGGGTCGGTGAACACCCGCCGGAATGCGGGGGCGGCGGTGAGGAGGCGGGCGGCGCTGACCGGGTCGATGCGTCCGTAGCCGCGCAGTTCGATCGGTTCGGTGCCGTGGCCGAGGAGGGACAGGGCCGGGATCAGCAGGATGGGGTGGATGGTCGCGGCGGTGGGGGTGTCGTCGCCGGCGAGCCAGCCAGCGGCGAGGTCGGCGCGGATCTGGTGGCGCGCCGGAACACGACCACTGTCGCGGTGGTGGCGGGGTCGGCGAGCTGCTGGTCGAAGGACGACACCCCGGCGGGGTCGTCCCACCCGACCAGGAGGTCCAGCGCGGTGTTCACGTGGGCGACCGTGGTGGTGCCGGTGGTGAAGGCGGCGTGCAGGTGCGGCATCCGGTCTTCGAGGGTCTGGGCGCGGTGGGCGAGGTGACGCACCTGCCCGGAGGACATCCGCAACCGCAACCCGGCGTCGTAGGCGGCGACGTCCTCGGCGAGAGCGATCGCGTCGGGTTGCCCGGTGCCGGTGGTGCGGAGGTAGATGTGCGGGTTCGCTCGCGCCAACCGCAACAGTTCCGCCAACGCCGTCCACAGCCGTGCCTGCGCCCGATTCTCAGCGGTTCGCGCGGTGACGGCTTCATCGAGCCGGTCGAGGATCAGGTCGAGCCCGGTCGCGACAGTCGTGCCCGGGACGCAGGGGATGGATGTGGTCATCCGGTACTCCATCAAGGTCGCGGCACGGGTACTTGAGAGTGAGTCCAGATTAGCACAAGATGACGATTGTTCACGGGGTTATGCACAAGCAGACTCGATGATGTGTGCGGTATTCGGACGGACGGACCCACGGACGGACGCGTCTCAGGCGCTCACCGTGGGCGCGTCAGCGAGCCAGTCCGTGATCCGCGTCGAGGCCAGGGTCGCTCCCGGCCCCGGCAACAGCTCATCTTCTTCGAGCAGCGTGCCGAAGTACTGAGCCAGGGGATCGGCCACGACCTCGCGTGGGTCCTGCCGGATGTCCAGGCCCCGTCGCACGATCTCCGCGAGCCTGAATCGCTCCGGGCCCGCGAACTCGGCCAGTCCGTTCAGCGGACGGCCGAGAGCGACCGAGGCCGTCGCCGCGGCCACGTCATCGGCGGCCATCGGCTGGATGAACGCGTTCGACACTCGAACGGCGCCGCGCACGAAGGCGGCATCCGCGATGCTCTGGATGAATTCGAAGAACTGCGTCGCGTGAACGATGGAGTACGGGCGGCCGGATGCCCGCACGAGTTGCTCCTGCACTGCCTTCGCGGCGAAGTAGCCGCCCTCGGTGCCGGCGAGCCTGTCGGTGCCGACGACCGAGAGCGCCACGTGATGACCCACACCGGCCGCGGCCCCGTAGGTGAGCAGATTGAGTGTCGACCCGTAGAAGAACTCGTTCGCCTCACGTTCGTCGAGGTACCCCGAGTTCGACACGTCGATCACCGTCTCAACGCCGGTGAGGGCTTCGGCGAGGCCCTCACCGGTGTAGGAGTTGACCCCGGTCGCGCGCGATGCCGCGACGACGTCGTGAGCGTCGGCGCGCAGTCTGGAGACGAGTCGCGTTCCGATGAGGCCGGTACCGCCGATGACCGCGATGCGCATGATGGCCTACTTCACCGCGGCCGGCTGGCCCGCGACAGCAGAGGGCTGGGCCTGCGCCTCGAGCCACTGGGCGAACGAGGTGGTCGAGAGCCGTGCATCGGGCCCGGGGGTGAGCTCGTCGCCCTCGAGCTTCGTGCCGAAGTAGTGCGCCTCGGGGTCGGAGACGACCGCGCGGGTGTCGCCCTTCGCTGCGAGCACGGTGCGCACCAGCTCGTCCTGGCCGAGACGCTGGGGTCCGGCGATCTCGAGAGTGCCGTTGAGCGGCTCATGCGCTGCGACCCGCGCGACATCGATCGAGACATCCGCCGCGGCGATCGGCTGCATGAGTCCGGTGGAGACGCGGGCCACGCCGTCGACCGTCGCCTCGTCGGCGATGCGCCCCATGAACTCGTGGAACTGCGTCGCGCGCACGATCGAGTAGGGCAGTCCCGACTCCTCGATGAGCTTCTCCTGGGCCACCTTGGCTCGCAGGTAGCCGCTGTTCGGAAGACGGTCGGCGCCGACGATGGACAGAGCGACATGGTGAGTGACGCCGGCCTCGCGTTCGGCGGCGAGGAGGTTGGCCGTGGAGGTCGTGAAGAACGCGAGCACGTCGGCATCCGCGAACGATGGCGAGTTCGACACGTCGACCACGACGTTCGCACCGACGAGCACCTCGGCGAGTCCCTCGCCCGTGATGGTGTTCACGCCGGAGTTGGGCGACGCGGCGATGGCGTCGTGGCCGTGCTCGGCGAGGTGCCGGACGACCTGGGATCCGATGAGGCCGGTGCCTCCGATGACGACGATCTTCATGAGCGAGTTCCTTCCGTCACGGCCTGCGGTGATTCCGCTGCCTTCAGATAGCTCAGACCGAGTGGCGGCTCGGTCTGTGACGGATGCGGCCGAATCAGTCCCGACCGCCCCCTGGTGATCGGCCGTTCCAGTGCTCGAGCTTCGCCGTGGCGGTGCAGAGCCAGAGAGCGCCGACGCTCCCGTCGGCCGAGGCGTCGACGGCGAGGATGCCGAGCACGTCGCCGGGGGCACCCCCGTCGCGCAGGGCAATGCCGGGTGCACCGTTCACGCTCGCGGCCTCGAAGGAGGCATCCGGATGCCTCACGGTCAGGTCGCCGAGGGCCCGGCTGACGCGTGCCCGACCTGAGATCACCCCTCCGGCGCTGGTACCGGAGTCGATGACGAGCCGCGCGTCGGGGTGGAGGATCGCCGCGAGTGCCAGGTCGTCGTGCCGGTCGAGCGCGACGAGGAGGCGGGCGACACGGTCAGGCGACACCGGAGGCCACGGCCTGGAGCTTGGCCGGGTTGAGGATCCACAGCACCTGGTCGATCCCCTCCGTGGAGGCGACAACGGTGAGCACGGCGAAGGTCGCTCCGTCCTTCGACAACACCACGGACGGCTGGCCGTTGGTCTCGGCATCCGTGATCGTCACGCCACCCCAGAACGTGGTGTGGAAGGCACGCACGAACTTGGCGACGGTGTGGCGACCACGAACCGGGAACCTCGATGCCCGCACGGCGCCACCACCGTCCGAGTACGACACCACGTCTTCGGCGAACAGGCGCTCGAGCGCATCGAGGTCGCCGGTCTGGGCCGCCGCGAGGAACGCCGTGAGCAGGCGCCGTTGATCGGCCGGAGCCACCTCTCGACGTCGCTCGCCGGCCAGGTGCCTGCGGGCGCGACTGACGAGCTGACGCACCGCCGGCTCCGAGTGCTGCACGATCTCGGCGATCTGCGCGTAGGGGTAATCGAAGGCCTCGCGCAGCACATAGGCGGCCCGCTCGGTCGGGGTGAGGCGTTCGAGGATGACGAGCACGGCGAAGCCGAGCGCCTCGGCGTGCTCTGCCCCCAGCGTCGGGTCGGCACTGGTGTCGACGGGCTCCGGCAGCCAGGGCCCGATGTAGGTCTCGCGGCGGGAGTGCGCGGACTGCAGGGCGTTGATGGCCAGGCGTGTGGTCGTCGTGGCGAGGAAAGCCGCCGCGTTCTCGACGACAGTGCGGTCGGTGCGCTGCCAGCGCAGCCAGGCGTCCTGCACGATGTCCTCGGCCTCGCCGGCGCTGCCGAGCATCCTGTAGGCGATGCCGAACAACCGGGGTCGCACGGCGCTGAACAGCTCGAGTGCCTCGTCGAGGTCGGCATCCATGTCGCAGTCCTGTCGGTCAGCGGACGGGGCCGCACCGGCCCTCACCCACTGAGACCGCGCAGCACGCCGTTCTGTGACAGATCTCGATCGATTCGTTCCGGATGCTCGGACCCTACTCTGCGGCGGCGGAGGGCGCGAGGTGCACGCCCATGTCACATCCGCCCCTCGACCGGTGTCTCCATATCGACAGGAATGACACATTCGAATGGAGCGATGACATGAGTGATGCACGGATTCCGGCGGTCGAGGTCACGGGCGGCTACGGGGCGGTGGTCAAGTTGGCCATGCGCAAGATGGTCGGCAGCGTGCCCGACTCCCTCGGGGTGCTCTGGAACAACCCGGCCGTCTTCAAGGGCATGATGGCCTTCAATGGCAAGGCGAGGAAGTGGCACGAGCTCGACAAGAACCTGGAGTCGTTGGCGAACATGGCCGCCGCTGCGGCTGTCGGATGCAGCTTCTGCCTCGACCTCAACTACTTCATGGCGCACAACAGCGGCCTCGACGAGGTGAAGGCCCGGGAGGTGCCGCGGTGGCGCACCTCCGAGGTGTTCACGCCGCTGGAACGTGCTGTCATGGAGTACGCGGATGCGATGAGCCAGACCCCTGTGGCTGTGACGGATGCGCTCTCGACCGAGTTGCTCGCCCAGCTCGGCGCGCCGGCACTCATCGAGCTGACGGCGCGGGTGGCGCTGATGAACACCAGCGCCAGGGTGAACATCGCCCTCGGCATCCATTCGGCGGAATTCGCGGATGCGTGTGGCCTGCCCCCACTGGCGAGCGCGCCTGATGCCGCCGTAGGGTCGACGGCATGAGCGACGACCCGTTCATCACCCACCGGCGGCTGCTGTTCACAGTCGCCTACGAGATGCTCGGCTCGGCCGCTGACGCCGAGGACGTGTTGCAGGAGTCGTGGCTGCGGTGGTCGGAGGTCGACCAGTCGCAGGTGCGCGAGCCGCGTGCCTACCTCGTGCGCACGGTGACCAGGCAGGCACTGAACCTGGTCCGCTCGCACTCGCGGCGCCGGGAGGACTACATCGGGGAGTGGCTGCCCGAGCCGCTGCTCACGACCCCCGACGTGGCCGATGACGTCGAGCTCGCCGAGAGCGTGTCCATGGCCATGCTCACGGTGCTGGAGACTCTCGTGCCGACCGAGCGTGCTGTGTTCGTGCTGCGCGAGGTGTTCGACGTCCCCTACGAGGAGATCGCCGAAGTACTCGACAAGGAGCCTGCGGCAGTGCGGCAGATCGCCCATCGCGCCCGGGATCATGTGGCGGCCCGGCGTCCGCGCATCCGTGTCGATCGGACGGAGCAGCAGGATGTCGTGGAGCGATTCGTGCTGGCGCTCAACACGGGCGACCTGCCCGGGCTGCTGGCGGTGCTCGCTCCCGACGTGGTGCTCGTCGCCGATGGCAACGGGCTCATCGGCGCTGCTCGCAAGCCGATCGTGGGGGCCGAGAAGCTCGCGACCTACCTCATCAACGGAGCCGCACGGGTGACGTTCGTCGGCGCCGTCGCCTCGCTCAACGGAACGACCGGGGCGCTGTTCGACGTGAACGGGGCGCTCGCCGCAGCCGTCAGCATGGTGGTGGTGGACGGGCGCGTCACCCAGCTGTTCTCGGTCGTGAATCCCGACAAGCTCGAACGGCTCGATGCCGCGGTGACGCTGGCGCGTTGAATTTAGCCCGATTCTCTGCCCCGAGGGAGGGGAACGCACGATGCCGACTGGCCACGACTGTGTGCGCGTGCCCTCTCGGAGCCGCGGGAGCGCTACCGCAGTCGGGCGACCGCGACTACCGTGAGGCGCAAGCGCGCAACGATGCGTGCCGCGAGGGAGAGGACGGACCATGGATGCCACCCCCGAGGAGATCGCGCGAGCCTTCTCGAGCCACCGCTTCGAGGACGCACTGCCGTACCTCGCCGAGGATATCGTCTGGAGCCTCGTCGGCGCAGACCCCGTGCTCGGGCGCGACGCCGTCGAGAAGCTCTGCCGCGGCACCGCTGCCGACCTCGCAGACGTCACCACCGAGTTCCAGCGCTTCCGCACCGTGGTGGGGGAGGACGGCGTCGTGGTCGACAGCCTGGCCCGCTACACCGAGTCCGGGGGAGCGGTCTCCGTCGTAGCGTCGTGCGACATCTACGACTTCGTCGACGGCAGGGTGACCGAGATCATCTCGTACACGGTCGACGTGGGGGAGTGACGGCTGTCGACCTCTTCGGGGCGGCGTCAGCCGAGCGCCTCGGCCGCGCGCCGTCGCTCGAGGCCCTCGATGAGGAGGTCGAGCCCGAACTCGAACTCGGTCTGGTCGTCGCACCAGCCGAGCGTCGACTCCGGGTCATCGTGGACGACGGTGGACAGCATCGCGGCGAGATGAGGTGCGAACCCCGCCAGCGCATCCAACTCCGCAGGGCCCGGAGTCTGCGAGTCGTCGCCCAGCTCCTGGACGTAGCCGTAGAGCCGGCTGCCCATCACATGCAGGCTGTGGTGGATGAGTTCGTGCGACATGCCGCCTGAGCTCATGACAGCCACGATGCCGTCGATGTGACGGATGGCGGTGAGCCCGGGTGCCCCGCGCACGTTCATGACTCCGGGTGCCCACGGGTGTCGCAGCATCACGCGCCGCGTTCCGAGGAGTCGTTCACGAAGAGCTGCCGCCCAGGTCGATGCATCGATCGATGCCGGCGCGTCGAACCCGTCGACCTCTCGCTCCACCTCGGCGAACACGACCTCGATCACCCCGTCGAGGATCGCGTTCTTGTTGGCCAGGTGGTAGTAGATCGACATCGCCTCGACGCCCAGGTCGTTGGCGAGCGCCCTCATGGTGAGCGCCTCGATGCCATCGCGGTCGGCGAGCCGGACGGCCGCCTGCAGCACGGTGTCGCGACTGAGCGGCGCTCGCTCGGCGGTCTTCGGGGGCATGGTTCACCTCATGACGCGGGATCTGTTGCGATCGCTCTGGACGGCGCGCTGAAAAGAGCGTAACTTACACCGTATAACTTACGACGTAAGGGATTCATTATGACGCTCGATAGGCCTGAAACCGCGCCCAACACCCGAGTGCAGATGCGTGCCGCAGTCGCGCGCACCTTCGGTCCGCCCGACGTCGTTCATGTCGGTGCCGTGCCGAAACCCGATCCCGGGGCCGATGAGCTACTCGTCCGTGTGCATGCGTCGACGGTCAGTATCGCCGACCATCGCCTGCGCAGCCGCAGTGTTCCTCGGGGACTCGCGCTCCTGGTCGCTCCGACCATCGGCCTGTTCCGACCACGGAAGCCCGTGCTGGGCATGGATGCTGCCGGCGTCGTCGAATCCGTCGGATCGGGGGTCACTCGCTTCGCCATCGGCGACGAAGTCATCGTGATGCGGGGCAGCCGCATGGGATGCCATGCGGAATACGTGGTGATCGAGCAGGACGGCGAGGTGGCGCTCAAACCTGTCAGCCTCGCCTTCGCGGATGCCGCGGCGGTGATCTTCGGTGGTCACACAGCGCTGCGCTACCTCGATCGCGTCGAGATCGGGCCGCAGAGTGAGGTGCTCGTCAACGGCGCGTCCGGGGCTGTCGGTTCAGCAGTCGTTCAACTGGCGCATCGACGGGGTGCGCGCGTGACGGCGGTGACGAGTGGGCGGAACGCCGATCTCGCTCGATCACTCGGGGCGGCGCGCGTCATCGACTACACGAGGGAGGACTTCGCCGGCGTGGGGAGTATGCGCGGCACCGATGCGCCATACGACGTGATCGTCGACTGCGTCGGCAATGCTCCGTTCGCGAGAGTCGCCCACCTCCTACGCCGAGGCGGTGCGTTGCTTCTCGTCATCACCGATCTGCCGGGCATGCTGGCCGCGCCCGTGCAGGCGCGTCGGAGCGGCGCCGTCGTGGACTACCGCGGTGCGTCGTTGGGGGCCGATGGCATGACCCGGCTCGCCGAGGCTGCGCGATCCGGTGAGCTCCGTCCGGTCATCGACCGCACGTTCGACCTCGACGACATCGTCGAGGCTCACCGCTACGTCGACACCGGTCGCAAGCGCGGGAGCGTCGTGCTGCGGATCCCGTGAGAGGGAGGCCGCATCCGGATCAGGCGTTCTCGAGCTCGGCGATCACGATCTTCTTCTGGCCCATCATCACCTGGATCTGCGCCGGCGTTCGGGTGAGTTCGCCCATGTTCGCCGGGATGATCTGCCAGCTCACGCCGAACCGATCCTTGCACCAGCCGCACTGCTCCGACTCGGGCACGTGGGAGAGCCTCGTCCAGTAGCGGTCGATCTCGGCCTGGTCCGCGCAGCGCACCACGAACGAGATCGACTCGGAGAAGGTGAAGAGAGGGCCGCCGTCGAGGCAGACGAAGTCCATGCCGTTCAGCGTGAACTGACCGTTCAACACCTTGCCCCTCATGCCCGCGAAGTGCTCGTCGAGCGACTCGTCCGGGTACTCCTCGATGGAACGGATCCGTGAGTCGGGGAACACGTCGACGTAATACTCCATCGCCTCCCGCGCCCTGTCGTCGAACCACAGGCACGGCGTGATTGGTGAGAGCTCGGCCATGGTGAACCTCCTCGTTCGCTTCGGATGCCGCCCTTCACGCTACGCGGATGCGGGTGAGCTGGCGAGGGGGACGTGCGCCCACGACTGGGGCAGGTGGCGCAGCCCCGACCGTCCCTAGGCTGGCGGCCATGCCCATGCTGTTCTCCTTCGTCGTCCTCATCGCGATGGTCTTCGCCCTCGTCGACATCATCACGCGCGACACCTGGCTGGTGAAGCACCTCCCCAAGTTCGCCTGGGTGCTGCTGGTGATCTTCATCCCGTTCGTGGGCACCATCCTCTGGTTCGCGATCGGACGCGAGTATCCGGCATCCGTCTCACGTCCGAGGATGTCGTGGGGTGCGGATGCCGCCCCTGCACGACCCGTCCCGTCTGACACGCGCTCGACCGAGCAGCAGCTCGCCGACCTCGAGCGCGAGGTCGAGTACGAGCGCATGCGGGCCGAGCTGGAGGCGCTCAAGCGCCAGGACCGGAGTGAGCTCAGCGAGTAGCAGCTCTCGCGAGATCGACGGATGCCGTGCACCTGAGGGTGTGCGGCATCCGTCATTCGACGAACGGGAATTCGCTGTTGCACTCTTCGGTATTCGGTGTCACTATGTACTGGTAGTCATCATCACTGAGTACTAGTACTCATCACCGCAGAGTAGTTGGAAGAAGGGTCCCATGGGCAAGCAGCAGATGACCGAGATGCTCAAGGGCACGCTCGAGGGCATCGTGCTCGCGATCGTCGCCTCCGAGCCCGCATATGGCTACGAGATCACGGCGAAGCTGCGGGACGAGGGCTTCTCCGACATCGTCGAGGGCACCGTCTACGCGCTGCTGGTCAGGATCGAGCAGCGAGGGCTCGTCGACGTGACGAAGGTTCCGTCGGAGAAGGGCCCGCCCCGCAAGGTGTACTCGCTGAACGCACAGGGCGGCGAATACCTCGAGGAGTTCTGGAAGAGCTGGAGCTTCCTTGCAGAACGGATCGAACAGCTCCACCACCACCACCACACAGACAACCCGCAGCACGAAGGAGAATGACCATGGCCGCGAAGTGGATCGAGACCCTCACTGGCTCTCTCGAGCAGAAGAAGCAGTACAAGCAGGACAAGGCCCGCATCGACGGCCTCCCCGAGCCGTACGGAACCGCCGCCAAGGCGATGCACCGCTACCTCATGTATGCCGGCGGCGTCGTCGACGGCGACACCCTCATCACCATGTTCACCGACCTGGCCGACCTCTGGGAGCGCGCTGCGGTCGACGGCACCCCCGTTCGCGACATCGTCGGCGATGACCCGGCCGAGTTCGCCGAGACCTTCGCCCAGGCCTACAGCGGCAAGCAGTGGATCGACAAGGAGCGCGCTCGCCTGAACAAGGCGATCGAGGACGCCGAAGGAGGCCACAAGTGACCACTCCAACAGCCGTTGCACCCGCGATCAGGGTGCAGGGCATCCAGAAGTCCTTCAAGGACCTGCAGGTGCTGCGGGGCGTCGACTTCGACGTGGCCGCCGGGAGCATCTTCGCCCTTCTCGGATCGAACGGGGCGGGCAAGACCACGCTGGTGCGCATCCTGTCGACGCTGCTGAAGGCCGACGCCGGTGCGGCATCCGTACATGGATTCGACGTCGTCGCCTCTGCCGGTGACGTGCGCGAATCGATCAGCCTGACCGGCCAGTTCGCCGCCGTCGACGAGGTGCTCACCGGACGCGAGAACCTCGTGCTGGTCGCGCGGCTTCGACACCTGAGCAACCCGGGCGGCATCGCCGACGAGCTGCTCACGCGTTTCGCGCTGACGGATGCTGGCAGTCGCCGGGCCGGCACCTACTCGGGCGGAATGCGGCGCAGGCTCGACATCGCGATGAGCCTGATCGGCAACCCGCCGATCATCTTCCTCGACGAACCGACCACGGGGCTCGACCCCCAGGCGCGCAAGGAGGTGTGGCAGACCGTCAAGACTCTCGCGGGTCAGGGCACCACGGTGCTGCTCACCACGCAGTACCTCGACGAGGCCGAACACCTCGCCGACCGCATCGCGATCCTGCACGAGGGCACGATCATCCAGAACGGCACCCTCGCCGAGCTCAAGCGTCTCCTCCCGGCAGCGACGGTCGAATACGTCGAGAAGCAGCCCTCCCTCGAGGACGTCTTCCTCGCCCTGACCGGCGTGACCGGGACCACGGATGCCGCTGCCGCGGCACAGACAGAAGGAGAACAGCGATGACCACCCACGTTCTCGGCGACACCGGTGTGCTCACCGGGCGCTCGCTGCGGCACATCCTCCGCAGCCCCGACACGATCATCACCACCGCGGTCACCCCGATCGCGCTGATGCTGCTGTTCGTGTACGTGCTCGGCGGAGCCATCGACACGGGTTCCGACGAGTCGTACATCGACTACATGCTCCCCGGCATCCTTCTCATCACCATCGCGTCGGGAATCGCGTACACCTCGTACAGGCTCTTCCTCGACCTGCAGGGCGGGATCTTCGAACGCTTCCAGTCGATGCCGATCGCCCGGTCGAGTGTGCTCTGGGCGCATGTGCTCACCTCGGTGGTCGCGAACCTCGTGTCGATCGCGATCGTGATCGGCGTCGGGCTGATCCTCGGGTTCCGCACCGGAGCCGATCTCGTCACCTGGCTCGCCGTCGCCGGCATCATGGTGCTGTTCACCCTCGCGCTGACCTGGCTGGCCGTGGTCGCCGGGCTCTCGGCGAAGACCGTCGACGGCGCGAGCGCATTCAGCTACCCGCTGATCTTCCTGCCGTTCATCAGTTCGGCGTTCGTGCCGACGGAGTCTATGCCCGGCCCTGTCGCCTGGTTCGCCGAGAACCAGCCCGTGACCAGCATCGTGGACACCACGCGAGCACTGTTCGCCGGGCAGCCCGTCGGCAGCGACATCTGGATCGCCCTGGCCTGGCTCGTGGGCATCCTCATCGTCGCCTACGTCTGGGCGAACTCGATCTACAAGCGCAAGTTCAGCTGACCGGGTTGCCGCGCCCGTGGCATCCGTCACCTGGACGCCCGTCTCCTCTCGCAGGAGGCGGGCGTCGTCGCGTCAGCCCAGGGCGACGAGGAGGCTGAGCGCGGCGAGCACGATCACGACCGGGGTCATCGTGAAGCGCTCGGGCCTGCTGCGCGAGATCGCATTGAGCGGGATGCCCAGCACGAAGTATCCGAACGCCACCCACATGCCGACGGTCGACACTGCGTCGGGAACGACGTCGATGACGGATGCGCGATCGAGCGCGAGCGTGCCGATCAGCGCGTAGATGACGATGGCCACGGCACTGCCGATGCGCAGCTTCGCGGGCAGCACCCGGTGCTGCCCGCCCCAGGCGAAGCGGCCGATGGGGGCGCCGAGGATCAGGGCGAGCTGGAAGATCGCGAGAGCCGCGAGGATCACGCAGAGGGCGATGGCGGCAACGGGCATGGGGTGAGCCTAGGGGGTCGAAGTGGCGGCGCGATGCTCGTGGCACCACCGGTTCCCTCGCGCCGGGTCGACGGGAAGAGGGGCGCGCCCTCGGCCTCTTCTGCGTATTCGACGACACCGGGAATACCCGCGCCCCCTCCGCGTTGAAGTTGAGTGCAAGGCACTCAAGTTTCATTCAGGAGGTCCCGTGCCCGACGATTTCACACCCCAGAACGGCGATGCCGGCAACTCGTTCGACGAGTTCCTGGCCCGCTACCTCGATGGCGAGCGCGCCCGCGCGAACACGCCGCGGTCGATCGACCTGAGCCGTTTCCTGACCGCCCGTACGCAGGAGATCCTGCAGCAGGCCGGCCGGTTCGCCCTCGAGCGCGGCCAGAACGAGCTCGACGCGCTGCACATCCTGCGCATCATCATCGCGGAGGATGCGGCGAAGGACGCAGTCAGGCGCCTCGGCGTCGACCCCGCCGCGATCGCCACGGCCGCCGAGAAGCGGCTGCCCGGTGCGTCGGGGGAGGCATCCGTCAACGCTGCGACCATCACCAACTCGGCCCAGCGCGCGCTGTTCCACGCCTACCAGGTGGCCCGTGCCTCCGGGTCGACGTACATCGAGCCCGAGCACCTCTTCTTCGCGCTCGTACTCAACCAGGACACCCCGGCCGGTCAGGTGCTGGCCAACGCCGGCGTCACGGCCGAAGCGCTCACCCAGGGCATGCGCGAGACCGTCGGCGACGACACCGGGTTCGAGGGCACGGATGCTGCAGACGATGAGTCACCGGAATCCGACACACCGATGCTCGACAGGTTCGGCACCGACCTCACCGCCCTCGCTGTGGCCGGAGAGCTCGACCCCGTGATCGGCCGCGCCGACGAGATCGAGCAGGCCATCGAGATCCTCAGCCGCCGCACCAAGAACAACCCCGTGCTCGTCGGCGAGGCCGGCGTCGGCAAGACCGCCATCGTCGAGGGACTCGCCAGCGCGATCGTCGACGGCAGCGTTCCCGAGCAGCTGCGCGACAAGCGCGTCATCTCGCTCGACCTGCCGGCGATGCTGGCTGGCACCCGCTACCGCGGCGACTTCGAGGAGCGCCTCACCAAGACGATGGACGAGATCGCGGCGCACAAGACCGAGATCATCGTCTTCATCGACGAGGTGCACAGCGTGGTCGGAGCCGGGGGAGCCGGCGAGGGCATGGACGCAGGCAACATCCTGAAGCCCCGCCTCGCCCGCGGCGAGCTGCACCTCATCGGTGCGACGACGCTCAAGGAGTACCGCACCATCGAGAAGGACCCGGCCCTCGAGCGCCGGTTCCAGCCCGTGCGGGTGGGCGAGCCGTCCATCGAGGACGCCGTACTGATCCTGCACGGACTCAAGCCCGCCTACGAGGAGCACCACGCCGTGAGCTACACGGATGCCGCCCTGCGCGCATCGGTCGAGCTCTCGGCCCGCTACCTCACCGACCGAGTGCTGCCCGACAAGGCGATCGACCTCATCGACCAGGCCGGAGCTCGGCTGCGCCTGCGCCTCGGCGTGAAGGTCGACGTGTCGGCGTTGCAGGCTCGGCTCGCCGAGCTCGAGGCGTCGAAGAACGCCGCCGTGAGTGCCGAGCACTACGAGGAGGCATCGCGGATCCGCGACGAGATCTCGGGCGTGCAGGTCAAGCTGGCCGAGGTCGTCTCGGCCGCCGACTCCGCGCGGGCATCGGCGAGCGCAGTGATCGACGAGGCCGAGATCGCCGCCGTCATCTCGCGGGCCACCGGCATCCCGGTGAACCGTCTCACCGAGGGTGAGCGCGACCGCCTGGCCGTGCTCGAGACCGAGCTGCACTCGCGCGTCATCGGCCAGGACGACGCCGTGACCGCCGTCGCCAAGGCCGTGCGCCGCAACCGCACAGGAATGGGCGACGCCAACCGTCCCGTGGGCAGCTTCCTGTTCCTCGGCCCGACAGGCGTCGGCAAGACCGAGCTGGCCAAGACGCTGGCCACCTCGCTGTTCGCCGACGAGAGTGCCGTCATCCGTTTCGACATGAGCGAGTTCGGCGAGCGCCACACGGTGTCGCGCCTCGTCGGTGCCCCTCCCGGATACGTCGGCTACGACGAGGCCGGACAGCTCACCGAGCGCGTGCGGCGCAACCCGTACTCCATCGTGCTGTTCGACGAGATCGAGAAGGCGCACCCCGACGTGTTCAACCTGCTGCTGCAGGTGCTCGACGACGGTCACCTCACCGACGGCCAGGGCAGGCGCATCGACTTCCGCAACACCGTGGTCATCATGACCTCGAACATCGGAAGCGAGTTCCTCGCCTCACGCTCCGGCGCCCTCGGCTTCGTCGGGGGAACGGATGCCTCGGGCTTCAGCTCCGAGCAGGACCTGAAGAACCGCGTCATGGGCAAGCTGCGCGAGGCGATGCGGCCCGAGTTCCTCAACCGCATCGACGAGATCGTGCTGTTCCGCAAGCTCGATGCTCCGCAGCTGCGCGAGATCGTCTCGCTTCTGCTGGGTGCGACATCAGCTCGCCTCGCCGCCCGCGAGGTGAGAATCGAGGTGACGGATGCCGCCGTCGACTGGCTCGCCGAGCACGGCTACGAGCCCGAGTACGGAGCGCGGCCGCTACGCCGCCTCATCCAGCGCGAGGTCGACGACCGAATCGCCGACCTGTTCGTGGACGGGTCTGTGGGCGACGGCGGCGCCGTACAGGTGGACGCCCGCGACGGAGCGATCGTCGTGACGGCATCCGCCCGCCTGGCGCAGGCGGCCTAGCGCCACTCATCACAGGATGAGCCGCCCGATGGCGTCCCTCACGGGCGTATCGGGCGGCTCATCCTGTTTTCTGCTGGCTGAGGCGTCGGCGCAGCGTCGAGGGCCGCGCGCGCCAGCATCGTCGAACCCGCAACGGCTGCAGGCATGGTGAACACGGCACCGAGCGGGATGAGGAACAGCAGCTGGGTCGCGACGCCGAAGCCGAGCATCTGAGCGCGGTGCGGGCGGAGCACGGCGCGACGCTCGGCCGGTGTGAGACCTCGAGCCTCGAAGGCGCGCGAGGTGAGCTCGCGGGCGAGCAGGCGACCGGAGAGCACGACGCCGAGCACAGGTGCGGCCACGGCACCGACGACGGGGATGAAACCGACGACGACCACGACGAGCGACGAGACGACGCCGAGCGCGATGAGGGCGCTCGAGTCGCGCACGGCCCGCCAGACGCCGGCGCCGCGGTCGGGGATCTCGCCGCCCAGGTCGAGCTCGACCGCGCGCCAGATGCGCTCGTAGAACGGGTCGCCGATCGCCAGCGTCAGTGCCGTGAAGGTGACGGCCGCCAGCAGCCCGGCGGCTCCGAGGGTGATCGCACCGAGGGTGAGGCGCAGTGCCGTGGCCCACGACTCGGTCCACGTGTCGGCGAACGGGGTCGCCCACTCGATGAACGGCGCCAGGCTGAATCCCAGCGCGACGAGGGCGCCCACGATCAGCACGAAGACGATGAACGCAGGCACCAGCCCGAGCAGCATCACGCCCGGGTTGCGGCGCCAGACGCCGAAACCGCGCAGCAATAGGGCAACGCCCGACAGGAATCCGCTCAGCACGTGGCTCAGCCTAGGTGCAGCGGGACCTGCGCTCCCCGGGCTTGACGCGCACGTGATCCACGGGTCAGCGCCGACGGCGCTCGTGCTCCCAGATCGCGAGTTCGACCCGGTTGCGCACCTCGAGTTTCACCATGAGGCTCGCGATGTGCGTCTTGACCGTGCTGAGCGAGATGTGCAGTTCACGGCCGATCTCGGTGTTGCCGAGGCCGCGTGCGACAGCTGCGAGCACGTCCTGTTCACGGTCGGTGATGGGGCTCGTCGGCTCGGCCACCGGGGCCCGGGTCGCCGGGGCGAACGCCTCGATGAGACGCACGGTGACGTTCGGGTCGATGAGGGCGTCGCCCCGAGCGGCGGCGTGCACGGCCTCGGCGAGGAGCACGGCTCCGGCGTTCTTCAGGAGGAATCCGCGCGCGCCCGCCCGGAGCGCGGCGTAGACGTACTCGTCGAGGTCGAAGGTCGTGATCACGACGACGGGGATCGGGTCGGGCACCCCCGGTCCGGCCAGCAGGGTGGTCGCTGCGATGCCGTCGAGAACCGGCATCCGGATGTCCATCAGACACACATCGGGTCTGAGCTCGTGTGCCAGCGCAACGGCCTGTGCTCCGTCGGATGCCTCGGCGACGACCTCGATGCCGGCCTGGGCGTCGAGGATCATGCGCAGCCCGGTGCGCACGAGCTCCTGGTCGTCGGCGATGAGGACGCGCACGCTCATACCGACCAGCCCGACCTGGGGAGCACGGCGCCCACGGTCCAGCCGCCGCCTGCGACCGCACCGGCCCGGCAGGTTCCGCCGACCAGGGCTGCGCGCTCGGCCATCCCGGCCATCCCGTATCCCGGCACGGAGGGGCCGACAGGCTCACCGTCGTCGTGGACGTCGAGTCGCACGCCGGCGTCGTCGACCAGCACGGTCACCTCGACGCGCGTGGCTCCGACGGCGTGCCGACGTGCGTTCGTCACGGCCTCCTGAACGATGCGGAAGCCTGCGGCGCTGATCGCCGGCGGGACGTCGTCGATGGAGCCGGTGATGGTCACGACCACATCCGGACCCTCCTCACCGAGCTGTGCCAAGCGCGCCAGTTCGCCCAGCCCGGCAACGGGCGCGAGCTCGGCCACGTCGTCCTGGCGGAGGATGCGCACCATCGAGCGCATCTCGTCGAGGGTGCGGGACGCCTCGTTCTCGATCACCCGGAGCACCCCCGTCGCCGCCTCCGGATCGGTCGCAGCGACGGCGATGCCGGCCTGCGCCTGGATCGCGATCGCCGACACGTGGTGAGCCACC
The DNA here is from genome assembly GCF_038432415.1 of Leifsonia stereocauli. Taxonomy (NCBI): domain Bacteria; kingdom Bacillati; phylum Actinomycetota; class Actinomycetes; order Micrococcales; family Microbacteriaceae; genus Leifsonia; species Leifsonia stereocauli. The sequence goes on from NZ_JBCAUN010000002.1 coordinate 908,330, forward strand.
GTGTCGTGCAGGTCGCGAGCGAGTTGCTCGCGCTCGAATGATCGCATCCGTTCCAGATCTCGGGCCCGTGCCGACGCCCGCAGGCGGAAGGTCACCCCGAGAGTGCTCGTCGTGACCACCACCGCGATGGAACCGATGACGTCGGCAACGGTCGGGGCCCCGAACAGCAGGGGCGACAGGATGCCGATGGCGAGGATGACCGAGGCTGCGAGTGCCGCACGGCCGGTGCCCCAGCGCATCACGGCGTAGACGAGGACGAGGAAGTACGCGGTCGTGAAGAGCTCGGGCTCGCCGCCCATCACGAGGCTCATCGCCGTTCCGGCCGCGAAGGCCGTCGCCAGCATCCCGAGTGGATGGGTGCGACGCCAGAGCAGGGTCGGAACGAGCGCGACGAGCAGCGCAGCCCAGAGCCAGCGCCCCGGGACGTCGGGACGGAGGGCGGCTTCGACCAGCGCGAGAGGCGGCAGGACCGCGACGAGTGCCCAGTCGCGCCAGACGCGCCGCGGCGGAGCCGGGGACGCCGCCGGCGCCTCCCAGAGCACGCGGATGGGGCTCGTCATGCCCTCAGGATAGAGGGGCCGGCGCGGCTGCGGATCGGCCGAAGGTACGGGTTCGCGGGCTGGACAGTCTCGACCGCCGACGGATGACGATCTCGGCGACGATGAGATTGATGGCCCACCCGGCGCCCATCAGCACCGAGTAGCTCAGCTGGTCGGGCGCGCCGAGCAGCAGCGTCCACGGCAGGAAGACGAACACCTGGGTTCCGGCTCCGAGGCCGATCGCGTAGGCGCGGGTCATCCAGGCGCTGTGGGTGCGCACATCCCCGCGGCGGATCGCGAGGACCGCGTAGACGATCGCCGCGACCATCGCGATCGCAAGCACCACGCGCATCACGAACAGGACCGGACCGTACGTGGCCGGCATCGAGTAGAAGAGCGTCATCCAGAGTGCAGACAGTGCCGAGAGCACTCCGGCCGGCGCGACGATGCGACCCGAGATGCGATGCCAGCGGCGTCGACGCAGCGACGGTGCGAACTGCAGTGCTCCGAGCACCAGGAACACGCTCGAGCTCACGATGTGCACGATCACCGGAACCGGCGAATCGAAGAAGCGCGCGTTCTCGGCTGTCACCGTGGCGCCGGTGGTGAGCTGGGAGAGCCGCACCGACCCGGCCAGGATCGGTACGAGGCTGAGCGCGATGAGCCCCGCGGGGGCGAGCCACTCCGGGCGCCGCGTCCGGGGCCGGCGAGGGGTGAGAGGCTCGATGGTTTCTGTCATGGCTCGATCGTCGTGCTCGGCGGCTGCGCGGCGCATCGGCCGGACGGTCCGATCGCCTCATCCGTTCGGCCGATGGGCATGTCGCCGGTGGGCGGAAGCTGATTGGATGAGCGTGATGGTCGACGAGAGCGGCATCCGATCCGTTTCCGGGCCACGCGAACGGACGGTGGAGCGATGGACGACCTGAATGGAACGGCGACCGAACGACTGCAGCAGCTGGCACGGATCGATGCGGACGACGGGGATGCCGCCTGGCTTCGCGCCCAGCTGACATCGGCGCTGGGGGCGTGGCAGGACACTGAGGACGAACTGCGCCTGCTGAGGGAGGCACGCGAGGACTACTGACCCGATCGACATGGCCGACGCATTCGGTCGCGGCGTTCCGATCGAAGGTCGATCGGCCGCGCCCTCCAGCCTTCGGGGGCGGTGAGCGGAGCAGAGGTCTGGCGTTCCCGGCATCCCCGCCGCTACCGTGATGGCATCGACGCCTCATCCACCGGACTCCTCGGTCGTTCCGCCGAGCTCGCCCGTCTCAGCGCCCTCGTGGGTGCCACGCGCAACGGGCGCGGCGGCGCGCTGGTGGTGCGGGGCGATCCGGGGATCGGCAAGACCGCTCTGCTGGGCAGCGTCTCCGGCGTGCGGATGGTGCGCTCCGACGGCTTCGAGGCCGAGTCGGCCATGCCCTACGCCGTCGTGCAGCGCCTCGGTATGCCATTCCGGGAATATCTGCCGGCCCTCCCCGCCCGCCAGGCCGCCGCCCTCCGCATCGCAGCCGGCATCGACGTCGGTGATCCGCCCGATCGCTACCTCGTCGGGCTCGGGATGCTGTCACTTCTCGCAGCGGCGGGCGAGGCGGAGCCGGTCCTGTGCCTCGTCGACGACGCGCATCTCGTCGATGCCGAATCTCTCGAGGTGCTCGCCTTCGTCGGGCGCCGCCTCACCGCCGAGTCCGTCGGTCTCCTCCTCGGTACCCGACCCGACGCGCGCGTCGAGGCCGCCGTCGCCGGACTTCCCGTGCTCGAGCTCGGTGGGCTCGGCCCTCTCGCATCCGTCGCACTGCTCAATCGCTCGGCCGGCGCGTCGTCGGGCGAGGACCTCGACCCCTACCTTGCGCGGCAGATCGCCGAGGAGACCGGAGGAAACCCCCTCGCCCTCATCGATCTCGCACGCGAATCGACGGTCAGGACCCTCACCGACTCCACGCTCGCCGGAGTACCGATGCCCGTCGGTGCGAGGCTCGAGACCCACTACCTGCGTCAGATCGATGAGATTCCGCACCAAGCACAGCAGTGGCTGCTGCTCGCAGCCGCCGAATCCACAGGAGATGCCGCACTGATCGCGGGCGCGGCCGACCGGCTCGGCCTGCCCCGGGATGCCGGTGTGGCGGCGGAGCGCGCCGGCCTCGCCGCCGTGCATGCCGGCGGGCGCGGGGTGACGTTCCGGCATCCGCTCGTGCGTGCCGCCGTCTACAACGGAATGACGGATGCCGACCGCCGCCGGGCTCACGCGGCCCTGCGCGACGCCGCCGACGAGGCCGGGCGCATCGACGTGGCCGTCTGGCACGCCGCCGAGGCCAGCATCGGAACCGATGCCGCCGTCGCCGACCGCATGGAGCAGGTCGCGGATTCTGCCGGTGGGCGAGGCGGATCGGCGTCGCGCGCGGCCCTCCTCGCTCGGGCGGGCGACCTCACGCCGCCGGGGCCGGAACGGGATGGCCGACTGCTGGCGGCGGCCGAGGCGGCGGCGGGCGCAGGTGCGGCCGGCGTCTCCCTCGACCTGCTCGGCCGCATCGACGAGTCGTCGCTCGATCCGATCGGGCGCGGCCGTCTCCTCACCCTGCGCGCGCTGCTTCCGCTGTTCGTCGCCGACGCCGCGGGCATCGCTTCTGGAGCCTCCACGTTGCTGAATGCGGCCGAGCTCTTCCACGGCCTGGCTCCCGAGCTGGAACAGCGCACCCTCGTGCGCGCCTTCGAGCTGGTGCTCAACACCGAGTGGCAGACCCGGGGCGTCACTCTCACCGAGCTCGGGCAGAGGCTGCTCGACGGTGCCGATGTGGCTCCCGGGCCGCTGGCGACTGCGCTGCGCGCTCTCGGCGCTCACATCCTGCTGCCCTACGCCGAAGCCGTTCCGCCCATGCGCGCCGCCGTCACCATGCTCCTCGAGCTCGACGACGCCGCGCTGCTCGACATGGGCTTCTTCGGCATCGCCATCACGATGGGCCTCTGGGACGCGCGGGCCTGCACCGAGCTGCTCGAGCGCACGGCGCGTGCCGCGCGCGATGCCGGCTCCCTGCGTGTGCTCGATACGACGCTCTGGATGCTGAGCCTCGTGGAGCTGGTACGCGGCGATCCGGCGGCATCCGGCCGCTACGTCGAACAGGTGCGGGAACTGCGCCGTGCCATCGGCTACGACGCCGAGCAGGTGGTGAACGCGTCGTACCTGGCGTGGAGCGGCGCGCCGACCGAACAGGTCGAACTGGTCGCCCAGGGCGTGCTCGCCTCGGGGTTCGTCGGGGCGTTCACCGTCGCCGAGACCGGCCTCGCGATCCGATCGATCGCGGATGGGCACTACCGCGACGCCTTCGAGCGGCTGGCCCCCATGGTGGAGCGTCCGTTCCTGCAGGTGACGTACCAGCAGCTGCCCGACTTCATCGAGGCCGGAGTTCGCAGCGGGCACCCGGATGCCGTGGTCGCCGCGGCCCACAGCCTTGAACTGTTCGCCGCGTCGAGCGGCACCCCCTGGGTGCGCGGAGTCTCCGCGCGGAGTGCCGCCATGCTCTCCTCGGACGACGACGCCGAGACGCTCTACCGCGAGGCCGTCGACCAGCTCGAACTGGCGTCGGCACCGGGCGAGCTGGGGCGGGCGCACCTGCTCTACGGCGAATGGCTGCGCCGTCTGAAGCGACGCCGCGAGGCCAGGGAGCAGTTGCGGGCCGCCCTCGTCATCTTCACCAGGGTCGGAGCGCCGGCGTTCGCAGACAGGGCGCGGCGCGAACTCGAGGCGACCGGAGAGCACATCTCGCGGAACGCGGGGAGCGAGGCCGACCTGCTCACACCCCAAGAGGCAGCGGTGGCGCGGCTGGCGGCCTCCGGCAGCACCAATGCCGACATCGCGGCCGCCATGTTCATCAGCGTGAACACCGTGGACTACCACCTGCGCAAGGTGTTCCGGAAGCTCGAGGTCACCTCGCGCCGCCAGCTGGCGGAGCGCCTGACCGGCGACTGAGGGGCGCCGACCGAGACCGGGCGCACTGTGGGCGCCGCTCGCGCCGTCACGACTACGTGCCGCACGTGGTTCGGTCGACGGATGCGGTCGGTCATGCTCGCGGGCAGAGACCGGGAGGCGATCATGCCCTACATCACGACCGACGACGGCGCGCAGATCTTCTACAAGGACTGGGGCGGAGCCGGCACGCCGGTGCTGCTGAGCCACGGCTGGCCGTTGAACGCCGACGCGTGGGACGCGGCTGCCCTCTTCCTCGCCGAGCACGGCCACAGGGTCATCGCGCACGACCGGCGCGGTCACGGCCGATCGAGCCAGACCTGGGCGGGCAACGAGATGGACACCTACGCCGACGACCTCGCCTGTCTCATCGCCCACCTCGACCTCACCGGGCTGACCCTCGTCGGGCACTCGACCGGCGGGGGCGAGATCGTGCACTACCTCGGACGCCACGGCTCCGAGCGTGTGGCGCGCCTGGTGCTGGTGTCTGCGGTTCCGCCGCTCATGCTGCAGGGCGACGACAACCCCGACGGCCTGCCGCTGGCCGTGTTCGACGGCATCCGTGCTGGAGAGACGACCGACCGCCCGCAGCTCTACCGAGATCTGGCCGACGGGCCCTTCTTCGGCCACAACCGCAACCGCGACATCTCGCAGGGCGTGCGCGACGCCTTCTGGCTGCAGAGCATGGCGAGCGGCCACCGGGGTGCCTACGAGTGCATCGCCGCGTTCTCGGCGACGGACTTCCGCCCCGATCTCGCCGCCGTCGACGTGCAGACGCTGGTCATCCACGGCTCAGACGACCAGATCGTGCCGTTCTCGGTCGGAGGCCAGCGCTCCGCCGCCGCCATCGCCGGAGCGACCCTGCTCGTCTACGAGGACGGCGCCCACGGCCTGCCCGACACCGCACGCGACAGGTTGCATGCCGACCTGCTCGCCTTCATCGATTCCTGACCGACCGAGTTCCACCCCACCCGGCCATCGGCCCACCCGGGCGCACGGCCCCTCGAAAGGATGCATCATGACCGACTCCATCGACACCGGAACAGCCCCCGGCGCCTCTGAATCCGCCCCGGACACCATCGTGCTCGTGCACGGCCTCTGGATGACCCCGCGCAGTTGGCGGGGCTGGAAGGAGCGGTTCGAGGCGCAGGGCTTCACCGTGATCACGCCCGGCTACCCGGGGTTCGAGATCGAGGTGGAGGCTCTCCGCGAGAATCCGCAGCTGATCGCCGACCTCACAGTGCCCGAGACCGTCGACCACATCGCAGCCCAGATCGAGGCGCTTCCGCGCCCGCCCATCATCATGGGTCACTCCTTCGGCGGCACGCTCACCCAGCTCCTGCTCGCCCGTGGCCTCGGGGCATCCGCCGTCGTCGTCGACTCTGCACCGACGGAGGGCGTGCGCGTCACCCCGCTCTCACAGGCGAAGTCGCTGTTCCCGGCGCTGAAGAATCCAGCGAATTACCACAAGGCCGTCGCCTTCACGGCCGAAGAGTTCCACTACGCCTTCGCGAACACGCTGTCGCGGGAGGACTCGGATGCAGTCTGGAACGAGTTCGCCATCGCGGCGCCGGGCAATTGGGTGTGGGCATACGGACTGCTCGCGAACTTCACCCCCGGCAAGCAGGAGACCTGGGTGGACTACGACGCCGACCGCGCGCCTCTGCTCTTCATCGGCGGCGAGAAGGACCACATCATGCCGCCCTCGGTGAACCGGTCGAACGCGAAGCACTACGCCAAGTCGCCCGCCGTCACCGAGTACGTCGAGTTCCCAGGGCGTTCGCACTGGATCTGCGCCGAACCCGGCTGGGAAGAGGTGGCCGACCACGCCCTCGCGTGGGCGCTGCAGCACGCCAGGGTCGACGAGCTCAGCTCAGGGCGAGGCGCATGAGGATGCGCGGGAAGCCGTTCAGCACGCTCGTGGTGTCTGCGGCCTTGCTGAAGCCGGCCTTCTGGAAGAGCGCTCGCGTGCCGACGTAGGCCATCGTGAGGTCGACCTTCTCGCCCTTGTTGTCGACGGGGTAGCCCTCGATGGCCGGGGCGCCGTTGTCGCGCGCGAACGCGACTGCGCCCTCGAGCAGTGCGTGCGAGATTCCCTGCCCCCGGTGGCCGGGGCGTACCCGGATGCACCACACCGACCACACGTCGAGGTCGTCGACGTGTGGGATCCTGCGGTTGGTGGCGAATGTCGTGTCGGCGCGGGGGTGAACGCCGGCCCAGCCGACGACCTCGTCGCCGTCGTAGGCGATGACGCCGGGCGGCGGGTCCTCACGGCACAGCTCCTTCACGCGCTCTCCGCGGGCGGTGCCCGAGAGCGCGAGATTCTCCTTCGAAGGGATGCGGTAGCTCAGGCACCAGCACACGTTCGCGTCGGGGCGCTTGGGTCCGACCATGGTCGCCACGTCGGCGGACCGCGTGGCGGGTCGCACCTCGATCACCATCGAGCCGACCTACATGTCCTCGAGTTCCACCTCCCCTGCGCGTTCATAGACGAGGGAGACGCCGCCCTTCGGGAACGTGCGCGCCGGCTCCGCCAGACGGAAGGTCGCCGGGATGGTCCCGTCATCGAAGAGGCGCTTGCCCTGCCCGAGGGTGAGCGGATAGAGGTAGAGGTGCAGGCGATCGAGCACGTCCTCGGCGAGAAGCGAGCGGACGAGGGCTCCGCTGCCGAACATGTGCACCTCGTTGTACTCGTCTCGGAGGCGACCAGCGGCTGCGGCATCCGGCAGCACCGTCGTGCCCTCCCACGTGGGATCGGTCAAGGTGCTCGAGACCACGAACTTGGGGACGCGGTTCAGGACGCCGCCGATGTCGTCGCTCTGATGCGGCCAGTACGCGGCGAAGATGTCGTAAGTCTTCCGGCCGAGCAACAGGGCATCGATGCGCTCGATCTCGGCGCCGATGGCTGCGCCAGCCTCGTCGTCGGAGACCGGAGCCTGCCAGCCGCCGAACGCGAAGCCGTCCGAGGTGTCCTCGTCGCGGCCACCCGGGCCCTGGTAGACCCCGTCGAGCGTGATGAACATGTTCGAGATGATTCTGCCCACGGATGCATCCTTCCGTCGTCGCCGGAACCTCGTGCGCCGGTGCACCGTTCCATCCTGAGACATCGCCGCCGGGGGTGTCCACCCCTCCCTGATGTCCAGGCGAATTGTCGTCGCCGGAGCAAGACCAAGACAGCTCGGGCTGAATGGGATTGACGCCGGCGCCACCTCGGCGTACATTCAACCAAAAGGGTGAATGAATGGAGTGACGCATGCTGCTCGAAGACAAGGTCGCCGTGATCCACGGCGGTGGGGGATCGGTCGGTGCCGCTGCGGCGCAAGTGTTCGCGCGAGAGGGCGCCCGGGTGTTTCTCGCCGGGCGCAGCCTGCCGCGTCTCGAGGCTGCGGCATCCTCGATCCGAGCCGGCGGGGGGTCGGTCGAGATCGCCGTGGTGGATGCCATGGATCAGGATGCCGTCGACCGTCACGTCGATGCCGTCGCCCGGGCGCACGGCGGCATCGACGTGGCGTTGAACGCCGTGGGCTTCGACCACGTTCAGGGGCTCGCCATCGGCGACACGTCGCTCGCGGATTACCTGCATCCGGTCACCGGCTACCTGCAGACCAACTTCGTCACGGCGAAGGCGGCCGCGCGGCACATGACTGCGCAGGGGGGTGGCGTGATCCTCACGATCTCGACCCCCGGCGCCCGGTTGACCGGCCGAGGACTCATCGGGAACGCCGCCCAGAGCGCGGGCCTCGAGGGGTTCTCGCGTGCGCTGGCCGGAGAGCTCGGGCCCGCCGGGGTGCGCGTGGTGTGCGTTCGTCCGAATGCGCTGCTGGATGCCGTCGGCACGTCGTACACCGGGGAGATGTTCGGCCGCATCGCCGCGCTCACCGCCACGCCCCGGGCGGACTGGCTGGCCGGGCTGGCCGGCAATACCCTGCTCGACAGGCTCCCGTTGCTGGACGAGGTCGCCGAGTACCTGGCGTTCGCAGCCTCGGATCGCGCTCGGTCCATGACCGGCGTCGTGGCCAATCTGACGGCCGGGATGATCGTCGACTAGCGGATGCCGGCGGCCCGGCTGATCGGTGCCGCCATCGCTGACAGATTCTCGTCCTGCTCCTTGTCGCGGTCGGCTGTCGTTGCCTATACTCGGCCACACGCGCAAGTGTTTACGTCAACATGACTTTGGCTACGTCAACATGTGCGCTACCGAGTACGACACCGGACCTCAGAGCAGAGATCAAGGATCACGATGACAATGAAGTCGATACGCACCGGCTGGGCCGCAGCACTGACGACTGCGGTCGTGCTGGCCACGAGCGTTACCGCCGCAGCCGTGGGAGGAACCCCCTCGCAGGCGGCGAGCATCCCCGTCACCATCACGCCGAATCCGGCGTCGCCGAGCGCGGCGTTCGACGGATGGGGCACCAGCCTCGTCTGGTTCGCGAACGCCACCGGCGGGTACCCAGACTCGGTGCGCCAGGAGCTGTTCGACAAGGTGTTCGGCGAGGACGGCCTCAACCTCAACATCGCCCGCTACAACATCGGCGGAGGCAACGCGACGGACGTGCCCTCGTACCTCCGTCCGGGCGGTGCCGTCGACGGCTGGTGGAACCCCGACCTCGACGCGTCCGATGCGAATGGCCGCATCACCTCGACGTACGCCGATCGGTCGCGGTATGCGGCGGCGTGGGACGGCGATGACGCCTCCGACTACGACTTCACGGCGGATGCCACCCAGCTGTGGTGGGTGAACGCGCTGAAGGACAAGATCACCAAGTGGGAGGCGTTCAGCAACTCCCCGCCCTACTTCCTCACCCAGAGCGGCTACGCCTCGGGCGGTATCGGCAACGGCAATACCGAGCAGCTCGCGCCGGCGAACATGGACAAGTTCGCCACCTACCTCACGACGGTCGTCGAGCATATCGAGAGCACCTACGGCGTCGACTTCGACACCCTCGACCCGTTCAACGAGCCGAACACCAACTACTGGTCGACGACCCTGGGATCGAACGGATGGCCGACGTCCGCCAGCCGCCAGGAGGGCGCACACATCGGCCCGGCAGCCCAGGACCAGATGATCAAGGTGCTCGCTGCGAAGCTCGCAGCAGCCGACACGACGACCGACGTGAAGATCTCGGCGATGGACGAGACCAACCCGTCCATCTTCGCCACCAACTGGAACGCCTGGAGCCAGCAGTCGAAGGACCTGGTGTCGCAGCTCAACGTGCACACCTATGGCACCTCCGACCGCCTCGTCGCGCGCGACATCGCCAAGGCCTCCGGCAAGCCGCTCTGGATGAGCGAGGTCGAGGGCGACTGGGACGGCACGGGCTTCAACCAGACCAACATCGAGAATGGCATCGGCGTCGCCACCCGCATGATCGACGACATGCGCGAGTTGGAGCCGAGCGCCTGGGTGTTCTGGCAGCCGGTCGAGGACCTCTACAACATGCAGAAGGTCGAGAAGCTGAACTGGGGGAGCGTCTTCGTCGACTTCGACTGCAACGCCCAGGGTCAGTCGTTGCGTCGCATCGCCGACGGCAGTGCCGACCCCTCGTGCAAGGTGCTCACCAACGCGAAGTACAACACCGTGCGCAACTTCACCCACTACATCCGCCCCGGTGACAACTTCATCCCGACGAACAACACGCAGACGACGGCGGCGTTGACCGCCGACGGCGCAGGACTGAACCTCGTGCACGTCAACTCAGACTCCAGCGCCCGCGACATCACGCTCGACCTGTCGGGCTTCGGCACGATCGCCGCCGGCGCAACGGTGACCCCCGTCGTCACCACCGCCTCGCCCGCGGACGACGTGGAGAAGAACGCCCTGGTCACCGGAGCCCCGGTGGCCATCGATGCGGCGAGCAAGACGGCGCACATCACGGTCCCGGCCAAGTCCGTCACCACCCTCGTGGTGAGCGGAGCGTCGGGCGTCGCCGAGACGGCGACCCGGGTCGAGGACGGCCATGGCTACCAGCTGATCGGAACCCAGAGCGGCAAGGCCCTCACAGCCCCCGCCCAGACCGGTGCGGGCGGCGTGACGATCACGACCACGGCGACCACGGCGCAGCAGGCGGGCACTCAGCTCTGGACGGCGAAGGTCGTCTCGGGCGCCGGCACCAATCGCGAACGCATCGTGCTGAGCAACGGGGTCGGGCGGGTACTCGGGTCCACGGCATCCGGAACCGTGCTCGTCGACGCCACGCCGGAACAGGCGGCGGCCGACAAAGCACTGCAGTGGATCCCGAGCACGACGAACGGCACCACCTTCGGGCTGGTCAGCGCGGCCTACGCGCGTGCCCTCGACGTGAACGGGCAGGCGACCGCGGACGGAACCGTCGTCGGCACGTGGCCGTCGAACAACGGGTCCAACCAGCTGTGGTCCCTCAAGGACACGCAGATCGTGTCGGTGAACCCGACGACGGCGAGCACGATCGCCGGGGTCGCACCGACCCTGCCGTCGACCGTCACAGTCACCTACCGCGGCGGCGTGCAGCGCAGCGCGGCCGTGACCTGGGACGTCGGCGATGCCGACTGGTCGAAGCCGGGCTCGGTGACACTGAGTGGAAGCGGAACCGACCTCTTCGGTGCCGCGTTCGACTCGGCCGAGGTCGTCGTCGACATCGGCGGGTTCGCGTCGACCGACCCCGTGTCCGTGACCACCTATGCCGGGGCGTCAGCAGCCTCCGTCCGTGCTGCCGCCCCGACCTCGGTGCCCGCACAGATCGGCGCCAGCGACAACCGCTATGCCGCGGCTGTCACCTGGGACTGGTCGGGACTGACGGATGCGGCTCTCGCTGCCCCCGGAGTGCTGACGATTCCCGGATCGGCAGCGTCGAACGACGCGTCGGCGCCGGCCCTTCCCGCGACGTTGTCCGTCATCGTCACGGCGCCCGGAGAGAAGAACATCGCTCCCGCCAGCACCGCAGCCGCCACCTTCACTGAGAGCGCGTCCTACAGCGTCGATCGCACCAAGAACGGCGTGACCAACGACAAGGGCTGGTCGAACTGGAGGAGCGCGAACAAGAACGCCCAGGACACCCTGACGTACAACCTCGCAGCGGCCTCGACCGTCAATCACGTGACCGTGCGGTTCTACAAGGACAGCACCACGAGTTGGGCGAAGACCATGAGGGTGGAGTACCAGGCGCCGGGATCCAGCGCATGGACATCCGCCGGAACCGTCGACGTGCCGATCCCGGCGGATGGCACCGCGCCGGTCGTCGACGTGTCCCTCGGCGGCGTGCAGGCCAAGCAGGTGCGGGTGGTCATGGATGCCTACGCCAACACGCACATGATCGTGTCGGAGGTGGAGATCTACGCCCGCACCGCCTCGGCGGCCGGGGTCACCGACCTGGCGCGTCTCAGCGTCGACGGTGCGGCGCTGCCGGGGTTCAGCGGCAGCACGACCGACTACTCCCTGGAGGTCGAGGGAGACCGCTGGCCGCGAGTGACCGGCGTGGCCGTCGACTCCAACGCCACGATCGCCATCACCCAGGCCGATGAGAACGCCGGGACCGCGACCCTCGTGGTGACGGCTCCCGACGGAGCGAGCCGGACCTACTCCGTCGTGGTGACGCGGTCGGTGGCGGTGACGGCTCCGCACATCGAGGGAGCTGCGCTGCTCGGCGAGACGCTGACCGCCGTCGGGGCGACGGCGGATCCGGCCGGTGCGACGCTGGCCTACCGCTGGAACCGCAACGGAACCGCTATCGGCAGCGCGACCGGTGCCGACTATCGCGTCGGCGAGGCCGACATCGACAAGGCGATCACGGTGACCGTGACGGCATCCGCCCCCGGATTCGAGGACGGCGTCGCTGTCTCCGAACCTGTCGTGCCTTCAGAGGTGCCCGCTGGCGACGGATCGACGTCGAAGCCGGCCGTGGGCGTGCTCGCCTCGGACAACGGCTGGGACACCGGACTCCTCGATGGCAGCTACCGCATCACGATGAACCTGTGGTGGGGCACGAACGCCACGCTGTTCAAGCTCTACGAGAACGGTTCGCTGATCAAGACCGTGCGCCTGACCTCGGCCACGCCGGCCGCCCAGCAGGCTGTGGTCGATGTCGCGGATCGGAAGAACGGCACCTACGTCTACACGGGAGCCCTCGTGAACGGTTCGGGCACGACGAAGACCCAGTCGGTCGCGGTCGTGGTCAAGGACGCCAATCCGAGCACCCCGGTGCTCAGCCACGACAACCACGACAAGGACGGCAGGTACACACTGACGGCCAACCTGTGGTGGGGCACGAATGCGACGTCGTACACGTTCTACGAGAACGGCACGGCGATCGGATCGGGCGAGCTCAAGGCAGGAACGCCGGCTGCCCAGAAAGCCGCCCTCGCGGTCACGGGCAAGGCGAAGGGGACGTACAGCTACACGGTCGCCTTCACCAATGCGGCGGGGACGACCACGAGCCTCCCGGTCTCGGTGACCGTGAGCAAGTAGGAGTTCGCGGAGAGGGGCGGCGGCCGGTCGGGCCGTCGTCCCGCTTCTCGAGTCCGGTCCGACCGGGAACCGCGCTCGCGCTGCGGCCGGTGTCCCGGCGCGCGCAGTCGCTCCTCAGCGGCCCGTCGTGCGAGCGGGTCCGACCGGGCCGGTGCTGGCGCGCACGACGAGCTCCGTCGGCACCCGCACGGTGAGCTCCTCGGGGAGGTCGCCGTCGATCTCGTCGAGGAGCTGGCTCACGCTCAGGCGGCCCACCTCGTCGAAGTGCTGGTGCACTGTGGTGAGCGGCGGCCAGAAGCTCCCCGCCTCCTCCATGTCGTCGAATCCCACGACGCTCACATCATCAGGCACCGCGACGCCGCGCTCATGCAGGGCGCGGATCACGCCGAGGGCCATCTGGTCGTTTGCGGCGAAGATGGCGGTCACATCCGGATCGTCGGCGAGATCCAGGCCGGCCCTGTAGCCGGCATCCGTCGACCAGTCGCCCACGATCACCTCGGGAACGGATGCCCCACGAGAGCGGAGCGTCTCGGCCCAGGAGTCTCGACGACGACCGGCGGAGAACGAGCCCAGCGGTCCGGAGATGTGCTGGACGGTCTGATGTCCCAGGTCGAGCAGGTGCTCCGTGGCGATGCGGGCGCCCTGCGCCTGATCGGTGTCGACCACCGGGTACGGGTAGCGGGCGCTGGAATCGACCACGACGACGGGCAGGCCGGGCGGGAGGGTGATGTCGGCATCGTCGAGCAGGTGCGCCTCGATGATGATGATGATCCCGTCGACGGCCTGCTCGCTCAGGCGGCCGAAGGCCACGGAGACCTCGCCCTGCGTCAGGTGCTGCACGGGGAGAAGGGTGATCGAGTAGCCGGCGGATGCCGCTGTGACGGCGATCGCGTCGAGGGTGCGCATGTTGCCGTACGACGAGAGGGTGAACATGATGACGCCGATGGTGCGGAAGCGGCCGGAGCGCAGGGCGCGGGCGGCGCTGTTGGGCCTGTAGCCGAGCTTCTGCATGGCCTCGAGCACGCGGCGTCGGGTCTCCTCGTCGACGTTGGGGCGCCCGGTGGACACGCGAGACACCGTCTGGCCGGACACCCCGGCCTCGCGGGCGACATCCGCCATCGACGGACCGCGGCGGCGGGACGCTTCGACTGCGCCTGTTTCATCCGTGGCCGTCATGAGTCTCCTTTGTCATGGTTACGTCAACATGCTACTGTTCCACCACCACATGTTGACGTAAACATAGGTTCTCCACGAAAGAGTGAAATGACGACGTTGTCACGACAGCAGGGACTTCCGATCCCGCGACCGAGCCGGAAGGCCCGACGCGACTGGCGCGGATGGGCCTTCGTCGGTCCATTCATGGCCGTGTTCCTTCTCGTGTTCATCGCGCCGGTGATCTACGCGGTGTACCTCAGCCTGTTCCGCGAGCAGCTGGTGGGCGGAAACGCCTTCGTCGGCTTCGAGAACTACCTGCTGGTGCTCTCCGACGGCAAGTTCTGGGAATCGTTCCTGCGCGTGCTGCTCTTCCTCGTCATCCAGGTGCCGATCATGCTCGTGCTCGCCCTGGCAGCGGCCATGGCGATCGACAGCGCTCGGCTGCACGCCACGGGCTTCTTCCGCATCGTGATCTTCCTGCCCTACGCGGTTCCGGCCGTGGTGGCCGTCTTGATGTGGGGCTTCATCTACGGAGGCAACTTCGGGCTGGCAGCCAACATCAACGACTTCCTCGGCTCCGAGGTCATCACGCCGTTCACCCGGGAGTGGATCCTCCCGGCCATCGGAAACATCGTCACGTGGGAGTTCGTGGGCTACAACATGCTCATCTTCTACGCGGCCCTCCGCACCATCCCCACCGAGCTCTACGAGGCCGCCGAACTCGACGGCGCCGGCCCGTTCCGTGTGATCACCGGAATCAAGATCCCCGCCCTCCGCGGCGCGATCGTGATCGCCGCCATCTTCTCCATCATCGGAAGCTTCCAGCTCTTCAACGAGCCGAACATCCTCAAGCCATTGGCGCCGAACATCATCACGAGCTACTTCACCCCGAACATGTACGCGTACAACCTCTCCTTCGCCGGGCAGCAGTTCAACTACTCGGCCACGGTGGCGATCGTCATGGGCGTGATCACCGCGGTGATCGCCTACGTCGTGCAACTCCGCGGCTCGCGGAAGGAAGACCGATGAGCGCCCCCGCCTACGTGCGCAGTCGAGACAACTCGCGGCCACGGTCGCGCAAGTCCATCGCGCTCACGCTCCTGATGCTCCTGTTCGTGGTCTACACGCTCGTGCCGCTCGTGTGGCTCGTGATCAACGCCACCAAGACGCAGCCCGAGCTGTTCTCCACCTTCGGCCTGTGGTTCGGAAGCGACTTCGCGCTGTTCGACAACATCGCGCAGACGCTCAGCTACAACAACGGCATCTTCGTGCGCTGGCTCGGCAACACGCTGCTCTACGTGGTCGTCGGCGCAGGCGGTGCGACCCTGCTCGCGACAATCGCCGGGTACGGACTGGCGAAGTACCGCTTCCCGGGTCGGCGTGCCGTGTTCGCCGTCGTGCTCGGTGCTATCGCGATCCCCGGAACCGCGCTCGCGGTGCCGACGTTCCTCATGTTCAGCCAGCTGGGCCTCACGAACACCCCGTGGGCGATCATCATCCCGTCGCTCATCAGCCCCTTCGGCCTGTACCTGATCTGGGTCTACGCGGCGGAGTCGATTCCGACGGAACTGCTCGAGGCTGCTCGCATCGACGGTGCCGGCGAGTTCCGCACCTTCTTCACCATCTCCATCCGCCTGCTTGCGCCGGGAATCGTCACCGTGCTGCTGTTCGCCGTGGTCGCGACCTGGAACAACTACTTCCTTCCGCTGATCATGCTGAGCGACCCGGCCTGGTTCCCTCTCACGGTCGGCCTCAACCAGTGGAACGCGCAGGCGACCGGGGTCGCGGCGCAGCCCATCTACAACCTGGTGATCACGGGCTCCCTGCTCACGATCCTCCCCATCGTCGCCGCCTTCCTCGTCCTGCAGCGTTTCTGGCAGTCGGGGCTGAGCGCCGGAAGCGTCAAGTGAGTGTTCGAGAGGCATCCGCTTGCGAGATACAGCACCACTCTCACCCGGGGCGTCCTGCACCGGAACCGTTTACAAGGAAGTGAAAGGAACACCATGACCATCAAGCGCAGCAGCTCCGGCATCCGTCGGAGCGCAGCAGCGATCGTCGCCGTCGCGGCCATCAGTGCCGCCCTCGTCGGCTGCTCGGCCGACTCCGGTTCGTCCAGAGGCTCCGGCTCGGCATCCGACCTCGATGCAGCCCTCGAGAAGGGCGGCACCATCACGTACTGGAGCTGGACCCCCTCTGCCGAGGCCCAGGTCGCGGCCTTCGAGAAGGCTTACCCCAAGGTCGACGTGAAGCTCGTCAACGCCGGAACCAACACCGACGAGTACACGAAGCTCCAGAACGCGATCAAGGCCGGCTCCGGCGCCCCCGACGTCGCCCAGATCGAGTACTACGCCATCCCGCAGTTCTCGCTGTCCGACTCGCTCGTCGACCTCTCGCAGTACGGGTTCGGCGACCTGAAGGACGACTACTCGGCGTCCACCTGGGGATCCGTGACCTCGGGCGACAAGGTCTTCGGCCTGCCGCAGGACTCCGGCCCCATGTCGATGTTCTACAACAAGACCGTCTTCGACCAGTACGGCATCGAGGTGCCGACCACGTGGGACGAGTACGTCGCTGCCGCTGAGAAGCTGCACGCGGCCGACCCGACGAAGTACATCACCTCCGACACCGGTGACTCCGGCTTCGCCACGAGCATGATCTGGCAGGCGGGCGGCCAGCCGTTCCAGGCCGACGGCACCGACGTGACCATCGACCTCGCCGACGCCGGCAGCAAGAAGTGGGCCGACAACTGGAACCGCCTGATCGACGGCGGACTGCTCTCCGACATCCCCGGCTGGAGCGACGAGTGGTACAAGGGCCTCGGCGACGGCACCATCGCCACGCTCATCACCGGCGCGTGGATGCCCGGCGTTCTCGAGGGCAGCGTTCCCGACGCCTCGGGTGACTGGCGAGTCGCTCCGATCCCGACCTACGACGGTACTCCCGCCTCGGCCGAGAACGGTGGCGGTGGACAGGCCGTGATCAAGCAGTCGAAGAACCCGGCCCTCGCCGCCGCGTTCCTCAAGTGGCTGAACAACGACCCGGAGTCGATCAAGGTCTTCCTCGAGAAGGGCGGCTTCCCGGCCACCACAGCCGACCTCGAGTCCGACGAGTTCCTCGCCCAGGCGCCCGAGTACTTCGGCGGCCAGAAGATCAACGAGGTGCTCACCGCAGCAGCCAAGGACGTCCCGAGCGGCTGGCAGTACCTGCCGTTCCAGGTGTACGCGAACAGCATCTTCGGTGACACCGTCGGGCAGTCGTACGCCAACAAGGGCGACCTGAACGACGGCCTCGCCGAGTGGCAGAAGCAGCTCGTCGACTACGGCAACGGCCAGGGCTTCACCGTCAACAAGTGACCCTGTCCGTCGCTGGGCGACGGCGCGTCATCCGGTGAGCGGATGCGGGTCGGGGCATGAGCCGCGACCCGCATCCGTTCACCATCCCATCTCTCATTCCTGAGGACCTCCATGTCTGAATTCACCATCGGCGAGACCGACTTCCTCCTCGACGGGCGCACGCACCAAGTGATCTCCGGTGCCATGCACTACTTCCGGGTGCACCCCGAGCAGTGGGCCGATCGCATCCGCAAGGCGCGCCTCATGGGTCTCAACACCATCGAGACCTACGTCGCCTGGAATGCGCACTCACCCCGACGCGGGGAGTTCTCGACGGAGGGCGGGCTCGACCTGGCCCGGTTCCTCGAACTTGTGGCCGCCGAGGGGATGCACGCCATCGTGCGCCCGGGGCCCTATATCTGCGCCGAGTGGGACAACGGTGGGCTGCCGGCCTGGCTTCTGCGTGACCCCGAGGTACGCCCGCGCAGCTCGGAGCCGCGCTACCTCGAGGCCGTGACCGAGTACCTGCAGCAGGTCTACGCGATCGTCGCGCCGCTGCAGATCGATCGCGGCGGACCCGTCGTGCTCGTGCAGATCGAGAACGAGTACGGCGCCTACGGCTCCGACAAGGACTACCTCGCTCACCTCGTGCAGGTCACCCGCGACGCCGGCATCACCGTGCCGCTCACCACCATCGACCAGCCGACACCCGAGATGCTCTCCGACGGGAGCCTGCCGGGCCTGCACCTCACGGCCTCGTTCGGGTCGCGCACGGCCGAACGCTTCGCGACCCTGCGCGAGCACCAGCCGACAGGCCCGCTCATGTGCGCCGAGTTCTGGAACGGCTGGTTCGACAGCTGGGGAACGCACCACCACACCAACACGGTGGAGCAGACAGCAGCCGATCTCGACGCGATCCTCTCCGTCGGCGGATCGGTCAACTTCTACATGTTCCACGGCGGCACGAACTTCGGCCTCACCAGTGGAGCCAACGACAAGGGCATGTACCAGCCGATCGTCACCAGCTACGACTACGACGCCCCACTCGATGAGGCCGGGCATCCGACGGCCAAGTACTTCGCCTTCCGCGACGTGATCGCGAAGTACGCTCCGGTTCCCTCGGAGGTTCCGGATGCCGCGGCCGCCGCCGCGGCGTTCGAGGTGCCGCTGCAGAGGGTCGCTGCGCTGTTCGATGTGGTCGCGGCATCCGGCTCACCGCTCGGAACGACGAGCGCACACCGGGAACTGCCGACATTCGACGACCTTCAGCACGACCGGGGGCTGGCGTTGTTCACCACGACGCTGCCGGGTGACCGTGCGGGTGCCGGAATCCTCGGCTTCGAAGAGGTGCGCGACCGCGCCTGGGTGTTCCTCGACGGAGCGCCCGTCGGCGTGCTCGCCCGCGACTCGCACGAGAACGCCATCGCCCTGCCCCGCACGGGCGGCGAGCTGAGCATCCTCGTCGAGGACCAGGGCCGGGTGAACTACGGCCAGCGCATCGGCGAGGCCAAGGGACTCATCGGTGGCGCCCGACTCGACGGGGCGCCGGTGCTCGATTGGGCCGTGACGCCGATCGAGCTGGATGCGGTGCCCGGAGTGGCTGCCGCCCCAGCGGTCGACGCTGCGGCCGACGCCGCGTCGAGCGGCACGGCATCCGGAACCGACACAGCCGGACCCGTGATCGCGCGGGGGGAGTTCACGCTCGACGCAGACGCCGATGGCCTGTTCCTCGACACGGCCGGCTGGGGCAAGGGCCTCGTGTGGGTGAACGGCTTCCTGCTCGGGCGCTACTGGCGCCGCGGCCCGCAGCGCACGCTCTTCGTGCCGGGGCCTGTCGTGCGCGCCGGAGCCAACGAGATCGTCGTGCTCGAACTCGAGGTGCTCGCCGACGTGCGGGCGGTCTTCCTCGCCGGGCCCGAGCTCGGGCACACCGAGGTCTAGCCGGCGGTCTCGCGAACGGCCGGACAGCCGGAGGGGCGGCTACCCGAGCTCGCCGTCCCACCAGCGCAGCACGCGGAGTGCGCGCAGGGTGTTCCAGCGGCTGGGCTCGTCCTCAGGCGCGTCGAGGGCGAAGTACACCTCGCCGGGCCACGGCTTCCCGGCGAGCCAGCGGCCGTCGTCCTGGCGCTGGGCGATGAGCTTGTCGATGGCGTCCTCGACCCGCGGGTCGGCCACCTGCCCCGTACTGCGGAAATAGTCGAGCGCGCGCAGGATGTCGTAGAACCAGTACGGCGGGAACGACAGGTTGCCGTAGCGCGGCTGCACGATCTCCCCGGTGGACAGCCGGCGGAAGAGGTTGTGCTCCAGCAAGTACTCCTCGCCGCGGTGGCGGGCGGTGGTCACGGCCGTCAGCACGACGCGGTCGGCATCCGTCTCCTCCGAGGTGTTCACCTGGCTGGCGGCCCGCTCGTACTCGGCGAGCCCCTCCAGCACGCAGAGCGTGGTGTCGAATGAGGCCTTGGTCGACTCGGGCGCCTCGCAGTTCCAGCCGCCGTCCTCGAGCTGTTCCGCCAGCAGCCGCGCGATGATGCGGTCGCTGCCCTCGCCCAACGCGCCGAAGTACGCGGCCGAGGCCAGCACGCCGCCGTTGATGCACGGCTCCACCTCGCCCGAGAAGTAGGGAAGGTCGTCCCAGTAGTGCCAGACGACATTGTCGTGCACCAGCTTCACGGCCGAGGCGACTGATGGGGCATCCGGATCAATGCCGAAGCGACGCAGCGACTGCAGCGTCCAGTGCACGCTCTTGCGATCCTCGCCGTACTCGTCGCCGCCCCAGTAACCCTTGTCGTCCTGCAGGGCGAGCAGCGCGGCACCCCACCCCTCCGTCGTCACCTTGGCGCGTTCGGCCTCAGCGGCCTCGGGGGGTTCATCGGTGAGGTCTCGCAGAACCTGCCAGCGGATCGCGGGATCGGAGTCGAGCAGCCAGTCTGTGACGTCCATGGCTCGACCGTAGGCCCGGCCACCGACAGGGGCAAGGGGCTTGTCAGACGACGGATGCCGCTCCCGGACCGCGCACGACGGTCACATCGGCTGCATCGTGCTCGACCCCGTCGGGGTCGAGGAAGGCCAGCCGCACCGGTGACCCCGAGGCCCGGTCGGTGTAGACGGCGGCCGAGCCGAAGCCCGTCGGGCGGAACTCATCGCCCCAGGCGTTCATCGCCGCGAGCACCGGCAGCAGGGCGGTGCCGGCATCCGTCAGCACGTACTCCTCGCGCTCGCGCTCGCCGTCGGCTCGGTAGGGGCGACGTTCGAGGATGCCGGCGTCGACGAGACGGCCCAGGCGATCGGTGAGCACGTCGGGGGCGACGCCGAGCCGGGCTCGGAACTCGGCGAAGCGGGTGCGTCCCCAGAACGCCTCGCGCACGATGAGCATCGACCACTTCTGGCCGAGCACCTCGAGGCTGCGCGCGATCGAGCAACGCTCGGCGCTGGGGGTCGTCGCACTCGTCATGCATCGATCATAGCAACTGACTAGGAGAAACGTAGTCAGCATGCTAACTTGGTGAAACCAATTCAGGTGGAGCTCGTGTGAGCCCGAAAGGCGGACCCGTGACCCTGTCACAGCGTGGAAGTTTCTGGACTGCGGCATCCGTCGCCGGCCTGGCCCTCTGGGCGAGTGGAGCGCCGACGGTCGTGTACCCGCTCTACGCGCAGGAGTGGGGACTGCCGCCGGCCGTCAGCACGGCGATCTTCGCCGTGTACCCGATCGTCCTGGTGCCCGTGCTCATCATCTTCGGCAACCTGTCCGACGTGATCGGGCGTCGTACCGTCATCCTCATGGGCCTGGGTGCCCTCGCTGCCGGGTCCGTCGTCTTCGGGATCGCCCCCGACCTCACCTGGGTCTTCGTCGGCCGGGCTCTCATGGGCGTCGGCGTCGGGCTCTCGCTGAGCCCGGCCACAGCCGCGATGGTCGAGTTCGGCGGGCCCGACGGCGCTCGCAGGGCGAGTTCGGCGACGACGGCCTCCACGGCGACGGGCCTCGCACTCGCCACCCTCGTCGGAGGAGCGCTGGTGCAGTACGCCCCGGCGCCTCTGCACCTGAGCTTCTGGGTGCTCACTGCCGTGATCGTCGTGGTGGGCGTCGCCGCGTTCCTGCTGCCGCGTCATGCGCGTGACGGCAGTGAACGCTGGCAGCCTCGCCTTCCCCGGATGCCGCTCGGCGAGCGCCCGGCCTTTCTCGCCGGCGCGCTGGGAATCTCGGCGGCATACGCGATGGGCGCCATCTTCCTCGCGCTCGGAGCGCAGATCGCCCGCGACCTCGTGCGCAGCGACAACGCCTTCGTCGACGGCGCGATCATCTCGCTCTCTGCGGTGGCCATCGGCGTGGTCGCCGTGCTGGCGCGTCCGATGCGCCCGCGCCTGGCCGTGACTCTCGGCCCGGTGCTCGCCACAGCCGGACTCGGGCTGCTCATCGTGGCCGGCCTCGCGCACTCGCTTCCCGCCTTCATCGTCGCCTCCCTCGTGGCGGGCGCCGGGTACAGCCTGATGTTCTCGGGCGGGCTCGGCCTCGTGACGGCCAGCGCCCCGGCTCACCACCGGGCCGGGGTCATCTCGGCGGCCTACGTCATCGGCTACCTCGTGCAGGCCGTCGCCGCCCTCGGCCTCGGCGTGCTCGCCACCTCGGTGGGCCTGCAGCTCGCGCTCGAGATCGGAGCGCCCATCATCCTGCTCATCGGTGTCGCCTCGCTCGTCGTGGCGAATGCGCCTCGACGGATGCCTCTGCCGGCGTAGCGCGGCATCCGGCAGCCTGCTACTCCCGCGGTCCAGCCCGCTGGGGCGCGGGCTCGCCACTTTCTGTCGCTGAACGCGGTGAATTGCGACCGAAAGTGGCGAGCCGGTTCGTGGTGCTGGCTGGTCTGTCAGCGCGGGGTGATCTCGTCGACGAAGGCGTGCGCCTCGTCGCAGACGGCCCGCCAGCGATCAGCACCATCGGCGAGCGGCACCGTGGCCCACTCCTTCGCCGGGCCACCGTGCATCACCATGTTGTCGAGGCCGAGTGCCTCGATGCGCTCGGCCGGCAGCTTCACGACGAGGGAGCCATCGGTCGAGACGAAGGCGAACAGCTTGCCGCGCACCGAGTAGCCCTCGGAGCCGAACATGCGACCGACCCCCACGTCGGGTTGCGACTGGAGGTCGGCCGTCACGCCGGCCAGCAACTCGCGCCCCTGCAGGCGCTCCGGGTTGGGCTCGGTCATGCCTCGACGGTACGACCGGCGGATGCCGCAGGCAAGGGCGAGCGCCACTCAGTCCCGGAGCGCCGGGTGTCCGGTCGCGAACGCCGCCACGACACCGGCTGCCACGGTGAGAGCGGCGGCTCCGAGGAAGAGCCAGGAGAAGCCGCCGGTGAGCGCGTCACCGAGTGGAGCGCCTGCAGCCCTGAGCACCTCGGTGCGAGCCGCGGCCACGGAGGCCAGCACGGCGAGCCCGAGGGCGCCGCCGATCTGCTGGCTGGTGTTCACCAGGCCGCCGGCCAGCCCGGTCTCGCCGCCGTCGACTCCGTCGACCGAGAGCTGCGTCGCCGTGACGAACGCGCCGCCGAGGCCGACGCCGATGAGCAGGCTCGGCCCGAGGATGTCCACCACGTAGACGGCGTCCGCGGGGGCCATGGCCAGCCAGACGAGGCCGGCGGCCAGAATGACGAGGGAGCCCAAGAGGGTGCCCTTCACGCCGAATCTGCCCACAAGGCCCGGGGCGAGGCCCGCCACGACGACGAGAGCGCCGGCGAGGGGAAGCTGCGTGAGGCCGGCGGTGAGAGCGTCGTAGCCGAGCACGGCCTGCATGAAGACCGAGAGGGCGAAGAACAGCGCGACCATGGCGGCGCCGACCAGAAGCATGACCAGATTGCCGGTCGTGAGATTGCGATTGCGGAAGACCGACAGGGGTACGAGAGGATCGGTCGTGCGCCGTTCGATCAGCACGAACGCGGCGCCGAGCACGACTGCCGTGAGAAGCAGCCCGAGAGTCAACGGATGCGTCAGTCCGAGCTGCTGCAGAGCACTCAGTGCCCCGACGACGGCCACGAGGGCTCCGGTGATGGTGGCTGCGCCCGGCACGTCGAGACGCGAGGGGACCGACGCAGGGTCGCGGGTGATCAGTAGCGGGATGGCGGCGAGCACGATGAGGCCGATCGGCACGTTCACGAAGAACACCGACTGCCAACCGAAGGCTCCGGTGAGCACTCCGCCCAGTAGAACGCCGGCGGCCGAGCCGATGCCGGCGACGCCGCCCCAGATCCCGAGGGCCTTGGTGCGATCAGCCGAGACCCGGAACAGCTGGGTGAGCAGGGCCAGGGCAGCCGGGGCCAGCAGTGCGGCGGATGCACCCTGGACGGCCCGGGCTCCGAGCAGCATCCCGCCGCTCACGGAGAGCCCGGCGAGGGCGGAGGCCGCCACGAATCCGGCGACTCCGATCAGGAACAGGCGACGATGACCATAGCGGTCGGCCAGCCGGCCTCCGAGGAGCAGGAGGCCACCGAACGGGAGCACGTATGCGGTGATGACCCAGGCCAGCGCTGCCGTGTCGAGGCCGAGTTGCTGCCCGAGAACGGGGAGGGCGATGTTCACGATCGAGGCGTCGAGCACCACGAGGAACTGGGCGAGTGCGAGCACGGTGAGGGCGAGCCAGCGGCGGGTGCTGCGCACGGGCGGCGCTGTCTCCGCGATCTGTGATGTGGCGGACGTGGTCATGATGTGCTCCTTCTGTGTCGGGCGATGGTGGTCAGGTCGAGAGTGATTGATCACTCACTCTTGTGGGCAAAAAGACGCGGAGCGCAGGCCCGCTTGGTCTACTCGGGGTGGCGGATGCCGGCGGACAACAGGCGCGCCCACGACTCCGGCACCTCGTCGATGCGGGCAGTGACGATGAGGTGGCAGAGCTGACCGTAGGCGATGAAGTGCTGCACAGCCTCGTCGTCGGCGCCGGAGCGGCCCTGTGCGAAGGCGGTCACCTTCGCCAGACCGTTCCGCAGTGCCTGGCCGATCTCGGGGATCTCGGCGGCCGACTGCGCGTGCACCTGCAGCATGAGCAGGGTGCGGTCGCGGATGAGGTCGGAGTAGGCGGCGCCCATGGCGTCGAGCACGGCCTCCGGGGACTGGTCGACCGCGGCATCCGCACCGGCAGACAGAGCCTCGACGACCTGCGCGAAGCAGGCCTCGAGCGCGACGACGAACAGCTTCTCCTTGCTCGGGAAGAGCTTGAAGACATAGGCGGGCGAGATGCCGGCCTCGTTCGCGACAGCCGCGATCGTCGTGGAATGGTAGCCGCCGCGGGCGAACTCGCGCACCGCGCTCGCTGCGACGACGGGCTTGCGGATCTCCGCTGTCGAGAGGATGGAGCTGCGTTCGGCCATGAGAGTGACTGTACACTCACTCTCGCCTCGCGGTCAAGGGGCCTGAGCCTCATCCGTGTCAATGCCCCCACTCATGTCGGCGGGCGATGACAGACTGAGCCGGTGCTGCTCCACGAGCTTGTGACGACGACGGATGCCGTGACTGCGACGCGCTCGCGCCTCGCCAAGGTCGAGGCCCTGGCCGAGCTGCTGCGCCGCCTCGAGCCCGACGAGATCGCACCGGCCGTCGGTTTCCTGGTGGGCAAGCCCCGCCAGGGGCGGGTCGGCGTCGGCTGGCGCGGCATGGAAGCCGCCATGGGGTCGCCCGCAGAGGAAGCATCACTCGCGATCGCCGACCTCGATACCGTGCTCGACCAGCTGCTCGCGACGTCGGGTGGCGGCTCGGCGGGGGCGCGCGCCGACGTGCTCCGTTCTCTCACCGCACGCGCGACGGCGACCGAACAGGATCTCATCGGCCGAGTGCTCCTCGGCGAGGTGCGCACCGGCGCACTCGAGGGCGTGCTCACCGACGCCGTGGCCCGGGCCTCCGACCGGCCGATCGCGAGCGTTCGCCGGGCCGCGATGCTGTCGGGCGACCTCGGCGAGACCACACGGCTGGCGCTCACCGGCACGGCCGAGGAGCTCGACTCGGTCGGCCTCGTCGTGGGCCGGCCAGTTCTCCCCATGCTCGCCGGAACAGCGGCCAGCGCCGCGGCAGCACTCGAGGCCACCGGAGAGGCATCCGTCGAGTTCAAACTCGATGGCGCCCGCATCCAGGTGCACCGTTCGGGCGACGACATCCGCGTCTTCACCCGCAACCTCGCCGACATCACCCGCAGACTGCCCGAGGTGGTCGACGTCGTGCGTCGGATGCCCGTCCACGACGTCATCCTCGACGGCGAGACGCTCGCCCTCGACGAGGACGGAGCGCCGCGACCGTTCCAGGAGACCATGTCGACGTTCGGCGCCGATGCCGCCCGCTCGACGGTGCTGCATCCGTGGTTCTTCGACGTGCTCCACCTCGACGGGCGCGACCTGCTCGACGAACCGCTGGCGATCCGCATCGCCGAGCTCGAGCGGATAGCGCCGGCCAACCGCATCCCGGGCGAGGTCACGAGCGATCCCGAGGTGGCGGAGAGAGTGTCACGTGAAGCCCTGGCGGCCGGCCACGAGGGCGTCGTCGTGAAGGCGATCGGCTCGACGTATGCCGCCGGCCGACGCGGGTCGAGCTGGATCAAGGTGAAGCCCGTCCACACCTACGACCTCGTCGTGCTGGCGTGCGAGTGGGGCTCGGGGCGGCGCACCGGGCTGCTGTCGAACCTTCATCTCGGAGCGCTCGATCCCACCGGTGAGTTCGGTGAACCCGGCGACTACGTGATGGTCGGCAAGACCTTCAAGGGGCTGACCGATGCGTTGCTGCGCTGGCAGACCGAGCGCTTCCAGGAGATCGAGGTGCGCCGCACGGCCGGCACGGTCTGGGTCGAGCCGATCACGGTCGTCGAGATCGCGATCGACGGCGTGCAGCGCTCGAGCCGCTACCCCGGCGGCATCGCGCTGCGGTTCGCCCGCGTGAAGAGCTATCGAGACGACAAGCCGGCGACGGATGCCGACACCGTCCAGACGCTGCGGGCCATGCTGCGCGAATAGCCTCGGCGGCCGAGGCTCGGTCGCAGACGCGAGTGCACTCAGCCGCGCAGCTCGAGCCCCAGCCAGGAGGCGAGGCTCTCGATCTCGGCGTCGACGGCCGACCGCATCCGTGTCGTGAAGGGAACGTCCTCGTGCACGGCGTTCACGGTGAGGACGCCGGCCTTGCGGTCCGCCTTGGCGTCGAGCTTTCCCACGAGCCTGTCGTCGTGCAGGATCGGCAGCGCGAAGAATCCCCAGCGCCTGGCATCGGCGGGCTTGTACATCTCGAGCGTGTACTCGTACTCGAAGAGCTCGAGCGTGCGCTGGCGGTTGTGCACCAGCCTGTCGAACGGCGAGAGCAGGGCGGTGCGGCCGGCGAACGGCTCACTCAGCCGTGCGAGCTGACCGGGATCGACGCGCCACTCGCCGGGCACTCCCTCGACGACAGCGGGTTCGCCGGCGGCGCCCACGTCGCCGGGCTCCATCGGGAACGCCGTCGTCTTCGCACGAGCGAGGCCGAGAGAGGCGAGCCGGCGTTCATTGCGGATGCGGATCGCCTCCTCTGCCGAGATGGTCTCGGCGGAGGGCGGGTAGACACGCTCGGCGAGGTCGAAGATGCGCTCGCGTCCGCGGCGGGCGGAGATGGCGACCTCGCCACGAGACACCAGGAACTCGAGCATCTGCGTGACATTGCGATCGTTCTTCCACCCCGACGACGGCCACGGAACCACCGAGGTGTCTGCGATCTCGCGGGATGTCAGAGGCCCGGCCGCGCGCAGTCGTTCGAGCACGTCGCGCTGGAACTGCGCGTTCTGCTCGAACCACAGCCGGCTGCGCTCGTAACTCGGATACGAAGCCATGCCAGCCCGGAACAACGGCAGGTCCTCGACCGGGCGGATGAGCACCTCGAACTCGACGAGGGTGCGGTCCTGCTCGAGTGCCTGTGTCAGGTGCTCCGGCCGATACGCGCTGCCGAGCCGGCTCCAGGCGACGAGGTCGGCGTTCGGCGCGACGGCCGCCGTCGGGTCGATCTGCAGCAGCGTGAGGTGTCGCACGAGCGCGAGCAGGTCGGTCGGGCGGTCGGCATCGAGCAGCTGCGCCCGCACGGCGATGCGGTGCGCGTCGGTGCGGCTGAGGCGATGCGGCTCCATGCGTCAACGGTAGGGCGTGGCAGCGGGCGCATGCGACCGGCGTTGCCGACTGGGCGAAGGGTGACCCGGCGCGTGCGCTGAGTCACCCTCCGTGAGGTCAGCGGAGCCCGGCCACCAGCCTGCTCAGCTGCGTCACGCTGGGCACTGTGTCGTAGTTGCCGGTGATCGGCGTGATCGCGATCTTGTCTGCGGCGAGAGCCGTCGAATCCGCGTTCTTCACGGTCTCGGGCACGGCGGGGTTGACGCTGACGGTGATCGACGATGTGGCGCCCACGGCGGGAAGCACGCCGGAGTCGACGACGTCGAGGAAGCCCATGCCGGTGCTGGTCAGCGCTACGCCCCTCGGTGCTCCGCCGTTCTCCACGATCGGGAAGTTCACGTTGAGCCCGAGGCCGCCGGGCAGCAGACGCTTGCCAGTGCCGGCCTGCTTCTGAAGCTGCGTGACGAGCTTCACGACGAACGCCGCGGTCGCGTCGAACGGCGGCTGGGCGGCGCTGGTGAAGCTGGTCTCGGTGCTCACGGCGATCGCGGGGATCCCGTCGTTCAACGCTGTGACTGCAGCACCGATCGTGCCGGAGTGCACTGTCGCCGCGGCGATGTTCTGGCCGGTGTTCGTGCCGGAGATCACGAGGTCGGGGGCTCCTGCGGCGTAGACGGTCGACAGCGCGGCCTCCACCGAATCGGCCGGGGACCCGGCGATCGCGTACCTGCCCTCCTCGGGGTGCGTCACCTCGAGGGTGCCGCCGAAGGTCGCGCGTGCGCCGACACCGCTCTGGTTGGTCGACGGCGCGAACATCGTCACGTCGTGCCCGGCGGCCACGAGGGCGTTGTAGACCGCGGTGATGCCCGGGGCGTTCCATCCGTCGTCGTTGGTGAGCAGGATGTGAAGCGGAGCCGACGCTGACGGAGAGGCCGACGGCTTCGTCGTGGCTGCCATGGCCGGCGCAGCAGCGAGGCCGCCGAGAGCTGTGGCCGCGATGGTCACGGCAACGGCGCCGCGCAGGAACAGGGGGGAGCGATGAGGCATGGGATCTCCTTCTCGAGGGGTGCGCGATGCGCGCCCGCACAACCTGCCAGCTCCCGGTGAACCACGGGAACATCAGGCGTGAACGGGCATCGACCGACACGTCGCCGTGTGGATGCGCTCGCTCTGCGGCGGCCCCAGCGTCAGGCCGTGACCGAGGCCCCCACCCGGTACTGGGCGCCGCGGTGCTCTGCCGGCAGGCGATCGCCGCGTCCGTGCAGCTTCTGCCGCAGCGTGCCCTCGACGTACTCGGTCGGGTAGGCGCCGCGCTCGCGGAGCACGGGCACGACGAACTCGATGACGTCCTCGAACGTGCCCGGCGTGATGGCGTAGGCGAGGTTGAATCCGTCGACGTCGGTGTAGTCCACCCACTCCTGCAGGGTGTCGGCGATCTCCTCGCCCGACCCGACGATGGTGGGGCCGAGGCCGCCGATGGCGCCGCCGCGGGCGATGTCGCGCACTGTGAAAACCTCGCCGTTCTTCGCCGACTCCTCGTAGTTGGCGATGACGGAGCGGATCGCGTTCGACTGCACGTTGCCGACGGGTTCGTCGAGGTCGTACTGCGACAGGTCGATGCCCATCCAGCCCGACATGAACACGAGGGCGCCCTCCTCGCTGGCGTAGGTGAGGTAGTCCTCGTACTTCGCCTGCGCGGCCTCGGGAGTGGCATCCGTGATGATCGTGAGCAGGGTGTAGATGCGAGCGGCATAGCGGTCGCGTCCTGCTGCCTCCAGGGCATCGCGGATGCGGGCCACCGTCGACTTCAGCACCTCCTTGGTGGGCGCGGCCACGAAGATGGCCTCGGCGTTCGCCGCGGCGAACCCGATGCCGCGCGAGGAGGCACCCGCCTGGTAGATGACGGGGGACCGCTGCGGCGACGGTTCCGAGATGTGGATGCCGGGCACGGTGAAGTGCCTGCCCCTGTGGCCGATCTCGTGCACCTTCGACGGATCGGTGAACACGCCGGTCTCGCGGTCGCGCACGACGGCGTCGTCCTCCCACGAGCCCTCCCAGAGCTTGTAGAGCACCTCGAGGTACTCGTCGGCGTGGTCGTAGCGGTCGTCGTGCTCGAGCTGGTCATCGTGCCCCATGTTGCGGGCGGCGCTCGGCAGGTATCCGGTCACGACGTTCCAGCCCACGCGGCCGTTCGTGAGGTGGTCGAGAGTCGACATCCGCCGGGCGAAGGGGTACGGGTGCTCGTAGGCAGTGCCGGCCGTCACGCCGAAGCCGAGGTGCTCAGTCGCCGCGGCCATGGCCGAGACCAGCAGCAGCGGGTCCGCGACCGGAACCTGGGCGCCGTGGCGGATGGCGGCCTCGTTGCTGCCGGCGTAGACGTCGTAGGTTCCGAGCACGTCGGCGATGAAGATGCCGTCGAAGGTTCCGCGCTCGAGCAGTTTCGCGAGTTCGGTCCAGTAACCGATCTCCTTGTAGCGGTAGGACTGGTCCTGCGGATGCCGCCACATGCCCGAGCTCTGGTGGGCGACGCAGTTCATGTCGAAGGCGTTGAAGCGGATCTGGCGCTGGGGGAGGTGGGCGCTCGGTGTTGTCGACTCTGAAGACATGGCGGCCATCCTCTCCCGTCGACTCGGCAGCCACGAGGGTCTCTGAAACACGGCGTCACAGCAGTTCGTCGGTTGACCGTCGGGCCTCGGGCTATCGCGGAACGGACCCGAGCAGCTGGTAGGCGACAAGGAAGACCGCGGCCATCGAGGTCGTCAGTGCCGTGGCCAGCACGATGAGTCGGGGGCGACGGATGCGGGCCGCCGTGGCCACCAGCAGGGCGACCCCGAGCGCCGCTGTGATCCACCAGTAGACCGGGCTCGTGGTGTCGCCGACGACGGTCAGGCCGTAGACCGCCTCTCCCACGAGCACGCCCGAGAGCAGTCCGGTGCCGAGGGCGGCGGAGAGCGGCGAACGATGCAGGGCGTGCGCGGCGAGGCCGATGAACGGGCCGACCACGACTCCGACGATCACCCAGAACAGCGGGTCGAAGTCGACTCCGCGCCAGGCAGAGGCCACCGTGTAGCCGACCGTGAGGGCGATGAAGCCGAGGGCTCCGCCGATCGCCGCCTCGAGGTAGCCGCGGGCGAGCAGCCAGACGAGCAGCGCCGTGGGGATCATCCAGCCTGACGCGGAGTTGGCCAGCGAGGAGAGCTCCGGCGGGAGGGCGCCCTGCCCGAGTGGCGTGAGCGCCCCGAGCACGAGGGCCGCGAGAGTGATCGCGACTGTGCGCAGGGAGGAGGCGACGGCCGGGTGCATGACGTCAACGCTAGGAAACGGCCCCGGGTCGCTGCATCCGTCACATCCCCGATTCGACCCTGAGCCTCAGCCGGGTCGAGCGCCCCCACGGCCCACCTTCGCGCGTGGGCCCGGGTTGCACCGCGGGCCGATGCGCCGAAGGTGCGGCGGAGACACTGGCACCTACCCCAGCGCGGCGACGAGGTCGTCGTAGAGGTCGTCGACGTGCTCGAGCCCGACCGACAGGCGCACGAGGCCCTCGGGGATGGTCTCGTGCTCGGCCGCCCAGCGACGGCGCCGCTCGAAGGTCGACTCCACGCCGCCGAGGCTGGTGGCGTGGAGCCAGAGCGCGGTGCGCGGCACGAGGGCGTCTGCGGCGTCCGCCCCGCCCTTCACCACGATCGAGATGATGGCTCCGAAGCCGGGGTAGCGCACCTCGTCGAGCTGGGGGTGATCGGCGAGGCGGCGCACGAGCTCCTGGGCCGAGGCCTGCGCGCGCTCGAGGCGCACCGACAGGGTGCGGAGGCCCCGCAGCGCGAGGAAGGCCTCGAGCGGCGACGGGATCGCCCCGTAGAGCGAGCGCCGGCCGAGCACGGCGTCGTGGTGCGCATCCGTCGCCGTGATGACGGCACCGAGCAGCACGTCGCTGTGGCCGGCGATGTACTTGGTCGCCGAGTGCACCGAGATGTCGGCACCGAGTTCGAGCGGACGCTGCAGCACCGGCGTCGCGAAGGTGTTGTCGACGACGACGATGGCGCCGGCCGCGTGGGCAGACTCGGAGATGGCGGGGATGTCGGCGAGCTCGAGGGCAGGGTTGGTGGGCGATTCGATCCAGACCATGGAGGCGCCGACGGATGCCTCGGCCACCGCGGCGGCATCGGCGATGTCGACGTACACCACGCTCAGTCGCCCCTCACGCGCACGGTCGTCGAGCTGCAGCACCGTGCCCGTGTAGGAGCGGCGGGGAGCCACGACGGTGCCGCCCGGCTCGACCAGGTCGAGAACGGCCGAGATGGCGGCGAGGCCCGAGGCGAAGGACAGGCAGCGCCCGCCCTCGAGGACGCCGAGGGCGTCTTCGAAGGCCGTCCACGACGGGTTCGCGTAGCGGCCGTACTCGCGCTCGCCCCCGGCGACGTAGGTGGAGGCGAGGGTGACGGGCACGTTGAGCGGCTCGTCGACCTCCCGTGCCGGGCGACCGGCGATGATGGCGAGAGTCTCGGGGTGGAAGGCGGGATTCTGCTCGTGCACGGGACCTCCGGTGTGACTGGGGACGCGACTCGTGCGTCCGTCCCAGTATCGGGGATCGGCGGAGCGCGTTACGCCTCCGCCGGAAGTGTCGCCGCGAGCAACCCGAGGATCGGCGCCGGGATGCCCTCGGGCGGGATGCGCTCGGCGAAGGCGCGCGCCACCCGTGCCTTGCGACCGGCACCGGCGCCGATGAAGCGGTGCAACTGGGCGTTGAGCGACCGCTCACGCTGAGCGGGCTGACGGCGCATCCGCTCGAACCTGGCGCCCTCGCCCTGTTCAGCCACGATGGAGACCGCGACCTCGATGCCCAGAGCGCGGATGAGTTCGTCCTCGAGGTCGTGGCTGCAGGCGAAGAAGCCCAGGGTCTCGAGCGGCACGGGGTGCGCGGCATCCGCGAACCCGACCCGTTCGAGAGCCCGGCGGTACACCGGAACCTCCTGCTCGTCGCACAGGCCGGCGAGAGCCAGGTCGCGGCCGCTGGCCTCGGCGATCTCGAGGAAGCGCGGCAGGCTGTTGGCGCCGCCCATGCCGACCACGGCCGTGCCCTCCGCGCCCAGGTCGCGCCCGACGGTGAGCGCGAACTGCAGTACGGCCTCTCGGTCGCTGTCGCCCTCGACGAACACCACGCGTCTGAGCGAGCGGATGCCGGCGCTCGCCGCAGCGAAACGGGCCAGGTCGGCTGGATCCATGTGCTCAGGCTGGCACACCGAGCGTGGCGCCGGTCGTAGGGTGGGAGCCGGCTTGCATCCGCGCCGCTGCTTTGCGAAGGTGAGAGACGTGCCGAAACCCGACCGCCCCACGTTCGCGGGCGTGCCGATGCGTCGGCTCGCGTGGCTGATCCCCGCCGCGGTCGTGGCCTTCGCCGTCATCGTGCTGGTCGCGCGCTGGTTGCGGGAGTTGCCGGAGGTCGCAGCCTTCATCGCCGAGTACCCAGGCGGCACGACCCCGCCCGATGGGTCACCCGTCGGCATCCCGGCGTGGCTGGCCTGGCAGCACTTCCTGAGCGCGTTCCTTCTCGTGATGCTGGTGCGCACGGGCATGCTGCTGAAGTCGGGAGTGCGCCCGCCGGCGTTCTGGACCCGCGACAACACGCGCTGGCCGCGCACCAAGCGCCCGCCGCGCCGCCTCGGCATCCCGCTCTGGCTGCACCTCGTCGTCGACGCGCTCTGGGTGCTCTGCGGCCTGTCGTACATCGTGCTGCTCTTCGCCACCGGCCAGTGGGTGCGCGTAGTGCCGACGGACTGGGGCATCGTGCCGAACACCATCTCGGCGCTGCTCCAGTACGCCTCGCTCGACTGGCCGGTCGAGGACTCGTGGGTCTCCTACAACGCCGCGCAGCTGCTCAGCTACTTCGCCGTGGTGTTCATCGCGGCACCGCTCGCCATCATCACGGGCCTGCGCCTCTCACCGATCTGGCCGCTCGAGGGCGCGTGGTCGCGCGTGGTCCCCGAGAAGCTCGCGCGGGCACTGCACTACCCCGTGATGCTGTTCTTCCTCGCGTTCACGGCCGTGCACGTCTTCCTCGTGCTCACCACCGGGGCCCTGCGCAACCTCAACATCATGTACGCCGCCCGGGACTCCGAGGACTGGGTGGGCTTCATCATCTTCATGATCTCGGTGGTGGCGATGGTGGGAGCCTGGCTGCTCGCGAAGCCCCTCGTGCTCGTGCCCCTCGCCGCCCGCTTCGGGCGCGTGCAGGGAGTGCGCCCGCCCCAGAAGCGCTGAGCGGTCACTCGGCGAGCGGACCGAAGAACGAGCGCGGGGTCGCATCCGTCGACGAGACCTCGATGGTGTCGAGCACACCGAGCAACTGGCGCTCCTCGTAGCCGAAGTGCGACGTCATGATCGCGCCGATGCCGTCGAGGTGGCCCAGGAGCAGGGCTGGCTCGGCACCCGACTGCAGCGCGCGCTCGAGGTCGCGGATGAGGTGGGCGATCATGCGGTGGTCCTGCATGAGCTTGGCGATGATGGGCTGCAGCTCCGGATGCTGCCGAACGACCTCCGGGAACAGGGCGGTGTCCTCGCTGGCGTGGTGGCCGTCGAGCGCCACGCAGAATCCCCAGCAGAACAGGCGGATGTCGCGGGCGACGGATGCCGTATCACCGCCAGACTCGACCGTCTCGCGCGCCGCGGCGAGAGCCTGCCGCAGCCGCTCGTGCACGGCCCGCATCTCGTGGCCCCATGCGATCAGTCTCTCGGTGCTCATCGGGGTTCATGATCGCAGACATCGGCGCATGCCTGCGGCAGCACGACGCAGAGATGAGACGTCGGTCTACACTCGCCGGATGACCACCGAGCTCGACGTCAACACGCCAGACGGGCGCATCCTGCATGCCTACGACACCGGAGCCGATGCCGCCTCGGGCCTCACCCTCGTGTGGCACCACGGCTCCCCACAGACCGGGGCGCCCCTCGAGCCCGTGCTCGCGGCCACGCGCGAGCGCGGCATCCGCCTCGTCTCCTACGGGCGTCCGAGCTACGGCGGATCTACGCCGAATCCGGGGCGCGACGTCGCCTCGGCCGCGGGCGACGTGACTGCGGTGGCGGATGCTCTCGGCATCGAGCGCTTCGCCGTCATGGGAGCGTCAGGGGGCGGACCCCACGCTCTCGCCTGCGCGGCGCTGTCGCCCGAGCGGGTGCGCGGCGTTGTGATCATCGCGGGCATCGCCCCGTTCACGGAGCGGTTCGACTGGTTCGGCGGCATGGTCGCCCCCGGTGGACTGCGGGCCGCGCTCGACGGCGGACGTGCCGGTCGCGCCGCGTTCGCCAAGGTCGACGAGTTCGACCCCGAGCAGTTCATCGCAGCCGACTTCGCCGCCCTGGACGGCGCGTGGTCGTCGCTCGGCGAAGACGTCGGCCGATCCGCGCAATGGGGCGATGGCGGGCTCATCGACGACGATGTGGCGTTCGCCTCACCGTGGGGATTCGACCTCGAAGAGGTCGCTGCGCCGGTGCTGCTCGTGCAGGGCGACCTCGATCGCGTCGTGCCGCGACTTCACGCGTCGTGGATGCTCAGCCGCCTGCCGAACGCCCAGCTTTGGGCACGACCCGAGGACGGCCACGTCTCGGTGCTCTCGGTGGTGCCGGATGCGCTCGACCGGCTGGCCGTGCTGATCGGCTCGAACGAGGCGTAGCGCGACAGCCGTGCCAGGCATGCGTGCGAGGCGCGCCGGGTCTATTCGGCCGTCGGCTGCTCCTCGCGTCCGCCCTCGAGTTCGTCGGCGGTGTCGTCTGGGTTGAACGACTGCTCGTCGACCTGGTCAGCGGCGTCGGCCTCGCGGCCGGGCTGCTCGTCGGGGTAGTTGTCGCCGGTCGGCGTCGAGTCGGTCATCGTGGTGCTCCTCGTCGTCTCATCCGCCGCGGTCTCGTGACCGCCGCTCGGTGCGAGCGTACGCCGGTGCGATGCGGATGCCGAGACCTTGACACGCGGCATCCGGAGCTTCATCCGTCATCGAGTGGCCTTCCGAAGCGCCGTGTCAAGGTGCTGAATTCCGCCGGTCAGAAGCCCATACTGGGATTCCCTACCGCAGGAGCTGCCATGAAGATCCAGAACGCCTTCCGCCTCGGGCTCATCGGCACCCTCGGGGTGGGCCTCGGCATCCTGATCCTGATGTCGATCGTGTCGCTGGCGACGATTCTCACCTATATCGGTGCCGCGCTGTTCCTGGCACTCGGCATCGAGCCACTCATCTCGTTCCTCGAGCGTCGCGGCTTCAAGCGCTGGCTGGCCCTGCTCACCACGATGGTGGTGCTGCTGGCGGCCATCGCCG
The DNA here is from genome assembly GCF_038432415.1 of Leifsonia stereocauli. Classification (NCBI taxonomy): domain Bacteria; kingdom Bacillati; phylum Actinomycetota; class Actinomycetes; order Micrococcales; family Microbacteriaceae; genus Leifsonia; species Leifsonia stereocauli. The sequence goes on from NZ_JBCAUN010000002.1 coordinate 944,144, forward strand.
GCCTCGTCTGGGCCATCGTGCCGGTGATCGTCGACCAGTCGACGCAGGCGATCGAGGGCATCACGAAGTGGGTGCAGAGCGGTGACGCGCTCGACCTGCTGCACCAGGCGCAGCAGCAGTTCCCGACGATCGTCAACCAGGACAACCTCGACTCCGTGGTCGCCTACTTCCAGGACAACGCCGGGAAGATCGGCGGCGGAGTGCTGCAGGTGGGCCTCGGCATCATCAGCGGGTTCTTCGCCACGATCATCGTGATCATCCTGACGATCTACTTCACGTCGTCACTCCCGGCGATCAAGCGCAGCACCTACCAGCTGGTGCCGGCCACGAAGCGCTCGCGCTTCAGCGAGCTCGCCGACCAGATCACCGACTCCGTCGGCAAGTACGTCATGGGCCAAGTGGCGCTCGCGCTCTGCAACGGAATCCTGAGCGCGATCTTCCTGACCATCATCGGCGCCAAGTTCGCGATCCTGCTGGCCGTCGTCGCCTTCACGTTCTCGCTCATCCCGTTGGTCGGAACCATCACGGGCTCGGTCATCATCGTGCTGGCCTGCCTCATCTCCGGTCCGCAGACGGCGATCGTCGCCGCCATCTACTACATCATCTACATGCAGGTGGAGGCCTACATCCTGAGCCCGCGGATCATGAACCGTGCGGTGTCGGTGCCCGGCGCCGTCGTCGTGATCGCGGCCCTCGCAGGCGGATCACTGCTCGGAATCCTCGGAGCGCTCGTGGCCATCCCCGTCGCAGCGTCGATCCTGCTGATCATCAAGCAGGTCGTGGTGCCGCGTCAGAACGAACTCTAGAACTTCTTACCCTCGGCCTTGGCCTTGATGGCGTCGAACTCTCCCGGGGTGATGACGCCCTGGTCGCGCAGGGCTGCGGCCTTCGCGATCTCTGCCTGCGGGTCGGCGTAGGACTGCGCCTGGATCGAGGAGCGGTCCTCGGAGAGGATCTCGGTGTTCGCACTGGCGGCGGCCCGCTCGTTCATGCCTGTGCCGCGGGCGATCAGGTAGACCACGGCCGTGAGGAACGGCAGGAACACCATCGCGATGATCCAGAGGGCCTTCAGCCCGCCGTTGAGGCTCTTGTCGCGGAAGATGTCGGCGAGGATGTAGATGAGCACGAACAGGTATGCGATGTAGGCGAACGCCCAGAAGAAGACCCAGACGAAGCCCCAGAAGTCGCTGAACATGATGGTTGTCTCCCGTTCCGCCCGGCCCGCCCGCGCGTCTGACCACAAACTACCGCTGAGGAGTGCCGAAAGGCACGCGCATCGCACACGAGTCTGCCGTCCGGGCCGCCGATCCGTCACGCTCCATCCCGATCATGTAACAGACGGCCTCGCGCGGGTGAACATTCCGAACGACTGGTTTTGTTTCGATTATGCTTTCCAGAGGTGGCGCGTACGGGGGTCTGCGCCGCGCATCCGCCATTCGGATGCGGAAGGGAAGCCCGGGGGGACATGGGCTTCCCTTTCCTTCTGCCCGCGCCGAGTTCCGTCTGAGCAGTGACGGCTCGCGCGGGTTCCTGACAGCTCCTCGCAGGCTGAGTTGCGTCCATAGCTTCCACGACTAACATGTCGGCAGCCCGCTGACAGGAGACCGATGGCAACGCAGGAACGAGCTCGTGCGACGCGCGAGCGGATCATCGTCGGTGCCGCAGAGACCTTCGACCGGAACGGATTCGCCACAGCCTCCCTGACCGACATCGCAGCGGCGGCCGGCGTGACCAAGGGGGCCCTGTACTTCCACTTCAGGTCGAAGGACGAGCTCGCCGGCGCCGTGATCGAGGCGCAGCACGAGGCGGCCTCCAGGTCCGCGGCGAACATGGCGCTCACGAACGAGGCCGCCCTCGAGACCGCCGTCGTGATCTCCTCCAGTCTGGCCCGGCGCTTGCAGACCGATCCGCTCACCAGGGCCGGCATCCGCCTCACCACTGAGTCGTCCACCTTCGATGCGCCGATCCGCGGACCGTACGAGGACTGGCTGGCGACCTTCGAGACCATCCTGCGAGCGGCTCTCGCGGCCGGCGACCTGCGGCCCGACACCGACCCGGCGATGCTCGCGCGCTTCATCATCCCGTCGTTCACGGGCATCCAGATCATCTCCGAGGTGTTCACGGCGCGGGCCGACCTGTCGGAGAGGCTGGCCGAGATGTGGGGCATCGTCTTCCGCGCCACTGTCACCCCGGAACGCCTCGACTGGGCGCTCGACATGGTCGAGCGCCATCTGCATCGATAATGGGACTGATGAACGACATGGGCGCAGTCCAGCCGGAACGACGGACGCTGTGAGCGCGGACGCGCCTCGGGTGCTGGTCGTCGTGCCCACCTACTGCGAGGTCGACTCCCTGCGCCCGCTGGTGCAGGGGGTGCTGGCGTCGGAGTCGAAGCCGTCGGTGCTCGTCGTCGACGACAATTCGCCAGACGGCACCGGAGCACTGGCCGACGAGATGGCGGCAGCGGAACCACGGATGCAGGTTCTCCATCGTGCGCGCAAGGAAGGTCTGGGCCCGGCCTACATCTCCGGATTCCACCGTGCGCTCGACTCCGGCGAGTTCGACATCATCGTCGAGATGGACGCCGACGGATCGCATCAGCCCGAGGAGCTCGTGCTGCTCATCGCCGCGATCACTGACGGCGCGGACCTCGCGATCGGGGCGCGCTGGATTCCGGGCGGACGCACCGTGCACTGGCCGTGGTACCGCAAGCTCATCTCACGGAGCGCAACGGCCTACGCCAGGGTGATGCTGCGGTCGCACCTGCACGACATCACCTCGGGGTACCGGGCGTTCCGGGCGCCGTTCCTCGCCTCCCTCGATCTCGACGGGTTGCAGAGCGCCGGCTACGCGTTCCAGATCGAGGTCGCCTGGCGTGCAGAACGCGCCGGCGCCGACATCCGGGAGGTGCCGATCACCTTCGTCGAACGCCACGACGGCACCTCGAAGATGACGACGGGCATCGCACTGGAGGCGATAGGCCAGGTCACCCGCTGGGGGCTCAGCCGTCGCTCGGCACCGGCTTCGGCGTCGGATCAGGTTTCGGCGCCGCCTTCCCCACCACGATCGTGATGGTGGAGCCCGGCGCGACGGCTGTGCCGGGGGCCGGGTCGAGGGAGATAACCTTCCCGACGGTTTGAGAGTCTGTCGTCGCCTGCTCTGACGTCTTCACGGTGAAGCCCGCGTCGCGGAGCGTCTTCGCAGCGCTCTGGGGATCCGAGCCGACGGACGGCACGACGACGAGCGAGCCGTTCGACGTGAAGGCCGTGATGAGGGAGCCGCGCGGCGCCGAGCCAGACGGGTCGGTGCCGACGACCTGACCTGCCGGCAGCTCCGAATCCCGCGCGCCGCCGTCGGCGAAGCTGAAGCCGGCGTCCTCGATGATCTGCTCGGCCTCGACGATCGACTTGCCCCGGACATCCGGGACGTCGCGCGTCACTGTGACGAGGGTGCTGCCGTCGGGGTCGGCGAATTCGCCGCCGGGGTACTTCGCATTGGCCGTCGACATGATGCGGGGCCAGATCTGGTGACGGATGACGGCCGCCTCCGTGCCATTGAAGTAGGTGTCGCGGAGATTCACGTGGCCGCTGGCGTTGTAGACGCCGACGGTGGTGGCGACGCGGGTGCTCGCCCCGCTCATCCAGGTGGCCTCGGCGTTGTCGCTCGTGCCGGTCTTGCCGATCATCGGCGAGTGCGGCTCAGTGCGGTAGTCGGAGGTCGAGCCCGTGCCGTTGCTCATGACCCGCTGCATGGCGTAGGCCATCGCCGAGGTGACCTTCGGGTCGACCTTCTGTGCGCAGTTCGCCGACGGCACCGTGATCTCCTTGCCGTGGCGAAGCACCCTGTCGATCACGATCGGTTCGCACACGACGCCGTTCGCGGCGACGGCGGCGAAGGCCGCGGCCATCGTGATGGGGGCGATCTCGTTCGTACCGAGGATGGAGGCAGGTCCTTGTTGCAGCGGGTTGCCGTCGGCCCGATGCACTCCGAAGGCTTCGGCGGTCTGGCGGATGCCGCAGAGGTCGAGTTGCTTGGCCATCGCGACGAAGCCCGTGTTCTCCGAATTCTGCGTGTTGTACAGGGCCGTCCACGTGCCACCGCCACCACCCTCGTCGTTGCGCGGGCTCCACGACGGGTCGGACACTGGACCGTTGCAGCTGTCGTTGAAGGTGCCCCAGTCGGAGCGGCGGTACGCGTTCACGTATTCGTTGAGGGAGTGCCCCTCCTTGATCCACTCTCCGAGGGTGAAGATCTTGTAGGTCGATCCCGGCTGGAAGCCGGCCGATCCGCCGTAGTCGCCGTCGGTGTTGTAGTTCACGGCGCTGTATTCGGGGTTGGCGAGGACTTCGGGGTCATCGGAGAACATCTTGTTCTGGGTCATCTCGAGCACGCGTCCGGTGCCGACCTCGACGGACACGCTCGACGCACCGACGTCGATGGCGGGCGCCGTGCGCGGGACCAGCTCGGTCATGGCGGTCTCGGCCGTTCCCTGAAGACTGAGGTCGATGGTGGTGAAGACGTCGAGGCCGCCGCGCTTGAGGAGGTTCATCCGCTCGGCCTCGGTCGCGCCGAAGGCCTCGTTGTTCCGGATGGTCCAATAGACGTAGTCGCAGAAGTAGGCGGAACCGCCTGCGCTCGTGCAGCCGGTGCTCGGTTCGGTGATGACGGGGGCGATCGGCGTCGCCACGGCTGCGTCGTGCTCCTTCTGCGTGACCTTGCTGTACTCGAGCATCTTGTCGAGGATGTAGTCGCGCCGGGACTTCGTGCTGGCGTAACCGTTCTCGGCGCCGTTCTTGGCGTTGTCCGGCTTGTCGAGGCGGAACTTCTCGGGGTTGTTGACGATCGCCAGCAGCGATGCCGCCTGCTCCAGGGAGAGCTCAGCAGCGCTGGTGCCGAAGTAGTAATTGGCCGCCGACTCGATTCCGTAGACGCGCCCACCGAAGAAGGCGATGTTCAGGTAGCCGAGGAGGATCTGGTCCTTCGTGTACTTCTTCTCGACGCCGATCGCGAGCCGCATCTCCTTGAGCTTGCGGTCGGGGGTCTGTTTGATGGCCGACTCGACAGCGGCATCCTCCTCCTCAGGAGTCTTCGCCGTGGCGACGGCCTGCTGTACGCGCACGTTCTTCACGTACTGCTGGGTGATCGACGATCCGCCCTGGATGTCGCCGCCCGAGACGCTCACGAGGGCCGCGCGCAGGGTGCCCTGGATGTCGATGCCGCCGTGTTCGTAGAAGCGCGGATCCTCCCCGGCGACGGCGGCATCCTTCGCGTACTGCGAGACGTTCTCCCACTCGACCTCCTCGCGGTCCTGGTCGAAGAAGGAGGCCAGCAGGTAAGGAGGGGCGTTGTCGACCGTGGCGTAGATGTTGGTCTTCTCGGCGAGGTCGCTGATCTCGAGGTAGCCGGGAAGCTTCTCGAACATCGAGATACTGCTCGTTGCGGCCAGACCTCCGATGGCCAGGGCAGGGGTCACTGCGAGGGTGGCCAGCACCGCTACGGCGACACTCAGCCCCAGGAACGCGAGGAAGGCTCGCCCCCTCGCGGGCCGTTCAGCCTCGGAATCACCCACCCCTGCACCCCTCTCTCAGTGAGCATCCGGCCAGCGGATGCCTCCAGCGCGCACCCTCCCGTCCCCGGAGTGCATCACGTCATGTTCGACTCTGACAGAAGGTGCGCAGAAGAGTGGCATTGGTTGCCTGATCGTGATGGCGCGTTCCGGGCTCGCGGCGCTCGATGTCAGTCCGACATCGTGCGCAGGTAAGCCAGTTGGGCGCGCACCGACGCCTCGGCCGCCGGCCGAACAGCGGCATCGGTTCCGGCATAGACGAGGTCGGTGACGGCTGCGACCGACGCGTCGGTGCCCACCTGCTCGAGTGCCCGGCGCACCTCGGCGAGCCTGTCTGCGCGATGCGCGAGGTAGGCGGTGGCGACGGCGGCCAGGTCGTTGAGCTCGGGGCCGTGACCGGGCAGCACGCGTACAGGACCGAGCGCCTGCAGCCGCTCGAGGGAGCGCAGGTACGGGCCGAGGGCTCCGTCAGGGTCGGCGATGATGCTGGTGCCGCGACCGAGCACCGTGTCGCCGGTGAAGACTGCGGCGTCGGTATCGCCCAGCAGGAGGAAGCACGCCGAGTCGGCCGTGTGGCCGGGGGTGCCGAGCACGCGCAGGCGCACTCCGGCCGCGTCGATGAGCTCTCCGTCGACCAACGGCGGGGCGTCGCGGCAGAGGGCCGGATCGAGGGCGCGAACAGGGGCGCCGGTTCGGGCGACGAGGGCGTCGATGCCGTCGGCGTGATCGGCGTGGTGGTGGGTGAGCAGGATGAGCTCGACGTGGCCGGAGGATGCGAGGGCGGCGAGGTGGGCGTCGTCGTTCGGACCCGGGTCGATCACCATGACGGATGCCGAGCCAGGGGCTGCGATCACGTAGGAGTTCGTGCCGTCGAGCGTCATCGGCCCGGGGTTCGGGGCGAGCACGCGGCGCACGATGGAGCTCATGGCAGCAGCGTAGGGCACGGGGCGGGGGCGGGGCCGGGACCGGGCGCTTCGGCCGCGGACTTCGTCCGGGCCTCAGCGAGCGGGGAGGGGTCGGTGCGCGCGGGGGCGGGACCGGGCGCTTCGGCCGCGGACTTCGTCCGGGCCTCAGCGAGCGGGGAGGGGCCGGTGCGAGCAGGGCGGGCGACCCGATGCGGGTGGCTGCCCGTGTCAGAATCGGCGTATGGCTCCGAGCGTCGATCCGTCGTCCCGTCGTTTCGCGCGCCAGCACGTTCTCGCCGGCTTCGGGCTCGCGGGCCAGCGCTCGCTCGCCGACGCTCACATCCTCGTCATCGGCGCCGGCGGTCTCGGCAGCGCCGTGATCCCGGCGCTCGCGGCCGTGGGCATCGGCACCATCTCGCTCGTCGACCCGGACACCGTCGACGAGACGAACCTGCCGCGCCAGACCGCTCACGGCGTGGCCGACGTCGGTCGGCTCAAGGTCGATTCGGCGGCGGATGCCGCTGCACGCCTCGCCCCCGATCTTCTGGTCATCCGTCACCCCGTGCTCTTCAGCACCGAGAACGCACCGGTGCTGCTCGACGGGGTCGACCTCGTCATCGACGGCAGTGACAGCATCGATGCCCGCTACGCCGCCAACGACGCTGCGGCCGCCCTCGGCATCCCGTTGGTCTGGGGGTCTGCTGTGGGCTACGGCGCGCAGGTCGGCGTCGCCTGGGATGCGCATGGCATCGACTACCGCGACCTCTTCCCCGAGCAGTCGAGCGATGACGGCGACAGCTGCGAGCTGACCGGTGTTCTGCCGATGGTGTGCGGCGTGGCCGGTGCGCTCATGGCGGCCGAGGCCGTGAAGCTCCTGACGGGCATCGGGGAGCCCCTCCTCGGCCGCGTCGCGGTGTACGACGCGCTCACCGGGCGCACCCGCGAGGTGCCGTACGCCCGGGACCCGGCTCGCGGTGCGACGGATGCCGCAGCCGCCGTCAAGTCTCCGACCTCCGTCGTCCCGGAACCAAGCGCGGCAGACTCCCGCCCCCGCACGTACTCGGCGCCCGAGCTCGCCGTGGCGCTCGACGGGGCGAACCCGCCCGCTCTCCTCGACGTCCGCGAGGACTGGGAGGCGGCGATCGCCGAGCTCCCGGGGTCGACGCGCATCCCGTTCGGCGAGCTCGGCGCCCGGATCGGCGAGCTCGATCCATCCGTCCCCGTCGTCGTGTACTGCCATCTCGGGGTTCGGTCGGCGCACGCCCTCGTGTTCCTCGAGCAGAGCGGTTTCTCGCAGGCATCGCACCTCGCCGGCGGAATCGAGGAGTGGGCGGCATCCGTCGACCCGGGAATGAAGCGGTACTGATGGCGAGGCGGCGCTGATGGCGGGCGAGAACTGATGGGCGAGCGCATCACGGTCGAGGAGCACGCCGAGCGCGTCGCGGCGCTGCTCGCCCCGCTTCGGGACCGCGGAGCGGCCGACACCCTGCCGCTGCTCGACGCACGCGGCCGGGCGACGGCCGACGCCATCCACAGCGCCATCGACCTGCCCCCTTTTCGCAATTCCCAGATGGACGGCTTCGCCGTGCGCACCGTCGAGGTGGCCGCAGCGCCCGTCACGCTGCCGATCGTCGGCGAGGTGGCGGCAGCTCCCGGCGAGCCGTCGGCGCTGGAGCCCGGCACGGCGACCCGGATCATGACGGGTGCTCCGATTCCGCCGGGGGCGGATGCGGTGGTCCCTGTGGAGGACACGACGGTCGACGGCGATGCCGTCACGATCCGGCGCGCTCGTGAGGTGGGGGAGTACATCCGCGAGGCCGGTTCCGACCTCCCGGCCGGAGCCGAACTGCTCGGCGCCGGGGTGCTGCTCGAGTCGCGCCAGCTCGCCGCCCTCGCCGCGTCTGGGCTGACCGAGGTGGCCGTGCGGTCGCGCGTGCGGGTCGCTGTCGTGAGCACGGGATCCGAGTTGGTCACCCCAGGCCAGCCCCTGGGGGCCGGCGAGATCCCGGATTCCAATGGGATCGCACTGCAGGCTGCCGCTGCCGCCGCCGGAGCCGTCGTCGTCTCGGCCGCCCGCGTGCGCGACGACGCCGAGGAGCTGCGCGCCAGGTTCGACGCCGCCATCGATGCCGGCGCCGAGCTGCTGCTCACCAGCGGCGGAGTCTCGATGGGCGACCACGAGGTGGTGCGCGACCTGCTCGAGCCGCTCGGAGCCTGGGTCGGCGCCGTCGCCATGCAGCCCGGTGGTCCACAGGCCACGGCGACGTATCGCGGCCTGCCCGTGATCTGCTTCCCGGGCAACCCCGTGAGCAGCCAGCTGTCGTTCGCGCTGTTCGTGGCGCCGGTGCTGCGCGAGATCGCCGGCCTGCCCGTCGCCGTGCGCGAGCAGCGCGCGATGGCGGCATCCGTCACCTCCGTCGTCGGTCGACGGCAGTACCTCCGCGGGCGTCGGATGCCGGGTGGCGTCGTCGAGGTCGTCGGTGGACCCGGCTCGCACCTCGTGGCAGCCCTCGCCGCCGCCGACGTGCTCGTGATCGTTCCGGAAGCCGTCGCTGCTCTCGCCGCCGGTGATCTCGTGGAAGTGTTGGAGCTATGACCGAGAAGCACGAGCACCACGACGCCACGGCGTTGAGCCACGTCGACGATCAGGGCCGCGCCCGCATGATCGACGTCGGCGACAAGACCGTCACGCGCCGGGTCGCCGTGGCCACCGGACGCCTCACGACCACGCCCGAGGTGGTGGCGCTCGTGATCGCCGACGGCATGCCGAAGGCCGACGTGCTCGCGACGGCACGCATCGCCGGCATCCAGGGTGCCAAGCGCACGAGCGAGCTCATCCCGCTCTGCCACCTGCTGCCGCTCGACTCCGTGAAGCTCGAGTTCGGCTTCGGCGCCGACAGCATCGACATCCGCGCGCAGGTGTCGGTCACCGGCCGCACGGGCGTCGAGATGGAGGCCCTCACCGCCGTGGCCATCGCGGGCCTCACCCTGCACGACATGGTGAAGGCCGTCGACCCCGGCGCCGAGCTCGGCGGCATCCGGCTGCTCGAGAAGACCGGCGGCAAGCGCGGACACTGGGTGGCCGACGGAGCTGCCGGTGACCTGCTCGTCGAATCGCCGGGCACGGATGCCGCTGCGGATGCGGCCGCCGTGCGTCCAGCCGTCGCCGCGCCTGCTGCCGTCGTGGTCCCGTCGCCCGGCTCGGCCGTCGTCGTCGTGGCCTCGACGAGCGCCGCCGCCGGCACGTCGACGGATGCGACGGGCCCCGTGATCGCGGACTGGCTGCGGGCCGCCGGCTACGCGGTCGACGCCCCCATCGTCGTGGCCGATGCCGACGTCGCGACGGCGCTGGCCGAAGCTCTCGCCGGCTCGCCGCGCATCATCATCACGACCGGGGGCACCGGGCTGCACCCGCAGGACCGAACGCCGGAGGCCACGAGCGCCCTGCTCGACCGCGAGCTGCCCGGGGTCGCCGAGGCGATCCGCGCTGCCGGTCGGGCCGTGACGCCCACGGCGGCGCTCAGCCGCGCCGTGGCCGGACTCGCCGGCGACACCGTCATCGTGAACCTGCCGGGATCGCCCGGCGGCGTGCGCGACGGCCTCGGCGTGCTGGGCGAGGTGCTGCCGCATCTCGTCGACCAGCTCGCCGGCGGCGGGCACGGCGGGCGGCGCGAACGGAGCCACCACCATGCCTGACGTCTTCGCCGAGGTCACGGCCGACCGGCTCGACCGCGCCGTCATCGAGACCTTCGTGCTCACGCCGCAGGATGGCGCGATGGTGACCTTCGAGGGCGTCATCCGCGATCACGACCACGGCGAGAGCGTCGAGCTGCTCGACTACGAGGCGCATCCCGATGCCGAGGAGTTCCTGCGCACAGTGTGCGAGGAGATCGCCCGGGAGTTCGGCGTGCGCGTGGCTGCGGCGCATCGCATCGGACGGCTGGGCGTCGGCGACGTCGCTCTGGTCGCGAGCGTGGCGTCGGCTCACCGTTCCGACGCCTTCGCCGCATGCTCGGCCCTGGTCGACCGCATCAAGGAGCGCACGCCCATCTGGAAGCGCCAACACCTGGCGACGGGCACGACGGAGTGGGTGAACCTGTAGGGACTCCCGCGCTCCCGCTCGCAGAGGCCCGGGCGAAGCCCGCGGTCGACGCGCCCTGGTGCGCCCTCGGTCCTGATGCGTTTCGGACGCGGACTTCGTCCGGTCCTCAACGAACGGAGGTGCGGGTCGAGCGCGCTCTACCCCCCGGAGAACGGCGGCAGCACGTCGACGCGGGCGCCGAGACGACGCGCGGGGTCGCGCGTCGCGAGGCCGTCGACCAGGAACGAGCCCGACGTCACGACGCGTGCCATGACCGGGCCGTAGCGCGCGACGAGGGCGGAGCCGAGGTCGCCCACAGTGGCGTCGGAGTCGACGTCGAGCACCTCCTCCTCGCGCCCTGCGGCCTCAGCCGCCGCGGCGAAGTAGCGCACGTGCACGTTGGCCACGCCTAGCCGCCGATCCCTCCCATCGACCGCGCGGGTCGATGGAAATCGGCAGCGTCGATGCCGTGGCCGGCCTGCTTGTTCCACATGGCGGCGCGCCAGCGGTCGGCGATGTCGGCATCCGTCGCGCCACTGCGCAGCAGACCCCGCAGGTCGGTCTCGTCGTCGCCGAACAGGCAGGAGCGCACTGTTCCCTCGGCGGTGACACGGGTGCGGTCGCAGGCGGCGCAGAACGAGCGCGTGACCGAGGCGATGATGCCGACAGTCGCGGGCCCGCCGCCGACGGTCCACTGCTCGGCCGGAGCGGACGGGTCCTCGCGGGCGACGGGAGTGAGCACGAAGCGTTCGCCGAGAACGCCCAGCAGTTCGGCCGCGTCGACCATGTTGTCGCGGCGCCAGGTCTCGTCGGCGTCGAGCGGCATCTGCTCGATGAAGCGCAGCCTGCAGTCGTGCGCCACGGCCCAGGCCAACAGCTCGGTCGCATCGTGCAGGGTCTCGCGCATGAGCACGGCATTGATCTTGAGCGGCGTCAGCCCGGCCGCGTGTGCGGCGGCGATGCCCGCGAGCACGGCGTCGAGCCTGTCGCGACGGGTGAGCCGGATGAAGTGCTCGCGGTCGAGAGTGTCGAGCGACACGTTGATGCGGGTGAGGCCGGCGTCGACGAGCGCCCGGGCCTTGCGGTCAAGGCCGATGCCGTTGGTGGTCATGGCGATCTGTATGGCCGGCGCCACCTCGTGCGAGCGGGCGACGATCTCGACCATGTCGGCGCGGGTGAGTGGTTCACCGCCGGTGAACCGCACCTCCTTGACACCCAGATCGTGGTGGGCGATCCCGACGAGCCTGGCGATCTCGGATGCCGTCAGCAGGTCATTGCGCGGAATCGAGGGCAGGCCCTCCGCGGGCATGCAGTACGTGCAGCGCAGCGAGCACTTCTCTGTGACCGAGATGCGGAGGTCCTCGGCGACGCGACCGAAACGATCGACCAGCCCCGTGACATCCGGTCGCCCGAGAGTCGACGGCGACGCCGACGGGTCTCGCCGCACGGCGGGGATTCCGAGCGTGATCGGCGTCATTCGTCAACCCTACGATCAATCTCGAACGCATTGCGTGACACGACTCCCTCGGCGTCACTATCGTGAGGGAACTGCCGCCTTTTCCGTGCTGCAGTCGAAAGGGGATCCGATGTCGTTCATCACCCGAGGATTCTCCGGACGTTCGCGTGACCGCGACCCTCGGATTCCACCAGGGCAGACGGAGGTCGGCGACTTCCCTGTGCTCTCAGCGGGCCCGACGCCGCACATCGACACGGCCGAGTGGGAGTTCTCCATCGTGCCCGAGAGCGGAGAGGCGCGCACGTGGTCGTGGGAGCAGCTCATGGCGGAGAAGATCGAGGAGGTGACGACCGACATCCACTGCGTCACGCACTGGACGAAGCTCGGCACCAGTTGGCGCGGAGTCTCGCTCGACACCCTCTTCGCTGACGTCGAGACCAGCCAGGATTACGTGATGGCTCACAGCTACGGCGGCTACACGACCAACGTGCCGCTCGACGAACTGCTGAACGGCCAGGCCTGGATCGCCTTCGAGTTCGACGGCGAACCACTCGATCCCGAGCACGGAGGGCCGGCACGCCTCATCGTGCCGCACCTCTACTTCTGGAAGAGCGCCAAGTGGGTGCGCAGCCTCGTGATGATGGCCGATGACGAGCCCGGGTTCTGGGAGCAATCGGGCTACCACATCCACGGCGACCCGTGGAAAGAGGAACGCTACTGGTGAGTGGCGCATCCGACACAGCCTGGCGCGTCGGCACGGTGGTCGAGGTCCACCCGGAGACACCGAGCGCCCGGCGCATCATCATCGACGTCGATGGCTGGCCGGGCAATATCGCCGGGCAGCACCTCGACGTGCGTCTGACCGCCCCCGACGGGTACTCGGCGACGCGCTCGTACTCGATCGCCTCGGCGGGCCCCGGCAGCCGCGTCGACCTCGCCGTCGACAAGCTGCCCGACGGGGAGGTGTCGCCGTTCCTCGTCGACGACCTCATGGTGGGTGACATGCTCGAGATCCACGGACCCCTCGGCGGCTGGTTCGTCTGGGAGCCGGATGCGGGTCCGGATGCGGCAGCCGATGCCGGGGGGGACGGCCGCGTGGCGGCATCCGCCCGCCCTGTGCAACTGATCGGCGGCGGATCGGGTGTCGTTCCCCTCGTCGCCATGATCCGCTCGCACGTGGCCGCAGACGACTCGACGCCGTTCCGCCTGTTGTACTCGGTGCGCACTCCCGACGACGTCTTCTTCCCCGACGTGCTCGCCGACGACGGCGGGGTGCCCGCCCTGCGCGTCGACCTCATCTACACCCGGCGCGCACCCGACGGCTGGCCCGTCACGCCCGCCCGCATCACGCGCGACGTGGTGGAGTCGTCCGTCTTCCCGGCGTCGGACAACCCACGCGTGTACCTGTGCGGGTCCACGACCTTCGTCGAGACCGTCGCGGAATGGCTCGTCGACCTGGGCCACGATCCGCGGTCCATCCGCACGGAACGCTTCGGAGGAACGTCATGACGCATCTCGACGGCAACTCGCTCGCTGGCGTGCTCTCGGAGCTGTTCCGCTTCGACCCGACGACGGCGTCGGCTCGGTGCGCCGGCTGCGGCACGATCGACGTGCTCGCCCGGGCGATGGTCTGGGAGGGAACGCCGGGAACGGTGGTGCGCTGCGCGAGTTGTGACAACGTGCTGGCCACGATCGTGGAATCGGATGACAGGCTCTGGCTCAGCTTCTCGGGGATCACCGCCGTCGAGGTGCGACGCTGAGACTCCGCGCTCTCTGGCCGGATGGCCGCCCGAGCAGAACGGCCGCTGGACAAGAGAAGGGCCCGTGCGCGATGCGCACGGGCCCTCCCTCAGTTCTTTGGATCAGACGGACTTGCGTCCGCCGATGACACGCAGCAGCCACGCGATGACCGCGATGACGAGCAGGATGATTCCGACCCAGATCAGCCAGTTGAGAGCCGAGACGAATCCACCCGTGAAGAGCAGGATGACGGCGACGACGGCCACGATGATGAGAAGAAGATTCATATTCTGTTGTTCCCGTTTTCTGTTGTGGGAGCCGACTTGTGACCGGCACCCTCCGTGTGGCCCGCTTCACGATGACCCCTGTTGAGGGGGTTCCCGTTTGGGCCTCGCCAATCTTGGCACATGGTGGGGAATCTGCGAACGGGCTGGTATCGGATCGGACTTCCTGCTATATGGCCGGGCCCGAGCAGAGATTTCCTCAGCTTTCTGCGATGGGCGGACGCGCAGAACAGGATGCCGGAGCCGCCACCGGGCGCGTCGCGCCCCTACAATCGCGTTCATGACCTCTCTGCCGCAGACGCTCCCGGCGTCCACTGCCGCCCCGCTGCGTGGCGGTCCGACACTGGCCTGGGGAGTGCTCGCGCCGGGGATGATCGCGAATGCCTTCGTCGGAACCCTGCACGCGAACACGGACCAGAGGGTGATCGCCGTCGCATCCCGCAGCTCCGAGCGCGCGTCGCGCTTCGCCGCAGCGCACGGGATCGACAACTGGTACGACTCCTACGAGGCGCTGGTGACGGATCCGGCGGTCGACATCGTCTACATCGCCTCGCCGCACAGCGAGCACCGCACGCTGGCGCTGCTCGCCATCGCCGCAGGAAAGCACGTGCTGGTGGAGAAGCCGATCGGCACCACCGCCGCCGAGGCGCGGGAGGTGGCTGAAGCCGCAGAGGCCGCCGGAGTCTTCGCCATGGAGGCGATGTGGTCGCGCTTCCTGCCGCAGACGACGGTGATCAACTCGCTTCTGGCCGATGGGGTTCTGGGTGACGTGCAGCTCGTGACGGCGGACTTCGGCGGCAAGCCGGCGTTCGACCCGAGCAGCCGCATCTTCGACCCGACACTCGGTGGCGGCGCCCTGCTCGACCTCGGCATCTATCCGGTCTGGTTCGCCCACTTCGTGCTCGGCACACCCACCGACATCACGGCGACCGGAACTCTCGCGGCGACGGGCGTCGATGGCCAGACGTCGCTCGTGCTCGACGGGGATGAGGGCGCGCAGGCGCTTCTCAGCACCTCGCTCTTCGTGCAGACCACGGCCGAGGCGCGCATCTTCGGAACCCGAGCGCGCATCGAGATCGACCCGCTGTTCCTCATGCCCGGCAGCTTCGCCCTCGTCGGCCCCGACGGCGGCGAGCTGCTCTGGCGCGATGAGTCGGGGCTCGAGGGTCGTGACGGACTGGCCTGGCAGGCGGCATCCGTGGCCCGGGAGATCAGCGAGGGACGCACGCAGTCAGCGCTGCACCCGCTGCGCCGCTCGATCGCCGTGCTCGAGACCATCGACGAGGCGCGGCGCCAGGTGCGTGCGATCGGGGCGCCGCCGCAGGGATGAGCGCTGGGGCTGCGTCGGGCTCGCCACGCCGGACACCCCGGACACTTCGTTCACTCCCATCGCACCGGCATGGGCGAGGCTAGGACCATGGCCGTCATCGTCATCGCCCCCGACTCCTTCAAGGGCACGCTCGGTGCAGCGGATGCCGCACGCGCACTCGCCGACGGCTGGGCCACGGTGCGCCCGGCCGACGAGCTGAGGCTCGTGCCGATGGCCGATGGCGGCGAGGGGACGCTCGACGCCTTCGAACTCGCCGTGTCCGGTTCCCGCCGCATGCCCGTATGCGTCGACGGACCCGACGGACGGCCGGTCGCTGCCTCGTGGCTGTGGCTGCCGGCGGCCGGCGGTCACGGGCCGACCGGCGTCGTCGAGCTCGCGAGCACCTCGGGCATCACCCTGCTGGATCCCCTGCTGCCCTTCGATGCGCACAGCTTCGGCTTCGGGCAGGCCATCGCCGCCGCCCTCGATGCCGGAGTCGACCGCCTGCTCCTCGCCTTGGGAGGCAGTTCGTCGACGGACGGCGGGGCCGGCGCCCTCGCTGCGCTCGGCCTCGATCTGAGCGACGCGGCCGGGCGCCCGATCCGGGTCGGCAATCGGGGACTCACCCACCTGGCGGCCATCGACGCCTCCGCTCTGCGCCCGCTGCCCCCGGGCGGTGCCGTCATCCTCAGCGACGTCGACAATCCGCTGCTGGGGGAGCGCGGCGCTGCCGCCGTGTTCGGTCCGCAGAAGGGGGCGACCCCGTCGCAGGTCGAGGGGCTCGAGGTGGGTCTGGCTCGCTGGGCGTCACAGGTGGCGGTCTCCGACCTGCCCGTGCGAGCTGATGCCGCGACTCCGGGCGCGGGTGCCGCGGGCGGCGCCGGATTCGGCCTGCTCGCGTGGGGCGCGACCATCTCGCCCGGCGCTGCGGCGGTGGGGGCGGCACTGGGATTGCCTGCCGCGCTGGCGGGAGCATCCGTCGTCATCACGGGCGAAGGCCGGTTCGACCACCAGTCGCTGGCTGGCAAGGTGCCGTCGTACGTGCTGGATGCCGCAGCCGCTGCCGCGCGGATGCCGGACGACCGCGCGCCGATCGCCGTGGCACTCGCCGCCGGGGCGATCGAGGGTGACACCTCGGCGTTCGCGGCTTCAGTCTCGCTCGCCGTCCTCGCCGGCGGCAGCGCAGCGGCGCGTGCTGATCCGGCCCGATGGCTGCGGGATGCGGGAGCGCGATTGGCGCGGGTGTGCTCAGCCGATCGAACCGCTCACTGAGGGCCCAGCGAAGCGACCGCCCGAAGTGCATCTGGTGCCCCGGCCCGCTGAGCGCGCTTCGGCCGCGGACTGCGTCCGGGCCTCTGCGATCGGAAGGTCAGCGACCTGAAGTGGCCGCCGCGTACTGCTCCCGGATGACCGGGCGCGTGTCGAGTGGCAGCTCCGCCTCGATCGCCAGCGGCCACGTCGGCCGCGCGTCTGTCAGCGCCCACGCCGCCTGACGGGCGGCGCCGTCCGCCACGTACTCTCCGGCGGCGGGCACCACCACCGGCACATCGAATACCTGTGCCGCGACGGCGCGCACCGCTGGGTTCTGCGCCGCCCCGCCGATCAGCAGCAGTCTGGTCGCCGTGACGCCCTGGCCGCGCACGGCATCCAGTCCGTCGGCGAGCCCGCAGAGCATGCCCTCGATGGCCGCGCGGGCGAGGCTCGGCCGCGTCGTGCTGGCCAGCGTGAGGCCCGAGAACGTCGCCGTCGCGTCGGGCAGGTTGGGAGTGCGCTCGCCCTCGAAGTAGGGAACGAGCACGGCTCCGGATGCCGCCGGCTCGGCCTCGAGCGCGAGGCGGCCGAGTTCGGCGTGCGAGACGCCCAGCACTCCCGCGACGGCATCGAGCACGCGCGCCGCGTTGAGCGTGGCGATCAGGGGAAGGGCGTTGCCGCTCGCGTCGGCGAAGCCCGCGACAGTGCCCGACGCGTCTGCTGTCGGGGCGTCCGTCACAGCGAAGACCGTGCCCGACGTGCCGATCGAGACGACCACGTCGCCCGGCTGGGCGTCGAGGCCGAGAGCGGCCGCGGCGTTGTCGCCGGCGCCGGCGCCGACGACGATGCCGTCGGGCGTCTTGCCGGCGCGCTCGGAGGGGCCGAGAACCCGGGGGAGCACGGCGTCGTGGCCGAGCGCGCGCACGAACAGCTCGCGGTCGTAGTCGCCGGTCGTGGCGCTCCAGTATGCGGTGCCGCTGGCATCCGACCTGTCGGTCGTCATCTCCTCGAGCACGGGCCCGAGCGGCGACTCGCCGGCGGGACCGAAGCCGCGCAGGCGCCAGGTGAGCCAGTCGTGGGGGAGCGCGACAGCCGCGACGCGAGCGGCGGCATCAGGTTCGGCATCCCGCAGCCAGCGCAGCTTGGTGGCCGTGAACGACGCGACGGGCACGACGCCGGTACGCCTGGCATACTCCTCGGCGCCGACCTCGGCGATCAGGTCGAGGGCTGCCTGCGCCGAGCGGGTGTCGTTCCAGAGCAGCGCATCGCGGATGACCCGGCCGTCGGCGTCGAGCACGACCATGCCGTGCTGCTGGCCGCCGATCGAGATGGCCTCGACGCCGTCGAAGCCGCCGGCATCGCTGAAGGCAGAGAGCAGGGCGCCCCACCAGGCTGTGGGGTCGACCTCGGTGCCATCGGGATGCGGCGCCCGACCCGAGCGCACGAGCGCTCCAGTGGACGCGTCGCGGATGACGACCTTGCAGGACTGCGTCGAGGAGTCGACGCCGGCGACGAGAGTCATGGGTTCACTCTTTCAGTGACGGTGTGCACGATTCAGGCTGGATCGCGTCGAGCAGGTTCGATTCGGGCGAATCGAGCCTGCCGAACGGAAACCAGCCTGAATCGTGCGAACGGCAGTGAGCGCTAGCGAGCGCCCAGCAGGTGCTCGGTCGC
The DNA here is from genome assembly GCF_038432415.1 of Leifsonia stereocauli. Taxonomy (NCBI): domain Bacteria; kingdom Bacillati; phylum Actinomycetota; class Actinomycetes; order Micrococcales; family Microbacteriaceae; genus Leifsonia; species Leifsonia stereocauli. Next base: position 962,410 of record NZ_JBCAUN010000002.1, read on the forward strand.
CAGCTGCTGCAGCCGCACGAAGCCGAAGCCCTTGCCGCCGAGGTAGGCGTCGGCGTCGAAGTCCTCGTAGGAAGCGCGGTCGGCCAGCAGGTCGTCGTAGCTCTCGCCGGCTCCGAGGGTGGGCTGCGCGAGCTCGGGAACGCGGGCGGCGGTCAGCGCCTCCTGCACCTCGGGGTCGGCGCGGAAGGCCGCGGCGCGCTCCTTCAGCAGCAGGTACGTGCGCATGTTGGCTGCGGCCGAGTCCCAGACACCGTTCTCGTCCTCGGTGCGGCTCGGCTTGTAGTCGAAGTGACGCGGGCCATCGTAGGACGGGCCGCCGTTCGGGCCGCCGTTCTCCAGCAGGTCGACGAGCGCGAAGGCGTTGTGCAGGTCGCCGTGGCCGAAGACGAGGTCCTGGTCGTACTTGATGCCGCGCTGGCCGTTGAGGTCGATGTGGAACAGCTTGTCGTGGTACAGCGCCTGGGCGATGCCGGCTGCGAAGTTGAGGCCGGCCATCTGCTCATGTCCGACCTCGGGGTTGAGGCCAACGAGCTCAGGGCGCTCGAGGGAGCTGATGAAGGCGAGGGCGTGACCGAGGGTCGGCAGCAGGATGTCGCCGCGCGGCTCGTTCGGCTTGGGCTCGATGGCGAAACGGATGTCGTAGCCCTTGTCGGTGACATAGTCGCCGAGCAGGTTCACGGCCTCGCGGTAGCGCTCGAGGGCCGACCGGATGTCCTTCGCCGAGTCGTACTCGGCGCCCTCGCGGCCGCCCCACATGACGAAGGTCTTGGCGCCCAGCTCTGCGGCCAGGTCGAGGTTGCGCAGCACCTTGCGGAGGGCGAAGCGGCGCACGGCGCGGTCGTTCGAGGTGAAGCCGCCGTCCTTGAAGACAGGCGCGCTGAACAGGTTGGTGGTCACCATCGGAACGATGAGGCCGGTGTCGGCGAGCACCTGCTTGAGACGGTCGATCTGGGTCTGGCGTTCGGCATCCGTCGACCCGAAGGCGAACAGGTCGTCATCGTGGAAGGTGAGGCCGTAAGCACCGAGCTCGGAGAGCTTCTCGACGGCGTGCACCACGTCGAGCGGGTTGCGTGTGGGGCCGCCGAAAGGATCGGTGCCGTTGTAGCCGATGGTCCAGAGGCCGAAGGAGAACTTGTCGGCGCGAGTGGGGGTGGTCATGTTCCTGCTCCTCGATGAACGGAATTGTTGTTAAGAACAACGTATATCGGCGGATGCTGCATTGCAACCACGCCGATAGTTTCGGAAACTAGGATCGAAACATGACGACAGCCCACACCGATGATCGCGTCACCCTGGCCTCCGTCGCCGAGGAGGCCGGAGTCTCGCTGTCGACGATCTCGAAAGTGCTCAACGGGCGGGCCGATGTCGCGGCGGCGACCCGGTCCCGTGTGGAAGAGCTGCTGGCGCAGCGCGGCTATGCCCGCCGCGGCGCCGGAACTGCCGCGAAGGCCGACCTGATCGAGCTGGTCTTCCACGAGCTCGAGAGCGTCTGGTCGATGGAGATCATCACCGGAGTCGAGGCGGTCGCCAAGGAGCACGGCCTGTCCGTGGTCCTCACGGAGAGCGGCAGTCGGCACGCGCCGGACCCGGCCTGGGTGGAGGGCGTCATGCGTCGCCGCCCTGTCGCCGTCGTGCTCGTGTTCTCGGGCCTCGCACCCGAGTACCGCGAGAGGCTGCAATCGCGCGCCATCCCGTTCGTCATCATCGACCCGGCCGGCGATCCGTCGCCCGACGTGCCATCGGTCGGATCGGCGAACTGGTCGGGAGGCCTCCTCGCCACACGCCACCTCATCGAGCTGGGGCACACGCGAATCGCGACCATCACCGGGCCAGAGGACATGATGTGCTCCCTGGCCCGGGTCGACGGCTACCGCACTGCCATGAACTCCGCCGGTCTGGACGTCGACCCCGACTGGGTACGCTTCGGGGACTTCCACGTGACAGGCGGGCGTTCGCATGCTGCCGAGCTGCTCTCGCTCGAGAACCCGCCCACGGCCATCTTCGCCGGCAGCGACCTGCAGGCGCTCGGCGTCCTCGAAGTGGCTCGATCACGCGGGCTGCGTGTTCCCGAAGACCTGTCGATCGTCGGCTACGACGACATCCCCCTCGTCCAGTGGGTGAGCCCGAGGCTCACGACCATCCACCAGCCGCTGCGGCGCATGGCCGAGGAGGCGACGCGCATCGCCATCCGGATGAGCACCGAGACCTTCACGGGAACGCCGCGCATCGACCTGGCGACGAACCTCGTGGTGCGCGAGAGCACGGCGCCGCCGGCCCAGCCCGCCTCGAAACTATCGGAATAGTTTCGTAACGTTTCGATAACGACCTGACCCTCTTTCGGGGCTGCCGCATATGTTGGCAATCTCCACATATCTCCCAGCGCAAAGGGGCGCTTCTGATGCAACGTCGCACATTCGGAGCCATCGTCATCGCATTGGCCACGGCCGGGATGGTGGTCGGGCCGATCTCACCGGCATCCGCCGCGCCCGTCACGGTGAGCTCCGTCGATTTCGAGGATGGCACCACGGGCACCTGGACGCAGAGCGGGGGAGGAGCCGCAACCGTGAGCGTGATCGACGATGCGGCCGGCAAGGTCGCGAAGATCAGCGACCGCGCTGCCGACTACGTGGGCCTGCAGAGCCCCACGGGCATCTTCGAGCGGGGATCCACCTACGCGTTCAGCATGAAGGCGCGCCTGGCACCCGGTGTGCCCGGAAGCGTCGGCGTACGCCTGGTCATGAAGCCCGCGTACGCCTGGATCGGCAACACCACCATGACGGCGGATTCCTGGACCACCGTGAGCGGTGAGTACACAGTGCCGTCCGACGCCGACCCGGCAGTGCTTCAGGTCTACATCGGCACGGCAGACCTCGCTCCGGCGGCGCCGTACAGCTATCTCGTCGACGACATAGTCGTGACGACGACGGATGCCGGCCCCGGCCCCGAGCCCGATCCCGACTTCGTCCCCGGCGGTGCCCCGAACCCCGTCGCCACCCCGGTGACACTCGCGCAGGGGAGCGGAGACGTCGCCGCGCTCACCTTCGACGACGGCCCGAACCCGGGCACGACGCCGGCGCTGCTCGACTACCTGAAGGCCAACGACCTGCACGCGACGTTCTGCGTCATCGGCCAGAACATCACCGCTCCGGGCGGGACCGACCTGCTGAAGCGCATCGTCGCCGAGGGTCACACCCTCTGCAACCACTCGACGAACTACGACGATATGGGCGGCCTGTCCGCCTCTGCCGCCGAGGACCGGATGAAGGCCAACCTCGCCACCATCCGCACCGCGCTCGGGGACCCGCAGGCGAAGGTGCCGTTCTTCCGGGCCCCGAATGGCTCATGGGGTCAGACCGCCGCCGTGGCCGTCGCTCTCGGCATGCAGCCGCTCGGCGTCGTCAACACGATCAACGACTGGGAGACGCAGGACGTCGACACCCTCACCTCCAACCTGCGGGCCGCAATGAAGCCCGGTCAGGTCGTGCTCGCGCACGACGGCGGCGGTGACCGTACCGGCACGCTCGCGGCCGTCAAGACGGTGGTCTCCGAACGTCTCTCCGACGGCTGGACCTTCAGCCTCCCCGTCGGCGCTCCCGCAGCGGGAGTTCCCGGCGGCGAGAAGGTCATCGACACGGACTTCGAGGACGGCCTCGACGGGTGGGGGCCGCGCGACAGCGGTTCCGGAGCTCCGGTCGTGGAGACGACGGATGCCGTCGCGCACGAAGGCGAGTTCTCGGCATCCGTCACCGACCGCACCTCCCAGGGAAGCGGGATCGGCCGCGACGTCAGCGGAGTCCTGCAGACCGGAACCACCTACGACCTCTCGGCCTGGGTGCGCTTCGGAGAGGGGCAGCCGACGGATGACGTCTGGCTGAGCATGGCGCGCACGGTCGACGGATCTACCAGCTACTCCACGCTCGCGCAGTTCGCCTCGGTGTCGAACAACGGGTGGACCGAGGTGACCGCCACCTTCCAGATGGGAGCCGCCGATTCGGCGCTGCTGTACTTCGAGACCGACTACAACGGCACCAACACCTCCGACCTGTTCCTCGACGACATCGTGGTGAGCGTTCCCGAGCCGTCCCAGGTGCAGGACCTGCTGCCGATCAAGGACACCGTCGACTTCCCGGTCGGCGTCGCCATCGACAGCCGGGAGACCACGGGAGCGGCATCCGAACTGCTGCTCAAGCACTTCGACCAGGTCACCAGCGAGAACTACATGAAGCCGGAGGCCTGGTACGACGCGAACGGCGTCTTCACGCCCAACGCCGAGGCCGACACCCTCATGGCGTTCGCCCGCGACAACGACCTGAACGTCTACGGGCACACCCTCGTGTGGCACAGCCAGACGCCGGCCTGGTTCTTCCAGGGCGACGCGGGCACGCCGCTCACCGCCAGCGCTGCCGACCAGCAGGTGTTGAAGGACAGGATGCGCACGCACATCTTCAGCGTCGCGCAGCACCTCAACGACACCTACGGGGCGTTCGGCAGCGACACCAACCCGCTGTACGCGTTCGACGTCGTGAACGAGGTGGTGTCGGATGCCGCGGACTCGGCCGACGGCCTGCGACGCAGCGAGTGGTACCGGATCCTCGGCGAGCAGTTCATCGACCTGGCCTTCCAGTACGCGAACGAGGCCTTCAACGGCGAGTACGCGGCCGAGGGCGTCGAGCATCCGGTGACCCTGTTCATCAACGACTACAACTCGGAGCAGGCCGGAAAGCAGGCGCGGTACCACGCGCTCGTGCAGCGGCTCCTCGAGCGCGGCGTTCCTGTCGACGGCGTCGGCCACCAGTTCCACGTGAGCCTCTCGCTGCCGGTGAGCACGCTCGACGCAGCACTCGACGCCTTCGAGGACCTCCCCGTCACCCAGGCCGTGACGGAGCTCGACGTCACGACGGGCACCCCGGTGAGCCAGGCGAACCTCATCGAGCAGGGCTACTACTACCGCGACGCCTTCCGCTCCTTCAGGGAGCACGCCGACGACCTGTTCTCCGTCACCGTGTGGGGACTGACCGACGGCCGCAGCTGGCGAGCGGGATCCGGCGCTCCGCTGGTGTTCGACGACGGACTGCAGGCCAAGCCGGCCTACGACGGCATCGTCGACGGCGACCTGGCCCCGCGCGTGCGCACCGCGAACGTGTTCCAGGGCGATGTTCCGCTCACCGACGCGGCGACGTCGTCTCCCGAGTGGGACCGCCTGCCGCTGCTCCCCATCGAGGACAGAGGCTCGTTCCAGCTCCGCTGGGCGGCCGATCACCTGACCGTCTACGTGAGCGTCGACGACGCCACGCCCGCCGAGAACGACGGACTCGAGTTCGAGGTCGATGGCGGAGTCGGGCGCATATTCACCGATGGGATCGGTGACATGGATGGTGTCTTCACCATACGCTCCGGGGGCTACGAGGCGGTGGTGCAGATCCCGATCGCTGCCGCAGAGGGTGAGACCCACAGCTTCGACGTGCGCATCCTCGACGAGGGGAACGACACGTCCGGTTGGAATTCACCGGGCGCGGTCGGCACCATCACCCTGCTGGAGCCGCTGTCGTTCCTCGAGGTCGTGCAGGCGGCATTCGCGCCGACCATCGACGGCGAGATCGACGAGGCCTGGACCGACGCGAACGCCGTGACCACGGAGAAGCAGGTGGTGGGAACATCGGGCGCCACCGCGACGGTTCGTACGCTCTGGCGCGATCAGACGCTCTACGTGCTCGCCGAGGTGGCCGACCCCGTCGTCGACGTGTCGGGATCAGACCCGTGGATCCAGGACTCGGTGGAGATCTTCGTCGATCCCGGGAATGCCAAGAACGGCTCCTACCGCTACGACGACACCCAGATCCGCATCAGCGCGGCCAACGCGGTGTCGTTCGGCACCGGCGACGAGGCCTTCCAGGCGAACCGGGTGCAGAGTGCCACGGCGCTCGCCGACGGCGGCTACGTCGTCGAGGCCGCGGTGAGCCTGCTCGAGTACGGCGGCATCGACACCGTGCACGGGCTGGACTTCCAGGTGAACGATGCCGCGGCCGGAGCTCGCACCTCCATCCGCAACTGGGCGGACCCGTCGGGTGTCGGTTACCAGTCCACGGCCCGGTGGGGCGTCGGGCAGCTGGTGGCCGGTGCCGTGGCGCCTCCGGTCTCGCCCGTGAACACGGTCGCTCCGGCGATCCGCGGCACCGCGCTCGTGGGCAGCAGGCTCACCGCGACACCGGGCACCTGGGACACCGAGGGGTTGACCTTCAGCTATCAGTGGCGGGTCGACGGTGTTGATGTCGTCGACGCGACGAAGGCCGTCTACACGGTGCGCAAGACGGATGCCGGTTCCGCTCTGACCGTCGTCGTCACGGCCGCGAAGCCGGGCATGACCTCGGTCACGGCGACCTCTGCCGCCGTGACTCCGAAGGCGCCGTCCGCCACCTCCCTGTCGTTGTCGCGTCTGCTCGCGTTCTCCTGGCAGACCACGAAGGCGACGGTGAAGGTCTCTTCCAGCGAGTCCGTGGCCGGGGGCACAGTGCAGCTGAGCATCAACGGGAAGAAGGTGGGAGCACCCGTCGCCCTGAAGGCGAACGGCTCAGCCACGATCACCCTGCCGCCGCTGCGTTCCGGCATCCACATCGTGCGTGCCGAGTTCAGCGGGGCGGGCTCGGCTGCGAGCTCGGTCAGCAACCCGTTCCCGTTGCTGCTGCTGTTCTGATCCGGCAGGCGGCGGCAGCCGTAGGGATGCCGCCGCTGCTGCCGCCGTGTGAAGGCAGTACTCCCGCCGTGTGAAGGCACCCGAAGCTCGTCTCCCGGAAATCCGGGGATCGAGAATCGGGAATGCCTTCATACGGCGGGTGACGGGTCCAGGTCCCCGTAGCGGCGCCGGTCAGCTCAGCTCAGGTCAGGTCAGAGCATCAGGTCGGCCGTCGAAGCCCCGACTGCGAGGCGCAGCGCGGACGAGCGGTCGGCCTCGCCGGGAACGGAGACGCTGTAGTCGCCGGCGAAGCCGCGCAGCCTGAAGCGACCCGCGGCATCCGTTCGCACCGATGTCGGTGCAACCCACCAGTCGCCCTTCACCAGGGAGTGCAGGGCGTCGTAGGCGGGCTTCCGGGAGCCGTCTGCGCGCACGAGCCCGATGGGTGCGCCGAGCCAGGCCCCGCGATCGGTGATTCCCCAGTAGGTGATCGCCTCCACCGAGGGATGCGCGACGAGAGAGCCGTAGTGCCTCACGAGCTCGTCGGCCTGGCGGGCCTCGCCCTCGGGTGTCGACGGCCAGCTCGTCACCTGGTAGTCGTTGAGGTCGACGATGTGGCTCGGCATGAGCTCGCCCGAGACCAGCGAGGTCTCGGTCAGGTGCAACGGCAGGCCGTAGCGGGCGAAGCGGTCGACCATGGCCAGCATCGCGTCCTCGCCCCAGTACCCCTGGTGCATGTGCGTCTGCAGGCCGATCGCCGAGAGCGGGATGCCCGCTTCGAGCAGCCCCTCGAGCAGGCACTCGTAGGCGCTCGACAGGTCGAAGTCGTTGATCAGCAGGGTGGCCGTCGGATTCGTCGCCAGCGCCTCCTCGAAGGCCAGGCGCACCATGGCGATGCGCCCGCGCTCACGGGCCAGCCTGGTGATGCCGTTGTCCTCCTTGTCGAACACCGGCATGATCACGACCTCGTTGATCGCGTCCCAGGTGTCGATCAGGCCCGCGAAGTCGCCCACCTCCCGGCGGATGCGTTCCCGCTGCAGCCGTTCGATGGCGTCGGTGTCGTGGTTGAGGAGCCAGGGCGGCTGCACTGTGTGCCAGACCAGCGGATGCCCCTTCAACGCCACACCGCGATCGGCGAACCAGTGCGCCGTCGTGGCGAGGCGTCGCGTGTCGGGCCTGCCGGGGTCGGGCTCGAAGCCTCCCCAGTAGAAGGGAAGGGTGGCGGTGTTGAAGAGGTCGAGCCAGAGCTCGGCCAACTCGGCGTCACCGGGGGAGCCGGAGCCGTTGGCGTGATCGATGAAGTCGAAGCCGATGTTGCCGAAGGAGAAGGCATGCGCCGTCTGCTGCACGAGCACGGCGGCATCCGGAATCGGCCGACCCGAGGGGTCGCGCATCGTGACCACGGCCTCCCCGAGTCGGTGCGGAAGGTCGCCGCGACCCGGGGAGACGAGATCCATCGGGTCAGCCCACTGGTTCGAGACGCACGCCGGCGTGCAATTCCCGTGTGTGGTCAACGACGCGCGTCCCACCCGTGAGCTGCACCGACTGTGCGAACACGATGTCGCCGCTCGACCGGGCCAGTCCGAGCACGATCTCTCCGGGCTCGACGATGCGCCGGCCATCGCGGCCGGTGAAGCTCGCCAGGTCGGCTGGAACGTCGAAGGCGACGCGAACGGATGCCCCAGGCTCGAGCGGAACCCGCGCATAGCCGATCAGCCGCTGCACCGGGCGAACGACGCTCGCCACCGGATCGTGCAGGTACACCTGCACGACCTCGACGCCCGGCCGATCGCCGGCGTTCGCGACAGTCACGGAGACCTCGACGCGACCGTCGACCGCGATCGAGGCCACGGCTGCAGCTGGATCGCGCCAGTCGAACGGGGCGTATCCGAGTCCATGCCCGAACGGGAATGCGGCGGCTGGGTCGATGTTCGAGACCTCGCTCGCTGCGGCGAGCGGAGACGCCAGGTACGTCGACGGCTGTGCTCCGGGGTGCCCGGGCACCGAGACGGGCAGGCGTCCGCTGGGGTTCACCCGCCCGCTCAGTACTCCGGCGATCGCCGGGGTGCCCTCCTCGCCGAGGAAGAACGTCTGCACGATCGCGGATGCCGCATCCGTCGCCGATCCGAGGGCGTATGGCCGCCCGGCCAGCAGCGTCACGACCGTCGGGGTGCCGGCTTCGAGCACGGCGTCGAGCAGCGCCTGCTGCGCTCCGGGAAGCGCGAGGCTCTCGGCGTCGCAGCCCTCGCCGCTCGTGCCGCGGCCGAACAGGCCGGCACGGTCGCCGAGCGCGAGCACGACGACGTCGGCAGCGCGAGCCGCGGCGACGGCATCGGGAACCGCATCCATCTCGCCGCCGTCGACCGAGGTGCCGCGAACGAAGTGCACCGTCGACGCCGGGAACTCGGCCCGGATCGACTCGAGCAGAGTGGGCAGCTCGATGCCGATCGGCACCTCGGGATGCTTCACGCCCACATGGGCCGGGAACGAGTAGCACCCGAGCACGGCGTAGGGGTCGTCGGCATTCGGACCGATCACGGCGATGCGCTTCGGGGCCTCGGATGCCGCTCCCAGGGGAAGCAGCCCGTCATTGCGCAGCAGCACCACGGCCTGCTCGGCGAGAGCGCGCGCGATCTCGCGGTTCTCGGCCGAGTCGAGGTCGACGCTGCCGCGCAGGTCGGAGCCCGGGCCGAGGTCGCGCCCGAGCAGGGCAGCAGGCACGGGGGAGTAGTCGGCGTCGAGCATGCCGAATCCAGCCTTCTGGCGGAGCACCCTGCGCAGCGCCCTGTCGACGAGGGACTCGTCGATGCGGCCGTCCTCGATGGCGGCGACGAACGGCCCCGAGAACGCCTTGACCGTCGGCAGCTCGACGTCGATGCCCGCCTCCAGGGCCTGGGCGGCAGCGTCAGTCCAGTCCCCGGCGACTCCGTGCAACAGGTGCAGGAATCCGATGGCGAAGTAGTCGGCCACGACAGTGCCGTCGAACCCCCACGTGTCGCGGAGAAGCTCGGTCAGCAGCGACGCGTCGGCCGCCGTCGGCACCCCGTCGATGTCGGTGTACGCGTTCATGACGCTGCGCACCCCGGACTCCCGCACGGCCATCTCGAAGGGCGGCAGCAGCACGTCGGTGAGCTCACGGCGGCCGACGGAGACCGGCGCGAGGTTGCGTCCGGCCTTCGACGCCGAGTAGCCGACGAAGTGCTTGAGGGTGGCGACGACGCCCTCGGACTCGAGGCCGCGGATGTACGCGGAGGCCACGGTGCCGATCAGGTACGGGTCCTCGCCGATGGTCTCCTCGACGCGACCCCAGCGGGCGTCGCGCACGACGTCGAGCACCGGGGCGAGGCCCTGGTGGACGCCGAGGCCCCTCATGTCGGCTCCGATGCGGGCCGCCATCCGTTCGACCAGGTCGGGATCGAAGGTGGCACCCCAGCTCAGCGGAACCGGATAGGCCGTGGCGCCCCAGGCGGCGAAGCCGGCGAGGCACTCCTCGTGCGCCATCGCCGGGATGCCGAAGCGGCTCTCGCGGACGATGCGCTCCTGGGTGCGCAGCAGCGACATGGCCCCCAGCGCCGGATCCACCGGGGCTGTCCCGAACGGCCGGGTCAGCTGCCCGAGGCCCGACGGGAGGAGGGTGTCGAGGTCGACGAGTTCCTCCATGTCGTGCTGGTGCGGGGCGACATCGCCGCCCTCGGCCGAGGCGCCGACCCAGATCCCGTAGAGCTGGGCCACCTTCTCCGACACCGTCATGGCGTCGATGAGGGCGTCGACGCGCTCGTCGACCGGGAGCGCGGTGTCCTGCCAGGCGGCATCCGTCACGGCGACATCCGTCGCAGCGGCATCCGTCGCAGCGGCATCCGTCACCAGACGTACTCTCTCGGGCGCGGTCATCCCTTCACCGCCCCGGTGAGGCCGCCGACGATGCGGCGTTGGGCGAGGGTGAAGAACAGGATGGCCGGCAGCATCGCGAGCGAGGTGAACGCGAGCACCGCCGCCGTGTCCTGCGAGTACTGCGTCGAGAACTGCTGCACTCCGAGAGGCAGCGTGTAGGTCGACGCATCGCTCAGCATGAGCAGCGGCAGCAGGTAGGCGTTCCAACTGCCCACGAAGGCGAGCACGCCGACGGTGACGAGGCCGGGCCCCGACAACGGCAGCAGGATGCGCCAGAAGAACCCGAAGCGGCTGGTGCCGTCGATGGCGGCGGCATCCTCCAGCTCGGCCGGGATCGCACGGAGGAACGGCACCAGGATGATGATCGTCGTGGGCAGCGCGAACGCGATCTGCGGAACGAAGACCCCGGCGAGAGTGCCGAGCAGACCGATGTTCTTGAGCATCAGGTAGAGCGGCAGGATCGCCACGGTGATGGGGAACAGCAGGCCGGCCGTGAACATCGAGTAGATGGCGTCACGGCCCTTGAACTCGTAGCGCGCGATGACGAAGGCCGCCATGACGCCGAGGATGACGACGCCGATGGTGGTCGCCAGCGCCGTGATGGTGCTGTTGCCCACCTGCAGCCAGAACGTCGGTGACGTGATGACGGAGGCATAGCTGTCGAGCACCCACGGGTCGGGCCAGGCCGACGGGTTCGCGTTGATCTGCGGTGTGGTGCGGAAGCCGCCGATCCAGATGTAGGCGACCGGGGCGATCGTGATGCCGACGATGATCAGCGCGATGAGGTAGACGAAGGGCTGACCCCAGTCGAAGCCGCGACGGACTCCGGGGACGGGGCCGGATGCGGCAGGCTGGCCGGCTGCGGCCGGCGCCGTGATGGTGGGCGTGGTCATGATCAACCCACTCCTTGGGTGAGGGAACCGGCGAGGTCGCGTTTGAGCACGAACCGCTGGTAGACGAGGGCGAAGATGAGGGAGACGATGAAGAGGATCACCGCGACGGCGCTGCCGAAGCCGAGCTGGTTGCGCTGGAAGCCGAACTGCACCATGTAGGTGGCCATGGTCGCCGTGGCACCGGCTGGACCGCCGCCGGTGACGACCCAGATCATGTCGAAGAGCTGGAGGGAGCCGATGATCGACAGGAACGCCCAGATGCGGATGGTCGGTCCGAGCAGCGGAATGGTGATGTGCCGCTGGATCTGCCACCAACTGGCGCCGTCGATCGCTGCGGCCTCGCTGAGCTCTTCCGGCACGCCCTGGAGGCCGGCGAGGAAGAGGATGATGGCGAAGCCGATGTACTTCCACGTCAGGATCCAGAACATGGTCCAGAGCACGACGTCGGAGTCGGCCAGCCAGAGCTTCGACATGCCGCCGAGGCCGATCGTGGAGAGGAAGGCGTCGAACGGGCCGTCTGGCTGCAGCAGCAGCTTCCAGGACAGTCCGGCGATGACCTCGCTGAGCACGTAGGGGATGAAGATGACGACGCGCAGCAGCGTGCGCCCGCGCATCCGTCGATTCAGCAGCAGGGCGAGCCCGATGGCCACCGGACCCTGGATGACCAGGGACATCACCACGATGAACAGGTTGTGGCCGATGGCTCCGACGAAGACCGGGTCGGTGAGGGCCCGGATGTAGTTGTCGGGGAAGTTGAAGTCGGTGAGCGGGCCGAAGCCGTTCCACTTGTAGAGGCTGTAGATGGCGGCGAGCACCACCGGGATCAGCACGAAGGCGACGTAGACGAGGGTCGCCGGGCCGACGAAGAGGGCGATCTCGAGGCGTTTGCGGCGGCTGGCGGGCGACGGTCGTGTCGACCGTCGCGCCGGGGTCGGGCCCGCGGAAACCGCGGACCCGACCTTTTCGGTGCGTGTGAGTGTCATGGCGTGTGTCGACTACTCCGTCGCTGCGGCGTCCTGCATGCCCTTGACGATGTCCTCTGCGGATCCCTTGCCCGCGAACAGGTTCACGATCCCATCGTTCATGGCGCCACCGACGGTGGCTCCGTAGGCGGTGTCGAGCCACAGCTGAACGTACGACGCGTTCTGCTTGCCCTCGAGCACCATCTGCAGGTTGGGGTCCGCGACGCTCGATGCGGCATCCGCAACCGTCGGGATGCCGGCGCCGGACTCACCGAAACGCTTCTGCACGTCGGCGCTCATGATGTACTTCAGCAGATCGACGCACTCCGGGGGTGCCTGCTGCGAGCAGGCGAAGCCGTCGCCGCCTCCCAGGGCAGCCGTCGGGTCGCCTGCGGCGCCGTCGATGCCCGGGAAGTTGAACCAACCGAGGAACTCCGGAACCTTCTTGTCGTCGGTGAGACCGCCGATCACGCCGGGCTCCCAGTGGCCCATGAGCTCCATGGCGACCTTGCCGCTGGCGAGGAGGCCGGCCGAGCTGCCCGCGCCCTGCTGGGCGGGGGTGGCCAGGAAGCCCTCGTTGAACGGCTCGGTCTTGAGGAAGGTCTCGAGGTCCTCACCTGCGGTGGTGAAGCAGGAGTCGCTGAAGTCGTGGGTGGACTGCGCCTTCGTCAAGGTCTCGGGAGAGCAGTCCTTGAGGGCGAAGTTGTACCACCAGTGGGCGGCGGGCCACTTGTCGCCGGCTCCGACGGAGATGGGGGCGATTCCGGCGTCCTTGAGCTTGGCCACGTCGTCGTTCAGCTCGTCGAGCGTCGTCGGGGGTGCTGTGATCCCGGCCTGCGCGAACAGGTCCTTGTTGTACCAGAAGCCCTCGATGCCGTAGCTGAACGGGAGCGCGTACGTCGCGCCATCGATCTGCCAGCCGCTGACGGTGGGGCCGATCGCGTCGAGCTCATCCTTCACGTCGTCGGAGATGTCCTTGACGTAGCCTGCCGCCACCTGGTCCTTCAGCTCGCCGCCGCCCCAGGCCTGGAAGAGGTCGGGCGGGTCGTTCGACCGCAGCGCGTTCGGGATGAGGGTCTTCTGCAGATCCTCGTTCTGGTAACCGGTGACCTCGACCGTGACGTTCGGATTCGCCTCCTCGAACTCCGCGGCCACGTCTTCCCACAGACCCTTCAGGGGATCCTGGTTGCCGTTGTGCCACCACGTGAGCGTGACCTTGCCGTCGCCGCTGTCGCCGGTACTCGCGCTACAGCCGCTGAGTGCTGCGACCGCGAGCCCGACGGCCGCTGCGCCGGCGAGCAGTCGCTTGGTGCTGCGTCTGTTCATCATTGAACCTCTCGAAAGTTTCGACGTCTGCGTCGAAAGTGATCTGGACGCTCTGATACTACGGCTGCGCAGATATGCCGTCAAGCGCAACATATTCAGCGCGGGTTCGCTGCCCGACGGCCAGTCGCCCCTAGAGTGTTAGCCGTGAGCACCCTGGGGACGTTCGACGGCGTCCATCGCCGAAACCTGTCGAAAGTGCTGTCGCTCGTGCACTACGACGGGCCGCTGTCCCGCGCGCAGGTCACCGCTGCCACAGGACTCAACCGCTCGACCGTCGCCACCCTGGTCTCGGAGCTCTCCGCGCTCGACCTCGTCGTCGAGAGCGCGCCCGACCCCACGAATCGCGTGGGCCGCCCCTCTCCCGTCGTGGCGCCGCATCCGCTCGCCGCAGTCGTCGCCGTGAACCCCGAGGTCGACGCCATCACCATCGCGGCCGTCGGCCTCGGCGGCCGCGTGCTGCACAGCGAACGTATCGAGGTCGACCACGTCGTCAGCCCCGAGGAAGCCGTCGACATCGTCGCGCGCACTGTCGCAGGCTGGTCATCGACCGACGATCTGGCCGCTCTGCGCTTTCTCGCGTGCGGTGTCGCCGTGCCGGGTCAGGTGCGCCGAGCAGATGGCCTGGTGCGCTGGGCTCCGCACCTCGGATGGTCGGATGCCGCCATCCGCGACCTGCTCGAGACGGCGATCGGCCTGCCGACAGTCGTCGACAACGACGCCAGCCTCGGAGCGGTGGCCGAGCACCTCTTCGGCGCCGGCCGCGGCGTCGACGACATCGTGTACCTCAACGGCGGCGCCAGCGGCATCGGCGGCGGGCTCATCGTGCACGGCCGTCTCGTCGGCGGATCCGCGGGCTATGCCGGCGAGTTCGGCCAGAACCGGCCTGGCATCGCCACGACCGACGACAGGCGCGCCCCCGACGGCGTTCTCGAGGACGAGGTGAGCCGAGCCAGACTGCTCGAGGTCGTCGGCCTCGGCACGGCTGACGAGCCGACTCTCGCCCACGCTCTGATCCAGTCGACGGATGCCGCCGTGCAGCGCGAGCTCGAACGCCAGCGGCGCATCCTCGCCACGGCGCTCTGCAACGCCATCAACGTGTTGAACCCGTCGCTCGTGATCCTCGGCGGCTTCCTCGCCACCGTGGCGCAGAGCGATCTGGCGGCGCTGGAGGCTGCGGTCCTCGCGCAGGCGCTGCCCGTCGCGGGGGAGGGGCTCGTGATCAGGGTGGCCGGCCTCGGCGAGGACCGCCTGCTGATCGGTGCGGCCGAGGCGGCCTTCGGCGGGGTGCTCGCCGACCCGGAACTCCCGGCCGCCGCCCCGGCGCCGGTCCGCTGACCCACCCCCCGCTCCCTCCCTGAGACCCGTCGCGTGTCTGGGCGTGGGGCGACACGGTTTAGGTTGGCGGCGGCTGCAAACCCCCCGAAAGCCCCGCACTGAGTAGGGTCGATCCCGTGTCGGCCATCACCCAGTCCCAGCGCTCGCTCCGAGCGGGCGGCGGTACCGCGGAGGACATCCGCGACCGCAACCTGTCGAGCCTGCTCGGCTGGCTGCACCGCGACGGCGCACTCTCGCGCGCCGAGTTGACCCGCCTCTCCGGCCTCAACCGCTCCACGGTGGGCGTCGTGATCGGCGACCTCGTCGCCCTCGGCCTCGTGAGCGAGGGCCCCGCCGTCGTCTCCGGGGCCGGACGCCCCAGCAGCGTCGTGGTGCCGGATGCCGCGACCGTCGCCATCGCCGTGAACCCCGAGGTCGACGCCCTCAACGTCGGCCTGGTCGGCTTCAGCGGTCGCGTGCTGCGCCGGGCCCGCATCCCCTGGAACGGACCGGTCACCGTCGACGAGGTGGTGCAGGCCGCAGCCGCCGTCGTCGCCGGCATGACCAGCGACACCGACGTTCCGTGGCGCATCGTCGGAGCCGGCATCGCGGTGCCGGGCCAGGTGCGCCTGAGTGACGGCCTCGTGCGCGAGGCCACCCACCTCGGCTGGTCGGAGGAGCCCCTCGCCGCCAAGATGTCGGCCGCACTCGGGGTGCCCGCGCAGGCCGCGAACGCCGCGGCGCTCGCCCTTCGCGCGGAGAGCGCCTTCGGAGCCGGTCGCGACGCCGACGACCTGTTCTACATCATCGGCGGCGCCAGCGGCATCGGCGGGGGAGCCGTCATCGGCGGCCGCCTCGCCCTCGGCGCCAACGGGCACGCCGGCGAGGTCGGTCACATCTTCGTCGCCGACAACGGCCGACTCTGCCACTGCGGGGCGCGCGGATGCTTCGAGACCGAGGTGTCGCGTGACGAACTGCTGGCGGTCCTCGACCTCCCTGTCGCGCAGGCTGACTTCCTCGCCGAGCGCCTGCGCGTCAGTGACGACCCGGAGGTCGCCGCGCTCCTGGACCGGTATCGCGGCATCCTGCGCCGAGTGGTCAGCACGGTGGTGAACCTGTTCAATCCCTCGACCATCATCATCGGAGGCTTCCTCGCCTCGGTGATCGACGGCGTCGATCCCGCCGACATCGTGGGCGAGTCCATCCGCTCTGCGCAGGAGGGGCTGCGTGTGCTCACGGGTTCCACCGATGTCGACCTGCTTCTCGTCGGGGCGGCCGAGCTCGTGTTCTCCGAGCTGATCGCCTCTCCCAGCGTGCTCATGGGCGGCACCCAGCAACCCTGATTGTTGCCGGGGCAAACAATAGGATGTCAGTATCCGAAAACCCCGCTGTGACGGGGGATTCCGCCTGACTAAAGGGTCTTCATCCTGCGCACCCGATGAAATCAGGGTTGCGAAGACCGCTTTGTCGGGCTTATGTTGGCGACGCAAACAAAACGGCATCGGAGTGGCTGCCCCATCGTCCTGCACGACGGCATCCCTCCCGTACAAGGAGGTAGTGATGCGCAAGAGGAACTTTGCGGCAGCAGCCGGGATCGTGATCGGAGCCCTGCTCCTGGCCGGGTGCTCGGCCGGCGGGGCGTCGAGCGATGACGCCAAGGTGAACACCGATCCCGACGGCAAGGGCAAGACCCTGACGCTCTGGCACTACGAGGGTGCAGACAGCGCGATGGGCAAGGCGTGGGACGAGGCCATCAAGGAGTTCGAGACCGAGACCGGAGCCAAGGTCAAGTTCGAGGAGAAGGCCTTCGAGGCCATCCGCTCCACCGCGAGCCAGGTGCTCAACTCAGACTCGGCCCCGGACATCCTCGAGTACAACAAGGGCAACGCCACAGCGGGCCTGCTCTCGAGCCAGGGGCTGCTCAGCAACCTCGACAACGCCGTGAAGGCCTATGGCTGGGAAGACAAGCTGGCCTCATCGCTGCAGACCACGGCGAAGTACAACGAGGACGGCGTCATGGGATCCGGTCACTTCTACGGCATCCCGAACTACGGCGAATTCGTCGACGTGTACTACAACAAGGACCTGTTCGCGAAGTACGACATCGCCGTGCCGACGACCTTCGAGGAGTTCGAGGCGGCGCTCAAGACATTCAAGGACGCCGGCATCACGCCGCTCGCCGAGTCTGCAGCCGAGTACCCGCTCGGACAGCTCTGGTACCAGCTCGCTCTGAGCAAGGCCACGCGTCAGTGGGTCACCGACTACCAGACGTACACGGGCACCGTCGACTTCCACGACGAGGACTTCACCTTCGCAACCGAGACCATCCAGGACTGGGTCGACAAGGGCTACATCTCCAAGAGCTCGACCGGCCTGAAGGCCGAGGACGCCGGAGTGAGCTTCATCAAGGGTGACGCCCCGATCTTCTATTCGGGCAGCTGGTGGTACGGGCGGTTCGCCACGGAGATCACGAGCTTCGACTGGTCGACCTTCCTGTTCCCGGGCTCAGACATGGCGCCGGGCTCCTCGGGCAACCTCTGGGTCGTTCCCGAGAACTCGAAGAACAAGGACCTCGCCTACAAGTTCATCGACATCACGATGAGCCCGAAGATCCAGGCCATCATCGGCAACAACGGCGGCATCCCCGTCGCGGCCGAAGAGTCCGACATCACGGATGCGAAGAGCCAGGAGCTCATCGCCAACTTCACCACCCTCACGGACCGCGACGGCCTGGCGTTCTACCCCGACTGGCCCACGCCCACCTTCTACGACCAGCTCAACGCCGGTCTGCAGGAGCTCGTGAACGGCACGAAGTCGCCGGACGAGGTGCTCGACCAGCTCGGCACGGACTACCAGGACGGCGTCGACGACATCGTCGGCTGATCGCCCCCGCTGATCGATCTGGACAGTTGATCAGCACCGATGGCGGGGAGGTCGTGTGCTCGCCTCCCCGCCGTCACCACCCCTGTGCGCACGAGCACGACCGCACCACAGAAAGGCTCTCGTCATGACGACGCAGCTCACCACCCCTCCGAAGAAGGAGAGGAAGAAGCGGCCGGTGGAGGAACCCCTTCTGCCGAAGAGCGGCAAGAACGACCGGGCGGCCTTCTGGGTCTACCTGATCCCGGGGTTCATCCTGCTGGCGATCGTCGTGATCGTCCCGCTGATCTGGAACATCTATCTGAGCTTCACCGAGTACCGCGGCATCCGCCCGCCGATCTGGATCGGACTCGACAACTGGATCGAACTGCTCGGCGACGACAAGTTCTGGATGTCGTTCGTCAACTCCATCGCCATGATCGTGGCGATGGTGGTCATCCCGACGCTGCTCGGCCTGGCTCTGGCCGCCATGCTGTTCGACCTCATCGGCCGTAAGTTCGGCGGCAGGCTCGCGAGCTTCCTGCGGGCCACCTACTACCTGCCGCAGATCCTCCCCGTCGTGGTCGCCGCCGTCGTCATCGGCTGGATCCTGCGGGCGGATGACGGCGCCCTCAACGAGATCCTCGGGGCTATCGGACTCAGCTCCCTCGAGCACAACTGGCTCGGCAGCCCCGACACGGCGCTCGCCAGCATCATGGTCGTCATGGTCTGGGTGCAGCTGGGCTACCCCGTCGTCATCTTCATGGCGGCCCTGCAGCGGGTCGACCCCGAGCTCTACGAGGCGGCCGAGCTCGACGGGGCCAACTGGTTCCAGCGCTTCACCGCCATCACCGTCACCATCATCCGTCCCGAGATCTTCGTGGTCACCCTGACCTGCACCATCGCCGCGCTCAAGGTGTTCGGCCCGATCTACACCCTCACCCGCGGCGGCCCGGGCAACTCGACCATCGTGCCCAGCTACTACTCCTACAGCGAGTTCTTCCAGAGCCAGCAGGTGGGGTACGGAGCCACGATCGCGACGGCGCTGACGATCATCATCATCGTGGTCGCCATCTTCTTCATCAAGGCGCAGAACCGTGCCGAACGAGCAGAGAGCGAGCGCTGAACATGGCGATCATCGCCCCCGACACGACATCCGCGTCGAAGAATCAGAACGCATTCGAGCAGCCCAGGAAGGACTCCACCTTCAAGCTGCGCAAGCGCAAGACCAAGCGCACGCTGGGCGACTGGGTGCTGCTCGGGGCCGCCGTCATCGTCGGCGTGCTCATCGCGGCCCCGTTCTACCTCATCCTCATCAACTCGTTCAAGTCGCCGGGCGACTACTCCAACGGTGGTCCGCTGCAGCTGCCGACGAGCCTGTACTTCGATGGCATCGGCGCCTTCTGGGAGCGTGTCGACTTCCCGCTGAAGCTCTGGAACAGCTTCTTCATCTCGGCGACGGTGTCGATCTTCGCCGTGATCATCTCGGTCTTCAACGCCTACGCCATCGGCGTCGGGCGCGTGCGCGGTCGCACCTGGATCGTGGTGCTGTTCCTGCTCGCCAACGTTCTCCCGCAGGAGGCGCTGCTCTACCCGCTGTACTTCATGTTCAAGGGCGTCGGGCTCTACGACAACGTGTGGAGCGTCATCATCATCTTCACCGTCATCCAGAGCGCCTTCGGCACCTACCTGCTCTCCAGCGTCTACGGCACCTTCCCCAAGGAGATCCTCGAGGCCTCCGCGCTCGACGGCGCCAGCCGCTGGCAGATCCTGTGGCGCGTGGTCGTGCCGATCAGCCGCCCGACGCTCTCGGTGCTGCTCATCTTCTTCTTCATCTGGACATGGAACGAGTTCCTCATCCCGCTGACCTTCCTGGTGTCGAACGACAACCAGACAGTGCCCGTCGCCATCGCCACACTTCAGGGCGATCGCCTGATGGACGTCACGACCACGAGCGCCTCGGCCCTTCTCGGCCTCATCCCCACGCTCATCTTCTTCCTCATCTTCCAGCGCACCCTCACCAGGGGCATCACAGCAGGAGCGGTCAAGTAATGAAGTTCACCGACGGTTTCTGGCAGCTGCGTCCTGGCGTCACGGCCCTCTACGCCGCCCAGGCCTACGACGTCGTCGCCGGCGATCACGATCTCGTGGTCACGGCGCCCACGAAGGTCATCACCTCCCGGGGCGACACTCTCAATCGACCGAGCATCACCGTGACGCTGTCGTCGCCGCTCGCCGATGTCATCCGCGTGCGGGTCGAGCACTTCCAGGGAGGTCACGACCAGCTCTCCTTCCCGCTCCCCGGCGAGCGGGACGACATCGGCGAGGTGTCGGTGACGGATGCCGAGGCCACCCTGACCGCCGGCGCCCTGAGTGCGCGCATCGCCGTCGGCACAGACTCGTGGAACCTCGAGTTCCTCGCGGGCGGGCGCCGACTCACCGGAAGCGGCGCGAAGTCACTCGGACTCATCCAGCTCGCGCACGACGCCCAGGTCGACTCCGGACTCGTCGGCAATGCCCGCACAGGAACATCCGCTCCCCGGAGTGACACCTACACGCACGCCCAGCTCGACCTCGGCGTGGGCGAGCTGGTCTACGGCCTCGGCGAGCGCTTCGGCCCGCTGGTGAAGAACGGCCAGACCGTGGAGATCTGGAATGCGGACGGCGGCACCTCGAGCGAGCAGGCCTACAAGTCGGTGCCGTTCCACCTCACGAACCGCGGCTACGGCGTCTTCGTGAACCACCCGGGCCACGTCTCCTACGAGATCGGATCGGAGACCGTTGAGCGCGTGCAGTTCTCGGTGCCCGGGGAGGCTCTCGAGTACTTCGTCATCCACGGCGCCGACCAGAAGGCCATCCTCGACCGTTACACCGAGCTCACCGGCCGCCCGGCCGTCGTGCCGGCCTGGTCGTACGGTCTCTGGCTCTCGACGAGCTTCACCACCGACTACGACGAGGAGACGGTCTCGAGCTTCGTCGACGGCATGGCCGAGCGCGATCTGCCGCTCTCCGTGTTCCACTTCGACTGCTTCTGGATGCGCGAGTTCAACTGGTGCGACTTCGAGTGGGATCCGCGCGTCTTCCCCGACCCGACTGGGATGCTCGAACGGCTGCACGCGAAGGACCTGCACCTCTGCGTGTGGATCAACCCGTACATCGGCCAGCGCTCGCCGCTGTTCGCCGAGGCCAAGGCAGGCGGCTTCCTCGTGACGAGGCCGAACGGCGAGGTATGGCAGTGGGACCTCTGGCAGGCCGGCATGGGCCTGGTCGACTTCACCAACCCCGCAGCCACGGCCTGGTACCAGGGCAAGCTGCGGCACCTCATGGATCAGGGCGTCGACGCCTTCAAGACCGACTTCGGCGAGCGCATTCCGATCGACGTCGACTACTTCGACGGCTCGAGTCCGGAACGCATGCACAACTACTACACGGCCCTGTACAACCGCGCCGTCTTCGAGGTGCTCGAGGAGGGGAGGGGGAAGGGCGAAGCCGTGCTGTTCGCGCGCTCGGCGACGGCCGGCGGCCAGTCCATGCCCGTGCACTGGGGCGGCGACTCCACCTCGAGCTACGAGTCGATGGCCGAGACCCTGCGCGGTGGCCTGTCGCTGTCGTTCAGCGGCTTCGCCCACTGGAGCCACGACATCGGCGGGTTCGAGGGGACTCCGGATGCCGGTGTCTTCAAGCGCTGGACCGCCTTCGGCCTCCTCTCCAGCCACAGTCGCTTCCACGGCTCCACGTCGTATCGGGTGCCGTGGATCTTCGACGACGAGGCCGTCGACGTCACTCGCGTCTTCACGAAGCTCAAGCTGTCGCTCATGCCCTACCTGCTGCAGCTCGGGCTCGAGGCATCCGTCACCGGAGCCCCGCTGCTCCGGCCCATGCAGCTCGAGTTCGGCGACGACCCCGCCACCGGGTACCTCGACCGGCAGTACCTGCTCGGACCCGACCTGCTCGTGGCCCCGGTGTTCGCGGAGTCCGGCGACGTGGACTTCTACCTGCCGGCGGGGGAGTGGACCGACTTCTTCTCGGGCCGCGTCGTCAGCGGTGGGCGCTGGGTACGGGAGCACCACGGCTTCCGTACCCTGCCGCTGTACGTGCGGCCCGGCGCCGTCATCCCTGTCGGCGCGCGCGCCGACCGGCCCGACTACGACTACCTCGACGGGCTCACCCTGCGGGTCTTTCCGGGCGCACCGGGCACGACGACCACAGTGGTGACCACTCCCGACGGCACGAGCGCGAGCTTCAGGGTCGAGCGCACGGATGCCACCGTCAGCGTCACCTCCGACCTCGCCTCAGGCTGGTCGGTCGCGCTGGGTGTCGTCGGCGAGACTGCGGCCGCGGCGGACGGCGCGGTGTCCATCCCTCTCGACCGCTGATCGAGCTGCGCCCGAGCGCGTCGTTCCCGTCGCTGATCGAGTAGCCCGCGGGCGGAGCGAGCTACTCGACCAGTGGTGGGAGGTTCGCTCTGGTGTACCCCGAAACCCGACCACTCTCAGGTTTTCACTGGCTGACGTGCCGTCCTCTGCGTTAGGCTTGACCAGCAACGATCGAATCGATTCGATCCGCGGCGATGCAGCCGCCTCGCGTGGCCCGCCGCATCCGTGACTCTCGGGCATCCGTGCCATCGGCATGGCACGACCCATCGCCCTCGATCGCTGCGCGCCGCCGCACACCGACCCCCAGCTCCCGAGGACCTTCGCTTTGACGTACACCGGCTCCATCCCCGCCATCACTCCCGATAGCGCGGTGAATCATGCCCACCCCGGCGACCGCCTCAGCCCGAGGCAGCGCCTGGTCTACATCCTCGTGCTCGGTGCGCTCACGGCCCTCGGCCCGTTCACCATCGACCTCTACCTGCCCGCGTTCCCCGTGCTGCAGGACGAGTTCAACGTCTCGCCCGCGATCATCCAGCTCACCCTCACCGGCACCATGATCGGCTTCGGGCTCGGCCAGCTGATCGTCGGCCCGTGGAGCGACAAGGTGGGCCGCCGCCTGCCGCTCCTCGCCGCCACCAGCGTGCACCTCGTCGCCTGCGTCGGCGCGGCCCTGTCGCCCGACATCTACTGGCTCGGCGCCTTCCGTCTGCTCATGGGCTTCGGCGCCGCGGCGGGTGGCGTGGTCGCGATGGCCATGGTGCGCGACCTCTTCGGCGGTCGTCCGCTCGTCAAGATGCTCTCGCGCCTCGCCCTGGTGAGCGGTCTCGCCCCCGTGCTCGCGCCGGTCATCGGCTCGCAGCTGCTGCTCTTCATGGACTGGCGCGGCATCTTCTGGGTGCTCGCGCTCTACGGCGCCGTCGTGATCGTCTGCGTGGCCCTGCTCATCGTCGAGACGCTGCCGAAGGGCGAGCGCCACGGAGACGGGACCACCACGGTCGGCCAGCGCTACAGGGCGCTGTTCTCCGACCGCACCTTCGTGGGCGTTGCCATCATCGGCGGCATGACCTTCACCGGCCTGTTCGCCTACCTCTCGAGCTCGTCGTTCCTGTTCCAGGGCGTCTACGGCTTCGACGCCCAGCAGTACGGCCTGCTGTTCGCCGTCAACTCCGTCGGCGTCGTGCTCGGAGTCCAGACCAGCTCCCTGCTCATGCGTCGCGGGGTCGGTCCGCAGTGGATCATCGCCTGCACCACCATCGCGCTGTTCGCCATGGCGATCGCGATCATGGTGCTCGACGTCGCCGGCGCCGGCCTGTGGGGAACCGTGTTGCCGCTGTTCCTGTTCATCACGGCCTGCGGTTTCACCTTCCCCTGCATCCAGGTGCTCGCCCTCGCCAACCACGGCAAGGAGGCGGGAACCGCGGCCTCGGTGCTCGGAGCCCTGAACTTCGGCCTGGCCGGCGTGCTCTCGCCGATCGTCGGTGTGCTCGGTGTCTCGAGCGCCCTGCCCATGGGAGCGGTCATGGCGACGACGGCCGTGATCTCCATCATCCTGCTCTGGGTGGTTGTCAAGCCCAGCACCGTACCGGCGCTGACGCACTGACCAACGGGGTAGCGTAGGTGGATGGAGCCGCACATCGCCGACCCCGACCCCGTCCCCACGGACGCTGAGCCCGAGCGACGCGCGTCGTGGTTCGGCCGCCACATCCCACTGGTGTCCGGAGCCGCCCTCCTCATCGTCGCGGTACTGCTCGGCGTCGTGATCGTCGTGCGCCAGCAGACGCTGCTGCTCGGCCTCGACGAGGAGTGGGCCGAGGAGATGACCGAGATCCGCGGGCCAGTCGGCGACGCCCTCGCGCTGTTCTTCAACTACGCCGGTGGCACTCTCATCGGGGCGCTGATCATCCCGCTGGCCACGGTGATCGCGCTGCTCGCTGCTCGAAGGCGCTGGGCCGCCCTGTACTTCGCCATAGCCTCGGCCGCCAGCGCCATCGGCGTGCAGATCCTCAAGCAGCTGTTCGGCCGGGCCCGCCCCGAGGACATGCTCGTGGTCTCCGACTTCGGCTCATTCCCCTCGGGGCATGTGGCCAACGCGGCCACAGTCGCCGTCGCCTTCGGTGTCATCTTCCCGGTCGTCTGGGTGTGGATCGCCGGCGCGGCGTGGACAGTCCTCATGGCGGTCAGCCGCACTTATCTGGGCGCGCACTGGTTCACCGACACCATCGGCGGATTTCTCATCGGAGCGGGCATGGCCCTCGTCATCTGGGGCCCGTTCGCCCAGAAGCTCGAGCAGGAGCGCCTGGCGCTGCACGAGCGGCGGCATCCGGCGGCCTAGCTCGGCCGATAGTCGGATACAACGTTGTAGAGTGACGGCATCCGGGCGGTCCGGCGGAATTGGGGGAGCCATGGCGGCCACGCTGCACGACGTCGCCCGCATCGCCGGCGTCTCGATCAAGACCGTCTCGAACGTGATCAACGACTACCCGCACGTCAAGCCGGACACCCGCGCCCGGGTGCAGACCGCCATCGAGGAACTCGGCTACCAGCCCAATCTCTCCGCGCGCAGCCTGCGCTCCGGTCTCACCGGCGCGATCACGCTGGCCCTGCCCGAGCTGAGCCTCAGTTATTTCGCCGAGCTCGCGGATGCCGTCATCAGGGCGGCCGAGCGGGCGGGCAAGGTCGTGCTCATCGAGCAGACGAACGGCGACAGGGCCCGCGAGCTCGAGGTGCTCACCAGCCCCCGCCTCAAGATGACCGACGGGCTGATCTTCTCCCCGCTGGGCATGGGAATGGACGACGTCGCCCGCCTCGAGGTGCCCTACCCGCTGGTGCTGCTCGGCGAGCGCATCTTCGACGGCCCGGCAGACCACGTGACCATGCGCAACGTCGAGGCCGCACGTGCCGCGACCGAATTCCTGATCGAGCGGGGCCGAAAGCGCATCGTGGTGATCGGCGCGCACGAGGACGAGGTGATCGGCTCGGCCGGTCTCCGCCTGCGCGGTTACATGCAGGCCCTCGACGCCGCCGGGCTCGAGTTCGACCCCGCCCTCATCGGCTACACGACGCTCTGGCATCGCTCGAACGGAGCCACCTCGATGCGCGCGCTCCTCGCGATGGGGGTCGAGTTCGACGCCGTCTTCGGGCTCAACGACACCCTCGCCCTCGGCGCGATGCGCGCCATCCAGGAGGCCGGCCTTCGAGTGCCGGACGACGTCGCGGTGATCGGCTTCGACGATCTCGACGAGGCGCAGTACTCGCTGCCCAGCCTCACCACGGTCAATCCGGGTCGCGACGAGATCGCCGAGACGGCCGTGGCGACGCTGCTGCAGCGCATCGGCGATCGTGACGGCGCCATCGGCGACGCGCGTCAGATCCTGGCGCGCTACGAGATCGTCGAACGCGAGTCGACGCCCCCTCTCTGAGGGTCGCCGGCGTGATGCATCCGTGATGAACGGATGCTTGACAGGACCGCCGATCTCGTTGCACGATGTCTTTTACAACGTTTACTTACAACGTTGTAAAACGTTCGATCTCATCGCGGAGAGCTGGTGTCCGAGAGGTCGGGCCCCTCCCATCGCACTGCTGACACTGGTGTCCAACACCGCGAGAGAAAGAGCACAGCACAATGAAGAGCAAGCTCCTGGCAGCGATCGGCCTCGTCGCCGTCACCGCTGCGGCGCTGACCGGATGCAGCCCGGCCGCCGAGTCCGCCAAGAAGGCCGACTGCACCAACAAGATCGTCAACAAGGACGCCACCCAGGTGAGTGTCTGGGCCTGGTACCCGGCCTTCGAAGACGTCGTCGACCTCTTCAACGAGAACCACGACGACGTGCAGATCTGCTGGACCAACGCCGGGCAGGGCAACGACGAGTACACCAAGTTCTCGACGGCCATCGAAGCCGGCTCCGGCGCACCGGACGTCATCATGCTCGAGTCCGAGGTGCTCTCGAGCTTCTCCATCCGCAAGGCGCTCGTCGACCTCACCGGGTTCGGCGCCGACGACGTGAAGGCCGATTACACCGAGGGTGCCTGGAAGGACGTGTCGAGCGGTGACGCCGTCTACGCCATCCCGGTCGACGGCGGCCCCATGGGCATGCTCTACCGCAAGGACATCCTCGACCAGTACAAGATCCCGGTGCCCACCACGTGGGACGAGTTCGCCACTGCGGCCCAGGCGTTGAAGGACGCCGGCGCTCCCGGAGTGCTCGCCGACTTCCCGACCAACGGCCGCGCCTACAACCAGGCGCTCTACGCCCAGGCCGGATCGGTGCCGTTCGCCTACGACAACGCCAAGCCCACCGAGATCGGCATCGACGTGAACGACGCCGGTTCGAAGAAGGTGCTCTCCTACTGGGACGACCTGGTGAAGAAGGGTCTCGTCGCCACCGATGACGCCTTCACGGCCGACTACAACACCAAGCTCGTCGACGGCAGCTACGCCATCTACGTCGCAGCCGCCTGGGGGCCCGGCTACCTGGGCGGGCTCTCGGACGCAGACTCCAGCGCCGTCTGGCAGGCAGCACCCGTTCCGCAGTGGGACGCAGCGAACCCCGTGCAGATCAACTGGGGCGGCTCGACCTTCGCGGTGACGAGCCAGTCGAAGAACCAGGAGGCTGCGGCCACGGTCGCCAAGGAGGTCTTCGGAACCGAGGAAGCGTGGAAGATCGGCATCGAGAAGGCCGCCCTGTTCCCACTCTGGAAGCCCATCCTCGACTCCGACTACTTCCGGGATCTCGAGTACCCGTTCTTCGGCGGACAGCAGATCAACAAGGACGTCTTCCTCGCGGCGGCATCCGGATACACCGGCTTCACGTTCAGCCCGTTCCAGAACTACGCCTACGACCAGCTGACCGAAGAGCAGTACGCCATGGTGCAGGGCGAGAAGAGTTCCGACCAGGCGCTCGACGACCTCCAGGCGTCGCTCGAGAAGTACGCCACCGACCAGGGCTTCGTGCTCCAGTAGCGGCTGACCCGGGTGGCCGGCCTCACGGTCGGCCACCCGCCACCCTACCTTTCACCGACGAGAGAGCCATCATGACAACATCAACGGCCGTCGCGGCCCCGGGCTCGGCCCGAACGTCCGCGCATCGCCCACAGAGACGCGGCGCCGGCCTCGAGGTCAAGCGCCAGCGCTGGGGTTGGCTCTTCGTCACCCCGTTCATCGTCGTCTTCCTGCTGTTCCTGGTGTTCCCGCTGTTCTACGCGTTCGGGATGAGCCTGTTCACGTCGACGCTGGCCACCGGCACCCAGTTCACCGGAGCCGGCAACTACGTGAAGGCGTTCACCGATCCGCTCTTCCTCGAGGGGCTCCTACGCGTCGCCGGGTTCGCGGTGGTGATGATCCCATTGCAGCTGATCGTGGCGCTCGCCGCAGCCCTCGTGCTCGACACGCTGACGAGTTGGCTCTCCAAGCTCAGCCGGCTGTTCATCTTCGCGCCGTACGCCATCCCCGTCGTCATCGGCGCCCTCATGTGGAGCTTCCTCTACAGTCCCCGGTTCGGCCCGGCGTCGTCGGTGTTCGGCCTGTTCGGCCTCGACACGCCCAACTTCCTCGCCTCCGACACGGTCTTCGGCGCCCTCGTCAACATCGTCACGTGGCAGTGGGCCGGGTACTACATGGTCGTCATCTACGCGGCGCTGCGGTCCATCGATCCGTCCATCTACGAGGCGGCCCGCATCGACGGCGCCAACGGCTGGCAGACCGCGACGCGCATCAAGGTGCCGATGATCTCCTCGTCGATGGTCATGGTGATCACGTTCGCGCTCATCGGGACCCTGCAGTTCTTCACGGAACCGGTGGTGCTGCGCAACATCGCGCAGGGAGCGATCGACGCGGCATACACGCCCAACATGTACGCCTTCTCGCTCGCGTTCTCCTACAGCCAGTTCAACTACGCCTCGGCGATAGCGTTCTCGCTCGGCATCCTGGTGTTCGGCGGCTCGTTCATCTTCCTCTTCCTCACACGCAAGCAGAGCGGACTGAAGTGATGACCGTCTTCTCCCAGCGCACCGCCGACCTGAGCGACCACCACACCACCGGCATCCCGGTGCACGAGGTCCGCGGACCGCAGCGGCCCGGCCGACGGACCGGCCGGCGACGCATCGGCTCGCACGTCTTCCTCGTCATCCTCGGGATCTACTTCATCATCCCCATCTGGTGGTTGTTCGTCGCCGCCACGAAGTCCAATTCCGGCCTGTTCACCAGCCCGGCGTTCTGGTTCGACGGCGACTTCGCCCTGTTCCAGAACGTCGCCGGACTGTTCACCCACGAGGGCGGCATCTACTGGACGTGGCTCGGCAACTCGTTCCTGTACGCGTTCTCCGGCGGAATCGGGGCGACGATCCTGTCGATCCTGGCCGGCTACGGCTTCGCGAAGTACCGCTTCCGGGGGCGAGGTGCGGTCTTCACCATCATCCTCGGCTCCGTCATGGTGCCGTTGACGGCGCTCGTCATCCCCACCTTCATGCTGCTCAGCCAGTACGGGCTGATCAACACGGCCTGGGCCGTCATCCTGCCGTCGCTGCTGAGCCCGTTCGGCGTCTACCTCATGCGGGTCTACACGCAGGATGCGGTTCCCGACGAAATGCTGGAGGCCGCACGCATCGACGGTGCCGGTGAGATCCGCACCTTCTTCACCGTGGCCCTGCCGCTGCTGAAGCCGGCGATCGTCACCGTGCTGCTGCTGTCGGTGGTCGGAACGTGGAACAACTTCTTCCTCCCGCTCGCCGTGCTCACCGACCCCGGCCTGCTGCCCGTCACCGTCGGACTCAACCGCTGGACCGCCCTCTCCAACGCGGGTGCCGGCGGCGAGCAGGTATGGAACCTCATCACCTCCGGATCGTTCATCTCGGTGCTCCCGCTGATCCTGTCGTTCCTGTTCCTCCAGCGCTACTGGCAGGGCGGACTCTCGCTCGGCAGCATCAAGTAGCGCACATCCGTCAGCGCAGCCGGCCGGCTGCCCCGGAACCAGAACCCGACCCTCGATCTCGTCTCGACCTCGACCCAGAAAGACCGCCATGCCCACCGCACGCCTCACCATCGATCCGCACTTCGCGATCGGTCCCATCAACCGCCGCCTCTTCGGCTCCTTCGTGGAGCACCTCGGCCGCTGCGTCTACGACGGCCTCTACGAGCCCGGCCACCCGACCGCCGATGCCGAGGGCTTCCGCCAGGACGTCATCGACCTGGTGAAGGAACTCGGCGTCTCGGCCATCCGCTACCCGGGCGGCAACTTCGTCTCCGGCTTCCGCTGGGAGGACTCCGTTGGTCCGAAGGAGAACCGCCCGCGCCGCCTCGACCTGGCCTGGCACTCCACCGAGACCAACGAGGTGGGCCTGCACGAGTTCGCCTCCTGGCTCGACAAGGTGGGCAGCGAGCTCATGCTGGCCGTCAACCTCGGCACCCGCGGCACGCTGGAGGCCCTCGACCTGCTCGAGTACTCCAACATATCGGGCGGCACTGCCCTCTCCGACCAGCGCATCGCCAACGGCGCCACCGACGCGTTCGGCGTCAAGATGTGGTGCCTCGGCAACGAGATGGACGGACCATGGCAGCTCGGTCACCGGTCCGCGGACGACTACGGCAAGATCGCCTCGCAGACCGCGAAGGCCCTGCGCCAGGTCGATCCGTCGCTCGAGCTCGTGGTGTGCGGATCGTCGAGCGCCCACATGCCCACCTTCGGGGAGTGGGAACGCGTCGTGCTCACCCACACCTACGACGACGTCGACTACATCTCCTGCCACGCCTACTACGAGGAGAAGAACGGCGACCTCGACTCGTTCCTGGCCTCCGCTGTCGACATGGACCACTTCATCGAGTCCGTCGTCGCCACGGCCGACCACGTGAAGGCCGTCAACGGCAGCTCGAAGACCATCGACATCTCCTTCGACGAGTGGAACGTCTGGTACATCGACCGCTACCACGGCGTCGACAAGATCGAGGGCGTCGACAACTGGCCCGTCGCGCCGCGGCTGCTCGAGGACGCGTATTCGGTCGCGGACGCCGTCGTCTTCGGCAACCTCATGATCTCGCTGTTGAAGCACGCCGACCGAGTGACCAGCGCCTCCCTCGCCCAGCTCGTGAACGTGATCGCGCCGATCATGACCGAGCCAGGGGGCATCGCGTGGAAGCAGACCACCTACTTCCCGTTCGCCATCACCTCGCGTCTCGCGCAGGGCCGGGCACTCGAGCTCAAGCTCGACGCCCCCACCTATTCCACCGAGGTCTACGGCGAGGTTCCGCTGGTCGACGCCGTCGCGACGCACGACGACGAGACCGGCCGCTCGGCCGTGTTCCTCGTCAACCGCTCGCAGACCGAGGCCATCACTGTGACCGTCGACATCGGCGGGCTCGGCGCGGTCGACATCCTCGAGACCCACACCCTCGCCGACGACGACCTCACGGCCGTCAACACGCTGCAGGATCCCGAGCGCGTCGGCGTTCACGCCAACGAGAGTGCGGCGATCGACGGCCGCGAGCTCGCGATCACGCTGCCGCCGGTGTCGTGGACCGCGATCTCGCTCGGCTGATCGAGGCGCGCGAATGACTCCCCGCATGCCGCACCGATCGTCCATGACGGTGCGGCATGCGGGGACCCCCGGCTTCGGTCGGGCAGGCAGCGGCGGCCGCCGCGGGCGTCTGCGCTCCGTTGCGGCCCTCGCCGCCGTGGCGCTCGCGGTGACCATCGGGCTCGCCGGCTGTGCGGCATCCGGAGCCCGGGAACTCTCGGGCGACCTGTCGACCCACGACCCGGCGCTCGCCCACGACGGCGACACCTGGTTCGTCTACTCCACGGGCAACCAGTCCGTGGCCGACGGCAACATCCAGGTGCGCACCTCCGCTGACGGCAACAGCTGGCAGTACGCAGGCGAGGTGTGGGACGAGAAGCCTGCCTGGCTGACGGATGCCGTTCCCGGGGTGTCGAACCTCTGGGCGCCCGAGCTCATCGAGCACGACGGCACCTGGTACCTCTACTACTCCGCGTCGACGTTCGGCAAGAACGCGTCGGTCATCGGGCTCGCCACCAACAGCACTCTCGATCCGGACGACCCAGACTACGACTGGGTCGACCAGGGTGCCGTCGTCACGTCGACCACCCGCGACGACTTCAACGCGATCGACCCCGGAATCGTCGAGGACTCGGACGGCACGCCGTGGATGGCCTTCGGATCGTTCTGGAGCGGCATCCGCATGGTCGAACTGGCCTGGCCCGACGGCCTGCGAGCCGACGACGCGGACCCACTGCGGCTGGCCGATCGGCAGAGCCCGCCGAACGCGATCGAGGCGCCGTACATCGTGGAGCACGACGGCGACTACTTCCTCTTCGTCTCGCGCGACTCCTGCTGCCAGGGCGTGAAGAGCACGTACAACGTGGCCGTCGGGCGCGCGGACCAGCCGGCCGGGCCCTACATCGATCGTGCCGGCACCCCTCTCCTGCAGGACGGCGGAACCCCGGTGATCGCCACCGACGGTGAGCGCATCGGACCCGGCGGCCAGTCCGTGGCCGACGGCATGATGGCGCTGCATTTCTACAACGGCGACGCCGGTGGCGCTTTCGAACTGGCGCTGCTGCCGCTGCGGTGGGACGCCGACGGCTGGCCCGACGTGCACTGGTGACGGCGCCATCCGCCGCCCCCAAGGCCCAGACGTGTACGCCGCCCGCACCGGGGCGCGAGAGGATTGACGTATGACTCAGCTGGATGCCGGAACGAACTGGGCGGGCAACCTCGCATACGGCGCGCGCCAGGTGATGACGCCGCACACCTACGGCGAGCTCGCGGGCCTGCTGCGCTCTGAGACCCACGTGCGCATGCTCGGCACCCGGCACTCCTTCAACAGGATCGCCGACACGACGGGGGTGCTCATCTCGCTGGCGGCCCTGCATCCCGTGTTCGAGATCGACTCCACCTCGCGCACTGTGAGGGTGTCGGGAGGGCTGCGCTACGGCGACCTCGCGATAGCGCTCGAGGAGCAGGGCTGGGCGCTCGCGAACCTCGCCTCACTGCCTCACATCTCGGTGGCGGGCTCCGTCGCCACGGGTACCCACGGGTCGGGCGACGGCGTGCGCTCCCTGGCCGGCTCCGTGGCCGGCGTCGAGCTCATGACGGCCAGCGGTGACGTGCGCACCTATGCGCGCGGAGACGCGGACTTCGACGGCGTGGTCGTCGGCCTCGGTGCCCTCGGGGCCGTGACGACGCTCACCCTCGACATCGAGCCGAGCTACTCGGTGGCCCAGACCGTCTACGAGAAGCTCGAGTGGGACGACGTTCTCGCCGACCTCTCGGCCGTCACCTCGCTCGGCTACAGCACGAGCATGTTCACGACCTGGCGCGACTCCGATGTCATCGACCAGCTCTGGGTGAAGCGACGGGTGGCGACGGATGCCGTGGCGACAGACGCCGCCGACCCCGCCGCGCTCGCCCTCGCCCTGACGCCGGCCGATGGGCCGCGGCATCCGCTGCCCGGAGTCTCGCCCGAGAACTGCACCGACCAGCTCGGCGTGCCCGGAGCGTGGCTCGACAGGCTGCCGCACTTCAAGCTCGGGTTCACGCCGTCGAACGGTGCAGAACTCCAGTCGGAGTACCTGGTGCCCCGGGCCCTCGCGGCCGAGGCCCTGGAGGCCGTGAGGCTGCTCGCTCCGCGCATCGCGCCGCTGCTGCAGGTGTGCGAGGTGCGCACCGTCGCGGCCGACGAGCTCTGGCTGAGCCCGGCGTTCGGCACCGACGTGATCGGCCTCCACTTCACCTGGCTGCCCGAACAGCCGGCTGTCGAGGCGTTCCTGCCGCTGCTCGAGGCGGCGCTGTCACCCTTCGCGGCTCGACCGCACTGGGGCAAGCTCTTCACCCTGCCGGGCGCCGAGGTCGCGGCCCTCTATCCGCGCTTCGCCGACTTCGCCGTCCTGCGCCATCGCCTCGACCCTCGCGGCGTGTTCCGGAACCCCTTCACGGAGGCGCTGGGGCTGTAGGTTCGGGCGGGCGCTTCGGGCGCTTCGGGCGGTCGCTTCGGGCGGTCGCTTCGGGCGGTCGCTTCGCTCGGCCCTCAGCGAGCGGTGGTGGGTGTGCCCGCTGGCTGAGGCCCGGACGAAGTCCGCGGTCGAAGCGCACTGCGGCGGGACCAGAAGAGGGCGAAGCGACCGGCGCTCACGATAGCGTCGAGTCATGAGAATCCTTCTGATCGGAGCCGGCGGAGTCGGCGGCGCGATCACCAAGATCGCCGCCCGCCGCTCGTTCTACGAGCACATCGTCGTCAGCGACTACGACCTCGGTCGCGCCGAGAGCGCGATCGCGTGGATCGCCGACCGTCACGGCGCCGACGTGGCCGCCCGGTTCACGGCCGCGCGGATCGACGCGTCCGACCCTGAAGCCGTGGCATCCGTCGCCCGAGAGCACTCCGTGACGCACGTCATGAACGCCGTCGAGCCCAAGTTCGTGCAGTCGATCTTCGCCGGAGCGCTCGCCGCGGGCGCCGACTACCTCGACATGGCGATGAGCCTGTCCGAGCCGCACGGCACCGATCCGCACAACCTCACCGGAGTGAAGCTCGGCGACGACCAGTTCGCCCAGGCCGGCGACTGGGAGGCGTCTGGTCGTCTCGCCCTCGTGGGAATGGGAGTCGAGCCCGGCCTCTCCGATGTGTTCGCCCGCTACGCCAGCGACCACCTGTTCAGCGAGATCGATGAGCTCGGCACCCGCGATGGCGCCAACCTCGTGGTGCGCGACTCTGACGGCAACGAGATCTTCGCCCCGTCGTTCTCCATCTGGACCACGATCGAGGAGTGCCTGAACCCCCCGGTGATCTGGGAGAAGGATGCCGGATGGTTCACCACGGCGCCGTTCTCGGAGCCCGAGGTGTTCGACTTCCCGGGCGGCATCGGCCCGGTCGAGTGCGTCAACGTCGAGCACGAGGAGGTGCTCCTCATGCCGCGCTGGCTCGACGCGAAGCGCGTCACCTTCAAGTACGGGCTCGGCGCGGAGTTCATCAACGTGCTCGAGACCCTGCACCTCCTCGGGCTGGACTCCACCACCCCGGTGCGAGTGCGCAGCGCGAACGGCCCTGTCGAGGTCGCCGCCCGGGACGTCGTCGCAGCGTCCCTGCCCGACCCCGCGACGATCGGCCCGCTCATGACGGGCAAGACCTGCGCCGGAGTGTGGGTCACCGGCACGGGAATCGACGAGAACCCCCGCGAGGTCTACCTCTACCACGTGGCCGACAACGAGTGGACGATGGCGGAGTACGACAGCCAGTGCGTCGTCTGGCAGACGGCCCTCAACCCGGTGATCGCCCTCGAACTGCTGGCATCCGGAGCCTGGTCCGGCGTGGGCGTGCTCGGTCCCGAGGCCTTCGACGCCGAGCCCTTCCTCGCCCTCATGGCGGCGTCCGAGAGCGACGGCGGCTATGGCCAACCCTGGGGCCTCGACGACAGGCTCGCCGCAGCATGATCTGGAAAGCGAGGAACTCATGACCGAGAGACCCGCCGAAAGCGGTTCCGAGCCGCCCCGAGCGCCCGAAGCTCCTCGCTTTCCAGCCGACGCGGCGCCGAGCGACGTCGTTCGAGCGGCCTACGCCCTCGCCGAGTCGGCAGCGGATGCCGCCGGCGTGAGCGTGCGCGACGCGGACCCTCGCGACCTCGACGCGGTCGTCGGCCTGTTCGAGCGCACCTGGGGCCAGGGTCGCA
Source organism: Leifsonia stereocauli (assembly GCF_038432415.1). Taxonomy (NCBI): domain Bacteria; kingdom Bacillati; phylum Actinomycetota; class Actinomycetes; order Micrococcales; family Microbacteriaceae; genus Leifsonia; species Leifsonia stereocauli. Next base: position 997,372 of record NZ_JBCAUN010000002.1, read on the forward strand.
GCCCCGACCGCGCCATGTTGCAGGCGATGGACCACGCGGGCAACACCGTGCTCATCGCCACGGAGTCCGGCCCCGGAGTCACGAGCGCTGCCGTCGGTGCCACCCTCGGGTTCCTCGGCTGGGAGGACGGGCTGCACCTGCATTCGCACATGAACGCCGTCGCCCCCTGGCGACGCAGCGGGGGAGTCGGCCACGCCCTCAAGCTGTTCCAGCGCGCGGTCTGCCTCGATCACGGCGTGACGCAGGTGCGCTGGACCTTCGATCCGCTCATCCGCCGCAACGCCCACGTCAACCTCGTGAAGCTGGGCGCCGAGGTCACGGCCTTCCACCCCGACTTCTACGGGCGCCTCGACGACGCCATCACCGGCACCGACCGCAGCGACCGCTTCGAGGTGCGTTGGCGTCTCGACTCGCCCCGCGTGCTGCGCGCGCTGGCCCGCGGGAAGCAGCCGGTCTGGCAGGGCGAGGACACCTTCGCCCTGGCCGACGACTTCGAGACGCTGCGGGCGGATGATCCCGCCTGGGCAGCCGAACGTCGTACGGCATCGCGGCAGGCGTTCCGCGATGCGTTCGCCGCCGGCCTGCGTCCTGAGCTCACCGCGGCGAACGACTACATCTTCACGGCCGACAGCGCCGACCGCGATGACAGCGCCGACCGCTCATGAGGATCGACGCCATCGAGCTGCACCGCGTCGGCATGCCGCTGGTGCGGCCGTTCGAGACCTCGTTCGGCGTGCAGACCGCACGCGAGGTGCTGCTGATCCGGGTGCGAACCGATGCCGGAGACGGCTGGGGTGAATGCGTCGCCGGCACCGAGCCGTTCTACAGCTCCGAGTATGTCGACGGTGCCGCTCACGTGATCGAGCACTACCTGGCGCCGACGCTGCTGCGTGCGCCCGATGTGACGGCGGCATCCGTCGCCCGCCAGCTCGGCTACGTGGCCGGGCACCGCATGGCCAAGGCCGCCCTCGAGGCCGCCGTGCTCGATGCCGAGCTGCGCGCGGTCGGCCGCTCCTTCGGCGAGTACTTCGGCGCGACCGCCGAGTGGGTGGACTGCGGTGTCTCGGTCGGCATCGCCCCTTCGATCGACGAGCTTCTCGCCGAGGTCGCCGGCTACGTCGCCGAGGGCTACAAGCGCATCAAGCTCAAGGTCAAGCCCGGCTGGGACCTCGAGCCCGTCGCCCGCGTGCGCGAGCTCCTCGGACCCGACGGCCTGCTGCAGGTCGACGCGAACACCGCATACACGCTGGCGGATGCCGAGCACCTGAAGCGCCTGGACCCCTTCGATCTGCTCCTCATCGAGCAGCCGTTCGACGAGGAGGACATCGCCTCGCATGCAGCCCTGGCGCAGGTGATCGAGACTCCCGTGTGCCTCGACGAGTCGATCCTGAGCGCCGCCATCGCCGTCGATGCGATCGAGCGCGGGGCGACGTCGATAGTCAACATCAAGGCCGGGAGGGTGGGCGGCTACCTCGAGGCCCTGCGGGTGCACGACATCTGCCGCGAGCTCTCGGTTCCGGTCTGGTGCGGCGGCATGCTCGAGACGGGCATCGGCCGGGCAGCCAACGTCGCGCTCGCGGCCCTGCCCGGCTTCACCCTGCCCGGCGACACCTCGGCCTCCGGGCGGTACTTCGCCGACGACCTCGCCGAGCCCTTCGTGCTCGGTTCGGGCGAGCATGCCGGACAGCTGCGCGTTCCGACCGGCCCGGGCACCGGCGTCGAGGTGGACGAGGCCTTCGTGGCCGCCCGGGCGCTGAGCCCGCATCGCACACTGCGCGGCTGAACGGCTGAACGGCTGAACGGCTGAACGCCGGAGTGCCGGAGCGCCGGGCGCCCAAGCGGCCGGAGCCCTCACCCGATCAGCGCCAGCGCCCTCTTGCCGATCGCGGTGGCGGATGCCGTGTGACCGGCATCGCCGTCGAGCGCGAACCACACGGAGGAGAGCCCGCACCACGCCGCGAGCCAGCGCGCGAGGCGATCGGGAGCCAGGCCGGCGGCATCCGTCACCACGGCGAACTGACGCTCGAGGCGCCCCGGCTCGAGCGCGCGCTCGTGCGACGGGTTGCAGAGCAGGTTGCAGTAGTCGAAGGCGCGATCTCCCACGAGTCCCTTCGGGTCGATGGCCAGCCAGCCGCGGCCGCCTGCGGCAGGGTCGCCGAAGTCGAGCACGTTGCCGTGGTGGATGTCTCCGTGCAGCGCCACGACCTCCTGCGGGCTCGTGTCCTGTCCATCGAGCAGCTCGCGGGCGATGGCGGCCGCCCGCCGCACGAAGCCCGGATCGCTGCCGGCCACCGTCGCCCGGTTGCCGTCCGCGCGGGTCAGCAGCTCGCGGAACCACACCTCGAGCGGCACGAGCTCCGGCGTGTCCTGGCGCTCGCCGACATCGGCGGCGAGCAGATCGCCGGATGCCGCGTGCAAGACGCCTGCCGCCTCGCACAGAACGCGCGTCGCCTCGTCGTCGCATCCGTTCTCCACCCAGTGCACGAGCGAGCGCGTGCCCGTCGCGCGCTCCAGCAGCACGGCGGCATCCTGGGCCTCCAGCACCCGCGCCGCGCCGTGCCCGTCCCAGGCAGCGAGCACGGCCCCGCCGCGGATCTCCTCGTCGACCCGCGCCACCTTGAGCATCCCGGCCGTGCCATCGGCAAGCAGTACGGGTGTGAGCGCGCTCGTCGCCGTCGCGAAGGCGTCGCCGTCGGGCTGCAGCCGCCAACGACGCAGCCACTCCATCTCGCCGCCGCGACCGGGGTCGACGGGTCCGAGGTCGCTCATGCCTCCAGTATTCCGCGGCGAACCGCCCGGCGCGGCATGATGGACGTGAGCCACGAGAGAAGGAACCGCATGCCCCGTGTCATGATCGCCCGCAGCTTCGACGGCCCCGAGGCGCTGGAGCTTGCCGACGAGCCCACCCGTGCACCCGGCGCCGACGAGGTCACCATCAGCGTGCTCGCGAGCGGCGTCAATCCCGCCGACGCCAAGTTGCTGAACGGCGTCTGGGGCCGCAATCCGTCCCGCCTGCCGCTGCATCCGGGCAGCGAGGTGTCCGGCGTCGTCACGGCCGCGGGTCCGGATGCCGTCGGCCCGGCCGGCCCGATCGCCGTCGGCGACGAGGTGATCGGCTACAGGGTCTCCGGCGGCTACGCCGAGGAGATCACTGTGGCTGCCTCATCTGTGCTCCCGAAGCCGGCGAGCCTCGGCTGGGAGGAAGCCGCCGGCCTGCTCCTGACCGGCGTGACGGCCTTCCACCTGCTCGAGGCAACGGGTGTCGGAGAAGGTGACGTGGTGATCATCCACGGTGGGGCCGGGTCCGTGGGCTTCGCCGCCGTGCAGCTCGCGCGACTGCGGGGCGCCAGGGTCATCGCCACGGCCAGTGAGCGCAACCACGGGCTGCTCGAGGCATTCGGTGCCGAACCGGTCGTCTACGGCGACGGCCTCGTCGACCGCCTGCGCGCGCTTCTGCCCGACGGAGCGGATGTCGCGCTCGACACGGTCGGCACCGACGAGGCCCTCGACGCCTCGGCCGCCCTCGTGGCCGACGTCGACCGCATCGCGACGGTCGCCGGCTTCGAGCGCGCCGCCGAGATCGGGGCGAAGCGTCTGGGCGGGGGTGCGGGCGCCGACCCGGGCACCGAGCTGCGGATGGGCGCCCGCCTGCCGCTCATCGAGCTCGCCGGCCGCGGCGAGCTCACCGTGCGCGTCGCGCGCACCTATCCCCTCGCCGAGGCGGCCGCCGCGCTCGCGCTCGTGGGGGAGGGCCACCCCGGCGGAAAGGTCATTCTGCTGCCGTGACGCCCGTCAGCGGTGAGCCTTCTGTCGTGACGCCCTCAGCCGAGAGTGCTCTCGTCGCCCGCCTGCGCGCCGCCGGCTGCGTCTTCGCCGAAGACGAGGCCGCACTGCTCATCGAGACCGCGCGCACAGCGGAGGAGCTCGAGGGCATGGCGAGCCGCCGCGTCGACGGGGAGCCGCTCGAGCGCATCGTGGGCTGGGCCGACTTCGCCGGCCTCCGCATCACGGTCGACCCCGGCGTCTTCGTTCCCCGCCGTAGATCCGCGGTGCTGGTGAACGAGGCCGTGGCACTGCTGTCGTCCGGTTCGACGGCAGACACGCTGGTCGTCGACCTCTGCTGCGGTACCGGCGCCATCGGCACCGCCATCGCCAGCCGACTACCGGGCGTCGAACTCCTCGCCGCCGACGTCGATCCCGTCGAGGTCGCCTGCGCCCGACGCAACATCGAGCCCGCAGGGGGAACGGTCTTCCTCGGCGACCTCTACGACGCGCTGCCGGATGCCGTGCGCGGCCGGGTCGACGCGCTCGTCGTCAACGCCCCCTACGTGCCGACGGAATCGATCGCGCTCATGCCGCCCGAGGCTCGCGTACACGAGCCGACCGTCGCACTCGACGGAGGATCGGACGGCCTCGACATCCAGCGCAGGGTCGCCGCCGGAGCATCCGTCTGGCTGAGACCCGGAGGCCACCTGCTCATCGAGACCAGCGTTCGGCAGGCGCCGCTCACCGCAGCCATCGTCGCCGACGCCGGCCTCGTGGCGCGCATCGTGCACGACGACGAGCTGGACGGCACCGTGGTCATCGGGCGGACGGGCCCCAGCGGGCAGACGGGCTGAGTCTCGACAGCCGTCGTGCGCGGGTGCGATCCGAGGTCGCGGACACGGCTGTCGCTTCGCTACTGCTCGAAGACCCGGCGATCGGCGCTCGCGGCCAGAGTGCGCGGCGCACGGACCGCCCAGAGTGGACGCCGCTCGAACCAGGTGAGCAGCTGCGGCTCGATGCGGGTGAAGTCGGTGAGCGTCATCGGAACCGGCGCGTGCACGACGGGTGCTCCGAGACGGGCGGCCACCTGCTGGATTGCTGAGCGAGTCCAGATCTGTCCGCGCATGCGCAGCACCAGGGTGTCTCGGCCGTCGAGGGCGAACAGCTGAGGGACGGTCTCCGTGCCGTTGCCCGTGTACAGGTCGATGAGCAGGATGGTGTCGACGTCGCTCGAGCGCACCCGGCTGGTGAAGCCGAACGGCCAGTGGTCCTCGACGCCCCAGTCGTGCAGCTGCACGAAGACGCTGCGGGAGGCTATGACGCCCACGCCGACGATGAGCATCACGAGCACCTGGAGTGCGACCACGACGAGCCAACTGCCCACCGGCACGCTGATCCAGTAGAGCACGGCGAACACGGGCACAGTGAGCACGCCGGTGGCGACTGCGAGTTGTCCGAAAAGCGGGCTGCGGGGACGGAACGTCTGCGTTCGAACGTCGGTGCCACGAACTTCGGTCATGAAAGAAACCCCCTGGAACATTGTGGGGCACAGCGAACGCGGATCGGAAGCCGCATTAACGAGGACATCGGGGTGCACGGGCGTGCCGGCGCCGTCGGCGCCCCGGAGGTGCCCACGGCGATGCACCCGAGCCGGGGCGCAGAATGGAGACGGGTCGATCCGTCCGGATCGCTCCACACGACATCGAGGAGTTCCCATGACCCGAACGGCCATCATCGGCGGCCACGGCAAGATCGCCCTGCTGCTCACACGATCGCTGACGGATGCCGGTCACCAGGCCGTCGGCGTCATCCGCAACCCCGAGCACTCAGACGACGTGCGCGCCGCCGGCGGCGTGCCCGTCGTACTCGACATCGAGACGGCCTCCGCCGAGGAGCTGACGTCGGCGCTCGCCGCTGTCGCGTCAGATGGCGGCGCCGTCGACGCCGTGGTCTTCGCAGCCGGCGCTGGCGGCGGTTCCGGCGCCGCTCGCAAGGAGAGCGTCGACCACCAGGGCTCGGTGAAGTCGATCGCGGCGGCGCGGCAGAGCGGCATCCGTCGCTTCGTGCAGATCTCGTACATCGGTGCGGATCAGGCCGACACCTCGGGCGACGAGTCGTTCGGCGCCTATCAGGTCGCCAAGAAGGCTGCGGATGACGCCCTGCGGGCGAGCGATCTCGACTGGACCATCGTGCGGCCAGGGCATCTCAACGATGACGCGCTGACGGGTCGAGTGCGCATCGGTGACGACGTCACCTCGGGCTCGACGAGTCGGGCCAACACCGCCGCGGTCATCGCAGCACTGCTCGAGGGGCCCGCAGCGCTCGGCGGGGTGCTGAACGTCATCGACGGCGACACCCCGATCGCCGAGGCGCTCGCCTCCCTCGACTGACCCGACCGCCGCGCGAAGATCACCCCCGAACAGGGCTCGCTCCGTGGCTAGGATCGAGCCATGAGCGACGAGGTTCGGAATGCCCAGGCCGCCGCCGTCGCGGCCGCCGAGGAGGCGGAGCGGCTGCAGGCCGCAGCCCAGGAGGCGATCCTGAAGGCGCAGCAGGCGGCCGAGCTGGCCCGGGCAGCGGCCGACGCCCAGGCGACCGCGGCCGCGGCCGAGGTGGCTGCGGCGCCGGATGCCGCGACATCGGCCTCGGCGCCCGCCGCATCCGACACGGACGCGCCCGCTGCGGCATCCGTTCCCCAGAGTGCCGCGGGTCCGCTCGACGCTGAGCAGGTCGAGGCGATCCGCGGCGGGTACGACATCAGTGGCGCCGCTCTCGAGATGGGAGCGCTTGTCAACGGCGACCCACTCGCCGACGTGCAGGTGCGCATCCCCCTGGCCATGATGAACCGCCACGGGCTGGTGGCCGGGGCAACCGGAACCGGGAAGACCCGCACCCTGCAGGGACTGGCCGAGCAGTTGTCAGCCAACGGCGTCGCCGTGTTCGCCGCCGACATCAAGGGCGACCTGTCGGGCGTCGCGACCCCGGGGGAACCGAGCGGGAAACTGCTCGCCCGCACTCAGGGCATCGGCCAGGACTGGACGCCGGCGAGCTTCCCGGTGGAGTACTTCTCGCTCGGCGGCGTCGGGAACGGCGTTCCGATCCGCGCCACCCTCGCCGGCTTCGGTCCTCTGCTGCTCAGCAAGGCGCTGGGCCTCAACGCCACGCAGGAGTCGAGCCTCGGCCTCGTGTTCCACTACGCCGAGGAGAAGGGCCTGGCCCTGCTCGACCTCGCCGACCTGCGCGCCGTGCTCACCTACCTCGTCGGCGACGAGGGCAAGGCCGAGCTCGTGGGCCTCGGCGGACTCTCCAGTGCCACCGTCGGAGTGATCCTGCGCGAACTCATCGTCTTCGCGGACGGGGGAGCGGATGTGTTCTTCGGCGAACCCGAGATCGACACCGCCGAGTTCCTCCGCCTGGCCTCCGACGGACGCGGCGTCATCAGCCTGCTCGAGGTTCCCGGCGTCGCCGACAAGCCTGCGCTGTACTCGACCTTCCTGATGTGGCTCCTCGCCGACCTGTTCAACGACCTGCCCGAGGTGGGCGACCTCGACAAGCCCAAGCTGGTGTTCTTCTTCGACGAGGCGCACCTGCTCTTCACCGATGCGTCGAAGGACTTCCTCGCCCAGGTCGTGCAGACGGTGCGTCTCATCCGGTCGAAGGGCGTCGGCATCTTCTTCGTCACGCAGACACCGAAGGACGTTCCGGCCGACGTGCTCGCCCAGCTCGGCTCCAGGGTGCAGCACCAGTTGCGCGCGTTCACGCCCGACGATGCCAAGGCCCTGCGGGCCACGGTGACGACCTATCCGAAGTCGGGCTACGACCTCGGTGAGGTGCTCACCACCCTCGGCACCGGCGAGGCGATCGTCACCGTCATGAACGAGAAGGGCGCGCCGAGCCCCGTCGCCTGGACGCGTCTGCGTGCACCGCAGGGTCTGATGTCGCCGACGCCCGAGCCGGCCATCGCGGCAGCGGTTGCCGCCTCGCCGCTGCAGACCGTCTACGGAACCGCCGTCGACCGGGAGTCGGCATCCGAGATCCTCACGACGAAGATGAACGCGGCGGCTGCAGCCGCGCAGGCCGCTGCCGACGCCGAGGCGGCGAAGAAGGCCGAGGCCGAGTACGCCAAGCAGGCGGCGGCGATCAAGAAGCAGACCGATGCCGAGGCCACCGCGCGCGCCAAGGCCCAGCGCACGGCGGACGCCGAGGCGGCCCGAGCCGCGAAGGAGCAGGCGGCGCGGGCCAAGGCGCAGGGCAGGGTCATCAAGGACGTGCTCGGGTCGCCGGCCACCCGCACGATCCTCACGGGTGTGCTGGCGGGCATCTTCGGAACGCGCAAGCGGCGGTGAGCTGACCGATCGGCGTTCGAGTCGCCACGAGCCGTCGGATTCACGCCGGAGACAGGGCGATCCCTGTGCTCAGTGCACCTGCTGGATGCGGATGAGGTTGCCCGCAGGGTCGCGGAAAGCGCAGTCGCGCAGGCCGTAGTCCTGATCCATCGGCTCCTGCACCACCTCGGCATCGCTCGCCTCGATCCGTTCGAACACGGCATCGAGGTCGTCCGTCGCGAGGAGGACGCCGGCGTAGGTGCCCTTGGCCATCATCTCGGCGATGGCGTCGGCTTCAGCCTCCGTGATGCCCGGGTCGGCGGTAGGTGGTTGCAGCACGATGGCGGTGCCTGCCTGCCCAGGGGCGCTGACCGTGATCCACCGCATCCCGGCGTAGCCGACGTCGTTCTGCACCTCGAAGCCGAGCACGTCGCGGTAGAAGGCCAGTGAGGCATCCGGATCTGTATGGGGAAGGTAGCTCGCGTGAATGGTGATCTTCATGCGCTCACGCTACGGGTAGGGCTGTTCCGCGCTCTTCTCGATTCCTGATCGGTCTGGTCACGACTCGTGCAACGCAGGCGGGGATTCCTGCCGTTGTGCTCGTCCCGCGCCGGTAGGCGGTGGGTGAGACCCCGACGAGTTCGCTGAATCTCGTGCTGAAGGTTCCGAGTGACGAGAAGCCGACGGCGAAGCAGATCTCGGTGACGCTCAGATCACCGCGGCGGAGGAGGGTCATGGCGCGCTCGATGCGTCTCGTCATCAGGTAGCGGTATGGCGCCTCGCCATAGGCGAGCTTGAAAGCCCGGCTGAGGTGACCGCCCGAGAGATTCACGCCGCGAGCGAGAGCCTCGATGTCGAGCGGCGACGCGTATTCACGATCGATCCTGTCGCGCACCCGACGCAGCAGCACGAGATCGTTCCGCCGGTCCTCGGGCGTCGTCCTGGGCATCGCTGGTCCAATCGGCTGCGTTCGGAGGTGGGCACTACAGCTCCGGATCTCCTCACTCTGCCACGATCCCTTGTGCGGGGTGGCGTGCGGGTTGCAGCGATCAGGAATCGAGAAGCACCAGGCAGCTCCGTCCGGTTAGCGTGATGAGACACCAGCAGATCAACGAGGAGAGGACACCCGAGAGATGAGCACCCCATCCAGGACGAGCAGGAAGCCCGACGACGGCGCGGCCGCATCGGGAGGATTCTCTCGCGAGGAACGCGTCGCGATGAAGCAGCGTGCCGCGGAGCTCAAGGCCGAGGCACGACGGGGGAGCGCCGCCGAGAAGGCTGCGGCCGAGGAGGCTGCGGTGATGGCGAAGATCGCCGCCATGCAGCAGCCGGACCGCGCCCTGGCCGAACGCCTTCATGCGATCGTGACGGATGCCGCCCCCGAACTCTCGCCGAAGCTCTACTACGGTCAGCCCGGGTGGGCCCAGAACGGGAAGGTCATCGTCTTCTTCCGGAGTGGACTGGACGATAAGGCGCGGTACTCCACGCTCGGCTTCAGCGTCAACGCGAAGCTCGACGACGACGCCGGTCTCTGGCCGAGTTCGTACGCCCTCGATCACCTCACCGACGAGAGCGCGGAGCTCATCGGGCGGATGGTCGGGAGAGCCGTGGGCTGATCGGGGAATGAGAAAAGGCCCGCTCGTGTGAGCGGGCCTTTCTTCTGCGGAGAACGGGGGATTCGAACCCGACTGTGGGCGCTGCGCGTCACCGTGCGGCATCCTGAACCAGAAAGGCCCGCTCGTATGAGCGGGCCCTTCGTCTGCGGAGAACGGGGGATTCGAACCCGACTGTGGGCGCTGCGCGTCACCGTGCGGCATCCTGAACCAGAAAAGGCCCGCTCGTGTGAGCGGGCCTTTCTTCTGCGGAGAATGGGGGATTCGAACCCCACTGTGGGCGCTGCGCGTCACCGTGCGGCATCCTGAACCAGAAAAGGCCCGCTCGTGTGAGCGGGCCCTTCTTCTGCGGAGAATGGGGGATTCGAACCCCCGAGGGCTTTCACCCAACACGCTTTCCAAGCGTGCGCCATAGGCCACTAGGCGAATTCTCCCGGTCGATCGCCATCCCGAAGGAAACGACCTCAGAGAATCTTACCCGACGCTGAGGGCTCCGGATGCCGCGAGCCATCCTGTGCGCCGAGCATGCCCATTCATCCCGTAAACTGTTCCTCGGCTCCTCGCGTGGCGCCATCCAGGCCAACTCCCCCAGGGCGGAAACGCAGCAAGGGTAACCGGGCTCTGACGGGTGCGCGAGGGGTCACCTCTTTTTAACGGGCCGCGCGGGTAACCGGGACTCTGCTGATGTACCGAGGTGCGCGAGGGGTCACGTCTATCTAACGGGCAGCCGCAGCCCGATCAGCCATCCGCCGAGAATGCAGGACCACGTTCGACTCGGCCGCATATCGCAGCCATGCCGCGTCCCATCCTGCATACGCGAGAGCCAAGGGGCGAGTGCAACGGGCGGCGCCGGCGGCATCCGTCGTCGACGGTGGTTACGAGATCCCGGCGATCACCAAGGCCTGAGCCCGGTGGCATCCGCTGTCCTGCCCTGACCAGCCACAAATGCAGGACCACTCCATACACAGCTGCATATCGCACCCATGTCGAGCCTCGTCCTGCAATCGCGCGCGAACCGAGCCGACGGCGGGTGAACTCCGCCTGAAAAGTCACCGCAAGCTGCACATTCGCTGAGCGTCGGCAGCGAGCGCGCCCGTAGGCTGGGAGAGTGGCGCGAAGCATCTACCTGAGCTCTGCCGAAGGGCATACCGGCAAGTCGACGATCGCGCTCGGAATCCTGGCGACACTCACGCGCACGACGGCGAAGGTCGGGGTCTTCCGGCCCATCGCTCGCTCCACCACCGAGCGGGACTACGTCCTCGACCTGCTGCTCGAGCAGTCGACGGCCGGCCTCGACTACGACACCTGCGTCGGAGTCACGTACGACGACGTGCACACCGATCCGGATGCCGCCCTCTCACGCATCGTCGAGCGTTACAAAGCCGTCGAGGCAGCGTGCGACGCCGTCGTCATCGTCGGCAGCGACTACACCGACGTGGGCAGTCCCACCGAGCTCGGCTACAACGCCCGCATCGCCGCCAATCTCGGCGCCCCTGTGCTGCTCGCCCTCGGCGGACGCCACACCCAGAGCGGAGTGGGCGAGGCCCTCGGCCGCGCCGATGCCCGCACGGCCGACGACATGCGCCAGTTCGCGGAGCTGTCGCTCGCCGAGCTCCGCGTCGAGCACGCCTCACTGCTCGCCGTCATCGTCAACCGTGCCGATCCCGAGAACCTCGACGAGATCGTCTCGGCCGTCGCATCCGCGATCCCCGGAGCGACGGATGTTCCCGTCTGGGCCATTCCCGAAGACCCCGTGCTCGTGGCTCCCACCATGGGCGCCATCCTCGAGGCCACTGACGGCACCCTCATCAAGGGCGACAAAGAGCTGCTGTCGCGCGAGGCCCTCGGCGTCGTCGTCGCCGCGATGTCGATGGACAACGTGCTGCCCCGCCTCGTCGACGGTGCGGTGGTAGTCGTCCCCGGCGACCGAACCGATGTGCTCCTTGCCGTGCTGCTGGCCAACGCGTCGGGCACGTTCCCGTCGCTCGCCGGCATCGTGCTGAACGGCGGCTTCGAGCTGCCCGAGCCCATCGAGCGACTCATCGAGGGCGTGCGCTCGCCGCTGCCCGTGATCAGCACGCCGCTCACCACCTATGAGACCGCGGTGCGCATCACGCACACGCGCGGCCGGCTCGCCGCGGAGTCGCGCAACAAGTTCGACACCGCCCTCGCCCTGTTCGAGCAGAACATCGACGGCGACGCTCTCATCGAACTGCTCGATCTCAACCGCTCCAGCGTCGTCACGCCGCTGATGTTCGAGTACGGCCTCATCGAGCGAGCGCGCTCCGAGCGCCGCCGCATCGTGCTGCCCGAGGGCAACGACGACCGCATCCTGCGTGCGGCAGCCACCGTGCTGGCGCGCGGCATCGCTGACATCACGCTCCTCGGCGAGCCGTTCGAGGTGCGCTCGCGGGCCATCGAGCTCGGACTCGACATCGCCGCGGCCGACGTCGTCAGCCCCTTCGACGACGTGTTGCGCTTCAAGTTCGCCAACAGCTACGCCGAGCTGCGCGCCTATAAGGGCAAGGCGGCTCCCACGGTCGAGCAGGCGCGAGACACCGTCACCGACGTCTCCTATTTCGGCACCATGATGGTGCACCTCGGCCTCGCCGACGGCATGGTCTCCGGTGCGGCGCACACGACAGCGCACACCATCCGTCCGGCGTTCGAGATCATCAAGACCCGTCCAGGCGTCGGAGTGGTGTCGAGCGTCTTTCTCATGGCCCTCGCCGATCGCGTGCTGGTCTACGGTGACTGCGCGGTCATCCCCGACCCCACCTCTGAGCAGCTCGCCGACATCGCCGTCTCGTCCGCGGGCACCGCCGAGCAGTTCGGCATCGAGCCGCGCGTGGCGATGCTCTCGTACTCCACCGGCGAGTCGGGCTCGGGTGCCGACGTCGAGAAGGTGCGCGACGCCACGGCGATCGTGCGGGAGCGGATGCCGGACCTCCTCGTCGAAGGACCCATCCAGTACGACGCAGCGGCCGATGCTGCCGTCGCCGCAGCGAAGGCGCCCGACTCGGCCGTCGCTGGACGCGCGACGGTGTTCATCTTCCCCGACCTCAACACCGGCAACAACACCTACAAGGCCGTGCAGCGCAGCGCCGGCGCCGTCGCCATCGGGCCGGTGCTCCAGGGCCTCAACAAGCCGATCAACGACCTCTCCCGAGGAGCGACAGTGCAGGACATCGTGAACACAGTGGCGATCACCGCGATCCAGGCAGCCGGCTGAGTCGTGGCATCCGTTCTCGTCGTCAATTCCGGTTCGTCGTCGTTCAAGTACCAGCTCATCGATTCCGAGAGCGAGCGGATGCTTGCCACAGGCCTCGTCGAGCGCATCGGCGAGGCGCAGGGTCGTGCCGTGCACACCGTGGTGGGCAGTGACGGTGCCGAGGAGAAGTCGGAGCGCGAGCTGCCGATCGCCGACCACACGGCGGGCTTCGCCGTGATGCTCGACGCCATCGCCGACCTGGGGCCGTCACTGGAGACGCATCCGGTGGTCGCCGTCGGACACCGCGTGGTGCAGGGCGGCGCGCGCTTCTTCGAGCCAACGGTCATCACCGACCTGGTGCGCATCAACATCGACGAGCTGTCGAGCCTCGCGCCCCTGCACAATCCGGCGAACCTCGAGGGCATCGTCGCGGCGCAGAAGGCCTTCCCCGACGTGCCGCACGTCGCCGTCTTCGACACGGCGTTCCACCAGACACTGCCGCCCGCCGCCTACACCTATGCGATCGACGCCGAGCTGGCTGCCAAGCACAGGGTGCGTCGGTACGGCTTCCACGGCACCTCCCACCGCTTCGTGTCCCACGCCGCCGCCGAGTTCCTCGGACGCGACGTCGGCGAGATCAACCAGATCGTGCTGCACCTCGGCAACGGAGCGTCGGCCTGCGCCGTCGCCGGGGGCCGCTCGGTCGAGACGAGCATGGGCATGACGCCGCTCGAGGGACTCGTCATGGGCACGCGCTCCGGTGACATCGACCCGGCCGTCCTGTTGCACCTGCAGCGCCGGGCCGGGCTCAGCATCGACGAGGTCGACGACCTGCTCAACAAGCGCAGCGGCCTGCTCGGGCTCAGCGGACGCGGCGACATGCGCGACGTCGTCGACGCCTCCCTCGATGGTGATGCGGATGCCGCCCTCGCCCTCGACGTCTACGTGCACCGGCTGCGCGGGTATGTCGGCAACTACTTCGCCCAGCTCGGTCGCGTGGATGCCGTGGTGTTCACCGCCGGGGTGGGGGAGAACTCGCCGGTCATCCGCGCCAGGGCGCTCGAGGGCCTGGAGTCGTTCGGCATCCGGATCGATGCGGAGCGGAACGAGGCGCGCTCGCGTGCCGCCCGGGTGATCTCGACGGACGACTCGACAGTGGCGGTGCTCGTGGTCCCGACGAACGAGGAGCTCGAGATCGCCCGGCAGACTCTGGCGGTCACGCGCGCATCTGCTCGCTGAGGGCCGAGCGTAGCGACGCTCTGCTCGCTGAGGGCCGAGCGTAGCGACCACCCGAAGCGTCTTCACCGCCCCCGAGCCGGTCAGGGGCGCTTCGACCGCTGACTTCGTCGGGGCCTCAGCGAGCGCCGCGGGAGTTCCACAAGAAACGTTGCACAAGATTTCTTGTGGAACTAGGGTGGGCTCATGAGCAGCGACAGCGAGCAGCCCGCGCCCGAGCCGGCGGCATCCGTCACGGTCACCGACCCCAAGTCGATGCGCGCACTCGCGCACCCTCTGCGGCTCACGCTGCTCGGCCTGCTGCGTTCCGACGGGCCTGCTCCGGTCGGTCGCCTGGCCGACGCCGTGGACGAGGCCCCCGGCACTGTGAGCTACCACCTCGGCACCCTGGCCAAGTGGGGCTACGTCGTCGAGGCACCCGAGCTCGCGAGCGACGGACGAGAGCGATGGTGGCGCGCCGCCCACGACACGACCCACTTCGAGCCCCTCGAGCTCCGTGACGATCCCGCCAGGCTCGCGGCATCCGTCGCCATGCGGCAGATGTTCCTGCAGCACAACCTCTCCGAGCAGCTGCAGGCTCTCGAGGCCGAGGCGACACTCGAGAGCGAGTGGCTCGCGGCCTCGAGCAGCGGCGACTTCCTCGCCCACCTGACCCTCGAGGAGTTCGCCGAGATGACCGGCGAGTTCGACGCGCTCGTGACCAAGTGGTGGGACCGGGGACGCACCACCCGCGAGGGCACCCGCGTCGTGCGCTACCTCTACAACGCCTTCCCGCGACCATGACCGAGCAGATGACGACGGATGCGGCACTCGCGCCGAAGCGACGCCTGCCACTCGTCGCGCTGCTGACCGCGCAGCTCGTGTCGCTCGCCGGCAACGCCGTCACGGTGATCGCCGTGCCGCTCTACGTGCTGCAGACCACGGGCTCGCCCATCGCCACGGGTGTGGCCGGAGTGTTCGCAACGGTGCCCATCGTCGTCGGAGGTGCGCTCGGAGGGGTGATCGTCGACAGGTTCGGATTCCGCCTCTCGAGCATCGTGGCCGACCTGGCCAGCGGGCTCACTGTCCTCGCCATCCCCGTGCTCGCCGCGACAGTGGGGTTGCCGTTCTGGGGGCTGCTGTTCCTCGTCTTCCTCAGCGGGCTCCTCGACACCCCGGGCGACTCGGCGCGTGCGTCGCTCGTGCCAGACCTCGCGCGCCTCGGCAGGGTGCCGATCACGCGTGCCGCCGGGGCGCAGAGCGCCATCGAGCGGTCGGCGCGCATGCTCGGGGCTGCTCTCGCCGGTGGCCTGGTCGTTCTGGTCGGTCCCCTCGGGGCCCTGTTCATCGATGCGGGCACCTTCATCGTCTCGGCTGTGATCGTGGCCGTCCTGGTGCCGCGCGCCGGCCGCGCCGGGGACGGAGCCGGCGGCAGCGCGGCCGAACGGCATCCGGAGTCGTATCTCTCCGGATTGACGGCGGGGTTCCGATTCCTGTGGGAGAACCGCCTGATCCGTGCCGTCGTACTGCTCGTCACCGCGACCAACGCCATCGACGTGGCAGGCATGACGGTGCTGAAGCCCGTCTACGCCACGACGGTGCTCGGCGACCCCGCGACGCTCGGTGCCATGATCGCCTGCTTCGCTGGCGGAGCGCTCGTCGGGTCCGTGGTGTTCGCGAGCGTCGGTCATCGATTGGCCGGGCGGGCGTTGTTCGTCGCCTGCTTCGCCGTCGCCGGCGTGGTCCCGTACGCGGCGATGGCCCTCGCCGTCCCCTTCGCCATCCTCCTGGCCGTGATGCTCGTCTCAGGCTTCGCGGCGGGCGCGATCAACCCGATGATCTCGACGGTCATGTACGGCATGACGCCGGCCTCCATGCGGGCCCGTGTGTTCGGCGCGACGTCGGCCGGTGTCGCAGCGACGATGCCGCTCGGAGCGTTCGCCGCCGGCCTGTCCGTCGAGGCCTTCGGGCTGCAGGCGACCCTGGTGGCCGCGGCCGTGCTCTACGGGTGCCTCACGCTCACGCCCCTCGTGGACCGCTCGTTCCACGGATTGTCGGCGGCGCGCATGGAGTCGTCGCCGCGCGCCTGACTCGCTGCATCCGAGTCGATTCCGGATGCGGCAGCTGCGGTGATCTCAGCCCTGATTGCGCCGGCGCAGGCCCAGGTAGAGTGCGACTCCGGTCAGCAGGGCGCCCGCCGCGACGACGATGGAGAGGCCCGGATTCATGCCGGACGTCGCCAACAGCGACGTGCTCGTGTGCAGCGTCGACGCAGCGTGGTGAAACATGACGATCACCGGCTTTCGGGTAGCGGTGTCGCGCGGGAGCGCGAGAGATGGGGTATCTCGATGGCAACACCAGAATCCTCGAGATCACTGGGAGAACGACCCATTCCCGCCGTGAAACGGACGTTTGTGCCCACCACTGGGGGACTCCACAGGGGCTCGCGGCACCGGGCGGGAATGTCGGCGGCGCCGACTACTCTTGAACCGTGGTCACCGCCCTGTATCGCCGCTATCGGCCCGAGACGTTCTCCGAGATGATCGGGCAGTCCCAGGTGACCGATCCGCTCATGACCGCCCTGCGCGCGGACCGGGTGAATCACGCTTATCTCTTCAGCGGGCCCCGCGGATGCGGCAAGACCACGTCGGCCCGAATCCTCGCGCGCTGCCTCAACTGTGCAGAGGGTCCGACCGACACCCCATGCGGAAAGTGCGACAGCTGCATCGAGCTCTCGCGCGCAGGCGGAGGATCGCTCGACGTCGTCGAGATCGACGCGGCGAGCCACAACGGCGTCGACGACGCCCGCGACCTGCGCGAGCGGGCCATCTTCGCCCCGGCCCGCGACCGCTACAAGATCTTCATCCTCGACGAGGCCCACATGGTCACGCCACAGGGCTTCAACGCCCTGCTCAAGCTGGTCGAGGAGCCGCCGGAGCACGTCAAGTTCATCTTCGCGACGACCGAGCCCGAGAAGGTGCTCGGCACCATCCGCTCGCGTACGCACCACTACCCCTTCCGGCTGGTGCCGCCGGCCCAGATGCTCGAGTACGTGCAGAAGCTCTGCGACGAGGAGGGCGTGAAGGTCGCCCCGGGCGTGCTCCCGCTCGTCGTGCGTGCCGGGGGCGGTTCCCCACGCGACACCCTCTCGCTGCTCGACCAGCTCATGGCCGGGTCGGAAGACTCCACGGTCGACTACGAGCGGGCGGTGGCGTTGCTCGGCTTCACCCACGGCGCCCTGCTCGACGAGATCATCGACGCCATCGCGGCCCGCGATGCGGCGGGAGCGTTCGCCGGCATCGACCGTGTCATCCAGACCGGGCAAGACCCGCGGCGGTTCGTCGAAGACCTGCTCGAGCGCCTGCGCGACCTCATCGTGGTCGGCGCGACCACGGCCAAGGGCGCCGCGGCCGTGCTGCGCGGTGTTCCGCAGGACGAACTCGACCGCATGGGCGTTCAGGCGACGGCCTTCGGCCAGGCCGAGCTCTCGCGTACGGCAGACATCGTGAACGCCGCCCTCACCGAGATGACCGGCGCCACGTCGCCGCGTCTGCACCTGGAGCTGCTCGTCGCCCGTGCCCTCGTGCCGGCGGCCGACGACACCGAACGCGGCGCCCTCGCCCGCGTCGAGCGCCTGGAACGTCGTGTCGGGGTGACGGATGCCGCCCCCGCAGCATCCGCTCCGGCCGCCCCCGCCGCTGGCCGTGCACCCGCCCCAGCCGCGCCCGCTGCCTCCGCGCCTGCGCCCGCCGCCGCCCCTGCACCCGCAGCGCCTCCGACGGCTCGGCCCGCCGCGTCCTCCAGCGGAGGCAGCGACGATGTCGCCGCAGAGGCGCCGGCTCCCGCCGCCGCTCCTGCTGAGACGACCCCCGCCGCGCAGTCGCCGGCTGCCGACGCCGCCGCGACGGCCGCGACCGCCGCCGCCGTGCGCACCACCCCCGTCGGCCCGGTCACGTTCGCCCAGGTCAAAGACGCCTGGCCTGAGGTGCTCGAGGCCGTCAAGGTCGCCAACCTCAACGCCTGGATGGTCGTCTTCACCGCCCAGGTGCGCGAACTCCGCGACGACGACGTCCTCGTGCTCGGCTTCCCGAGCCAGAAGGACGTCGCAGCGCTCAAGCAGCAGGCCGCTCCGGGCCAAGGTGTGGGCGACCACCTCAAGCGCGCAGTGTCCGACATCCTCGGCTTCACTCCGAAGCTCATCGCCCGCGTCGAGACCCCCGGCGGCCCCGGCGGCCCCGGAACGCCCGAGGTGACGACGCCTCCCACCGGTGATGGGGGCGGCGCCGCAGCCACCGCCGCCTCGTCGAGTGGCGCTCCGGCGACGGCACCGGCGGCATCCCCGTCGGCGCGCACGCCGACCGCATCCGCGTCTGCGCCATCAGCAACCGGGGCAGCTGCGTCTGTGACATCAGCCCCCGGCGACTCCGCAGACGGCTGGGCCACCATCGCGATCCCCGGAGCCGGAGCACCTGCGGCCGCTGAGGCGACGGCTCCAACTCCTCCACAGCCGAAGGCCGCACCTGCGCCCCCCGCGACGAGCCCTGCTCCCACGGTGGCGCCCACCCCAGCTGCGCCAGCCCCGTCCGACGACGAGCCGCCGTTCGACGATGTGCCCCCGCCCTTCGACGACGAGCCGCCCTACGACCCCGGCCTCCCCGAAGACCCCGGCCCCCGCTACGACACTGCTCCCCAGCGCCCGGCCCCCGCGGCCCCGCACCAGCAGCAGGGTGCACAGCGGCAGCCTGCGCGCGGTCAGCGCCCCGTGGCCCCCGGCCAGCGCTACGGTGAGTCGGTCGTGCGCGAGGTGCTCGGAGCCACATTCCTCGAGGAGCAGCCACACACTCCCAAGACCGGCTTCCGCGAGCGGGCCTAGGGGCGGGAAGAGACATGTACGAGGGAATCGTCCAAGACCTGATCGACGAGCTCGGCCGATTGCCGGGCATCGGTCCGAAGTCGGCGCAGCGCATCGCGTTCCACATCCTGCAGACGCAGAGCTTCGATGTCGCGCGCCTCGCCGAGATCCTCACCACTGTGCGTGAGCGGGTCAAGTTCTGCAGCATCTGCGGCAACATCTCCGAGCAGGACACCTGCACGATCTGCCGCGACCCGCGACGCGACCCGGCTCTCATCTGCGTGGTCGAGGAGGCGAAGGACGTCGTCGCGATCGAGCGCACCCGCGAGTTCCGCGGGCTGTACCACGTGCTCGGCGGGGCCATCAGCCCGATCGACGGCATCGGCCCCGACGACCTCAGCATCCGCCAGCTGATGCAGCGGCTCGCCGACGGCACTGTGCAGGAGGTGATCATCGCCACCGACCCGAACCTCGAGGGCGAGGCCACGGCCACATATCTGTCGCGTCTGCTCACGACGCTCGAGATCCGCGTCACGCGGTTGGCATCGGGGCTGCCCGTCGGCGGCGACCTCGAGTACGCCGACGAGGTCACCCTCGGTCGTGCTTTCGAGGGCCGGCGCTCGGTCAGCTGACGACCCGGTCAGCTGACGACCTGGTCAGCTGACGACCCGTTGATACTCCCGTGTGCGCGCGGGCGGCGAGCGACCTTCAGCGCAGGATCTCGACCAGCACCACCCATGCCAGCACCACGGCGCCGACGATCGCGACGATGCTCGCCGCCGCCACGACGGTCAGCCCCCACTCGAGACCGCAGAGCAGGCTGACGCCTCCGACGGCGTAGGTCGCCAGGGGAACCACGCCGAGAGTGATCTTGGCGGGTGCGGCGCCGCGAGGGGCACCTCCGTCCTTCAGGATCCAGTGGATCGCTCGAGCTTGGAACGTCGCGGCGATGAGGGCGCCGACCAGGACGACGGCACCGACAGCCCAGAGCGGAGTGCCGGGAAAGAGGCCGATCAGGCTTGCGATGAGTGCGAGCACGAGGGTGCTGATCGCCGCCGCAGCCCGCGTGGGCAGGGTCGCGGCCTTCATGATCTCGGCGATGTTCACCGACATCGCGACGATGATGAGGCCGGCGAGCGCCGCAGTGGCCCCGGCAAGAGCCACATTGAAGTCCGACCACTGATCGAGCGCGCCCATGCGCCGCACACTACCGCGCACCGCAGATGGGGCGCCATCACCCTGCCCACGTTGCCGCGTCCCCACGTCACATAGCGCAGAGGGCATATGCGCGCCGTTTATGATGGGGGTTCCGCCTCGTCCCACCCCAGGAGTTGTTCGTGAGCTTGATCGTGCAGAAGTTCGGCGGTTCCTCCGTGGCCGATGCCGAGAGCATCAAGCGGGTTGCCAAGCGCATCGTCGAGACGCATCGCGAGGGCAATGAGGTCGTCGTGGCCGTCAGTGCCATGGGCGACACCACCGACGACCTGCTCGACCTCGCGCACGAGGTCACGCCGATCCCGGCGCCGCGTGAGCTCGACATGCTCCTGACGGCAGGCGAGCGCATCTCGATGGCGCTCCTCGCCATGGCCATCCGCAGCCTCGGCTACGACGCCAGGTCCTTCACCGGCAGTCAGGCCGGCATGATCACGGATGCCCAGCACGGCGCAGCGCGCATCGTCGACGTCACCCCCGGTCGCCTCCGCGAGGCCCTCGACGAGGGCGCCATCGCGATCGTCGCCGGCTTCCAGGGCTTCAGTCGCGAGTCGCGCGACATCACCACCCTCGGCCGCGGCGGATCCGACACCACGGCCGTAGCCCTCGCCGCCGCCCTCGGTGCCGACATCTGCGAGATCTACACCGACGTCGACGGCATCTTCACCTCGGATCCGCGCATCGTGAAGAGGGCCCGCAAGATCGACCGCATCACCAGCGAGGAGATGCTCGAGCTCGCGGGATCCGGTGCCAAGGTGCTGCACATCCGCGCCGTCGAGTACGCCCGCCGTCACAGCGTCACCCTGCACGTGCGCTCGTCGTTCAACTACAACGAGGGCACCATCGTCTACGACCCCCAGAAGCTGCCAGAGGGAGAAGAGTCCACCATGGAAGAGTCGATCATCGCCGGAGTCGCGACCGACCTCAGCCAGG
The DNA here is from genome assembly GCF_038432415.1 of Leifsonia stereocauli. NCBI lineage: Bacteria > Bacillati > Actinomycetota > Actinomycetes > Micrococcales > Microbacteriaceae > Leifsonia > Leifsonia stereocauli. The sequence continues at coordinate 1,018,498 of NZ_JBCAUN010000002.1, forward strand.
CCAAGATCACCGTCGTCGGAGTCCCCGACGTTCCGGGGGTCGCCGCGAAGCTGTTCAAGATCGTGGCGAACACCAACGCCAACGTCGACATGATCGTGCAGAACGTGTCTGCAGCGTCGACCGGACGCACCGACATCTCATTCACCCTGCCGAAGGACGACGGCCAGAAGGCCATCACCGCCCTCAGCAACGCGCAGGATGGCATCGGCTTCGAGAGCCTGCAGTACGACGACCAGATCGGCAAGCTGGCCGTGGTCGGCAACGCCATGCGCACCAACTCGGGCGTCTCGGCCACCCTGTTCGAGGCCCTCTACGAGGCCGGCATTAACATCGAGATGATCTCGACCTCCGAGATCCGCATCTCCATCGTCACCCGCGCCGACGCCATCAACGATGCCGTGCGCGCCGTGCACACGGCGTTCGGGCTCGACGCCGAGGACGAGGCGGTCGTGCACGGAGGCACCGGCCGCTAGGGTCCGGATGCAGCGGAGCCGTGGGGCGGCATCCGTCGGGCAGCAGCCCACCAGGCAGTCGATCGACTGCCGTTCCACAGGGCGAAGCCGCCAAAACGGTGAGATCACACCGATCCGAACCCGGTGCGTGGCCCGCCCCTGTCAGACTTGACGTGAACGAGAGGCAAGAGACGTGAGCAACAGCGTGGGAATCAACATCGGTGTGGTCGGAGCGACCGGACAGGTCGGAGCGGTCGTGCGCCGCCTGCTCGACGAGCGCGACTTCCCTGTGGCGAGCATCCGCTACTTCGCCTCGGCCCGCTCCGCCGGAACCACGTTGCCATGGCGAGGTGAGGACATCGTGGTGGAGGACGCCGCGACGGCCGACCCTGCCGGCCTCGACATCGCCATCTTCTCCGCCGGCGCCACGCTGTCCAAGGCGCAGGCCCCGCGCTTCGCGGCGGCCGGTGTCACCGTCATCGACAATTCGTCGGGCTGGCGCATGGACCCCGATGTCCCGCTCGTCGTCAGCGAGGTGAACCCCGAGGCCATCGCCGACGCCCGTAAGGGAATCATCGCGAACCCGAACTGCACCACCATGGCGGCCATGCCCGTGCTGAAGGTGCTGCACGAGGAGGCCGGGCTCGAGCGACTCATCGTGAGCACCTACCAGGCTGTCTCCGGATCCGGCCTCGCCGGCGCCGAGGAGCTCGAGGGTCAGGTGCGGGCCGCCCTCGAGGGCGACGTGCTCGGACTCGTGCACGACGGCCGCGCCGTCGAGCTGCCCGCGCCGAACAAGTACGTGCGTCCCATCGCCTTCGACGTGATCCCGCTCGCCGGCTCCATCGTCGACGACGGCGACTTCGAGACGGATGAGGAGAAGAAGCTCCGCAACGAGAGCCGCAAGATCCTCGACCTGCCCGGCCTGCTCGTGAGCGGCACCTGCGTGCGCGTTCCCGTCTTCACCGGCCACTCGCTCTCGATCAACGCCGAGTTCGCCAACCCGATCTCCGTCGCCCGGGCCGAGGAAATCCTCGCCACGGCTCCAGGCGTCGTCCTGACCGACGTTCCGACTCCTCTCGAGGCCGCCGGAACGGATCCCAGCTATGTCGGTCGCATCCGTCAGGACGAGGGTGCCCCCGACGGGCGCGGCCTCGCCCTGTTCATCTCGAACGACAACCTGCGCAAGGGTGCCGCCCTCAACGCGGTGCAGATCGCGGAGCTCGTCGCCGCGAAGCTCGTTCCCGCCGCCGTCTGAGCCGCCCGTTCGCCACCCGAAGGTCCCACGTCCACAGATGAACCCCGTCTCGCGATCCGTCGCCGGCGCCGTCGTGCTTCTCCTCGGCATCTTCCTGCTGGCCGGATGCTCGCCGAGCGCCTCCGGATCCATGATCGACTCGTCGACGAGAGCAGCCGACCCGACCGACGCACCGACCGCCACGTCGACCCCGACGCCCGCCCCCGCTCCGACGCCTGCGGTGCAGCGTCCGGTCGTGGCGTTCTACGGCGACTCGATCACGCACGGTGAGGGCGCATCCGTCTCGGGCAATCGTTGGTCGACTCTCGTGAGCAGAGCCCACGACTGGATCGAGGTGAATCCGAGCATCGGCGGTCTCGGCTTCGTCACGAACCGCACCCGCGACCCGATCGACATCGTCGACACCATCGTCGCCGCCAGACCGGACATCGTCATCAGCACGATGGGTCTGAACGACAACTCGGCCATCGCCGCGCCCGGTGCCGCCGCTGCGGTGCACGCTGCGATCAGGGCTGACTTCCGGCGCTTCGCCACCGAGCTCCCGGATGCGCGCATCATCATCGTCGATCCGTTCTGGTACCGCGACGAGCGACCTGCCTCAGTGGCGCAGATCAGTGCGTGGGTGAAAGAGGAGGCCGCCGCCATCGGCGCCGACTACATCCCGGGTGCCTCGCACTGGATGGACGGCCGCCCCGAGTTGCGTGGGGCAGACGGTCTGCATCCGAACGACGCCGGCTACGCCATGATCGCCGCGAAGATGAACGCGGCTCTGGCCAAGCTCGGTCTGTAGCCCGACGACCGCAGTGGCGCGAGCAGTCGGAGGTCCGACCACGCGTTAGTGTCGAGACCATGTCCGGTACCGAGCTCCCTGCGGCTCCCGATCGCTCCCTCGATCGCGCCGTCACGCTCAGCCAGCTGCTCTTCGGGGTGGTCATCCTCTTCGTCGTGGCGGTGCAGCAGGTCACTTCAGACGACACCGAAAGGCCGGGCGCGTTCTTCCTCGGTGTCTTCCTTGCGTTCCTCGGATGCGGGCTCGCCGTAGCCGTGCCCTGGCATCTATTCCCGCGCGGCTGGGCCGCGACGCTCCCGGCGCTCGACATCGTCGCCATCGTCTGCCTGCGGTTCGCCGACCCGTCGCTCGGAGCCGGTCTGCTCTGGATCTTCCCGGTCATCTGGCTGAGCAGTTACTTCGGCATCATCGGCGCCGTCGGCAGTGTTCTCTCGATCTGCGCGATGATCGTCACCGGGGCATTCCTCACCGGCGACCCCGTCGGCACGCTGACGGTTCCGTCGGTGGTCATCCTGCCGCTCGTCCTCGCCGCCGTTGCGGCATCGACCGTCACCGCGGCTCGGCGCTCCGCGGCTCGTCGGCAGCTGCTGCGCAGCCAATCGCGCGTACTGGAGTCGGCGATGGTCCGGGCCCGCCGCCAGGAGAACCTGCTCGCCGACGTGCTCGACGCCGTGGAGTTCGGCGTGGCACGCGTCGGCACCGACGGTGAGGTCGCCGTCATGAACAGGAGCCACGGTCGCATCATGGCCGCCGCGGGCGGAGACATCCTCGCTCCGGATGCCGCCGGCAGCGCCCCGTTCTTCGCTGCGAACGGGCTCACTCCCATCGACGCGCACGACGCCCCTCTCGCCAGGCTGCAGCGCGGCGAGGAGTTCGCCGGGATGATCGTGTGGGTCGGCGCCCCCGGCCGCGGCATCGCGCTCAGCATCACCGCCCGTCGGCTGCGCAGCGGACCCGGCGCCACGAACGAGGGCATAGTGGTGGTGACGCGCGACGTGACGACCGAGCTCGCTGCCGTGCGCGCCCGCGATGACCTGGTGGCATCCGTCTCCCACGAACTGCGCACGCCTCTCACCAGCATCGTCGGATACCTCGACCTCGCCCGCGACGAGGAGCTCTCAGAGGGAGCCGAGCGCTACCTGCAGGTGGCCGACCGCAACGCCGACCGCATGCTCGGTCTCATCACCGACATCCTCGCGGCTTCGACGGCAGGCGACGGCCCGGTCGAACTCACCATCGACCGCCGACCCACCGACCTCGCCTCGGTCGTCGCCGCCTCGGTCGAGAGCCTCGCGCCGCGGGCTCGGGAGAGCCACGTGACGATCGAGGCATCGGGCATCCGTGAGCTGCACGCTGTCGTCGACGCCTTCAGGATCCGGCAGGTGGTCGACAACCTGGTCACCAACGCCATCAAGTACAACCGAGCGGGCGGCACCGTGACGGTCGAGGCTGCACCGGGGGCCGCTGGCGCCGCCGTCATCACAGTGCGCGACACCGGTACCGGCATCGCGCCCGAGGAGGTGCCGCGGCTGTTCGAGCGGTTCTTCCGCAGCGAGTCCGTGCGCGGATCGAGCGTGCACGGCAGCGGCCTCGGCCTCGGCATCAGTCGCGACATCGTGCGCCGGCACGGGGGCGAGCTCACCATCGAGAGCGCCCTCGGCGTGGGCACCGTCGCCAGAGTGCGAATCCCCTGGGAGAAGACATGAACATCGAGTTCGATCTGCAGTCCGTGGTCTTCGTCACGGCTCTGGTGGTGGTCGTCGCCGGAGTCACGTTCATCGCCGACACCCTCGTGCGCCGTGACGAGGTTGCGGGGCGCATCTGGGCCCTGGCCTACCTGAGCGGCATGCTCACAGTCGTGAGCTACCTGTTCTGGGCCGCCAACGGCGACGCCTGGTGGGCTGTCGCCGTCGGCAACGCCGGCTACGTCGCCACAGCCGGATGCATGTGGGTCGGCGCCCGCGCCTACAACAATCGACCGGGATTCATCTGGGTCTTCGTGGTGCTGATGACGGTGGCGACCGCCATCGCCGTCATCATCGAGGGACCATCAGGTGGCGACTGGGCCGGCGCCGGCATCATGTTCATCTCCATTGCCGCCTTCGCCGGTGGCGCCGGGGTGGAATCCCTCACAGGCAGCATGGGCGCGAACCCGAACGCTCGTGCCCTCGCCATCGTGCTCCTCCTGCAGAGCGCCTACTATTCCGTGCGCACGGTGCTCTTCATCACTGGCGGCCCCGATACCGAGCTGTTCCAGGCGGGCTTTTCAACCATCCCGACGAGCTTCGTCGTCATCACCGTCACCATCGTCGGCGCCATCTCCATGTCGGTGCTCCGCGCCGACCGCGCGCGCCTCCGGGGCGTCCGTCGGTCGCGGCGGCCGGACGATGCCAGCGGCCTCGCCATCGGCGGGCTGGAGGCGCTGGCCGACGGCTGGATGAAGCGCGGATCCCGGTACGGTCGCGGCGTCGCCGTGCTGGCGGTGCGATTCGACACGCTCAGTGCCGTCGCCACGGCGTTCGGCCGCCACGCAGCCGACGAGATGTGCACGGCCTGGACGGAATCCGTTCGCGCTCACTGTCCGCCATTCGCCGCGGTGTTCGAAGACGTTCCCGGATCCCTGATCGTCGTCACGTCGATCGATCAGGGAACGGATGCGCGCGCCATCGCCGATCGGATCGTCGACGGCCTGCTCGACCCCGGCATGGCCGATCTGGGCGGCATCCGGCCGACAGCCACCATCGGAGTGGCGCTGAGCGATCCGACGAACCCGGAGGAAGGCGCACGCACCCTGATCAGCAGGGCCGAGTCGACGGCCCAGTACGCGATCGCCCTGGGGGAGTCCGTCGTGATCGCGACGGACGAGCGGGCCGAGGCCCCCGCCGGCTGAGGGCGGCGATCACCGTGGCGAGGCGCAATCCGCACGGCCGGCCGCAGCGAACCCCACGCATGACCCAGCGCCGTTTCCTGCCCTCCGGGATCGCAGCCGTCCTGGCGGCGACGGTACTCGCACTGACGGGCTGCAGCGTTGCGGAGCCCGTCGGCGGATCGACCGCCTCCGTCGATGTCGATCCGAACGCCCCCGTCGTCGCCTTCTACGGCGACTCCTACACGCGCGGCACCGGTGCGTCGTCGACGGAGAAGCGCTGGTCGAGCATCATCAGCGCCGATCGAGGCTGGACCGAGGTCAACCCGTCGACCGACGGCCTCGGCTTCGTCAACAACCGCGAGTACCAGAGCGTCGACGAGCTCGACTCCGTGATCGCCGCGGACCCAGACATCGTGATCGTGACGATGGGGTTGAACGACAACTTCTCGATGCCCGATCGGGCCGACGACATCGAGGCCGCCATCGAGGACGACTTCACCAGATTGTCGGCGGAACTGCCCGATGCGCGCATCGTGGTGGTCGAGCCCTTCTGGTACACCGACGATCGGCCGGACTCGGTGCAGCAGATCATCGACTGGGTCGAGGCCGGTGCCGATCGCATCGGAGCCGACCACATCCCCGACGCCTCGCACTGGATCGAGGGGAATCCCGAGTGGATGGCCCCCGACGGGCTGCATCCGAATGACGCCGGCTACGCGGAGATGGCCGAGAAGATGGATTCCGCGCTCGCGGCGATCGGCCTGTGACCGGCTCGGGTCGTGAGAACGCGAGGGCGGGGCGCATGCCGCAGCATGCGCCCCGCTCGTGAGTGACTCAGGCGATCAGTTGCCGCCCTTGCCGCCCTTCGAGTTCCACCAGTTCTTCGAGCCGTGCCCGTGCTTCACCGGCCACTCGACAGCCAGTGAGCCGTTCAGACGCAGCGCGTTCGAGATGGTGAAGAAGGTGTCGGTCTGATCGGTCAGGCCGACCACGTTCGCCGCACCGGGACCATAGGCGGCGATGCGCAGCTGCGATCCCGTGTGCTGCTGCGAGCCGCCGGCTGCCGCGGTGCCGTAGGAGATTCGCAGCGGCGAACCCTCGACGGTGGTGAGCGTCGAGCCGAGGCCGGGGGTGGCTCCGTCGACGATCTGGCTGGAGTGCGCGTGGTCGGCGGTGACGATCACCAGCGTGTTGCGGTCGGCCTTGGCGAAGGCCAGAGCAGCCTGCACGGCCTCGTCGAGGTCCTGGGTCTCACCGATCTGACCGCACGCGTCTGCAGCGTGGTCGCGCTTGTCGATCGAGGCTCCCTCGACCTGAAGGAAGAAGCCCTTCTTCGCCTTCTTGTCGTTGAGCAGCGAGATCGACTTCTTGGTCAGGTCGCTCAGCGTGAGTCCGGCCCCGAGGTACGCCGGGTTCGGCGTGCAGGTCGTGGCAGCGCCACCAGAACCGCCGACAGTCGCGGTCGACGCAGCGAACCGGGTCGGGAAGTTGCCGTCGGCGAACAGGCCGAGCACGGGCGAGTCCTGGCTCGCCTTCTTCACGGCCGCGAGCGATGCCGCGTCCTTCACGACCTGGTAACCGCGGTCTGCAGCCTGCGCGAACAGCGTCTGGCCGTTCCACTCGCCGGCCTTCGCGGTCTGGTTGAACGTGGCAGCGCCGCCGCCGAGGGTGAGGTCGGGACGGGTGTCGAGCAGTTGCTCCGAGATGGAGCCGGCCCCGCCGGCGACCAGGGCGTCTGCGCCGCAGGTGGGGCTGTCGGGCCCGTAGCAGCTGCGGGCCGCAACGTGTGCGACCTGCACGGCCGGAGTCGCATCCTGGATCTCAGCGGTCGAGACATCGCCCGTGCGCAGGCCCTGCGTCTTGGCGAGCTCGAGCAGGGTCTTCTGGGCCTTGTTGTGGATGTCGACGCTGATGGCGTTGTCGTAGGTCTTGGTGCCCGTTGCCCACGCCGTGCCCGTCGCGGCCGAGTCGGGCGTGTAGTCGGGCTTGCCGGCCAGGGGGTCTCCGTCCTTGTAGAGGGAGTAGGTCGTGTACTGGCCGGTGAGCGGCAGGGCATCGATGCCCGGCAGGCGTCCGCCGGCGCCGTAGAGGTAGTCGCGGGCGATCGTGATCTCGCTGTCGCCCATCCCGTCCCCGATGAGCAGGATGACGTTACGCGCCTTGGTACCGCTGGCGAGGGCGCCGGCGACGGTGAGGGTCTGGTCCAAGCCGTGGTTGCGGGCGGCGCCACCGGTCTGGTCGGGAGTGGGCTGCGAGGTCGCCGTGGCGGCGAGGCTCGAACCCACGACGAGGGCTGCGGCGAGGCCGAGGACGCCGACGGCGGCGCCGGCGCGGCCGATGGCTCGAGAGGTGGGGCGGAAGGGCATGGTCTCTCCTGGTGATGGTCTGCGTGATGTGGTCTGCGCGGGATGTCCGCCGAGGCGGGCACGATGCCTGCTCCACAGGCGATACACAGGTCAGCAGCCGCATCCGACATTCGCATGAACGCACGGGGCCATTCGGGTGAACACCCTCGAATGGGGGACACGCGGCGGAGTGGCATCCGGGGGTAGGCAGACGGATGCCGCCCCGCTAGCGTCGAGGGATGGCCATTCCGCAGCGCTACTCACTCGTCACGCTCGGCGTCGCCGACGTCATCGCCGCCACGGCGTTCTACCGTTCGCTCGGCTGGGAGCCGGCGCCGTCCTCCGTGGAGGGCGAGATCACCTTCTTCGCGACGCCCGGGGGAGTGATCGCGCTCTGGTCGACGGCCGAGCTGGCGAAGGATGCCGGAACCTCGACGATGCACGCCAACGCCCCGGCGTTCCGCGCCGTCACCCTCGCCATCAACGTGGCCTCCCGGGACGAGGTCGATGACGCGGTCGGCGAGTGGATGGCGCTCGGCGGCTCGGTGTCGAAGGTTCCCACTGAGACCGAGTGGGGCGGATACAGCGGCTACGTCGCCGACCCCGACGGCAACCTCTGGGAGATCGCGCACAACCCGTTCTGGCCACTCGATGAGCGTGGGCTGCCCGTCCTCGGCGGCGAGTAGGCCGCTGGCGCGAGAGTGCCGGCTCGCGCGCGGATAGACTGGTATCCGTGACTTCTCCGGCCCCCATCGACGTCGTCCTCATCGGCGGCGGCATCATGAGCGCGACGCTCGGCACCCTCATCAAGCAGCTCCAGCCCGACTGGACGATCCGCGCCTACGAGCGCCTCGGCGATGTCGCCCAGGAGAGCTCGAATCCGTGGAACAACGCGGGAACTGGCCACGCCGCCCTCTGCGAACTGAACTACATGCCCGAGGGCAAGGACGGCGCCGTCGACCCCGCGAAGGCCATCAGCATCAACGAGCAGTTCCAGGTGAGCCGCCAGCTCTGGTCGCACCTCGTGTCGACGGGTGCGCTGCCCGAGCCGTCGTCGTTCATCAACACGACGCCGCACATGACCTTCGTGCACGGCAGGAAGAACATCGAGTACCTGCGCCGTCGTCACGACGCCCTCAAGGACCAGCCGCTGTTCGAGGGCATGGAGTTCAGCGACGACCCCGCGAAGATTGCGGAGTGGACGCCCCTCATCACCCGCAGGCGGAACAAGCGCCAGCGCATCGCAGCCACCCGCATCGAGTCGGGAACGGATGTCGACTTCGGCTCGCTCACGCACTCCATGTTCGCCGACCTCACCAAGCGCGGCGGCGAGCTCTACCTGAACCACCAGGTCACTGGCCTGAAGCGCACCAAGGACGGCACCTGGCGAGTCAAGGTGCTGAACGGCGTCGGCCGCACCCGCAGTGAGGTGCACGCTCGCTTCGTGTTCGTCGGTGCCGGTGGTGGCGCTCTCGCGTTGCTGCAGCACTCCGGCATCCCCGAGGTGCAGGGCTTCGGCGGCTTCCCGATCAGCGGGCAGTTCCTCAAGACCTCGAACCCGGCCGTCGTCGCCCAGCACAAGGCCAAGGTCTACGGAAAGGCCGGGGTCGGAGCCCCGCCCATGTCCGTGCCTCACCTCGACACCCGCGTGGTGGACGGCGAGACGTCGCTGCTGTTCGGGCCGTACGCGGGTTTCACGCCCAAGTTCCTGAAGACCTCCACGTGGTTCGACCTGCCGTTCAGCATCCGCTGGCACAACATCTGGCCCATGCTCGCCGTCGCCTTCCACAACTTCGACCTCATGAAGTACCTGATCGGCGAGCTCGCGGCCGACCGTCGCAAGAAGATGAACGCGCTGCGCGAGTTCATGCCCACGGCGAAGGACGAGGACTGGGAGCTCATCACGGCAGGCCAGCGCGTGCAGGTCATGAAGAAGGATGAGAAGGCAGGCGGCGTTCTGCAGTTCGGCACCGAGGTCATCACCGGGGCCGACGGCACCATCGCCGGACTCCTCGGCGCGTCGCCCGGGGCCTCGACCGCAGTGCCCATCATGCTCGACGTGCTGAAGCGCTGCTTCCCGACGGAGTTCCCGTCGTGGGAGCCCAAGCTGCGCGAGATGATCCCGAGCTTCGGCACGACGCTCAACGACAAGCCCGAGGTAGCGGCGGCATCGCTGGCGTCGACGGCCGCCACGCTGGGTCTGCCGACGCCGCAGAAGGCGCTCGTCTAGCCACAGCACTCGCGCCTCTGCGAGAGGTTGCTCCCGGCCCCGCTCGCTGAGGCCCGGACGAAGTCCGCGACCGAAGCGCATCCGATACATCCGGTCTGGACACCTCCCAGCACGCCCTGCTATCGTCGACCCCGCTATGAAGTAGAACTGCCGATCAGTCCCGCGCCCGAGGCGCCGTCGACGTTCGGCATCCTTCCCGGCGGATGCAGCCGGTCCGGTCCTCGATTCGTGGGCCCGGACATCGACATCCGCAGCACGGTTCCGGCGCACTGCGATGAACCGTCAGGGAGGGCTTCGAGCAATCGGCGGCACATGCCCGGCGGGATCCCCCCGCCCGCCGCGTGCCGCTCAGCGACGCGCATCCGCGCCCCGATCGAACGGCACGCGGCGGGCCACCTCGACAAGGTGGTTCCCTTCTTGCGATCTCCCCTCATCCACTCCGATCACCTCCGCCTCGACGGGGTCTCCCGCAGCTACGGCGACCGTCGCGTGTTCAGCGACGTCGGCTTCAGCGTCGGCCGCGGCCAGCGCGTCGGCCTCATCGGCGAGAACGGCGCCGGCAAGTCGACGCTGCTGCGCATCCTCGCCGGAGTCGAAGCTCCCGACCACGGCGTCATCACGAGGCCGCTGCGCACGGGCATCCTGTGGCAGGAGGTTCCGTTCCGTCCGAGCGACACCGTCGGGCGCGTCTTCGAGGACGCCCTCGCCGAGATCCGTACGATCGAGCGCGAACTCGACGATGCGGCATCCGCCCTCGCCGGCGACCCGGAGTCCCGGGCCGCTTCCGAGCGCTATGCCGCTGCCCTCGACGACGCAGAGCGCGCCGACGTCTGGGGAGCGGATGCCCGTCGCGACGTGTTGCGCGACGGCCTCAGCGTCTTCGGCCTTCCGCTCGACCGGCGCCTCGACGAGGTCTCCGGCGGCCAGCGCAGTCGCGTGGCCCTGGCCGCCCTCCTGCTGAGGCGGCCCGACGCCCTGCTCCTCGACGAGCCGACCAACCACCTCGACGACTCCGCCGCCGAGTTCCTCGAGCGGCAGTTGCGCGACTGGCCGGGCCCGGTGCTGTTCGCCAGCCACGACCGTGCCTTCCTCGACGCCGTCGCCACAGGGCTGGTCGATCTCGACGCTGCGCGCGCACACCACGCTGGTGCGAGTCAGCGGAGTTCATCGACTCCGCGGCCCGGATTCGGCCCCTGGAGCCCGGTCGCTGCCGCGAACTCCGCTGACTCGCACACGTTCGCGGCATCCGTCACAGTGTTCGGAGGTCGCTTCAGTGAGTACCTCGACCACAAGGCGTCGGAACGCGAGCGCTGGGAGCGCCAGTACGTCGTCGAACAGGAGGAGCTCGGCCGCCTTCGGCATGCGGTGGCGGTCACGACGCGCTCGGTCGCTCACGGTCGCGGTCCACGCGACAACGACAAGTTCATCCACGGCTTCAAGGGCGCTCGCAACGACCAGGCCATCGCGCGGCGCGTGCACAACGCCGAGGGGCGTCTGAGCGTCCTCGAGCGCGAGCAGGTGCGCAAGCCTCCGGCACCCCTCGCCTTCGCCGGCATCCCGCGCGGATCGCAGGCGCTCGGTGACGAGCCCGGGTTGCTCGTGCAGGCGGCGGGTCTCGCGGTTGCAGGACGCCTCGCCCCGGTCGACCTGCAGATCGAGCCGCAGACGCGATTGCTCGTGACCGGCGCGAACGGAGCCGGAAAGTCGACGCTGCTGGGGCTGCTCGCCGGCCGCATCGGCTCGGGCGATGGCGTGCTCCAGCGCCGCCGTGGCCTGCGCGTCGGCCTGCTCGAGCAGGATGTGAGGTTCCCGGATGCCGCCCTCCCCGCGCGCGCCGTCTACGAGTCGGTGATGGGGGAACGGCGGGCGGAGCAGGTGCCGCTCTCGAGCCTCGGCCTCATCGCTCCGCGAGACGAGAACCGACCCGTGGGCACCCTCTCGGTCGGGCAGCAGCGTCGGCTCGCGCTCGCGCTGGTGATCGCGAAGCCTCCGCACCTGTTCCTGCTGGACGAGCCGACGAACCACCTGTCGTTGGGCCTCGCGACGGACCTCGAAGAGGCTCTGGGCACCTACCCCGGTGCCGTCGTGATCGCGAGCCACGATCGCTGGTTGCGTCGGCGCTGGACCGGTGCCGAGCTGCATCTGCGTCCGGTGTCGGATGCCGCCCTGGTGGTGGCCGTTCGCTGAACGTCAGACGTGGCCGATGCCGAAGTTCCAGGGAGCGAAGATGACGGTGCCCTCCTGCTTGAACCCGTCCTGTCCGGCGACCGAATTCGAGTTCGAGTAGGGGTTGTCCGGATTCTGTTCACCGATGGGCTCACCGTGCTCCGCCTGCACCTGGTGGAAGGCCGCGTTCTCGTCGTACGGCTCGTTCATGTAGGTCGCGAGCCAGCCGAGGTCGTCTCCCGGCTGGAACCCCTGGGTGGTGGCGACGCCGATGTGGCGGGGGCCGAGTTCAGCCTTCGTGAACGTGACGGAGACGTTCATGTCCCACTCCGTATCGCCGCTCTCGTGGTCATCGCGGAGAACGAAGCCGTCCCACTCGTAGTGGGTGGTCGGTAGGGACTCATTCCCGCCCGGAGTGTCCGAGATGTCGGGTCCAGCTCCCATCAGGTCGGTGAACAGCTCGACGTACGCGTCGGCAGCGTCGTCGTAGGAGATGCTCTGCAGCTCGGCGCCGGATTCGTCGATGAACTGAAGGTACTCAGGTCGCACGACGATCCGGGTGATGGCTGCGCGGGACTCGGCTTCAGGTCCGGGCGACACTGCAGGTACGGCATCCTCGGTCGGCGTCGCGGTCGGACTGGGATCCGACGTCGACGTTCCCGGCCCCGTCGTCGGCTTCGAAGACGGGGCTGACGTGCATCCCACGAGCAGCAACGAGGCCACCGCCACCCACGCAGCACCCACTGCGGACATTTTCGCCATTTCGGCCTCCTGACCTGAAGATTAGCTTCCCGTCAGTCCCGTTGAAGGCGTCGTGATCAAACAGATACACACTGCGCCCCGTCCGACACTCCGAGTCGACCTGCTTGCCATCGATTCGAAGATGTGTTCGAATGAACGCATGCGGTGGAGCAATCAGGAATTGGGAGTCGAGAACGCCGACGCGTTGCCCGGACTCGCGAAGCTCAACAACCTCGTGCGCTCCGTCAGGACCCCCGAGTTCGCGGGCATGACGTTCCACGAGGTCCTGGCGAAGTCGGCGCTGAACAAGCTCCCGGTGCAGAGCCAGGTTCCGATGGAGTGGACCATCAACCCGTACCGGGGGTGCAGCCATGCATGTGCCTACTGCTTCGCCCGCCCGACGCACACCTACCTCGACCTCGACGGCGGAGACGACTTCGACCGGCAGATCATCGTGAAGGTGAACGTGGCCGAGGTGCTGCGCAAGGAGCTCAGCCGCCCGAGCTGGAAGCGCGACGCCGTCGCCCTCGGCACCAACACCGATCCATACCAGCGCGCCGAGGGGCGCTACGCCCTCATGCCCGGCATCATCGGGGCGCTCGCCGACACCGGAACGCCGTTCAGCATCCTCACCAAGGGAACCCTGCTCCGTCGCGATCTTCCGCTGCTGGCGGATGCCGCCACTCGCGTGCCGGTCGACATCGCGATGTCCATCGCCGTCTACGACGACGAGCTGCAGCAGTCCGTCGAACCGGGGACACCGACCACCAAGGCGCGTCTCGCCACCGTGACGGCCGTGCGCGAGGCCGGCCTCGACTGCGGCGTCTTCATGATGCCGATCCTGCCGTTCCTCACCGACACCGTCGCCCATCTCGACGAGGCGATGCGGCAGGCGAAGGAGGCCGGGGCCACGGGGGTCGTGCACTCGGCGCTGCACCTCAAGCCCGGCGTGAAGGAGTGGTACTTCCTCTGGCTCGGGCGGGAGTATCCGGCGCTTCTGCCCAGGTACCGGGCGATGTACCGAGGAACCTACGCACCGAAGGAGTACCGCGCCTGGCTCGCCGAGAGGGTGGCACCGCTGGTGCGCAAGCACGGACTGAACCGCACCCGACTCTCGCCGAACACCGGGGGAGTGCTTTCTCGATCCGACCCGGAGCCGACGCTGTTCTGAGGGCTGCGAGCTCGGCCGACGCGAGGTTCACGGTGTCCTATGCGCCAATTGACACCTGAATTTGTCCCCCGAATGCTCGCGCACCGTCCCAGAGCGGGGTACATTTCCAGAGAATGCGGGGTACGACCGCCGCTCATGCGCTGGAATGAACCTCGAGGGGGTGCTCACTGTGACGCTCGGATTGCCGAACCACCTCATCGCACCGACGATGAGTCGCGTCATCGCGCGCGCCGCGCACTGGTTCGGCCTCGTCTGCCTCGCCGGCGCCCTGACAGCGATCATCTCGCTCAGCCTCGAGCATCCGCACGACGGACTCTGGCCCACGATCGTCGCGCTCATTCCGATGGCGATCCTGCTCATCACGCTCACGAGGCACCACACCGTTCTCGCCACCGTCGGCTACCTGGCGGTCGGGGCGGCCAGCACGTTCATCTACGCCGTCACGATCCTGAGCGACGACCTGCTCTTCCCCACGACCGACCTGTTCATCGTCGCGCTGCCCGTCATGGCTCTGGTGATGGTGGGCGGGGCAGGCGACACCCCACTGGTCGGCCTGGTCTGGAGCACACTCGGCCTCCTGCTCGGCGAGACCGCCGTACTGCTGGCCGCCATGGCCACGGGCGTCGAGTTCCGCATCGATCCCTTCGCCCCGGCGACATACCTGCTCATCGCGATCGTGCTGCTCGCGACCACGTTCGACACGGGCCGGGCGAAGTCGGCGCAGCAGTTCATCCACCAGGCGTCCCGCCGCGACAGCGCGCTCACGGCTCGCCGCGAACTCGGGTCGCGCGCCACGGCACTGCTGCACGACACCGCGCTCAGCCACCTCATGGCCGTCGCGGCAGCCGAGCCGGGCCCCATCGATCCGCGCCTGCGCTCCATGATCGCCCGCGACCTCGAGCGCATCATCGGGCAGGACTGGCTGCTCTCACGCGACGCCATCAGCACGGGCTCCGCCGACTGGCTCGCCACCCCGCTCGCCTCGGCGATCTCGGCGGCCAGAGCCCAAGGACTCTCCATCGACGTCTCCGGCGACCGCTCCGTCGTCTTCAGGCTCGATGCCGACAAGGCGGAAGCGCTCGGTCTCGCGGTCACGCAGTGCCTCATCAACGTGCTGCGGCACTCCGGGGTGACGGATGCCGATCTCTCGGTCAGTGCAGACGAAGACGAGGTGGTGGTGGCCGTGACGGACGCCGGGGTCGGCTTCGTGCCGTCGGAGACCGAGGCGCCTCGCCTCGGCCTGCGCCACTCCGTGCTCGCGCGGGTCGAGGCCGTCGGCGGGTCCGTGCGGGTGTGGTCGACCCCGGGCTCGGGAACAAGTGTCGTGATCGTGCTCCCGGCCATGTCCGGAACCGGCCGGGTCGAGTCGGTACCCGCGGCGTCTCAGTCGACCGCAGACCGTCCTGCAGCTGACGGGACAGCCTCGTGAGCGCGGCGGGCAGCGGAGTGAGCTGGGGCGACATCCGTTCGCGTATCGAAGCGACGCGCGATGCGTCGTGGCGCAGGAGTCCACAGGTCGTCGATCCGCTCGGAACACTGAGCGCGCATCCGCTCTCCTGGATCGGCTCGATCATGGCCGTCAGCTACGCGGGCTTCCAGACCGCGCGCCAGTGGGAGGCCGTGCAGCAGCCGGCCGTCGGCATCGCAGCGGTGGTCGTGCTCGTCGTGGCCTGCGCCGTCTTCCTGGCGGCAGCCCACCCCTCGTCGTCGCCGTTCGGGCCGCAGGCGGCGTTCGCCGTCGTGACGCTCGCGGTCGTCGCGGCGGCGCTCGAGACGATCTCGCGCTTCGGGACCAACCTGCTGCTGCAGGACGACTTCGGGCAGGTCACCGTGGCCATCCTGCTCGCCATGATGGCGCCGTACAGGCCGGCGCTCTCGCTCGTCGTCGGCGCCGTCGCAGCGTCGCTCGCGCTCGCGCTGTTCCCCATCGCCCAGGCGCCCTACCTCGCCGTGCACGCCCCGCTGGCCGAGTACATCGTGGTGCTCGTGGTGCCGCCGCTCGCTCTCGGGATCGCGGCCGCGGCGTTCTCGAACGGTTTCGTGTGCGCTGTGCGCGACTGGCAGCGGGTGGTGTCGCGAGCGGCTCTCGAGATCGAGGACGAGGCGCGCATCGGCCTCGCGCGCTCGGTACAGCAGCAACAGGTGAGCGTGCTGGCGCGCGACGTGCTGCCGTTCCTCACCCGCGGCATCAACGCCCAAACCGTCGAGCGCGAAGATGTGGACCGCGCCCGCGCGCTGGCTGACACCCTGCGCGGGTCCCTCGTCGCCGAGATAGGTCGCACCTGGCTGGACGACGTGGCCGACGGCATCGCGTTGCCCGGCGGCGGCTCGCCCGGCGTCGACGACCCCGACGTGCTCGCGCTGCGAATGAGCGGTGAGCAGCGCGTCGCTTGTGCAGCCCTGGTCGCGGCCATCAGCCGCGACGACGAGATCGCTGCACGGTCGGTCGCAGTGGTTCTGCGCCAGGGGCCAGGAGCACGCTCGGGATTGCGTGGCGGCGGCGGGTCGGCTGCGTCATCCGTCTCCGTGCAGATCTCCGCGATGACGGATGCCGCGCCTCGATCGCTCAGTGCGCGCCGGGCCGAGGGGATCCTCGTGCAGTATCTCGCGGTCGTGCGTGTCCTGTTCGAGGGGGTCGTCGTGCGCGTTGCACCGGGGACCGTGACAGTAGGATTCGACTATGCCCAGCACTGAGAACGCCGTCGCGGCGCGGCCTGTTCGAGTCGGGCTGCTCGACGACCATGAGGTCATCCTCGACTCCGTCGCCAGCTGGATCGCCAGCAACGCTCCCGACTTCACTCTGGCCGTGGCGGCCAACCGCTGGCTCGACTTCGTGCGCAGCGAGGACTTCCCGGTCGACGTCGTGCTCATGGACTTCCAGCTCGTCGAACCGGTCTCCATCGAGGCCCGCATCCGCACCTGTCGTGCGGCCGGCGCCAAGGTCATCGTCATCAGCGCCCTCGACAGCGCCGACGCCCGTGCACGGGCGACATCGGCCGGAGCACTCGCCTTCCTGTCGAAGGCGCTCCCGATGGCCGAGGTCATGGCGGCGGTCCGATCGGCCCTGCGGATGCCGGTCCCCACGTCGGGCGTCGCTGATCGAGTGGCCAGCACCCCCGGCGTCACTCTCGTCAAGCCGCAGTTGAGCCCTGGCGAGCGCCAGGCCCTCGTCCTCTACGTCACAGGCCGCAGCACCATCGAGGTCGGCGAGGCGATGGACGTCAAGTACGAGACAGCCAAGACGTATCTCCGCCGCGTGCGCGAGAAGTACCAGAAGGTGGGCCGGCCGGCCAGCCGCAAGACCGACCTCATCCGTCGGGCAGCCGAAGACGGATTCCTCGAGTAATGGCCAAGCTGTACTTCCGCTACGGAGCGATGAACTCCGGAAAGAGCACTGCCCTCCTGCAGGCCGCACACAACTACGAGGAGCGCGGTCACGGCGTGCTGCTCGCCAAGCCGTCGATCGACACCAAAGGCGACCTCGGCATCCTGTCGCGCCTCGGCGTCACCCGCGAGGTCGACTTCGTCCTCGGTCCCGACACCGACGCCTATGCCGAGTTCCAGCGGCACCGCGCGGCCCAGGTCGCAGTGACGGGCCGCGACGTGAGCTGCCTGCTCGTCGACGAGGCCCAGTTCCTCACGGCCGAGCAGGCTGACGACCTGCTGCGCATCGCCATCCTCGAGGGCGTCCCGGTGCTGGCGTACGGCATCCGTACCGACTTCCTCACCGTCGCCTTCCCCGGCAGCCGCCGTCTGCTCGAGATCGCGCACAGCCTCGAAGAGCTGAAGACCATCTGCCGCTGCGGACGCAAAGCCGTCTTCAATGCCCGGCTCGTCGACGGCACCTTCGTCTTCGACGGCGACCAGGTGGCGATCGATGGGGTTCACGTCGGGTACGAGTCGCTGTGCGGATCGTGTTATCTGCAGGAGTCCGGCGGGCGGCTCGCCAACCGTTAGGCGCGACGGCACCCGGTAGTGGGGCTATGTTGGCCGATGAGAAGGCACATCCGCCCGAAACACAGCGTCCGACGGACCTGCCCCTTCATGCCGTGTGCCAAAATGTACGACGCAGTACTACGTCTGCGACAACCACAAACCGGGGGACAGCAGAACCAATGGAGTTACGCGATTACGTCCGGATCCTGCACAAGAGCTGGATCCTCATCGTGGTCTTCGCGCTCCTCGGAATCGGCCTCGCCGCCACCTATTCCATCCTCGTGGCCCCGAAGTACGAGGCGACGACGAAGCTCTACGTCTCGGTTCGCGCCGGTGAGGCGGCGGCCACCGGAGACCTCGTTCAGGGTACAAGCTTCGCCCGCCAGGCCGTCACGTCCTACGTCGACGTCGTCGCCAGTGCTGTGGTCCTGGACCGCGTCGTCAAGGAACTCGACCTCTCCGAATCCAGTGCCCAACTCGCGGCGCAGGTGACGGCATCGTCCCCGCTCAACACCGTTCTCATCGCCATCACCGTCACCGACGGGGATCCGGAGCAGGCGGCGCTCATCGCCAACTCCATCGGGGCGAACTTCTCCGACGTGGTCGTGAACAATCTCGAGAAGCCGTCGGGAGAGGCCCCCAGCCTGGTGAAGATCGAGACGATCCAGCCTGCCACCGCGCCGTCGCGCCCCTCGAGCCCCAACGTTCCGTTGAACCTCATCCTCGGCGCGCTCGTCGGTCTCGCCGCCGGAATCGGCCTGGCCATCCTTCGCAGTGTCCTCGACACCCGCATCCACTCGCTGCACGACATCGAGCAGATCACCGACAAGCCTCTCCTCGGCGGCATCGCCCTGGATCCCGACGCCAAGAAGCGTCCGCTCATCGTGCACGCCGATCCCCGCAACCCGCGCGCGGAGTCCTTCCGCAGCCTCCGCACCAACCTCCAGTTCGTGAACGTCGAGGGTGGTCCGCGCAGCTTCGTCATCTCCAGCGCCGGCCCTGGTGAGGGCAAGTCGACCACGACAGCCAACCTCGCCATCTCGCTGGCGGAGACCGGTGCCCGGGTCGCGCTCATCGACGGCGACCTCCGCCTCCCCAAGATCGCCGAGTACATGGGCATCGAGGGTGGAGTCGGACTGACCGATCTCCTCATCGGTCGTGCGACGCTCGCCGATGTACTGCAGAAGTGGGGCCGCGGCAAGCTCTTCGTGCTCCCGGCGGGGCGCATCCCCCCGAATCCGAGCGAGCTGCTGGGGTCACGGCCCATGGTCGAGCTCCTCGAGACTCTCTCCGAGCAGTTCGACTACATCCTCATCGACGCGCCGCCCCTTCTGCTGGTCACGGATGCCGCTGTCGTCTCGAAGTTCACCGGCGGCACCATCCTGGTTGCTGCATCCGGAAGCACGAAGAAGCAGGAGCTCGCCGGGGCCGTCCGTGCGCTGACGGCATCCGGCGGCCGCCTCGCCGGTGTCGTCGTGACGATGCTTCCGACAAAGGGTCCAGACAGCTATGGCTACGGCGCGTACACCTACGGCGTCATTCACGAAGAGGACGACGCCTCGGAGTCGGCCGCACCGACCAAGACCCGCAGTCGACGGAAGCGCTGACATGGCGATCTCCATCCTCACGGTCTGCTCGGGGAACATCTGCCGGTCCCCCCTCGCCGAGCAACTCCTTCGTCAGGGGTTGGCCGGGGTTGCTGATGCGACCGTGACGAGCGCTGGCACCATCGCCATGGTGGGCTCGCCGATGGCGCCCCAATCGCAGGTCCTCGCCGCCCGTTACGGGGCCACGGATGCGGCTGCACACGTCGCGCGGCAGCTGACGGCGGAGCAGATCGTCGAGGCCGACCTCGTTCTCGCCCTGTCGCGTGACCACCGTCGGGCGATCGTCGAGATGGTGCCGAGTGCTGTCAGGAAGACATTCACCCTCCGGGAGTTCGCGCGCCTCGTCACTGAAGTGAGCGACGAGGACCTGGCTGACGGGTTCGTTCCTGGCTCGAAGCCGTTCGCATCGGCAATCGCCGTCGCATCATCGTTCCGGGGGATAGTCGCACCCGCCGACTCTCCCGCAGACGACGACGTCGTCGATCCTTACCGTCAGTCCAACGCGGTGTACCAGGCTTCTGCCGACCAGCTCGTTCCCGCCGTCCGCGACACTGTTGCGTTCATCGAACGCGCCGCATCGGTCAGTTAGTCGGTCGTTCCATGGCAAGACGAGTCCCCGGCAGAACCGATCGCTCCTCAGGGGAGCGCTCGCGTCCCCTGTGGATCGTCGGCATCGCCGCACTCGCCTTGGTCGTAATCGTGCTCGTCTACTTGGCGCTCACCCAGAATCGCAATGCTCCTGATGGCGCTGCGGTGTCGACCCCCGCGAGTTTGGTCCCGGTCGACCGTGCGACGCCGACCGTCGAGCCGTCGGCCGAGCCTGTCGCTGTCGTGACCCCGCCCGCCCGAATCATGGCAGCCGTCGACGGCGAGCGCGCCTATCGAGCGGGCGTGGGCTCGTGCCCGGGCGACCAGCCCATCGTCCAGGCGACCGACGACGGCGGGGCATCCTGGTCTGACTTCACAGTGACGGTGGAGCCGGCGGCGGCATCCGTCAGAACGATCCTTCCGGGCAGCGGAGACTACGTCGCCCTCGTGTCGGCAGACGCCGCGAGCTGCACCCCGCTGTTCGCCCGCTCCTACGTGGCCGGCGAGGAGTGGGAGGCTGCCGACGAGGTCGACACGACGTGGCACCTGAGCCAGGATGCCACGTCGGTCGTCGCTCCCGGTGGCGCTGCATCACAGCCATGCGACCAGCCTGTGCAGGTCGCCGCGACCAGCGACACCGCGGCCGCCGTGCTCTGCGCCAGCTCGACGGTCATGACGACGACGGATGCCGGAGGCTCGTGGAGCGAACCGCTGTCGGTCACCGGCGCCGCGGCAGTCGCACCCGGCGGCGACGGCTACCTGATCGTGATCTCCCGCCAGAACGGGTGCGACGGCGCCCAGGTCTCCTCCACCCCGGTGGAAGGCGGCACGGAAGCAACGCAGCCATCGACCTGCGTGGAGTCCGGTGCGGCTCCACAGGACAACGCCGTGGCTCAGGGCGGCGATACGATCTGGTTGTGGTCAGGTGACGCGTTCGCACGCTCGACCGACGGGGGACTGACATGGTGAGGCGCAATCGCGTCAGCGACATCGTGGAGGCTGGCTACAAGCGCCGACCGATCCGATTCGGCTCCCAGTACGCTCTCGATGCACTCTCGTGGTTCCTCGCCATCTCGCTGGCCGAACTCTTCCGCTACGAGTTCAATGCGATGCAGATTGCCGTCCTGCCGCTCCTCATCCTCTCGCTGGCCGCAGCTGCGCTTCAATATGGTATTGGCCTCGTGTTCCACCTCTATCAAGGGCGGTACACCTACGGAAATTTCGACGAGGTTCGCGCGCTGAGCTTGGCTGCGCTTGTCGTGGCTGTTCTGCTCGGCATCCCGATCGCGATTCTCGGCACCTGGCTCCATACCCCGCGCAGCACGATGTTCATCGCCCTCCCGATCGCCCTGCTCTTCATGTTCTCAGTGCGCTACCTCAAGCGCCTCTACGTAGAGCGCCACGCCCGGCCGGGTGAAGGCGCGCAGCCCACGCTGGTCTACGGCGCCGGATACATCGGCACGGCGCTCATTCGACGCATGGTCACCGACCCGCACTCGTCGTACCTGCCGGTCGGAATCATCGATGACGATCCGGCTCTACGCAATCGGCACATCGGTGGCGTCCCAGTGCGCGGTTCGATCGACCAGATCGAACGTATCGTCGGCGACACTAACGCCCGAGTCTTGGTGATCGCCATCGCGCATGCCGATTCCGATTTCCTGCGACGGATTTCCGACATCGGCGTGCATTACAACCTCACGGTGAAGGTGATGCCGCTGCTCGAAGAGATCCTCGCGGGCAAGTCGCGCGTCTCCGACCTGCGTGACATCGCCATCGAAGACATCATCGGGCGGCATCCGGTTGATACGGAGATGGAGAGCATCGCCGGCTATCTCACCGGCAAACGCGTGCTCGTCACCGGTGCCGGTGGATCCATTGGCTCCGAGCTCTGTCGCCAGATCTTCAAGTTCAAGCCCTCCGAACTCATCATGCTCGACCGGGACGAGACCGGCCTGCAGACCGCGCAACTCGGCACCAGAGGACACGGTCTTCTCGATACTAACGAGGTCGTTCTGGCCGACATCCGCGAGGCCGATGTCATCCACCGCATCTTCGATGAGCGTCGGCCCGAGGTGGTGTTCCACGCGGCCGCGCTCAAACACCTCCCGATGCTCGAGCAGTATCCCGATGAGGCGTGGAAGACGAACGTGCTCGGAACCCTCAATGTGCTGAACGCCGCGCGCGACGCCGGCGTGCTCACTTTTATCAACATCTCCACCGATAAGGCGGCGAACCCCACGAGTGTGCTCGGTCACTCTAAGCGCGTGGCTGAGAAGCTCACTGCCTGGATGGCGGATGAGACCGGCCTGCGCTACCTCTCGGTGCGTTTCGGCAACGTGATCGGCAGCCGCGGCTCTATGCTGCCGACGTTCACCTCGATGATCGAGGCAGGCGGCCCTCTCACGGTCACGCACCCAGATGCGACACGCTACTTCATGACCATTCCCGAGGCCTGCCAGCTCGTGGTGCAGGCGGGCGGAATTGGAAGGCCTGCCGAAGTGCTCATCCTCGACATGGGCGAACCCGTTCGGATCCTTGACGTAGCCGAGCGCATGATCGACATGTCGGGCAAGGACATCTCCATCGTCTTCACCGGTCTCCGCGACGGGGAGAAGCTTCACGAGATCTTGGTAGGTTCTGGCGAATCAGACGCCCGCCCACTCCATCAGAAGATTTCACACGCCAAGGTGCCATCTCTTCCAGCAGAAGAGTTGAGCTTCGATGCCTGGTTGGCTCGCGTCGTGACATCCACAAGGTCTCGCACCAGCGGCGGGACCCGGCATTGATTGCTACCGGAATATCGCCGTGGGTGTTCGCCGGCTTGGTGGCACTCGTGGTGTCAGGGCTGGCACCGTTCGTTCTCGTTCCACTGGTTCGTTCTCTCCGGGTAGTCGACGTTCCGTCGGCGCGATCCTCCCACAGTGTTGCAACGCTGCGCGGACTCGGGATAGCCCCATTGCTTGGGGTCGTCGCTGGCACGTCGATTTCAATCTCAATCGACCCGGCGGGTGGCCCGTATCCCCTTGCAATCATCATTGCCGCGGTTCTTGCCGGATCTCTAGGGTTTCTTGAGGATCTCCGTGGCCTTCCCATTGCCGTGCGAGCGGCGTCGCAGCTTGGTGTCGGTCTTATAGTCGTGGTTGCAGTGTCCAGTTGCTGGTGGTGGGTGCCCGTAGGCGGCCTCGCCATCGCGGCGTACATGAATATTGCAAACTTCATGGATGGCGTGAACGGGATGTCCAGCGTTCATGGCTTCATCGTCGGACTGGCAGTCGCCACCATCGGCTTCACGGGCCTCGGGCCCACCTGGATGATCCCCGCTGGATTGGTTCTTGCGGGTTCATTTATCGCTTTCCTACCGTGGAATCTGCTGCCACCACGCGTCTTCCTCGGTGATGTCGGCAGTTACGTCTTGGGTGCGGTGATTGCGACGATCTTGGTATCGGCTGCGATGAGCGGGGTACCGTTACTGACGCTCTTGAGCATGGTTGCTGTTTACCTCGCTGACACCGGTTACACATTGCTTTCGCGTATAGCCCGAGGAGAGCGATGGTATGAATCTCATCGCCAGCATGTCTATCACCGCCTCGAGGATCTAGGGTTTGGTCACCTGACCTGCACTGCGATAGTCGGCGGGGCCACAGCCGTCTGCGCCAGCATTGGTATTCTGTCGGCGGGTTCCGGCTATTGGCTTCTACCGATACTGGCTATCGTCGCGATCTGCGGCGGCTACATCTCACTCCCTGTCATATTCGCACGGAAGCAAGTGCCCAGGACATGAGCGCAAGACCGGTCGTCGTCGCAGTCGTCGGTGCGAGCGGCTTCGTTGGTGCCGCAATCGCCGAGGCGTTTCGTGATGGAGGCCAGGAAGTGGTCAGTATCGTGGCACCGCGCATCCTTGGAGAATCGCGACCGCTGAGCGAGCATATTGCTGTAGCTGAGTCGCTCGCCTTGTCTAGGCCGACTCTCATATCAAGCCTGCGGGGCGCAGATGTGGTCATAAATGCCGCAGGTCTAGCGCGGCCCGATTCGCAGGCGACATCGGCATTGTTCGGAGCCAACGCCCTCCTGCCGCTCGTCTTGTTCATTGCTGCGAAGCTGGCCGGTGTGCGTCGATTCGTCCACATCAGCTCGATCGCAGTCCAAGGAAATCACAATCCTCTCGATGCGTCCCGGCGGGTTTTCCCCTTCTCCCCGTACTCTGAGTCCAAGGCCATGGGCGAGACTTTGCTACTCAAGGCCGCTGACTCCGACACCCAACTACCGAAGCTTTCGATTGTTCGAGCTTCTTCTGTGCACGACGAGACGAGAGAGACAACTCAACGCTTGATCTCCTTTGCGCGTTCGCCCTTTGCGAGCGTCCCCGGGCGTGGGTTGTCGCCGTCTCCAGTTTCCTCGCTCAATGGCCTCGCTGTATGCGTCGCAGGCGTAGCACTCGGTGAGCCATCGGAGATCACAGTTCAGCCTTGGGAGGGAGAAACCGTCTTCGACGTCCTCGCGAGATATGGAGGCAAACCACCCCGTCGGCTTCCGGCATGGGTCTGCCGTACGGTTCTGACTGTCGCGAATCGCGTCGCTCGCTGGACAAACAATTCCGCATTTCAGGGATCGGCGCGCCGGCTGGAAGTGCTTTGGTATGGGCAGTCGATTGTCGCCGTTTCGGATGGAGAGGCTCAGGAGCAGTGAAGTTTCGAAGCGGTCATCGTCCGGATATTCTCTTCGTGGAAACGACGGATGTGTCAGTCGAGTCCCACCTCAAGGGCCAGTTGGCTTTCCTCAGGCGATCGGGACTCACTGTTCACGTCATTGCTCGCGATACCGGTCGACTGGACCGTATTCTGCACGAAGATGGCGTGAGTGGGCACTCACGCCCCCTCCGCCGCGATCCTAGCCCGTTCGCCGATATTGCGGGTCTCGCAATGCTCTTGATCGACATAGCACGGCTACGCCCGCGAATGGTTGTGTACGGAACTCCAAAGGGAGCGCTGCTCGCGTCAATGGCGGCGCGCGTCATCGGAGTGCCTCACCGTGTCTACTTGGTTTTCGGGATCAGAGCTGAGACTGCTAGCGGAGTCACGCGCCGTATCCTCCTCTCAGGGGAGGCGCTCGCAATGAGGCTTTCTACCGTCCAGGTGGCGGTGGGTGCCGGTCTCATGAAACGCATGCGGGACCTGGGACTACCCACTGGCAACATTGTGGTCGTCGGTGCCGGCTCTGCAAACGGCGTGGACGTACAGCACTTCCGTGCTGCTCGTGCTGAGCGCACTTCGATCGAGACGCAGCCCATACATTCTGACGCGGTACGTCCTACAGTCGTCGGATTTGTAGGCCGCATCACGGCAGACAAAGGTATTGACGTTCTGGTTGGCGCCCTCGTAGAGCTGCGGACGTCCTTTCCGCAATTCCGCCTGAGACTGGTCGGCCCGCCCGAGAGTCTTGAGAGTCTCTCCGATGCCACCCGGGCCGCCCTTGCGCAACCGTGGGTGACAATGACCGGAGACCTCCCGGACACCGCATCCGCATATCCGGAGATGGACATATTCTGCTTACCTTCGCGACGGGAGGGTCTGCCCACCGTCATCCTGGAGGCTGCTGCGGCCGGCGTACCTATCGTCGCTACTAATGCGACAGGTGTCGCTGATGTTGTTATCGACGGGGTAACAGGGACCATCGTTGAAATTGATGCTGTGCATGACCTCGCCGCTGCGATCCTCGCAGTTGCGTCCGACCCCTACAGCGCGAAGGTCAAGGCTGTCGCGGCGCAGCAATTTGTGGCGGAGCGGTTTGATCAAACCGTCGTGTGGGAGCAGATGAGAATGTTCTACTCTCGCATGCTGTCAGGATCTGACGAGGAGGCCCCGCATGGGTCAGAACGCTGAGGTCGTCGTCATCATTCCGACAATCGGCGGGGATCCCTGGCTGTCAGAGGCCGTCGAATCGCTGCTTTGCCAACGATCGCTTGGTCTTCGGATCATCGTCGCTCATGATGGTGCCAGCCCCGATGATTCTCTTCCGTGGCTCGGAGATCCACGCGTAGACACTGTGGAGTCTGCGACCAGGATCGGGTTGGCGGGGATTCTGGCGCTGGCAATGGAGACAGTTTCCGAGGAGTTTGTAGGACGTCTGGATGCTGACGATATCGCGTCTCCGAACCGCTTCAGGGCCCAAATCGACTATCTTCGAGCACACCCAAACACGCTATTGGTGGGATCGCGTGCATCGCGTATTGATGAGCAGGGAAGATCTACCGGATCGTTGTTACCGGCCACCGGCGACGACGTACGCCTCGCGATGATCAAACGGAATCCAATAATCCACTCGTCCGCTCTGTTCCGAACCGATGCCTATTTCGCGGCAGGTGGTTACGACCCCATGCTTCGACAAATGGAGGACTACGATCTCTGGCTGCGGATGGCCGTCGATGGTGAAGTTGCAGTGTTAGCTGACGAACTCGTCTCATATCGCGTCCATGGAGGGCAGATGAGTCGCGGCGCTAAACCATATTCCCTCTACGCCCGGCGCGTCTGGTCAGGGCAAGGACACCTTGCAAAGGTGCTCGGCATCAACCCCGTCGCCTCGCTTGTGAGCAGGACAGCTTGGAGCGTGGCGCAGTATCTCCGTTATTTCGGCTTGCGGAAACCCGGTCACTCTGTCTGAGAGTTCCTCGGCCTTCCCCGACAGCTCATCTGACGGCCGCGATAAAGGTCCGAAGCGGAGCAACAATGTCAGCCACCGTGGCATCATCTGCAGCTGGCGCGCGTTGGCCAGTCAGAGAGGCGATTATCGATCGAGCAGTCAGGGAAGGGTCCCTGAGATTCGCCACATTGTCGGCTAGCCCGAAGATGCTCGAAACACCGACGAGCTTCTGCACGTAATAGTCGTCGTACGCTACACCGAAGCTGGGGGTCCCTTCCGCCAAGGCGAACACCATTGGGTGATAGCGGGAAGAGATGAGGTAATCAGCGAGTCCTAGTAGCGCCTTTGTTACCGCGGGCCCCGTCTCCGGCTCGAGAATCGTCATGTGATCCCGATTTGCCGCCGACCACGATCTGACCAGAATCCGGGCCGTCTCGCGATCGTCTGAAAACCGATTACCTCGCATATTGGGGACGAAGAGAACCTTGAGCCCTTGAAGCCTAAACGCTTCCACCAGCGATTCAGCGAGAACGGCTACCTGGTCGAGAAGATCGCTGGATCCGGCTCGTCGGCGGTGAAAGGACATTGCTATGAAAGGCCCTCCTCCGATCACGACTTCGACGAGCTGCCTTGCGTCAGACTGCGCGCTTGACGTGGCGGGCAGGGCGAGGGCCCAGTCCGGGGTGAGCAAGGGGGTAACTCCCGCGCCGTCAATGAGGCTCGTGGCCAGGTGCAAAGACGTCTCCTCCCTAACAGTGATAACGTTCGCCAACTTGAGCATCTTCGCTGTCTCGGCAGCGTTCGAGGCGTCCAATGGACCCAGGCCTTGTCCAAGGAATGCCACGGGTTTGCCCAGAGTGTGCGCCCAGTGGGTCAGTAGGGACCATGAATATACGCCGTGGGCTGCGTAGTCATCGTTAATCGCCCCTGCTCCCGTGAAGATGACAGCGTCGGCACTCCGAACTTCGTTGTACCACTGCCGCTGCAATTTCGTTCGTGGCCCCTTCTTGGCTCGCGCCAGGGCCCTACGTGCATAGGCAACGCGGCCCGGTCGCGACACCAGTCGCTCGATGGATGCAACGATGCGGGAGCGGTGGGTCCAGGGGCTGAGGAACTTTCCTCGTCGCAACGATTCGAGGAGGAACGGATGGAGCTCCACACGTTCGAGGCCCGATTCCCATCCGGGGGCGGCATCGGTGACGATCGTCGAATGAGGGTGCTCCGAGCGAAGCACATCGGCGGCAGCCAGCCACATGCTTTCATCACCCAAGTTCGTCGAGCCATTGGCACTGCCGATGAGGAGCCACCGGTGAGATCGCGTGGCCTGGCGCGGGGAAATCTGATCACTCACGATTGTTCTCTTTTGGTGTGGGGTGTGTTCATTACTAGGAAGGCGACCGTGGCGCGAGTCAGGAGTCCAACGAGATTGACACTGAGCGCGCCAACAACCCCTAAAGACGGTATGAGAGCAGCACTCAGGATGATGCTCACGGATAATGCGATCGCGTTGGTCAGCACCGAGCGACGGTATAAATGCCGGATGGGCAGGCTAGTTAGCCCGGCGTAAACGAAAGGCAGACTCACGCTCGACGCGGCGACCAGAAGGTAAGACGCCATATCGGGCTGATAGGCGTCCTGAAACAAAGTCGGGAAAAGCAATGCAGCGGCCAAAAGGCTGAGAGCACTCGTCGGGATGATTGCTCGTTCCCAGCGCAGAGAAACCCTGAAGACATCCCGTCTCGTAAGTCCGCGGCTGAGTTCCAGTTCTCGGCCTCGGGGCGTCCATGCCTGCGAAAGCGAGTTCGTCACCATTTCCGTCCCAAGCTGCATGTACATGAACACTGTGAAATGGGCAACCAGGGAGGGCTCGCCAGTGAGCGCCAGAGTGTACTGAGGTACTCCAACAAGCAGCGGAGCGAGGACCGCAGACGACCCCGTAGGGAGCCCTGCCCTGAGGATCATCCGCACCGACGGGTCCGCCGATGTCGAGTATCTCGTTCGCTTTGCTCGCCACTCGACCAAGCGCGGACGCAGCAAGGTGGTTTGCGCGACGAATAACCCAATAGCGGAGCCGGTGGCCGACATGAGAATTAACGGGATGAGCGTGAGTCCCAAGCCCCACGCGAGAACGGTGCCTCCTATAACACCGAGCGCTGCGGCACCGCTCATGCTTGCTGCAATCCATTCCGAGTTCAATCGTTGCGAGACTCCGCCATAGAAATCCGCAAATGAGTCGACGCACTTAGAGAGACCGACGATGAGCAATATCAGCGAGAACTCGCTCTGGAAGACCACTGCGACCAGCACCGTGACGCCAATGGCGACAAGCAACGACAACGAGCGTGCAATTGTGAAATTGCGGAGCGACGTAGACGGACTGAGCGTCAGTATTAGTGTGCGCAGGCCGAGACCGAACAAAATGAAGATGGGCGCGGTGATTGCTTGCGCAAGTGCGTACTTGCCTGCTGGCCCACTCCCGAGGTAAACGGCAATCGATGCAAATAGGACAAGCTGGCCGGCGTAGCGCGTCAGGTTAGCGCTAAGGAGCCAGAAGGCTGGCTGGAGATTTCGGAACCGACTACTGGAGGTGGTCATCCGAAGATCACCGAACCCCGAGGTAAGTCTCGTAGGGGAGGAGGCCTGCGTAGTTCGTGACGTAAAGGATGAGGTGGGCTGCCCCAAGAACAATCAGAGCAAGCTTTGCCGGCACCGGATTCTTCGTGGCACTGAGCTGATTTGGGAGGAGTAGGAGGAGGAAGATCCCAAAGTATTGATCCATCCTCGCCACGACTACCGATTGCGTCCCTAGAGCAAGAAACGCGGTGCCCACACACACGAACGCAAGCCATCGGACGGTTCCCTCGGGGAATGGCAGCCGAAATGCAACAACGAGCAGCGCAAGCCGCATCGCCAGGAGGAGGAAAACCCCAACACCTCCCGCCTGTCCCAGATCGTCAGCGTAAGTCTCGTAGCGTGAGTTCAGCGTCGAAAGAACATCCAACAGGGCGGGGAGTGCCAGGGCGGCTGTGCCGAGAGCGATCATCACAGCGACACTCACCAGAACTGGGGCCAGACGAGGTCTCCAGTTCTTCGAGATGAGCATGAGTGCAAGCGCGACGAGAGCGGACACATGAAACAGCACTGCGAGCGCACTGAGAATTGCGAACACGATTTTGCTTCGGCCGTACCAACTATTTGCCCAGAAGAGCAACGACACTGCTATCCCTTGGCGGATGGTATTGAAGGGCCCGAGGAAGAAGGCGAAAAGGATGTATAGGACCAGGGCGAACGGGAGGTCGGTGCTCTGTCGGCGCAGGACAGCATAAATCGGCACCACTGTCAGGAAGCTCGTTGCCCAGAAGATTGCAAATGGAGAATCCGAAAGCGATGCGATGGACAACGAGAGAACGGTGTAGCCCGCCTCTTGGGGAGACGCGGCGATCTGCGCCGCCCAATCAGATGCCGGATCGATCTGACGGAAAAATTGAAGGTAAATCGGATAATCGGTGCCGACGTTGAATCGCAACGCGGAAAACGTCACCAGGATTGCAACGATGACTACGTCGCCAAAGCCCCACTTGGGGTCCGCCTGTGTCGCGAGGGCCGACGGAAGCTCCGCCACGGGTGCAGGCTCCCGAACGGACCGCATCCTGCGAGTAGTAAGGCGGAACGCCGACTGAAAGTTCGCGACAACCCACACTGCGACAGCGATTCCGAGGTAGGGAAGCATTCCGGCCTCTCCTGTTCGGTGCGCATCGCAAATGCAATGAAGACGCGGCGGGATCGTGGACGCTGCACCTGGCTCGGGGCGAGCGATTCTCCCGATCGATCTGTCAGAGTCTAGAGAACTGAAACATGATTAGGAAACTCAAACCTAGGCGTCAACTCGGAATAAGGATTCCATGGGTGCTTCGGAAGCTAGAAGGCCCGGCAGTGGTGGAAGTTCATAGCCTACGAGGGCGCGAAAATGAGATGTATCAGCGACGCTGTAGCTGCCGAGATCCTTGGCGTCGAGACGATGACGGACGGCGACACGCTTGGTCATCATCTCAATGAGCATTCGGTTGGAGGTTGCTACGCCGGTGCCGATGTTCGTGACATCGTTCTGACGGGGAGGTCTGATCCTCGCGAGATCCAGAAGTCCGCGGGCGACGTCGATACTGCGGACGTAGTCCCTAACGAATGAATCCAAGCCGCGGAGGACGACCTCATCGTTGCCCTCTCGGGCTGAGGCGAATAATCGAGAGAAAAGCGAGAGCCGCGAGTTGAGATCCACGACGTTGAAGATCCGCCCGCTGATCGAGGACATAGCGCCCGACGAGAGTGCGACCTCTGACAGTGCCTGTTCAGCCTCTGCTTTGCTGCGCGCGTAAACCGAACGACCGGCGAGAGGATCGTCTTCTCGCGCCGGACGATTGGCGAGATCTCCATAGACCGCTGCGCTGGATGCGAAGACGAAACGTCTGACTCCCTCCTCGAGGGCTGCCATTGCGAGTCGACGCGTACCTTCAACATTGATCTGAAATGCGTCTTGGGGACTCACTTCGCAACCAGGTCCGGTCAGGCCTGCTAAGTGAATTACTACGTCCGGGCGAGTAGCTGAAACTAGTGTCCGTATGCTGTCCCCGTCCCTCAAATCGAAGGCCCTTTCAGATTCTCCGATTGCAGGAGAATGCACAGCAAAAACGCTCGTGGTCGCATCGTCGGCCAAGAGAAGTCTGCGCAAAGCCGCACCTATGATCCCGTTTGCCCCGGTGACAAGCACTCGTTCCACGTCTTTAACTCCGTATCCGATGTGAGATGTGGCACTTGAGACTTTGAGGGATCGAAGCCGAAGACTGCCGCATGCTAGGGCATTCTTTCAGGCGCATATCTATAGGGTTGTGCGAGATGGGACAAAGCGCTCGAGATGCAAAGACACCCCTCGTGCGCAGTGCACGGCTGTGGGTGCCGGTGGCTGTCGCGCTTCTGATTTTATTGATCGGCGGAATCGCTCTGGCAATCATCCCGGGTGTGATGAAGGTCAGGTCTGAACTCGAGGCCTCCATCCCGCTCGCATCATCGGTGCAGTCGCATGCCCTCGCCGGAGACCTAGACGCGGCCGCGATCGATGCGACGGAGCTGCAAGCCCACACGGCGGCGGCACGTGCCGCAACTGGCGGTCTCGTCTGGGGGGCATTGGAATGGGTGCCCGTTGCCGGGCCTAACCTCCACGCGGTGCGCGTCGCAGCGGAGGAAGCGGACCGGCTGGCGACGGATGTCGTCGTTCCGGTCTCGACGATCGACGTCGCTTCGCTCAAGCCGGTGAATGGCGCATTCGACATTGCTCGTATCCGCGATCTGGGTGTCACGGTCAGCGCCGCTGACGCAGCCGCGACCGAAAGTCGCGACCGCATCTCGAAGGTGGACCGGAGTGGCCTTATCGCTCCTGTAGCCGGGGGGCTCGATCGCCTCGGCAGCTCCCTCGCCTCCGCGAGCAAGACACTTTCCGGCCTAGACGGCGTTCTCGCGGTTCTGCCGGCCGCATTGGGCGGAGACGGGCCGAAGAACTACCTCCTCCTCTTCCAGAACAACGGCGAAGTCATGCCGGGAGGTGGAACCGTCGGCTCCCTTGCCATGTTCCACGTCGACAATGGCCAGATCGAATTGGTGAGGCAGGCATCGGCCGCCCCTGTGGACATTCCGATGTACGACACTCCCGTCATCCCGATCGCCGACGACGTGATCGCGACGTATCCATTCGGCTTGGGCAAGTACGTGCAGAGTCTCACGCGCACGCCGAGGTTCTCGCTGACGCACGACATCGCCAAGGAGATCTGGAAGCGAAGCTATGGCGACACCATCGACGGCGTCATCTCCCTTGACACCGTCGCTCTCTCCAACATCATCGCGGCCACCGGCCCGCTGGACCTCCCAGACGGAACGCAGCTCACCGGACAGAACGCAGTGTCCATCCTCTTGGGCGATCTGTACTCGAAGTACACGCCCTACGAGGTGGACGCGATCAACCAGGCGATCGCTACTCTGGCATTCGACCGGATCAGATCGGGTGCGACCGACGTCACCGCGATAACGACCGCGTTGACGAAGTCCGCAGCCGAGGGCCGCATCCGGATGTGGACCGACGACCCGGACGAGCAGGCTCTCATCGTGGGGTCGCAATTCGATGGAGAACCGCCGGTGAGCACGAAGAAGATGGATGCGTTCGGCGTCTACTTCATCGACTACACGCCCGGCAAGATGCAGCGTTTCATGACGCAGAGCGTCGATCTGGGGCAGGCGGTGTGCGGCGCCGATGGCGAGCGTCACGTGCGGGTGAACGTGTCGCTCACCAATACGGTGTCTCCGGATGTCGTGCCCACGCTTCCCGACTACGTCACCGGTGGCGGGCAGACGACTGCGATCGGCAATATGCGTGTCGACACTCTCGTCTACGCGCCGCCCGGTTCGACCATGCTGGACATCACCCGCGACGGAGCGCCCGTCGACTCGATGATCACGGCGGACGGCGAGTACCCGGTCAATCAGGCAATCACGACGATCGCACCAGGGGAGACCGCGGTGATGTCGTTCGACGTGCTGGCGACCGATGACGTGCTGCGCAAGCTCTCTGCTGAGGTCACCCCGGTGGTCAGCCCCACTGAGGTCACGGAGTCCAAGCTCGATTGCGGGACGGTCCCCGCGAGCTGAGTGCGCAGCGGCATGCGTGGCGCCGACGACAGTGCCCGTGCGGTGAACTGCGCGCTGAAGAACCCCCGCACACTGGGGTGTTCCCGTCCAGCACGCGTTCACCTTGCGTCGCTACGATCGGAACAGTCCCACGCTTTCGGGTAGCGCGGGCAGTCGGGGAGAATCATGAGCTCCATAACGGGCGCTTCGCAGCGACCTCTCAGTGACACGTTCGACGCGCTCGTCATGGAGCCGCCGTACTCCCACGCATCCGGGTTCGCCGACCGGGCGGCATCCGCCGGCCTGATCATTCTGGTCGCGCCCCTGCTGGTGGTCGTCGCCCTCTTCGCGCGGCTGCTCGCGTTCGCCTCGGGCTCCGACCGCCGCTGAGCCGACGCCCACCGCGGCAGTCGTCGAGGTGACGGCGGTCGAGGCCGGTCGAAGCCGATCGTCAGTGCGACGTGTGCGCAGGTATGGGGATCCCGCGGTCGGCGACTCGAACGCGCCGTCCGCGACGGGCGATGAGCGTGCCGATCAGTAGCACGAGGAGGCTGCCGATGAGCGCCCCCGTGCTGTTCGCGATCACATCGCGCACGCTCGGATAGCGGTCGGGCAGCGCGAGGAGCTGCACGAGCTCGATCGCGGACGAGAGGGCAACTGCCGCGAGGGTGGAGATCCACCAGCGGCGACGCCCGAGCAGCACGGTCATGATGATCCCGAAGGGCAGGAACATCACCACGTTCGACGTGAACTCGATGGTGTCGTACGTCACCCACGCAAAGCCGTGCTCGTGGAACCAGATGATCGAGGCGTACACCTCATGGTTCGCCGGCTTGTCGACGGGCTCCGGCCAGAGGACGACGAGCGCGAGCACGACCAGGTAGACCGCCAGCAGCACGCCGGCCAGAAGGCGGCGCTGTGACGGGTTCATGCCACCACGTACTCGGGGTAGCCGTAGATGATGTTGGAGTCCCACGGCTGACCGTAACGCCGCACGAAGGTTTTGTCGTGCGGCAGGAAGTCCGGCACGTCGCCCTCCACCGTCGCCACAGCGCCCGCAGTAGTCCGCTCGACGTAGCCGGCGTGGTGGATGCTCTCGACGGGCCCGTCACTGTAGAAGATCACGGCGCCGTCGCGCGGCTCGGTTCCGACCTGGCCGAGAGCGCTGAAGTGCTCGTACAGCTCACGTGGGTCGCGGGTCTGCGGCACGGCGTTCTCGCGCAGCAGCCACGACACGTACAGCGTGCTCCATGTCGTCGTCGCTGCGGCATCCGTGCTCCACGGACTCGCGGCGAGCCTCATGCCGGCACTGCCGAGCGCCTCCGCCCGCACCTCGTCGAGCGTGCGAGTGGGCACGGGAACCTTCGTGGGGATCGCAGTCGCCCCATCCGCTCCGGAGGCGGTGCGTGCGGCATCCCGCGGCAGGAGCGCGACCGCGGCGGCTCCCGCAGCAACCGTGCCCAGGGCGGCGACGATGACCGTCCGACGACGGATGCCCCCGCTCACGGCTTCGCTCCGTTGCGGTACGAGCGCGGGTCGGCCTCTGCCACGGTGCGCGCGATCCTGTGTCCGGTCTGGAACATCGACACCACCGGGAATCGGTTCGCGACACGGTAGATCTGCATGTCGGTGCGGAAGGCCTCGGAGTCGGGGCGAGCCAGCACTCGGGGTACCCGATGGGCGCCGTTGACGAAGGGGACCGGCTGCACGCTCGTGGCGGCCCCCTGGTTCACGTAGGTCTCGATCCACCCCTTCGAGATGGATCGCGAGACGTGGATGCGCAGCACCACGTCGGTCCAGCGACCCCGGCGATAGGGCAGAGACAGGTAGGGCCACGGGTCGCCGGCGTTCAGCTCGTTGCCCCGGATGACGAACTCGTCGAGCGGGTCGCTGGCGAGCCGTCTGTCGGCGTGCAGCACCAGCGGAGAGCCCTGGACGTAGGGCGGCCCGTAGAACTGGAAGAGTGCGATGTAGCCCGTCGCGTCCGGACCCTGTGGATTCGCCGGATCGTTCTTGGGGTAGACCGTCGGGAAGTCGGCCGGCGGCATGAAGGCGAAGCCCACGCAGAACTCGTCGCCCTCGACGATGTTGCGCCGACTCGACGATTGATAGCGCACGGTGGTCTTGGTGGGCTGCTCCGCGTCGTAGCGGGCGCTCTCGGGGATCGAGATCTTGGCCACCTTGCGAGCAGCCCCCAGGATCGGGTCGTCGACGAGCTGCACGTACTTCGCTCCGACGACGGCGCCGTGGCCGACCTTCCACTGCTCGAGGGTGCCGTCGTATTTCGCGGCCCAGGCCAGCTCGGACCGCCAGCCGCCCGCCGGCAGGGAGTCCTTCTGGAATCGATTCGCCGTCGCGACCCCGATGAAGGGTGAGGTGACGGTGACGCCGTCGACCACGGCGCGGGCGCGGATCCAGAAGACCCCGTCCGACGGTGTCTGCGTCACGTTGTCGACGAGCTTCCTGGTGGTGTCCCAGGCGATGTAGTACTTGCCGCCGCCCACGCCCTTCGCCTCGCGTGTTCCGTACTCCGGAACGCCGACGATGATGGTCACCTTGGAGATCTTCGTCCCCCCGGTGATCTTGGCGACGACATTGACGGTGCCCGAGACCCTGGACTCCGTGGCAGGCGAGATGATCGCGATGCTGGCCATCGGTTCTCCTCCCTCGCGCGGATGCTGCAACTCAGTTCACATCGCGAGGGGTGGACCTCAGGGAAGCGAGTGCCGGTAGCCGGAGCCGCATCATCGGTCCAGCATCATTGCCCGTTCCCTCGCGCCGCACACGGCCACCTTTCCGAGGGCCATGTCACGGTTCTCACAAGTTATAGGGGGCATCCGCAAAG
Source organism: Leifsonia stereocauli (assembly GCF_038432415.1). Lineage (NCBI taxonomy): Bacteria > Bacillati > Actinomycetota > Actinomycetes > Micrococcales > Microbacteriaceae > Leifsonia > Leifsonia stereocauli. The sequence continues at coordinate 1,054,804 of NZ_JBCAUN010000002.1, forward strand.
CGCAAGGACGCCTCGCCGCCCGGAGAAACGGTTGCGTGTCGATCCTGTTAACAACATGAGGCATCCGTGTTTTCGACCTCGTCGCGTTGTTAGAGTCATGCCGAATCGGCCGCCCGCAGGCGCGGGTCGGGCCGTCAGTGAGCCAGGAGGCAGCATGCCCGGAACGCGCCCCACGTCGATCGAACCCCGACCCTCGACCCTTCTCAATCGACGCACGGTGCTCGGAGGTGCCGCGGGCGGACTCCTGCTCGGCGCGCTCTCGACTGGAGGCGTCGCGCAGGCTGCGACCTCGCCCATCCCCAAGCTGCCTTATGAGGTGAGTCGCAGTGCGGTGCGGGTGACGAAGCTCGGCAAGAAGCAGTACGAGGCCATCGACGTGGTGCTCGGCACCGACAGAGTGCGCATCTTCGTGCCATACGCATCCCTTCCCGGCACGAAGAAGGCCGTCGGGGTGCTGTGGTTCTTCCACGCCAACGGATCGGACTACACGTCCATCGACGGCGCGTACAAGTACGGCGCCGAGATGGCCGTCGACCAGGGGGCTGTGTGCGTCTGCGCCAACTACGGTGGCAGCCTCTGGACCACGCAGCCCGCCATCCAGGCTCAGGTGAACGTGGCGAAGTACATGAGCACGGTGTGGAAGATCGGCCTGAGCTTCATGCGCGGCAACTCCGGGGGTGGATCCCTCATGTGCTACTCCTACGGCAAGAAGCTCGTTCCGGCGGCGCGGGGCATGTACATGGCCAACGCCACGTACGACATGGAGGACCTCTTCGACCGCGATCCCGTGCGCATTGCGCCGGTGTACGGCAACAACCGCGCGCTGGCCATCGCCACCAACCCTGCGCGCTTCGACCAGTCGGCCTGGAAGGGCACGCGCGTCAAGACCGTGGTGTCGTTGCTCGATCCGCTGGTCACGCCGTCGAAGCACGGGCTCGCCCTGGCTGACAAGGCCAGGCCCGTCGCGACCGAGGTGATCGTGCAGTACCACGATCAGGGTCATGTGGTTCCCGGATGGACGCAGACCGACATGATCAAGACGTTCCAGTCCTGGATGTGAGCCGCTTCGACCGCGGACTTCGTCCGGGCCTCAGCGAGCGGGAATCGAATGTGCAGCGTCCCGTAATCCGCCCTTAACACCACGTCTGTACCCTGAACGAGGGGTATCCACCCCGTCTCTCGGGGGAGGACAGATCATGGCAGGTGTACGGGAACTGGTTCGAAAGCCGGTGCGGATGATGCGCAGGCGGTTCGCGATGGGAGCGGAGTTCGCCCGCGACTACCGCGCCTACAGGGCGACGGCGGCGCCGACCGACGACGCCGCCAGCACAGAGCTGACAGGCATCCATCTCGAGACGCAGGTGACGAAGGACTATCACCGCGTCGAGAAGGGCCTGAGCCTGCGCTCGCCGAAGCATCCTTTCGGTGACGCGGTCGATCGCCGACTCGAGATGCTGGTTCCCGCGGGAGCGTCCATCGACGACGGCTACCAGGCCTTCGCCGTCGACGCGCGCGAGGCGCTGGCAGGCTGGAACACCGCCGGCTCCCTGAGCGACATCGTGAGCCCGATGGCGGCGCCGAGCGACGCCATCGATCCCGCGTTGTTGGAGCAGTTCTTCGCCACACGCCACAGCGTGCGCGACTTCGACGAGCACCGCCCGGTCGACCCTCGCCTCATCGACGAGGCCGTGCGCCTCGCAGGCAGCACGCCGTCGGTCTGCAACCGCCAGGCCGCCCGGGTGCACGTGTTCGAAGGCGCTGAGGACAGCGCCCGCATCCTCGCGCACCAGAACGGCAACGCGGGCTTCCGTCACCACGTGCGCACCGTGCTGATCGTCACGGTCGAGCGCGGACTGTTCGCCGGCGCCGGGGAGCGCAACCAGCGCTGGATCGACGGCGGGCTGTTCGCCATGACCCTGGTCTGGGCGCTGCACGGGCTGGGCCTCTCGAGCTGCATGCTCAACTGGTCGATGACCAACGCCCGCACCGACGCGCTGCGGCTGGAGGCCGGAATCCCGGCGTCCGAAGACGTCATCTGCCTCATCGCGGTCGGTCACGCGCCGGCGGATGGCTACAGGGTGGCGCGTTCGCCGAAGCGTCCGCTGTCGCAGGTGCTCACCCGCCACTGAGCGCAGGAACGCCCCGCCCCGCCGTGAGGCGAGGGCGGGGTGTTTGCTGCGCTTCGGCCGCGGACTGCGTCCGGGCCTCAGCGGGCGGTGGCCGCGGACTGCGTCCGGGCCTCAGCGGGCGGTGGCCGCGGACTGCGTCCGGGCCTCAGCGGGCGGTGGCCGCGGATTGCGTCCGGGCCTCAGCGAGCGGGTGCCGCGGAGGTCGTCCCGGGCGAGGGTCAGGGGCGGCCGAGGCCCTTGTAGGTCCAGCCGTCGGCGCGCCAGGCTGCAGCATCGAGGCAATTGCGTCCGTCGATCACGATCTTCGCCCCGACGAGGGCGCTGGCGTACGCCGGCTCCATCTGGCGGTACTCGTTCCACTCCGTGACGATGACGACGAGGTCGGCTCCGGTGAGCGCCTCGGACGTGTCGGTCACGTAGTCGAGCTGCGGATGCAGGCGACGGGAGTTCTCGATGGCCTCGGGGTCGGTGGCGATCACGTCGGCGCCGAGACCCTTGAGGCGCACGGCGACGTCGAGTGCCGGCGAGTCGCGGATGTCGTCGGAGAACGGCTTGAAGGCGAGGCCGAGTACGGCCACGCGCTTGCCGTTCACCTCGCCGTCGAGGGCGTCGACGGCCAGGTCGACGACGCGCTGACGGCGCCGCAGGTTGATGGCGTCGACCTCCTTGAGGAAGGCGACGGACTCACCACGGCCGAGTTCCTCGGCGCGAGCGGTGAAGGCGCGGATGTCCTTGGGGAGGCATCCACCGCCGAAGCCGGCTCCGGCTCCGAGGAAGCGCCGGCCGATGCGGACGTCGTATCCGATGGCGTCGGCCAGCTGGGTCACGTCGGCGCCTGTCACCTCGGCGATCTCGGCCATGGCGTTGATGAACGAGATCTTGGTGGCCAGGAACGCGTTGGCCGACACCTTGACGAGTTCGGCCGTGGCGTAGTCCGTGGTCACCAGGGGAGTGTCTGCACCGAGCGCGGTCGCATAGCACTCGCTCAGAAGGGACTCGGCACGCACGGCGGCCTCAGGCTCGGGCGGGAGGCCGTAGACCAGGCGGTCGGGCGTGATCGTGTCCTGCACGGCGAACCCTTCGCGCAGGAACTCGGGGTTCCACGCCAGGATCGCGCCGGTTCCGGATGCAGCGAGCTTCTCGGCGAGCCGGGCCGCCGTGCCGACGGGAACCGTCGACTTGCCGGCGACCAGGTCGCCCGCGGAGAGGTGCGGGAGGAGCGCGTCTATGGCCGCGTCGACGTAGGTGAGGTCGGCGGCGTACGAGCCCTTCTTCTGAGGGGTTCCCACGGCGACGAAGTGCACCACGGCACCGGCGGCATCCGCGATGTCGGTGCTGAATCGCAGCCGCCCCGAGTTCACGCCCGAGATCAGGATCTCGGGAAGGCCGGGCTCGAAGAACGGGGCCCGCCCCTCAGCCAGTGCGGCGATCTTCGTTTCGTCGACATCGATTCCGATGACGTCGTGCCCGAGTTCGGCCATGCTGGCCGCGTGCACTGCTCCGAGGTAACCGCATCCGATGACTGAGATCTTCACGCATTGGCCTTTCGTTGATTTCACTTGCGAGCCACGGCGCACGCGTCTGGTCTTCCAAGTTGTACCAAACGCCCATCCCTGAGTGTTGCTCACACGTTACGACCGGGTGTACATCTCGCGACACCCAGCGTACCGGCGAAAATCCGGCGGTACTGTCGGCAGGAGGTTCAGTGTCGTTCCACCCTTCAGATCGGAAAGAGACGACAAGGCGCCTATGACTTCCAGCACCTCCAGCAGCACCCTCCCGCTGTCACCCGCGCCATCTCGGCCGCTCGTGGTGCAGCACACCCTCGCCCCGCCGGACGGCCGCACCAAGTACGTCGACATCATCGTCGACGGCGCAGCTCCCGACGTCAGCATTCGGTACTTCACCTGGAAGCGCGCGCTCAAGGCCGACTACGACGTCTTCCACGTGCACTGGCCCGAGCTCATGATCCGCGGCAAGAAGCCCCTGAAGCGCTTCGCCCGCCGCCGCGCGCTGCAGGTGCTCGTGTTCAGGCTGAGGCGCAAGGGCATCCCCATCGTGCGCACTCTGCACAACGTGACCCCGCACGAGGAGGGCTCGGCGGCCGAGAACCGCTCGCTCGACCTCGTCGACAGGTCCACCTCGCTCTACCTGCGCCTGAACCCCACCACCGAGCTCCCCACGGATGCCGAGGCCGTCACCATTCTCCACGGCCACTACATCGAGAAGTTCGCCCAGCACCCGCTGCCGCCGCGCGAACCCGGCCGCATCCTGTACTTCGGCATCATCCGTCCCTACAAGGGAGTCGATCTGCTGCTCGACTCCTTCCGCGAGCTGCCGGGCGACGATCTCACCCTGAGGGTGGTCGGCAGCCCCAGCGTCGGCCAGCGCGAACTGGTGGAGGCGCGCGTCGCCCGCGACCCGCGCACCTCGGCACTGCTCGCCTACGTCGACGACGACGTGCTGGTCTCCGAGATCGGCCACGCCGAACTCGTCGTGCTGCCTTACCGCGAGATGCACAACTCGGGCGCCATCCTCGTCGCGCTCTCGCTGTCGCGCCCCGCCCTCGTGCCGCGATCGCCTGCCAACACGGCACTCCGCGAGGAGGTCGGGCCCGGCTGGGTCATCGAATACGACGGCGATCTCACCCCCGACGTGATCGCGGAGGCGCTTCGGACCGTGCGCACGGTGGCCGCCGATGCAGCCCCCGACCTGTCGCGTCGCGACTGGAAGGTTCTCGGCGAGGAGCACGCCGCGGCCTACCGTCGCGCCATCGAGATCGCGCAGGCCGCACGATGACGCGCACCAGGCGCCAGCCGGCCGACGACGTCGAGCAGTCGCTCGCCACCTCGGCATCGCGCGGCGCCGTCGTGATGATCGGCGGCCAGGCCGTACGCGTGATCGTGCAGCTCGCCGGCGTGGTCATACTCGCCCGCCTGCTCGGACCGACGGACTTCGGCCTCGTGGCCATGGTGACGGCCGTGATCGGAATCGGCGAGGTGTTCCGCGACTTCGGTCTCTCATCGGCCGCCGTGCAGGCCAAGACGCTCTCGCCGCACCAGAAGGACAACCTGTTCTGGATCAACACGGGCATCGGCGCCCTGCTGAGCGTCGTGACCTTCGTGCTCGCCGGCCCCATAGCCTCGCTCTACGGCGACGACAGGCTGCGGCTGCTCACCGAGGTGCTCTCCATCACCTTCCTGCTGAACGGCCTCTCGACCCAGTTCCGCGCCGACCTCGGGCGCCACCTCGGATTCGGTCGTCTGGTGGTGGCGGATGCCGTTGGCCAGGCCATCGCCCTCGTCGCCGCCATCGTCGTGGGTGTGATGGGCGGCGGCTACTGGGCGCTCGCCGTGCAGCAGGTCGGTCAGGCGGCCCTCGTGCTCATCGTGCTGGTGATCGTGACCGACTGGTATCCGCGCGGCATCCATCGCCATGCGGGCATGAGGCCGCTGCTGTCCTACGGCGTCACGGTCTTCCTGGCGCAGATGCTCAACTACGTCAGCCGCAACGTCGACTCCGTCATCATCGGCGCCCGCTTCGGGCCGGCATCCCTCGGTCTCTACAACCGCTCGTTCCAGCTGGTGATGTTGCCGCTGCTGCAACTGCAGGCACCGGCCACCCGCGTCGCCCTCCCGGTGCTCTCGCGCCTGCAGGACCAGCGCGAGAGGTTCAACGCCTTCATCAGCTTCGGCCAGACCACGCTGCTCACCATCGTCGGCCTCATGTTCGCGTTCCTCGGAGCCCAGGCGACGGCCGTGGTCTCGATCATGCTGGGCGAGCAGTGGCTGGAGGCCGTTCCGGTCTTCCAGATCCTGCTCATCGCCGGCTGGTTCCAGGCCGCCGCCTACGTGAGCTACTGGGTGTTCCTCTCCAAGGGCCTCACGAAGGAGAACCTCTGGTCCGCCCTCGTCACGCGTCCTCTCACGATCGGGCTCATCCTGCTCGGGTCGCTCTGGGGTGTCTACGGCGTGGCAGCCGGCTTCGCCCTCGGCCTCGGCATCACCTGGCCGATCGCCCTCTTCTGGATCAGCAAGGTCTCCGACGTCGATGCGAAGCGCCTGTTCTTCAACGGCCTGCGCATGATCATCGTCTTCGGAATCGCCACGGGCGCCTCCTACGCGTCGACCCTGGCCGTGCCCGCCGATCAGCCGCTCCTCCATCTCGCCATCGGATCCGTCGCCCTGCTCGGCATGCTCGCGCTGGAGGCGGCCATCTGGCCGCGGTTCCGCGCCGACGTGCTGCAGGTCATCGGCGCCCGTCGCTACCTCAGCCGGGCGCGGACGGCCCCGGCCGGCCGGACTCCAGACGCCGACGCTCCGGATGCCGAGGCTTCGGACGCCGAGGCTCCGTATGCCGAGACTCCGGATGCCGCAACGCACGAGCCGGCGCCGGCATCGGCATCCGCCACCACCTCGACCGACACCCCAGAACCGACGACCCGAACGGAGAAGGAATGAGACGCCGCATCCGATCCAGACTCCTCCGCACGTGGAGAGACCTGCGCTACAGTTCCGGGCTGCCGCCCCGACAGGATCGCGCGACGGCCCGCCGGGCGTCAGCAGCCCTGGCGGCAACCGCAGCGCGTGACGTGCACCTGCTCATCGCCGCGCCCGGGCGAGGCAACATCGGCGACCAGGCGCTCTTCGAGGCCTTCCTCGAGAATGCGCCCGGCCCCATCATCGCCATCGTGCGCGAGTCCGATGACTTCGTCGTACCCGACGCCCTGAGGGCGAAGGTGGAGGTGTTCCCCCTCCCGAGCCTCGTCTACGGGGAGGGGCCGGCGCACGAGCAGGCCATCCGCACCTTCGTCGAACTGCTGCGGCGCGCTCGCAGCCTCTCCATCATCGGCGCCGACATCATGGACGGCCGCTACAGCCTGCGCGGCTCCGTGCGCCGTGCCATGCTGGCCGAGATCGGAGCGGTCGAGGGTGTTCCCACCCGCATCGTCGGCTTCAGCTGGAACGGGTCGCCGAGCTTCGGCGCCCGTCGTGCCCTGGTCAGGGCCAGTCGCGCCGGTGTCGTGCCTCTGCTCCGCGATCCCCGGTCGGCCGAGCGCGCGATCGAGCACGGCATCAGCAACGTCACTCTCGTCTCCGACATCGTCTTCGCCGCCACGACGACGGATGCGAGCGTCGCGATCCCGACCGTGCCGTTCGCCATCGTCAACGTCAGCGGCCTGATCGCGCGAACGACCGACCAGACCGCGCAGTACCGGCGCATCATCGACCACCTGCGCTCGGCCGGTCTCCACGTCGTGATCCTGCCGCACGTGATCAAGGACCTCAGCGACGACCTCGTCGCCTGCCGCGCGGTTGCCGAGGTGGTCGCCGGTCCCGATGTCACGTTCGTGGAGGAGCTGCTGCCTCCGGCGCAGATCCGCGCTCTCGCAGCCCAGGCGACAGTCACCGTGACAGGGCGGATGCACCTCTCGATCATGTCCATGATGGGCGGCACCCCGGCGGTGACGATGGCCACGCAGGGCAAGGTCGAGGGACTCATGGAGCTCATCGGCGCCCCCGAGCTGTGCGTATCGCCGGCCGGCGACTTCGCCGGGCCCGTCATCGCATCGCTCGCCCACGTGATGCCTGCGTCGTCGGCGACTCGAGCGGCCATCACCGCCGGGCTGCCCCGGGTGATCGAGCTGGCCCGGACGAACACGGCCGGGCTCGGCGAGCCCGTCATGATCCCGGCGGGGAAGTCGAGCTGATGGGCGGCCTCAGACAGCTGATCGCGACATCCATCGCGCCGAGCGCCCTGTGGTCGCCCCGGGTGCGAGTGCGTCTGCTGCGCTTCTGCGGCGTCACGGTGGGAACCGGCACCCGCATCCGTCCCGGCATCCGTTTCATCGAAAGAGTCGACCTGCTGAGCATCGGAGACGGATGCTTCATCAACGTCGAACTCCTCGTCGGATCGAACTCGCCCGTCGTGCTCGGCGACAGGGTGTCGCTCGGCCCGCGGGTTCAGCTCGTGCCGACGACCCACGAGATCGGTCCGGCCTCTGCCAGGGCCGGCGCCTCGGTCAGCGCCCCCATCACCATCGGCGACGGAACGTGGATCGGAGCCGGCGCCATCGTGCTCGGCGGCGTCGCCATCGGGTCGGGTTGCATCATCGCAGCAGGCTCAGTGGTCACGGCCGACTGCGAGCCCGATTCGCTCTACGGCGGAACCCCCGCCCGCCGCATCCGTGCCCTCGACGCCGCCCCAGAAGGCAGCCGCACCCAAGGAGTCAGATGACCCAGCCCGACGCGCCGCTGCGCATCCTGTTCGTCGTTCCATCGCTGCACGGCGGTGGGGCCGAGTTCGTGGCGCGCACCTGGATGGGCTGGCTGGTCGAACGCGGCCACTCCGTCGCCGTCGTGACGACCTCGGCCAAGGCCACCGACACCTACCTGCCCGATGGCGTCGTGCACTACCAGATCGCCACGGCCCGCGGTCATGTGGGCAAGTCGCGGGCCCTCATCGCGATCTTCGGCGGCTTCAAGCCGGATGTCGCCGTGAGCCTGCAGGCCCACGCCAACCTCGTGCTGCTGACGGCCGCCGCGCTCAGCCCCAAGTCGCGTCGTCCGCCGGTGATCATCAGCGAGCGCAACCTGGTCTCGCTGGGCCTGGCCGATTCCGACCTGCCGCACAAGGTGAAGATCGGATTCGCCCGACGCATGTACGGCCGGGCAGACCACGTCATCGCGATCTCGCACCCCGTCGCCGGCGAGCTTGTCAGCGGCTTCGGCGTCTCGGGGGAGCGCTGCACGGTGGTCGCGAACCCCGCCACAGCGAAGGTGGCCGGCATGGACCCCGTCGTGCGCGTGCCGGGAACAGCCGGCGGCCTGCAGCTCGTGCTGGCCGCTCGACTCGTCGCCCAGAAGCGACCGGAACTGGCGATCCACGCCGCGGCCGAGCTCAATCGCCGCGGCATTCCGACCGAGGTGATCTCGTTCGGCGGCGGTCCGCTGCTCGACTCGGTGACGGCAGAGGCCGAGCGGCTCGGGGTCTCCTTCGACGACAAGGGCTGGGTCGAGGACTGGTTCTCGCACTTCAAGCCGAACTCCGTCGTGCTGCTGCCGTCGCTGCGTGAAGGCTTCGGCAACGTGCTCGTGGAGGCCGCGGCCGCCGGCGTTCCTTCGGTCGCCGTGTCCGGCGCCCTCGGCGTCGCCGACGCCATCGTGCCGGGCATCACCGGCGAGCTCGCCCTCGGACCGACGGCAGAGCAGCTCGCCGATGCCGTCGAGCGGGCGAGTGCCATCGACGTCACCGGCATCGACGCCTGGCTCGACCGCTTCTCCGTGGGATCCAGCGGAAGGGATCTCGAGACCGTGCTGCAGATGGTCGCTGCGGACGGCCCGCGATGACGGGCGTCGACGTCAGCGTCGTCATCCCGGCCTACAACGCCGCCGAATTCCTGGACGACGCCGTGGAGCGGCTGATGCGCCAGACCATCGCCGTCGAGATCGTGGTGGTCGACGACGGTTCGAGCGACTCGACCGCCCGGCTGGGCGCCGCGCTCGCCGAGAGGCATCCGTCGGTCGTCTTCATTCCCCTCGCCGTGAACGGCGGAGTGGCAGCGGCGCGCGAGGCCGGAGTCGAGGCGTCGTCAGGGCGGTTCATCTGGTTCGTGGACGCCGACGACGAGTGGGTGACGAATGCCGCAGAAACCATGCTCGCCGCCGCAGACGGACTCGCGGCCGACGTGGTGTGTGCTGGCGCCGAGTACCTCTCGGTCGACGGAACGCGCCGACCGGTGCCGTCGCTGCAGCCGGGCGCCGTCGACGGCGCCACAGCCTTCAAGGCCATGCTCCTCGGCCGGGTCAGCGGACACCTCTGGAACAAGCTGTTCGCCCGTCGGCTGTTCCCTGCCATCAGCTTCACCCGCTCGCGGGTGCACTCCGACCAGGCCATGGTCGCGCAGCTCCTGGTGGCGGCCGAGACCGTGGCCGGCATCCGCGACACCGTCTACACCTATCGGTTGCGCAGCGGCTCGATCATCAGGTCGAACACCCAGCGGGCGCAGTCCCTCGAACAGGTCGCCGCCGTCGTGCGCGACTGCGCTCGCCGCGTTGGTGCAGGCGATGGCCGCGAACTCGACTACTACACGGCACGGTTCTCGCTGCTGTCCCGCATGAAGGACGCCACCAGCGGCGCCTACACAGAGCAGGAGTCGCGCACACTGGTGCGCACGGCCCGCGGCGAGATGACGCCGTCGGTCGTGCTCTCGCTCGCCCGTGCCCGCGAACCGCATCGCCTCGCACTGCTGGTCGCCGCCCGCACCAGCATGCCGCTCTACCGCCGCATCATGAGCAGTCGCGGCGCCCGCGAGTAGGCCAGGTGACGGATGTCGCGAGAGGGGCAGGCGTGCCGAGCGAGACGGCGACCCCCATTCGCGTCACACAACTGTAATCTCCAGCGCCGAGCGTTAACCTCGGCGACTCCTGCAGGTGACGAGCCCTCACTAACGTTTTCAGTGCAGGACCGATCGCGAGAACGGAGCTGCGACCCGACGGTGGGCGTGCACCCACCCGAGTCAAGTCGGGTGCACGGCCGACCGAGAGATTGGACAGCCGTGACCGCCACCGCCTTTCGCTGGACCGTCTCCGAGCCGCGCCCGCGCGCCTGGATGAACTTCGCCAAGGGCGTCGCCATCGCCATGGTCGTGCTCTACCACGTCACCCTGTACCTGCAGCACGCCGGGATCATGGGGTTGCCGAACCGCATGAAGCTCGTGCTCGAGCTGTTCCCCATGCCCGTGTTCTTCCTTATCGCCGGACTCTTCGGCGCACGCGCGGTCACGTGGACCTTCGGCAACCTGTGGAGACGGCGCCTGCTGCCCGTGCTCTACCTCTATATCGTCTGGTCGATCGTGCGCTTCGCGTTCTACCTGATCATCCCGGGTCTCAGCGGCGAACTCGGCGAACTGCCGGCCAGCAACCCGATCAGCCTGGCGCTCATCCTCGTCTGGCCGAGCAGCAGCTACTGGTTCATCTACGCCCTCGCCGTCTTCGCGTTCGCAGCCTGGGCGCTGCGGAAGCTCCCACCCGTCGTGCATGTCATCCTCGCCGCCCTGCTGTCGAGTGCGGTCACAGCGGGCCTCATCAACAGCGGCAACATCGGCTGGAACCGCGTCGGCGCCCTCTACGTCTTCTACGCCTTCGGGGCGCTGTACGCGCCGCGGGTGTACGCCGCCGTCGCGAAGGTGTCTGTGCAGCGCACCCTGCTCGCCGCCGCGGCGCTCGTGGCCTCGGCCGCCATCCTGTTCCTGCTGCCTGCTCGCTGGGTCCCGTTCCTCGTGCTGCTCGGCCAGGCATCGGCCGTCGCCCTCGGCGTGCTGCTCTCCGCCTACCTCGCGAGGCTCCGGATGCTGTCCTTCGTGTCGACGATGGGTGCGGAGAGCCTGCAGATCTACCTGCTGCACCTGTTCGTGATCGTGCCGATCGCCGGCCTGCTGGGGCTGCTGCTCGGCGGGGTCCATCGCGGCGTCGGCATCGCCATCCAGTTCGGGCTCGTCGTGGTGGCCATCGTCGTCTCGCTGCTCCTCTCGAAGCTCACCACGCGCGTGCGCTGGCTCTATGTTCCGCCCGTCATCAGGCGCAGGCGCGCCTCGGCTCAGGCCGGGGCACCGGCATCCGTCAGCACCACGGATGCCCCCACGATTCCCGACGGTCCCCTCACGGCCGTGACTTCGCCTCCGAACACACGCGACAAGGAGATATCGACATGACGACCGACTTCGACACCACGCCGACGAACGAGAGCACCCCCGAGATCGGGGGAAAGCTGCTGCTCGCAGCCTCCACCGGCGGTCACCTCGCTCAGCTGGTGCGTCTCGCTCCGGGGCTCGGTGCGACAGACGACTCGCTGTGGGTGACCTTCCGCACGCCGCAGAGCGAGTCGCTGCTGAAGGGGCGCAACGTGCTCTACGTGCCCTACATCCGGCCGCGTGACGCGGCGAACGTCGTGCGCGCTTACCAGTCGATCCGAGCCGCCATCAAGAACGCGCAGTTCGACGGAGCGGTGAGCACCGGCTCCGCGCTCGCCCTGGCCGCCCTGCCTGCCGCCAAGCTCGGCGGTCTGCCGACGCTCTACATCGAGAGCGTGTCGCGGGTCGACGGTCCGTCGCTGTCAGGGCGCATCCTCGACAGGTTCCGCCTGGCCGAACTGCGCACACAGCACCCGCACTGGTCGTCGGGCCGCTGGGGCATCCACCCGAGTGTGCTCTCGACCTTCCACAATGTCGAGAAGCCCAAGCCTGCCGACGGTCGGCTCAAGCTGTTCGTGACCCTCGGAACCATCGAGGGATACGGCTTCGAGTCCCTCGTCGACCGCATCGTCGATCTCGGCATCGCCGGTGACGACACCACCTGGCAGCTGGGCTACACCGAGGCCAAGCGCGAACTGCCGGGCACCGCATACGCCCAGGTGAGCGCAGAGGACTTCGAGCGCTACGCCCGCGAGGCCGACGTCGTCATCACCCATGCCGGAGTCGGCACAGTGCTCGGACTGCTCGAGATGGGCATCTCGCCGATCGCCGTGGTGCGCCGCAAGGATCGTGGGGAGCACGTCGACAACCACCAGGAGCAGATCGCCAGGCTCATGTCCGAGCTCGGCATCGGCACCTCCACCGAGGTCGAGGACCTCACCTCCGACATGATCCACGCGGCAGCCATGACGGGCATCCGCGGCGATCTGGCGGCAGCGTGAGCGGCAGCGCCGTTGCGGCGGCTCCGAATCCGGGCGCAGAGGCGATCGACATCTTCGTGCCGGGGGTCGGCCAGTACGACAACATCGGCGACATCATCCTGCGACGCCAGCTCATCGCCTGGCTGAAGCCCCTCGGGCGACTGCACGTCTACGTCGGCGCATCGCCCGACGGCTACGCCGAGTCACTGGGCGTCGGCAGCGACGACGTGGTCTACCGCTCCTTCTCCTCCTGGTACCGAGCCGGGCTGTCGCGGGCATGGAGCGGCACGGCGCACTACGTGTTCAAGCCCGGCGAGATCCAGCTCACCATCATCGGCATGAAGGAGCACGTTGTGGTCCTGCCGCTGCTCGCCCTGCTGCGCCTGCGCGGCGGTTCGGTGGTCCGAGTGGGCTCGGGGTCGCGCGACTTCGCCCCGCTGCCCCGCCTGCTCATGCGTCCCTCCATCGCCCTGTCGCAGCTCACGGCCTGGCGCGACGGGACGACGGCGGCCTACCTCGGCGGCGAGGTCATGCCCGATCTCGCCTTCGGTGAAGGAGCAGGACCGTCGACGGATGCCGCAGCCGAGAGCCGCGACACCATCGTGGTGTCGATGCGCAGCGACCGCCCCGAACCCGGCGCAGCCTGGGTCTCCGGCATCCGTCGCTTCGCAAGCGAACAGGGACTGCGCGTCGAGGTCGTCACGCAGGTGCTACGCGATCGCCAGCGCTCGCGCGATCTGGCCGCTGCCCTCGGCGCCGACCTCGCCGACTGGGACGGCTCCGATCACGCCGGCCAGGAGGACACCCTGCGCGCCGTCTACGACAGGACGGCACTCGCCGTCAGCGACAGGCTGCACGTCCTGATCGCGGCCTCGACCGAAGGTGCCGCCCCGATCGCCCTGCTCGTCGACGAGTCCGGCAAGATCGACAGGCACTTCGAGGCGGCGGGCGTCTCGGGTGTCGGCGTTCCGTCGAGCGGGCTGACCGAAGACGAGATCGTCGCGGCCCTGGCGACGGCTCTGCAGCGTGGACCGGCCGTGCGTGCCTCCCTCGCGAACGCGCGAGACGAGCTCGAGCTCATGCGCGCCCGGGTCGAAGGCCTCATCGCGGGAGTTCCGGCGCGCACGGAGCTGGTCGACGCATGAGCGTGGCCGTCGACGTTCCCCCCACGAGACTCCGCCGCATCGAGGTGCTTCACGTCGGTCGACGCGGCGAGGTCGCCGGCGGCATGACGCAGGTCGTGAACGGCTACCTCTCCTATCCGTTCGACGACTGCGACCTGCGTGTCATCGTGTCACGCGACGGTTCCACCGGTCCCCGGGCTCTGGCGATCTTCCTCGGAGCGGCTTGGCGGCTGGCGACCCTGCGCGGTCGCGACGAGCGCGTCGTCGTGGTGCATCTCTCGCAGGGTGGATCGTTCGTGCGCGAGGGACTCCTGCTGCGCCTCGCCCACGCGCGGGGCTTCGGTACCGTCGCGCATCTGCACGGCAGCAGTTTCCCCGAGTACGCCGCGCGAGAGCCGGCCAGGGTCGCGACGGTGCTGCGAGCCGCCGACAGCGTCTTCGTGCTGAGCGCCGAGACCCGGGCGGCGGTACTCGGAGTCCTGCCGACGGCACCGACGGAGCTCATTCCGAACGCCGTTCCCGAGGGAACCCCGCGGGCCAAGGGCAAGAGCATCGTGTTCGGTGGCAGCGTCTCGCTCCGCAAGGGCGTCGATGTCCTCGTCGACGCCTGGCGCAGGATCGCCGACCACGACGGCTGGACCCTGCACGTGGTCGGACCCGTCGCAGACCGCGAGGTCGTCCCGTCCGAGCTGCCTGATGCCGTCTTCCACGGCGGGCTCCCGCATGCCGAGCTCATGGAGATGCTCGAGTCGGCCGAGATCGCCGTCCTCCCGTCGCGCGACGAGGCCATGCCGATGTTCATCCTCGAGGCCCTCGCCCGGCAGGACTGCGTCGTCGCGACCCGTGTCGGCGGCGTCCCCGCCGTGCTCGCCGACGGCGCAGGGTCGCTCGTCGACGCCGGCGATGCGGCCGGCCTGGCCGCGGCTCTCGAGCGGTTGATGGTGTCGGATGCCGCTCGCGACGAGCTGCGCGCTGCCGGAACCGCCAGGTTCCAGCGGGACTACTCGGCCGCCGCCGTCTATCCGATGGTCGCAGAGCGCTGGCGGGCCGTGCTCCGCGGGAGCCGCTGAGGGGCGACAACCCGCGGCGGCACCAGCCCCGTCGCGAGCTGCTCGTCGCGCGCTGCCGATCGCAGCGACGCCACGATGCCCGCCACGGCGAAGACGAACGGGAACGACGGCGCCGAGACGAACACCGGGGCGGCCGCCGATTCGATCACGAGGAGCACCAGCCATCCGACGCCGGTGATGCGAACCCAGTGCGCGAGCACGGACTCGGTCGGCGAGCTGCGACGCAGCAGGCTCACGAGCACGCAGAGGATGCCGACGGCGAAGGCGGCGGCTCCGAGCCATCCGCTCTCCCCGATGATGGCCGGCCACTGCGTGTCGTTGAGGAACATGCCCTTCTCGCCCGGGCCGAGGCCGTATACGTGGTCGAAGCCGAGGTTGTAGTACTCGGGGCTGTAGTTCACGCCGGCCGGGAAGCTGCCGAAGCGGCCGAAGCCGGCGCCGAACGGGAAGTACCCCGTGGCGACCGCCAGTGATCCCCAGGTCATCGTGGAGCGCGCTGAGGACTCGATGATGTACATCTGAACGGCATCACCGACGAGCGCGATGAGAGGAGGCACGATGAGCGCGATGGCGAACGGGCCGAAGCACAGCGCGACGACGATGAGGATCGGGCGACCGTAGCGGAGGGTCAGGATGCCGAGGGCGGCGAGGAGACCGACGATCGACTTCACCTCGAGTGTCAGCGTCGTGAGCACCACCGTCACGCCGATGAGGATGGCGTTGCCGAGCGAGGTGCGCACCACGCAGGCGTAGGCGAGGGCTCCGACGGCGAGCACAGCCGTGAAGCGGCCGAAGGCAGCCGGATGCTGGAACAGGCCTTGCAGAGCCGTGACGCCGCCGAGGTGGGTGATGGTCCCGCCGACGATGCCGCGCCACACGTCGGGGAAGGCCAGGTTGGCGAGGCCGGTGACCGCGATGACGCCGATCGCGACCACGCCGGCCCGGAGAAGCACCCTGAAGTCGCGGTCGGTCCAGCGCAGCTGCGCGAGAGCGAAGGCGAACAGCAGTCCCTTGGCGATGAGGATGAGCGACTGCAGCATCAGCGAGTACGGCACGTGCAGTGCCACCCCGCTGAGGACGCCGAACACGAAGAACAGCAGGAACCAGATCGTGCCGGGCAGGAGCACGATGCGTCGCTCCGTCACGAGCCTGCGGGTCGTGAAGGCGATCACCGCCAGGCCGATGACGGCCTCGTCGATGTTCGACGCCAGGGGCCCGACGACCTGTTGCAGCACGTTCGACAGGATGATCGCCGAGACGCCGGTGAGCGCGAACACCTTGGGGTGGAAGGCCGCGAGGTACACCAGCGCGGCACCGGCGACGGCGATGATGAACAGGGCCGGCTGCACGAGGAGCGACGCCACGACGAGCACGATCGCGATGACTGCCCCGGTCGCCGAGAGCAGCACAGCGGCTCTCAGGCGCGGGCTCACGCGAGATGGCCGCCTCGCCGGCGCTCTCCGAGCGTCCGGCGTGCTCCGCCGTCCCGGAGTGGCCTGCAGCGTCATGTCCCCGGCCCGCCGATCAGTCCCGGGCGTCCGCGCCGCGCACAGGCGCCGCCGTCAGGACGACTCCGTATATCTCGGCGCCGACATCCTCGAGGGAGTCGACGGCCTGTCGCAGTTCGTCGGCGCGGGTGCGTCCGGCGCGGGCGACCACGACGTAGCCGTCGGCGACCTCGGAGAGCGCCAGCCCGTCGGAGTTCGCCAGCAGGGGACCGGCGTCGAGGATGACGATGTCGACATCGGCGGCCAGTGCCGTGATGACGGCGTTCGTTCGCTCGGAGGAGAGGACGTCGCTGGTTCCAGCCTCGACGGCGTCGGTCGTGATGACGGTGAGGCCCGTGGCCACCTCGGAGCGGGTGATCGACTCGGGGGCAACGCCCGCGAGCAGGGCGTTCGACAGCCCGGCCTTGGACCTGATGCCGAACAGTCTGGCCGTCGACGGAGAGCGCAGGTCGCCGTCGATGAGGGCGACCTGCAGGCCGCCTTCTGCGAGGGCGACGGCGAGGTTCGCGGCGATGGTGCTCTTGCCGTCACCGAGACCCGGCGAACTGACGACGACGACGGGGGCCGTCGACGCCGAGATCGAGGCGACGACCTTCGTGCGGATGATGCGCACGGCCTCGGCGAAGCGTCCGGAGGGCGCTGTCAGCGAGGGTACGGGCTTCCGCGTGAGCGAGCGCTCCGCCGGAACGCGGCCGAGGTAGGCGGCATCCGTCGCCTTCGCGATGTCGCGACCGTTGCGAACACGGGTGTTCAGCAGCTCTGCCAGCACGACGATGATGAAGGCGACGGCGAGACCGCCGAAGAGACCGATGAGGATCGCGAGGATCGTGTTGGGCGACGACGGCGAGGCCGGGGCAACGGGCTCCTGCACGACGGAGGCGCTGATCGCAGCCGGTGAGGTCGTCGATCCCGAGCTCTCGATCTGGTCGCTCAGGCTCGCCGCGACGGCGTTGCCCAGGTCGACGGCCCCCTCGGGAGTGTCGGCCGTGGCCTCGATCTCGATCAGCGCCGACAGCCCGACAGAGGCGACGCTCACCTTGTCGGCGAGTTTGTCCGCCGTCGTGTCGAGGCCGAGCTCGTCGATGACGGGCTGCAGCACCACCGGGGTCGAGGCGAGCTGGGTGAATGTGCCCACCTGCTGCACGAGCAGGTTGTTGCCCGCGACGAGTTCCTGCGCCGTGCCCGTTCCCCCCGTGGGCTCGAGGAGCAGCTTCGTCTGCGTCGTGTACTGCGCCGGGGCCACGGCGACGTAGGCGGTCGCGGCCAGGATTCCGGCCAGGATCGTGACGACGACGGGAACCCATTGGCGTCGGATGACGCGGATTGTCTGCTTGAAGTCCACTGACTTACCTCCGGGGTTGACGGTCGATCGGGCGTGAGCCCACGGATGGGGTGGGGGTCATGAGAGCCGCTCGGTGAAGAACTCGAGCACGCGGGCACGGATGCGAGGGCCGAGCAGCTGGATGCCGTGCTTCGAGCCGTCCTGCACGCTCAGTTGCACCGGGACGTTCGCAGCCTTGAGCGCCGCGGCCATCGACTCGGCCTGCTCGACGGGGACGAGCTCGTCTGAACCGTTCACCAGGATCATCGGGGGATCGGAGGAGTCGACGGAGAGCAGGGCCGACGCATCGGCCGCCTGCGGGCAGTCGGCGGCGACCACCGTGGGGCAGCCCAGGTAGTTGAGGATCATCGCTGCGGCCTCATCAGACGGGGTGCCGAGCGCGAGGGCCTCTTCGGTCATCAGCGAGACACCGGACAGCGAGACGGCCGCGGCGACGCGCCGGCCCTCCTGCAGGGAGCCCGTGCCGAGGGTGGCGACGGTCTGGGTGAGGATGGCGCCGGCCGAACTGCCGAACAGTCCGATGCGGGCGGGATCGATGCCGAAGCGCTCAGCCTGTTCCGGCTCGCGGATCCAGGTGATCGCCGCTTCGACGTCGTCGACCTGGCTCGGATAGACGAATTCGGGGGCGAGCCTGTAGTCGATCGAGAAGCCCGCGAAGCCGTGTGCCGCGAACAGCTCGCACACTGCCCGCATGCCCCCGCCGGTGCGGTCGCCCTCGGTGAACCCGCCGCCGTGCAGCAGGACGACGGCGGCGGTGGGCTCGGCGGCATCCGTCGGTATGCAGGCATCGAGCTTGAGGTCGCCGCCCTCCGGAGAGGAGTAGACGAGCCCGGGCGTGACCTCGACGCTCGAGTTGGTGGCCTTGGGGTCTGCGGCCGATGGCGTGCTCGCGCAGGAGACCAGCGGGAGGGCGAGGACGGCGCAGACGACGAGGGCCAGGGCGCGGCCGGCTCGGCGCGACGCCCTGCCGGTACGGCTGATCGACGCTTCTGTCATCGGGGCTCACTGTCCTTGTCTGGTCGGCCCCGTCGAGCGTGTGCTCTCGTCGGGGAACCGGTGGTTCGCACCCTCGCGTCGTGATTTCCATTCCATAGCGCTCTGTGGACCCAGCGGTGTCGAGGATATGTCGGGTGTGTTAAATCTGACCCCCGTAGATGGCACGTCGCGGCGGCTCGATGCTTAGGTGTAACCAACTCGACGGGGACGGACTTTTGACTCAAGCCATTGAAAACACCATGGCGACGAGCTCGAGGGTGATGAAGCAGACCGACTGGAACCAGAAGTACGGTCAGCTTCTCTTCTTCTCGGACCTCGTCGTCATCGCACTCTGCGTCGCTGTGGCGCAGTACGTCGGCGGACTGCCGGCGAAGATCGCCGGCATCGGCGAGATGATGACGCTGACAGCGCCGACCCTCGTGTCGGTGGTGGTCGTGCTGGTCTGGATGTTCGCCCTGACGGCGGCCGGATCCCGGTCGACGCGCCACATCGGTGCCGGCTCCATCGAGTACCGCCGGGTCATCAACTCGACGCTGATCGTCTTCGGCGCCGGCGGCATGGCCGCCTACTTCCTCGACATCGACGGACTGCAGCGCTACTTCGCGTTCGCCTTCCTGCTCGGGCTTCCCGGCATCATCCTGGAGCGCTACCTGTGGCGGAACTGGCTGGCCGCCCGCCGGCGCGAGGGGCGGATGTCGCACCGCGTGCTGCTCGTCGGGTCCGAGGCATCCGTCACCGCCATGGCACGTGACCTGGCACGGGCTCCGGAGTCCGGCCTCAAGGTCGTCGGCGCCTGCACTCCGAGCGGAGCCGTGGCCGGCGTCATCGAGGGCACCGAGATCCCGGTGTCCGGATCGCTCACCAACCTGCTCGAGTCCCTCGACGCCGTGGAGGCCGACACCGTCGTCATCACCAGCGCGAACGAGATGTCGCCGTCACTGGTGCGGGAGCTCAGCTGGCAGCTCGAGCCGGGGCGGCAGCACCTCGTGGTGGCGCCGAGCCTCACCGACATCGGCGGCCCGCGCCTGCACACGCGGCCCGTCGCCGGGTTGCCGCTCATCCATGTGGAGACCCCGCGGTACTACGGCGGGAAGCTGTACATCAAGCGCCTCTTCGACATCCTGGCCTCGGGCGCGCTCATCGTGCTCCTGGCGCCGTTCCTCCTCGCCGTGACAGTGGCCGTGCGCCTCAGCACCCCCGGCTCGGTGATCTTCAGGCAGGAGCGCATCGGGCTCCGGGGCGAGAGATTCGACATGCTCAAGTTCCGGTCGATGTACATGGACGCGGAGGACCGCCTCGCCGAGCTCGAGAATGTCGCGCGGAGCGAGGGCAACTCGGTCATGTTCAAGATGAAGAACGACCCGCGCGTCACGCCGATCGGCGGATTCCTGCGGCGTTTCAGCCTCGACGAGCTTCCCCAGTTGTTCAACGTGTTCCGCGGCACCATGTCGATCGTCGGGCCGAGGCCCCCGCTCGAGCGGGAGGTCGAGCAGTACGCGCAGCACGTGCACCGTCGCTTCCTCGTGAAGCCGGGCATCACGGGCCTGTGGCAGGTCAGCGGCCGCTCGAACCTCAACTGGGACGAGACCGTTCGGCTCGACCTGTACTACGTCGAGAACTGGAACCTCACGGGCGACCTGCTCATCCTCTGGAAGACGGCACGGGCCGTCCTCGGGAGCGACGGGGCGTACTGACTCCTTCCCCTCGGCCATGACTTCTCGCTGTCACGTCCCCCGAACGAGGGGTATCGCGTGTACAGTATCTGCTCAGAGCAGCGCCGTATCGTAGCGGGTATCCCGGCGTGACCGGGGGAGTGCTCGAGGGATACGACTCGAGGAGGAGTCGAGAATGGCGACAGCAGTCGTGGTGGGGATCATCGTCGTGTGGACGATCGTGGCATTCGCGACGGCCTTGTTCATCGGCGCGATGATCCGCCGCGCCGACCGCGAACGGCGCATCGTGGTGGAGCCGGACGGCTCGACCCTCGTCGGCGCCGGGCGCAACTCCGCACCGCGCGTCCACTGATCGGCATCCGCGAGCCTCTTTCGGATACAGCGAAGCCCCCTTCCAGTGGAAGGGGGCTCATCTGTCGGGGTGGCGGGATTCGAACCCACGACCTCCTCGTCCCGAACGAGGCGCGCTACCAAGCTGCGCCACACCCCGATGGCCCGAAGGCCTCACTAAGAATAGCCGATAAAAAGCATCGGGTTGACCAGCGGATGCGGCCGGACCGCGACTCAGCGCTCGTTCTCAGGCACCAGCGTCAGGAGGGTCGCCTCGGGCGGGCAGGCGAAACGCACCGGGGCGTAGATCGAGGTGCCGAGGCCTGCGGAGACGTTGAGGTAGGCGTTGCGCATGCCGTGCCACCAGAGGCTCAGCCCCTTGACCTGCCTGCGCGGGATGTCGCAATTGGTCACCAGTGCGCCGAATCCGGGCACGCAGACCTGGCCGCCGTGGGTATGGCCGGCCAGGATGAGCTGGGCTCCATGGTTCACGAAGGAGTTGAGCACCCGCTGGTACGGCGCGTGCGTGACGCCGACCGAGACCGTCGCGCGACTGGCCGGGGCGTCGCCGCGGTCGGGCCAGGTCTCGTCGCCGAGAGGGTCGTCGGCGCGCAGCTCATCGATGGCACGGGCGATGAGCTCGGGGCGGTCGAGCTTCTTGTGCGGATCGTCGACCCCGAAGAACTCGAAGTGGGTCCCGGCGATGTCGGCCGAGCCCGCTGCGTTGTTGAGATCCACCCAGCCCAGGCTGTCGAAGAACTCGAGGAGGGCCGCCGTGTCGAGCTTCTCGGCACGGCCGGTGTGCTTCGACGGGCCGGAGAAGTAGCGCAGCGGATTCTTGACGACCGGGCCGTAGTAGTCGTTGGAACCGTTGACGAAGACGCCGGGAATCCCGGCGAACCGTTCGAAGGCGTGCCGGATCCCGTCTATGCCATCTCGATGACCGAGGTTGTCGCCGGTGTCGACGATCAGGTCGGGCTGCAGGTCGGCGAGGGAGCGCACCCACTCCTGCTTGTCACGCTGCCACGGTGCCATGTGGAGATCGGACAGGTGCAGCACCCGGATCGGCTTCGACCCGACGGGCAGTACCGGAACCCGCACCTCGCGCAGGGTCCACATGGTGCGCTCGACGAGCGTGCCCCAGGCCAGTGCGGCGAGAGCCGCCGCTGCCGTCAGAGTGACGGCAGCGGCGGCTCCCGAGCGAGCGGAGGATGATGCCACCGCTAGCCCTTGCCCGGCTTGTCGGACTTGAGCTTCCCGATGGTGATGGTGACCTGCGATCCGGGCTTGACACCCGCCCCGGCACCGGGATCGCTGGACTGCACCAGGCCGACCTGCTTCGGGTCCGTCACGGCGACGTCGGCGGTCTTGACCGAGAACGAGCCCTTGAGCTGGCCCTTCGCGTCGGCCTCGGAGAGCCCGACGACGTTCGGCATCAGCACCATCGATCCGTTCGAGGTGTATGCGGTCACGAGCGAGCCGCGCGGGGCGCTGCCCGTCGGGTTCGTCCCGGTCACCTGGCCGGCCGGCAGCTCGGAATCCTGCACACCGCCATCGGCGAAGCCGAATCCGGCACTCTCGATGAGTTGCTCCGCCTCGGAGATCGACTTGCCGCGCACGTCGGGAACCGTGGCGACGACGGTCTTCAGCGACGACGGATCGGCATCCGGGAACGCATCTCCGCCGTACTTCGCGTTGGCGACAGACATGATGCGCGGCCAGATCTGGTGGCGGATGACTGCGGCCTGCGTGCCGTTGAAGTAGGTCTGGCGCAGGTTGACGTGGCCGCTGGCGTTGTAGACGCCGACGGTCGTGGCGACCTTGGTGCTCGCGCCGCTCATCCAGGTGGCTTCGGCGTCATCCGTGGTACCGGTCTTGCCGATCATCGGAACCTGGGGGTAGGTGCGCGAGTTCGACGACGAACCCGTTCCGCCCGTCATCACGCGCTGCATGGCGTACGCCATGGCCGCGGTGACCTTGGGGTCGACGGACTGGGCGCAGTCGGCCGACGGCGGGGTGAGGGCGGTGCCGTCCTGCAGTACGACCTTGTCGATCACGATCGGCTTGCAGACGGTGCCGCTGGCGGCGACGCCCGCGAAGGCCTCGGCCATGGTGACCGGTGCGATCTCGTTCGTACCGAGGATGGAGGCGGGTCCCTGCTGCAGTTCATCGCCGTCGGCGCGGTGGACACCGAACGACTCGGCGGTCTGGCGGATGCCGCAGAGGTCGAGCTGCTTCGCCATCGCGACGAAGCCGGTGTTCTCGGAGTTCTGGGTGTTGTAGAGCGCGGTCCAGGTGCCGCCGTTTCCACCCTCGTCATTCACGGGGCTCCATCCGGGCACCGAGATCGGTCCGTTGCAGGAGTCGTTGAACGTGCCCCAGTCGGAGCGACGGTAGGCGTTCACGTACTCGTTGAGGGAGTGACCCTCCTTGATCCACTCGCCGAGGGTGAAGATCTTGTAGGTCGAGCCGGGCTGGAAGCCGCTCGATCCGCCGTAGTCGAAGTCGGTGTTGAAGTTCACCGCGCTGGACTGCGGGTCGGCCGCGAGTACCTCGGGGTCGTTCGAGTAGGCCTTGTTCTGTGCCATGGCGAGTACGCGACCGGTGCCCGGCTGCACCGATACGGCGCTGGCGCCGATGTCCATGCTGGGGTCGGAGCGGGGCACGGTCTCGTTGATCGCCTGCTCGGCCGCAGCCTGGAGGTCGAGGTCGAGCGTCGTGTAGATGTCGAGGCCGCCCTGCTTCAGGAGCTTCAGGCGGGCCTCTTCGGTCTCACCGAACGCGGAGTTGTTCGCGATGGTCCAGTAGACGTAGTCGCAGAAGAATCCGGCGCCACCTGCAGTGGCGCACCCGGTGCTCGGCTCCTTGATCGAGGGCGCGATGGGCTCCTTGATCGCGGCGTCGTGCTCCTCCTGCGTGATCTTCTTGTACTGCAGCATCGAGTCGAGGATGTAGTCGCGACGTTCCTTCGTGGCGGCGTAGGGCACGACCTCGCCGTCGACGACGGTGTTCGCCCCGTTGGACTCGGAGTCCGGCTTGTCGAGGCGGAACTTCTCCGGGTTGTTGACGATGGCGAGCAGGGCTGCGGCCTGCGTGAGCGTCAGGTCCTTCGCGCTGGTGCCACCGAAGTAGTACTGCGCTGCGGACTGGATGCCGTAGACGCGTCCGCCGAAACCGGCGATGTTCAGGTAGCCCTTGAGGATGTCGTCCTTGGAGTACTTCTTCTCGACGCCGATGGCGAGTCGCATCTCCTTGAGCTTGCGGTCTGGGGTGGGGTCGGTCGCCTCGGCGTAGGCGGCCTGCATCTCCTCCTCCGTCTTCGCGGCGGCTTCAGCCTTCTGCACGAGGACGTTCTTCACGTACTGCTGCGTGATGCTCGATCCTCCCTGCGTCGCTCCTCCGAGCACGTAGGTGGAGATCATCGCGCGGGCGGTGCCCTGTACGTCGATACCGCCGTGTTCGTAGTAGCGCGGATCCTCGCCGGCGACCGCAGCGTCCTTCGCATACTGCGAGATGTCGTCCCAGCTGACCTCCTCGCGGTCCTGATCGAAGAACGACGCGAGAAGGTAGGGGTTGCCGTCGTTCTGGACAGCGAACACGTTCGTCTTCTGGGCGAGTTCGTCGATCTCGAGGTAGCTCGGCAGGTTCTCGAACATGTTGATGCCGCTGGTGGCGGCCATGCCGCTGACGGCGATGGCTGGGGTCACTGCGGCTGTCACGAGGACGCCGGCCGCGACGCTCATGCCGACGAAGGCCAGGAAGCCTCCGAGCACGCCGCTGGTCGTTCGTTTTTGGGCAGACATATAGTTGAGCTTAAGGGAGCAAGCTGGCAAAGTGCTCAGCCGGCGCTGAGCGCCGCCCTCGAGATCGAGCGGCTCCAGCGGCCGGTCTCCACCCCCACTCTCCCGCCTCGTCGAAGGAGCATCATGCCCACCTGGGAATACGTCACCACTCCGCTCATGATCCACAGCACCGCTGCGATCCTCAACAACTGGGGATCAGAGGGGTGGGAGCTCGTGCAGGTCGTCAGCGGACCCGAGGGTGGCCTCGTCGCCTACCTCAAGCGTCCTGTCGGCGGGGAGGCCTCCGGTGCTGCTGCCGCCGGTGCGTCGGCTTCGGCATCCGCCGCCTCGGCATTCGAGGGCGGCAACTGATGTCGCAGGTCGCAGACCGCCTCGCCGAGCTCGGGATCACCCTGCCGGCCGTCGCGGCGCCCGTCGCCGCCTACGTCCCCGCCATGATCAGTGGCAACCTGGTCTTCACGTCAGGTCAGCTGCCCTTCACCGAGGGAGTCCTCCCGGCCACCGGAAAGGTGGGCGATGGAGACGGCCTCGTGTCGGCGACGGATGCGAAGGCCTATGCAGCCACGTGCATCCTGAACGCGCTCGCGGCCGCCGAGTCCGTCATCGGCTCCCTCGACCGCGTCACCCAGGTCGTGAAGGTCACGGGCTTCGTCGCCTCGGACCCGTCGTTCACCGGCCAGCCCGGAGTCATCAACGGGGCGTCGGAGCTGCTCGGCGAGATCTTCGGCGCAGCCGGAAATCACTCGCGTTCAGCCGTCGGAGTCGCCGTGCTCCCGCTCGACGCCCCCGTCGAGGTGGAGCTCGTCCTGTCCTTCGCGTAGCCGCGGGCACGCGATTCGGCCCACCCACTCCGTCTGGAGGGGGTGGGCCGAACTGCGTCGTGCGTGAGGTCAGCGCACCTGGTCTGTGATCGACTGCATCACGGCGGTGTCGGCCAGTGTCGTGGTGTCGCCGATCTCGCGTCCCTCGGCGAGGTCGCGGAGCAGGCGCCGCATGATCTTGCCCGAGCGGGTCTTCGGCAGCTCATTCACGATGAACACCTGGCGGGGGCGCGCGATCGCACCGATCTGCCGGGCGACGTGGGCGCGCAGCTGCTCGCTCGCCTCCTCGTTCGTCATCGAGACGGTCTGGCGCTCCTTGAGGATCACGAACGCGACGACGGCCTGACCGGTGGTCTCGTCGGCGGCACCCACGACGGCGGCCTCGGCCGTCATGTCGTGGGCCACCAGCGACGACTCGATCTCGGCCGTCGAGAGGCGGTGGCCGGACACGTTCATCACGTCGTCGACTCGGCCGAGAAGCCAGATGTCGCCGTCCTCGTCACGGCGGGCCCCGTCGCCGGCGAAGTACTTGTCTCCGAACTTCTCCCAGTACGTCTCCTTGAAACGCTCGGGGTCGCCCCAGATGCCGCGGAGCATCGCGGGCCACGGTTCGGTGATCACGAGCAGGCCGCCATCCGTTCCCGAGACCGACTCGCCCTCATCCGTCACGATGTCGAGAGAGATGCCGGGAATCGGGATCTGCGCCGATCCGGGCTTGAGGTCGGTGATGCCGGGGAGCGCCGAGATCATGATGCCGCCGGTCTCGGTCTGCCACCACGTGTCGACGACGGGGATGGAGCCTCCGCCGATCACGTGCCGGTACCAGATCCACGCCTCGGGGTTGATGGGCTCGCCCACAGAACCGAGCACCCGCAGCGAGCGCAGGTTGTACTTCTGTGGAATCTGTCGTCCCACCTTCATGAACGATCGGATCGCCGTCGGCGCCGTGTAGAGGATCGACACCTTGTACTTCTCGATGATCTCCCACCAGCGCCCGGGGTGAGGGGTGTCGGGGGTGCCCTCGTAGAGCACCTGGGTCGCACCGTTGGCGAGAGGGCCGTAGACGACGTAGGAGTGCCCGGTGATCCAGCCGACATCGGCCGTGCACCAGTAGACGTCGGACTCGGGGTGCAGGTCGAAGACGTTGCGGTGGGTGAAGGCAGCCTGCGTCAGGTAGCCGCCCGAGGTGTGCAGGATGCCCTTCGGCTTGCCCGTCGTGCCCGAGGTGTAGAGGATGAACAGCGGCTGCTCGGCCGGGAAGGCCTTCGCCTCGTGGTCGGCGTCGACCTGCGCGATCTCGTCGCCCCACCACAGGTCGCGGCCGTCCTCCCAGGCGACGTCGTTGCCCGTGCGCTTGACGACGAGCACGTGCGCGACGCTCGGGGCGCCCTTGCCCAGAGCTGCGTCGACGGTGTCCTTCAATCCGAACGCGCGGCCCTTTCGATAGCCGCCGTCTGCGGTGATGACGAGCTTCGCCTCGGCATCGAGGATGCGCGAGTGCAGGCTGTCGGGGCTGAACCCGCCGAAGACGACCGAGTGGACGGCGCCGATACGCGCGATCGCGAGCATGGCGACGACCGCCTCGGGGATCATCGGCAAGTAGATGGCGACACGGTCGCCAGCCTCGATACCGAGGCTCGTGAGCAGGTTCGCCGCCCGCTTCACCTCGGCGGTGAGCTCGGCGTAGCTGATGTCGCGGCTGTCGCCCGGCTCACCCTCCCAGTGGATGGCGATGCGGTCGCCATGGCCGGCCAGCACGTGACGATCCAGGCAGTTGTACGCGACGTTCAGTTCGCCGTCCTCGAACCAGGTCGCGAACGGCGGGTTCGTCCAGTCCAGCGTCTTCGTGAACGGCTTGTGCCAGTGCAGCTCTCTGGCGCGGTCGGCCCAGAATCCGAGTCGATCATCTGCGGCATCCGTGTAGAGGCTCTCCTGCGCCACCGACTGGGCGGCGAACTCGGGACTCGGCCGGAATCGGCGGATCTCTTCGAGGTTGTGATCGATCTGCGCATTCATTGCTTCTCTGTCGCTCCTTCGCGAGTGGCCTGCGTGATCCCGCCGGTGCTGCACCGGCTGCGGATTCGCAACGATACCGCGTTCGACGGATGCCCAGCCGCGTGCGCGTCGAACGGATGGACGGCACCGCAAGGGCCTGCTCGGATGAGCACGAGATGAGCTCCCGATGAGAGTTTTTGCTCATGTCCACAGAAATGAGGACACGCGGGCTTTGCGCAATGGATTCTGTGCCGTAGACTTTCCATGCGCCTGAAAGCTTTTTCGGGTTCGTGATGCGGAGCGATTCCCCCCAATCCCCGTATCACTGAGGCGGCACCTGTTCCCCCCAATAGGTGCCGCCCCTTCTTTTTAACTCGCGGAGACGGCCGGTCTCCTCCCCGCCCGCACATGTACCCCGATGAGTCCACCGTCGCGATCTGTACCCCGATCGGCGGCGATCGGTAGCCTAGATTCGCTCGGATGGATGAGCCGTTCGTCGCAGTGCCGGTGCTGCAGGCGGCGCGCACAGACCCGGAAGCAGGGGGCGACGGCGCCGACGACGGCGAGCAGGGGCACGGACGCCACCGGTTCGTCGAGGGCGAGCACGGTCCCCCACTCGTGCCCGTCGACCGAGGGGCCCTCGGGCCGCTCGCCCCGTTCGCGACCGACGAGGTGAGCGACCTCCTCGTGAACGGCGCAGCGGGCCTCTGGGTCGACGCCGGTCGGGGCCTGAGACGCGACTCGGAGTGGGAACTGGGTGAACGCGAGGTGCGCGATCTGGCCGTTCGCCTCGTCGCGAGCGGCGGACGACACGTCGACGAGGCTCATCCCTGCGTCGATGTGAGGCTCGGAGGGGGTATCAGGGTGCACGTGGCGCTCCCACCCATCTCGACGACGGGCACTCTGATCTCGGTGCGCATCCCGCGTGGCGATCACGCCGATCTCGCCTCCCTGCGCCGTGCGGGCATGATCGACGCTGCCCAGGAACGCGAACTGGTCGCCGTGGTGCGGCGGCGCGAGAACGTGCTCATCACAGGAGCTGCCGGAGTCGGCAAGACCACACTGCTGGCGGCGCTGCTGTCGTCGGCGCCCTCCCACGAGCGCATCGTGGTCGTCGAGGACGTCGCCGAACTGCGGGTACGGCATCAGCACGTCGTCGGTCTCGAGGCACGCCAGGCCAACGTCGAGGGTGCCGGACACGTCGGCCTCGACTCGCTGGTCCGCGAAGCCCTGCGGATGCGGCCGGACAGGTTGATCCTCGGCGAGTGCCGCGGAGCCGAGCTCCGTGAGCTGCTGACCGCCCTCAACACCGGCCACGACGGTGGAGCGGGAACGCTGCACGCCAACTCCCTCGCCGACGTTCCCGCCCGCATCGAGGCTCTCGGTGCGCTCGCCGGCATGGACGATCGCGCCGTCGCTCGGCAGACTGTGAGTGCGATCGGCCTCGTGCTGCATCTCGAGCGTTCCGACGGTGTACGGCGCCTGGCCCAGGTCGGTCGCTTCGCCACCGCCGGCGATGGCCGCCTCGCGATAGTCGCAGTCGGATGAGCGCGCCGCGACCCGCGGTCGAGGCTGTGGCCACCACGGCCCAGCGGCTGGCCGTGCTGCTCGCGGCGGGGGTGCCGCCGAATGCATCCTGGCGCTACCTGGCCACGGCGGGGCGCTCGGGCGTCGCCGGCCGCGTGGTCGACGCTGCCGCTCGCGCGGGCGAAGACGGCGCGGACATCGCGCAGGCCGTCGCCGAGGCCGGGGGAGCTGCGGCCTCCACCGAGGCGGCACGGGCCTGGCGGGCCCTGGCCGCGGTGTGGTCGCTGGCGATCGAGACCGGGTCACCGCTGGCGGGCGGACTGCGCGAGATGTCGGAGTCGTTCCGCGCCACAGGACGGCTCCAGCGCGAGGCGCGGATCGCACTCGCCGGGCCCCGCGCCACGTCGCGACTCGTGGCGCTTCTTCCCGTGGTGGCGGTGGCCTTCGGGGCCGTCCTCGGCCTCGACACCCTCGGAGTTCTGTTCACGACGGTTCCGGGGTGGGTCTGCCTGGCTGCCGGTGGTCTCCTGATGCTCGGCGGATCGCGCTGGAGCGCCCGACTCGTGCGCCGCGCCGGAGTCGGCGATCCGTTCCCGGGGCTGGTGATCGACCTGATCGCCATAGCGCTCGCCGGAGGAGCTTCGCTCGACAGGGCACGCAACGCCGCTGCCGCCGTCGTGGTGAGGCTGGAGGTCGTGGATGCGGTCACGGCGGCCGAGCAGGCGGGCCGTGCCGATTCCGTCATCGCGCTCGCCCGTGCCGCGGGGGTGCCGGCGGCGGAGCTCCTGCGGGCCGAGGCCTCCGACCTCAGGCTCGCAGCCCAGACGGACGGTCAGGAACGCGCGGCTCGGCTGGGCGTCAGCCTGATGATCCCGCTCGCGCTGTGCGTGCTTCCCGCTTTCATGCTGCTCGGCGTGGCCCCGATGATCCTCTCGGTGGTCTCCTCCACATTCGACGTCCTCGGCTGACGAGAGCCCGATCCCGGAAGCGACCACTCGCGCCACGATGCCGGGCCTCATGCTGGACCTGCCCGTGCCGCGATCGCGTCCACTCGACGCCAGAAGGAGATCACCATGAGCACTCTTCGACGATTCCTGCGCTCGCGCGCGGCCGCGCTCCGTGGCGAACGTGGTTCGGCCACCGCAGAATACGCTGTGGCCACGATGGCCGCCGTCGGCTTCGCGGGCCTCCTCGTCGTCATCCTGCGAGGCAACGAGGTGCGTGGGATCCTCACCGACCTCGTCCGCGATGCGCTCACGCTCTGAGCGGGCGCAGATCAGGGCGACTCGTCCGGCGGGCGGCGGGGAGCGAGGGAGCGTTACCGCCGAGTTCGCCGTCGCCCTTCCCGCGGTCGCCCTCGTGCTGGCGGTCTGCCTCTGCGGCGTGCAGGCCGTCTCGATCCAGGTCCGGTTGACGGATGCCGCGGCCGATGCCGCTCGCACGCTCGCCCGCGGTGACGGGGTCGATATGGCGTCAGCGCGCCTGTCGAGCGCGGTCTCCGGGGCGAGCCTCTCGGTCGACGAGGAGGGCGACCTGATCTGCGTCACCGCGAGCGCCCGAGCCGGCGCCCACACGGTGCTGGCGGCTCTCACGGTCTCTGCTCGATCGTGTGCTCTCGGCGGTGGCCTGTGACGACGGCGCCGAGAACGGGAGAACGGACCCTCGGCGATGACAGGGGTTCAGGTACCGTCCTGGCCGTCGCGCTGATCGGCGCCGTCGTCGCGCTCGCCCTGGTGGCGGCGTCGGTGCTCGGCGCCCTCGTGGTGCGTCAGCGGGTCTCAGCGGCGGCAGATGCTGCTGCCATCGCCGGGGCGGATGTTGCGATGGGCGCAGTCGCCGGCGTGGTCTGCGATGCGGCGGCGCAGGCGGCCGAGGCCAACGCCGCTGGTGTCGACGACTGCTCCGTCGATGGCGAGACCGTCACGGTCGAGGTGTCGGCGATGTGGGTGGGCATCCCCGTGCGGGCTCGGTCGAGGGCGGGGCCGGCGCCGGGATGAGCCGCGGCGAGGAGGGAACTCAGGCGAAGACGGCCTCGAGGTAGCGGTACTCGACGGCGGTGGGGCGCTGCGTCCCGTCACCGTCGAACTCCAGGCCGCTGCCGCGCACGTAGAGATAGTGCTTGCCGGCACCGGGGATCTCGAGACGGGGGCGAGGGTCGCCGCCCTCGAGGAATTCGGTCGTGATCGTACGACCCTCGAGAGGACCGTCGGTGAGTTTCGCGGTGTACGTCGTTGTATCCATGCCACTCATTTTCCTCCGCCTTCGACGAGTTTCAAGCTCCAGAAGGGGTGATGTCGATGAATGCTCAGTTTCGGGCGCGTCGAGCGATCACTCGTTCGAAGTGTGTATGGTGTGCCGTTGAGGGTGCCGCTCTCACACGAGTGATCGAGCAGCGCCGTATTCACCTCTATATAAAGGAGTCTGGTGCCAGGCAAGAAGCTGGTCATCGTCGAGTCGCCCACGAAGATGAAGTCGATCGCCGCCTATCTGGGCGACGGATACGAAGTCCTCTCGAGCGTCGGTCACATCCGTGACCTCATCGAACCCAAGTACCTTCCCGCCGAGCTGAAGAAGGGCTCCCTCGGCAAGTTCTCCGTCGACGTCGACAACGGATTCGAGCCCTACTACGTCGTCTCCACGGCGAAGAAGAAGACCGTCGCCGAGCTCAAGCGCGCTCTCAAGGACGCCGACGAACTCCTCCTCGCCACTGATGAGGACCGCGAGGGTGAGGCCATCGCGTGGCACCTCCTGCAGGAACTCAAGCCCAAGGTCCCCGTCAAGCGCATGGTCTTCCACGAGATCACCAAGGACGCCATCCTCGAGGCCACCAAGAAGACCCGCGATCTCGACACAGCCCTCGTCGACGCCCAGGAGACCCGCCGCATCCTCGATCGCCTCTACGGCTACGAGGTGTCGCCGGTGCTGTGGCGCAAGGTCGGTCCCGGTCTCTCGGCAGGTCGAGTTCAGTCAGCGGCTACCAGGCTCGTGGTCGACCGCGAGCGGGAGCGCCTCGCCTTCACGGCGGCGTCCTACTGGGACCTCGCCGCTCGTCTGAGCCCGACCCTGGGAACGGATGCCGCCGCCGACGCGTTCAGCGCCCGCCTCGTCCGGGTCGGCGGGGAGCGCATCGCCTCCGGCCGCGACTTCGACGACACGGGCTCGCTCACCTCGAAGGCGACCGTGCTGTCCGAGGATTCGGCTCGTGCCCTGGCCGCCGCCCTCGAGGCCGGCGTCGACGTCACCGTCACCAAGGTGGAGTCTCGTCCGTACTCCCGCAAGCCGGCGGCTCCGTTCACGACGTCGACCCTGCAGCAGGAGGCGGCGCGGAAGCTCCGCTTCTCCGCCCGCCAGACCATGAGCGTCGCCCAGTCGCTCTACGAGAACGGCTACATCACCTATATGCGAACCGACTCCGTGTCGCTCTCGCAGCAGGCGATCACGGCGGCCCGTCGTCAGGCCACCGACCTCTACGGCGCAGACAGCATCCCCGAGAAGCCGCGCGTCTACACCGGCAAGTCCAAGAACGCGCAGGAGGCCCACGAGGCCATCCGCCCGTCCGGCGAGAACTTCCGCACCCCGTCGTCGCTGGCCTCGAGCCTGCACGGCAACGACTTCAAGCTCTACGACCTCATCTGGAAGCGCACCGTCGCCTCGCAGATGGCGGATGCGAAGGGTGTCACGGCATCCGTCACCATCGCAGCCGGACCGACGGGTGAGGCAGCTCACCCGCAGGCCACGAAGACCATCGCCGAATTCTCGGCCAGTGGCACCGTGATCACCTTCCGCGGCTTCCTGAACGCCTACGAGGAGAGCCGCGACGAGGAGCGCAACGCCTCGGCCGAGCCCGCTGAGTCGAAGCTTCCCCCGCTCACCGAGGGGCAGAAGCTCGCCTTCGTCGAGATCGAGGCCAGTGGCCACGAGACCACGCCGCCGCCGCGCTACACCGAGGCGAGCCTCGTGAAGGAGCTGGAGGCCAAGGGTATCGGGCGTCCGTCGACCTTCGCGTCGATCATCGACACCATCTCCAATCGCGGCTACGTCGAGCACCGCGGGCAGTCCCTGGTGCCCAGCTGGATCGCCTTCTCGGTGGTGCGCCTGCTCGAGGAGCATTTCGCCGAACTCGTGGAGTACGACTTCACGGCGGAGATGGAGAACGACCTCGACGAGATCGCCAACGGCGACGCCGATCGCGTGGGGTGGCTCACCCAGTTCTACTTCGGCGACGAGCGCCAGCGCGGGCTGCGCCAGGTCATCGACAACCTCGGCGACATCGATGCCAAGGAGATCAACTCCATCCGCATCGCCGATGGCATCACGCTGCGCATCGGCAAGTTCGGGCCCTACCTCGAGGTTCCCGATCCGGATGCCGGCCCAGACGCCACTCCGCGACGCATCAACATCCCGCCGCAGCTGGCGCCCGACGAGCTGACGCCCGAGAAGGCTCGCGAGCTCATCGACGCGCCCATCGTCACCGACCGCGTCATCGGCATCAACCCCGACAACGGCAAGCAGATCATCGCGAAGGACGGCCGGTTCGGCCCCTACGTGACCGAGCTCGACCCGCCGGCACCCGAGGCTCCGGCTCCCGAGCCCGCGGTCGACGCCGCGACGGGCGAGGTCGTCGAGCCGCCCAAGAAGCGTGCTGCCAAGAAGCCCGTGGTCGAGAAGCCGCGCACGGCATCCATCTTCAAGACGATGGACCTCGCGACCGTCGACCTCGACACCGCGCTCAAGCTGCTCTCGCTTCCACGCGTGGTCGGGCTCGACCCGGAGGCCGGCGTTGAGATCACCGCGCAGAACGGCAAGTTCGGCCCTTACCTCAAGAAGGGGACGGATTCTCGCTCGCTGACGAGCGAGGACCAGATCTTCGAGGTCGACCTTCCCGCGGCGCTGGAGCTGTTCGCCCAGCCGAAGTACGGAGCCCGTCGAGCGCCGAGCGCCCTCAAGGAGTTCGAGGCCGACCCCGTCAGCGGCAAGCCGATCAAGCTCAAGGACGGCCGGTTCGGACCGTACGTGACAGACGGCGAGACGAACGCGACCATCCCCAAGAGCGAGTCGGTCGACGACATCGAGTTCGCCCGCGCTGTCGAGCTGCTCGCCGAGAAGCGCGCAAAGGGGCCGGCGAAGCCGCGCACCACCGCACGTTCGACCGCCAAGAAGCCCGCAGCGCGCAAGGCCGCGCCGAAGAAGAAGTGAGCGCGGAGAGCGCCGCCGTCGCCCCGCCGAGCGCGGGGCGCGGCCTCTTCATCACCCTCGAGGGCGGCGACGGATCGGGCAAGTCGACACAGGCGCGACTGCTCGAGGAGTGGCTGGTCGAACACGGGCGCTCCGTCGTGCGCACGCGGGAGCCCGGCGGCACCGAGGTCGGCGTCGAGATCCGCGAGATCGTGCTGCACCACCGCGGTGACATCGCGCCCAGGGCCGAGGCACTGCTCTATGCGGCGGATCGCGCCCACCACATCGCGACGAAGGTGCGCCCGGCACTCGAGCGTGGAGACGTCGTCATCCAGGACCGCTATCTCGACTCGTCTGTCGCCTATCAGGGTGCCGGCCGGGTGCTCGGGGGAACCGAGGTGCGCGACCTCTCGCTGTGGGCTGCACAGGGGCTGTTGCCCGACCTGACCATCCTGCTCGACCTGGACGAGACCGTCGCTCGCGGCCGGCTCGATGCGGCGCAGAAGCGCTTCGACAGGCTGGAGGCCGAGGCGGGGGAGTTCCACGCACGCGTGCGCCATGCCTTCCTCGAGCTCGCTGCGGCGGAGCCCGAGCGATTCCTCGTCGTCGATGCCACGGCATCTGTCGAACAGATCGCAGAACAGATCAGGAAGCGCGTGGCAGCCCTCGCCTGATCGACGAGCGGTCTGGATCCCGGCGCCACGGCGGGTATAGGCTCTGGCCATGGCTGGCAGGGTCGGCCGTGTTCCGGTCGCTCGCTTCTCTCGTCGCCGCACGAAACGTGTCGCGTTGACGATGGCCGTGACCGTCGTCGCCCTGACGGCCTGCTTCGGGACGCCGACCACCACTCCCACGACGCGAGCGATGGAGGCAGTGCCCACCGGGTTGGAGCGCTTCTACACTCAGGTGCCCGAGTGGACGGACTGCGAGGCCGGAGCTGACTGCGCCACGGCGAGCGTGCCACTCGACTACTCCGATCCGAGCGGCGAGGCCATCAGCATTGCGCTGATCCGTCATCATGCGACAGGCAAGAGGATCGGAACACTGTTCGTCAATCCGGGAGGGCCTGGAGGGTCGGGCGTGGACGTCGTTCGGGACTCTCTCCGATATGTGGCATCGAATACGGTCGTCGCCGCCTTCGACATCGTGGGGTTCGATCCCCGGGGAATCGGCGCCTCGACAGCAGTCGGCTGCGTCGTCGACGCCGATCTCGACGACTAACTGTACGGCGTCGAGACCGACACCCGTGGGAGCGGCCCCTGGCTGGCCGACCTTCACGGCCAGGCGACCCGGTTCTCGACCGGATGCGCCGAGAACACCGGCGAACTTCTTCGATTCGTCGACACCGAGAGCGCCGCACGGGATCTCGACATCTTGCGGGCAGCTCTCGGCGAGTCGACGCTCGACTATCTCGGGTTCTCGTACGGGACGCTTCTCGGCGCCACGTATGCGGACCTGTTTCCGCACGCGGTCGGAAGAATGGTGCTCGATGGTGCCGTCGACCCGACAATCACCCTGTCGGACATCTTCCTCAGCCAGGCCGAGGGCTACGAGGGTGCGTTGCGGGCTGCAATCGCGTTCTGCCTCGATAATCCGGGCTGTCCCTTCGACGGAACGGCTGAGGATGCCGCTGCTCAGATCCGCTTGATCCTCGACACGGTCGAAGACGCGCCCTTGGAGGCGCAGGACGGGCGTCTGCTCGACGGCGACAACCTGACCGCGGCGATGAAGGTGGCGCTCTATCGGAAAGCGGACTGGCCCTACCTGTTCGACCTGCTCGAGTCGGTCAGCCGGGGATTCCCGGCCCTCGCGTTCCGCGCGATCGACTCATCGAATTCGAGGTCGCCGAAAGGCGAGTACACGAACTCCGTCGAGGCCGGCGTCGCGATCCAGTGCCTTGACTTCGGGTTCGAGGGCGATTCGGCGGCGATGGCCGCCAACGCCGCCGCGATCGAAGCAGCGGCTCCGGTCCTCGGGACCTTCATGACCTACCGTGAGTTCGATTGCGTCGACTGGCCGCATCCGCCGGCGCGGGAGCCCGCTGCGCTGCACGCGGCCGGCAGTGCGCCGATCATGGTCATCGGAACGACCAACGATCCGGCGACGCCCTATGCTTTCGCCCAGTCCCTCGCCGGACAGCTGAGCGAGGGACGACTCGTCACCTTCGAGGGTGAGGGGCATACGGCGTACCCGGGGACCGACTGCATCGTGTCCACCGTGGACGGCTTCCTGGTGGACGGAACCATGCCCGCGGTCGACCCGCGCTGCTGACAGTCGTGGACTGACGGGACCGGTCCCCTCGGGTGGTCCTTCACGGCTCGGGCACGCGGGCCTGGCGCGTCGGCGGCATCGCCTACTGTTGGAGCATGACGGTGTGGGACGAGCTGACGGGCCAGGCCGACGCCATCGCGGTGTTCCGAGCTGCAGCGGCAGCGGCATCCGCCACTCCCACCGAGGGTGCGGCAGAGCAGGCCATGTCTCACGCCTGGCTGATCACGGGTCCGCCCGGGTCGGGCCGGTCGAACCTCGCCTACGCCTTCGCGACTGCGCTCATCTCCGGGCACCCCGACGGTGACGACGCCACGGTCGCTCAGGTCGCCGCGCGCAGTCATCCCGACCTCACCGTGCTCAGCACCGAGGGAGTCTCGATCAAGGTGGACGACGTGCGTGCCATCGTGCGGTCGTCCTCGTACTCCCCATCGGTGGGGCGGCATCGCGTGCTCGTGATCGAGGATGCCGACCGCATGCCCGAGCGCACCTCGAACGTTCTGCTCAAGGCGCTGGAGGAGCCGCCGGAGCGCACAGTGTGGATCCTCTGCGCCCCGAGCGAGGCCGACCTCATCCCCACCATCCGCTCCCGCGTCCGCTCCGTACGTCTGCGGGTTCCGAGCATCGACGACGTGGCCGCCCTGCTTGTCGCACGCGACGGCGTCAGCCCCGAGGTCGCCGAGCGCGCGGCCCGCGAGGCCCAGAGCCACATCGGCATGGCGCGGCGCCTCGCCACGTCGAGTGAGGCCCGCGAACGCCGGGAGGCCACGCTGGTGTCAGCCCTCGGCATCCGCACGGTCTCGGATGCCGTCGCCGCGGCCGCCCGCATGATCGAGATCGCCGGTGACGACGCCAAGGCGATCACGCTCGAGCGCGATGCCGACGAACGCGAGAAGGCCCTGCGTTCTCTCGGCGTCGCCCCGGGCCAGACGCTGCCTCCGGCGCTGCGCGGCCAGATCAAGGCGCTCGAAGACGACCAGAAGCGCCGCGCCACCCGCAGTCTTCGAGACGGCATCGACCGCATTCTCGTCGACTTCTCCTCCCTGCACCGAGACGTGCTGATGCTGCAGCTGCACGGCGATTCCGCCATCATCAATCGCGAGCTGCTATCCAGAATCGAACGCGCGGCATCTGTGGGCAGTGCTGCCGAGACGTTGCGTTCGCTCGATGCCATCGCCCTCGCTCGCAAGCGCATCGAGGCCAACGTCGCCCCGCTCCTGGCCCTCGAGGCCATGCTCATGACCTTCCGCCGATCCGAGAGAGCCGCCGCGTGATCCGACGACCGATGACCACGACAGCACGAGCAGCACGAACAGGGCGACAAGGGCGAGGTGCACGAGCCAGAGCTGCCGTCGTCGTCGCTCTCCTGGCGCTCGTGTTGACCGGCTGCGTGCCCTGGGCCGGAGGGGGAGCCGGAACGCACACGTCGACGCCGACGGGCGAGACGGCTCCGGCCGGCCTCGAGTCGTTCTACGGCCAGCAGCTGGAGTGGGAGGACTGCGGCGATGGTTTCCAGTGCACGACGGCCGCGGCTCCGCTCGACTACCGGGCGCCTGGCGATGACAGCATAGAGCTGGCCCTGGTGCGCCATCCGGCGACGGGAGACCGTCTCGGCTCGCTGCTGGTGAACCCGGGCGGCCCCGGTGGATCCGGATACGACCTCGTGAAGGACTCCCTCGACTTCGCCGTCAGCGCCGACCTCCAGAAGCACTACGACATCATCGGGTTCGACCCCCGAGGCGTGAGCCGGTCTACGCCGGTGACCTGCTACGGAGCCGAGCAGATGGACACCTACCTCTACGCCATCACTCCCGGTGAGCGAGGGAGCGATCCCTGGCTCACCGCGAAGACCGCCAGGGGCACGGCCTTCGCCGCCGCCTGCGACTCGAACACGGGAACGCTCCTCGACAACGTCGACACCGAGAGCGCGGCTCGCGACCTCGACGTCCTGCGCGCGGCGCTGGGCGACACCACCCTCAACTACCTCGGCTACTCCTACGGCACCTATCTCGGTGCTGTCTACGCGGGCCTGTTCCCGGCGAAGGCCGGCCGCCTCGTGCTCGATGGCGCCATCGATCCGGCTGCGACCAACCTCGACGTGAACATCGAGCAGGCGAAGGGGTTCGAGAGCGCTCTGCGGGCCTACCTCGCCGACTGCCTCGACGGAGCCGATTGCCCGTTCGACGGCAGTGTCGACGGTGCCATGGGCACGGTGAAAGCCCTGCTCGACTCGGTCGACGCCGCACCCATCCGCGCGACCGACGGCCGCATGCTCGGAGGCGACACACTGGTCACAGCCATCATCTACCCGCTCTACTCACAGCAGGGCTGGCCGGCTCTCAGCACCATGTTCGACTCCGTCCTGAGCGGATCCGCCGATCAGGCGATGTCCTTCGCCGACCAGTACAACGGGCGCGATGCATCCGGGAACTACAGCGACAACTCCACCGAGGCCTTCTATGCCGTCAACTGCATGGATTACGCCTACGTGACGGATGCCGCCGCCATGCGCGAGCAGGAGCAGGAACTCGACGCCGCAGCCCCGGTCATCGGCGCCTACTTCGGGTTCGGCGACATCACCTGCGCGACCTGGCCGTACACGTCGCGTGCCGAGCGCGCGACGATCAGCGCCGAGGGCTCGCCGCCCATCGTCGTGATCGGCACGACGAACGACCCGGCGACGCCCTACGTCTGGGCGCAGTCGCTGGCCGCGCAACTCGACGACGGGCGCCTCGTCACCTTCAACGGCGAGGGCCACACGGCGTACAACAAGTCGAACTCGTGCGTGAACGATGCCGTCGACACCTTCCTCATCGATGGAACCGCTCCTACCAGCGACCCCGACTGCTGAGGGATCGGCGCGGTCGGCGCCGAGCGGCCGCGACAGAAGCCGACTGACGCCTGTCGGCGCCGACCGGACCACGGTCGTGTTCGTGAACGCTCGGCGGAGACGGTATGCTTTCCTACTGTGCCAAGCGGCATCGTCCCCCGCGGATGATCGCCGAGTGCCACGCCGCCTTAGCTCAGTCGGCAGAGCGTCTCACTCGTAATGAGAAGGTCGTGGGTTCGATTCCCACAGGCGGCCCCGTCACAGCCATCGCATCGTCTCCCTCGGATTCGCCGACGCTTCGGCATGCCCTAGCCTCGAAGCATGACTGATGCACTGCGCTGGGGAATCCTCGCCACGGGCGGAATCGCCCACGCCATGGCCAACGACCTCGTCCTGAACGGCTTCACCGTGCAGGCCGTCGGGTCACGCTCGCAGGAGGCGGCGGATGCCTTCGCAGCCGAATTCGGCATCCCCAACGCCCACTCCAGCTACGCAGCTCTGGTGGCGGACCCCGAGGTCGACGTCATCTACGTGTCGACGCCGCACCCGTTCCACGCCGAGCACGCCTCTCTCGCCCTCGAGGCGGGCAAGCACGTCCTCGTCGAGAAGCCGTTCACGCTGAACGCCGCCGAGGCGCGCCAGGTCGTCGATCTCGCGAACGAGAAGGGCCTGGTCGTCCTCGAGGCCATGTGGACACGATGGCTGCCGCACATGGTGCGCGTGCGCGAGATCATCGCGGCCGGCACCCTCGGCGAGGTGCACACCCTCATCGCCGACCACACCCAGGACCTCCCCGACGACCCCGGTCACCGCCTCAACGCCCTCGAGCTCGGCGGCGGCGCCCTGCTCGATCTCGGCATCTACCCGATCTCGTTCGCATCCGACCTGTTCGGCAGCCCCGAGACGATCCAGGCCTCGGCCACGTTCAAGGACACGGGCGCCGATGCCCAGGTCGCCACGATCTTCCGCTACGCCGGCGGCCAGATCGCCACGACCCTCTCGGCCAGCGACACCCGCGGGCGCAACATCGCAACGATCCTCGGCACCGACGGCCGCATCGACATCGACTCCGTCTGGTACACGCCGACCTCGTTCCGCGCCTACGACGCCGAGGGCGCCGAGATCGAGTCGTTCTCGTCCGATGTGACGGGCCGCGGCATGCAGTTCCAGGCCGCGGAACTCGAGCGGCTCGCCGCCGCCGGAGCGACATCCGGCGACATCCTGCCGACCGAGGAGACCGTGGCGGTGCTCGAGACCCTCGACACGATCCGGGCCCAGATCGGCCTCCGCTACCCGGGCGAATGATCGGAGCCGTCTTGCGGATTCTCTCAGGCGCGACAGCGTAGGCTGCCGCGAATGACTGAAACGGATGCCCCGAGCACGCCGGCCGCTCCGGCCAGGGGTGGGCTCTTCCGCGAGCACCGCCGCGGCTGGACCATCGTCGGCGGTGCCGTCGCCGTGGCGCTGCTCGCCGGTGCCGCCCTCGCCTCCGGTGCCGCAGCGGGCAGCCCCGCGCCGCTCGCGACCCAGACGGCAGCGGCATCCGCGACCCCGACGGCCACGCCGACCCCGACCCCGACCCCCGACCCGCGTGCCACTCCGGCCGCTGCGGCACCCGCGAGCCGGCTGCGCACCTGTTCCGTGACCGATCTCGCCTCAGACAGCCGCCTCGCCTCCATGCAGGCCCAGGTGCTGAACGCCACGACGGGCGAGGTGCTGTTCGACCGCGGCGGCACGACGCCATCGCGCGCCGCGAGCGTCATGAAGGTGCTCACCACCGCTGCTGCACTGAAGGTGCTCGGCCCCGACTACAGGGCGACGACGACAGTGGTGAAGGGCTCCGAGCCGGGGTCCGCCGTACTCGTCGGGGGTGGAGACCTCACCCTCTCGCGCCTGCCATCGGGTGAGACGTCGGCCTACGAGGGTGCTGCGCACCTCGACGACCTCGCGAACCAGGTGCGGACAGCGTGGGCCGCCGACCCGGCGAACCCGCCTCTGACGAAGCTCATCCTCGACTCGTCCCTCTTCACCGGCCCCGACTGGCAGCCGAGCTGGGACTCCAAGGAGCAGTACGACGGCTACATGTCGCGCGTGACGGCCCTACAGGTCGACGGCGACCGCGATGACCCGTACAGCAATACCTCGGCTCGCAGCGACGACCCCGTCGGCCGTGCCGGACAGGCATTCGCCGACCAGCTCGGCGGCATCCAGGCCATCGAGCTCGGAACGGCGCCTGCCGGAGCGGCCGCCCTCGGAAGCGTGCAGTCGGCCCCGGTGTCGACGCTCGTGCAGCAGTCGCTCATCGTCTCAGACAACACGATCGCCGAGATGCTCGCACGTCTCACCGCCGTCACGGCCGGAACCGGTAGCGACTTCTCGGCCATCCAGCCCGCCGTGGTCGCCGCCCTCGACGGTTATGGCGTCGACACCACCGGAATCGTCGTCGTCGACGGCTCGGGGCTGTCCGACGACAACGCCATCCCGCCGTCGTACCTCACCCGCCTGTTCGTCAAGATCAACGCGCGCGAGGCGAACCTGGGCGTCATCGCGGACGGCCTTCCTGTCGCCGGACGCTCCGGCTCGCTGTCCTACAGCGACAGGTTCACCGGGGATGCATCCGTGGCCGACGGCTCGGTGTTCGCCAAGACCGGCTGGATCGACACCGGGTACACCCTCTCCGGCATCATCGCCGCCTCGGACGGGACCCCGCTGACATTCGCCGTCTACGCCCTCGGCGACGTGAGCGAAGACGCCAAGACCGCCATCGACCTGCTCACGGCCGGCTTCTACAGCTGCGGCGACAACCTCTCCAACAACTGACCACGTCGTACGATCGGGGCTGATCCGTGGGCGATGACGAACTGATCGACCTCGTGCGGGAGCTCGTAGCGATCCCGTCGGTCAACCCGTCGCTCGGCGGCGGCGGTGCCGGAGAGGCCGCCGTCGCGCGGTTCGCCGCCGGCTGGCTGGCCGCCCGCGGATTCGAGGTGTGGCTGATCGGCCGCGATGCGAGCCGTCCGAGCGTGCTGGCCGTCGCGGCAGGCAGCGGCGGCGGGCGCACCCTTCTCGTCAACGGGCATCTCGACACCGTTGGCGTCGACGGATTCACCGGAGACCCGTTCGACGCGCGGATCGCCGAGGGACGGATGCTCGGTCGCGGCGTCTACGACATGAAGAGCGGTGCAGCGGCGGCGATGATCGCCGCGAGTCGGGCCAGCGGGTCCGGTCTGCGGGGCGACGTCGTGCTCACCCTCGTGGCCGACGAGGAGTTCGCGTCGGTGGGTACCGAGGACTCCCTCCTCGCCATCGCCGAGCGCGGCATCCGTGCCGA
Organism: Leifsonia stereocauli; assembly: GCF_038432415.1. Lineage (NCBI taxonomy): Bacteria > Bacillati > Actinomycetota > Actinomycetes > Micrococcales > Microbacteriaceae > Leifsonia > Leifsonia stereocauli. The sequence continues at coordinate 1,097,397 of NZ_JBCAUN010000002.1, forward strand.
CGGGGCCATCGTCGTGGAGCCGACCGGGTCACGGCTCACCGTGGCGCACCGCGGCTTCGCGTGGTTCACCCTGGCGATCACCGGCGTTCCCGCCCACGGTTCCCAACCCGAGCTGGGCGTCGACGCGATCTCTCACGCCACCGACGTGCTGCTGGCGCTGCGTTCCCTCGACGCCGAACTGGCCGCCCGCGCCGCTCATCCGATGCTTCCCCGATCGACGGTGCGCGTCGCGACGATCGTCGCTGGAAGCGACGCCGCGACAGTCGCCGCCCACGCGCGCCTGACCATCGAACGCCGCACCCTGCCCGGCGAGACCCCGGCCGCGGTGCGCCGGGAGATCGAGGCCGCGCTCGCGTCCGTCGCCGCGGCCGACGGCATCCGGTGGGACCTGACCGAGCTGGTGTCCCGAGGGGCGTTCGAGACGCCGACGGATGCCCCGATCCAACGAGTCGTGAGCGATGCCGTTCTCCAGGCGACGGGGACGGCAGTCGAGCTGCAGGGCGACCCGTGGTGGACCGACGCCGGACTCCTCGCTGAAGCTGGCATCCCCACAGTGCTGTTCGGCGTCGACGGCGGCGGCGCCCACGCGCCTGACGAATGGCTCGATCTCGCCTCCGTGCAACGGCTCGCCGCCGTGCTGGAGCGCTCGATCGCCGACTTCTGCTCGTGAGTCGAAGGCGCGACGGGTGCCTCTCGCCGGCTCTCGCGCGATAATCGAAGGACGAGCATCAGGAGGCTGACGTGACACGGGCACTGTTCATCATCGACGTGCAGAACGACTTCACCGAGGGCGGCGCCCTGGGCGTCGACGGCGGTGCCGCCGTCGCGGCCGGAGTGAGCGCGCTGCTGGAACGGCATCCGGATGCCTACGACGTGGTGTTCGCCTCACGCGACTGGCACGACGGCGGCAACGACAACGGCGGACACTTCGCGACGGATGGCGCTCCCGACTTCGTCGACACCTGGCCGTCGCACTGTGTCTCGGGCACCGCCGGCGCCGAATACCACCCCGACCTCGCCACCGACGGAATCGACGTTCACGTGCGCAAGGGGCAGGGGGTTCCCGCGTACTCCATCTTCGAGGGCACGACAGAGCAGGGTGAGACCGTCTCGGAACTGCTGACGGCGCGCGGCGTGACAGCGGTGGACGTCGTCGGAATCGCCACCGACTACTGCGTGCGGGCGAGCGCGCTCGACGCCGTCGAACACGGCCAGCACGTGCGCGTGCTCACAGACCTCGTGGCCGGTGTCGCCCCCGACTCCAGTGCGGCGGCACTCGCCGAGCTGGCGCACGTCGGCGTCGAGATCACGGCATCGGAGGCCCTGATGGGGGAGACTGGCGCACCGGGCGCACCCGACGCGTGACCCGCTTCGCCGTGTCGGCTGACGGCACCCGCATCGCCTACGACGTTCATGGTGCGACCGCTGGCGCCGCTGGCACCGCTGGCACCGCTGGCGACGGGGGCGCCGGCACCGGGCAGCCGCCGATCCTCCTGGTGCACGGCTTCGCCTCCGACCCACGCGTCACGTGGGAGGCCACGGGGTGGGTGCGCTTCCTGCAGCGCGCCGGCCGCGAGGTCATCACCGTCGACCTGCGGGGTCACGGACGCAGCGACAGCCCCGTCGACGCCGCCCGCTACGCCCCGGACGTGCAGGCCGCCGACCTCCGCGCAGTGCTCGACGGGGCCCGCGTCTCCATCGCGGACGTCGTCGCCTACTCGATGGGCGCCAGGATCGCCTCGGCGTTAGCGCGGCTCGCGCCGTCGAGCATCCGTCGCCTCGTGCTCGGCGGTACGGGCCCGCTCGAGGTCTTCGCGACCTGGCGGGGTGGAGACGACGAACGGATGCTGCGCACGGCCGACTTCGACGGCAACCCGATCGCGCGGGCCGTCGTCGGGCCCGCGCTGGCGGCTGGAGCCGACCCCGCCGTCCTGCTGGCCTGCATCCGGGGCATGACCGGCGCCCCGCTGCTGCGACCTGGGGAGATCCCGGTGCTCATCGTCGTGGGAGAGCTCGACCCCGTCGGAGCGGGAGCCGCGGAACTCGCGGTCGAGTGGAGAGCGGCGTTCGCATCGATCCCCGGCCGGGATCACATCAACGTCCTCACGGCCCGCGTCTTCAAGGACGCGGCGCTGGTGTTCCTCGGCTGACATCACACCCGTTCGTCGAGGCCCGGGCGAAGCCCGCGGTCGACACGCATCTCCTGTGCCGGGCGCGCGTCGGGCGGTCGCTTCGCTCGGCCCTCGGCGAGCGGCTCGGTTCAACGAGCGTGCGTAGACTTCAGCACCCTGTAGCCCATGCCGACGGCCTCGCGGGCGATGACCAGGTCGGGGAACTCCTCCTTCATCCACTTGTGCAGGGAGTCGGCCCCGAGGTTCTTCTGCACCACGAGCCAGGCCTCGGAGTCCGGAGCGAGTCGCGGAATCCAGGTCTGCAGCAGAGCGTGCAGCTCGGCCTTGCCGATGCGGATGGGCGGGTTCGACCAGATGGTCGAGAACGTCAGTCTGGCGGGAACATCCTCGGGCCGCACGGCGTTGATGTTGGAGACGCCGACGGCAGCGGCGTTCCGACGCACCAACTCCAGGGCACGATCGTTCACGTCGACGGCCCAGACCGTGGCATCGGGAGCCTCGAGGGCCATCGTCAGCGCGATGGGTCCCCAGCCCGAGCCGATATCGAGCAGATCACCGGTCTGCGGGGGAGTCGGAACGTTGTCGAGAAGCACAGCAGTGCCATCGTCGATGTGGTCGGGACTGAACACCCCGCCCGCCGTCGTGAGAGTGAACTCCCGCCCGCTCAACTGCACCGTGATCTGCCTCGGCTTCAGTTCGGTCGACGGGTCATTCGTGAAGTAATGCTCTGAAGCCATGAGAGGGAAACTACCCGACCGGGCTGAGCGAGGCCAATGGGGCAACGATAGGATTGAAGCAATGACTGAACCCGATACCACGATGCCGGACGACGACGTCGTCTCCCGCGTCCTCGCCAGCGCCGAGCAGCGCGCCGGCTACACCATCTTCGGCGGCTCCGCGCAGGCGCTGCAGGACGACGAGGGTCGCGCCCACCGCGTCGACTCCGACGGCGACCAGTTCGACCGGGAAGATCGCCAGGCGCTGCGCCGTGTGGCCGGTCTCTCGACGGAACTCGAAGACGTCACCGAGGTCGAGTACCGTCAGCTGCGCCTCGAGAACGTCGTGCTCATCGGCGTCTACTCGCAGGGCTCGCAGACCGACGCCGAGAATTCCATCCGCGAACTCGCGGCACTCGCCGAGACCGCAGGCGCGACAGTGCTCGACGGCCTGCTCCAGCGTCGACCGCACCCAGACCCCAGCACCTACCTCGGCAGCGGCAAGGCCCGCGAGCTCGCCGGAATCGTCGCTTCGCTCGGCGCAGACACCGTCATCGCTGACACCGAGCTCGCGCCCAGCCAGCGACGAGCGCTCGAAGACGTCGTGAAGGTCAAGGTCATCGACCGCACGGCCGTCATCCTCGACATCTTCAGCCAGCACGCCACCAGCCGTGAGGGCAAGGCCCAGGTCGAGCTCGCGCAGCTCGAGTACCTGCTCCCGCGTCTGCGCGGTTGGGGTGAGTCGATGTCCCGCCAGGCCGGTGGCCAGGTCGGTGGTGCCGGCGCCGGCATGGGCTCGCGTGGTCCCGGTGAGACGAAGATCGAACTCGATCGTCGCCGCATCCACACCCGCATGGCGAAGCTCCGCAAGTCGATCGTCGCGATGAAGCCCGCACGCGAGGCAAAGCGCGCGAACCGCAAGCGCAACACCGTGCCATCTGTCGCCATCGCGGGCTACACGAACGCCGGCAAGTCCAGCCTCGTGAACCGCGTCACCAAGGCCGGTCTCCTGGTCGAGAACGCCCTGTTCGCGACCCTCGACGCCACCGTGCGCAAGAACACCACGGAAGACGGCCGGCTCTACACGATCGCCGACACCGTCGGCTTCGTGCGCAACCTGCCGCACCAGCTCGTCGAGGCGTTCCGGTCCACGCTCGAGGAGGTCGCCGACTCCGACCTCATCCTGCACGTCGTCGACGCCTCCCACCCCGACCCGGCCGGCCAGATCCAGACCGTGCGCGACGTCATCGGCGAGGTGGAGGCGCGCCACATCCCCGAGCTCGTGGTCTTCAACAAGTCCGACCTCGTGAGCGACGACGACCGCCTCGTGCTGCGCGGACTCGAGCCCAACGCCGTCTTCGTGTCTGCGCGATCGGGCGAGGGCATCGACGAGCTCCTCCGGAAGATCGCGGAGCTGCTTCCCGATCCGAGCGTCGAGGTCGAGCTGCTCATCCCGTATGAGCGCGGCGAACTGGTGTCCAGCCTGCACGTGCGCGGCCGGGTCCTCGCCACCGAGCACACCGAGCACGGAACGACGGTGCGCGCCCTCGTGCACCCCGAGTTCGCCGCCCAGCTGGCGGGGTTCAGGGTGCCCGATGCCGCGGTGTCGGCATCCGCCGTTCCCGCGGTCTGAGAAGTCACCCCGCGTCACACTCTTTCCTGCTCAGGCGGCCCCGGCTAGGCTCTGTGCAAACGTGACGCTCGCCTGGGTGAGCCCACGAGGAGCGACAGCCGAGCCCGGCACCCGCCCGCGACAGATCCGATTCACCTTCGACGAGCATCCGCTGGTCGAGGGAAGATCCCTTCGTGAGGCAGCATGGCTATCGAACTTCCCCCCACCGACGGCGCGACACGTCTGCCGGTCTCGTTCGAGCTGTATCCGCCGCGAACGGATGCCGCAGCCATCGCCCTCGGTCGCACCATCGACAGGCTCACCGAGGTCGACCCGGCGTTCATCTCGGTGACCTTCGGCGCCGGCGGGTCGACCCGTGACCGCTCGCTCACAGTGCTCAGCTACATCCTCGAGAACACGAGCGTGCAGCCGATGGCCCACCTCACCTGCGTCGGATCCTCGGCCGTCGAGGCCAACCGGTTGGTGAGGCAGTTCCTCGACGCAGGCATCACGAGCTTCCTCGCCCTCCGTGGCGACCCGCCTCTCGACGGCACCCCGCTCACCGTCGGCGACCTGCAGAGCGCCGCCGAGCTCGTGCAGCTCATCCACCGGGTGCAGCAGGAACGCGAGCCCTTCGGCCAGGAGGCCGTGCGCGGCACCCCGGGCGGCACCCGGCTGCGCGCGCGCCCTCGCCCCGAGCGGGTCGCCGTCGCAGCCTTCCCCAACGGTCACGCGACCTCGCGCGGTCCGCAGCAGGAGATCGACGCCCTGCTGGCCAAACAGGCGTCGGGAGCGAACCTCGCCATCACGCAGCTGTTCTACAGGGCGGACGACTACCTCGCCTTCGTCGAGCGCGCCAGGGCGGGCGGCGTGAGCATCGACATCCTCCCCGGGATCATGCCGGCGGCGAGCGCTCCGCGACTGCGGCGCATCGCCCAGCTCACCGAGGAGGACGCCCCCGACGAGCTGCTCATCGCCCTCGAGATCGAACCGACAGAGGAGGGGCGCAGCGAGATCGCGACCACCTTCTTCTCGGAGCTCGCAGCTGAGGTCATCGCAGCGGGTGCGCCCGGTCTGCACCTGTACACCCACAACAAGCACACCCCGGTGCTCGAAGTGCTCGAGCGCCTCGATCGTCTTCCGCGCGCAGCCCACGGACCCATCAAGGAGAACGCATGACGACGCCAGCCTTCCCGACAGGCACCATCCTCGGCTACCCGCGCATCGGTCGCCGTCGCGAGCTCAAGAAGGCCGTCGAGGCGTTCTGGGCCGGGCGCATCGACGCCGCCGAGCTCGAGGCCGCAGCCGCCGCCCTGCGCACGGCCACGCGCGAGCGGCTCGCTCAGCTCGGCCTCGGACGCACCGACTCGGCCATCCCCGAGTCGTTCTCCTTCTACGACCAGGTCCTGGATGCCGCCGTGGCTGTCGGCGCCATCCCCCCGCGCTTCTCCGACCTCGTCGACGCCGACGGAGCCATCGACCTCGCCGGCTACTTCGCACTCGCCCGGGGCGAGGGAGACCGCGCGCCGCTCGAGATGACGAAGTGGTTCGACACCAACTACCACTACCTCGTGCCCGAGATCGGCCCCGAGACGACCTTCTCGCTCGCCAGTGACCGCATCGTGCGCCAGTTCATCGAGGCGAAAGACGCCGGGCTCATCACCCGCCCCGTGCTCGTCGGCCCCGTCACCTTCCTGCTGCTGGCGAAGGCGGCCACGGGTGCTCCCGCCGGCTTCCAGCCGATCAGCCGCCTGGCCGACCTGCTCCCGGTCTACGCCGAGCTCCTGGAGCGGCTGGCGGCCGCCGGAGCGGACTGGGTGCAGCTCGACGAGCCCGGGCTGGTCAACGAGTCCATTCCCGTAGGGCGTGCCGCACAGCTCGACGCCCTCGAGAGGGCCTACGAGGTGCTCGGAGGACTGGCTTCGCGGCCGGCCATCTTCGTCGCAGCCCCGTACGGCAGCCTCGGTGACGCCGTCGACGTGCTGGCGGCATCCGCCGTCGAGGCGATCGGATTCGACCTCGTGCGTGGTTCGCTTCCGATCGGGCTGACGGATGCCGCTCGCACGGCGCTCGCGGGCAAGACCATCGTCGCGGGCGTCATCGACGGCCACAACATCTGGCGCGGCGACCTCGCCGGCGCCTTCGAGAGTGCTGCGGCGGCCTTCGAGCTCTCGCCGTCCGTGGCCGTGTCCACATCCACCTCGCTGCAGCACGTGCCCCATGACGTCGACGACGAGACGAAGCTCGGCCACCTGAGCGGGTGGCTCGCCTTCGCCGACCAGAAGGTCGAGCAGGTCGCCACGCTGGCCGCTGGGCTGATCGACGGCCGCCCCGCCATCGCCGACGCGCTGGATGCGGCATCCGTCGCCCTCGCCCAGCGTCTCTCCGCTTCCGGGGTGCGTGATGGCGCCGTGCGCGCTCGCGCCGCCGTGCTGTCCGACGTCGACTTCGCCCGCGACGACTACGAGGTGCGGGTCGCAGCGCAGCAGCAGGCCCTCGACCTGCCGCCGCTGCCGACGACGACGATCGGTTCGTTCCCTCAGACCGGCGAGATCCGCCGAGCCCGAGCCGCACTCGGTCGTGGCGAGCTGAGCGAGGCCGACTACGTGGCCGAGATGCGCGCCGAGATCGCCCGCGTCGTCGCGCTGCAGGAGGAGATCGGACTCGACGTGCTCGTGCACGGCGAGCCGGAGCGCAACGACATGGTGCAGTACTTCGCCGAGAACCTCGACGGCTTCGACGTCACCGAGCACGGCTGGGTGCAGTCATACGGCTCACGCTGCACGCGCCCGTCGATCCTGTGGGGCGACGTCTCACGCCCGAAGCCCATCACCGTCGAGTGGTCGGCCTACACGCAGTCGCTCACGTCCAAGCCGGTCAAGGGCATGCTCACCGGCCCCGTGACGATCCTGGCGTGGTCGTTCGTGCGCGACGACCAGCCGCTGGGTGATACAGCCCGTCAGGTGGCCCTCGCTCTCCGCGACGAGATCGCCGATCTCGAGGCCGCGGGCATCGCCATCGTCCAGGTCGACGAGCCTGCGCTGCGCGAACTTCTACCGCTCGAGCGCGACCGCCAGGCCGACTACCTCGACTGGTCGGTCGGGTCGTTCAGGCTCGCGACGGCCGGCGTCGCCGCCGCCACTCAGATCCATACCCACCTCTGCTACTCGGAGTTCGGGGTGATCATCGACGCCATCCGTGGCCTCGATGCCGACGTGACCAGCATCGAGGCCGCGCGCAGCCGCATGGAGGTGGTCGTCGACCTCGAGGCGAGCGGATTCGATCACGGCATCGGACCGGGTGTCTACGACATCCACTCTCCTCGGGTACCGAGCGTCGCCGAGGTCACGGAGCTCATCGAGCGCGCCCTCGACGGCATCCCGGAGCGCCAGCTCTGGATCAACCCCGACTGCGGGCTCAAGACGCGCGGCTACGACGAGACCGTGGCGTCGCTGCGCAACATGCTCGAGGCCACCCGCGGCGTGCGGGCATCCGTCGGCAGTCCCGTCTAGCGAACGGATGCGAGAAGGCCCACCTCCTTCTGGAGGTGGGCCTGCTCAGTGCACCGCTCGTTGAGGACCGGACGAAGTCCGCGTCCGAAACGGAGCCAGAAACGCCCTACACCGACCTCAGAACCGCCACGACCTTGCCGAGCACCTCGGCGTAGTCGCCGACGATGGGCTCGTAGGCGGAGTTGCGCGGCAGCAGCCAGGTGTGGCCGTCGCGCTGGCGGAAGACCTTGACCGTCGCCTCGCTGTCGAGCATGGCCGCCACGATCTCGCCGTTCTCGGCCGTGTTCTGCTGGCGCACGACCACCCAGTCGCCGTCGCAGATGGCGGCGTCGATCATGGAGTCGCCGACGACCTTGAGGATGAACAGCTCGCCCTTCCCGACCAGCTGGCGGGGGAGCGGGAACACCTCCTCGATCTGCTGCTCGGCCGTGATGGGGATGCCGGCGGCGATGCGTCCGACCATGGGAACCATGGCCGCGTCGCCCATCGGAGCGGGGGAGGCGTAGCCGTCATCGGGTGCGGGGTTCGACTCCGTCGAGGGCACCTCGATCAGCACCTCGAGCGCACGGGGGCGGTTCGGGTCGCGGCGGAGGTATCCGCTGAGCTCGAGCTGGTTGAGCTGGTGCGTGACGCTCGACAGAGAGGACAGGCCGACGGCGTCGCCGATCTCGCGCATGCTCGGCGGGTAGCCCCGCTGGCTCACTGACCGCTGGATGACCTCGAGGATCGAGAGCTGCTTGGCGCTGAGACTCTTGCGCCGGCGGGTTCCACCGCGCTCCGATGCCCCGCGGTCCTTCGACGACTCTGTGTCGTTGGCCACTGCGCTCACCTTCTTCTCTTCACGGATCGAACCTCCAGCCGACGAGTGTCAGTGGGTGCTGATTGCCTTGCAACCAGCCATTCGAACTGTATCCGGGTGAATGGCGTACGACAAACATCTGTTCGAGTGTGTCGAGAAAGAAATTCTCTCCACATACGAAGACAATGCTTGAGTATTCGAAGAATCGAAGATACATTCGGAACACAGCTTCGCATCTGGCCCTCCCGGCCGAGGGCCAGATGCGAAAACCATCTGGAGGACTCCATGAGCACGTACGCCTACACCACCGCCGCTCCCGCCGCGCTGCCTGTCGTCCGCACCAGGTTGCACCTCACCCGCCGTGGCCGCGCCGTTCTCACCACTCTCGCGGCTCTGCCGATAGTGGTCGGCGCCTTCGTGTTCGCGCTCAATGGCGGCATCGCCGCAGCGGGCGGCGAGCAGACCGGGCAGTCCTTCGCCTACGTCACCGTCGAGTCCGGGCAGTCGCTCTGGCAGCTCGCCGAGGCCCTGGCACCCACGGCCGATCCCCGCGACGTCATCGCCGACATCGTCAGCCTCAACCAGCTCGACGACACTGAGATCGAACCCGGTCAGCGTCTGGCCATCCCGGCTCGGTACTGAGGGCGGGCGCCGGCTTCGTAACACGGCGAACGCCGCCGGTACGATTGATGGAGTGACGACTCTCGATGAGCTCCCCCTCCGCGACGACCTGAGAGGGCGCACCCCGTACGGCGCCCCGCAGAAGGTCGTGCCGGTCGCCCTCAACGTCAACGAGAACACGCATCCGATTCCGGATGCCGTCGCCACCGACATCCTGGCGGCCATCGGCGAGGTCATCCCGGGCGTCAACCGCTACCCCGATCGCGAGTTCAGCGTTCTCCGCGACGCCCTCGCCGGCTACCTCGGTCACGGCCTCACCCGCGACGAGATCTGGGCGGCGAACGGATCCAACGAGGTACTGCAACACGTCCTGCAGGCCTTCGGCGGTCCGGGACGCACTCTGCTCGGCTTCGTCCCCACCTATTCGATGTACCCGCTGCTCGCTTCGGGCACCGGCACGGCCTGGATCGGCGCGGCGCGCGACGCCGACTTCGAGCTCTCGCCCGAGTCCGCCGCTGCTGCGGTTCTGGAGCACAAGCCCGACATCGTCTTCCTCTGTTCGCCCAACAACCCGACCGGCACCCCCCTCTCGCTCGAGACCATCGCGGCCGTGTACGACGCCGCAGACGGCATCGTGCTCGTCGACGAGGCATACGCCGAGTTCGCGCACGACGGTGAGGACAGTGCTCTCACCCTGCTCGACGGCCGGCCGCGCCTGCTCGTCTCCCGCACCATGAGCAAGGCATTCGCCTACGCGGGGGTGCGGCTGGGTTACCTCGCCGCCGATACCGCTGTGACGGATGCGCTGCGCCTCGTGCGGCTGCCGTACCACCTGTCCGCGCTCACCCAGGCAGCAGCGACCGCCGCCATCGCGCACGCGCCGGAACTGCTGGCCATGGTCGACGACATCCGGGTCCAACGCGACCGCATCGTCGACAGGCTCGGTGAGCTCGGCTTCCAGGCCTTCCGCAGCTCGAGCAACTTCGTCTTGTTCGGCGGGGTCGACGACCCGAACGCAGTCTTCGAGGCGCTGCTGGCCCGCGGCATCCTCGTGCGCGATGTCGGCATCCCGCACACCCTGCGGGTGAGCGCAGGCACCGAGGCCGAGACCACGACCTTCCTCGATGCCATCGCCGACCACGCGCCGAATAGGATCTGAGCATGAGTGAGACTGCCCCCCGCACGGCCCGTGCCGTGCGCGCGACGAGCGAATCGAACATCGACCTGTCCGTGAACCTCGACGGAACAGGCACGAGCGACATCGAGACCACGGTTCCGTTCTTCAATCACATGCTCACGGCCTTCGCCAAGCACTCGCTCACCGATCTCACCGTGCGGGCCAGCGGCGACACAGACATCGACGTGCACCACACGGTCGAGGACACGGGCATCGTGCTCGGCCAGGCCATCCGCGAGGCCCTCGGCGACAAGCGCGGCGTCGCCCGCTACGGCGACGCCCTCGTGCCCCTCGACGAGTCGCTCGCGCAGGCCGTCGTCGACATCTCGGGTCGGCCCTACCTCGTGCACCTCGGCGAGCCTGCAGGCTTCGAGTTCCACCTCATCGGCGGCCACTTCACCGGATCGATGGTGCGCCACTTCTTCGAGGCGATCACCTTCGCCGCCGGCCTCACGGTCCACCTCGAGCTGGTGCGCGGGCGCGACCCGCACCACATCGCCGAGGCCGAGTTCAAGGCCTTCGCGCGCGCCTTCCGCCAGGCCAAGGCCTTCGATGCCGGCGTCGTCGGCATCCCGTCCACCAAGGGAGCCCTGTGACGAAGGTCGTCGTCCTCGACTACGGCTCGGGCAATGTGCACTCGGCTGCGAAGGCCGTCGAGCTGGCCGGAGCCGAGGTCGAGATCACCCACGATCGCCGTGCCGTGATGGATGCCGACGGCCTCCTCGTTCCCGGTGTCGGCGCGTACTCGGCCGTCATGGACGCCCTGAAGGCCGTGCGCGGTGACGAACTCATCGATCGCCGGCTCGCCGGTGGCCGGAAGGTGCTCGGCATCTGCGTCGGCATGCAGGTGCTCTTCGAGCGCGGCATCGAGCGCGGCGTCGACCGCGAGGGCCTGGGGGAGTGGCCAGGTGTCGTCACCCAGCTCGACGCCCCCGTCCTGCCGCACATGGGCTGGAACACCGTCGACGCCGCCGAGGATTCGGTGCTGTTCGACGGCATCCGCGACGAGAGGTTCTACTTCGTTCACTCCTACGCCGCTCAGGCCTGGACGCTCGACGTCATGCCCCCGTTCCCGCAACCCCAGGTCACCTGGGCCGAGCACGGCGGCCGCTTCCTCGCGGCGGTCGAGAACGGACCGCTGGCCGCCACCCAGTTCCACCCCGAGAAGTCGGGCGAGGCCGGTATCCGCCTGCTCCGCAACTGGATCGGATCGCTCCGCGACTGAGCTCCGCCCGCCGACCCCCTCGCCCACCCGGGCGTACTATCAACGCGCGGCCGTACGCCGCGAGGAACCGAGGATGACATGAGCGACTTCCATTCCACGCCCGGCCTGGTGCTGCTTCCCGCCGTCGACGTCGCCGATGGCAAGGCCGTCCGCCTGACCCAGGGCGAGGCCGGCACCGAGACCAACTACGGCGACCCCGTGCAGGCGGCGGAGGACTGGGTGTCGCAGGGCGCCGAGTGGATCCACCTCGTCGACCTCGACGCCGCCTTCGGCCGCGGCGACAACCTCGACGTGCTGCGCCGCGTGATGAGGCAGATGCACGGCATCAACGTCGAGCTCTCGGGCGGCATCCGCGACGACCGCTCTCTCGAGGCGGCCCTCGACAGCGGGGCCAAGCGCATCAACCTCGGAACCGCGGCTCTCGAGAACCCCGAGTGGGCGGCGAACGTCATCTCGAAGTACGGCGAGGCCATCGCCGTGGGCCTCGACGTGCGCGGAACCACGCTCGCCGCCCGCGGCTGGACCCGCGAGGGCGGCGACCTCTGGGAGGTACTGGAGCGCCTCGAGGAGGCCGGCTGCGCGCGGTACGTCGTGACCGACGTCACCAAGGACGGCACACTGCAGGGACCGAACATCGAGCTGCTCAAGCTCGTGATGGAGAAGACGGAGCGACCCGTCGTCGCGTCCGGCGGGATCTCCAGCCTCGACGACATCAAGGCCCTCCGCGATCTGGTGCCGCTTGGTCTCGAGGGAGCCATCGTGGGCAAGGCACTGTACGCGGGAGCGTTCACCCTCGCCGAGGCGCTGGATGTCGCAGCCGACTGACCGGCCCGGGGAGCGGCATCCGTCGCTCCCCGAGTCTGCAGCGTCGCTTCCCGCCCACCTCGCCGACTCTGCCGGCCAACCGTGGGCCGGTCGTTCGTTCGAGCCGAACACGAGTTCGGCCGATGACGGCAGTGCGCCACCGCGGCTGATCGAGGCGCTGCGACGGTTCCGGGCCCTCGAACTCGGGCAGGCGGAGGTGGTCGACGCCGTGCGGGACTCCCGCCTGCTCATCCCTCTCGTCGCGCAGCTCGGGGAGGCCGGGGTGAACGACCACGGTCACATCGTCGACAAGAGCCAGGAGCTGGCCATCGTCACCGTCGCCGGGCCCGACGGCCGCAACGTGCTCCCCGTCTTCAGCTCGGTGGCCGCCATGTCCGCGTGGAACCCCTCGGCGCGTCCGGTGCCGGCCGACGGCGTGCGCGTCGCCCTCGCTGCCGCCAGCGAGGATACCGAGCTCGTCGTCCTCGACCCGACATCGGAGACCGAGTTCGCCATCCGTCGCCCGGCGCTCTGGGCCGTCGCGCAGGGCCAGCCATGGACGCCGAGCTTCGAGTCGCCCCTGGTGGCCGCGGCGTTCGAGCGCGCGATCGGAAGCGAGCTCGCGGTCCTCAGGGTCAGGCTGGCCGCGGGCGACCCGCATTCCCGCCTGGTCGGGCCCGAGCTCGTCGTCGAACTCGAACTCGTCGACGGTCTCGACAGTGGAGAGCTCGACACGATCCTCGGCCGACTCGCGCAGCGCTGGGCCGCAGACGACCACATCGCCACTGCCGTCGACTCCCTGAAGGTGCGGCTGGTGGCATCACGCTGACCCGCAGCGCTGAGAGGCCGCACGATACCCTGCGCGCAGCGCGAAGGCGAGGCCATCCGATGTGTCGGTGGGTCACGGCAGGATAGAACCATGGGTTCCGCCCTCGACAGGTTCTCGCCCGCCACGCGTACGTGGTTCGACGAGGCCTTCAGTGCGCCCACCCTCGCTCAATCCGGCGCGTGGGACGCGATCGGTCGCGGCTCGCACGCCCTGGTCGTCGCGCCGACGGGTTCCGGCAAGACCCTCGCCGCGTTCCTGTCGTCGCTCGATGCCCTGCACGCGAAGGCGGCAGACGACCAGCCGGGCACGCGCGTTCTCTACATCTCTCCGCTCAAGGCGCTCGGCGTCGACGTCGAGCGCAACCTGCGGGCACCCCTGGTCGGCATCGCCCGTGTCGCCGACAGGCTGGGCATCGAGCCGCCGCACGTCAGTGTCGGTGTGCGCTCGGGTGACACTCCGGCATCCGATCGCCGCACCCTGCAGAAGTCGCCGCCAGACATCCTCATCACGACTCCCGAATCGCTTTTCCTCATGCTCACCTCGGCCGCGCGCGACACCCTGCGCACGGTCGAGACCGTCATCGTCGACGAGATCCACGCCGTCGCCGGCACCAAGCGCGGGGCCCATCTCGCCGTCTCGCTCGAGAGGCTCGACGAGCTCCTCGAGAAGCCGGCGCAACGCATCGGGCTCTCCGCCACAGTGCGGCCGCCCGAGGAGGTGGCGCGGTTCCTCTGTGCGAGCGCCCCCGTCGAGATCGTCGCGCCGGCATCGGAGAAGCGGTTCGACTTGAGGGTCGTCGTCCCCGTCGACGACATGGCAGACCTGCCACCGGCGCCCGAGCGCGAGGGGGCGACCTCGAGCGCCACGCCGCAGACGGGGTCCATCTGGCCGCACGTCGAAGAGGCGATCGTCGACCGCGTGCTCGAGAACCGCTCATCGATCGTCTTCGCGAACTCGCGACGTCTGGCCGAGAGGCTCACGGCACGGCTGAACGAGATCTACGCCGAACGCACGGGCGAATCCGAGACGACGGATGCCGCCCCACCGGCAGCTCTCATGGGCCAGGCCGGCCAGATGCAGGGCGCCGAACCGCTGCTCGCGCGAGCGCACCACGGCTCCGTGAGCAAGGAGCAGCGCGCCGAGATCGAGGACGACCTCAAGTCGGGTCGCCTGCGCTGCGTCGTCGCCACCTCGAGCCTCGAGCTCGGCATCGACATGGGCGCCGTCGACCTCGTCGTGCAGGTCGAGTCGCCGCCGTCCGTCGCGAGCGGCCTGCAGCGCGTCGGCCGCGCCGGACATCAGGTGGGAGAGGTCTCCCGCGGCGTCATCTTCCCCAAGCACCGCGCCGACCTCGTGCACGCCGCCGTCACGGCCGAGCGCATGCTGGCCGGCGCCATCGAGACGCTGCACATCCCCGCCAATCCGCTCGACATCCTCGCCCAGCAGACCGTGGCCGCCGTCGCCCTCGACCAGCTGGGCGTCGACGGCTGGTTCGACATCGTGCGCCGCAGCGCCCCGTTCTCCGCGCTGCCGCGCTCCGCCTACGAGGCCACGCTCGACCTCCTCGCCGGGCGCTACCCGTCCGACCAGTTCGCGGAGCTGCGGCCGCGCATCGTGTGGGACCGCGAAGCCGGCGTGCTCACGGGTCGCCCCGGTGCCCAGCGCCTCGCCGTCACGAGCGGCGGCACCATCCCCGACCGCGGCATGTTCGGCGTCTTCCTCGTCGGCGGCGACGAGCTCACGGGCCGTCGCGTCGGCGAACTCGACGAGGAGATGGTCTACGAGTCCCGTGTCGGCGACGTCTTCGCGCTCGGCGCCACGAGCTGGCGCATCCAGGAGATCACCCACGACCGCGTCAACGTCACGCCGGCGTTCGGCCAGCCGGGGCGGCTCCCGTTCTGGAAGGGCGACTCGCTGGGCCGGCCCGCCGAGCTCGGGCGGGCACTCGGCGAGTTCATGCGCGACGTCTCCTCGGCGACGGATGCCGACGCCAGAAGCCGCATCCGTGCCGGCGGACTCGACGATCGTGCCGCGACCAACCTCATCGCATTCCTCACCGACCAGCGCGCGGCGACGGGCCAGGTGCCGACCGACCGCACCCTCGTCGTCGAGCGGGTGCGCGACGAGCTCGGCGACTGGCGCGTCATCCTGCATTCCCCGTACGGCATGAACGTGCACGCTCCCTGGGCCCTCGCCATCAGCGCGCGCGTGCGGGAGCGCCACGGCATCGACGGCGCCTCCATCGCCAGCGACGACGGCATCATCGTGCGCATTCCGGACACCGGGGTGGAGCCGCCCGGGGCCGAGCTGTTCGTCTTCGAGGCCGACGAGCTCGAGCAGCTCGTCACCGACGAGGTCGGCGGATCCGCCCTGTTCGCCTCGCGCTTCCGCGAGTGCGCCGCCCGCGCGCTGCTCCTGCCGCACTACAGGCCCGGCACGCGATCGCCGCTCTGGCAGCAGCGCCAGAAGTCGGCACAACTGCTCGACGTCGCCCGCACCTTCCCGACGTTCCCGATCATCCTCGAGACGCTGCGTGAGTGCCTCCAAGACGTCTACGACCTGCCGTCGCTGCTCTCGCTCGCACGTGAGATCGGCTCGCGTGGCATCCGCCTGGTCGAGACGACGACCGATACCCCGAGTCCGTTCGCGAGCACTCTGCTGTTCGGCTACGTCGGCGCCTTCATGTACGAGGGCGACAGCCCGCTCGCCGAGCGTCGGGCGGCGGCCCTCGCCATCGACTCGACCCTGCTGGCCGAGCTTCTCGGCCGGGTGGAGCTTCGCGAACTCCTCGACCCCGCCGTCATCGACGACACCGAGCGTGAACTCCAGCGCCTCGCCCCTGATCGCCGGGCCAAGGGCATCGAGGGCATCGCCGATCTGCTGCGCGGCCTGGGAGCGCTGTCGGTCGAGGAGATCAGTGCGCGCGTGACGGCGGAGACGCTGCCCGATGTGGCCGAGCACGTGGAGGAGCTTCTGCGCGCCAAGCGCATCATCCGCACCGCCGTCGCCGGAGCCGATCGACTCGCCGCCATCGAAGACGTCGGCCGGTTGCGCGATGCGTTGGGCGTTCCCATCCAGGTGGGCGTGCCCGAGGCCTACCTCGAGGCCGTCGCCGACCCGCTCGGCGACCTGATCAGCCGCTATGCACGCACCCACGGACCATTCGCCACCGAAGAGGTGGCCGAGAGGCTCGGAATCGGCATCGCGGTCGCGCGCTCGGCGCTCCGTCGGCTGGTCGACGCGCGCCGACTCGTCGAGGGAGAGTTCCGTCCGAACGGAACGTCCGCGGAGTGGTGCGACGCCGAGGTGCTGCGCCGCCTCCGCCGCCGCTCGCTCGCCGCCCTCCGGCACGAGATCGAGCCCGTCGAGCAGCGTGCCCTCGCCCGGTTCCTTCCCGTCTGGCAGCACGTCGGCGGCAGGCTGCGCGGGCTCGATGGTGTGGCATCCGTCATCGAACAGCTCGAGGGTGCTCGTCTGCCGGCCTCGGCATGGGAGTCGCTGGTGTTCCCCGCACGCGTGTCCGACTACAGCCCGGCGATGCTCGACGAGCTGATGGCGACAGGTGAGGTGGTCTGGTGCGGCTCTGGAGCGCTCGCGGGCGACGACGGCTGGATCAGCCTCCACCTGGCCGACACCGCTGCCCTCACCCTGCCCGTCTCGCTCGAGGCCGAGACGACGCCCTTGCAGCGTGAGGTTCTCGCGAGCCTCGGCTCCGGGGGAGCGTTCTTCTTCCGCCAGCTGTCGGATGCCGTGGGCTCGGAAGACGACTCGGCCCTCGTCGATGCGCTCTGGGAACTGACCTGGTCGGGTCTCATCACCAACGACACCTTCGCCCCTGTGCGCGCTCTCGTGGCCGGCGGGCACAGCGCCCACAAACCGCAACGCGCGGCACCCCGCGCTCGGATGCACCGGGGCCGCGCGCTGCCGCGCGCGAAGATGCCCAGCCGCGGAGGGCCGCCCACCGTCGCCGGTCGCTGGTCGATCCTGCCTCTGCCCGACAGCTCGGCCACCCGTCGTGCACACGCACTCGGGGAGACGCTGCTCGAGCGGTACGGCGTCGTCACCCGCGGCTCCGCCGTCGCCGAGGGCGTCATCGGCGGATTCGCTCTCGTCTACCGCACCCTGCGCGAGTTCGAGGAGTCCGGTCGCAGTCGGCGCGGCTACTTCGTCGACAAGCTCGGCGCCGCACAGTTCGCCGCTCCAGGGGCAGTCGACAGGCTCCGGAGCTACGTCGATCGCGACGACGGATCGACGCCACCGGCGCCGGTCGCGTTCACCCTCGCCGCGACGGACCCGGCCAACCCGTTCGGCGCTGCGCTGGCGTGGCCCGCCCTGCCCGAGGGAACGACGCACCGGCCCGCGCGCAAGGCCGGCGCCCTCGTCGTGCTCGTCGACGGCACCATCGCCCTCTACGTCGAGCGCGGAGGCAAGACCATGCTGGCCTTCACCGACGACGAGGCCGTGCTCGCCGCCGCCGCCACCTCGCTCGCCGCCGCCGTGTCACGCGGAGGCATGCGCAAGCTCGCCGTCGAGACCGTCAACGGCCTGTTCGTGCTCGGAGCCCCCGCCGGGCTCGCCCTGCGTGGAGCGGGCTTCAGCGAGACTCCGCGCGGGCTCCGCCTCAGCGCTCGAGTCTGATCGGCGATCGGCGAGCATGCCAGAGGGTGACACGGTCTTCCGCACAGCCCGTTCGCTGAACGCGGCGCTCGCCGGCGACATCATCACCCTGAGCGACATCAGGGTTCCGGCCTTCGCCACGGTCGACCTCACCGGCCGCACGGTCGACGACGTCGTCGCCCGGGGCAAGCACCTGCTGCTGCATGCTGGCGACCTCACCGTGCACTCGCATCTCAAGATGGAGGGTGCCTGGCACCTCTACAGGCACGGAACGTCGTGGCAGCGCCCGGCGTTTCAGGCCCGCATCATCCTCGAGACGGCCGACTGGGTGGCCGTCGGGTTCGAGCTCGGAGTTCTCGAAGTCGTTCCCACCGTCGAGGAGCACACGGTCGTCGGCCACCTCGGCCCCGACCTGCTCGGTCCAGACTGGAACGCCGATGCCGCCGACACTGCCGTCGCCAACCTCATGGCGAGACCCGACGTACCCGTCGCCGTCGCCCTCGCCGACCAGCGCAACCTGGCCGGGCTGGGCAACGTGTTCGTGAACGAGCTGTGCTTCCTGCGCGGCATCCGCCCTCAGCGTCCGATGAGCGAGGTTCCGGATGCTGCAGGCATCGTCGCGCTCGCCCATCGCCTCATCACGGTCAACGCCGAGAGAAGCGCCCGCACGACCACGGGCGTGGACCGCAACGGCCAGCGCCTCTGGGTGTACGGGCGCGGAGGCAAGCCATGCCGGCGCTGCGGGACCCGCATCCAGCACGGTCAGCTCGGTCGCACCGAGCTCGAGCAGCGCGAGACCTGGTGGTGCCCCCGCTGCCAGACCTAGCCGTTCGCTGAGGCCCCGACGGAGTCGCGGTCGAATCGCTAGTTAACCGGCCCGGTCCACTTCTCGCCGGGGCCCTTGCCGATGGGGTCGGGGATGCTCGAGGCCTCGCGGAAGGCGAGTTGAAGCGATCGCAGTCCGTCGCGGAGGCTGCGTGCATGCATGTCGCTGATCTCGGGGGCACCCGCCGTGATGAGCCCGGCGAGGGCCGTGATGAGCTTGCGTGCTTCATCGAGGTCCATCTGCGACTCGGGATCGTCGGCCAGACCGCACTTGACGGCGGCTGCACTCATGAGGTGCACAGCGGCTGTCGTGATGACCTCGACGGCCGGGACCTCCGCGATATCGCGGGTGGCGCCGACGGAGGCGTCCTCGGCCTCGTCGTAGGGGCTGACGTGCTCGGAACTGTGACTCACTGAAATCCTCTGCTAGACTGATGCAGGCTTCCGGCCATTTCTGGTCGGAAACGAAAGTGGAGATTCTCCCACCCGCGCTTGACCGCTTCACTAGGTTACCGGGTTGATTGCACTCCGCTTCCTCGTCTCACGATGGGGAAGTAGGCAGGGTGCCGTAGTACAGCGTGCTGATGAATCACGCGAGGACTATGTGGATTTCCCCTCTCGATGCCGTGCGGCATCCCGTCGCGCGACAGCGTTGAAGCACGATTAGAGGAGACTCGCATCACCGATCCCCGTACAAACGACCGCATCCGCGTTCCCGAGGTCCGCCTCGTGGGACCAGCTGGTGAGCAGGTCGGCATCGTCAAGATCGAGGCAGCCCTGCGTCTTGCGCAGGAAGCCGACCTCGATCTCGTGGAGGTTGCTCCCAACTCCAAGCCGCCTGTCGCCAAGATCATGGACTACGGCAAGTTCAAGTACGAAGCAGCGCAGAAGGCCAAAGAGGCCCGGCGCAATCAAGCGAACACGATCCTCAAAGAGGTTCGTTTCCGTCTGAAGATCGACAAGCACGATTACGAAACCAAGATGAAGCGCGCAGTGGGCTTCCTCAAGGCCGGCGACAAGGTCAAAGCCATGATCCTGTTCCGCGGCCGTGAGCAGTCCCGCCCCGATCAGGGCGTGCGCCTTCTCCAGAGATTCGCCGAAGATGTGGCGGAGTTCGGTTCTGTCGAATCGACTCCGATGATCGACGGTCGCAACATGGTCATGGTCATCGGCCCTCTGAAGAACAAGTCAGAGGCAAAGGCCGAGGCCAACGCACACAAGGCCGCCACCAAGGCGGCGTCCAAGCAGGAGGAAAACAATGCCTAAGCAGAAGACCCACTCCGGGTCCAAGAAGCGCTTCAAGGTCACCGGCAGCGGCAAGATCATGAAGCAGCAGGCCGGCATGCGCCACAACCTCGAGGTCAAGGCCTCGAAGCGCAAGGGCCGCCTCAACCAGGACCAGGTGCTGGCTCCGGCCGACGCCAAGGTCATCAAGAAGCTTCTCGGCCGCTGAGCCGCGCAACACGTTAGGAAGACAGAGAAATGGCAAGAGTAAAGCGGGCGGTCAACGCCCACAAGAAGCGTCGGGTCATCCTCGAGCGCGCCCAGGGCTACCGCGGCCAGCGTTCGCGCCTGTACCGCAAGGCCAAGGAGCAGGTCACCCACTCCCTCGTCTACAGCTACGCCGACCGTCGCGCCCGCAAGGGTGACTTCCGTCGCCTGTGGATCCAGCGCATCAACGCGGCTTCGCGTGCCAACGGCCTCACGTACAACCGTCTCATCCAGGGCCTCGGCCTCGCGGGTGTCGGTGTCGACCGTCGCATCCTCGCGGACCTCGCCGTGAACGAGCCCGCCACCTTCGCCGCTCTGGTCGAGACCGCCCGCAAGGCGCTTCCCGCCGACGTCAACGCGCCGGTCGCGCGCTAGTCAGCAGCAGCTCAGCGATTCCTCGAACGGCCCCGTCACCCTTGCGGTGACGGGGCCGTTCGCATCCCATCGGTAGACTTGCTCCCATGCTGGAGAACCCGCGCTCGCCCCGTGTCCGCGCTGTCGCCAAGCTCGCCAAGAAGCCCGCTCGCGTCGACAGCGGTCTCTTCCTCCTCGAGGGCCCGCAGGCCGTCGCCGAGGCACTCACCTTCAAGCCCGAGCTCGTGGTCGACCTCTTCGCCACGCCCACAGCCCTCGAGCGCTACGACGACATCGCCCAGGCCGCGGAAGACGCCGACGTCGAGGTCGAGTATGTGACCGAGCAGGTGCTCGACGCCATGAGCGACACCGTCACGCCCCAGGGCTTCATCGCCGTCTGCCGTCAGTTCCCCACCTCCGTGAAGGACATCTTCGCGTCGGAGCCGCGCCTCATCGCCATCCTCGAGGAGGTGCGCGACCCGGGCAACGCCGGAACGATCGTGCGGGCAGCGGATGCCGCCGGCGCCGATGCCGTCATCTTCACGGGGCGCAGCGTCGACCTCTACAACCCCAAGGTCGTGCGTTCGTCGACAGGGTCGATCTTCCACCTGCCGATCGCCGTCGACGTCGAGTTCGAGGACGTGCGCGACCGCGCTCGTGCCGCCGGACTCCAGATCCTCGCGGCAGACATCAAGGGTGACGACCTGCTGGCTGCGCGTAACGAGGGCCTCCTCGACGCCCCGACGGCCTGGCTGTTCGGCAACGAGGCGCGAGGCCTGCCCGACGACAAGCTGGCACTGGCCGACCGTGCCGTCTCGGTGCCCATCTACGGCAGTGCCGAGTCGATGAATCTCGCGACCGCTGCATCCGTCTGCCTCTACGAATCGGCCTTCGCGCACAGATCCTGACGCGTCACGCCCCGGTTACGATCACGTAACCGACCGGCGCTTTCGTCCGTGCCCCCCACGGCTTGCCCCCTACAGTGGGGTACATGGCGGACAACGAAGCGGCACCGGCCACGTCGAACATCAGTGTGCGTCGAGGTGAGCCACTCGTCGTCGTCTCGGACGTCGACAAGCACTTCGGCGAGCTGCACGTGTTGAAGAACATCAATACGACGGTCAACCGCGGCGAGGTCGTCGTGGTCATCGGTCCCAGTGGGTCGGGCAAGTCCACCCTCTGCCGGGCCATCAACCGACTCGAGACCATCGACAGCGGGACCATCTCGATCGACGGTGTGAAGCTCCCGGAAGAGGGGGCAGACCTGGCCAGACTCCGCGCCGACGTCGGCATGGTGTTCCAGTCGTTCAACCTCTTCGCCCACAAGTCGGTGCTCGAGAACGTCACGCTCGCACCGATCAAGGTCAAGAAGGTTCCGAAGCGCCAGGCAGTCGAGAAGGCGATGGAGCTGCTCGAACGCGTGGGGGTGGCCAACCAGGCCCAGAAGATGCCTGCCCAACTCTCCGGGGGACAGCAGCAGCGCGTCGCCATCGCCAGGTCGCTGGCCATGAACCCCAAGCTGATCCTGCTCGACGAGCCGACGAGTGCGCTCGATCCCGAGATGATCAACGAGGTCCTCGACGTGATGGTCGGCCTCGCGAAAGACGGCATGACCATGATCGTCGTCACCCACGAGATGGGCTTCGCGCGCAAGGCCGCTGACCGTGTGCTGTTCATGGCAGAAGGCGAGATCGTCGAAGAGGCGACGCCCGAGCAGTTCTTCACCAACCCGACCTCCGAGCGGGCCCAGGACTTCCTCTCGAAGATCCTGGAGCACTGACACGGCACGATGCCCACCGACACCCCCCGATCGAACGCAGATCACAGCACAGAGAAGAGGATGAAGATGAGAATCACAAGACGACTGTCGCTCGTCGCGATTGCCGCAGCGAGTGCGCTGGCCCTCGCCGGATGCGCCGGAGGCGGCGGATCCGATGCCGAAGTCACGCCGGAAGCAGCGCCGACCTTCGCAGCCGGATCCACCATGGAGAAGCTGTCGGAGGCCGGCACCATCACGATCGGCACCAAGTTCGACCAGCCGTTGTTCGGTCTGGTCGGCCCCGATGGCACGCCCGAGGGCTTCGACGTCGAGATCGGCAAGATCATCGCGGCCAAGCTCGGAATCGCGCCGGACAAGATCAAGTGGACCGAGACCGTCTCGGCCAACCGCGAGCCGTTCATCGAGAACGGCCAGGTCGACATCGTCGTGGCGACGTACACGATCAACGACAAGCGCAAGGAGGTCATCTCCTTCGCGGGGCCGTACTACCTGGCCGGTCAGTCCATCCTGACTCTCGCCGACAATGACGACATCAAGAGCGAGGACGACCTCGTGGGCCAGCCTGTCTGCTCTGTGACGGGGTCGACTCCGGCGGCGAAGCTCGCCGAGATCGGCGCTGAGCCGGTGCTCACCGACACGTACACCAACTGCCTCGAGCCGCTCCGCTCCGGCAAGGTCGTGGCGGTCTCGACCGACAACGTCATCCTCGCGGGTCTCGCAGCGCAGAACGAAGGCGAGTTCAAGGTGGTCGGCGAGCCGTTCACCGAGGAGCCGTACGGCATCGGCCTGGCCAAGGACGACACCGACTTCAGGAACTTCATCAACGACACGCTGGAGGAGTCCTACGAGGACGGCACCTACGAGGCGGCGTGGGAGTCCACCGCCGGCACGGTGCTTCCGTTCGTCGACCCGCCTGCAGTCGACCGCTACTGAGTGAATCCCGCGCGGGTGGGCCGGGTGACCGGTCCGCCCGCGCGACACTGAACGAAAGGAGGGAGGCTCCGACATGGACGTCGTCATCGACAACCTGCCGCGTTACCTCGACGGCTTCCGACTCACCCTCCTGTTGCTGGCGGTCTCGGGCATCGCGGCCCTGATCATCGGAACGATCATCGCTGCGATGCGCATCTCGCCCGTCACCACCTTGCGCGGCTTCGCGACCGTGTACACCGAGCTCGTGCGCAACACCCCGCTCACCCTGGTGCTGTTCTTCTGCGCGATCATCCTCCCGTACCTCGGTGCCGACTTCTCCTACCTCGTCTTCGCAGCGATCGGGCTCAGCGTCTACACCTCGCCTTTCGTCGCGGAGGCGCTGCGATCGGGCATCAACGGTGTGCCGATCGGGCAGGCCGAGGCCGCGCGCAGTCTCGGCCTCAACTTCGGACAGAGCGTCGGTCTCGTCATCCTCCCTCAGGCCTTCCGCATGACGATCCCGCCGCTCATCAACGTCTTCATCGCTCTCACCAAGAACACCTCAGTCGCAGGCGGCTTCTTCGTGGCCGAGCTGTTCACCGTCGGCAAGGAGCTGGCCAACGGCAACGGGGATGCCGTCATCGCCGTGCTCCTGGGCGTCGCGTCCTTCTACCTGGTCATCACCATCCCGTTGGGCATCCTCGCCGCCCACGTCGAGCGCAGGGTCATGGTGCAGCGATGAGCGGATCGAACGTACTCTTCGACGCCCAGGGTCCCCGAGGGCGTCGGTTGTCCCTGATCCTGTCGATCATCGGCGGCCTCGTCCTCCTCGCCGCCCTCGCCTGGGTGGTCGGCATCCTCGCTGCACCCCGGGAGTC
Organism: Leifsonia stereocauli; assembly: GCF_038432415.1. Classification (NCBI taxonomy): domain Bacteria; kingdom Bacillati; phylum Actinomycetota; class Actinomycetes; order Micrococcales; family Microbacteriaceae; genus Leifsonia; species Leifsonia stereocauli. The sequence goes on from NZ_JBCAUN010000002.1 coordinate 1,121,681, forward strand.
CGGCGGCATCACGGTTCCCGGCATGTTCGACCCGAGTCGCTGGGACATCTACTCGGATCCCGAGCTGTGGGGTGCGATCTGGCGCGGCACTCTCGCCACCCTGCAGGCGGCAGGAGTGGCCGCCGTCGGTGCCGTCACCCTCGGAGTCGTCTTCGCCTTGCTGCGGAGCGCAGCCACGGCCTGGATACGCATCCCGACGACGATCGTGCTGGAGTTCTTCCGCGGCATGCCCGTGCTGCTGATGATGCTCTTCATCCTGCTCGTCGCATCGACCGGCGCCTTCTGGGCCGTGGTCATCGCGCTCATCCTCTACAACGGAGCCCTCATAGGCGAGGCTCTGCGCGCCGGACTCGCGTCCCTGCCACGCGGCCAGCGCGAGGCGGGCCTCAGCCTGGGCATGCGGCCGCTCCAGTCGCGCATGCTGGTCGAGTTCCCGCAGGCCTTCCGACAGATGCTGCCGATCATCGTGGCCCAGCTCGTGGTGCTGCTGAAGGACACCTCGCTCGGCTTCATCGTCGGCTACAACGAGCTCATCCGAACGACGATGAACAACCTCGCCAGTTTCTACGGCAACAGGTACCTGTTCTCCCTTTTCGCCGTCACGCTCGTGATCTACCTGATCATGAATCTGAGCCTGTCGTGGTTCGCCCGGTGGCTGTCACGACGCACCGCGAGCGGGGGAACCCGCAGAGGCAAGCGGGCCGGACCACCGCCCGACCTCGACCAGGCCGTGCTCATGGCTCAGGCCAGCGCCCTGGCCCGTGCCTCCGATTCTCAATAGGGTCCTCCGAACCGGAACGCAATGAGCGGATGCCGCACCGTTCGCCGTGCGCCGCGTCGCGCCGGTAAACTTGTGCCTCGTGTCTGAACCCACCGAAATCACCGAGGCGAGCGTCGATGCCGCCGTCGAGGCGGCCCTTGCGGCCATCGAGGCAGCATCCGACTCCGCAGCCCTCAAGACGGTCCGTACCGAGCACACGGGCGAGTCGTCTCCGCTCGCGCGCCTGAACGGTCTCCTGCGCAGCGTCCCCAACGACCAGAAGGCCGCGCTCGGCAAGCTCGTCGGTCAGGCCCGCGGCCGGGTGAACCAGGCCTTCGCCGCCCGCGAGTCCGCCATCGTCGAGGCCGAGGCCACTGCGCGCCTCGAGGCCGAGCGGGTCGACGTCACCGCCGCTGCGGTGCGCCAGTCCGCGGGCGCGCGGCATCCGCTCTCCCTTCTGCAGGACCAGGTCATCGATGTCTTCGTTGGCATGGGCTGGGAGATCGCCGAGGGACCGGAGCTCGAGAGCGAGTGGTTCAACTTCGACGCGCTCAACTTCGACGCAGACCACCCCGCGCGCGCGATGCAGGACACCTTCTTCATCGATCCGCCCGAGGCGCACCTCGTGCTGCGTACCCACACCAGCCCCGTGCAGGTGCGCACCATGCTCGAGCGCGAGGTGCCGATCTACGTGCTCGCCCCCGGTCGCGTGTTCCGCACCGACGAGCTCGACGCGACGCACACCCCTGTGTTCACGCAGTTCGAGGGCCTCGCCGTCGACAAGGGCCTCACCATGGCTCACCTGCGCGGCACCCTCGAGCACTTCGCCCGCACGCTGTTCGGCGACGGCGCCAAGATCCGCCTGCGTCCGAACTACTTCCCGTTCACCGAGCCGTCGGCCGAGCTCGACGTCTGGCACCCCACCTTCGTCGGCGGAGCCCGATGGATCGAGTGGGGTGGGTGCGGCATGATCAACCCCAATGTGCTCAAGGCAGCGGGCATCGACCCCGAGGTCTACTCGGGCTTCGCGTTCGGTATGGGCATCGAGCGCGCGCTCATGTTCCGCAACGACGTCGAGGACATGCGCGACATCGTCGAGGGCGATGTGCGGTTCAGCCAGCAGTTCGGAATGGTGGTCTAGTCGTGAGAGTTCCCCTGAGCTGGTTGGCGGAGTACGTCGACCTCGTTCCCGGTACGACGACGGGGTCGCTGCACGAGGCACTCGTGCGCGTCGGCTTCGAGGAGGAGGACGTGCACGACTTCGAGTTGAGCGGTCCGATCGTCGTGGGCGAGGTTCTCGAGTTCGTCGAGGAGCCGCAGTCCAACGGCAAGACCATCCGCTGGTGCCAGGTGCGCGTCGCCCCTGAAGGCGAGACCGCGGCTGACGGCGGCGACGCCGTGCACGGCATCGTCTGCGGTGCTGGCAACTTCTTCGTCGGCGACAAGGTCGTCGTGACGTTGCCCGGCTCCGTGCTGCCCGGACCGTTCCCCATCGCGGCCCGCAAGACCTACGGCCACGTCTCCGACGGCATGATCGCCTCGGCGCGGGAGCTCGGCCTCGGCGAGGAGCACGACGGCATCCTGCGGTTGGCGGAGCTCGATCTCGATCCCGCAGTGGGAGCGGATGCGATCAGCCTGCTCTCCCTCGACGACGCCGCCGTGGAGATCAACGTCACCCCAGACCGCGGCTACGCCTTCTCCATCCGCGGCGTCGCCCGCGAGTACGCCCACGCCACCGGTGCCGCCTTCCGCGACCCGGCGCTCGCCGGAGCCGGAAGCGGATCGAGCGCCTTCCCCGTCACCATCGCCGACGACGCCCCCGTGCGGGGTCGCGTCGGTGCGACGACCTTCGTCACCCGCATCGTGCGGGGCGTCGACCCGACCCGCCGTACCCCGGCGTGGATGATCGCCCGCCTGAAGCTGGCCGGCATCCGTTCGATCTCCCTCGTGGTCGACATCACCAACTACGTGATGCTCGAACTCGGTCAGCCGTTGCACGGCTACGACCTCGACACCCTCGTCGACGGCATCGTCGTGCGCCGTGCCCGCGCCGGGGAGAGCATCGTCACCCTCGACGAGAAGGAGCGCACGCTCTCCGACGAGGACCTTCTCATCACCGACGGAGCCGGGCCCATCGGCCTGGCCGGCGTCATGGGAGGAGCCCGCACCGAGATCGGCAGCGACACGGTGAACGTGCTCATCGAGGCCGCGAACTTCGACCCCGTGACGATCGCCCGCACCGCTCGCCGCCACAAGCTGCCGAGCGAGGCGTCCAAGCGCTTCGAGCGCGGAGTGGACCCGGCAGTAGCCGAGGTCGCAGCCGCCCGCGCAGCCCAGCTCCTCGCCGAGCTGGCCGGCGGCACCGTCGAGGATGCAGCCACCAGCACGGGCCAGGTGGAGCCTCGCGCCTCGGTCTTCCTGCCCGACGGCTTCGTCACCGGCCTCATCGGTGTCGACTACACGGACGACGAGATCCGCTCGGTGCTCGTCGAGATCGGTGCACTTGTCGAGCAGGCCGAAGGCGGGCTCGCCGTCACGCCGCCGAGCTGGCGCCCCGACATCGTCGGCAAGGCCGACCTCGCCGAGGAGGTCGCCCGCATCAACGGCTACGACCGAATCCCCGCCGTGCTTCCCGTCGCTCCTCCTGGCCGCGGTCTCACCCGCGCCCAGCGCCTGCGTCGCATCACCTCGAACGTGCTCGCGGGCAGCGGCCTCACGGAGGTCCTGGCCTACCCGTTCGTCAGTGCGACGGATGCCGCAGCCTTCTCCAGCCTCGAGGGCGAGATCGCCCAGCCCGTCAGGGTGGCGAACCCGCTCGACGGGGCTCGGCCGCTGCTGCGCACCTCGCTCCTGCCGGGACTCGCGGAGATCGCGCACCGCAACCTGTCGCGCGGCATCACCGACCTCGCGATCTTCGAGACCGGCCTCGTCACCCTGCCGACGGCATCCGGCACCTTCGGCAGCGCCACGCTGCCCGTCGGCAACGCCCGGCCCGATGCGGCCGTGCTCGCCGACCTCGATGCGGGAATCCCGCGCCAGCCGCGGAACGTCGCCGCGCTCCTCATCGGCAACGCCATCGTGCGCCAGCCGGGTCAGGCCCCCGTCGCCTGGGACTGGCAGGACGCGATCGGTGTGGCGCAGCGTCTCGGCACAGCCCTCGACGTCGAGCTCGTGATCGAGCAGGGCGTCCACCCGGCGTTCCACCCCGGCCGCACCGCGCGCATCCTCGCGGCCGGTGAGACCGTCGGCTTCGCAGGCGAGCTGCTGCCCGATCTCGCGGCATCCGCAGACCTGCCTCGCACAGTGGCGGCAGTAGAACTCGACCTCGACGCGCTCGTCCGCCTGGGCAGGTCCGAGATCCTCGCCCGACCTGTGCAGACCAAGCCCGCGGCGACGCAGGACCTCTCGCTCGTGGTGGCGACGGACGTTCCGGCCGGTGCGATTCGCGCCGCCATCGTCGAAGGCGCTGGAGAACTCCTCGAGGACGCCCGGCTCGTAGACGACTACCGCGGAGCCGGACTGCCCGACGGCACGAAGAGCCTCACGTTCGCGCTGCGCTTCCGTGCCGCCGACCGCACGCTCACGGCGGCCGAGGCCTCGGAGGCCAAGCTCGCCGGTGCCGCTCGCGCCACCGAACTGCACGGAGCGCACCTCCGCGACTGAGCCGGTCTCGCGCTACCGAAACTGCGCCGCGCGTCCGAAACCCCGGGAGCGCGGCTCAGTTTCACCAGCGCGGGCCTTCAGTTGGGCCTGAAGGGGCGCGTTCATCAGTCTCGTGCTGCGCCACGCCAGAATCTTGCGTCATTTGCAGGATTGTGTCGGCGACCGGTAGGGTCGCTCCATGCCCACCGCACAGCCCACCGTCTCGCGCACCGCGCGCGTGGGTTCCGTGCTGCCCCGACGCCGGGTCGAGCGCCGACTCTAGGCGACCTCGCAACGACGGTGAAGCCGTTCGTCGTGAGCGTCGCCGCATCAGCCTCGACAGCTCTCGACCCTAAGGTGGAATCATGACGTTCTCGGTCGCCGTCTCCGGCGCATCCGGCTATGCAGGTGGCGAACTGCTGCGCCTGCTCGCCTCGCATCCCGACTTCGAGGTGCGCACTGTCACCGCGCACCAGAACGCCGGCCAGAAGCTGGTCGCCGCCCAGCCGCACCTGCGCAGCTACGGCGACCTGGTGTTGCAGCCCACGACCGCCGACGTCCTCGCCGGCCATGACGTTGTGTTCCTCGCACTCCCGCACGGCAAGTCCGGCGAGGTGACGGAGCAGCTCTCGCCCGAGACCCTCGTCGTCGACTGCGGCGCCGACCACAGGCTCGAGAGCGCGACCGACTGGGCCGCGTTCTACGGCGGCGATCACTACGGCGCCTGGACCTACGGCGTTCCCGAGCTTCCGCGCGCGGCCGGCGACCAGCGCGCCGATCTCGCCTCCTCCCGGCGCATCGCGGCGCCGGGCTGCAACGCCAGCACAGTCGCGCTCTCCCTTGCGCCGGGCATCCTCGCCGGAGTCATCGAGGAGCAGGACCTGGTCTCGGTGCTCGCCGTCGGCCCGTCCGGCGCCGGGAAGAGCCTCAAGGTGAACCTGCTCGCGAGCGAGATCCTCGGGTCGGCGAGCCCGTACGCAGTCGGTGGCGGCCACCGGCACATCCCCGAGATCCAACAGGCGCTCCGGGCGGCCGGCGCGACAGCCCCCACCATCTCCTTCACGCCGGTCCTGGTGCCGATGTCCCGGGGCATCCTCGCCGTCAGCACGGCGCGCATCGTTCCGGGCACGGATGCCGCCGGCATCCGTCGTGCATGGGAGACGGCCTACGCCGGCGAGCCCTTCGTGCAGATGCTGCCCGAGGGTGAGCAACCGCGCACGTCAGACGTGCAGGGCGCGAACACGGCCCTCATCGGCCTCGCCATAGACGAGGCCGCCGGCCGCGTGGTCGTCACCACCGCCGTCGACAACCTCGTCAAGGGCACCGCCGGAGCCGCCATCCAGTCGGCGAACATCGCCCTCGGCCTTCCGGAGACCACTGGTCTCCCCGTGAACGGAGTCGCACCGTGACAGTCACAGCCCCCCTCGGCTTCGAGGCATCCGGAATCGCCGCAGGCATCAAGACCTCCGGCGCGCCCGACCTCGCCCTCATTGTCAACCGAGGTCCGTCGCAGCAGGCCGCCGTGGTGTTCACCAGCAACCGGGCGAAGGCCAATCCCATCCTCTGGTCGCAGCAGGTCATCGTCGACGGCGTGGCCAGCGCGATCGTGCTGAACTCCGGCGGGGCGAACTGCTTCACCGGTCCCCAGGGCTTTCAGGTCACGCATCGCACGGCCGAGGCCGTCGCCGAGGCGCTCGACGTGTCGGCAGGGGACGTCCTCGTCTGCTCCACGGGCCTCATCGGCGACCAGCTCGATGGCGAACTCCTGGCTGCCGGCGTCATGACGGCCGCCTCAGCGCTCAGCGTCGACGGGGGAGCCGATGCGGCGCGGGCCATCATGACGACGGACTCCAAGCCCAAGACCACGGTCGTGCAGCGCGACGGCTGGAGCCTCGGCGGCATCGCGAAGGGTGCCGGCATGCTCGCGCCGGGCCTCGCCACGATGCTCGTCGTCATCACCACGGATGCCGATCTCACGGCATCCGCCCTCGACGCGTCGCTCCGCTCGGCCACCCGCGTGACGTTCGATCGCCTCGACTCCGACGGCTGCATGTCGACCAACGACCAGGTGTCGCTGCTCGCCTCGGGTGCCTCGGGCATCACGCCCGACATCGAGGAGTTCACCGCTGCGCTCACCGAGGTCTGCCGTGATCTCGCCCTGCAGCTGCAGTCCGACGCCGAGGGTGCGAGCCACGACATCGCCATCGAGGTCGTCGGGGCCGCGAGCGAACTCGACGCCGTCGAAGTGGGGCGCTCCGTCGCCCGCAACAACCTGTTCAAGGCCGCGATCTTCGGCAACGATCCCAACTGGGGCCGCGTGCTGGCCGCCATCGGAACCACGAGCGCCACCTTCGACCCCTACAACGTCGACGTCTCGATGAACGGCGTCCGCGTCTGTTCGGAGGGCCGGCCCGACCGCTCGCGAGACGAGGTCGACCTCGCGCCGCGCGCCGTGCACGTTCTCATCGACCTGCAGGTCGGCGAGGCGCAGGCCACCATCTGGACCAACGACCTCACGCACGACTACGTGCATGAGAACAGCGCCTACGCGAGCTAGGAGGAGACGGATGACGCTCGAAGACACCGCCCCCGGGATCGCGCAGCAGTCCGCGGCCTCGAAGGCGCAGATCCTCATCGATTCGCTGCCCTGGCTGAAGCGCTTCCACGACCAGATCGTGGTGGTGAAGTTCGGCGGAAACGCCATGGTGAGCCCCGAACTGCAGCGGGCATTCGCCGAGGACATGGTCTACCTCCGCTACGCAGGCATCCGGCCCGTCATCGTCCACGGCGGCGGCCCGCAGATCTCGTCGATGCTCGATCGGCTCGGCATCGCGAGCGAGTTCCGCGGCGGCTACAGGGTGACGACGCCCGAGACCATGGACGTCGTGCGCATGGTCCTCTCCGGCCAGGTCAACCGCGAGCTGGTCAGTTCGATCAACGAGCACGGCCCGCTCGCCGCCGGTCTCTCCGGTGAGGATGCCGGTTTGTTCAGGGGGCGTCGCCGGGGAGCCGTCGTCGACGGCGAGGAGATCGACCTCGGACTCGTCGGAGACGTCATCGAGGTCGATCCTGCCGCCGTGCTCGCGCAACTCGACGCCGGGCGCATCCCGGTCGTCTCCTCGATCGCTCCCGATGTCGATGCTCCGGGGCAGTCTCTCAACGTGAACGCCGACTCCGCCGCGGCATCGCTGGCGATCTCTCTGGGCGCCGCCAAGCTTGTGATCCTCACCGACGTGGCCGGTCTCTACCGCGACTGGCCCGACCGCGAGTCCCTCGTCTCAGTCATCGGCGCCCCCGAGTTGCGCGACCTGCTCCCCACCCTCGAGTCGGGCATGATCCCCAAGATGACCGCCTGTCTCGACGCCGTCGACGGCGGAGTGGCCAAGGCGGCCATCATCGACGGGCGCGAGCCGCACGCGATCCTGCTCGAGATCTTCACTCAGAGCGGCATCGGCACGGAGGTGGTCCCCGCATGAACGCCTGGCACGATCGTTTCCACCAGTCGATGATGGGCAGCATGGCGACCCCGCTCGGCATGCTCGACCGCGGCGAGGGCTGCTGGGTCTGGGACATGGACGGCATGAGCTATCTCGACTTCCTGGCCGGCATCGCCGTCAACTCGCTCGGTCACGCGCATCCGGTGTTCGTCGCGGCGGTCTCGGCGCAGGCCGCGCGGCTCGCCCACGTCTCGAACTACTTCGCCACCGAGCCGCAGGTCGCCCTCGCCGAGCGGCTCAAGCGCATCACGGGAGCTGGAGAGCGCGGCCGCGTCTACTTCGGCAACTCCGGGGCCGAGGCGAACGAGGCGGCGTTCAAGCTCGCCCGCCTGCACTCGTCGCAGCACTCCTCGCCGCCGCGCACGCGCATCATCACACTCGTCGACTCCTTTCACGGACGCACCATGGGCGGGCTCGCGCTCAGCGGCAAACCGGCCATGCGGGAGGACTTCCAGCCCGTGCCCGGGGGAGTCGAGCACATCGCCCCCACCCTCGAGGCGCTCGAGCAGGCGATCGACGGTACCGTCGCGGCACTCTTCGTCGAGCCCATCCTCGGAGAGGCCGGCGTGCGCCCGCTGCCCGACGGCTACCTCGAGCGCGCCCGCGAGCTCACCACGCAGCACGGGGCGCTGCTCATCATCGACGAGATCCAGACCGGCGCAGGGCGCACAGGTCGCTGGTTCGGGTTCCAGCATGCCGGGATCGTTCCGGATGCCGTCACGCTGGCCAAGGGCATCGGGGGAGGGTTCCCCATCGGCGCCCTCGTCACCTACGGCGATGCGTCCGAGCTGTTCGGCCCAGGTCAGCACGGCAGCACCTTCGGCGGCAACCCCCTCGCCACCGCGACGTCCAACGCCGTTCTCGAGGAGATCGAGTCCACAGGGCTCGTGGCCAACGCCGAGCTGCGCGGTCAGGAACTGCGTGCGGCCATCATGGGCATCGGCTCTCCGCTGGTGACGGGTGTCCGTGGGGCCGGCCTCCTGCTCGGTATCGCCCTGTCCGAGCCCGTGGCGCCCGAGGTCGTCGCGGCCGCGCTCCGCGAGGGCCTCATCATCAACGCCCCCAATCCCCAGAGCATCCGCCTCGCCCCGCCGCTCATCATCGGCGACACCGAGATCGCGGAGTTCACCGCTCGTTTCACCCGCGCTCTCGAGAGCGTCCGTCCCGCCACCGCGAAAGAGACCCCATGACCCGCCACTTCCTCCGTGACGACGACATCACCCCGGCCGAGCAGGCCGCCATCCTCGATCTCGCGGTGGAGCTGAAGCGCGACCGCTACGCCGTGAAGCCCCTGGCCGGGCCGCAGACCGTCGCCGTCATCTTCGACAAGTCGTCGACCCGCACCCGCGTCTCGTTCGCGGTCGGGATCGCCGACCTCGGTGGATCCCCACTGATCATCTCCACTGCGAACAGCCAGCTGGGCGGCAAGGAGACCCCGAGCGACACCGCACGCGTGCTCGAGCGCATGGTCTCGGCCATCGTCTGGCGTACCTACGGCCAGGCCGGACTCGAGGAGATGGCGGCCGGGACGACGGTCCCCGTCGTCAACGCACTCTCCGACGACTTCCACCCGTGCCAGCTGCTCGCCGATCTGCTCACGCTCCGCGAGCACAAGGGCGAGCTGGCCGGCCTCAGCCTCACCTTCCTCGGCGACGGCGCCAGCAACATGGCGCAGTCCTACCTGCTCGCCGGCGCGACTGCCGGCATGCACGTCCGGGTCGCATCCCCGGCGGGCTTCGAGCCATCAGAGCAGGTCGTGGCCGACGCGCGGGCCATCGCGGCGACCACCGGCGGGTCGATCACGGTGGGAGCGGATGCCGCGGCCCTGGTCGACGGCGTCGACGTCGTCGTCACCGACACCTGGGTGTCGATGGGCAAGGAGGACGAGAAGGCGGCGCGGGTCGCGGCCTTCGGCGAGTATCGGGTCGATACCGCACTCATGGCGCGCGCGGCGTCGGATGCCGTGTTCCTCCATTGCCTCCCGGCAGACCGGGGCTTCGAGGTCACCGCCGACGTCATCGACGGACCGCAGTCGATCATCTGGGACGAGGCGGAGAACCGCCTGCACGCGCAGAAGGCGCTCCTGGTCTGGCTGCTCGAGCAGAACGGAACCGACTGATGGCCGAGAAGCACGGAACCAACGAGGGTTCGCTCTGGGGTGCGCGTTTCGCCTCCGGTCCGTCAACCGAACTCCAGCTGCTCAGCCGTTCCACCCACTTCGACTGGCGTCTGGCCGGCTACGACATCGCGGGATCCCGCGCCCATGCGAAGGCCCTCGCGGCCGCCGGCTACCTCGGCGACGCGGAGCTGAATGCGATGCTCGCCGGCCTCGACACGCTGCTCGACCGTGTCGAGAGCGGCGATCTGACCGCCGCTCCGAGCGATGAAGACGTCCACGGCGCTCTCGAGGGTGCGCTCATCACAGTGGTCGGACCCGAGCTCGGCGGCAAGCTGCGCGCCGGCCGCAGCCGCAACGATCAGATCGCCACACTCGTGCGGCTCTACCTGCGTGACCACGCCGTGCGGATCGCCGAGCTCCTCATCGACCTGATCGACGCTCTCGCCGCCCAGGCCAGCGCCCACGATGGCGCGATCATGCCGGGCCGCACCCACCTGCAGCACGCCCAGCCTGTGCTGCTCGCCCACCATCTGCTCGCGCACTGCTGGCCGTTCGTGCGCGACCTCGAACGGCTCGCCGACTGGGCGCGCCGAACGGATGCGTCTCCCTATGGCTCCGGTGCCCTCGCCGGCAACACCCTGGGCCTGGACGCCGCGCTCGTCGCCCGCGAACTCGGCTTCTCCCGCGTGGTCGAGAACTCGATCGATGGCACGGCGAGCCGCGACGTCGTCGCCGAGTTCGCGTTCATCACCGCGCAGATCGGAGTCGACCTCTCCCGCATCGCCGAGGAGATCATCCTCTGGAACACCCGCGAGTTCGGCTTCGTCACCCTCGATGACGGCTACTCCACGGGGTCGTCGATCATGCCCCAGAAGAAGAACCCCGACATCGCCGAGCTCGCTCGGGGCAAGGCCGGGCGCCTCATCGGCAACCTGACGGGTCTCCTCACCACGCTCAAGGGCCTCCCGCTCGCGTACAACCGCGATCTGCAGGAGGACAAGGAGCCGGTCTTCGACTCGGTCGACACCCTCGAGGTCCTGCTGCCGGCCTTCACGGGCATGGTCGCCACCATGCGATTCGACACAGACCGCATGGCAGAGCTCGCACCGCAGGGCTTCTCTCTCGCCACCGACATCGCGGAATGGCTGGTCAAGCAGCATGTTCCGTTCCGAGACGCCCACGAGTTCTCGGGATCCGTCGTCGCCTATGCCGAGGCCAACGGCCTCGACCTGCACGAGGTTCCCGACGATGTGCTCGCCGGCATCTCGCTGCATCTCACCCCCGCCGTGCGCGAGGTGCTCACTGTCTCCGGCTCCGTCGGCAGTCGCACAGGCCTCGGCGGCACCGCCCCCGAGCGCGTGGCGGAACAGCTCGCGACGCTGACCGCTCGAGTGCGCTCGCTCGCCGAGGGCCTGACGCCCACCCGGGCCTAGCCCCGTGGTGCTCGACCGCGCCGCCCTGTCCCGAGACGCGGTCGAGCTCGCACCAGAGCTGCTCGGGGCCCTCCTCACCCACAGCACGAGTGAGGGCGACGTGACTGTTCGGCTCACCGAGGTCGAGGCCTATCGAGGCACCGGGGAGGATCCCGGTTCGCATGCCCATCGCGGCATGACCCCGAGAACCGCGGTCATGTTCGGTGAGCCCGGCCACCTCTACGCGTACTTCACCTACGGGATGCACACCTGCGTCAACATCGTGTGCTCACCAGCCGGGCCCGCATCTGCGCTGCTGCTCCGGGCCGGCGAGATCGTCGACGGCGTCGAACTCGCACGCAGTCGCAGGCCCTCAGCGGTGAGCGATCGCGATCTGGCGCGCGGTCCGGCGCGGCTCGCCAGCGCCCTCGGCATCCCTCTCGCCGAGAACGGAGCCGATCTCTTCTCCGAGCCCTTCGCCCTGCTGGCGTCGGATGCTGCGCCCGACGTGGCGAGCGGTCCGCGTGTCGGCGTCTCGGGCGCTGGCGGAGGTGCGGCGTACCCGTGGCGCTTCTGGATCCCGGGCGACCCGACGGTGTCGGTCTACCGTCGGCACGCGCGATCGCACGACTGATCGAGCGTGCCGATGCGCGAGAAGCGGCAGCGGCGAGCTCAGCTCAGGGCGAGGTGCACGATGGCGCCGCAGAGGCAGGCCCAGATCAGGCTGGCCATGGTGCCGATGATGAACCTCTCGCGAGCCTCGGACGACTCGAGTTCGGTGAAACGCCCGACGCCCTTCACGGCCACGACGATCGCCAGCCCCTCGGGGAACCCGGCGATGATCGTCGCGACGGTGGCGAAACGCTCAAGCACGCCGATCGTCTGGCCTCCGCGCAGGATCTCGCGTCCCGTCGCCGCTCCGTCGGAGCGGATGCCCTCGACGAGGATGCCGCCGTGCACGCCTGTGCGCACGCTGCCCTTGGTCGCGAGGTCGAGCGCCAGTACTGCGGCCGGCCCCCCACCGAACACCGCGAGGGTCATCGCCCCGATGACCACGACGATGGTGAGCAGCGGCTCGATCTGACCCGTCGCGAGCCAGGCGAGCACGAACGCAGCGGCGAGCGATCCCGCCGCGGCCCAGGTCATCACCCTGTCCGGGCGCAGGAAAGCGATGACGGCGAAGGTCGCCCCCGCGCCGAGCACGAGCACGAGCAGCAACCAGATGACGATGGTGACGGCGATCATTCGGTGGGGTCCGTTCCGTTCCGCGTCGCTGGCGACGCCTCTGCATCCAGTTCGGCCAGGAGATGCTCCAGGGAAGACCGGGCGTCGTCCTCGACCCTCCAGAGCGCAGCACGGAGGCGCTGGCTCACGGCGGCAGCCGATATCCCGAGTATGCCAGCCGCATCCTTCTGCGAGTGACCGGCGCGCATCAGATCCGCCACCTCCCAGCCCTGCTCCGAGCGTCGGGCGCGCGTGAGCAGGAGCATGCTGACGAGAGGCTCGATGATGGTGGCGCGCTCCACGGCGTCGGGGGCGCGCAGGGCGAACCTGGACTCGGCGCGCTTGGCCGCTTCGACGGCGTCTCGGGCTCCGATGAAGGCCGGCCCTGTGGCCTTTCGTGCGGCATCGGGCAGCGGAGTGCGCACCGAGCCGATCCCCAGCCCGATGCTCCAGTGCCCGGAGCGGGCGAGTGCTCCGACCATTGCCAGGGCCGTCGGTGCCGAGGTGGTGACGGCCTGGATCTCATCGCCGGCCGTCTGATCGACCGGGAGCACGAGTTCGTCCCCGAAGGCCGTCTCGAGCGCACGCATCGCCGCATCCGCCCGATCCACGTCGTGTCGGGAGTCGACCTGATCCGCTGTGATGACGAACATGAACTCTCCGATCTGAAGTCTGTAAGGTTACTCCAGTTCAATCAAGTTGTGAAGCTTATTTCATGGGCATGTAGCTTTCAGCCTTGATTCGTTCGCCGAGGCCCGCTGATAACCTTGCAGCGTGTCCGACCCAGCCATCCTCGCCGACCAGGCCAACGACCCGACCTTCTCCGACATCTGGGAGGAGCTCGTCTGGCGTGGGCTGGTGCATGTCTCGACCGACGAGAGCGAACTCCAGGAACTCCTCGCCGGTGGTCCCATCACGTTCTACTGCGGCTTCGACCCCACAGCGCCGAGCCTCCACCTCGGGAACCTGGTGCAGTTGCTCGTCATGCGGCGTCTTCAACTGGCCGGTCATCGTCCTCTTGGACTCGTCGGCGGCTCGACCGGCCTGATCGGCGATCCCCGCCCGACAGCCGAACGCACCCTCAACACCCGCGAGACCGTGACCGAGTGGGTGGGCTACCTGCAGGGCCAGGTCTCCCGCTTCCTCAGCGCCGAGGGCGACAACGGCATGCGCCTCGTCAACAACCTCGACTGGACGGCCCCGCTGTCGGCGATCGACTTCCTGCGGGAGATCGGCAAGCACTACCGCGTCGGAACGATGATCAAGAAGGACGCCGTCGCAGCCAGACTCAACTCCGATGCCGGCATCAGCTACACCGAGTTCAGCTACCAGATCCTGCAGGGGCTCGACTACCTCGAGCTCTACCGCAGCTACGGCTGCGTGCTGCAGACGGGTGGCAGCGACCAGTGGGGCAACCTCACGAGCGGCACCGACCTCATCCACCGCACGGAGGGGGTGAGCGTGCACGCCATCGGCACCCCGCTCATCACCAACAGCGACGGCACCAAGTTCGGCAAGAGCGAGGGCAACGCCATCTGGCTCGATTCGGCGCTGGTGAGCCCGTACGCCTTCTACCAGTTCTGGCTCAACACCGATGACGCCGATGTCATCAGCAGGCTCAAGGTGTTCACCTTCCTCGACCGCGCGGAGATCGGGCGTCTCGAGGCGCTCGTGGCGAGCGAGCCGTTCCGTCGCGAGTCCCAGCGCGCGCTCGCGCGTGCGGTCACGACCCTCGTGCATGGGGCGGATGCCACAGACAAGGCGATCGCCGCCGCCGATGCACTCTTCGGTCAGGGCGACGTGGCCGCACTCGATGCCGAGACGCTCGAGAGCGCGCTCCGTGAGCTGCCGAACACGACCACGTCTCCGACGGCGACGATCGTTCAGCTCCTGCTCGACACCGGCCTCAGCGGGAGCATCAGCGAGGCTCGCCGGGCGATCGCACAGGGCGGCGTCTCGGTGAACGGCGTCAAGGTGACCGATGACACGGCGTCCATCGGAGGCTCCACGCTGCCGTCGGGCATGGCCGTCCTCCGACGGGGCAAGAAGACCCTCGCCGGAATCTTCGTCCTCTAGCGCGTTCGGAGTTCGAACCGCATCAGCGCGGTAACCATTCCGCCGTGTCAGTGCCCCACGGATGCGGCCCGTCGGCGAACGCGTCCGGTGATCCATCGAACTGCGGCGCCGGTCGCACCGATCGCACGACCCCTGCCTCGGTCGCGAACTCCTGGACCTGATCTGCCAGGCCGGAGTCGGCATCGGCCCGCGGGATGCGCGGCAGGCTCAGGAGTTCGGAGGCCACGCGGGCGAGCGCGACCGACACCAGGTGGCTGCCGCCCTCGGCCCGTTGCCGTCGCAGCCGAGACATGATCCCCGCGGCCAGCAGGTAGCCGGCCGAGTGGTCGAGTGCCTGCGCAGGCAGTGCGCCGGGGGTGATCCCGTCCGCCGATTCGATCCACGAGATCCCGGATGCCGCCTGCACGATGCTGTCGAACCCCCGACGCCGCGCATCCGACCCCGAGAAGCCCCACGCCGACAGTCGTCCGATCACGATGCCCGGATGCCGCGCCGCGATGGCGGCAGGCGCGAGCCCCAGCTCGGTCAGGGAGGCGGGCCGATATCCGAGCACCACCACATCGGCGTCCGCGAGCAGGTCCTCGAACCGGAGTCGATCCGATGCGGCCGCGAGGTCCAGGAGGGCGCTGCGCTTGCCGGCCCCGGTGTCGAGATGCTGCCAGCCGATCTCGGGCAGGCCGGGGGAGTCGATGCGCAGGACGTCGGCGCCGAACAGCCCGAGGGTGCGGGTCGCCACGGGTCCGGCGATCACCCTGGTGAGATCCAGCACGCGGATGCCGCCGAGTGCCGCACCGCCGTCGTCCCACGCCCGCCGCTCTCCGCCGGCGATCACCTCGCTCTCCACCAGTGGTCGCCTCGCGGCTGTGCTGGCAACCCTGTCGTTCCGACCGCCAACGACGACGGCGATGCCCTCGGCGTTCGTGACGGCGTCGGCGATCTCGGCAGCCGACGACTGCGCGACCCGCTCACGCAGCTCGTCGGCGCCTGCATCGACATGCAGGCCGAGCGACGCCCGAAGCCGTTCCGCGTGATGGGGGTAGTTGCCGTGGGTGCGCACCCAGCCGTCGGATGCAGCCCAGAATCCCGAGAGCGGGGCCCACGCCGAAGGCGTCACACCATCGATGCGGAACCAGCGCTCGCTCGAGTACGCGGCGGCGATGCGCCGGGGGTCGGACAACACACGAGGGAGCGATCCCGTCCTGTCCTGCATGATGGCCGCGGCTTCGAGCGCCGCAGCGTCGACGCTGTCCTGGGCGAGAGACCCGACGGGGAGGTTCGACGGCAGGGGAATGGCGCTCTCAGGTTCCGAGACGGCCGCAGAGAGGGATTGGGCGTCGCCCAGATCCGCGAGAATCCGGGGGAGCAGCGGGCGTACTCGAGCAGGCCTCATATCGCCAGTATCCAGCCAAGCTGGGAGCGACACGCCCGGCGTGCGCAGCCGATTTGCGAGGTCCCCGGGTCCCACGTAAATTCTTACTCATCACCCCAAAGGTGCGGCAGAGCGGAACAGCTCGCCGGCCTCAAGTGGGGATCGAATCTTAGTCACGAAGTCCGCAACCTCGAGTTGCGAAACACGGCTTCGAAGCCTAAGATTGCAAGTCCCGGTCGCGGAGCTGAACAGCTTCGAAACGCGAGGATAACCACGTCTCAGTCGGCTCAATGAGCCGCATGAGAATCAGTGGTCACAACCGCGTGAAGATCGT
>NZ_JBCAUN010000003.1:0-592053 GCF_038432415.1 Leifsonia stereocauli
GAAACGCCCGGTCACATTCCGAACCCGGAAGCTAAGACTCTCAGCGCCGATGGTACTGCAGGGGAGACCCTGTGGGAGAGTAGGACACCGCCGGACTTAACTCAACGAAAAGGCCACCCACCACCGGGTGGCCTTTTCGCATTTAACACCAATTCAACAGAGACCCCGCGATAATGGCGAGGGCGGCGCGCCTGTTCGCGCGCCCTGCGCAAGAGAAGGACTTCCTCGTGAGCGACTATCCACCCAGAGACCGTGCGCCGAAGCGCGACGACGATCGGCCGGCACGTTCGGGCAGCTCCGGAGGTTCCCGCGGGGACGGCGACAAGAAGCCCTGGGAGAAGCGCGACGGCGCGCCTCGCAGCGGCGGCGACCGCAAGCCGTACGACTCCGATCGTCCGCAGCGCTCTGGTGCGGCATCCGGAGACCGCAAGCCCTGGGAGAAGCGCGATGGCGCACCCAGCGGTGACCGCAGGCCGTACAACTCCGAGCGGAAGCCGTACGACAACGATCGTCCGCAGCGATCGGGCGCGCCCTCGGGTGAGCGCAAGCCGTGGGAGAAGCGCGAGGGTGCGCCCAGCGCCGACCGGCGCCCGCCGCGCGATGGCGACCGCAAGCCGTACAACTCGGATCGGAAGCCCTACGGTTCCGATCGTCCGCAGCGATCGGGCGCGCCCTCGGGTGAGCGCAAGCCGTGGGAGAAGCGCGAGGGTGCTCCCAGTGGCGACCGCCGTCCTCCCCGCGATGGCGACCGCAAGCCCTACAACTCGGAACGGAAGCCCTACGGCTCTGATCGTCCCCAGCGCAGCGGTGGCGCCTCGGGCGACCGCAAGCCCTGGGAGAGGAACGACGACCGCGGCGGCTCGAAGCCGTGGGAGAAGCGTGACGGAGCACCCAGCGGAGACAGCCGAACCCCCTGGGCCGGTGACCGCAAGCCGCCGCGCGATGGGGACCGCAAGCCGTACAGCTCCGAGAGGAAGCCTTACAGCTCCGACCGTCCGCAGCGTTCCGGCGAGCCCTCCGGCAAGCCGTGGGAGAAGCGCGACGACCGAGGCGGGTCGTCCTCCGGCAAGCCGTGGGAGAAGAAGGACGACCGCGCGCCGAAGAAGCTCTGGACCCGCGACGGTGCTCCGGCCCGGGGCGACCGCGGTGCCTTCGAGGCCGAGGTCGAGCTGACCGAGGAGGAGAGGCGCGCCGAAGAGCTGCGCATGATCCGCCCGCGTCACGACGACCCGTGGGTGCCCGACGGCGTCGAGCCCGATGAGCTCGACCGCGTCGCCCGCAACGAGCTGAAGACCCTCACCAAGGAGAACGCGGAGTGGGTGGCCAAGCACCTGGTGATGGCCGTCCGTCTCATCGAGGACGACCCCGAGCTCGCCCACCAGCACGTGATCTCGGCGTCGCGTCGCGCCGGCCGCATCGCGGTGGTGCGCGAGACCCTCGCGATCACCGCCTACGCCGTGGGCGACTACGCCCTCGCGCTCCGCGAGCTGCGTACCTTCCGTCGCATCTCGGGCAAGAACGACCAGCTGCCGCTGATGGTCGACAGCGAGCGTGGAGTCGGTCGCCCGGACCGCGCCCTCGAGCTCGGCCGATCCGTCGACCGCTCGACCCTCGCCTCAGACGTGCAGGTCGCCCTGGCCATCGCCATGTCGGGTGCGCGTCTCGACCTCGGCCAGACCGACGAGGCCCTGGCCGAGCTCGAGATCACGCAGCTCGACCCGAACAAGGCCTTCTCCTACAGCCCCGGCCTGTTCGCGGCCTACGCCGACGTGCTGGAGGACCTCGGCCGCAACGAGGACTCGGCTGCCTGGCGCGAGCGCTCGGAGCGTGCCGCTGCAGCGATCACTGCCCGCGACGGTGGCGACGACGACTACGTCGAGGTGCTCGAGGAGGATCTCGAGTTCGATGACGTGGAGGAGGACGTCGACGGGGAGTACGCCGAGGACCGCGCGGCCGATGCCGCGATCGAGGCTGACGCCGAAGCCGAGGAGGAGGGCGAGGAGCTCGAGGCCGAGCTCGACGCCGACTTCGAGGAGGCCCTCGAGGCCGACGAGCCTGTCACCGACGACCCCGACGCCGACGAGCCTGTCGCCGACGAGGCGGACGCGATCGAGCCCGACGCCAGCGTGACCGATGCCGAGACGGAGAAGTAGCGGCGTGACACCTCTCGATGGTGTCGACGTCGTTCTCGCCGATCTCGACGGAGTCGTCTACGCCGGTCCGCGGGCCATTCCGTTCGCTGTCGAGGCCCTCAACGCGGCATCCGCGCATGCCCGCATCGGCTACATCACCAACAACGCCTCGCGCACCGATGCCTCGGTGGCGACCCATCTCTCGGAGCTCGGCCTGAGTGTCGCGCCGAGCGATGTGGTGACGTCGCCGCAGGCAGCAGTGCGCCTGCTCGCCGGGCTCGTGCCCGCGGCATCCGTGATCCTCGTGATCGGCGGAGACGGTCTGGTGACCGAGGTCGAGAAGGCCGGCTTCACGGTGACGCGCTCGGCCGAGGACTCCCCCGCCGCCGTCATCCAGGGCTTCGCGCCCGAGCTGGGCTGGAAGCAGCTCGCCGAAGCGTCGTTCGCCTTGGCGGACTCCGGCGACGGCGGCATCCCGTGGGTGGCGACGAACACCGACTGGACGATCCCGCAGGAGCGCGGCATCGCACCGGGCAACGGCACGCTCGTGTCTGCTGTGCACACGGCGGTGGGGCGACTGCCGGTCGTGGCCGGCAAGCCCGAGGTGGCGATCTTCGACGAGGCTCGGCTGCGTTTCGAGGCGAGCGCCCCGCTGTTCATCGGGGACCGGCTCGACACCGACATCCTCGGGGCGAACCGGGCGGGCATGCCGTCGGCGCTCGTGCTCACCGGCATCGACAAGGCCAAGCAGGTGCTGGCCGCGGTTCCCGACCAGCGGCCGACGTTCATCCTCGATGACCTGAGGCAGCTGAGCCAGCCCTACCCGGAAGTCCAGGTGACGGATGCCGGAGCCAAGGTGACGGTGGGGAAGGCCGTCGTGCGGCTGAGGGGCGAGAACGTGGAGATCGTGAAGCGCGGCGACGCTCCGATAGACCTGCTGCGAGCGGCGTGCGCTCTCATCTGGGGGACCGGCAAGCCGATCTACGCGCTGCGGGTGCCCGAGGAGCTGTACAGCTAGGCTGCGCTTCGCCCGCGGACTTCGTCCGGGCCTCAGCGAGCGGAGTGGCGCGGACTCCGTCCGGCCCTCCGCGGGCGTACGAGTCCGTAGGCTGGATGCTTCGACCGATGGGAGGCATCCGTGCTCGACGGATTCGAATGGCACTCGTGGCTGGGCTTCGGCGTGGCCGTCGTGATCGCGGCGATCGCCGCACTGGTGATCACGGCGATCGCCCGACAGATCGCCCGCGCTGTCGGCCGACACAAGGAATGGCCGCGCATCCTGCTGAAGCGCGCGCGCTGGCCGTTCCGCCTGTTGCTCTTCATCACCGGTCTCTGGATCGTGGTGGTCGCCACCCTCGATGAGAGCGAGGTGCGCGCAGCCTTCGAGCACCTGCTCCTCATCGCCATGATCGTGGTCGGCTCGTGGTTCGTCTGCGAACTCGCGCTGTTCGGCATGGATCTCAGCACCGCCCGCTACCGGATCGACGTCGCCGACAACAAGGTCGCCCGTCGGGTGCGCACGCAGATTGCCATCCTTCGCCGCCTGGTCGTCGTGGTGGCCGTGGTCGTCGCCATCGGCGGAGTGCTGCTGAGCTTCCCCGAGGTGCGTCTCGTGGGAGCGAGTCTGCTCGCGTCGGCCGGCCTGCTGAGCGTCGTGGCCGGTCTTGCTGCGCAGTCGACCCTCGCGAACCTGTTCGCCGGCATCCAGCTCGCCTTCAGTGAGGCGATCCGCGTCGACGATGTGGTGGTCGTCGAGGGCGAGTGGGGCAAGATCGGCGAGATCACGCTGAGCTACGTCGTGGTCAATCTCTGGGACGAGCGCAATCTCGTGCTGCCGTGCACCTACTTCACCACGCAGCCGTTCCAGAACTGGACTCGCGAGGGCAGCGCCCTGCTCGGCTCGGTGGAGCTCGACCTGGACTGGCGCATCGCTCCCTCCCTCATGCGCGAGCAGCTCGCTGCGTCGCTCGAGCGCACAGAGCTCTGGGACCAGCGTGCCTCGGTGCTGCAGGTGACCGACGCCGTCGGCGGCTTCGTGCGCGTGCGCATCCTCGTGACGGCGGCCGACGCCCCCACTCTCTTCGACCTGCGCTGCTACGTGCGCGAGGAAATGGTGGCGTGGGTGCAGACGCAGCACCCGACGTCGATCCCGCACCAGCGGGTGCTCGTCGATCCCGCCGCTGTCGACGCGACACCGGATGCCGCATCCGCTCGCCCCGAGAAGAAGTCGTCGCGCAGGCACGAGCCGGAGCCCGAGCCATTCGTCGACGTGCCGTCTCCGCACACGGGCGAACAGTCGAACCTGTTCTCAGGCTCCCCAGAGGCTGAGGAACGCGCCAGCATGTTCACCTCGGCCATCCCGATCCAGACCGGAGCGAGCGACCAGGAGGTCGAGGAGACCCTCGACCGCGACGGCGCCTGAGCGCTCGTCGCGGTCGGCCGGTCGTCAGTCCTCCGAGGGGCGGGCGCGCAGGTCCTTGCGCAGGATCTTGCCGGCGCTCGACTTCGGGATGACGTCGATGAACTCCACCCGGCGCACCTTCTCGTAGGGCGCGACGTGGGCCGCGACATGCTCCATGACACCGGCCTCGTCGAGGTCGGCATCGGGCTGGAGCACGACGAAGGCCTTCGGGATCTCCTGGCCGTCGTCGTCGAGCACGCCGATGACAGCGGCGTCGGCGATGGCGGGGTGCCCGAGCAGCACGGCCTCGAGAACTGCCGGCGCCACCTGGTAGCCCTTGTACTTGATGAGCTCCTTCAGCCGGTCGACGATGTAGTACACGCCGTCGGCAGTCACGGTGGCGATGTCGCCCGTGTGCAGCCAGCCGTCGCCGTCGAGGGTTCGGCCCGTTGCGTCGTCGTTGTTGAGGTAGCCGAGCATGACCTGCGGTCCGCGCACGAGGAGCTCGCCGGACGGGCTCTGGCCGTCGGCCGGCACGTCGACATCGGCGCCGCTCTCGACGTCGACGATGCGAGCCTCGGTGTTGGGCAGCAGGATGCCGATGCTCGAGCGGTCGATCTCGTGGTGCTCGACCGGGATGGAATGCGACACCGGGCTGAGCTCCGTCATGCCGTAACCCTGGCAGACGATGCAGTCGAGGCGCTGGGCGACGAGGTTGGCGAGCGAGCCGTCGAGGGGAGCCGCCCCCGAGAACACGACCTCGACGCTCGAGAGGTCGAACTGGTCGACCAGCGGATGCTTCGCCAGTGCCACGGCGATGGGCGGGGCGATGAAGATCCAGGTGACCTTGGTCTCGGAGACCACGCGCAGGAACTCGGGCAGGTCGAACTTGGGCATCGTGACGAGGGTGGCGCGCTCGCGGAGGGCGAAGTTGAGCAGCACGGTCATGCCGTAGATGTGGAAGAACGGCAGCACGGCGAGCACCCGGTCGCCGGCGCCGAGGCCCCTGTCGCCGAGGCCGATGGAGCCGCTGGACTGCGCGATGTTCGCGATGAGGTTGCGATGGCTGAGCATGACGCCCTTGGGGTGCCCGGTGGTGCCTGAGGAGTAGGGCAGCACCGCGACGTGCGTGGCCGGGTCGAAGCTCACCGCTGGGGCCTGCTTCCCCTCGCCGAGCAGGTCGCGCAACGACGGGTGGCCCTCGGCGCCGTCGAGGACGATCAGGTGGTCGGCCGGGATTCCGCTCGCCTCGGCAGCGGCCTCGGCCTGGGGGAGCATGGGCGAGATGGTGAAGAGCCACTGGGCTCCGGCATCCGTCAGCTGGTTCGTGATCTCGCCCGGGGTGTAGAGAGAGTTGATCGTGGTGGCCGTGGCCCCAGCGCGCAGCACGCCGTGGAAGACAGTGGCGAACGCGGGGATGTTGGGGCAGAGGATGCCGACGACGTCACCGACGCCGACCCCGCGGGCGGCGAGGGCCCCGGCGAGCAGGGAGATCTGCCCGACCAGCTGGCGATAGGTGGTCTCGGCTCCGGAGGTGCCGTCGACGAGGGCGATCTCGTCGAGGTCGGCGGCCTCGAGCCCACCGAACAGGTACTCGAAGATGGACGTGTCGGGAATCTCGACGGGCGGGTGGGGGCTCAGTGCCATGGGGTCTCCAGTGATCGACGTTGATCGGGAACTCGCGTGCACTCATCTTAGACACGGATGAACTCCAGACCGACCGTTCGGAATCCTGCTTCCTGCGCACCGGTGGAGGTTCTTCGGGCTCTCTGCGTCCTCCTCGGACTCGCGCAGGTCGGGTCGCCGCGGACGCCCTGACCGCGCGGCGGCATACTGGGCAGATGGCAGCAGTCGATGAGACGGGTGCTCCGGAAGGTGCGCAGCCCAATTCCCAGCCAGGGCCTCGGCCGACTCAAGCGCGCGGTCGCATGCGAACCCGTGTCGAGGCGATCGCGGCGCAGTCGGTGGTCGGTCGCCTCGGCCTGCGCACGGCGGAGGCACTCGTGCAGGTCGAGCTCTTCGACCGCTCGATGACCCTCGCGGCGCAGGCGTTCACCTCCGTCGTTCCGATCATCATCGCCGCAGCGGCCCTTCAAGGCGGCGACGCGCAGCCCGTCGGGCAGAATCTCGCCACGCACCTCGGGCTGAGCCACTCGGCGAAGTCGGTGCTCGAGTCGGCCGTTCCGCCGGCGTCTGACGTGTTCAGCGCGCTCGGCTGGTTCGGCATCCTCGTGCTCATCGTCTCGGCCACAGCGCTGTCGCGCGCCCTGGAGCGCTTCTACATCAGGGTGTGGTCGGCGAGGAAGGCCGGACTTCGCTTCGCCTGGCGCTGGCTCGCGGCCGTCGCGGCCGTGGTGATCGGAGTGCTCCTGGTGCAATTCACCCGCTCGGTCATCGAACCGCGGAGCGGGTTCGGGGCGTTCGGCTTCGTGCTCGAGGTGGTCATCTGGGCAGCGGTCTGGCTCATCACTCCGTGGGTCGTGCTGAATCGCACGGTCTCGTTCCGGATGCTGTTACCCGGCGCAGTGCTCGCCGGCATCGCGCTGGCGATCATGGGCCTGGTGGGACGCGTCTACCTGCCGATCGCCCTGTCGGCGGCGGCCGCGCAGTTCGGCGTGCTCGGCATCACCTTCAGCTACATCGGCTGGCTGTTCGTGCTCATGTTCGTGCTGGTCGCGGCCACGACGATCGGGCAGGTTCTCGTCACAGACGACGGAGCGACCGGTCGCATCCTCCGAGGGGAGAAGCGGCCGATCGCTCCCTGATCAGTCCGTGCCGACCCCGTCGGCGCCGGATGCCGCGGATCAGATTCCGAGCAGCTTGGCCTTCGCCGCCGAGAACTCGGCGTCGCTGATGACGCCTGCGGTCTTGAGGGTCGCGAGCTTCTCGATCTGCGCCGTCAGGTCGTCGGCCGCAGGAGCCGGAGCTGCCGCAGGAGCTGCCGCGTACTGGGGCTGCTGAGCTTCGTACTCGGCCTGCTGTTGCTGCTGCTGGTAGGCGTCGGCATCCGCAGCCTGCTGGGCCCGCCCGGCCTGGCGTCGCTGCACGTTGCCGGACACGGCGGTGGCTGTTCCCGCGACGACCGCGGTGCGAGCCGCCATGCCGATCAGTCCGGGGCGTCCCATTCTTCCTCGCATGCCAGATCTCCTTCGTTGTTCAGTCGATTTCGGGAACGGTCGCGAGGATCTCGTCGACAACGGGGCCGGGAATGCGCACGCTGTCGAGCAGCACTCCGCCGTTGGCGAATATGGTGTCGCGGAGAGGCTTCAGCCAGGTGTGCTCGAAGACCAGGATGGCAGCAGAGGTGCCCGGTTCGAGTCCGGAGACGAGTTCCTCGACGTCCTGGTCGGACACCAGTCCGTCAACGCGGTCGAGCAGGTCGGCCAGCGCCGCTGCATCCTCGTCTCCGCCGGACTCGGCGAGCTCGGCGAGAGTCACCGATCCGTCCAGGTCCTTCTGGGCGACCAGGCCGTCGACGATGGTGACGACTCCCGACTCGACCAGCTTGCTCAGTTCGGGGAGGATCTTCCCCGTGAGTGGTTCTGTGAAGCCGATGACCACGATCTCGACAGGTCCTGATGCCATGAGGATGCCCTTTCGTTGATACTCATGGTCAGCGTATTGAGGGGCGATGGGGAACACAAGGATCGCTTCTCGAAGCGAGGAGGCGCGGTGCCCGTGACTCAGTCGCGGCCGCCGGGAGGACCGATCAGGAGCAGGGTGACGAAGACGACGGCGACGCCTACGACGGCCAGAGCCGCCAGAAGCCCCGGGTGCGCGAGGCCCCAGCGGAGAAGGCGGTTCACGACGGTGCCGTCCGACGGGTGGCCGTCGGCCTGCGTACGCCAGGGACCATCGAGGCGACCGGTCCGATCCGCCCACAGGTCGAACGGGATGGTGGCGTACGGCACGACGGCGCTGGCGATGCCCGTGGCCGCGACACCGAGTGACCAGCGCTGGTTGACGGCCACGAGCACGACGCTCGCGGCGTAGACGATGAACACGAAGCCGTGCAGTCCACCGCCGAGGCTGACGCCCCATTCACCGGCGTCGAAGACGTACTTCTGCAGCATTCCGGCGATCAGCAGCGTCCACGTGATCGCCTCGGCCACTGCGACGACACGGAAGTAACGCTGCGGAGTCGCCGCGAAGCCGCGACCTGCCGCCGGCGCAGGCATCGAGACCGGGCCTGGTGAGCCCGCTGCATCCGTCATTCTCAGACTGAGGCCAGAGTGCGCTGGATGACGCTGGTGAAGAAGGCGAGCCCGTCGACTCCGGAGCGCATGGCGACGTCGGTGTCGGGTCCGAAGCCGGGCTCGACGGCGTGCTCGGGGTGCGGCATGAGGCCGACCACGTTGCCGCGCTCGTTGGAGATTCCGGCGATGTCGCGGAGTGATCCGTTGGGGTTGACGTCGACGTAGCGGAAGACCACACGGCCCTCGCCCTCGAGCCGGTCGAGCGTCTCGTCGGAGGCGATGAAGCCGCCCTCGCCGTTCTTCAGCGGGATGGTGATGTTCTCGCCGGTCTCGAAGTCGCGCGTCCACGAGGTGTCGGTGTTCTCGACGCGCAGCACCTGGTCGCGACAGATGAAGGAGCCGTGGTCGTTGCGGATGAGACCGCCCTCGAGCAGGTGCGCCTCGGTGAGCATCTGGAAGCCGTTGCAGATGCCGAGCACGGGCATGCCGGAATTCGCGGCGGCGACGACCTCGGTCATGATCGGCGACAGGCTCGCGATGGCGCCGCAGCGCAGGTAGTCGCCATAGCTGAACCCGCCGGGCAGGATGAGGGCGTCGACGCCCTCGAGATCGTGGGAACCGTGCCACAGGGCGACGGGCTCGGCTCCGGCGATGCGCACGGCGCGCTGGGCGTCGCGGTCGTCGAGGGAGCCCGGGAAGGTGATCACTCCGACGCGGGTGGCCATCAGATTGCAGCCTCGACCACGTGGATGCCGACGACGTCCTCGATGACCGAGTTCGAGAGGATCTCCTCGGCCACGGTGCGAACTTCGGCGAGGATCGCGTCGTCGACGGGGCCGTCGACCACGATCTCGAAACGCTTGCCGATGCGCACAGACGCGAAGGTGCTGGTGCCGAGGCGGGCGAGGGCGCCGGCGACGGCCTTCCCCTGCGGGTCGAGCAGTTCGGCCTTGGGCATGGTCTCGACGATGATCGTGGTCACCTGAGGCTCCGTCCGGGAGTAGAGAGGGGGATGGCACCAATTCTATCGGGTGGCTCCGCGAGGTCGGCGCCGCGCTGCCCGTGCCGGGGGTGACGGTGGCGTCGTCGTCCGAGTAGCGTTGCCGTGGGCGGGATGAAGGAGGAGTCACGGATGCCGATCGGACCAGTAGAGGTGCTCGTGCTGACCTTCCCCGAGGGCGGCGGCCTGCGGGCCATCGCCGAAGAACTCGAGAAGCTCGTCGATGGCGGCAAGATCGCCGTGATCGACGCCATCGTCGTGACGCGTGATGCCGAGGGCCTCATCTCGGCCCGTGACATCGAGCAGGACGAGGTGCCGGGCTTCGAGAGCTTCGCTCCAGACCCGCGCGACCTCCTCAGCGACTCGGATGCCGAGATCGTCGGAGAGGCGCTCGAACCCGGAACCGTGGCGCTGGTGCTCGCCGTCGAGCACCGCTGGGCGTTCCGGCTCTACGAGGTGCTGCGCGAGCAGGGCGGCGAGGTGGCCCTGCACGTGCAGATCGACCATGAGGACGCCGTCGCGGCGCTCGTGGACTGATCCGATTCCCAGAATCGACTGTTAGACAGATCCCGGAACGAGGGGAACCACCATGCTCATCGGACGACGCTTCGGGCGACCCGGACTCATCGGCACCGTCGCGCGCACAGCAGTCATCACCGGCACGGCTGCCATGACGGCGGGGGCGATCGCGCATCACCAGCAGCAGAAGTACGCCACCCAGCAGGATGCCGACGCGTACGAGCGGGAGCAGGGGACCGATCAGTACGGCTCGGCGACGCAGGCAGCGGCGCCTGCTGCCGAGCCCGCCCGGCCTCCGGCATCCGGTGCCACAGACCCCCTCATCGACAAGATCAACCAGCTGGCTGCTCTCCACGCGAGCGGAGTGCTCACCGACACTGAGTTCAGCGAGGCGAAGGCCAAGCTGCTCGCCGGCTGAGTGGGCGACTTGGGAGGCGCGGGTCGATCCGTCGCCGACAAGCTGTTCTCCATCGCCGATGCCTTCCAGAGCGGTGACGAGCTGACTCTCACGGAGGTCGCCCAGCGAGCGCGCCTTCCGATCTCGACGACGCACCGCCTGTTGGCGGAGTGGGTCGAGTGGGGAGGCTTGATGCGTGGCGACGATGGGCGCTACAGGGTGGGGATCAAGCTCTGGCGCCTCGGGACCCGCCAGCCGACGGCGGGACGACTCCGTGATCTCGCTCGCCCCTATCTCGACGATTTGCTCGACGCGACCCGAGAGCACGTGCACCTGGCCGTTCGCGACGACCTGGGAGCCGTGTACCTCGAGCGCCTGTCGGGACGCGACGCGGTCCCCGTCATCTCGGATGTGGGGACGCGCCTGCCGCTGCACGCCACGGGCGTTGGGCTCGTGCTGCTCGCGTTCTCGCCGCCCGAGGTCTTCGACGCCGTTCTCGCAGCCGGCCCGCGGCGCTACCTCCCCAACACCCTGACGTCGGACGGGCCGCTGCGCGCCCGCCTCGCCGAGATCCGCCTCACAGGCCTCGACACCTCGGTCGAGGAACTCACGAGCGGGGCGTTCTCGGTCGCCGCACCCGTGCGCGACGCGACGGGGACCGTGGTCGCGGCCGTGTCGATCGTCGCGCGGGTCGAGCGGAGGGCTGAGCCGCAGTTCGCGCTCGGTGTGCGGATGGCGGCCCGTGGCGTCTCCGCCGCGCTCGGGTGGCGGCCCTAGCCCCGGATCATCGATTCAGTTTCCACTGAGTGGAAACGTCAACGCTGTACGTGCCCGATGGCGCGACAGTGGGAGCACCTTCCCATCGATGCGAGAGGCTCTTCAGTGCAGACGAGCGTGGCCATCATCGGCGCCGGCCCGGCCGGGCTCCTTCTCGGGCACATCCTCGGGCAGGCGGGCATACCGTTCGTCATCCTCGAGCGGAGCTCCCGCGAGCACGTTCTGAGCCGCATCCGAGCCGGAGTGCTCGAGCAGGGCTCCGTCGACGTCGTCGCCTCTCTGGGGCTCGACGCGAACCTGCGCGAGCGCGGACTCGAGCACGGAGGCATCCATCTGCAGTACGAGGGCAAGCGTCGGCACGTCGACTTCCGTGAGCTCGTGGGACGCACCGTCACCGTCTACGGTCAACAGGCACTCGTGACGGACCTGCTCGCTGAGCACGAGCGCCTCGGCTCTGCCATCGTCTTCGACGCCTCCGACGTCTCTCCCCGCGGCATCGACGGCGCGGATCCCGTGGTCGGGTACTCGAAGGACGGGATCCGCCACGAGCTGCACTCCGACTTCGTCGTCGGCGCTGACGGCTATCACGGCATCTGCCGGCCGAGTTTCCCGTCCGGCTCGCTTGAGACGTATGAACGCTCGTACCCCTTCGCCTGGCTCGGCATCCTCGCCGACGTGGCCCCGTCGACCGACGACCTCATCTACGCGCTGCATCCCGACGGCTTCGCCATGCACTCGATGCGATCGCGGCGGGTGTCGAGGCTCTACCTGCAGGTGAACCCGGGCGCATCGATCGACGACTGGAGCGACGAACGCATCTGGGACGGCCTGCAGACCCGGCTCGGAGTCGACGGCTGGACCCTGGAGCAGGGACCGATCACCGAGAAGTCGATCACGCCGATGCGCAGCTTCGTCACGTCGACCCTCGCGAGCGGGCGGCTGTTCCTGGTGGGAGACGCCGGGCACATCGTGCCGCCGACCGGTGCCAAGGGTCTCAACTCGGCCATCGCCGACGTGGCCCTGCTCGGTCGGGCGCTTCTCGAGCAGCGGGCGGGTGACGATGCCCCGTTGGCGAGCTACAGCGACCGAGCGCTGGCCAGGCAGTGGCAGGTGCAGCACTTCTCGCAATGGATGACGGAGATGCTGCACGTTCACCACGAGGTTCCGGATGCCGCGGCCCGCGCCTTTCGGTACCGCAGCCAGGTCGGTCAGCTGGAGTACGTGACCGGGTCGCAGCACGCGATGGCGAGTCTCGCCGAGCAGTACGCCGGCCTTCCCTTCTGAGAGCGAGGACATCATGACGATTCCAGCGGAGCAGCTGACCCAGGAGATGGTCTCAGCGGAGATCGAGCAGATCCACGCCGAGCACGGGGAGTGGGCGCGGGCGACCGGCCGCCCGCTTCCGGTGCATCCTCCGCGCGACTTCCTGCCGTACCGCAGCACGGCCCTGCGGCATCCGACCCACGAACTCGTCCGAGCCGACCCGGAGGAGATCGAGCTGGCGTCGCCGGTCTTCGGGCACACCGATGTGGCGGCGGAGGAGAGTGTCCTCACCATCCAGCACACCGGCGAACCGCTCGGCGAGCGCATCATCGTGACCGGGCGTGTGCTCGACGGGGACGGCCGGCCCGTGCGCAACCAGCTCGTGGAGATCTGGCAGGCGAACGCCTCGGGCCGGTACGTGCACAAGCGCGATCAGCATCCGGCGCCGCTCGACCCGAACTTCACCGGGGTGGGCCGCATCATCACCGGCGATGACGGAAGCTACCGTCTCACCACGATCAAGCCGGGCGCCTACCCGTGGAAGAACCACCGCAACGCGTGGCGGCCGGCACACATCCACTTCTCCTTCTTCGGCTCCGCCTTCACTCAGCGGCTCATCACCCAGATGTACTTTCCGGGCGACCCGCTGTTCGGCCTCGACCCGATCTACCAGTCGATCGTCGACCCGGCAGCCCGCGAGCGACTCATCGCCCGGTACGACCACGAGGTGAGCGAGCCGGAATGGGCGCTCGGCTACCGCTGGGACGTCGTGCTGACCGGCCCGAAGTCCACCTGGATGGAGCCGGAGGACGCCGACCATGCCTGAGCTCCCCGAGTCCGAGTTCCTGCAGACGCCCTCTCAGACCATCGGTCCGTTCTTCGGCTACGCATTGCCGTTGGGTGGCGGCGAGAGGGTGGCAGCTCCGTGGCATCCGGCCGCCATCCGCCTGCACGGAACCGTGTTCGACGGCGCCGGGCACCCCATCCCCGACGCCATCGTCGAGATCTGGCACGCGGATGCCGCCGGCCGTGTGATCTCCGAACTCGGCAGCCTCGCCCGTGACGGCCACACCGTGACCGGATTCGGACGCACACCCGTCGATCGTCGCGGACACTACGACTTCTCCACCATCAAGCCCGGGGCGACCCGGGCGGGTGCCGCGCCGTACATTCTCGTCACGATCTTCGCCCGTGGACTCACGCACCACCTGTTCACCAGGGCGTACTTCGGCGACGAGGTGGACCGCAACGACTCGGACGCCTTCCTCGGTGGCGTCGATCCGTCGCGTCGATCGACGTTGATCGCGACATTCGACGCTCCGCACAGCTACCGTTTCGATATACGGCTGCAGGGCGACGACGAAACCGTCTTCCTCGATTTCGATGCGGAGAGCCATGACTGAGGAGCGCGACCCGGGCTGGACCGACTGGGGACTGCTCGAGCCCCTGGCGGCGTCAGCCGGCGCCACCAGCGACGACGCCGTGCTGGAGGCCATGATCGACGTGGAGCGTGCGCTGCTCCGGGCCGGCGGAGACCTGTCGGTCCGCGACGCCGACACCGTGGCGGATGCGTTCCGCCCCGAGGCTGTCGACCGAGCCGCCCTGCTCGAGGGCCTCCGCACCGGTGGCGTTCCCGTCATCCCGCTCGTGTCGCAGCTGCGCGCCATGGCCGAGGCCGTCGTACCGGGCTCGAGTTCGTCAGTGCACGCAGGCGCGACCAGCCAGGACGTGCTCGACAGTGCGCTCGTGCTCGTGGCGAGCCGGACCATCCGTGTCGCCCGCGAACGCCTGCTCGACACCGGCGCCGCACTGGTGGCGCTCGCCACGAACGAGGTGCAGACCATCGCGATCGCCCGTACCCTCGGCCAGCACGCCGCCCAGAGCACTGTCGGCGTGGTCGCGGCCGGATGGCTCGACGGCGTGACGTCTGCCATCGAAGAGGTCGACTCGCTCAGCTTCCCCGTGCAGCTGGGCGGCGCCGTCGGCACAGGCGAGAACTTGGGTCCCGACGTGCGCGCCGTCATCGCCGCCGACCTGGGGCTCGACGACCCGGGCAGGTCGTGGCACACCGAGCGCAGCCCGATCCTCCGCATCGCGGCATCCGTCGCCGTCATCGCCGCCGTGCTCGGCAGGATCGGCCGGGACGTGGGATTCCTCGCCCGCACCGAGATCGGCGAGGTGGTGCTGGGGGCGACCGGCGGCTCATCCGCCATGCCGCACAAGCGCAATCCCGTCGACGCGGTGCTGTTGACGGCGAACGGACTGCGCGCCCCCGGGCTGCTCGCGACGGTGCACACAGCCGCCGTCTCGCAGGACGCCCGACCGGTCGGCGAGTGGCATGCCGAGTGGGCGGCGTTCCGCACGCTTCTGCGCATCGCGCTCGAGAGTGCCGATGCCGCGGCCTCGATGCTCTCCGACATCAGCATCGACCACGCCGCGGTACAGAAGTCGCGCGCCATCAGCCCAGGACTGCAGCACGACGAGGCCGCGACGATCGCTGCTTCGCAGCGCGTCGTCGGCGTGGCCGTCCGGCGCTTCCGCTCCCTCTCGACGAAGGATCCCCGATGACCATCCCCCGCCTGCTCGGGTCGATCACGCCCGCAGCGGACACCGCGACGTCTAGCGGCCTGCTCGTCCTCCTCCCATCACTCGGGACCACAACCGCCGTCTGGGACGGCGTCGTCGCCGAGGTCGCGCACGCGCTGCCCACCCTGCGCATCCTGCGCATCGACCTGCCGGGGCATGGCGCCAGCCCGGCGGCCGGCTCCCCGTTCACCATCGCCGAGCTCGCCGAGGCGACGCTGCGCCTGGTCGACGAGGCCGGCGGCGGACGTTTCCATGTGGCCGGCCTCTCCTTGGGCGGAGCCGTCGCACTCGAACTCGCGGCGTCGCATCCGGAGCGGCTTCTGACGATGGCGTCGTTCTGCAGCGGATCGCGCATCGGCGACCCTGCAGGCTGGGCCGAGCGGGCCGCGCAGGTGCGGGCGTCGGGCACAGCGTCGGTGGTGACCGGGAGTGCGGCACGCTGGTACGCGCCCGGCCATCTCGAGTCGGACCCGAGCGGCCCCGGCGCCCGAGGCCTCGGTACCCTCATCGATGTCGACGACGAGTCGTACGCCCTCTGCACGGATGCTCTCGCCAACTTCGACCGCACGCCCTCGCTTCCCGAGATCGTGGTGCCCGCCCTCGTCGTGAGCGGGGAATACGATCTCGTCACGACGACCGAATCGATGCACGCCTTCGCCGATGCACTGCCATCCGCGTACTTCGCCGAGATCGCCGGCGCAGCGCACCTCGCGCCCCTCGAGAAGCCCGTGGCGTCAGCAGCCCTGCTGCTGGAGCTGATCGAACAGCACACCCCGACCGACGTGCGCGCCTCAGGCATGGCGGTGCGACGCTCGGTGCTGGGCGACGCCCACGTCGATGCAGCGACTGCCGCCGTCACCGCGGAGACCGCTCCGTTCCAGGACTTCATCACGCGCTACGCGTGGGGGGAGATCTGGGCCCGCCCTGAGCTCTCGCGCCGGGAACGCAGCATCGCGACGCTCGCCTCTCTGGTGACCGGCGGCCATGATGCCGAGATCCGCATGCACGTGCGCGCGGCCATCCGCAACGGTCTCAGCCGCGCTGAGATCGCCGAGGTCATCCTGCACACGGCGCTCTACGCCGGTCTTCCGGCCGCGAACGCGGCCAGCACCGTCATGCGCGAGGTCTTCGCCGAATCGACCACCCCGGGAGAGCCGACCCATGGATAAGACCGTCGCCAGCGCCGCCCAGGCCGTCGCCGACATCCCGGCCGGCGCGTCGCTCGCCGTCGGCGGCTTCGGGCTCTCCGGTGTGCCGATCGTGCTGATCCGGGCGCTTCTCGCGAGCGGGGTGGATCGCCTCGAGGTGGTCTCCAACAACTGCGGAGTCGACGGCTGGGGCCTCGGCGAGCTGCTCGGCGCCGGCCGCATCCGTCGGGTGATCGCGTCGTACATCGGCGAGAACAAGGAGTTCGCGCGGCAGTACCTCGGCGGCGAGGTCGAGGTCGAACTGACTCCACAGGGAACCCTCGCCGAACGACTGCGAGCTGGCGGTGTCGGTATCCCGGCGTTCTACACGGCGACCGGGGCTGGCACGGCAGTCTCGGACGGCGGGATGCCGCTCCGTTACGCCGCCGACGGATCCGTGGCGCTCACCAGCCTGCCCAAGGAGCTGCGGCCGTTCGACGTCTTCGGCAGCGCGCGGGAGTACGTGCTCGAGCAGGCCATCCGCACCGACTACGGCCTCGTGCGGGCGGCCGTCGGCGATCGGCACGGCAACCTGCGCTTCGAGAAGTCGACCCGCAACTTCAACCCGCTGGCAGGAATGGCCGGGCGCATCACCATCGCCGAGGTGGACGAACTCGTGGAGCCGGGAGTTCTCGCCCCGGACGATGTGCACCTGCCGGGAATCTACGTGGACAGGGTCGTGCAGCTCACGCCGGAGCAGGCGACGGAGCTTCCGATCGAGAAGACGACAGTCAGGCCCAGGCCGGGCACGACCGAGGAAGAGGACGCCGACTGATGCCGCGCACCCGCGACGAGATGGCCGCCCGCGCGGCCGAGGAACTCGAGGACGGCAGCTACGTCAACCTCGGTATCGGGCTGCCGACCCTGATACCGAACCACCTGCCGCACGGCACCCAGGTCGTACTGCATTCCGAGAACGGCATATTGGGGGTCGGGCCCTATCCATGGGAGGGCGAAGAGGACCCGAAGCTCATCAACGCGGGCAAGGAGACGGTCACGGTGCTTCCCGGGGCAAGCTACTTCGACTCCGCCGTATCCTTCGGAATGATCCGCGGCGGACGCATCGCGACGGCCGTGCTCGGGGCCATGCAGGTCTCGGCGGGCGGAGACATCGCCAACTGGGCCGTGCCGGGCAGGATGGTCAAGGGCATGGGCGGTGCGATGGACCTCGTCAACGGCGCCGAAAGGGTGATCGTCGTCATGGAGCATGTCGCCAAGGACGGCACGGCAAAACTGGTACCCGAATGCACCCTGCCTCTCACCGGGCGCGCGTGCGTCGATCGCATCATCACCGATCTCGCCATCATCGACGTCACGGCCGACGGCCTCGTGCTCCGCGAACTCGCCGACGGCGTGAGCCTCGAGCAGGTCGTCGCCGCGACCGGCGCCCCCCTCTCGATCGACCCGGCCCTGGACGGAGCATCATGACCGAACTGCGCGATGTCGTCATCTGCTCTCCCCTGCGCACACCCGTCGGGCGGATGGGCGGATCCCTCGCTGCGGTCTCGGCACTGGAGCTCGCGACGACGGTGCTGCGTGCCGTGATCCAGCGCAGCGGCATCGACCCTGCCGCCGTCGACGGCGTCATCGCGGCGCAGGGCTACCCGACCATGGAGGCGCCGGCCTTCGGGCGGGTTGCGGCCCTCGACGCCGGGCTGCCGGTGACGGCGACCGGCTATCAGCTCGACCGTCGGTGCGGAAGCGGACTGCAGGCCGTGCTCAACGCTGCCATGGAGGTGCAGACCGGCATCAGCGACGTGGTCGTGGCCCTGGGCGCCGAGTCGATGAGCAATGCGCCGTTCTACACGGTGGAGGGCAGGCGCGGCCTGCCGCCGGGCGGCCTGCTCCTGCACGATGCGCTCGCACGCGGCCGGGAGACCGTCGGTGGGCGCGACCATCCGACCCCCGATGGCAACGTGGGCACGGCCGAGACGCTGCGCGCCGAGTACGGGATCAGCCGCGAGGCGCAGGATGCGCTCGCCCTCCGTTCGCACCAGCGCGCCGTCACAGCCCAGGACTCGGGTGCGTTCGACGCCGAGCTGGTCGCGGTCGAGGTGCCCGGGCGCCGCGGCCCCATGCGCGTCGATCGCGACGAGCATCCGCGGGCCGACACATCGCTCGAAGCCCTCGCGTCGCTCCGCGCCATCCTGTCGAGGTCGGATGCGACGGCCACGGTGACCGCGGGGAACTCGAGCGGGCAGAACGACGCAGCGGCAGCGGCCATCGTCACCACGCCGAGCCGGGCGTCGGAGCTCGGCCTCGTACCCATGCTGCGGCTGCGATCGTGGGCGGTCACGGGCAACGAGCCGGAGCGATTCGGGGTCGCACCAGTCGCGGCGTCGAACCTCGCGCTTCAGCGGGCAGGTCTGGTCTTCGACGACCTCGACCTGATCGAGCTCAACGAGGCCTTCGCCGTGCAGGTCCTGGCCTGCCTGGCCGACTGGGGTGTCGACCCGGAGGACCCGCGTCTCAACCCGCGCGGGAGCGGGATCTCGATCGGGCATCCGATCGGCGCCACCGGCCTGCGCATGCTCGCGACCCTCGCGAACGAGTTGCCTGCGCTCGACGGTTCGCTCGCACTGGAGACCATGTGCATCGGCGGCGGCCAAGGCCTCGCCGCGGTGTTCGAGCGCGTCTGACCGATCGCGGTCGGGTCGTCTACGCGGCTGGTCGGGCGCTGCCCGGCGTCTACGCCAGCCCGGCCTGCTCTCGGAGCACTCCGCGCAGGGTCTCCCGCACGGCGGCCAGGCCGGCGTGGGTCTCCTGGTAGCTGGTCGAGAGCGGCGACAGGCCGATGCGGAGGCCGCCCGGATCGCGGTAGTCGGGAATGACGTCCTGCTGCCAGAGCAGGGCCGTCACCTCGCGCATGGCCGGGTGCGACAGCGTCACGTGGCCGCCGCGACGCTCGGCATCGCGCGGCGAGGCCACGGTCACCCCGAGCGGTGCCAGCCAGTCGTCGGCGAGGGTGATCGCGAACTCGGTGAGCGCGACCGACTTGGCGCGAACGGCGTCCATGCCGGCATCCGCGATCATGGCGATGGTGTCCTGCATGGCGAGCATGCCGACGATCGCCGGGGTCCCGCTGATGAAGCGCCTGATACCCGGGGCCGGAACGTACTCCGGACCCATCTGGAAGGCATCAGCCGACCCGAGCCAGCCGCGGATGGGCTGCGCGAGCACGTCCTGCAGGTCGGCGCGCACGTAGCCGAAGGCAGGGGAGCCGGGCCCGCCGTTGAGGTACTTGTAGGTGCAGCCGACGGCGAGGTCGACACCCCAGGCGTCGAGCTCGGTGGGGACCGAGCCTGCCGAGTGGCAGAGGTCCCACAGCACGAGGGCGCCGGCATCGTGCGAGATGCGCGTGATGGCAGGCACGTCGGCCAGGAAGCCGGAGCGATAGGCCACGTGGCTGAGCACCACCAGTGCGGTCTGCGGACCGACGACAGCAGCGACCTGCTCGGGCGTGACGCCGGCCTCGGTGTCGGCGACGATCCAGCGGATGCTCATGCCCCGCTCTCCGGCGATGCCGTCGAGCACGTAGCGGTCGGTCGGGAAGTTGTCGGTGTCGACGACGATCTCGGTGCGCGCCGGGTCGCGTGAGAGCTGCGCGTCGACCGCGGCACGGGCCAGCTTGTAGAGCGTCACTGTCGTGGAGTCGCCGATGTACGTCTGACCGGATGCCGCTCCCAGAGCAGCGCTGCCCAGGGCGTCGCCGATCGCGAACGGCAGGTCGAGCCACTCCTCGTCCCAGCCGCGGATGAGCCGGCCGCCCCACGCCTGGGTCACGAAGCGCTGCAGCCTCTCGCCCGTGGTGATGGTGGGCCGCCCGAGGGAGTTGCCGTCGAGGTAGGCGACGACGGCCTCGGGTGCTGCGCCGTCGGCGGCATCCGTCACCCCGACGAATCGCTTGCGCAGGTGCGCGAGGCCGTCGGAGCGGTCCATGCGTCGAGCGAAGGACAGGTGCGGATCGGGGGTGGTCGCTGCGGTCATGCCAGGGTCTCCTCGAGGTAGTCGATGGTGGTGCCGCGGGCTGTCGACAGCCAGGCCGGAACGTCTCCGGCGCGGGTCGGCGGGAGACCCGGCACCCAGGCGAAGCGGGGGCCGACGGCGTCGGGCGTCCACGATCCGGCGATCGACTCGACGACGGCGTCGCGGTCGAGCGCGGCGTCGGCGATGGCCGTCAGCTCGCGGGAATTGACGCCGATCGGGAGCGGTCCGTTGCCGAGATCGGTGCCGTAGCGCACGCGACCCCCGGCGGCTGCGAATCGGCGCAGGTTGTCCTGGGCGATGACGAAGGCCCGCGTGGGGGCGCCCCAGCCGTGGATGTCGAGGGTGGAGATCATGGCGGTGCCGGCGCGCGACATGCGTGCGATCAGCTCGGTGTCGAGCTGCTCGCTGAACGGGGTGTGCGCGAAGGCGTTCACTCCGGCGTCGAGGGCGCGCCGGGCCATGCCGACGCCCTCCGCGTGGGCGGCCACGGGAACGCCGTGAGCCCGCGCGGAGAGCACGATGGCCGTGAGCAGTTCGTCGCTCGGCACGGGGCCGGCGACGGAGTTGAGGGTGACCTTGATGACGGATGCCCCCAGCGCGACCTGCGCCCGTACGGCCTCGTCGGCGTCGTCGGGGTCGGCGAGCTCGACCGTCGCGCCCGTAGGCGCCCAGCCGCTCACGGCCGGGTAGCCCCCGGTGCAGGTGAGGAGCCCGCCCGCGATGCGCACCTCGGGCAGCGTGGATCCGGGATAGCGGCTGTCGGTGTGCCAGCCGGCTGCGACATCCGGGATCCATCCGAGATCGACGACGCTCGTGATGCCGGCTGGCAGCAGGCGCTCGGCGTCGACGAGGCCGAGGTGCACGTGGTGGTCGGTGAGGCGGGGGAACAGAGTGCCCGGCAGTTGGAGGTCTGCGGTGGCTGCTGCATCCGTCGACGGATGCAGCATGCCGTCGCGGACGGTGAACAGGGTGCGTCCGTGCCACCCGGCCGCCCAGTACTCCTCGACGCCGAGGAGCAGGCCCTCCTCGATCATGTGGTGGGCTCCGGCTCGATCATGCCGTCGGCTCTGGCGGCTCCACCGGTGGCTGGCCGATGCGCGTGCGCACGGCGTAGAGCTCGGGGAAGAAGGTGAGCTCGAGCGCCTTCTGCAGGAAGGCGGCGCCCGTCGATCCGCCGGTGCCCGTCTTCATGCCGATCGTGCGCTGCACCGTCTTCAGGTGCCTGAACCGCCAGAGCTGGAAGTTCTCCTCGAGATCGACGAACTCCTCGCAGGCCTCATAGGCCGACCAGTTGTCATGGGCGCCCTCATAGATGTCGCGGATGACACCGACGAGCGACTCGTCGAAGACCCAGGCCTCGGTGACGTCGCGGTCGAGGATGTGCTGGGGAACGGCATGCCCGGTGCGAGCGAGGTAGCGCAGGAACTCGTCGTAGATGCTCGGCGCCTCGAGCAGTTCGCTGAGCAGGGCGTGAGCCGTGGCATCGGACTCGAACACGCTCAGCATGCGACGGTTCTTGTTGCCGAGCACGAACTCCACGGCGCGGTACTGGTACGACTGGAAGCCGCTCGAGTTGCCGAGGAAGCCGCGGAACTCCGCGTACTCGGTGGGAGTCAGGGTGGCCAGCACGGACCACTGCTCGGTGAGCGTGCGCTGGATGTGCTTGACCCTGGCGACGCGCTTGAGGGCCTGCGGCAGCTCATCGGCGCGCAGGAGGTCGCGGGCGCTGGCGAGCTCGTGCAGCATGAGCTTCAGCCAGAGCTCGGTGGTCTGGTGCTGGATGATGAACAGCAGCTCGTCGTGGTGCTCGGGCGCGCTCACGGGGTTCTGGGCACTCAGCAGGGTCTCGAGGTCGAGATAGCCGCCGTAGCTCATCCGCTCCCGGAAGTCGGTGACGATGCCCGCGTCGAATTCCCGCGTGTTCTTCTCGATCGCCAACGGATGCCTCCAAGTGAGTGGGCTCCCAGCCTATGCTGACGGGCCGGCCGCCGGCCCCCGCTTTCCCGCTCGTCGAGGCCCGCGCGCAGCGCGCGGCCGAAGCGCCACTGGCGTCGCCGTCCAGGACATAGGTTGTGCACAACTCAATTGTGTGCAATCGTTAGGACATGGCCACCCCCACCGCACCCGCGACGACGACGTCGCCCGACGGCTCCGAGCATCCGTCACCCCTGGATCCGCTGGTGTGCTTCGCGCTCTACCGCGCGTCGCACGCCACCAGCGTCGCCTATCGGGAGTTGCTCGCGCCGTGGGGTCTCACCTACACGCAGTACCTCGTGCTGGTGCTGCTCTGGACAGAGGGCACGGCGTCGGTGCGCCGCCTCGGCGACCACCTCGGGCTCGACTCCGGAACGCTCTCGCCGCTGCTGAAGCGGCTCGAGGAGCGCGGCCTGGTCGAACGCCGCCGAAGCGACGGCCGCGACGACAGGGTCGTCATGGTGACACCGACCGCTCGGGGTGATGAGCTCCGCACCGAACTCGAAGACGTTCCGCGCTGTGTCGCGGAAGCGACCCGGCTCTCGGCTGAGACCGCACCTGCGCTCCTGCAGACGCTGCGCGAGCTGACCGCCGGGATGAATGAGGTGACCGCCGGGCTGCGCACGCCGACGGATGCCGCAAAATAAGGAAAGAAGATGATGGACGTTCTCTACACCGCCGAAGCCCTCTCGACCGGCGAGGGCCGCAACGGCCACGTGCGCTCGACCGACGGTCGC
The DNA here is from genome assembly GCF_038432415.1 of Leifsonia stereocauli. Classification (NCBI taxonomy): domain Bacteria; kingdom Bacillati; phylum Actinomycetota; class Actinomycetes; order Micrococcales; family Microbacteriaceae; genus Leifsonia; species Leifsonia stereocauli. The sequence continues at coordinate 23,157 of NZ_JBCAUN010000003.1, forward strand.
ATCGACCTCGAGATGGCCATTCCCGCAGGCATGGGCGGATCGGGCCTCGGCTCGAACCCCGAGCAGCTCTTCGCCGCCGGATACGCCGCCTGCTTCCACTCCGCGCTGCACGCCGTTGCCCGTGGCCAGAAGGTCAAGCTCGTCGACTCCACCGTCGGTGGCCGCGTCGATATCACGCCGAACGGCCAGGGCGGATTCCAGCTCGCCGTGCTGCTCGAGGTCTCGCTTCCCGAGGTCGATCGCGAGCAGGCTCAGGCCCTCGTCGACGCCGCGCACCAGGTGTGCCCGTACTCCAACGCGACCCGCGGCAACATCGACGTGACGATCGAGCTCACGGACGACTAGCCCTATTGGCTGAAATGGCGAAGTGAAAACCTGGTCGACTTCGTCGGGCCACGTTTTCACTTCGCCATTTCAGCTGGGCTGCGCTAGCTGCTCGACTTCTCCTCAGCGAGCGATGTGGGCGGGCACAGTCACCCTGATCAGGTTCGCCCAGGGGTCCTCGAAGGCGACCGTCTGACCGTCGTCGCGGGTCTTCACGCCGTAGTGCCGCATCCGTTCGTCGAGGGCTCCGATGTCGTCGGCGCTCGGTACCACGATGTCGACCTGACCGAGCCCAAGCGCGAGGCCGCGCCTGCCGGCGCCGGCGCTGTTCCACGTGTTCATGGCCATGTGGTGGTGGTAACCGCCGGCCGACACGAACAGCGCCGAGTCGCCGAGCGCAGCCGTCGTCTCGAAGCCGAGCTTGTCGACGTAGAACGCCCGTGCGCTCGCCACATCGCCGACCGAGAGGTGCACGTGGCCGACGACGGCCGTGCCGAACGGCGCGGCCGCCGCCGACTCGAGTGCGACCTCGGTGAGGTGCTCCTGCAGGTAGGCGTTCGGGTCGAGGTGGAGCGTCGCCATCTCGATCTGGCCGTGCGCCCAACTCCAGGTGGTGCGTGACCGGTCCCAGTACAGCTCGACTCCATTGCCCTCGGGGTCGGTGAAGTAGAACGCCTCGCTCACCAGGTGGTCGGCGCTGCCGGTGAACGTCCCCGGGTAACGCGTGGCGACCGAGTAGATGGCGAGTGCCAGCGCGGTCTGCGAGTCGAACACGATGGCCGTGTGGAACAGCCCGGCGCTGCGCGGCGCGGCTGCCCTCAGCTCGGGGGCGTGCTGCAGGATGATGATCGGCGTCGTGCCGCGCCCGAGCACCGCCGTGCCGCCATCGTTCGCGATCAGCTCGAGGGTGACGCCGTCGCGGTAGTAGGCGATCATCGCATCGAGATCGCCGACCCGCAGGGTCACCGCGCCCATCCCGGTGTCCGGGGCGAGGAGATCGGATGCTGTGTCGCTCATGATTGTCGCAACAACTGATTTCTGGAGGCTATTCCCGCCGTAGCGTCACGGCATCATGGCCACGCCATCACTCCGGCGGCGCAGCGACCGACCTGTGCTCGTGGGTGATGAGCCAGACTCCCCGTGTGCGGCGCAGTCCCGTCGTCACGCGCAGCCAGAGTTGGAAGCGTCGTCCGCCGACCGGCGTGGCCGTGAAGCGATCGATGCTGTGCGCGAACGCCACGTCATCGCCGACGACGACGGTGAGGTCGCGGACGGAGTACTCGATGGAGTCCTCGAACCCGTCGAACCAGTCGCGGAGGCCTGCGGCATCCGTCACCGCCGAGCGATGGGCGTTCAGCGGCGGGGTGAGATCGAAGCTGGTCGATCCGGGGGCGAGACGCGAGACGAGATAGTCGGCGTCTCGGGCCTTCACCGCCGAGGCCCGCTTCGAGAGCAGCCAGCCGATCTCGGTCTCATCGATCTCACGGTCGAGGTCGAGCAGGGTGGTCATGGTCGTCTCCTGTCCGGCGCCGCTGGTGGGCGCTCATCAGGACGACGAACGGATGCCGCCCCGAATCGACAGGGAGGTCAGTTCGAGCTCAGACCCCAGCTCAGGCCGGGCTCAGGCCGCGTCGCCGGTGAGGCGCTCGAGCAGCTCGCGGTAGCGCAGCGCGGTGCGTTCGACGATCTCGCTCGGAAGGGTGGGCGGCGGCGTCACGCCGTCGTCCTCCCAGTTGGCGGCGAGCCAGTCGCGCACGATCTGCTTGTCGAAGCTGGCCATGCGCTCGGTCGGGGTCGTTCCGGTGCTCCAGGCCTCGGCATCCCAGTACCGGCTGGAGTCGCTGGTGAGCACCTCGTCGGCGAGGGTAGTGACGCCGGTCTCCCGATCGGCGCCGAACTCGAACTTGGTGTCGGCGAGGATGACCCCACGCCCTTCGGCCACGTGCGAGGCCTGCGCGAAGATCTCGAGCGAGAGGTCGCGCAGCTCGGCGGCGACGATGGGGCCGACGAGCTCCACGGTCTGCTCGAAGTCGATGTTCTCGTCGTGCTCGCCCATCGGCGCCTTGTACGCCGGAGTGTAGATGGGTTCGGGCAACCTGTCGCCGTTCTCCAGTCCGGCGGGAAGCGGCAGCCCGCACACAGTCTGCGTGGCCTGGTACTCCTTCCAGCCTGAACCCGTGAGGTAGCCGCGCACGACGCACTCGATCGGGAACATGTCGAGCTTCTTCACCAGCATCGCGCGACCTGAGACGGATGCCGGGATGCGGCTGGACCCGTCGACGCGGTGGTCGGGCACGAGGTGGTTGGGCACCCGCAGCTGGTCGAACCACCAGAGGCTGAGGGTGGTGAGCAGCTCGCCCTTGCCCGGGATGCCGGGCTCGAGGGCGTGATCGAAGGCACTGACGCGGTCGCTCGCGACGACGAGCATGGTGGCATCGGCCGGGTCGACGGGTTCGTAGAGGTCGCGCACCTTGCCCGAGTAGACGCGGGTGAAGCCCGGAAGGCCCTCATCGGTGGTCGGGGCTGGCGTATGTCCTGGCGTCGCGGTCACGCGCCCAGTCTACTTTCGAGCGACTGGGCGCACGGCCGGATGCCGCTGACGGATGCCGCCCGGCAGGCTGGATGCCGCTCGGCAGGCTGGAATCGGCGCATCGAGCCTTCCGGATCGGATCCGGCCTGGGCTGTGGGCACGCCGGTCAGGACACCTTCGCGGCGATGTCGGTGCGGAACTGCCCACCCTCGAGGCCGATGCGCCCGAGGGCGTCGTAGGCGCGGGCGCGCGCCTCGGCGAAGTCGGCTCCGACGGCGACGACGCTGAGCACGCGGCCGCCCGTGGCGACGAGCTCGCCTGCGGCATCCGTGCCCTCTGCGCCGTGGGCTGTGGCCGCGTGGGCGAGGTGCACGCCGGAGACGGATGCGGCATCCGCGAGCCCGAAAAGGATGCGCCCGGTGATGGGCGGCTCGGGGTAGTTCTCGCTGGCGATGACGACCGTGACGGCGGCGGTGTCGGAGAAGACGGGGCGCTCGAGCTCGCCGAGGGTGCCCGTGGCGGCGGCGAACAGGAGTCCGGCGAGCGGGGTCTCGAGCCGCGGGAGAACGACCTGCGTCTCTGGATCGCCGAACCGGGCGTTGAACTCGATGACGCGGATGCCCTTCGACGTGAGGATGAGCCCGCAGTAGAGCAGGCCGACGAAGGGCGTGCCCTCGGCGGCGAGCTGGCGCACGGTGGGCAGCGCGATGGTCTCGATGACCTCGTCGACGAAGGCCTGCTCCGAACCGAACTCGTCGGCGAGCCAGGGCAGCGGCGAGTAGGCGCCCATGCCACCGGTGTTGGGGCCGGCGTCGCCGTCGAGCAGGCGCTTGAAGTCCTGCGCCGGCGAGAGGGGCAGCACGTGCTCGCCGTCGGAGAGCAGGAACAGCGAGACCTCCTGGCCGTCGAGGAACTCCTCGATGAGCACGCCGCCACGCGGCGCCCACTGGGCGGCGTGGGCGATGGCGGCGGCTCGATCGCTCGTCACGAGCACGCCCTTGCCCGCAGCGAGGCCGTCGGCCTTCACGACGTAGGGGGCGCCGAACTCGTCGAGGGCGGCGGATGCCTCCTCGACCGAGGCGGCACGCACGGCGCGGCCGGTGGGAACGCCGGCGGCGTCCATGATGCGCTTGGCGAAGGTCTTCGACCCTTCGAGTGCTGCGGCGGCCTGATCGGGGCCGAACACGGGGATGCCGGCGGCGCGCACGGCATCGGCGACGCCGGCAACGAGAGGAGCCTCGGGTCCGACGACGACGAGGTCGACTCCGTGCTCCGCCGCGAGGGCGGCGACGGCATCCGGATTCTCCGCGTCGATCGGGAAGATGGGAACGTCGCCGGCGATGCCGGCGTTGCCCGGAGCAGCGATGACCTCGTGGCCGGCGGCATCCGCGAGCAGTGCGGTGATGATGGCGTGCTCGCGCGCGCCCGGGCCCAGAACGAGAATCTTCACGCCCTCAAGGGTAGGGGATGCACCGAGTTGCCCACTTCCGCTGGTCACGTGCGCCCGACACTAGCGGAAGTGGGCAACTCGGCGGGTGCGCGAGACAGTCGGGTGCGCACGACAATGGAGACATGGGACGCGCGCGCATCGATGAGGGACAGGGGCTGGCCGCCCTGCGGCTGTGGCAGGCGGATGCCGTATCCGCGAGCCGTGACACGAAGGCCATGGCCGTGCGGTTCACGCTGCAGGCTCTCGCCGATCGCGCTCCGGGCAACACCGTCGAGGTGAGGGTTCCGCCGTTCGGCGCCACGCAGTGCATCGAGGGACCCCGGCACACGCGTGGAACACCGCCGAACGTCATCGAGACCGATGCGGCGACCTGGCTCGCGCTCGCCACAGGAGCCGAGGCCTGGGACGACGCTCTCGGCTCCGGCCGGGTGCACGCCTCTGGCCAGCGCGCGCAGCTCGACGGGCTGTTGCCGGTCGTACGGTAGCGGGCCGCTCAGCACCACGGTCATCCCGCTGGAAGAAGGCACGGGAGCGAAGCGAGCGCGTCGAGCCACCTCGACGGCGACATCGTGGCTGTCTTCGGCGAGCGGAGTTGGGCGAGCGTGACGCGCTTCGGACGCCGACTTCGTCCAGTGAGCGACTCGGGCTGGTGGATCTGGGCCGTCGTGGCGCTGCTCGTGATCGCGGCAGTCGTGGCCGCCGTCATCCTGCGACGTCGGGCCGTGGCAGCGCGGGCCGACAAGCAGTAACCAGCGGGCCGCACCCGATGTGCGGGGAGGGTCCGGTCTCCGGACCGCCCCGCACATCGTGCTGCCGGCGAATGGGCATCGGGCTCCGAACGGGTGGGACAATGAAGGAGTGAGCCTCGAGAACCCCGCCGATCGTCCGTCCTCCGAACCCGATGGGGTGGCGGATGCCGCTGACGACGCCGCGAATGTGGAGATCGAGCGCGGCGAGGCCGTGGTGCGTCGCTCGCCGCGCTACCTGCGATTCCTGCTCTCCGGCGCCATCGTCGGAATCGTGGTGGCGCTCATCCTCACCGTGACGTTCCCAGCCAACGACGAGTTCAGCATCGGCCAGGTCTTCGGCTTCCTGCTGCTGCTCTGCGGTGTCATCGGCATGACGCTGGGCGCCGTGGTCGCGCTGGTCTTCGACCGTGTCCTGGCCAAACGCGCTCACACCGAGCAGGTCGAGCACACGACGCTGACGACACCCGAGTGACCGCTCGCTGAGGCCTTCCCGCTCGCTCAGCCGTCCCGCTCGCTGAGGCCCGGACGAAGTCCGCGGTCGAAGCTGCGGCGGCGCCGGGATCCTCCCTCCGGAGCGGCCGTCAGAGGACGGTTCCTCGCAGGCTGTCGATGGGTTGTTCGTCCCAGGTCGTGAAGGGATCATCACCGACCTCGGCCATCAGCGGCCCGGAAGCGGCCCGGGCATCGCTGGCGGACTCCCATACGGCGATTCCGACGAGTCGTCCGCCGGCGTCGTCGACGATGCCCGTCCAGACGAAGCCGGGCTGCTGACGAGCCACGTGGCTGTATCGCTTCATCGAGTCGACGACAGCCCCACGATGCTCGGCGCGAGGAGAATGAACGGACACGACGGCGTAGGTCATGCGGCATCACAGCACACTATGGCCGGTCTCTCAACCCTGCGGCGGTCTCCGCGTCGCTCGGACTTCGCTGTCGAGTCGTCGGAGCGCAGTGATAGAACGGCGGGATGGACAAGATTCTCACGTTCCCGGATCAGCTGCGGCTGATCAGCGAGCGGTCGAACGTTTTCCGCGCTGCGGTCGCCGCGGCGCCCAGCCTCGATGTTCAGATGCTGACCCATCCCTCACGGACGCTGTTCGATCACGTGCAGCACGTGGGCCTGGGTCGTCGCAAGGCAGCAGCCATCGTCACAGCCGGGCCGGCGGACGGTCCGCCAGAGGAGTCAGCGTGGGGAGGCGGCACTGGTGCGCCTCGGGAGCGCGAGGCTCTCCTGGCCTGGTGGGCAGAGTCCGTCGGGCACCTGGAGAGGGTGCTGCGCGAGGCGGGTCCGGATCGCGAGTGCTGGACATGGTGGGCGGACTCGCCCTCGCCGCAGACCTCCGGGGCGTGGGCGCGGCGACAGCTCCACGAGATCGCGGTGCACACCTATGACGTCCAGCTCACTGGGGGTGCCCCGAAGCCGATACCGGAGACCATCGCCCTCGACGGTTTCGACGACTGCCAGTTCACCCTCTGCGCGACGACGGTCGCCTGGCCGCACGACCCCGCCATCGTCGACTACCACGCCACCGAGGGCCGCTCCTGGCGCCTCCGGCTGTCCGACGACGGCGCACAGGTCACCCGCCTCGCGCCAGCTTCCGGTGAGGACCCAGTCACGGTCGACGCCTCCGCCCGGGGCACGGCCAGTGACCTGGTGCTGTTCTTCTATGGCCGCATACCGCTGGATTCCCTCCAGTTCGAAGGCGACCGTCGTATCTTCGATCAGCTCGGAGCCTGGGACCCGTCCGTGTGACGGCCCGACCTGCGATCTCGTGCATCCGAGGCCGCATCGACGTCGCAGGAATCCGGCTCGGGTGGTTACGCTCGCGATCACTGCATCGATCGGCCGTCGACCTCACTGCACCCGCGCGTCGACCGCGCGCTTCGCGCGAGCCTCAGCGAACGGGATCAGGAGAGCTGCGTGCGCTCGACCCAGTCGAGGTACTCGGGCGTCACGGTGCCGGTGACGTACTCGCCGGTGAAGCACGAGAGGTCGAGGTCGGTCACGTCGCTGCCCTCGATGATGGCAGAACGCAGGTCGGCCACCTCCTGGTAGATCATCGCGTCGGCACCCAGCTCGGCACCGATCTCGGGGATCTTGCGTCCGGCGGCGACGAGCTCGGTGCGCGACGGCATGTTGATGCCGTAGACGTGCGGGTAGCGCACAGGGGGAGCCGCCGAGGTGAAGGTGACCTTGTTGGCGCCGGCGGCGCGAGCCATCTCGACGATCTCCTTGGAGGTCGTGCCTCGCACGATGGAGTCGTCGACGATGAGGATGTTCTTGCCCTTGAATTCCGTGCCCATGGCGTTCAGCTTCTGGCGCACACTCTTCTTGCGCTGGGCCTGGCCCGGCATGATGAAGGTGCGGCCGATGTAGCGGTTCTTGTAGAAGCCCTCGCGGTACTCGATGCCGAGCTTCTGGGCCACCTGCATGGCGGCCGGGCGCGACGAGTCCGGAATCGGCATGACGACATCGATGTCGCCCTTGTCCATGTGGGTCGCGATGGTGTCGGCCAGGCGATCGCCCATGCGCAGGCGCGCCTCGTAGACCGAGATGCCGTTCATCACCGAGTCGGGGCGCGCGAGGTAGACGTACTCGAACGAGCACGGCACCAGGCGGGGGTTCCGGGCGCACTGCTTCGAGTGCAGCGTGCCATCGAGCGAGATGAAGATGGCCTCGCCCGGGGCGACGTCGCGCACGATCTCGTAGTCGCCGTTCTCGAGCACGAGCGACTCCGAGGCGACGATCCACTCCTCCTTGCCGGCATCCGTCACGCGGCGACCGAGGATGAGGGGGCGGATGCCGTACGGGTCGCGGAACGCCAGCAGGCCGTAGCCCGCGATGAGCGAGATGACGGCGTACGAGCCCTCGACGCGCTCGTGCACCTGGGTGACGGCGTCGAAGATCTGGGCGGGGTCGAGCGAGAGGCTCGTGATCTGGCCCTGCAGTTCGGTCGCGAGGACGTTGAGCAGCATCTCCGTGTCGCTCGCCGAGTTCACGTGGCGGCGGTCGATGCGGAACAGGTCGTCGCTGAGCTCGCGGGTGTTGGTGAGGTTTCCGTTGTGCACGAGGATGATGCCGTAGGGCGCGTTCACGTAGAACGGCTGCGCCTCGTCCTCCCGCTCTGCGGCGCCCTTCGTGGCGTAGCGCACGTGGCCGAGGCCCATGTTGCCCATCAAGGAGCGCATGTCGCGGGTGCGGAACGCCTCGCGCACCTGTCCCTTGGCCTTCGTGATGTGGAAGGTCGGGCCGTCGGCCGTCGCGATTCCTGTCGAGTCCTGCCCGCGGTGCTGCAGGAGGAGGAGGCTGTCGTAGACCTGCTGATTGGCCGCCTCAGTCGAGACGATGCCGACGATGCCGCACATGCGGAGAGGGCTCCCGGGGGTTGGCTTCTCGGCCCTGATTCGAGCCGCGTCAAGTCTCGCACATCGCAGGCTGCGGATTCGCTGCACGGATGCCGCCCGCTGCGCATGCGAGCGGCATCCGATCAGGCGGGTCAGTCGCGGTCGCGCCGAGGACGCCAGGCGCGGGTCGCCACGGCGATGGCGTTCCACGCATTGATCGTCACGATGGCGGCGAGGAGCGCGCCGACCTCGTCGTCCGAGAAGACCGCACGGGCTTCGTCGACGACCTCGTCCGGCACGTGTGTGTCGGCCAGACGGGTCACCGACTCGGTGAACGCGAGGGCCGCGCGCTCACGCGCGGTGAAGAAGCCGGACTCCTTCCAGACCGCCACGGCGTGCACGCGCTGGTGGGTGTCGCCGACCGCCACGGCGGCCCTGCTGTGCTGATCGACGCAATAGGCGCATCCGTTCAGCTGGGACGCCCGCAGGCGCACGAGCTCCCGGAGCCGGGCATCGAAGCCCACCCTGTCGAGTTCGGCCGTTGCCGCCTCGTCGAGAACGCTCATGGCTCTCGAGTAACCGGGCGTCGCACTGTCGAAGTCGATGCGCACAGGGATGCTGATGAAGGTGTCAGTTGTCGTCATGACTCCCACGCTAGGAAGGAATGGCGCACTGCTACAGTCCATTCCGATGAGCGAATCATGGGCCAATTCGGGTCTCGACCTGCATCTCGATCTCGGCCGCACGCGCCGGGCGGCGACCGTCGAGGCTGCCATCCGCGCTGCCATCCTCGACGGCCGTCTGGCGCCGGGATCCAGGCTGCCGCCATCGCGCTCCCTCGCCGCTGACCTCGGCATCGCGCGCAACAGCATCGCGGACGTCTACGGTCGACTCGTCGCCGAGGGGTGGCTCGAGTCACGCGTCGGCTCGGGCACCTGGGTGAGTGATCGGCGGGTCGTGGCGCCCGAGCGAACGCCGGTCGGCACTGATACCGCCTTCTCGCTCGACCTGCGCGGTGGGCTTCCGGATGCGTCGGGGTTCCCGCGGTCGGAGTGGGCGGCGGCGACACGGCGAGCACTCGCCCGAGCCGCGGTGAGCTCGTTCGGTTACGGGGACCCCGCCGGCCATGGAGCGCTGCTCTCCTCCTTGGCCACCTACCTCGGCCGGGCCAGGGGCGTGTGGGCGGAGCCGGACCGTGTCGTCGTGATGCACGGCTTCGGCGAGATCCTCGCCGTGGTCAGCAGAGCGCTGGTCGCTCGCGGTGCCCGGCGCGTCGGCGTCGAGGCCTACGGCCACGAACGGCACCGGCGGATCCTCATGGCCGCAGGACTCGACATCGTCGCTCTCTCCCTGGACGCCGAGGGGGCCGACGTCTCCCGACTCGACGAACTCGGAGTCGACGCGGTGCTGCTCACCCCTGCCCACCAGTTCCCCACCGGTGTGCCGTTGTCGCCGGCCAGAAGGGTCGAGGTCGTGCGGTGGGCGGAGCGAACGAACGGACTCGTCATCGAAGACGACTACGACGGCGAGTTCCGCTTCGACGGGCGCACCATCGGGGCGCTCCAGGCGCTCGCCCCCGAGCGCGTCGTCTACGCCGGCACTGCGAGCAAGAGCCTCGCCCCGGCGGTCGGCCTGGCCTGGGCCGTGGTGCCGCCTGACCTCCGGCCGTGCCTGCTCGAGCAGCGGCTCCTCCTCGGCTCCTCCGTCGACTCGCTCGCCCAGCTCTCCCTGGCCGAGTTCATCGACGGAAACCAGTACGACAGGCACCTGCGTGCTCTGCGGTCGATGTATCGCGAGCGCCGACGGCACCTCGAGGAGGTCCTCGATGGGCTGCTCCCCGGGTGTGCGGTCACGGGCATGGCAGCCGGGCTGCACTGCCTGGTGGAGCTGCCGCCCGGGGTCGACGAGGCGGATGTCGAGGCTGAGGCGGCCGAGCGCGGGCTGCGCGTCGAAGGGGTGTCGCGTTACCTCGTCGAGGGCGCACCGCCCAGCGTCGTCCGGGCGCTGGTGCTGGGCTTCGGAGCTCCGCCGCCGCACCGCTACGACGAGGCGCTCGCCATCGTTGCCGAGGCTGTGCGCTCCGCTACGCGATCTCGGCGATGATCGGGTGGATCGCCGCGTCGAAGGCTGCGGCATCCGTCCTCAGGGAATCGGTCACGGCCACGGTGAGCGATCCGATCCACCAGACTCCACGCTCGGCGAGAGGCAGCACCTCGACGTTCAGCTCGAAGGAGTGCGCCCGTCGGCCCACCTCGCGCTCGTGCTCGGCGATGGTGCCTGCGTAGGCGCGGTAGCTGTCGGACGGACGACCGCTCGCCGCCTTCGTGTAGCCGCTGCGCGCCCATTCCACCCACGAGGTCGCGGCGACGTGCAGCGGACGGATGGCCGCAGCCAGGTCGTCGGCACCCGATGTCGGCAGGGCCACCCAGGTGCCGTACTCCTCGATGAGTTCGAGGGGCACCGGCGACGGATGCGCCTCGGGCTCCACCGTCATGGCCCACCACTCGCGCCACTGGCGTTCGAGGCGGTCCTGTTCGTCGACGTCGCGCTCGGGGGCGTCGGCAACGGGAACGCCGCGGAGGCGGGGCAGGTCCGTGGGGGAGGCGATGTGCAGGGTCTCGCGCAACCACAACGCGAGGAGCACGGGGATGCTCGAATCCTCGTGGATCATCCAGGACGGCTGACCGTCGGCGCTCATGGCGTGGATTCTACGCCGCAGAGCTGGCGCAGGCGCGGATCCACGCGGATCGACGCGGAACCGCCGCCTCGACGAGCCGGTACTCTGGACGCGTGAGCGCCAACTCGTCCTACGCCGCAGCCGGAGTCGACACCGCTGCTGGCGATCTCGCCGTCGAGCTGATGAAGGAGGCCGTCGCCAAGACGCACGGTCCCAACGTCCTGGGGGGCGTCGGCGGGTTCGCCGGCCTCTACGACGTGTCGTTCCTCACCAAGTTCAAGCGGCCGCTGCTCGCGACCTCCACCGACGGCGTCGGCACGAAGGTCGCCATCGCGCAGGCCATCGACAAGCACGACACCATCGGCCAGGACCTCGTGGGCATGGTCGTCGACGACATCATCGTCGTGGGTGCGACCCCCCTCTTCATGACGGACTACATCGCCTGCGGCAAGGTCGTGCCCGAGCGCATCGCGGCCATCGTCGGCGGCATCGCGAAGGCGTGTGCCGAGACCGGAACGGCCCTCGTCGGCGGCGAGACCGCAGAGCACCCCGGACTCCTCGGCCCCGATGACTACGACGTGGCCGGCGCTGCCGTCGGTGCCGTCGAGGCCGACGCCCTGCTCGGCGCCGACCGCGTGCAGCACGGCGACGTCGTCGTCGCGCTGTCGTCGTCGGGCCTGCACTCCAACGGCTTCTCGCTCGTTCGCCACATCCTGAGCGAGGGCGGCATCGGCTACACGGACTCGCTCCCCGAGCTCGGCGGTCTCGTGGGCGAGGCACTGCTCGAGCCCACGCGCCTCTACACCGGCCCGCTCGTGCGCCTGCTCGGCGACCCCGATCTCTCCGGTGCCGTGCACTCCCTGAGCCACGTGACCGGCGGTGGAATCGCCGCCAACCTCGCCCGCGTGCTGCCCGTCGGAAGCTGGGTGGAGCTCGAGCGCTCCAGCTGGTCGCCGTCGCCGGTGTTCCGCGTGCTCAGCGACATCGCAGGCTCCAGCCTCGAGAGTTCGGAGGGCACCTGGAACCTCGGCATCGGCATGTTCGCCGTCGTTGCGGCGGATGCGGCATCCGACGTCATCGCCCGCATGCAGGCCGAGGGCATCCCGAGCTGGGTCGCCGGCCGGGTCTCGACTGCGGCGAACGACCTCAGTGCCTTCGTGCAGGGCGAGAAGGGCGTGAACGGCGGAGCCGTACGCCTGGTCGGCAGCTACGCGGCCTGATCCGCGGACGCCCGGTCATCCGGGCGGCGGGAATCACCTGCGAGCGCGTTCGGGCCGAATAGACAACGTGAAAGCGCGACGCGAGTGATCGCGCCGCGCTGAAGAGGGTGACAGAACGCTACGCGCGCTTCTGCTCGTCTTCCGTCGCGTAGTGGTCGACGTACTCGTCGGACTCGCTGGCCTCGTACTCGGGCCACTTGGCGAGGTCCTCATCGAGGCGCTCGTCGACGACACGAGCGTCACCGTGCGTCAACTCACGCTCCAGTGCACCGTAGTTGGTGTCGGGGCTGAAGTACTTGAGCTCGCGAGCGACCTTGGTGTGCTTCGCCTTCTGACGGCCACGCCCCATGCGAGACCCCCTCACAATGCTGGCCGGTGGCGTGTTCGCCTCCCGGACTGTGGACCGGACTAATGAAAACTTCCCCGTAGTTTAGCATGGAGGACTGGCCGGACTTCCGTCTGTGCCCACAGTGCCGCCACGGGAAGAGGGTGTATGTCCATCGCGGCGACCACTGTGGTGGTCATCGGTGCCGGTCAAGCCGGATTGTCGGTGGCGTACTACCTGAAGCGGTTCGATCTGGAGCCGGGAATCGACTTCCAGGTGCTCGATCGCGGCCCGGCCCCCGGCGGCGCCTGGCAGCATCGCTGGGAGGCGCTGAAGCTCGGCACGGCTCACCGCGTCAACGACCTGCCGGGCATGGCCGAGATGGGCCTGAGCTTCGACACCGCCGACCGCAGCTGGGCGGCGCGGGAGATCGTCGGCGCCTACTACGGCAGCTACGAGCAGTTCTACGGACTCAAGGTGCGCCGACCCGTCGAGGTGTCGAGCGTGGAGAACGCCGGCGTCGACCTGCTGGTGCACCACTCCCAGGGTGAGACCCGCACCCGCTTCCTGGTGAACGCCACAGGTACATGGGGCTCCCCGTTCATGCCCTACTACCCGGGCATGCGCGACTTCGCAGGCCGTCACGTGCACACCTCCGACTACGTGTCGGCCGACGAGTTCCGCGACCGGAACGTGGTCGTCGTGGGCGGCGGCACCTCCGCCATCGGTTTCCTGCTCGAACTCGAGGGCGTTGCCGCAAGCTCGGTCTGGGCCTCGCGTCGACCCATCGACTGGGTGGAGGGGGAGGCCCTCGATCTCGAGGGAGCATCCGCCGCCGTCGCAGCGCAGGATGAGGCCGCCCGCTCGGGTCGAGCCCTACCGAGCATCGTGAGCGGGACTGGCGTGCCCAAGAGCCGGCGCATCGCTGCAGGCATCGAGCGCGGCGTGCTCGAGGCACGTCCCATGTTCGAGCGGATCGAGGCTGACGGCGTGCGCTGGAGCGATGGTTCGTTCTCCCCGGCCGATGCCATCATCTGGGCAACGGGGTTCAGGCCCGAGCTGCGCCAGCTCGCGCCGCTCAAGCTGCGCGAGAAGGCCGGCGGCGTGAGCGTCGGTGCCGGCGCGTCGTGGAGTGATCCGCGGGTGTTCCTCGCCGGGTACGGGCCCCAGGCATCCACGATCGGTGCTCAGCGCGCCGGCCGCATGATCGCACGGCAGATCGTGGCGTTGCTGTAGGCGCTTCGGCCGCGGACTCCGTCCGGGCCTCAGCGAGCGGTGTGGAGGTCAGCGCGCAAGGAGGTACGCGCCCGCCGTGACCGCGAGGCCGAGGGCCAGGGTGACCGCGATGTTCAGCCCCGCGGCCCTCCATCGTCGGCCCTCGGCGAGCTCGATGGTCTCGACGGTCCAGGTGCTGAAGGTGGTGAGGCCGGCGCAGACACCGCTCAGAATGACGAACTGCCACTCGGCCGAGACCGCCGCCCGTTCGGCGAGTCCCAGAGTCAGGCCGCCGACCAGCGACCCGACGATGTTGACGATGAGCACGCCGCGAGGCAGGTGCCCTGGCACCACGGGCAGCGCCTTCGTCGCGAGGAAGCGGATGACGGCGCCGATCGCGCCGCACAGCAGGGTCGCGATCACGACGAGAGGAGTCACAGCGTCTCGCCCTCCTGGACCTCACCGGGCATCATGAGGTGCGCCAGCGTCGATCCGACGCGGAGGCCCGTGAACGCGGCAGCGAGGCCGAGCACGAGCGAGGCCACCAGGTAGACGGATGCCGGGCCGACGGCATCCGCAGCACTCATCCCCACCACAGAGACCATGACGGCCGAGAAGGTGGTGAACGAACCGAGCACGCCGGCACCGAGACCCGCCCGCACCCAGTGCGGCAGGCCGGGCTTCTTCCAGAGGACGCCGACGAGCAGCCCGAGGATCAGGGCACCCACCACGTTGATGATGAGCGTCGACCACGGGAACTGCGCGCCGGCGTGCGGCAGGGCGGCGTCGATCGACAGGCGCAGGCCAGTTCCCACGAGGCCGCCCACGAAGACGGCGATCAGGTCACGACCCACGTCGGCGGCTACTTGCGCTTGCGTCGCCGCGACGCGGCCGGCCGAGAGGCGCCGGGCGGCGCGGGCGGAGGAGCAACAGTCGTGGTCGTGATGATCGCGGGCGGCATCGGGGCACGAGGCACCGGTCGCACCGGCTCGCCGCGGCGGTCCTGGCCGGGCAGCGGGCGGGAACGGCGGCCGTAGAGCAGGTCGGAGGAGTCGAGCAGCCACGGCACGAGCGCGATGGTGACGCCGTGCACGAGCATCAGCTTCTGACGGATGCGGCGGGCCTTGTGGTTGTGCAGCAGCGACTCCCACCAGTGCCCGACGATGTACTGCGGCATGTAGATGGTCGTCACCTCGGAACCGTGCTCGGCACGGCGATCCTTCACGTGACGGATGACGGGGTAGCTGAGGTCGCGGTACGGCGACTGGATGATGCGCAGCGGCACCTGGATGTTCATGCGCACCCAGTCCTTCTTGACCTGCTTGGTCTCCTCGTCGTCGATGGAGACGTGGACTGCCTCGAGGCTCTCGTGGCGAGCGGCGATGGCGTAGTCGAGAGCCTTGAGCACGGGCTTCTGCACCTTGCCGACCAGCACGATGGCGTGGTCGCCCGTGGCGCCGAAGGTCGTGGTCGGGTCGACCTCGACCTCCTTGGCCACATCGCGGTAGTAGCGGTTCACGCCCATCATGAGCAGGAACAGGATCGGCATCATCACGAACACGATCCACGCGCCGTGGGTGAACTTGGTGATGGTCACCACGATGAGCACGATGCCCGTCATCGCTGCGCCCAGGGCGTTGATCGACAGGCTCTTGACGATGGAACCGCGGTGGGCGCCGGGCAGCTTCAGCTCGCGCAGCCAGTGTCGCACCATGCCGGTCTGGCCGAGCGTGAACGACACGAAGACGCCGATGATGTAGAGCTGGATGAGTACGGTGAGGTTCGCCTGGAACACCACGAGGATGACCACGGCGGCGAGGCCCAGCAGAAGCACGCCGTTGGAGTAGATGAGACGATCGCCGCGGGTGGAGAGGGACTTGGGCGCGTAGCCGTCCTTCGCGAGCACCGAGCCGAGCAGCGGGAAGCCGTTGAACGCCGTATTGGCCGCGAGCAGCAGCACGAGGGCCGTGGCCGCCTGGATGACGAAGAACATGATGGTGCTGTTGCCGAACACGGCCGCGGCGATCTGGGCCATGAGCGAGAGCTGCGGCGCTGTGGCGCACTCGGCCCAGCCCTGGAGCGAACACGGGTTCTCCGCGTAGTGCACGTTCGAGATGAGGGCGAGAGCGGTCAGTCCGACGAACAGCGTGATGGCGATGCCGCCCATGATCACGAGGGTGTGCTGCGCGTTCCTGACCTTGGGGAGGCGGAACGCCGGAACGCCGTTGGCGATGGCTTCGACGCCCGTGAGGGCGGAGCATCCGCTCGCGAAGGAGCGCAGCAGCAGCAACACGATCGCCGCCTGGGTCAACTGCTCTCCCTGCACGGTGTACGCGGCGGACTCGGCGACCGGCGCGGTCCCGAAGAAGGTCTGGCCCAGGCCGACCACGATCATGAGGAAGACGCTGCCGATGAAGATGTACGTCGGGATGGCGAAGGCCTTGCTGGACTCGCTCACTCCGCGCAGGTTGACGGCCGCGAGGATGATGACGAAGAACACGGCCAGCTCGACCCGGAATGGGGCGAGCCAGGGGAGGGCCGAGATGATGTTGTCGACTCCGGATGCCACCGAGACGACGACGGTCATGACGTAGTCGACGAGGAGGGCAGAGGCGACGACGAGGCCGGCCTTCTCGCCGAGGTTCTTGTGTGCGACCTCGTAGTCGCCGCCGCCTGACGGGTAGGCCTTGACGAGCTGGCGATAGGACAGCACGACGGTGACGAGCAGGACGACGACCGCCAGCGCCACCCACGGGGCGAACGCAAGGAAGGAGAGCCCGCCGAGAAGCAGGATCATCAGGAGTTCCTGGGGCGCGTAGGCCACCGAGGAGAGCGGGTCGCTCGCGAAGATCGGGAGCGCGAGGTGCTTCGGAAGCAGCTGCCCCTCGAGACGTTCGCTGGGGAGCGGGTCGCCGATGATCCAGTGTTTCGGCGACTTCAGTTCTGGTGGGGGCGTGGATGCCCCGTCATTTGCCACGGGGGACAAACCTACTCACTCGGCGCGCACTGTCAAGTTCCACACGTTTCCCTCACGGATCCCTTACGCGCGACGCTACTCCGCCGCTCCGATGACGGGAGGAGGCTCGAGGGTGAATTCCCAGTCGTTGCACCGGATGGGATTGCCCGGCGGGTACTCGAAGTCCATCTCCCCGTTGAAGGTCATGCCGGCCTTGGCGCAGATCGTGTTCGACGCCGCGTTGTCGGTGCGCGGATAGGCGTGCACGGAGTGTCTGCCGCCCACGAACCGGGCATGGTCGAGTGCTGCAGTGAGTGCTCGGGTGCCGATCCCCTGGCCCTGGTACCCGGGTTCGACGCTCCACCCCGTCTCGTAGACGGACACGTCGTCGTGCACCGCGTTCCAATAGCCGATGACCCCCACTCCCTCCGGATGCTCCGCCGTCACGATGCGGAACATGTGGGCCTCGCCATCCCGGCCGAGGCGGAGGTAGCGCTCGTGGCGGGTGCGCAGCTTCTCCTCGGTCTCGGGGCCCCCGAGGTAGGTCATCATCTCGGGGGCGTTGCTGCGTCGCAGTGTCTCGAGGTCGTCGGCGGCCCAGGGCTTGAGTGTCACGTCTGCCATGACCACATCACACCATGGGCCGCCGACGGGCGTCAGTCCTTCACGGACAGCGAGTCGACGAACTCGGTGCGCAACTCGACGAGCCGCTCGCGCAGCAGGTTGACGTTCGCATCCGTCACTCCCCCGCGCGCGGCCTGCAGACGCAGGTCGGTGCGCAGCTGCTGGCGGAACTCGTTGATCGCGACGTCGGCGTCGCGCACGGCGCGGTTGGTCTCCGTCGTGACGCTGTCGCTCGCGCGAGTGGTCGTGCCCGCACGCCTGGCGTCGCGGGCGGCGCTCGCCAGGTCGGCGCGCAGGCTCTTCATCGCGGAGCTGACCTCGGATCGCACCTCGTCTGCGAGGCGCCGCACGGAGTCCGTCACCTCGTCCTCGATGCCGGCGAGCTCGGGCTCGCGGGCGGCGAGTTCGGCGCGTCCGGCATCCGTGATCTCGTAGACGGTCTTACGGCCGTCCGTCGATTTGGTGACGAGCCCCTCCTCCTCGAGCTTCGCGAGGCGTGGGTAGATGGTGCCGGCGCTCGGGCTGTAAGTGCCGCCGAAGCGGTCGCTCAGCGCAGTGATGAGCTCGTACCCGTGGCGTGGCTGCTCGGCCAGGAGGCTGAGCAGGTAGAGGCGCAGGTTGCCGTGGGCGAAGACGGGCGGGGTCATTCTGCGGCCTGCCCGTCGCTCTGCTCGGCCTGGTCGGTCGAGGCCGGTGACTCGGCCGGCACCACGGTGCGGCCGACGATGGAGACGTCGCCGGCGACGGAGTTGGCCTGCAGGTCGAGCCAGGATCCGCCGTCGAGCGATCCCGTTACGCGCTCGAAGCCCTTGCCCAGCGTGCCCTTGACCGTCACGTCGTCGAGCTGCACCTTTCCGCTCACGGTGTTGATGCGGTAGCGCGCGCCGTCGCCGCGGATGAGCCGCAACGTCAGGTTGCCCGACACCGTGTTGGTGTTGACGTAGGAGGGCGTGCCCGAGGCGTCGATGACGATGTTGCCCGAGACGCCGTCGGCCGAGAACCGGCTGATGTCGCCGCTGGCGATGAGGTCGCCCGAGACCGTGTTGGCCCGGATGCGCCCCGTGTGATGGCCGACCGACAGCTCGCCGCTGACGGAGTTGAGCTCCAGGTCGCCGGTGATGTTGTCGGCGACGACATCACCCGAGACCGTGCTGAGGCGGGCGTCGGTCTGGAGTCCGGCGATCAGGGCATCGGCCGTGACGACTCCGAGCTTCAGCTCGACGTCGCGTGGCACGAGGACGCTGACCTCGGCCTTGGCGTGCCCGCGGAAGCCCTTGAACACCTCGATGAAGTTGTCCCAGCGCACCATGGGGTGATCGATCACGAGACGATCGCCGTCGATCTCGACGGTGAGCTCCTTGCTCGTGACCGTGCTGATCTCGACCCGGGCGTTCGGCTCGTCGTGGCCGATGATGTTCACGCGTCCGCCGATGAGGCTGACCTTGAGCTTGCGGACGAGCTCGAGGTCGATGACCTTGGTCTGGCCGGGCTGGATGACCCATTTCTCGATCGCCATGGTGTTCTCCTTGCTGTGTCATGCGGTGTGACATCCGCGATTCGGATGCCGGAAGTCTTCGTTCGCGATATATCGCGTCTGCCGCTGAAATCACGATATATCGCGTTCTAGCGCGATGCAACAAACTCAGGGAAATTCCAGCTTGACCTTGACGCAACGTCAACTTGTAGCGTAAGGACATCGGCACGGGGCACAAGGGAGGAGGTCGACGGATGGACTGGTCCATTCAGGAGATCGCCCGGCTCGCGGGAACCACGAGCCGAACGCTTCGCCACTACGGCGAGGTGGGGCTGCTCGAGGCGACCCGCGTCGGGAGCAACGGCTACAGGTACTACGACGAGCAGGCGCTCGTGCGATTGCAGCGCATCCTGCTGCTCCGCGACCTGGGGCTCGGGCTCCCCGCCATCGGCGAGGTGCTCGAGAACGAGCGCGACTCCGGGCGCGCGCTGTTGAACCACCTCACGTGGCTGCAGCGCGAGCAGGAACGGCTGGCGCGGCAGATCGCGTCGGTCGAGAACACGATTCTGGGAATGGAGGGAGGTGAACAACTGATGGCAGAGAACATGTTCGACGGGTTCGACCACACCGAGTACAAGGAGGAGGTCGAGGACCGTTGGGGTGAGGACGCGTACGCGAAGAGCGACACGTGGTGGCGCTCGATGAGTGCAGCAGAGAAGAAGGGCTGGCAGCAGCGTCAGGCGGCGCTCGCCGCTGACTGGGCTGAGGCCGCGTCTCGCGGAGTGGCGCCGGACAGCGATGAGGCCCAGGCTCTGGCGAAGCGCCAGGCCGACTGGCTCGGCGGCATCCCGGGAACTCCGGGCAGCGCGCAGGGCCGCCCGACGAAGGAGTACTTCGTGGGGCTCGGCGAGCTGTACGTGGCCGACGAGCGCTTCGCGGCGAACTACGGCGGAACGCAGGGGGCGACCTTCGTGCGCGACGCGATGAAGGTCTACGCGGAGAAGCTCGGCTGAGCTACCGCTCGCTGAGGCCCGAGCGGAGCGACCGGCCGAAGCGCATCGAAGAGGTGCGCTTCGGGCGGTGCGCTTCGGCCGCGGACTGCGTCCGGGCCTCAGCGAGCGGGAGGAGTGCGCTGCGGCCGGGCCTCAGCGAGCGGGAGGAGTGCGCTGCGTCCCGGCCTCAGCGACCGGGAGGAGTGAGCGCGGCGCTCAGCGCGTCGGCGTGCGCCGGTGCCCGTCGCGGGCGACCGCGACGACGGTGCCGGCGATGCCCCACAGGGCGAGGATGGCGAGGGCTGCGATGGCGACGAACATGGGGCACCTCCTGGTGCTCTGGGGGGATTGAAGGGTCGCCGATCACCGCCGGGCCTCAGCGAGCGGGGTGGGGCGGTGAGTGGGTGAGTGGAGAGGTGCCTAGTTCGCCGGGGAGTCCACGGCGGGCTCCGAGGGGAGCGCGTCGCCTTCGAGCACCTGTTCCGTCGCGGCATCCGTCGCCCTCGTCGCCTGGGTGATGGCGAAGAACGGGATGGCCCAGCCGCAGAGCGGTCCGACGAGCAGCGCGAACGCCAGCGTTCCGATGCCGACGTCACCGCCCAGCGCCCAGCCGATGGCTACGACGACGACCTCGATGCCCGTCCGGACGACCCAGATCTTCCAACCCGTTCGGCGGTGCAGGCCCGTCATGAGGCCGTCGCGCGGCCCCGGACCGAAGTGCGCGCCGATGTAGAGGCCGGTGGCGCCGGCCAGCACGAGCAGGCCGGCGATGAAGACGAAGATGCGCGCGACGAGCGGCAGGTCCGTGGGGATGAGTGCCAGGCCGATATCGGCCGACGGGCCGACGAGCAGGGCGTTCAGCACGGTTCCGATGCCGGGTCGCTGCCGCAGGGGGATCCAGAGCAGCAGCACCACGCCGCTGGTGAGGATGGTGATGAGTCCGAATGTCAGGCCCGTGTGCTTCGCGATGCCCTGGGTGAGCACGTCCCAGGGGGCCGCGCCGATCTGACCGCGCACGATGAGTGAGATGCCGATTCCGTAGAGGAACAGTCCGACCAGGAGCTGCGCGATGCGGCGGCTCATGAGCAGGGGTGCGGAAGCGGCGGTCGAGGTCATGATGCAATCCAATTACACGATTGGCCTTTCATCCAATATCCAATTTGACTAAAGTGGCCTTATGGCCGAGACAGTGCTGACCGCCCGCTCCGTGGAGAACCTGCTTGGGGACTGGCGAGCCGGGGGAGCTGCGGCCTATCTGGCCCTGGCCGAGCGCATCCGTCTGCTGATGCTCGACGGGCGCATCCCCGTCGACACCAGGCTGCCGGCCGAGCGCGAACTCTCGGAGCGGCTCGGAGTCAGTCGCACGACCGTCACTGCGGCCTACAGGCACCTGCGCGAGGCCGGCTACCTCGACAGCGTGCGCGGCTCGGGCAGCGCCGCCAGACTGCCGGGAGCGCGCCAGGCCGCAGCTCCGTCGCACGACGCCGGCTTCCTCGACTTCAGCCAGGCGACGACTCCGGCCATCCCGGGTCTCGCCGACGATGCGCGCGCCGCTGTGGAGGAACTCCCGCTCCATCTCGGCGGCCACGGGTTCGACCCCGTCGGCATCCCGTCACTGCGCGAAGCACTGGCGCAGCGATACAGCGACCGGGGACTGCCCACCAGTCCCGACCAGATCATGGTGACCATCGGCGCCCAGCACGCCATCGCCCTGCTGGCACGCACCCTCGTCAGCCGCGGCGACCGCGCCGTCATCGAGGTGCCGACCTATCCGCACTCCTACGAGGCCCTGCGCGCGGCGGGAGCCAGGCTCGTGCCCGTCGGCATCACCCCGGAGAGGGATGCCGCGGCTCGTGCCGACGGTGTCGTCGACGACGACGGCTCCGCCGACGACAGCGCAGACGAGGCCGACGACCTCGTGCAGGCCATCAGCTTCAGCAACCCGGCCTTGGCCTACCTCATCCCCGACTTCCACAACCCGACGGGTCGCTCGATGACGGTGGAGGCGCGTGAGAGGATCCTCGCAGCCGCGTCGCGTCAGGGCACGATCATCGTGGCCGACGAGACCACCGCCGAGATGGACATCGACCGCCGGCAGTCCTACCTGCCCCTCGCCGCCTACGGCGACGCCGTGATAATCGGCTCCGTCGGCAAGACGGTCTGGGGCGGGTTGCGCCTCGGCTGGATCCGTGCCGAGGCCCCGCTCATCCGTCGCCTGGTGGCCAACAGATCGCACAACGACCTCGGAACGCCCATCCTCGACCAGTTGGTGGTGAAGCAGGTACTGCGCCGCATGGACGAGGTGCTGGCCATCCGCCGCGAGCAGCTGCGGGTCGGCCGGGATCACCTCGAGGGCCGCCTCGCCGAGGCCTTCCCGGAGTGGACGGTGCCGCACGTGAACGGCGGCCTCGCCACCTGGGTGAACCTCGGAACCCCGGTGAGCTCGCAGCTCGCCCTCGGCGCCCGTGCACACGGGCTCATCATCGCGGCGGGCCCGCGCTTCGGCATCGACGGCGCCTTCGAGAGGTTCCTGCGCATCCCCATCGGCTACACGCCGGAGGAGACGGACCGCGCCGTCGAGGCTCTCGCGCGTTCGTGGGCCGCCCTCGGCTCGCATCCGGTCCCGGATGCTCCCTATCTGGCGGCAGTGGTCTGAGGCGTTCGGCCGGTACGCGCTACTTCTTCGCTGCGGCCTTCGCCGCCCGCTTCGTCTCGCGCACCTGCGCGAGCGAGTCGGCGTCGACGATGTCGGCGACGGAGCGGTGCGAGCCCTCCTCGCCATACGCCCCGGCCGCTTCGCGCCATCCGTCTCCGGTGAAGCCGTACTGCTTGCCGAGCAGGGCGACGAAGATGTGCGCCTTCTGGTCGCCGAAGCCGGGAAGTTCCTTGAGGCGGCGGAACACCTCGGCGCCATCGGGGTCGCCGCGCGTCCAGAGTTGCGCGGCGTCGTCGCTCCAGTCCGCGGCGATGGCGGCGCACAGCGCCTGAACGCGGCCGGCCATCGAACCGGGAAAGCGGTGAACAGCCGGTGTGGTGCGGAACAGCTCGACGAAGTCGGCTTCGGGGAAGGCCGCGATGGTCGACGCGTCGAGGGTGCCCATGCGGTCGCGGATCTTGGCCGGCCCGGCGAACGCCGTCTCCATCGGCACCTGCTGGTCGAGCAGCATGCCGATGATGAGCGCGAGGGGGCTCTGGGTGAGGAGGTCGTCTGCGGCGTCGTCGCCGGTGATGTGGAGGGCCATGCCATCCAGTCTGCTCTGGCGGCGGCTTGATCGCGAGTGATCTCGTTACGCGTGGACTGCGTCGGCGCTGCTCGATCAGCGTGGGGTTCACAGCTGTCCGTGACCTTTTTGCAGTCACTGCAATGCGATACTGAACCCTGGTGAGTCGCCGCCGACCACTGTCCGCCGCAGCTCGCGGCACCCACACCTGTTCCCGAGGGGATCATCCGTGCACTTCCTTGCCGTTCTCAGCATGAAGAACCGCGCGCTCATCGCGCTCATCACAGTGGTGGTGGCGATCTTCGGTGGCATCACCCTCACGACGCTCAAGCAGGAGCTCGCGCCGTCGATCCAGTTCCCTCAGCTCGCGATCGTGGCGACCTACCCCGGTGCGTCGCCGGAGGTCGTGAACAACGACGTCAGCACGCCCGTCGAGTCGGCCATCCAGGGCGTGCCCGACCTCGAGAGCACCACAGCCGTCAGCAACACGAACCAGTCGCTCATCACTGCGCAGTTCACCTACGGAACCGACCTCGCGACGGCCGAGCAGAAGCTCACCCAGGCCATCAACCGCATCAAGGGCACGCTGCCGGACGGCGTCGACCCCCAGGTGTTCAGCGGAAGCTTCGACGACCTGCCCATCGTGCAGCTGGCGGTCACGAGCGATGACGACGAGAAGACCCTCGCAGCCGACATCACCAAGCTCGCCCTTCCCGACATCGAGGAGGTCGACGGCGTCAACGGCGCCCAGCTGACCGGCGCCATCGGCCAGCGCGTCACGATCACGCCGGACGACGCCGCGCTCGCCGAGGCGGGGCTCACCAGCCAGGCCATCAGCGACGCCCTCAAGCAGAACGGCGTGCTGCTCCCCGCCGGCTCCATCACCGAGGACGACCTCACCCTCACCGTGCAGTCCGGCACGAAGCTCGACTCCGTCGACGCCATCTCGGCGCTGCCCCTGGTTCCGACGGATGCATCGGGGTTCGCGGCCGGCATCAAGACCGTCGGTGATGTGGCGACAGTCGCCGAGACCGACGACCCGACCACCTCGATCTCGCGCGTCGACGGGAAGCCGGCTCTCACGATCGCCGTGACGAAGCTGCCGTCGGCCAACACGGTCGACGTCTCGAAGGGCGTCAACGCCCTCATCCCCGACATCGAGGACAAGCTCGGCTCGAACGCGACGATCACGGTGGTGTTCGACCAGGCTCCATTCATCGAACAGTCGATCCAGTCGCTCACCGAGGAGGGCCTGCTCGGCCTCTTCTTCGCCGTGATCGTCATCCTGATCTTCCTGATGTCGGTGCGCTCGACCCTGGTGACGGCCATCTCCATCCCGACGAGCGTGCTCATCACGTTCATCGGCATGCAGGCGACGGGCTACACGCTCAACATCATCACGCTCGGCGCCCTGACCATCGCCATCGGCCGAGTGGTCGACGACTCCATCGTGGTCATCGAGAACATCAAGCGTCAGATGGTCGCGGGCGTGGATCGGGCCGAGACCATCCTGCGCGCCGTCAAGGAGGTGGCAGGCGCCATCACGGCGTCGACCATCACCACCGTCGCCGTCTTCCTGCCGATCGCCTTCGTCGGCGACGTGACGGGCGAGCTGTTCCGTCCGTTCGCCCTCACCATCACGATCGCTCTGTTGTCGTCGCTGCTGGTGTCGCTGACGATCGTGCCGGTGCTCGCGTACTGGTTCCTGCGCCCGCCGAAGAGCCGCAAGCACGAGGCCGTCGACCTTCCGGCCGACGAGGGCGGGTCCGTCGACTACGACGAGCTCGAGCACCCGTCGCGACTGCAGAAGGGCTACCTGCCCATCATCCGCTGGACGCTCAGGCACTCCGTCGCGACCATCCTCATCGCCGTGCTGGTGCTGCTCGGCACCCTCGCCCTCACGCCCCTCATGAAGACCAACTTCCTCGGGGCGACGGGCCAGAACACGTTGACCGTCACCCAGACGCTCGAGCCGGGCGCATCGCTCGAGGCTCAGGATGCCGCGGCGACAGTCGTGGAGAAGGCCCTGCTCGACACCGACGGCGTCGAGACCGTGCAGCTCACCATCGGCTCGTCCGGCAGCGCTCTCCGCGACGCCTTCACCGGCGGCGCCGGCGGCATCACCTACTCGATCACGACCGACCCCGACGCCGACGCGACAGCGGTGCAGGCCGACATCGAGGACCAGCTCGCCGACATCACCGACCAGGGTGAGATCGCCGTGACGGCATCGAGCGGCTTCGGCGGCGGCAGCGACATCCTCGTCGACGTGACGGCCTCCTCGAGCGACGACCTCCAGAAGGCCTCCGACGAGATCGTGACCGCCCTCGGCGACCTCGACTCGATCAAGTCGGCCTCGTCGAACCTGAGCGCTTCGTTGCCGTACATCGCCGTCACGGTCGACCGTGACGCCGCAGCCCAGGCCGGCCTCAGCGAGGTGGCCATCGGCAGCATCGTCTCGCAGGCCATGCAGCCGAGCACGATCGGCACCATCGCCATCGACGACTCGACGCTGACGATCTACCTGCAGTCGGAGAACCCGCCGACGACGATCGCCGAGCTCTCGGCGCTGCAGATCCCGACTCTGGCCGGACCCGTCGCGCTCGACACCCTCGCCACGGTGGAGAACACCCAGGGTCCGGCATCCGTCACCACCGTGAAGGGCCTGCGCAGCGCCACCATCACGGCGACGCCGGGCACCGACAACCTCTCGGTGGCCAACACCGAGGTGACCGCGGCCCTCGCCGACGCGAAGCTCCCGCAGGGTGCGAACGCCGAGATCGGCGGCGTCACGGCCAGCCAGGGCGACGCGTTCAGCCAGCTCGGCCTCGCACTGCTGGCGGCCATCCTCATCGTGTACATCGTCATGGTGGCCACGTTCCGCTCGCTCCGCCAGCCGTTGCTGCTGCTCGTCTCGGTGCCGTTCGCGGCTACCGGCGCGATCATCCTGCAGATCGTCTCGGGCATCCCGCTCGGTGTGGCCTCGCTCATCGGTGTGCTGATGCTCATCGGCATCGTGGTGACGAACGCCATCGTGCTCGTCGACCTGGTGAACCAGTACCGACGGCGCGGCATGGGCGTGGAGGAGGCCGTCATGCACGGTGCCTCACGTCGTCTGCGCCCGATCCTCATGACGGCTCTCGCGACGATCTTCGCGTTGCTGCCGATGGCGATCGGCCTCACCGGCCACGGCGGATTCATCTCGCAGCCCCTCGCCATCGTCGTGATCGGCGGCCTGGTGTCGTCGACGGTGCTCACGCTCGTCGTGCTGCCGACGCTGTACAACCTGGTCGAGGGCGCCCGCGACCGCCGGGCCGCGAAGAAGGCGGCCAAGGCCGACCCGTCGGAGGCGGCGCCCGCGCAGTAGCGCCGTGACGTATGCAGGATGAGAGCCGATACGAGCGCGATATGCGCCCGAGTCGGCTCTCATCCTGCATACGCGGCGAAGTAGGGTGACGTCATGCCCACCCCCGACTTCGTGCTCGACCTGCGCCGCTCGATCGGTACCGCCCCGCTCTGGCTGAGCGGGGTCACCGCGGTGATCCTGCGCGGTGACGAGGTGCTGCTCGCCCGCCGCGCCGACAACGGCCGCATCGCCCCGATCGCCGGCATCATCGAGCCCGGCGAGGAGCCTGCCGTCGCCGCCGTGCGCGAGGCCTGGGAGGAGGCCAACGTCGTGATCGAGGTGGAGCGGCTCGCCTGGGTGCACGTGCTCGCGCCCATCACCTACGAGAACGGCGACCAGTCGGTGTACCTCGACCTTGCATTCCGCTGTCGGTATGTCTCGGGCGACCCGCATCCGACCGATGGCGAGAACACCGAGGTGATGTGGGTGCGCGTCGACGATCTCGACTCCGTCGGCATGACGGATGACCAGCGCCGCCGCATCGACTACGCCCTCTCAGCCGACGAGGCCGCGCACTTCGAGCGGTGACGGTCGCGGTCGCGTCACCTCGAGCCCGAATCGCCCTCAGCGGCGTACCGACACCTCGGGTCGCAGGTCGAGTCGACGCAGCAGTTGGGCATTCGCGGCCACGATGATGGTCGACAGGCTCATCAGGATGGCACCGACGGACATCGGCATCACGAAGCCGATCGGCGCCAGCACGCCGGCCGCGAGCGGAACCGACAGCAGGTTGTAGCCGGCGGCCCACCAGAGGTTCTGCTGCATCTTGCGGTAGCTCGCCGTCGACAGCTCGATGACGGACAGCACGGAGCGCGGATCCGAACTGGCCAGGACCACGCCGGCCGAGGCTATGGCAACGTCGGTTCCGGCGCCGATCGCTATGCCGACGTCGGCTTGGGCGAGCGCGGGAGCATCGTTCACGCCGTCGCCGACCATGGCGACGCGCAGCCCCTCGGCCTGCAGTTCCTGCACCTTCGCGGCCTTGTCTTCTGGGCGAACGCCGGCGAAGACGCGATCGATGCCCAGGCTTGCGGCCACCGTGCGGGCCACGGGCTCGGCATCGCCGGTGATCATGACCACCCTGATGCCGCGACGGTGCAGGGCGTCGACGGCCTCGCGCGACTCCGGCCGGACCTCGTCGGCCAACGCGAGTGCGCCTGCCATCCGCCCGTCGACGACGACGTGCAGCACGGTGGCTCCGGCCTCCGACCAGCCCAGCGACGACGCGATGGGCGCGAGAGCGTGCTCGGCGAGCAGCGCCGGTCCGCCGACGTGCACATCGCGTCCGTCGACGACGGCGCTGACGCCCACGGAGGGCGAGGCGCGGAAGCCCGACGCGGGAGCCACCTCGAGACCCCGGAACGCGGCGTTCGCCACGATCGCCCGGGCGAGCGGGTGCTCGGAGTCGGCCTCGGCGGCCGCTGCGAGGGCGATCACGGTGTCCGGGTCGAAGCCCGGCGCGGCCGCGGCATCCGTCACAACGGGCTCGCCCTTCGTGAGGGTGCCGGTCTTGTCGAACAGCACTGCGTCGACGGTGCGCATGGTCTCGAGGGCGAGGCGGTCGGTGACGAGCACTCCGCCCTTCGCCGCGCGCTCGGTGGCGATGGAGACGACGAGGGGGATGGCGAGGCCGAGGGCGTGCGGGCAGGCGATCACGAGCACTGTGATGGTGCGCACGACGGCGTCGTCGGGGAGCCCGAGTGCAGTCCAGACCGTGGCTGTGATGAGGGCCGATCCGAGTGCGAACCAGAACAGCCAGGCGGCCGCCTTGTCGGCGATGCGCTGCGCGCGCGAGCTCGAGGCCTGCGCCTTGGCGACGAGCCGCTGGATGCCGGCGAGGGCGGTGTCGTCGCCGACGGCACTGACGCGGATGCGGATGGCCGTGTCGGTCGCGACGGTTCCGGCCACGACGTGGTCGCCCGGGCCGCGGGTGACGGGCCGTGATTCGCCGGTGATCATCGACTCGTCGACGTCGGCTGAGCCGTCGGTCACGTCGCCGTCGGCGGGCACCCGGCCGCCAGGACGCACGATGACCACATCGCCGAGCGCGAGCGCCGAGGGGGAGACCAGCTCGGTGCCGGCATCCGTCACGCGCTCGGCCTCATCGGGGAGAAGGGCGGCGAGGGCGTCGAGCGCCGACGATGCCTGGGCGATCGAGCGCATCTCGATCCAGTGGCCGAGCAGCATGATCACGATGAGGAGGGCCAGCTCCCACCAGAAGTCGAGCTGATGGTCGAGCAGGCCGAGGCTCGCGCCGAAGGAGGCGACGAAGGCCACGGTGATCGCCAGCGCGATGAGCAGCATCATGCCCGGCTGGCGGCTCTTCAGTTCGGAGACGCCGCCCGACAGGAACGGCCAGCCGCCCCAGAAGAACATGACCGTGCCGAGCACCGGAGAGATCCAGTCGACGACAGATGCCGCTGGCAACTCGTAGCCGAGCAGCATCGCGAACGCAGGACTGAACGCGATGACGGGCACGGCGATGACGAGCATGATCCAGAACAGACGGCGGAACTGCGCGACGTGGTGGGCGTGGCCGCCGTGACCTGCATGACCTGCATGAGCGTCGTGTCCCGCGTGGGAATCGTGTCCGGTGTGGGCGTCGTGGTCGTGCCCCGCGTGGTGGGCGTGCTCGTCGTGCCCGGCGTGGGCGTCGTGCCCCGCGTGGTTGGCGTGCTCGACGTGCCCTGCGTGGGCGTCGTGCATGCCGTGCGCGTGCTCGGCGTGCGCATCCGTCGCCGCGTTCTTCTCAGCCATACCGGCGTCACTCCTCAGTCGTCGCTCAGATACCCCTGGGGGGTACCACTCAATACAACCACAGATCTCCGTCCCTGTTCCCGATTCCCTCGAACCGGCCTCCTCGTTAGGCTCGAAGCGTGACCGATCCCGCGATGGACCCCGCCTCCGATCTCGACGCCGAGCACGGTCTGCCGCACGATCCGTCGTGGCCGCGTGCCGGGGACTGGCCGTCGCTCGACGAGCTCGAGCCCGGCATCCACCCCGACCTGGCGATCATCGGGATCCCGGCCTGGCGCACCTCGCTCTCGCCCACGGGCGCTCACGCCACCCCGACGGCGATCCGCGACGTGCTCCGTCGCTACAGTCCGGCCCTCATGCCCGACCGGAGCTCCACCTCGCGACTCGTACTCGATCACGTCGACCTGGGTTCGCTCGTCACCATCGACGTCGGTGACGTCGACGATCCAGACGGGCCCATCGGCGAGGGGCGCGCGATCGCGGCGGTGGCGGATGCCGCCGAGCAGGCGCGCCTGCTCGTGGCCCTCGGCGGTGACAACTCACTCACCGTGGCCACCGCCCTCGGTGTCTGGGGCGAGCAGCTCCCGGCAGCCGGGCTCATCACACTCGACGCTCACTACGACCTGCGCGATGGCGAGTCGAACGGATCACCCGTGCGCCGCCTCATCGAGGCCGGCCTCGACGGGCGCCGGATCGTGCAGATCGGCATCGCCGACTTCGCCAACTCGGCCGAGTACGCCCGCCGCGCCTTCGACCACGGCATCACCGTCGTGCACCGCGACGAGCTGCATCGCCGTCCCATGAGCGACGTCATGGCCGAGGCGCTCGACATCGCCGGCGCTGCAGGCGGACCGATCCACGTCGACCTCGACGTCGACGTCTGCGACCGGTCGGTGGCACCGGGGTGCCCGGCTTCGGTGCCCGGCGGCATCTCGGCCTATGAGCTGAGGATGGCCGCCCGCGCCGCAGCGGCCGACGACAGGGTGCGCTCCATCGACATCGCCGAGGTCGATGCCACCGCTGATGCCGAGGACGGCCGCACGGTGCGCCTCGCCGCCCTGCTCGTGCTCGAGGCTCTGGCGGGAGTCGCGCTGCGCTGAGGCGCCGGCGGCCCCCGCGCGCTCCCTGCGCGCCGAGCATCGATCTGCCCACTTCCGCCAGTGTGGACGCCTGCCGACCTGCGGACGTGGGCAACTCGGCAGTCAGGGTGCGGCGGCGGGCTCAGCCGAGCCGCTCGTGCAGGAACGCGACGACGCGAGCGCGGGCATCCAGTGCCGGGTGGCCGGGGGTCTCGCGCAGCTCTCCCGTCAGCACCGAGTGCGCCGTGGACGGGAACCCACCCGGGTTGCCGGGCGACGAGTCGAGCTCGATGATCTCGAAGGCGTCGCCGAGGCGCGCCTTCACTGTGCGGAAGCGCGCGCCCTGGGCCGCCCTGTCCTGGCTGAATCGGAGCCCCATCGCACACAGGTCGCCGGATGCCGCCCGCTCGGCGACCCTGTCGAACTCGGCCGCGCTCATGCCCGAGTCGGCGATGCGCCGTGCGCCCAGGGGGAACGGCACAGAGGGCTGGCTGGCGACAGCGGCGAGCACTGAGTCGTCGACGGCGGCCGCCAGGGCGAAACCTCCGGTGAAGCACATGCCGATCACCCCGACACCCGCGCCCGGGGTGCGCGCGTTCAGGTCGGCGGCGACGGCACGCAGGTAGGCGCTCACGGGGCGGGCGGCATCCGTTGCGAAGGCCCGGAACTCCGTCGAGACGCAGAGCCGCGTGACGACGCCCACCGTGTAGCCCACGGTCATCGGCCGCCCGGGTTCGCCGAACGGTGACGGCACCAGCACGGTGAACCCCTCGGCCACGAGGTGTTCGGCGAGGCCGAGCACCTCGGGCGTGATGCCCGGGATCTCGGGGATGAGCACGACGCCCGGCCCGCTGCCCTTCTCGTAGCAGTCGTGGGTGAGGCCGGCGCCGGTGAACTGCGCCACGACCCAGCCGTCGAGGGTGGCTGTGGCGGCGGCGGCGGTCATGGGGCGATCGTAGTCGTCGCCGCTCACTGGGCGTTGCGGCGGTGCCGGAGTAGCGTGGACTGGCATGAAGACCCTCGTGATCGTGCGGCACGCGAAGTCCGACTGGGACGATCCCGATCTGAGCGACCATCAACGTCCGCTGAACAATCGGGGTCAGCGCGATGCTCCGCGCATGGGCCGACGGATGCGGGAACGCGGCCTCGCGCCCGACGTGGTGTTCTCGAGCAGTGCCGTGCGGGCGCTGACCACGGCCACGATCATCGCCGAGGAACTCGGCTACGCGATTGACCGCATCAGGGTGCTCGATCGGCTCTACGGGGCGTCGCCGGCGACCATGCTCGATGTCATCGCCGAGTTGGACGAGACGGATGCCGACGTCGACGCCTCCAGCTCCACCGTCCTGGTGGTCGCGCACGACCCCGGCATGAGCGACCTGGCCGCCCACTTCACGATGGACCGCGGACCCGAGGCCATCGCGGCCATGCCGACTTGCGCCGTCGCGGAGTTCACCTTCGACGCCGATCAGTGGACAGGGCTCGCGGAACGTCGGCCGACGGCAGTGCGGTTCGACTCGCCGGCGCACGCCAACTGAGCCTGCCTCGCTCGCTGAGGCCCGGACGACGTCCGCGGTCGAAGCGCACGGGGCGCTGAGCACAGAGGGGCGTCAGGGCGTCTGGGCGCTTCGGGCGGTCGCTGCGCTCGGCCCTCAGCGAGCGGATCGTGAGCGAGCGGTAGGGACCGACGGGCTCAGCGGGTCGCGGCGGCGGGGGAGGCGAGCGCCAGGTCGAGCGCGCTCTCCCGCACCGCGGTGATGGCGCGGTGCACGGCGCCGAGGCTCACGACGCCGGCACCGAGCCGCGAGCCCACCAACTCGGGCGACGTCGGGTCGTCGTAGCCGTCGATGGCGTCGCGCGCGGCGTCGAGCACGGACTCGAGAGGCTCGGCCATCGCGCCGGCGATGATGATGCGCTGCACGTCGAGCAGTTCACCGAGCACGACGCAGATGCGCGCGAACCTGTCGGCCAGGCGCCGCGTGATCTCGATGGCACCAGCGTCGCCGGTGCCGGCGGCATCGAGCACGTCCCGGGCGTCGAACTCGGGCAGCTCGGCGTGCCGCAGCACGCTCGCCTTCGGCACCGAACCGGCCGCAACGGCCTCCCGCGACCACTCGCGGATCAGTGCGGCGGCACCGTCGGCAGAGCCTACGCCGTCGACGTGGTCAAGCATGCGCATTTCCCCCGCCCCGCCGCGCACGCCACGCAGCAGATGGCCGTCGAGGACGATCCCACCACCGAAGCGCTCGCCCGAGAGCAGGGTGATGAACGAGGCTATGCCGACGCCGTGACCCGCGGGTTCCGCGCTCTCGGCGATCGCGGCCAGGTTGGCGTCGTTGTCGACGACGACGAGACGCCGATCGTCGGCGAGCAGCCCCGCGAAGTCGGGGTTGGAGAGCGACCAGAAGCCGTCAGCGCCGGGTGATGCGCCCGCGGCATCCGCCGGTGCTGGAACCCCGACGCAGATCGCGCGCACACCGTCGCCGTGCACACCCGCGGCAGTGACGGCGTCGTCGATCACGGCCGTCACCATGGCTCGCCGCTCCTCGCCGCTGGCGTCGTCGTCGATGGCCCGCTCGGCAGTTCCGACCACGGCTCCCCGCAGGTCGGCCACGGAGGCCGTGACCCTGTGGCGTCCGGCGTCGACGCCCACGACAGTCGCGGCATCCGCGCGCAGTGAATAGCGACGTGCCGGCCGGCCCTTGCTGTACTCGCCGACACTGCGGGCATCGTCGAGCTCGTGGAGCCAGCCGCGGTCGACCAACTCGTCGCAGACGCCGATGACGGTCGAGCGCGTGAGGCCGGTGTGAGCGATCAGGTCGCTCGCCGTGAAGGCCCGCCCGGTCCATGCGAACCGCAGCACCACGTCGGCATTGCGGCGACGGAGCATGGTGGGGGAGTTCGCCGCTACCGATTCCAGCAAGCCCTTGACCTTTCCTCGAGGATGCTTCAGTATTTCCTACACCAAGTAAATCTACACTCTAAATTTATGCTGGAACGGATTCGGCACGCTGGCGTGCCGTCGACGGACACAGGGAGACAGCGACGTGCCCCACGAAACAGAACGGCAGATGGAACGGCGCCGGTGGCGCCCACGAACGGCGATCACTCTCGCTGTGGCGATGGGTCTCACGCTCGGCCTCGGCGGGTGTGCGGCTGATTCCGGGGGGCCGGCCGACATCACCTTCCACATGAGCAAGCCCGAGGCGATCCCCTACTTCCGGGAGCTGACGAAGAAGTTCAATGCCGAGCAGTCAGACGTGCACGTGACCCTCGACACGGCGTCGAACCTGTCGGCCGGATTCCTCCGCGGCAACCCGCCCGACGTCGGCCTGCTGAACTACAACGAGGAGATGGCGCGCTTCATGGAGCGCGGTGCCCTCTCCGACCTCTCCGACCTTCCGGTGGCGGAGCGCATCCGCCCCGAGGTGCAGGAGCTCGTCGACCAGTACTCCACGTATCCCGGCCGCACGAGCGTGCTCCCGTACTCGGTGGCTGCGGCATCCGTCATCTACAACGTGAAGCTGTTCGAGGAGAACGGCGTCGAGGTGCCGACCACGTGGGATGAGCTCATCGCCGCCTGCGACACCTTCGAGGCGGCGGGGATCACGCCGATCTACAGCACCTTCAAGGAGCCGTGGTCGGTCGGGCAGGGTCTGTTCGACTACACGGTCGGCGGATCGGTCGACGTGGCCGGGTTCTACGAGGAGATGGACGAATTGGGCACAGAGGTCGGACCCGACTCCGAGGTCTCGTTCGAGAAGACCCTGAAGGACCCCGTCGAACGGATGGTCGAGCTCGCCGGGTACTCCAACGACAACGCGGCGAGCCGGAGCTACGGCGACGGGAACGTGGCGATGGCGAAGGGGGAGGCGGCGATGTACATGCAGGGCCCGTGGGCCCTGGGCGAGATCGCGAAGACCGACCCCGACCTGGAGCTCGGAACATTCCCGCTGCCGGTGACCGACGACCCCGACGACCTCAAGGTGCGGGTGAATCTCGATCTCGCCCTGTGGGTTCCCGAGGCGAGCACCGAGAAGGAGGCGGCCAAGACCTTCGTGTCGTACCTGATGGAGCAGGACACCCTCGACGAGTACAACGCCGAGTTCCTGGGCTTCGGAACGACTGTCGACGCGGCGCCGGCCACCGACGAGCGCATCCTCGGGATGCAGGAGTACTACGACGACGGCCGCTTCTACCAGGGCGCGTCGAAGTTCGTACCGCTCAGCATCCCGACGGACAACTACATCCAGTCCATCGCCACGGGCGCAGACATCGACGCGACGCTGCGCCGGCTCGACGCCGACTGGGCGCGACTCGCGCTGCGTGGCTGAGACGACCCGAGAGGACAGCAGACAATGACTACCACCGCATCTCCAGCCGCTTCGACGGGTCGGACGGCCGCATCCGCCGATCGCGCTCCGACGACGACGGCTCCGCCGACATCGGGCCGGAACCCGCGCCGCAGGCAGAGCGTCGACGGGATGTACTACCTGTTCCTCGTTCCGTCGCTCGTGCTGTTCACCCTGGCCATCACGGTTCCGGCGCTGCTCGGCATCTTCTACAGCTTCACCAACTTCATCGGCTTCGGCGATTGGGAGTTCATCGGCATCACCAACTACATCGCCGTGTTCTCCGACCCGGCCATCCTCTCCAGCTACCTCTTCACCTTCGGCTTCGCCATCGTGACGGTGCTGCTGGTGAACGTGGTCGCGTTCCTGCTGGCCGTCGGCCTCACCTCGCAGATCAAGGCGAAGACCGCACTGCGGGCGGTGTTCGTGATTCCGATGGTCATCTCGGGCATCGTCATCGCCTACGTCTTCAACTTCCTGTTCTCGAATTCGCTGCCTGCCTTCGCGACCGCCGTCGGCATCGGACCGCTGGAAGAGTCGATCCTCGCCAACCCCGACCTCGCCTGGGTCTCGATCGTCATCGTCACGGCGTGGCAGTCGATCCCGGGCACACTGCTCATCTACATCGCGGGCCTGCTGTCCATCCCGGGCGAGGTCTACGAGGCTGCGGCGATCGACGGAGCCAAGCCGTTCCGGCAGCTCTGGTCGGTCACCCTGCCCCTCGTGGCCGGCTACGTGGTGATCAACGTGATCCTCGGCTTCAAGAACTACCTGAACGCCTACGAGGTCATCGTCGGCCTCACGAACGGCGGCCCGGGCACATCGACCCGCAGCATCGCGATGACGATCTTCACGGGATTCACCGGCGGTGACTACGCCTATCAGATGGCGAACGCCACCATCTTCTTCGTGATCGCCATCGTCATCTCGCTCCTCCAACTCCGGATCACCCGCGGAAAGGCGGCCATCGCATGACTCAGGCAGCAGCGAGCATCCCACTCGGCGACACGAAGAGGACTGCCCGCGACACGACGGCGACGACCCGCCCGACCCGCGGCCGGGTCGGCCAGGAGCGCACGAACTGGTCGGTGATGATCATCCTCATCCTGTGCGCGGTCACGGTGCTGGTCCCGCTCTACGTGACGGTGTCCATGGCGCTCAAGACCGGCGCCCAGGCCGTGGACGGGAACGCCTTCTCCCTCCCGTCGCCGGTCGACTTCTCGGGCTTCGCGAAGGCGTGGGAGCTGACGAACTTCCCCGTGTCGTTCACGATCTCGGTGCTGATCACGGCGGGGACTGTCATCGGCACGGTGCTGCTCAGCGCCCTCGCCTCGTACGCGATCGCCCGCAACTGGGACCGCCGGTTCTTCCGCTGGTCGTTCTACTACCTGCTCGCGGCTCTGTTCCTGCCGTTCACTGTCGTCGCGCTCCCGCAGATCCAGTTGACCGGACTGCTGGGCCTCGCCAATCCCGTGGGCGTGACGATCCTCCACATCATGTTCCAGCTCTCGTTCAGCATCCTGCTGTTCACGGCCTTCCTCAGGTCGATTCCCCTCGAGCTGGAGGAGAGCGCGCGCATCGACGGCGCCACCACCTGGCAGACCTTCTGGAGGCTGATCTTCCCGCTGCTCGCGCCGATGAGCGCCACGGTCGCGATCTTCGCGTTCCTGGCGTCGTGGAACGACTTCATGATGCCGTCGCTCATCATCGCCGACTCCTCGCAGCAGACTCTGCCGGTGATCCAGAACATCTTCCAGACGCAGTTCAGCACGAACTACAACGTCTCCTTCGCGTCGTACCTCATGGCCATGGCGCCAGCCATCATCGTCTACCTGTTCACCCAGCGCTGGGTGATGGAAGGCGTCACGCAGGGGGCCGTGAAAGGATGACCGCTCCTCTCGCCCAGCTCACGCACCACCCAACCGGAAGGAACCCCACCCGCCCATGACCGACGTGCTCGAGACCACTGTCACGACCCCTCTCGCCGATGACGCCACCTGGTGGCGCCAGGCCGCCGTCTATCAGATCTACCCCCGCAGTTTCGCCGACGCGAACGCCGACGGCATCGGCGACCTGCCCGGGATCACGGCGCGCGTTCCGTACCTGCGCGATCTCGGCATCGATGCGGTCTGGCTGAGCCCGTTCTACCCGTCGGCGCTGGCCGACGGCGGCTACGACGTCGACGACTACCGAGACGTCGACCCGAGGCTCGGTACGCTGGCCGACTTCGACGCGATGGTGGATGCACTGCACGGGGCCGGCATCCGGATCATCGTCGACATCGTTCCGAATCACACCTCGGATCGGCACGAGTGGTTCGTCGAGGCTCTCGCCTCGCCAGCCGGATCGGCGGCGCGGGCGCGCTACATCTTCCGCGACGGCCTCGGCCCGAACGGCTCTATGCCCCCTGCCGACTGGACCAGCGCCTTCGGCGGACCGGCGTGGGAGCCCGTCGGCGACGGCCAGTGGTACCTGCACTACTTCGCCACGGAGCAGCCCGACCTCAACTGGGACAACCCCGAGGTGCACGAGGACTTCGTGAAGACGCTGAGGTTCTGGTCGGACCGCGGGGTCGACGGCTTCCGCATCGACGTGGCGCACGGCCTCGCCAAGAGGCTGGACGCCGAGCTGCCGACGCAGGCCGAGATGGACGCCATGCCCAAGGACGGCGGTCACCCGCTCTGGGACCGCGACGAGGTGCACGAGATCTACGCCGAGTGGCGCCGGGTGTTCGACAGCTACACGCCTCCCCGCACCGCCGTCGCCGAGGCCTGGGTGGATTCGTCGCGGCGTCCCCGCTACGCCAGCCCCGACGGGCTCGGCCAGGCCTTCAACTTCGACCTGCTCGAGTCGGAGTTCGACGCGGCCGAGTTCCGCTCGATCGTGACGGCGAACCTGGCCCTGGCCGCGGCATCCGGATCATCGACGACGTGGGTGCTCTCGAACCACGACGTCGTGCGCCACGCGACACGCTACGGCCTGCCGCCGCGCTCCGGAATCGACGAGAAACATGGCTCGCAGTGGCTGCTCTCCGGCGGAAAGACCCCTGTGCTCGATCGGGCGCAGGGCCTGCGACGGGCACGGGCGGCCTCGCTGTTCATGCTCGCGCTGCCAGGCTCCGCCTACGTCTATCAGGGCGAGGAGCTCGGCCTGCACGAGGTCGCCGACATTCCGGCGGCCGAGCGCCAGGACCCGGCGTTCTTCCGCAACCCGGGCATCGACATCGGGCGTGACGGATGCCGCGTGCCACTGCCGTGGACCCGCGACGGCGACTCCTTCGGGTTCGGAGACCAGTCGGCGCACCTGCCCCAGCCCTCCTGGTTCGGCGACTCGTCGGTCGAGGCCGAAGCTGCAGACCCGGCATCGACGCTCTCGCTGTATCGCGACGCCTTGGCCCTGCGCCACGCGTTGCAGGGAGCCGAGGAGCTCGAGTGGGTCTCCACGGATCGTGCCGACGTTCTGCACTTCCGCCGCCCGAACGGCTGGGAGATCGTGCTGAACTTCGGTACCGAGCCGGTCGCGCTGCCCGCGGGCGAGGTGCTCATCGCGAGCGCCCCACTCGTCGGAGGCCGACTGGCCGGTGAGTCGGCGGTGTGGTTGCGCGCGGCGTGACCACCCGCTGACTTCCCGCTCGCTGAGGACCGGACGAAGTCCGCGTTCGAAACGCCCCCCGGGTGCTTCGGGCGCGGCTTCGCCGGGCCTCAGCGAGCGAGCACTCCGTCCTTCCAGACGGCTGCGATCTGCGGAACGCCCGGGCGGTACGCGAGGTGCACGTGGCTCGGCGCGCTCAGCTGCACGAGGTCTGCGCGCGCGCCGGGCCTGAGGACCCCCACGTCGTCGCGGCGGAGTGCCGCAGCACCGCCGGCCGTCGCCGCCCACAGGGCCTCGCCAGGCGTCATGCCCATGTCGCGCACGGCCACGGCGATGCAGAACGGCAGCGAGCTCGTGAAGCTCGATCCCGGGTTGCAGTCGCTCGCGAGTGCCACCGTCACGCCGGCATCGAGGAGGCGGCGCGCGTCTGGATAGGGCTGGCGCGTCGAGAACTCCACGCCCGGCAGCAACGTCGCGACCGTTCCCGATCCGGCGGCGCCCGATTCCGCCAGAGCCGCGATGTCGCCGTCGGTGAGGTAGGTGCAGTGGTCGACGGATGCTGCTCCCAGCTCCACGGCGAGCTTCACGCCGTCGCCCTCGCCCAGCTGGCTGGCGTGCACCCGGGGGAGCAGGCCGGCCGCGATGCCGGCCTCGAGCACTCGCCGTGACTCGGCGATGGTGAAGGCCCCGGTCTCGCAGAACACGTCGATCCAGCGGGAGTGCGGCGCGCAGGCCGTGAGCATGTCGCCCACCACGAGGTCGACGTAGGCCCCGCGATCGTCGGCATACTCGGCCGGAACCACGTGCGCCCCGAGGAAGGTGACCTCCCCGGTCACCTCACGGGCGAGGCGCACAGCCCGCTCCTCGTCGGCGACGCTCAGCCCGTAGCCGCTCTTGATCTCGACCGTCGTGGTGCCTTGGGCCCGCATCTCGTCGAGGAAGCCGGCCAGCCGCATCCGCAGTTCGTCGTCCGTTGCGGCACGAGTGGCTGCGACGGTGGAACGGATGCCGCCGGCCTCGTAGCGCCTGCCGGCCATGCGCGCCTCGAATTCGACGGCGCGATCGCCGCCGAACACGAGGTGGGCGTGCGAGTCGACGAACCCCGGAATGACGGCGAGCCCGCCGGCGTCGACGACCTGGGCGCTGCTGACGCTGCTCTCGGCAGCTCGATCTGGCAATTCGGCAGCGCGTCCCACCCAAGCCACGCGGCCGTCCTCGATCAGCACCGCGGCGTCCCGGATGATGCCGAGCTTTCCGCCATCGCGCCCCGGGGCCGGGTCGTTCGTGACGAGCTCGCCGATGTTTCCGATCGTCGTCCCCACGCTCAGCCCCTCCCGTCGAGTCGCCCGAATCCGTCGCCACGACGGGGTTCGGACGGCGGCATGGCGACGAAGACGGGCGACTCGTGGAGTGGGCCGGGTGGGCGAGGGGTCATCACTCCTCCATCGGGATGCGCAGGCCACGCTCGTGCGCGACCTCGCGGGCGCGGTCGTAGCCGGCGTCGACGTGGCGCATCACTCCGGTGCCGGGGTCGTTCACCAGCACGCGCTCGATCTTCTCGGCGGCGAGAGGCGTGCCGTCGGCGACGATCGCCTGGCCGGCGTGGATGGAGCGGCCGATGCCGACTCCCCCGCCGTGGTGGATCGAGACCCAGGTCGCGCCCGACGCGGTGTTCAGCAGGGCGTTCAGCAGTGGCCAGTCGGCGATGGCGTCCGAGCCGTCGGCCATCGCCTCGGTCTCGCGGTACGGCGATGCCACCGAGCCCGAGTCGAGGTGGTCGCGGCCGATGACGACAGGTGCCGACAGTTCGCCCGACGCCACCATCTCGTTGAACTTCAATCCGGCGAGGTGGCGCTCCTTGTAGCCGAGCCAGCAGATGCGGGCGGGCAACCCCTCGAAGTGCACCTTCTCGCCGGCCTTCGTGATCCAGCGTCGCAGGTGCTCGTCTTCGGGGAACAGCTCGAGGATGGCGCGGTCGGTGGCGGCGATGTCGGCCGGGTCTCCCGAGAGCGCGGCCCAGCGGAACGGCCCCTTGCCCTCGGCGAACAGCGGGCGGATGTAGGCGGGCACGAAGCCCGGGAACTCGAACGCCCGCTCGTAGCCGCCCAGTTCAGCCTCGCGACGGATCGAGTTGCCGTAGTCGAAGACCTCGGCTCCGGCATCCTGGAATCCGACCATGGCGGCGACCTGCTTCGCCATCGACGCCCGCGAGCGTTCGGTGAAGGCCTCGGGGTCGGATGCCGCGAGCTCATGCCACTCCTCGACGGTGACGCCTTCCGGGAGGTAGTGCAGCGGGTCGTGTGCGCTCGTCTGGTCCGTCACGATGTCGATCGGCACGCCGCGCTCGAGCAGTTCGGTGAACACCGTCGCCGCGTTGCCGACGACGCCGACGGACAGCGGCGTGCGAGAGGCCTTCGCGGCGAGCACTCTCTCGACGGCTGCATCGAGGTCTGCCGTGTACTCGTCGAGGTAGCCGTGCTCGACGCGGCGGGCGAGGCGCGACTCGTCGACGTCGACGATGAGCACGACGCCGTCGTTCATCGTCACGGCGAGGGGCTGCGCTCCGCCCATACCGCCGCATCCGCCGGTCAGGGTCAGCGTGCCGGCGAGGGTCCCGTCGCCGTGCTCGCACGTCGCACCCGTGGCGGCGAACTTGCGCGCCACGGCCCCGAAGGTCTCGTAGGTGCCCTGCAGGATGCCCTGGGTGCCGATGTAGATCCAGGATCCCGCGGTCATCTGGCCGTACATCGTGAGGCCGAGCGCCTCGAGCCTGCGGAACTCCGGCCACGTCGCCCAGTCGCCGACGAGGTTCGAGTTGGCGATGAGCACCCGCGGCGCCCACTCGTGAGTGCGGAACACCCCGACGGGCTTGCCCGACTGCACGAGCAGAGTCTCGTCGCTCTCGAGGCCCTCGAGGGTGCGCACGATCGCGTCGTAGGCCTCCCACGAGCGGGCGGCCTTGCCGGTTCCGCCGTAGACGATGAGGTCTTCCGGGCGCTCAGCCACCTCGGGGTCGAGGTTGTTCATGAGCATGCGCAGCGGCGCCTCGGTCTGCCAGCTCTTCGCGGTGAGGGTGGTGCCGCGCGACGCTCGGACTGTGCGCGCGACTGTGGGTGCATCGGTCATGCATCGATCACACAGCACTCGGATGCTGTGGGCAACGGATGCCGGGGCCTCGGTGTCCGGGATCCCAGACGCGGGGCGTCAGCCGCCGAGCGAGACTCCGCGCGCCGCGAAGAAGGGCATCGGGTCTGCGCGCACGCCGTCGAGGCGCACCTCCACGTGCAGGTGGCAGCCCGTCGACGCTCCAGTGCTGCCGACCAGGCCGACGGGATCACCGGCCCCCAGCTTCTCGCCGACCGTCACCACCGTGCCGCCGGTGGCGAGGTGCGCATAGGCTGTTTCGACGCCGCTGCCGTGATCGATGAGCACCCAGTTGCCCAGGGTGCCGAACCAACCGGCGTCGACGACGGTTCCGGCTGTAGCGGCACCGATCCAGGTGCCGCAGGCGGCGGCGACGTCGACTCCGTAGTGGAAGGGCCCGGCTCCGGCGGGCTGCTCGGGGCGTGGCCCGTAGCCGTCGGTGATCGTGCCGATCACGGGGCTGGTCCAGCCGGCCTCGCTCAACTGTCCGCGGTCGACCGCGCTCGGAACGCTGAGGGCCTGGCCTGCCGTCGCCACCTGGAGCTGCACTGTGGCCAGGGCCGCTGTGGCTGTGCCCACGGTGCTGTCGGCGGCGTTCATGGCGAGCTGCATCTCGGTGAGGGGAACGGCTGCGGCCTTCTGAGCGGCATCCGAGGCCTTCTGGCGCAGTTCGTCGGCGCGGGCGGCATCGGCCTTCATGCTGAGGCCGAGTTCAGCAGGGTTCGCCGAGATCCGGTCGAGTTGCTTCACCGCGCCGAGGGAGGCGAGGAGATCGCCGTCGGGAGCGTCGAACAGGGCGTCGAGCGAGCTCGGTCCGCCGCGCGTCCCCGCGGAGTGCGCAACCTGGAGGAGGGCGCGTGCCGAGGTCTCGG
Organism: Leifsonia stereocauli; assembly: GCF_038432415.1. Taxonomy (NCBI): domain Bacteria; kingdom Bacillati; phylum Actinomycetota; class Actinomycetes; order Micrococcales; family Microbacteriaceae; genus Leifsonia; species Leifsonia stereocauli. Next base: position 65,460 of record NZ_JBCAUN010000003.1, read on the forward strand.
CCTGCAGATCGGCGGCATCCGCGAGCGACTCGAGCTTGTCGGCGACACTGCGCGCAGCGTCGACCTCTGCCTGGGCAGACTCGTACGCTCGCGTCGCCTTCGTGTAGCTGGCACGTGCGGCCGCGAGCTTCGTCTTGGCGGCGAGCATGCCAGCCGTTCGAGCCTTGGCCAGCGTCGAGAGCGTCGTCGAGACGGGCGGGCGTCGCACCGGGATCTGCGCGGCGGCATCGTCGGGTGCCGGTGGCACAGTCGGTGACGCCGTGGGTGGTGTCGCGGGCGTGGGAGTCGACGTCGGGGTCGGCGTGGGCGTGGGCGTCGGCGTCGCTGTGGGATCCGGCGTCTCCGTCGGCTTCGGCGTCGCGGTGGGACTCGGCGTCGGCGTGGGGGTCGGTGTCGGCTCGGTCGTCGGATCCGGCGTGGGCGTCGGCGTCGGCGTCGGTTCAGGGGACGGTGTCGGCTCCGGGGTGGGCGTCGGCGTCGTCACGGTCTCGCACCCGGCATCCGCCGTCGCCTCGGGCGTCGGGGTGGCCGTCGCCTCGGTGATCGTCGAGGGTTCGCATCCATCTGCGAGCGCGGATGCCGGAACGCCGAGGACACCGAGAGTGAAGACGAGAGTGGCAGCGGAGAGCAGGGCGATTCGGCGGACGACCCCCTGCCGTACCGCCGGTCGTGCTTCCGTGTACGTCTGCATATGCTCTGGTTTTCCATCTTCGGGTGATGGATGTCCGGTCGTTCGACCGGAGCAGTTTTCAGTCTGTCACTCGGTCAGCCTGCTGACAATGGATTCCGGGGCCGATCGGGCCGTGGATCGGTGAATTCTGCCCGAACGGGCGCCGAGCTGGAACCGAACGCGCGATCAGCGCGCCTCCACGACGTCGCCGACGGCATCGGCTACCGCTCCAGATGCCACGAGGCCCACGATCGCCTCGATCTCGGGCGAGAGGAAGCGGTCCTGGCCGGGCCCCTCGGCCACCGTGCGCACCAGCTCGACGACGGCCCCGGTTGCAGCCCCGGGACGCAGCGGAGCGCGCAGGTCGAGGCCACGCGCCGCAGTCATGACCTCGATGGCCAGCACGCGCGTGAGGCCGTCGATCGAGCGACGCAGCTTGCGCGCAGCCGCCCAGCCCATCGACACGTGGTCCTCCTGCATCGCCGATGACGGGATCGAGTCGACGGATGCCGGAACGGCGAGCCGCTTCAGCTCGCTCACGATGCCCGCTGCCGTGTACTGCGCGATCATGAGGCCGGAGTCCACGCCGACCTCGTGCGCGAGGAAGGGGGGCAGGCCGTGGCTGCGGGCCTGGTCGAGGAATCTGTCGGTGCGGCGCTCCGACATGCTCGCGACATCCGCCACGGCGATGGCGAGGAAGTCGAGCACGTAGGCGACGGGAGCGCCGTGGAAGTTGCCGTTCGACTCGATGCGTCCATCGAGGGTCAGCACGGGATTGTCGACGGCGCTGGCCAGTTCGCAGTCGGCGACGGATGCCGCGTGGCCGAGGGTGTCTCGCGCCGCGCCGTGTACCTGCGGGGCGCAGCGCAGCGAGTAGGCGTCCTGCACGCGGGTGCACTCCGGCCCCTTGTGGCTGGCGACGATGGGGGAGCCTGCGAGCAGGGCGCGCATGTTCGCGGCCGACACGGCCTGGCCGACCTGCGGGCGCAGGCGGTGGAGTTCGGGGGCGAAGACGGCATCGGTGCCGAGCAGCCCCTCGACGCTCATCGCAGCGCTGATGTCGGCCGTCGTGAGCAGCATCCGCAGGTCGTGGATGGCGAGGGCGAGCATGCCGAGCATGCCGTCGGTGCCATTGATGAGGGCGAGCCCCTCCTTCTCGCCGAGCTGCAGGGGAGTGATGCCGGCCGCGGCGAGGGCGTCGGCTGCCGGATGCAGCTCGCCATCGGTCGTGCGGACCTCGCCCTCGCCCATGGCGACGAGAGCACAGTGCGACAGCGGAGCCAGGTCGCCGGAACAGCCGAGCGAGCCGTACTCGCGCACTATCGGCGTGATGCCGGCATTGAGGATGGCGGCGTAGGTCTCCACGGTGACGCGGCGCACGCCAGTGCGGCCGGTCATCAGGGTCGAGAGGCGCAGCAGCATGAGCGCGCGCACCACCTCGCGCTCCACCTCGGAGCCCGATCCGGCGGCGTGCGAGCGCACGAGGCTGGCCTGCAGCTGGGCGCGGCGGTCGGCGGCGATGAAGGTGGTGGCGAGGGCGCCGAAGCCGGTCGAGATGCCGTAGTGCGGCTCTGGATCCTCGGCGAGGGCGTCGATGATGGCCCGGCTGGTCTCGACCTCGACGAGGGCGCTCTCGTCGAGCACGACGACGGCCTCGCGGCGTGCGACGGCCACGACCTCATCGATGCTCAGGGGTCCGATGCCGACGGCGACGGATGCCGCGCCGGCCCCCGCGGAGGCTGCGCCGGATGCTGGGAGGGAGGTGCTCGTGCTCATGCTCTCGATCCCACTCCAGGCCGGACCCCGAGGCCACAGCGGCAGCGGCATCCGTGTCCGGGATCCCAGACGCATGCGCGCACGACGGCAGTTGATCATCGGAACTTCACCTGACCTTCAGCGGGCTGACGCCCCCACGTCACCTCGTGAAACCACGGTTGCCTCAACGGATGCGTAGCCGCCCGATCCGGGCAGCACGGGAACCGATGACGATCTCGCTCACTTAGGACCATGGCCACCAGTCCCCGCATCGTGTTCTCCACGTTCCGCTCGAGCTCGGACCCCATGCTCGCCGCGTGGGCGCGCTTCAGGGACTCCGTCGCGGCTGCGGCTCCCGATCAGGCGATAGGCACGGGCTCGCTGCGTCGTGCCCCGGGCACCTGGGGCGTCTGGCGCGTGCTCGCCTCGAACAACCGCGAGCTGGCCCGCAGCGCCATGGCCTACTCGAGCTTCGAGAGCGCGCGAGCCCACGCCATCAGCATCCGGGAGCGGGTGAACGAGCTCGACATCGTGCTCGTCACCGGCGCGAGGGCGGGCAACCACGGCTGGTACTTCGCCCTCGACGGGACGGCCGTGCTCACCTGCGGTCGCTGGTACGGCGGATCTGCCGTCGGTCTCGAGGCCGCCCTCGCCACCCTCGACGCGATGCGTTCGGGGATGGTCGGCGATTCTCCGCACGAGCTGAGCGCCAGTCGCCGCACGCTCCGGGTGCCGCTCCGGTCGGAGTCGTCCCCGTGACAGGTTCCGCCGGTGACGGGCGGCGCTGAGCTCCCCGTCGCCGATCGCTTCGACATCGTCGAGCTGCTCGGCTCGGGCGGGTCCGCCGCCGTCTACGCGGCGGTGGATCGTTCGACTGGCGCCAGGGTGGCGCTCAAGGTGCTGCACGGGCACATTGCGACTGACGACGAGGCCAGGGTCGCCTTCCTGGGTGCCGCCGAGAGGACGCTGGGCCTGCGGCATCCCAACGTGGCGGCCGTGATCGATGCCGGGACGGACGAGAGCGGCGACGAACCCGTGGTCTGGATCGCGATGGAGCACGCGGAGGGCGAGACCCTGAACGCTCTCGCAGCGGGTGGTACTCGGCTCACCATCGCCGACGCCCTCTCGGTCGCGAGCGGCCTGCTCGCCGCCCTCGAGGCCGTGCACGCTCACGGCATCGTGCATCGGGACATCACCCCGTCGAACATCATGGTCCGCCTCGACGCGCGTGGACGGGTGCAGCCGGATGCCGTGCGGCTGATCGACTTCGGCCTGGCCGACGTCATCGGCTCTCACGCCCTCGCGGCGACGGATGCCTCCGGCTCGCTGACCGTGCGGGGGAGCGCGGCCTACGTCTCACCCGAGCAGGCCCTGGGGCGCGCCATCGACGAACGGGGCGACCTCTACCAGGTGGGGGCTGTGGTCTACTTCGCTCTCATCGGGAGGCCGCCGTTCCGCCGGCCGACGGTGGACGCCATCGTGCGGGCGCATCTCAGCGCACCGCCCCCGCTGCCCTCGGTGGCGGACCCGGCGATCCCGGCGGAGATCGACCGCCTGGTCGTGCGCGCCCTGCTCAAGAACCCTGCTGCCCGCTACTCCTCGGCGCGCGACATGCTCGAGGACGTGCTCGCCGTCACCGGCCGCGACGACGGCGATAGTGACGACGTCGGACGCACCCGCGTGCTGCCGGCCGGACGAATGCCAGGGGCATCCGACGACGCGACGGCCGTCATCCGGCTCCCCGTCACGACAGACCACGCCGGTACAGCCGAGGTGCGCAGCCCAACGCGGCGCGCACCGTCGCGCCGATCGAAGAAGGCCCGCACCAGCGCCCTGGCACCCTGGACCGTCGCGGCCGCCGTCGCCGTCGGCCTCACGGTGAGCTGGGTCGTCGCGTCGAACGCCGAGCCGGCATCACCCCCTGCCGCGTCGCCGGCCGCTACCTCGGCGGCGCCGTCGGCAACTCCCGTGCCGCCCGATGCAGCGGTGCAGCAGGTGAGCGCCGTGACGGTCCCGGCCCTGGTCGGACTCTCCCTCGGCGAGGCCAGGCAGGCCCTCGTTGATGCGGGACTGCTGCTCGGTGCCGTGACGCCGGCCGATGCGGCGAGCGCCGCCGAGACCGTGCTCGCCGCCTCGACCGGCGAGGGTGCATCCATCGAACGCGACTCTGTGATCGATCTCACCGTCGCGTCGGGGTCGAACGTGGTTCCGGATGTCGCCGGCCGGTCGACCGCCGACGCGACGGCGGCACTGCAGGCGGCGGGATTCGCGCCTGCACCAGGGTCGGATTCCAGTGCCGTGGCGGACGGGACGACACCGGCCGCCGGAGAGAGGCTGCCGCTCGGGACACCCGTCACGATCGTGCCGAGAGAATCGGCTGCACCCTCTCCGACTCCGACAGAGCCCGTCTCCCCGCCCGCGCCTCCGGAGCCGACGAGCTCTCCATCACCGTCCGCAGGGCCGTCGACCCCTCCGATCGCGACACCGGAGCCGACGCCGGCACCCTGACTCATCGGGTGATTCCCGCCGTGCAGCGGCGCGACCCTCCTGCTTCAGCCCGCCGACCCCATCCGTTCACCGATGCCCAGCACAGTGCGGGAATGACCGCAGAACTCCCGCGCATCAGTGCGCGCACAGTGCGGTCGCGCGACTCTTTCTCCGACCGCATCTTCCGCACGGGCAGCTATGCAGCCGGCGGCACGACAGTCGCCATCATGCTCGCCGTCGGCCTCTTCCTCGCGCTTCGCGCCGGCGATGCCCTGCGTGTGGCCGGGCCGTCGTTCCTCGTCGAGCAGCAGTGGTCGCCCGAGACCCAGACCTTCGGAATCGCGGCCGTGCTGTTCGGCACCATCACCATCGCCCTGGTCGCGATGTGCGTCTCGGTGCCGCTCGCGCTCGGCACCGCACTGCTCATCTCCGAGATCGTCTCGCCGAAGGTGCGATCGACCCTGGTCACCCTGGTCGACCTCATGGCGGCGGTGCCGAGCGTGGTCTTCGGCCTCTGGGGAGTCTTCTTCCTGCAGGCCAACGTCATCCCGGTCGCGCAGTGGATCTCGACCTACTTCTCCTGGATCCCGATCTTCGCCGTGACGGATGCCGACGGCAACGCCCTGACCGACGCCAGCGCCTTCACCTCGTCGGCGTTCATCGCAGGCATGGTCGTCGCCCTCATGGTGGTGCCCACGCAGACCTCCGTGATGCGCGAGGCGTTCTCGCAGGCTCCCGCAGGAGAGCGCGAGGGTGCCTATGCCCTCGGCTCGACGCGCTGGGGCATGATCCGCACAGTCGTGCTGCCGTTCGGACGTGGCGGCATCATCGGCGGCACCATGCTCGGCCTCGGCCGGGCCCTGGGCGAGACCATCGCCGTCTACATGATCATCTCGCCCATCTTCACGATCAACACCGAGGTGCTGAAGACGGGCTCGAACTCGGTGTCGGCGCTCATTGCGCTGCGCTACGGCGAGGCATCGAGCTTCGGCCTCTCGGCACTCATGGCGGCGGGCCTCGTGCTCTTCCTCATCACCCTCGCCGTCAACTTCACGGCATCCTCCATCGTCGCCCGCTCGCGCTCCGGCGCGCAGACGGGCTGAGTCGAACGCAGCCATGACCGACACCACAGCGACCCCCACCATCGCAGCGCCGAGCACGGCGGAGCTCGAGCAGGCCTTCGGGCTCGAGGCCGGTCGCCCGCTTCGCCCACGCACCCGCCGCCGCACTGAGATCCCCGACCGCGAGGCCATCACGACGGGGCCGCGTCGCCGCATCCGCGAATCGACTCTCGACGACAGGTTCAACCTGTGGGGTGCCGCCGTCGCCGCGATCGCGATGGCCGCACTGCTGTTCGGCTGGTTCACCCCGCTCACGGGTCAGGTGGGCTGGGCCGTCGTGGCCTTCGTGCTGTTCATCGTGTTCTACGCCCTGCTCGTCAGCCTGCGCTCGAGCGGTCAGGCCGTCGCCGACCGCGTGGTGACGACGTTGCTCTACAGCGCCGGGGTGCTGCTCTTCGGAGCGCTGGTGTTCGTCGTGGTCTACACGATCGTGCGCGGGTGGGAGGCGTTGCCCCACCTCAACTTCTTCACGCAGACGATGGAGTTCGCCGGCCCCCTCGATCCGCTCGACGTCGGCGGCATCGCGCACGCCATCGTCGGCACTCTCATCCAGATCTCCATGGCGCTCGCCATCACGGTGCCGCTCGGCGTCGCGACCGCAGTGTTCCTCAACGAGATCGGCGGACCATTCGCGCGTTTCGTGCGCACCATCGCCGACGCCATGACGGCGTTGCCGTCCATCGTCGCCGGACTGTTCGTCTACGCCGCGATCATCACGATCATCACCCACCAGCGCTCGGGGTTCGCCGCAGCGATGGCGATCACGGTGATGATGCTGCCGATCATCATCAGGGCATCGGATGTCGTCCTCCGCCTGGTCGCCGGCAACCTGCGCGAGGCCTCATACGCCCTCGGCGCCACGAAATGGCGCACGGTGTGGCACGTCGTGCTGCCGACTGCGCGCTCGGGCCTCGTGACGGCGGTCATCCTCGGTACGGCACGCGGCATCGGGGAGACCTCACCTGTGCTGCTGACCTCGGGCGTGACGGCGGTCATGAACACCAACCCGTTCTCCGGGCCGATGATCTCGCTCCCGCTGCAGGTCTTCGACTTCGTGAAGTCCCCCGAGCCCAACATGATCGCCCGCGGGTTCGGGGCCGCCGCCGTGCTGATCCTCGTCGTGCTCACCCTGTTCTTCGTGGCACGCCTGATCGGCGGGCGCGGACCTGGGGAGCTCTCACCGCGGCGGCGACGTGCGCTCGCCGCAGCGTCGCTTCGTGACTCGCAACGCATGCACGCCCGAGCGTCTGCGGCCTTCCTGGTGGCCAACCCCGTCGCCGCATCCGACTCGCCCCAGACCACAGCCACCGAGGAGCCAGCACAGTGAAGATCCAGTCGACGGGGCGTCGCCGCTTCGCAGCAGCTGCCGCAGCCGTGGTCGCCGTGGTGATGCTGCAGCTGGCCGGCGCCGGTGCCTCCGGCGCGAGCGCCGAGTCGTACATCCCGATCACGGGAACCGGTTCCACGTGGTCGCAGAATGCCCTCGACCAGTGGCGCCGCAACGTGGCCACGAACTATGGAATGACGGTCAACTACTCCGGTGTCGGGTCATCGGCCGGCCGACGGGACTTCATCGGGGGCAAGGTCGACTTCGCGGTCAGTGAGATCCCGTTCCAGGCTGCTCCGCCGGACAACGAGGTCGCGACCAACTTCGCCTACATGCCGATCGTGGCCGGCGGCACCTCGTTCATGTACAACCTGAAGATCGGCGGCAAGCGGGTCACCAACCTGCGGCTGTCCGGATCCGTCATCACCAAGATCTTCACCGGCGCCATAGCCAACTGGAACGACGCCGCCATCCAGTCGGACAATCCCGGTCTCAAGATGCCGGACAAGGCGATTGTGCCCGTCGTCAGGTCGGACGGATCGGGCTCGTCGGCGCAGTTCACGCTCTGGATGTCGAAGCAGCACGGCGATCTCTGGACCGCCGGCATGACCTCCCAGTTCCCGACCCCACCCAACGGCAAGGCCCAGAGCGGCTCGCTCGGCGTCGCCGGCTACGTGGGCCAGGACTACGGCGAGGGTGCGATCACGTACGTCGAGTACTCCTACGCGCTCAAGTCGGGGTTCCCCGTGGCCAAGGTGCTGAATGCGAAGGGCTACTACGTGGAGCCGACGGCATCGTCGGTCGCCGTCGCCCTCATGCAGGCGCAGATCGCGCCGGACCTCACGCAGATCCTCGACGGCGTCTACAACAACGGCGACCCGCGCACGTATCCGCTCTCGAGCTACTCGTACATGATCATTCCGACGGCGGTGGGAGGGATCTTCACCACCGACAAGGGCAAGACCCTCGGCACCTTCGCCAACTACATGCTCTGCGAAGGGCAGCAGCAGGCGGCGCAGCTCGGCTACTCTCCCCTGCCGATGAACCTGGTCCTGGCCGGCTTCGACCAGATCAAGCGGATCCCCGGTGCCGACGTCTCCGGCGTCGACATCAATGCGTGCAACAACCCGACCTTCAAGCCCGGCGACTCCCCGAGCAGCAACCAGCTCGCCGTGACGGCGCCGCAGCCGGCCGAGTGCGACAAACAGGGGCCCGACCAGTGCACGACGGGCACAGCCGGCGCCCCGGCCGAGACGCCGATCACCGGCACAGGCGGCGGCGGCTCGGCCTCAGGCGGTCCTGCTGCAGCAGGGGGCGGGACTGCCGCCGCCGGGGCCGGCGCAGGCAGCGGGACGGCATCAGCCACCGACGCCACCTACGACGCCAATGGCGATCTGGTCTCCGGATCGGCGAGCGTGGCGGGGGCTGCGGTGTCAGCACCCTTCACCGTCGACGACAGCGGATGGGGTACCCCGCAGATCCTCATGAGCGTCGCCGCAGCGCTGCTGCTCGCCGCCACCCTGCTGCCTCCCCTGCTGTCACGGCGACTTCGTCGCAGCGGGCCGCAGAACGCGCCCGAAACGACTGCGTCCCCTCGCTGACGAAACGGGGGACAACGGCGTGGGCACCATTGCCGCTCCGCAACTCGATGGCGCCTAAAATCCCGGTCAGTCGACGTTTCCATCGGGCGCGACATTCCGCCATTGCCGAGGTGGGCGTCGTTGTCTGAGCGTTCATCCGGGCGTCACAGAGCACTCATAACTTGAGCGCCGTCGGCAGGGGAACTGCCGAGAATCCGCTTGGAGAAGTCTGTGCCCGAGGCCCGCCGCCGCCCCCGATCGACGTGGATCACATCCGGTTCAACCGGGCTGATCACGGGTCTCATCGTCTTCGGCGTCGTCGCCCTCTCGGGCATCGTCGTCGCTCCCTCGGCCCAGGCCGACGACAGCACGGCCGTGACGGTGTCTGCGGCCGATCAGGACCCCGACGTCGCGAACGCGCCGTTCCCGAAACTGAAACTGACGGTGTCGCAGACCACGGGACTGCAGTCGCAGGGCATCGAGCTCAGCTGGACCGGCGGCAAGCTCTCCACTGTGCCCAGCCAGCAGACCGGCGGCACGAACTTCCTCCAGTTCGCCCAGTGCTGGGGCGACGACCCCGAGAACCCGGGACAGCCCGACCGCACCACCTGCCAGTACGGCGCCTACGTCAGCCCCGGCGCGACCCGCGACGGCAACAGGGCCGAGGGCAGCATCGCCGATGAGGACTTGACCTACACGGCTCCGGCGGCGGGGTTCGCCACGCCGCCTTACACGTCGATCCCGTTCCGCTCCGCGACCGGCGAGACCGTGGCATCCGTCGTCGACTCGGTCAAGGTTCCCAACGCCCCCGACGTCAACACCAACCAGTTCTTCACCCAGCTCACCTCGAACGAGGTGAGCTGGGCCGGCTCCGCGGCCAACGGGAAGGGCAGTACCAAGTTCGAGGTGCAGACCGTCGTGCAGTCGCCCGGGCTCGGCTGCGGCTCCAGGGTCACCGCGGCCGACGGCTCCGTGACGGGCAGCTCGTGCTGGCTGGTCGCGATCCCGCGCGGCACTGTCGATCATGGCGAGGGGTCCATCTCGCAATCAGGACTCTTCTACGACGCCTGGAAGCACAAGGTGGCAGTGCGGCTCGATTTCCGCCCCGTCGGAATCAACTGCGCGATCGGTTCGGCCGAGCGCCAGCTCGCCGGCAGCGAGCTGCTCGCCGGGGCTGTCGCCTCCTGGCAGCCCACGCTGTGCGGCGCCGAGGGCGGCGACGCCTATACGATCCTCACCGGCAGCGAGGGAGACGCCGTGCTGGCGGCCAACTCGCCCACGCCCGGCCCGCTGGCGCTGACCTCGCGTCCGCTTTCGCCCGACCTCGACATCGAGGATGACCTCGCCTACGCGCCCGTCGGGTTGACGGGCCTCGCGATCTCGTTCGCCATCGACCGAGAGCCGAAGGCCGACGAATCGGTGCCAGACGCCGCCGCCGCGCGAGTGCGGGTGCCGTTCACCTCGATGAACCTCACCCCGCGCCTCCTCGCCAAGCTGCTCACCTCCTCGTACCTCGACGGACTGCCGTACGAGTCGGACCGCAGCCACCTCACACACGAGGTCGACGGTGAACCTGTCGCCAACCCGCGCAACATCCTGCTCGACCCCGACTTCCTCGCGGTGAACGACCCGGAGTGGGCGTACCAGGCCATCGTGGCCCCGTCGGTGTCCGACCTTCTCGTGCCGCAGGGGCGGTCGGATGGCGCCTACGCGCTGTGGAGCTACATCGCGGCAGACGCCGACGCCATGGCCTTCCTCAAGGGCGAACCTGATCCCTACGGAATGACGGTGAACCCGTGGAGCTCGACGGACGCCGCTGTCAACGGCAACGGCGTTCCGTTCCAGCTCCCCAGGGACAACTTCCCGAAATCCGACCCGACGGAGCAGGCGGGTGAGGAGGGTGGTCAGACGGCGATCAACCTCGTCACCTGGCGCCCGTACACGAACGACCTCGACCAGTCCGGATACCTCACACTGCGCGGAGACGGCCAGATCCTCGGCGGGTGGGACCCTGCGGCGACGCCTCCTAAGTACGCCAAGTCGGCCCGCAGCCTGCCCGGAGTGCAACGTGTGATCGGCGTCACCGACACGGCATCAGCGTCGAAGTACCAGGTCGTGACAGCCGCACTGCGAAACCCCGCCGGAGAGTTCGTGCAGCCGACGTCCGAGAGCCTCACCGCGGCATCCGCCGCCATGACAGTGAACGCCGCCCAAGCACAGGTCTACAGCTTCGACTTCGCGTCGGAGCAAGCGACCGGAGCGAAGTCGGCCTACCCGCTCGCCATGCCCGTCTACGCCGCCGTCAATCCCGCGATGACGGATGCCGCGCTGCGGAAGAGCTACGCCACTTTCATCCGCTACGCCGCCACCGACGGCCAGGAACCGGGCGTCGAGCTGGGCCAGCTGCCCGACGGCTACGCGCCACTCCCCGAAGGCTGGCGCGCGCAGGCTCTCACCGCGGCAGGCACCATCGAGACGGGCGATGTCGCGACGCCGCCGACGTCGGCCCCGGCTCCGCCGCCTGCGGCTGCACCCGCCGCGGTCGTCGCCCCGTCGCAGAACGCTCCCGTCGCTGCAGCCACGCCTCCCGTGGCCACGGACCCGAAGGCCACGGGCGCCTCGGCCGCGCCCCTCGTCGGCGGCGAGACCCCCGACGATCCGAAGATCGGCGTCGTCGCATCCGCGCTCCCCGTGAGTTTCCTCGCCGGCCTCGCCGGCGCGGCCGCAGTCCCGCTCATTCCCCGATTCCGCCGTCGACTCTGACGCCACCCGACCTCTCCGACCGCTCGACTGCACCACCGCCCCACCCGCACCACCGCTACACCGCACGAAAACCGCCCCATCGCAACACCCGCTCCACTCCTTCCAATTCACAGAACAGGAACCCCATGAAGTTCAAGAAGGTCGTCGCGCTCGGCGCGGCTGTCGGCGTCGCTCTCTCGGGCATCGCCCTCGCTTCACCCGCCTACGCGGACCCAGTGTCGAACTCGTACTCGATCGTCGGCTCCGACACCCTCGACAGCGTGACCAACGCTCTCGTCAACGGAACCAGCGTCACAGGACCGACCGTGCGGATCACCTCGGCCGGCGCCTCGATCGGCTCCTATGACGCGTTCGGTTCGCCGCTGATCCAGACGAAGGCGAATGGGGTGTACTTCGGTCGTCCCGCGGGCTCGAGTGCTGGACGAGACGCCCTCCGCCGATCGATGGATGGCGCGCCCTACGCCCCCGGCGGATCGAACCCCACGCCTGCCAAGGTCATCACTGGTCAGGTCGACATCGCGCGATCCTCGAGCGGCCCCGGCTCGGGAAACATCAGCGCTGCCGGCAAACTCCTCTACGTGCCGTTCGCCCGCGACGCCGTGAGCTACGCCTACAAGGGCGGAACCGCCGCCTGGGCGACCCTCACCCCGTCGCAGCTCAAGCAGATCTTCGACGGCACCCTCACCTCGGTCGATGGCGTCGCGGTGAACCCGCGTCTGCCCCAGACCGGATCGGGCACCCGCACCTTCTGGCTCGGCGCGCTCGGCTACACCGGCACGACGGCTCCGGGCGTCTCCGACGTCGGAAACGTCACGCCTGAGAACGACGCCAGCGTGCTCGCCGCCGGCGACATCATCCCGTTCTCAGTCGCCAACTGGGTCGCCCAGGCCAACAACGTGACCAGCTCGAACACCACCACGGTCGCGGGCGTCGCCCTCGGCTCCCCGGTGTCGGGTGAGCCGGGCTTCAGCGGAACGGGTTCAGCACTCGTTCCGAACGCGGACTTCTACGCCAACACCACTTTCGGCCGCGACACCTACCTGATCGTGGAGCGCGCTCGGGTGACCGTCGGTGATTCCAAGTACGACGCCAAGCTCGCCAACCTCGTCGACACCACGAAGGCCACTGGACTCACAAGCTTCGCCTCGCTCATTGCTACACAGCCCGGTTCCATCAAGAAGAAGTTCGGCTTCGTCGCCCCGCTCAGCTCCACCCCCATCTCGGCCTTCGCAGCCGGTTGATCACTCACAACGAAAAGGGAAGTACAGACATCATGAAGATCTCCATTAAGACCCGAGGCGTCGTCGTCGGCATCCTCAGCCTCGCCTTTATCGGGGCATCCGCGACGGCCGCGTCGGCCGCAACCCCGTCCGGCTCCGAAGACCCGATCTACTTCATCAACGGAGACACCGCAGAGACGATCGCTGAAGGTGCGACCATTCCGTGGGAGCTCGGGGTCATCGCGTCGCCGACTACGAGTCCCGACGATAGGTTCCAGGGCTCCGACGATGCCGATCAGGTCAAGGTGTTCCTCGCACCCCAAGGCTCTGAGCGAGACATCAGCGCCTGGATTGCTTGGGGCGACAGCGGATTCGTCTCCGGCACAAAGCAGGTCTGGCTGCCCCAGCTGAGCCCCGCCTCGTTGACCGCCGGTAACTCGGCGAGCGCGAAGGCGAGCGGCGGTCCCTTCTCACTCGGCTTCGCATATACGAAGAACAACGGAGTGACCATCGCGGACGGAGGCGTCGTCTTCACCCACATCCAGATCACCGCAGGCACCGGCGACTTCAAATACGACTATGCCTCGGGCACCGTCACCCCGCCGGTCGATCCCTGCGCTGCCGACCCCGCAGCCTGCCTCACCGGTGAGATCGCCCTCGAGGCGACCACGATCGCCGCCCAGGATGGCGCACTCGCGCTCTCCGTTCCGGCCGGCTCGAAGGCGACGTTCGGTGCTGCAGTCCTGGTGAACCAGCTGTCGACCTCGACCACGACTCTCCCCGAGTTCACGGTCAGCGACTCGCGCATCGTCTCGAAGAAGGGCTGGACTCTCACGAGCACCGTCGCCGACTTCGTCTCGGGCACGAACACCATCGAGGCCAAGAACCTCGGCGTCGCACCCAAGGTCGTCGCAGCAGGTACCACCTCCACCGGAGTCACCACCGGTACCGCCCAGGTGGCCGGTTCCGCCACCACCACTGCCGCCCCCTTCGCTGAGGCTGCAGCCGGAGCGGGCCTCGGTGACACCAAGCTGAGCGCCGACCTCAAGCTCGTCGCCCCGGCGACGGCTGCTGCCGGCACCTACACCTCGAAGATGACGCTCACGCTCGTCTCGAAGTAGCGGTCGACCTGAGGGGGCGGTGCTTCGGCGCCGCCCCCTCTCCCGTTCCACGCTCGCTCGCCCAGCAGCGTTCACGTCTGGTTCAGCGCCGGTACGCCCGTCGTACAAGGCGCTTTGGAGAAATGTACTGTGCATCGAATCCCCCTCAGCGCGCGCCCGATTCCGCGCCTCGCCCTGGCCGGCGTCCTCGCCGTCTCGGCTCTCCTCGGCCTCGTCGTGGCACCGGCATCCGTCTCGTTCGCCGATGACACCATCGGCATGGCCGGAGCCCCCATCACCGAGGCCGGCACCAACGGACGCACCAGGTTCAGCTACCAGATGACCCCTGGTCAGCAGGTCGACGACGCCTACGTCGTGACGAACACCGGCACGGTGGCGCAGACCTTCACGGTGTTCGCCACCGACGCGTTCAACAGTGAGGACGGCGGCTACGGACTGCTCGACACCGGAGTGACGCCGACGGATGCTGGAAGCTGGGTGAGGTTCGGAGGCGCTGCAGCACCGCAGAGCATCCCGCTCGAGCCCGGCGCATCCCAGACCGTCCCGTTCAGCGTCATCGCCCCGGCCGACGCCGCGCCGGGCGACCACGCCGCCGGCCTCGTGGTCTCGGCGGTCTCGCCTGACGGACAGGTCGTCGTCGACCGCCGTGTCGGCACCCGCCTCTACGTGCGCGTTCCCGGCGAGCTGCAGCCGAACCTCACGATCTCGAGCATCACCTCGTCATACGCGCCGAGCCTGAATCCGCTCGACGGTGAGACCACCGTCACCTTCACGGTCAAGAACGCGGGAAACGTCGCGCTCGGCGCCAACATGGTCATCGGCGTCAAGGCGCTGTTCGGGATCGGCACCGGAGACCTGGTGCGCGAGGAACTGGCCGAGATGCTTCCCCGCAGCACACGCACGGTGTCCGTCGTCGTGCCAGGCGTCGGTCAGTGGGGCTACCTCAACCCCTACGTCTCGATGGCTCCGACTGTCGATCCCGAGGCGCTGGATCCCGGACCACTCACCGTGGTCAACCGCGACACCGTGCTCATCGCCGTGCCGTGGATCCTCGTCATCCTCATCCTGCTCGGTCTCGCGGTCTGGCTGTGGATGCGGTTCAGCCGTCGCCGTGACGAGAAGAACGCGAAGGCCTGGATCGAGTTCACCGAGGCCGAGGCCCGCCGCAAGGCTGCCGGCGGCGAGGAGCTCGTGGATGCCGGTGCCGGTGCGGGTGCTGGAGCTTCTGCCGGCTCGTCGGCGCCTCCCGGCGCGGGGGGACGGTAGGCCGTGGCACCTGCACGGGTACACGGCCGTCTCGCACGCATCGTCGGAGTCGTGGTGATCGGAGGCGCCATGCTGGTCGGCATCGCCAGCGGTGCCGCATCGGGAGCGGTGGCCGACGACGGAGGCGGCATCGACCTCTCGTTCACGGTTCCGGCAGCGTCGGGCGTGCCCGGCGGCTCCTTCGGCAACGGTCCGGCGGTGATCCGGCCGGCGACTGCGGCCGTCACGCCGAGCGCCCAGCCCGTCAAGCCCACGGCCGAGGAGTTCGACCTCGGCGGCATCGTCTACGTCGGCGGTCTCACCACGAACTACGTGCCTTCGCTGAATCCGACAGCCGGTGCCGTCGAGTTGTCCCTGCCCGTGCGCAACGTCTCCGAGACCACGTTCGACTCCACCGCCACGTTCTGGATCGAGGGGCCGTTCGGCAATCGCCTGGGCTCCATCGGCGCCGTGGAGATCGCCGACCTCAAGCCGGGCGAACTGCGCGTGATCTCGGCCGAGGTTCCCGGAACCGGTCAGTGGGCGCTGGTGAACACCCACGTCACGTTCACGCCGCCGAAGTCCGTGGAGGACACCGCCCTCACCCCGGTCACCCGTGACTCCTTCGTCTTCGCGACCCCGTGGCATGTCCTCGTCGGGTTGCTGGTCGGCATCGGCGCCGTCTTCGCCGTACGCGCCGGCCGGTCCCTGCTCTCAGCCCGATTGGTCGGCGAGGCGGCGTGACGCTCTTCGACGAGGAGGTCGACACGGCGTCGCCGCCTGGCGCGAAGCCCCCGAATCCGCCGAAGGCCAAGCCGCCCAAGCCGCCCAAGCCGCCGCGGGGCACGCCGCGTCCGCCCAAGCGACCACCGCGTCCTCCGGTCGAGCGCGAGGCCATGACGCCGGGCCAGCTCCTCGCCCGCAGCTCGGCGGCCGTGCTCGCGGCCCTGCTGCTGATGTTCAGCATCGATCTGCTGCTGCTCAGCCATGTGCAGCATCTCGTCACGCAGCAACGGCTCTCCGACACGTTCCGGGCCGAGCTCGCGGCGGGCACGGCCCCCGTGAGCGAGGGCGACTTCAACGACGTGCTCCTCGCCGACGGCGACCCCGTGGCGATCCTCGAGATCCCGACCATCGGTGTGAACGAGATCGTCGCGGAGGGCACATCGTCGGGCGTGCTCACGGGTGGGCCGGGCCACCGGCGGGACACTGTGCTTCCTGGTCAGGCCGGCGTGAGTGTGCTCTTCGGGCGTGCGGCAGCCTATGGCGGGCCGTTCTCCCGCATCCAGCAGCTGGCGCCCGGTGACGAGTTCACCGTTCGCACCGGGCAGGGCTTGGCGAAGTTCGAGGTGATGGGGCTCCGCTACGCCGGCGACCCGACGCCTCCGGCACCGACCCGTGGCGAGAGCCGGCTGATCCTGCAGACGGCTCGGGGCCCGGCATTCGTGCCCACGGGCATCGCCTACGTCGACGCGACTCTCGTCGGCGACGCCGAACCGGCCGGCGCCCGGCAGACATCGAGCCAGAGCCTGGCGCCGGCGCAGCGGGCGCTCGCCACCGACACTTCGACTGTGTGGGCTCTCGTGTTCGCGCTGCAGTTCCTCATCGTCGCCGAGTTCGCATCGGTCTGGGCATTCCGACGCCTCGGCGCCCAGAAGACCTGGATCGTCTTCGTTCCGGTGCTCCTGCTCGGCGGACTGTACGTCGGCGACCAGGTCGTCCGGCTCCTCCCGAACCTGCTGTGACCGCATCCGTCACCCGATCCCGACCCGCCAGAGAGACTCCCGATGACAGACCTGTCCCCGATCGACACCCCGCCGGCGCCATCGCGCACCTCGGAGCGAACCGATGTGTTGCCCGTGCCGGCACTCCCCGGGCGAGCGCGGCGCGATGAGGCGCCAGTCTCCCCGCCGCGACGCCCGTGGACACTGCGGCGGCGGCCTGAGCCATCGGCGCGCTCGGAGGCTCCAGCGTCGTCCGCGTCGGGGGATGCCGCACCCGGTGCCGTCTCAGACCCGTCGACGCTCTTCCTCCCGTCGGAGCCCGGCCTCCTCGCCGAACTCGACGCCAGGGCCATCTCGGCGTGGTTCGGCGACCACCTCGTGCTCGATCGCGTCTCGCTCACCATGCCGGCGGGAGTCGTGACGTCGTTGATCGGACCCTCCGGATGCGGCAAGTCGACCTTCCTGCGCATCCTGAACCGCATGCACGAGCTCATCCCGTCGGCGAGCCTCGCCGGTGAGGTGCTCATCGACGGCGAGGACATCTACGACAGCGCGCGGCCGCTCATCGAGGCACGCAAGAGCATCGGCATGGTGTTCCAGAAGCCCAACCCGTTCCCGGCGATGTCGATCTACGACAACGTCATCTCGGGGCTGAAGCTCACAGGCACCCGCGTGCACCGCGACACGCGCGACGAGCTCGTGGAGTCCAGCCTGATCAAGGCCGGGCTGTGGAAGGAGGTGCGCGACCGCCTGCGTGCACCCGGCGGCGGTCTCTCGGGCGGACAGCAGCAGCGCCTGTGCATCGCCCGTTCCCTCGCGGTCAAGCCGCGCGTGCTCCTCATGGACGAGCCGTGCTCCGCGCTCGACCCCACCTCGACCCGCGTGATCGAGGAGACCATGCTCGAGCTGGTCAACGAGGTGACCATCGTCATCGTCACGCACAACATGCAGCAGGCGCAGCGCGTCTCGCAGCAGTGCGCCTTCTTCCTCGCCGGCCAGGGCCAGCCCGGCCACATCGTGGAGCACGGGGACACGGAGGCGATGTTCTCCGACCCGATCGATCCGCGCACGGCCGACTACGTGAACGGCCGGTTCGGGTAAGGATCCCCGGGCTCAGGCGTCGGATGCGGCATCCGCTCGCACGGTGCGTCCGATGCGTCTGGGATGCCAGACTGAGCGCATGCCCGGCCCGAAGGTTCCCGCCGCCGACCAGACCCTCGCGATCCTGTCGCACCTGGCCGCCCAGCGCGGTCCGGTGCCGGCGTCGACGATCGCGGGTGCACTCGGCCTGCCGCGTTCGACCGTCTACCACCTGCTCGGAGTGATGCAGGAGCGCGGTTTCGTCGTGCATCTGCCCGAGGCGCGCCGCTACGGCCTCGGCGTGGCCGCGTTCGAGCTCAGCAGCGGGTTCTCGCGCCAGCAACCGCTGTCGCTGCTGGGTCGTCCGCTGGTGGCCACCCTCGTCGACCGCACGGGTGAGAGCGCGCACCTCGCGGTGCTGCACGGGCGTGACGTGCTCTACATCGTCGAGGAGCGCGCCCGGCGGCGGCCCTCCCTGGTGACGGATGTCGGGGTGCGCCTTCCCGCGCACCTCACCGCGAGTGGTCGCGCCCTTCTCGCGGCGCTGCCGTTCGCCCAGGTCCGGGCGTTGTATCCGGATGCCGCAGCCTTCGTGGCGCGCAGCGACGACGTCGAGGCCACGGGCCCGCGCACCCTCAAGGAGCTGCGCGGTGTGCTCGACCGGGTGCGCGCCGACGGGTTCGCGGTCGAGGATGGGGAGATCACGGCGGGGTTCGCATCAGTCGCAGTCGCAGTGCTAGACCACGCCGGGTGGCCTGCAGCCGGCATCGCGAGCACCTTCCCGCGCGAGAACGTGGCGCCCTCGGATCGCGCCGCCCTCGCCGCCGAGATCACGCGCACGGCCACGGAGCTGAGTCGCCGCATCCGTGGGGCTACGACGCTGCTCCCCGCTCGCTGAGAGCCGAGCAGAGCGACCGCCCGAAGCGTCGGAGCAATCAGCCAGCTGCGAGCGGGGCCGGCGTGGCCGCGACCTGAGCAACGGCATCCCCCACCACCGGCGCCGTGAGCGTCGCCCTGAAGAAGTCCGCGACCTTGGCGCGCATGCTCTCGTCGAGGATTCCGATGGAGTGTCCGACGCCCGGGACGACCTGCATCGTGTTGGCGATCCCGGCGTCGCTGAGCGCCTCGGAGAACGACGTCGACTGTCGCAGCGGGATGAACTCGCTCTCGGAGTGACCGATGAAGACCGGCGGATCGCTCGGATCGATGAAGGACGTCGCCGAGGCATCCGCTGCCTGCTGGCAATCGGCCAGGCGGTCGCAGCCCAGGTAGTTGAGGGCGATGCGCTCCACCAGTTCGCCGGCACCGGTCGCCCGCATGCCGGCATCCGTGAGGTCGATGGGTCCGCTGAGCTCGGCGACGGCGGCGACTCGCGAGCCGGTGTCGAGGGCGCCCTCGCCTCGGGTGCCGAGGAGCGCGGCGAGGTTTCCGCCGGCTGAACCGCCGAAGGCGCCGATGCGCGCGGCATCGATCCCGTAGTCGGCGGCGTGCGCGCGCACCCACTCGACGGCCAGGCCGACGTCGTCGATGGCCGCGGGGAAGTGCACGGCCGGAACCAGGCGATAGTTGACCGAGAATGCGACGAAGCCCTCCGAGGCGAGCCACTGGCAGACGTGCCGCCAGTCGTCGTTCGACTTGTCGCCGCGCGCCCAGCTGCCGCCGTGGATCGAGACGATGCCGACGCGGGTCTCGCCGGGAGCGGGGTCGGATGCTGGGGAGCAGACATCCAGGTCGAGACGGGTGCCGTCCTCCCGGGTGCCGTAGGTGATGTCGGGCTCCACGGTGATGCCGGTTGTCACGGTCCAGGTGCGGATGCCGATGCGTTCGGTGGTGGTCAACTCACTGGCGCGGTCGGAGCCCGCCGGATCGATGTCGTGGAGTTCTGCGTGGAAGCCGGAGAGCACGACGGCGCCCATGAGAGCGGTCGCCGAGGCGGCGAGCGCGATGAGCGCTCGACGGCGGGGTCGTCCCTGGGCGGGTCGGGAGAACTTCACGGATGCTCCGGTCGTGCGGCGTGGTTCGGGCTCCACGTGCCGAGACCGGTCGACTGAGCGTGAGATGAGGATAGATCCGAACGGGCCCGATTGCTAATCTCCCGTTCGCGGGAGTGCCTTCGCGAAGCAGACGCTGTGGGCCTCGCCGACGTACTGCCCGAACTGCGGAATGAGCACGTAACCGGCGTGACGATAGAGCGCCTGCGCCGCGTCGTGCAGATCGCCGGTCTCGAGCACGATGCGACGGATGCCGCTGGCTGCAGCATCCGTTTCGATGCGATCGAGCAGCCGGCTGGCCACGCGCCGACCTCGCGCCTCTGCGCTCACGAACATGCGCTTGAGCTCGGCGGACGTCGGCTCGGTGGGCTCGTTGGCGTCGGTGGCATCGACGACGAGCGCGGCGCATCCGAGCGCAGCGCCCTCCGCGTCGCGAGCGACGTAGAAGGTGACGCCCGGGTGCTCGAGCGATTCGATGTCCAGGAGGAAGTTGCTCTCAGGCGGATACAACGCCATCGCGTAGGCGCTCGACTGGAGCAGCAGCTCCTCGATCTCGGGCTGGCGGGGCGGTTCTACGGCGATGCTGATTGACACGCGAATCATGCTAAACCGGGCATATTTCATCGACGTTTCCCAGCTTGGTCCGCTAGGCTCTCTCAGTCGGCTCTTGACACCGCACTGTGTGCGGATGGGTTTGTAAGTCTGTTGGGCCGGTTTCGCAGCAATTCTGCTGGCGAAAATCACACTGTATGTGAACGGCCCCGGGCGACGAAGATTCCGGGTTCTCAGTTGCGCTGCGCTGATCTGTGCGCACCGCTGTTCTGCCATGTACGCGAGAACAACCCAGGAATGAGCTATGCCCAACAACAAGAAGCCCGCCGGCGGTCGACCCGCCAAGAACTTCGATCCCTACGCCCGGAGCGGCAAGAGCGGACCCAAGTCCGGCTCGCGCAGCCCCGGACACCGCGGCTACAAGCCGGAGTCGGAAGCCCCCGCCAAGAAGGCGCGCTGGAACGCCGACGAGCGCGCCGAGCGTGCGGCATCCGGTGGCGGCGACCGTCGCTCCTACGGCAACGACCGCCCCTCCTACGGCAACGACCGCCCCTCCTACGGCAACGACCGCCCGCAGCGCGGAGAGCGCAGCGAGCGCCCCGCGTACGGCCAGCGCTCAGAGCGCCCTGCCTACGGTGACCGCAACGACCGCGCTCCCCGCGGCGACCGCACCGAGCGTCCCGCCTACGGCGACCGTGCTCCTCGCGGCGACCGACCCTCCTACAACAACGACCGCCCGCAGCGCGGAGAGCGCAGCGAGCGCCCCGCGTACGGCCAGCGCTCAGAGCGCCCTGCCTACGGTGACCGCAACGACCGCGGTGCTCGCTCCGACCGTCCCGCGTACGGCCAGCGCTCCGAGCGCCCTGCCTACGGTGACCGCAACGACCGCGGTGCTCGGTCCGAGCGTCCCGCGTACGGTGACCGCAACGCGCGCACCGAGCGGCCCGCCTCCGGCGACCGCAACGCCCGTCCGTCCTACGGAAACGACCGTCCCTCGTACAACAGCGACCGACCGCAGCGCGGCGACCGCCCCGCCTACGGCAAGCGCGAGTCCGGCTACGGCGACCGCCCCCGCGAGGAGCGCGCACCGCGCGCCGACCGCAGCGACCGCCCTGCCTACAACGACCGCGCCCAGCGCTCGGATCGCCCCGCATACAACGCCAGCGAGCGTCCCCCGCGTCGCGACGACCGTGGCGGCTCCTACGAGCGTCCCGGCTTCAAGGCATCGGACCGCAGCGACAGCAAGTTCTACCCGTCGCGCGAGCACAAGGGCGCAGGCCGCGTCCACGGCGACCAGAAGGGGCACTTCACCCCCGAGGACGACGTCGTGCTCGAGCGTCTCGAGGCCCAGGCCATCGAGGCGACGGATGTGGACGGCGTGAGCTTCGGCGACCTGGGCCTCGGCGGCAACATCGTCGCAGCCCTTACCGCTCTCGGCGCTGCCAGCCCGTTCCCGATCCAGGCCGCGACCATCCCGGTCGTGCTCGAGGGGCGCGACGTTCTCGGCCGTGGCAAGACCGGCTCCGGAAAGACCATCGCCTTCGCGGCTCCCACCGTCGAGCTGCTCATGAAGCAGTGGGCGCAGAGCGGCAAGTCCGGCGGAAAGCGCCAGATCGGCCGTAAGCCCCGCGCACTCATCCTCGCCCCGACGCGTGAGCTCGCCCTGCAGATCGACCGCACGGTCCAGCCCATCGCCCAGAGCGTCGGCCTGTTCACCACGCAGATCTACGGCGGCGTGCCGCAGTACAAGCAGGTCGGTGCCCTCCAGCGCGGCGTCGACATCGTGATCGGCACCCCCGGTCGCATCGAGGATCTGATCGAGCAGGGTCGTCTCGACCTCAGCGAGGTCGCCATCACGGTTCTCGACGAGGCCGACCACATGTGCGACCTCGGCTTCCTCGAGCCCGTGCAGCGCATCCTCCGTCACACCAAGGACGGCGGCCAGAAGCTGCTGTTCTCGGCCACCCTCGACAAGGGCGTCGCCACGCTCGTCAACGAGTTCCTCGTGAACCCGGCCGTGCACGAGGTCGCCGGTGAAGACCAGGCCTCCTCGACGATCGACCACCGCGTTCTCGTCATCGAGCACCGCGACAAGGCCGCCATCATCGAGCAGCTCGCCGACCGCAACGGCAAGACCCTGGTCTTCGCCCGCACCCGCGCCTTCGCCGAGCAGCTCGCCGACCTCCTCGACGACGCCGGCATCCCCGCCGTCTCGCTGCACGGTGACCTCAACCAGGGCCGCCGCACGCGCAACCTGGCCCAGCTCACCTCAGGTCGCGTCAGCGTTCTCGTTGCGACGGATGTCGCAGCCCGCGGCATCCACGTCGACGACATCGACCTGGTCATCCAGGCCGACGCGCCCGACGAGTACAAGACGTATCTGCACCGCTCCGGCCGCACCGGCCGCGCCGGCAAGCAGGGCACCGTCGTCACGCTCATCCCGCGTCAGCGTCAGCGTCGCATGAGCGAGTTGCTCGAGCGCGCCGAGATCTCGGCCGACTTCGTCGACACGCGCCCCGGCGACGAGCTGCTCCGCGAGCTCGCCGCTCTGTAAGCACAGCCCGCGACGTCCGCAGCACGAGACAGCCCCCATCCGGTTCGCCGGGCGGGGGCTTTCCTCATCTCTGCCGGGCGCACGATTCAGGCGGGATCGGCGTGCCCACGGCGTGTTCGTCACGAAACGCCGCGCGAAGGCCGATCCTGCCTGAATTGTGCGCCAGATGCGCCAGATGCGCCGATGCGCCGATGCGCCGATGCGCCGATGCGCCGATGCGCCGATGCGCCGATGCGCCGATGCGCCGATGCGCCGATGCGCCGATGCGCCGATTCGGCGCGAACGGATGCCGCGGGTTACGCTCGTCCGTCCCCTCCGCTCGACCGAATGCCCACCACCATGTCTGCCATCGTCGTCACCGTGCTGACCTGTGCGTCCGTGCTCGTCGGAGCAGCGGCCCAGCGCATCACCGGGCTGGGCTTCGCGCTCGTGGCCGCACCGCTCCTGGTGGCATCCGTCGGCCCAGTCGCCGGAGTCTCAATGGGCAACGTGCTCTCGGCTGTGCTCTGCGTCGTGGTGCTTGCGAGCGCCTGGCGTTTCGTCGACTGGAAGCGGGCGCTGCTGCTCACGCTGCCGGCTCTGGTGGCGATTCCGGTCGGCGTCGCCGTGACCCGGGTGGTCCCGACGGCGCCGCTCATGATCCTGGTCGGATCGATCGCGCTGCTCGCCATAGCCACCGTGGCGTTCAGCCAGTCGGCACGGGTGCTGCCGGGCCGCCGAGGAGCCGTCGTCGCTGGCGGACTCTCGGGCTTCATGAGCGCGACGGCCGGCGTCGGCGGACCGGCCCTCGCCGTGCACGCGTTCAGCGACCGCTGGCCCCGCCAGGTGTTCCTCGGCACCGGACAGGCATTCCTGCTCGTGACCAATCTCGTTGCCGTCGGTGTGAAGGGTGTTCCGGCGATAGACGGATGGCTCTGGCTGGCGGCAGTGATCTCCCTCGGGGTCGGCATCCTCATCGGTCAGGTACTGGCGCCGCGGGTGAGCGACGGCCTCGGCCGCACGCTGGTCATCGGGTTGGCCGCCGTCGGCAGCGCGGCCGCGATCGTGCGCGGCATCCTGCTGCTGTAGGCGGGGTGGGCTGGTCGGGCGCGGCGACGATCAGGCAGCCGATGCGGTACGCGATCTGCGGGCATGCCCCGACGAGAGTGCCGGGTGCGCTCCGATGGGCGCTCGACGCCGCGGGTGTTCGATGGAGCTCGCGCCTCGTGCGGCGGACGAGGGGCCTCAGGCCCCGCCGATCGTGTTGAGGCATCCGCTCCGTGATGGAGCAGCTCCACCCGAGGAGCACCTCACCCGAAAGGAAACATCAGTGAACACCCCTGCGCCCACCGCGATCGCCACGAACGCCGGCACCATCCCCGTCGCCGAGTCGATCGCCGCGCCCGTCGCATCCACCAGCCCGGTCCGGGAACTCCTCGCCCTGCGCGACGCCCTCGACGGCTCGCTGCACCTCCCGGCGGATGCCGACTGGGATGCCGCTCGCACGGCGTGGAACCTCGCCGTCGACCAGCGTCCAGCCGCTGTCGTCATCGCCGGCAGCGCCCACGACGTCGTGCTGACGATCAACGCCGCGCGCGAGCTCGGCCTGAGTGTCGCGCCGCAGAGCACCGGGCACAATGCCGCGCCGCTGGGCGGTCCCGACGGACTCGCCGGCACCGTCCTGCTGCGCACCAGCTCGCTCCGCGGCGTGAGCATCGTGCCGGAGTCCCGCATCGCGCGCTGCGAATCCGGCGCCCTCTGGGCCGACGTCACAACGCCGGCCGCGGCCTTCGGGCTCGCCGCTCTCGCCGGGTCGAGCCCCGACGTCGGCATTGCCGGCTACCTGCTCGGCGGCGGCGTGAGCTGGCTCGCCCGCTCGCACGGCCTCGCCGTCAACTCCATCACCGCCATCGAGATCGTGACGGCCGATGGCCTGCTGCGCCGCATCGACGCCGACCACGAGCCCGAGCTGTTCTGGGCCGTGCGGGGCGGAAGCGGCAACTTCGGCATCGTCTCGGCGATCGAGATCCGCCTGTTCCCGATGACCGAGGTCTACGCCGGAACGCTCTTCTTCCCGCTCGCCGAGGCGAGCCGGGTGCTCCAGGCCTGGCGTGAGTGGACAGCCGACGTGCCAGAGCAGGTCACCAGCGTCGGCCGCATCCTGCAGTTCCCGCCACTGCCCGAGCTCCCGGACTTCCTGCGCGGGCAGAGCTACGTCGTCATCGAGGCCGCTCTGCAGGCACCCCCGGTCGACGCCGATGCCGTGCTCGCACCGCTGCGCGACCTCGACCCGGTGATCGACACGTTCCACCCCACCCCGATGTCGGAGCTGGACCAGTTGCACATGGACCCGCAGGGTCCGGTTCCCGGAGTCGGCGACGGCTTCGCGCTGGCCGAGCTCACGGCCGGCGCTGTCGAGGCGTTCGTCGCTGCGGCCGGAGCCGGATCGGGCTCGGCGCTGCTGTCGGCCGAGATCCGTCACGTGGGTGGGGCGGCGGGCAGGTCTCCGCTGGGAGCCGGTGCCGTATCGCACCTCGACTCCGAGTTCCTCGTGTTCGGTGCGGGCATCGCCGCGACGCCGGAGATGGGAGCTGCAGCGGCTGCATCCGTCGACCGTCTGGCGGCGGCGCTCCTTCCCTGGCGCTCCGCGGTGCTCTACCAGAACTTCGCCGAGGGGGCCCAGGAGCCCCGGGCCATCTGGGGAGCCGACGTCGACCGGCTGCGCGCCATCAAGGTGGTCTACGACCCGAGCAACACCATCCGCTCGAATCACCCGGTGCTGTAGCGGGGCTCGAGAGCGACGCAGGTCGGCATGCGTCGCCGAAACCGCGGAAGCTGCGGGTCAGGGAAGGTCCTGACCCGCAGCTTCCGCGTTTGGGCGGGCCGGTCGCTGACCTGGCGGGGTTCAGGTGCTTCGGCGGGTGCAGGAACCTCCGCCAGAGCATCCAGACCCCGCCGAGTGGTTCGGCGGACGAAGCGCGTGGGTCTCAGCGAGCGGGGGACCTGCGCTACAGCAGCTCGCCCGCCAGCAGCTCCAAGGTCTGCGCGCGGCCCGGCGTCGCGTCGAGGGGGTCGCTCGCGAAGGCGCCGCTGATGGGCGACACCATGACCTCGTCGACTCCGTAGCGCGATGCGAGCTGCCGGATGGCCTGGCCTGCGGCATCCGGAGCCCCGATGACCCAGCGCTTCTCCATGGCGGCGACGAGCTCGTCGGTCGCCGTGTCGCGACCGGAGTTCTCCGAGTCCTCGACGGTCTCGAGCACGCTGAGCGGGCGGCCTGTGCGCAGCCGGGCCATCGCGCGCATCTGCGGCAGCGCGCGGCGGCGGGCCTCCTCGGCGGTCGGGGCGACAGAGACGTTGAGCGTGAGGAAGGTCTGCGGCTCCGGATGCTCGGCGCTCGGCGTGTAGTTGCTGCGGTAGAGCTCGAGGGCGGCCTCGATGCCGTCGCCCGAGAAGTGGTACGCGAACACGTACGGCAGGCCGTGGCTCGCGGCGAGGCGGGCCGAGTAGTCGCTCGAGCCGAGCAGCCAGATGGTGGGTACGCTGGCGGCTGCAGGCGTCGCGTGCACCGTGTACTCGCTCCCGCTCGTCATGCGGAGGGCGGCTCCACCGGGGTGGATGAGCGCCTGGATGTCGGCGATGTGATCGGGGAAGCGGTCGACGTCTGCCGTGGGGCCGCTGATGCGCAGCAGCTGCGTGATGACGGGGTCGCTGCCGGGGGCGCGCCCGATGCCGAGGTCGATGCGTCCGGGGGCGAGCGCCTCGAGCGCTGCGAACTGCTCCGCGACGACGAGAGGAGCGTGGTTGGGCAGCATGACGCCGCCCGATCCCACCCGGATGCGCTCGGTCTTCGCCGCCGTCGCCGCGATGAGCACGGGCGGGGTCGTCGAGGCCACCGAGGGCATGTTGTGGTGCTCTGCGTACCAGTAGCGCGTGTAGCCGAGGGTGTCGGCGAGCTGGGCGAGGCCGACCGAGGCTGTCATCGCCTGGGAGCTGGTCTGCCCGCTGCGCACGGGAATGAGGTCGAGAACCGAGAGGCGGAGTGGTGCAGTCATCTCCAATGCCAACCGGCGTCGGTGCGCCGCTATTCCGCGCGATGCGATGCGATGCGATGCGAGGCGATGTGATGCGAGGCGATCGCCGAGCCGAGGACTCCACCTCGTGGGGGAGCGAGTTCGCCCGGTCGACGGATGCATCGCCGTGCGGCATCCGCCTACCGTGAAGGTATGGCTGACACGAAGAAGGCTGCGTTCGACTCGAAGGATCCGACCACGCGCGGCTGGGCGCTGGGGATCGCCATCGGGATCGCCCTGGGGGCAGGCCTCGGAGTCGCCATGGGGAACGTGGGGATCGGGATCGCGATCGGCATCGGGATCGGAACCGCACTCGCCGTCTCATTCGCCGAGATGTACAAGAAGGAAGACGCAGCGAAGGCCGCGGCGGATGACGACGAGGCCTCGCCGCCGACGACCTGACGCGACCATAATCGAGGCATGCATTTCTCGACGAACATGTCCCAGGTCGGCAACAACACGGGCATCCCGGTACCGGAAGAGGTCATCGAGGCTCTGGGTGGCGGCAAGCGCCCGCCGGTGAACGTGACGGTGAACGGCTACCAGTACCGCAGCACCGTTGCGCCGATGGGCGGGAAGTACCTCATCGCTTTCAGCTCCGACAAGCGCGCGGCGACGGGCATCCAGGGCGGCGACCCGATCGAGGTGGAGCTCACCCTCGACACCGAGCCGCGCATCACCGAGGTGCCCGACGACCTGGCGGCGGCGCTCGCCGCATCCGCCGAGGTGCAGGCCGCCTTCGACAAGCTGTCGCCGAGCGCCAAGAAGGCGCACGTGGTGAACGTCGAGTCGGCGAAGACGGATGCCACCCGCCAGCGTCGCATCGAGACCATCGTGGCGAAGCTCGGCGCGTGAGCTCGAGCGGCGGATCGCCCGCGGACTCCGCCCGGGGCTCGGCGAGCGAGAGGGTGGAGCGCCTGTTCTCCTACGGGACGCTGCGGCTCGCCTCGGTGCAGCGCGGCACATTCGGCGCCGAGCTGCCGACGCGCGACGACTCGCTGCCGGGGTTCCGACTCGGGATGGTGAAGATCACGGACCCACACGTCATCGCCCTGAGCGGCTCCGACGAGCATCCGATCCTGGAGCGTACGGATGACCCCGCTGACAGCGTGGCCGGTTCGGTGCTGGAGCTCACGTCAGAGCAGCTCGCGGCGGCTGATGCCTACGAGGTGGCCGACTACGTGCGGGTCGCGGTGACGTTGGCGTCGGGGACGCAGGCGTGGGTGTACGTGGGGGTTGAGGGCTGAGGGGATTTCGGCACTCCTCCCCAGCTCGCTGTCGTGTCTTCTTTCTCCACATGAAATTCTGTAAAAGATCCTGATCAACCGGTGAAAAACTCGCGTTCAGTGTCGGTGGGTGCTGCGAGTATCAGGGTATGGAATTCCCGGCTCCGTTGGCCCCGTTGCAACAGGATGTTGCAGCGCTGGCCGCCGTGTGGGCGGCGGCGCTTCCCGAGTTCGGTGTGCTGCCGTTCGGTGCTCAGGGCGAGATCGAGCTGATGAGCGATCCAGGGTTGGTCTCGGTGACGGATGCCGTCGCCCGACTCCGACGCGATGCCGACGCGCTCCTGGTGCGGGTGGCTGCGGAGGTCGGCCGGCGCTCGGGTCCCGAGTTCGGCACCGAAGGGTTGGCGAAGAAGAACGGCTTCTCCACGCCGACGCGTCTGCTCGCTTCGTCGACCGGGGGCAGTGCGGGCGAGGCCGCCCGGTTACTCGCCGTGGGTGCGGCGACGGCATCCCGCCAGGACTTCAGCGGCGCCAGCCGGCCGGCTCGGTATTCACACGTCGCCGCCGCGCTGGAGGCCGGCGTGATCAGTGTCGATGCGGCCGGAGCGATCACCGCGATGCTCGACCGGGTGGCACCGCGAGCGGACGCCGCCCTCGCCGAGGGCATCGAGAAGATCCTCGCCGAGCGGGCCGCCGACCTGCCGTTGAGCCTGCTCCTGCGGGTCATCAAGCAGGCGGAGGCGCGTCTCGACCCTGACGGTGCCGAACCGCGGGATGAGGAGCGCTGGCAGGGTCGATCGCTCACCATCCGAGAGAACCGCAACGGCATGACCGAGCTCACCGCTCACCTCGACCCGGAATCGGCGGCGCTTGTGAAGGCAGCCATCGAGGCTCTGGTGTCCGACGGACTGCGCTCGAAGGGCACCGGCACCGGCACCGGCACTGGCACCGGCACCGATGGTTCCACCGGATCGTCGGAGGCTGCAGCCGGTGTCGAGCCCCACCACCGACCCTGAACGGTGGTCGACGACGACCGCACCATCCCGCAGCGTCAGGCCGACGCGCTGGTCGAGATCGTGCGTCACGTGCTCGGCTGCACCCACACCCTCGCTCGCCTCAGTCACCACGATCACCCGCATCGACCTTGACGCTCTGCGCACCGGGCTCGGGCTGGGCAGCATCGACGGCATCGACCAGCCCGTCTCAGCCGGAACCATCCGGCGCATGGCCGCATCCGCCGACCTCATCCCGATGGTCCTCGGCACCGACAGCATCCCGCTCGACGTCGGCCGCACAGCACGACTGTTCAGCAAGGCGCAACGGCTCGCCCTGCACGAACGGGACGGCGGCTGTGCCAGCTGCGGGCAGAACATCAGCTACACCCACGCCCACCACATCCGCTGGTGGAGACGACATCACGGCCGGACCGACATCACCAACGGGGTACTGCTGTGCAGCTTCTGCCACCACATGATCCACCGCGACGGCTGGCGCATCCGCGGCACCCCGACGGAGGTGTGGTTCATCCCACCACCCCATGTCGACCCCCAGCAGGTGCCGCGGCTCGGCGGCAAGGCGAGGTTCAGCCTGCCGGAATCGGCCGCCGCGTGAGGGCGGGCAAGTGAGGTCAAGACTCGGTGATCGCTGAGGGCAGCGCGGACCTGCCGCCTGAGGCGCCTCGCCCGGCGCCTCGGCCGGAGACCGCGGCGGCGCTCAGGGGGTGGGCCCTGCAACGCGGCGGGTGGACCTACGCGGCGACTGTCTCGAGCTTGGAGCGCAGAGCGGCATCCGTCGGCTCCACGTAGTGATCGCCGTCGGGGAAGACGACCACGGGAATCTGGGTGCGCCCGCTGATGGCCTTGGCGCGGTCGGCGCCGTCTTCGACGGTCTCGAGATCGACGTAGTCGTACTGCACGCCGAGGCCGTCAAGGAGGCGCTTGGAACGACGGCAGTCGCTGCACCACTCAGCGCCGAACACGGTGATGCGGTCGAAGGTCTCAGAAGTCATTGATCAAGCCTAAGCTCGCGCCGCTGAACATCCGCTGGCCGCCTGCTTCGAGGCTCATCTGCAGGACCCAGGCGGTTTCGATGCGTGGGAGGGGTCGAAATCGTGCTCATCCTGCATCTGTACGACCGTCAGGGGGCTGGCGCGGGCGTTGGCGCAGGCGCTGACTCGGGCGACGCGAGCGCCCCCGCCGGCAGCCCCAGCGCGTGCTCGAGGGCGTCGGTGATGAGGCGTCCGCGGGCAGCCGGATCGCGGTACGACACCAGGCCCTGCGCGCTCAGGCCGTCCACCATGCCGAGCAGGTGCCAGGCGACGGTCTGGGGGTCGGATGCCGTGAACTCGCCCGTGGAGCACCCGGCCTCGACGACGCCGAGCACGAGGTGCTGCCATGCGTCCATCTGGCCGCGCACGGCCGTGGCCAGCGGTGCACTACGCCGACCGAGGCTCCAGCCGTCGAGCCAGACCGCCGTCACGTCGTCGCGGCCGGTCTCGACAAGTGTGTGGATGAGGGCGGCGAGTCGATCCGTGGGGGAGGAGTAGGGCTCGATGATGCCGGCGACCTCCGCCATCTCGGCGGCGACGACGGCGGTGAAGGTGTCTGCGACCAGCACTTCCATGTTCGGCTGGTAGTGGGCGACGAGCGCCGGCGTCACCCCGACGCGAGCGGCGACGCTGCGCAGGGTCACCGCCCAGAGCCCGCCCTCGAGGGCGACGTCGTGGGCGCCCGCGCGGATCTCGGCCGCACGCTCCTCGGGGCTCTTGCGCGCCGCCCGTGGTCGAACTGCTCTTGACATCGTCGCCTCCGGCTCTGTAGCGTCTCCCCCAATCTTATTGATCGCACGATCAATAGCAAGAGGCCCTTCCTGTTCGGAAGGGCAGCAGCTTCTCGAGAGGCACGACCCATGAGCATCGACGCTTCCCCCCGGTCCGCGGATGCCGCCCCCACGGCAGACGCCGCAGACGACGCGCGCCTCGGATCGGCATCCACCGCGGCGTCCGTCACGGCATCCGTCACCCCGCTCGCCGAGGTCGACTCCGCCGGCGTCATCGAGACCCGCGGCACCGACTTCATCCCCGAGAACGAGCGCCATGGCAAGCCCCGCGAGCTGTTCTGGGTGTGGATGAGCGCCAACGTGGTCTATCTCTACTTCGTCATCGGCGGCGTGCTCATGCTGCTCGGCCTCGGCATCTGGGAGTCGCTCGCCGTCGTCGTGCTCGGCAACCTGTGGTGGATCGCCGTGGGCTGGCTCGCGATCAGCGGACCGGCGTCCGGAACCCCGAGCGTCACCGTGATGCGCTCGATGTTCGGCGTGCGCGGCAACAGGGTGTTCGGGGCAGGGCTCGGCGTGGCCATCGGGATCTTCTTCGAGATCATCAACATCGCCTTCGCGACGCTCGCCTCGCTGGCGCTGCTCGACCACCTCGACATCCCGCTGCCCGCCGGCGCCGAGTGGGGAGTTCTCGCCGCGGTGGCGGTGCTCAGCTTCGGCATCAGCGTCTACGGGCACGCCACGATCATCCGCCTCAGCCCCATCTTCACCGCTGCGCTCGCGGTGTGCTTCGTGCTGCTCGCGGTGTTCGTGTTCGGTGCGGCGGACTACGGCTACGAGCCGGCCCCGCTGCCGACCGCCGACCACTGGGGCCTGCTCGTGCTCGGTTTCGCGATCGTCGCCGCCAACCCGCTGTCGTGGGGAACCGGCGCGGACTATGCGCGCTACCTGCCGGCGTCGGTGTCGAAGAAGGCAGTCATGGGCTGGACCGCCCTCGGCGGCTTCGTCCCGGCCGTCGCCATCGCCGTGCTCGGCGTCTTCGCGGGATCCGTGGTCGACATGACCGACCCGCAGATCTCCATCGCGGCCATCGTTCCGGCCTGGTTCTACCCCATCTTCCTGTTCGTCATCGTGCTCGGCAGCATCACGAACAACGTGCTCTGCGCCTACTCGACCGGCCTGTACTTCCAAGCCCTGGGCGGGCGCCTCGGCCGCATCCCGCGCGCCTGGACCGTCGTGATCACCGGAGTCATCGCCACGGCCATCACGGCCTACCCACTGTTCATCGCGCCCGACTTCCTCGACACCTTCAGCGCGGCCCTCGAGCTGAGCGTCACCGTGCTCGGTCCGCTGGTCGCCGTCTACGCCGTCGACATCATCGTGCGTCGCAACCGCTACGACGGTCGGGCGCTCAACGACGAGAGTCGCACCAGTCCGTTCTGGTACAGCCACGGAGTGTTCTGGCCCGGCGCCATCTCGATGGTCGTCGCCACCACGATCGCCGTGCTGATGGCGAACACCACCCTCTACGTAGGCCCCATCGCCGCAGCTCTCGCCGGCGCTGACTTCTCAGCCATCGCCGGACCCCTTGTGGCGGGCGGCCTCTATGCGGTGCTCTGGTATCGCACGAATCCGTATCGCGACGCTAGCCGTCGTCCCGTGGCTGCAGCATCCGTTGCCCCCGCCCTGACCGAGGAGACCGTCGCATGACCTGGTTGATGCCCCCCGAGACCGCCCCGCACGACCGCCTCTGGATGGCCTTCCCCGTGGCCGGGCTCACCATCGGCGAGTCCGAGGAGGAGCGCGAGGCGGCCCGTGCCGCCTGGGCCTCCGTCGCCCACGCCGTGCTCGAGTTCGAGCCCGTGACGATGGTCGTCGACCCGTCGGCCGTCGAGGATGCCCGACGGCACCTGAAGCCCGAGGTCGAGATCGTCGTCGCCCCGCTCGACGACTTCTGGATGCGCGACTTCGGTCCCACCTTCGTGTTCGACGAACAGGGCGAACCCGGTGCCGTCGACTGGATCTTCAACGGATGGGGCGCCCCCGCCTGGGCGACCTGGGGGAAGGACCGCGAGATCGCGCGCTTCATCGCGGCTGAGACATCCGTACCGGTCATCTCGTCGATGCTGGTGAACGAGGGCGGCGCCATCCACGTCGACGGCGAGGGCACCGTCATCATCACCGAGACCGTTCAGCTCGATCCCGGTCGCAACCCCTACGCCGACAAGGCGCGCGTCGAGGAGGAGCTGGCCCGCACCATCGGCGCGACCAAGGTCATCTGGCTGCCTCGCGGCCTCACCCGCGACTACGAGGACTTCGGCACCCGCGGCCACGTCGACATGATCGCCACGATGCCGTCGCCGGGAACGATCCTGCTGCACCAGCAGCCGAACCCCGCGCACCCCGACCACGAGGTGATGCGCGAACTGCGCGCCTTCCTCGAGACGACGACGGATGCCGCGGGCCGGTCGTGGACCATCATCGATCTGCCTGCGCCGGCCCAACTGGAGGACGAGGAGGGATTCGTCGACTACAACTACGTGAACCACGTGGTGGTCAACGGCGGCGTGATCGCCTGCGGCTTCGGTGACGACGAGGCCGACTCCCGCGCCCGGTCGCTCCTCGAGGGCGCCTACCCGGGCCGCCGCGTCGTCACCGTCGACGCCCGCGAGATCTTCGCGCGCGGCGGCGGCATCCACTGCATCACCCAGCAGCAGCCCGTCGGTGTCGCGCGATGACCTCGGGTGCTGCGCGGGTGCCGTTCGACGTCGTCGAGGCGTCGATCGGCCAGCTCGGTGCCGCTCTGTCTTCTGGCGCCGTCACGAGTGTCGAACTCGTGGCCGCGTACCTCGAGCGCATCGCCGCCTACGACAGGCAGGGCATCAGGTTGAACGCCGTTCCGGTGCTGAACCCCGAGGCCTTCGCCGACGCTCGGGCTTCGGATGAGCGCCGCGCGCGCGGCGAGGCGCTCGGCCCTCTCGACGGCATCCCCTACACGGCTAAGGACTCCTACAAGGCGCGCGGGCTCACCGTGGCAGCCGGCTCCCCGGCGTTCGAGAACCTCGTGGCGACCGATGACGCTTTCACGATCGCTCAGCTGCGGGCGGCGGGCGCCGTGCTGCTCGGCCTGACGAACATGCCGCCGATGGCCAACGGCGGCATGCAGCGCGGCGTGTACGGCCGGGCCGAGAGCCCGTACAACCCCGAGTTCCTGACCGCGGCCTTCGCCTCGGGCTCCTCGAACGGATCGGGCACGGCCACTGCCGCGAGCTTCGGAGCCTTCGGGCTCGGCGAGGAGACCTGGTCGAGCGGCCGGG
Organism: Leifsonia stereocauli; assembly: GCF_038432415.1. Lineage (NCBI taxonomy): Bacteria > Bacillati > Actinomycetota > Actinomycetes > Micrococcales > Microbacteriaceae > Leifsonia > Leifsonia stereocauli. The sequence continues at coordinate 100,020 of NZ_JBCAUN010000003.1, forward strand.
CGCCCGCCTCCAACAACGCCCTCGTGGCCTACACGCCCTCGCGCGGCGTCATCTCGGTGCGCGGCAACTGGCCGCTCGTTCCCACGATGGACGTCGTCGTTCCCCACACCCGCACGATGGCCGACCTCCTTGCGGTGCTCGACGTGATCGTGGCCGACGATGCCGAGCCGCGCGGCGACTTCTGGCGTGCGCAGCCGTGGGTCGCCATTCCGGCGTCGTCCGAGGTGAGGCCGGAGTCGTACGTCGGGCTGGTCGGGGGAACGGATGCCGCTCCATCGTCATCGCCTGCCGCCGCCCTCGCCGGCACCCGCCTCGGCATCCCCCGCATGTACATCAATGCCGACCCGGAGGCCGGTACCGCCGAGGCCGGCGGGATCGGAGGCCCGACGGGCCAGCGCATCGAGACCCGCGCATCCGTCATCACCCTCTGGGAGGCCGCCCGTCGCGACCTCGAGGCCGCCGGGGCCGAGGTCGTCGAGGTGGACTTCCCGGTGGTGTCGAACTACGAGGGCGACAGGCCGGGAGCACCCACCATCGCCACGCGCGGACTCGTGAGCGCCGAGTACCTGAAACGCGAGATCGTCGACCTGTCGGTCTGGGCGTGGGACGACTTCCTGGCGGCCAACGGCGACCCTGTGATCGGCGGCGTCGCCGACGTCGACGGCGCGCGCATCTTCCCCCAGCCGCCGGGAGCCGTTCCCGATCGCTACACGGGCTTCGACGACGACATCGCCGAGTACCCCGACTTCGCGCGGGAGCACCCGTCGGGGGAGCTCACCGACATCCCGCTGCTCGAGGGCGGCATCCGCGGCCTCGAAGAGACCCGGCGCATCGACCTCGAGGAGTGGATGGCCGGGCTCGGCCTCGACGCCGTGGTGTTCCCGGCCGTCGCCGACGTGGGCCCGGCCGACATGGACGTGAACGAGCCATCTGCCGATCTCGGCTGGCGCAACGGCACCTGGGTGGCCAACGGCAACCTGGTTCCGCGGCACCTCGGCATCCCGACGGTGACGGTGCCGATGGGCATCATGGCCGACATCGGCATGCCCGTCGGCCTGACCTTCGCCGGAGCCGCGTACTCGGACACAGCATTGCTCCGGCTCGCGGCCGCGTTCGAGGCGACGGGTGCGCCAGGTTCGCGACGGGTGGCGCCGGGGCGGACGCCCGCGCTGGCAGGTCGTGCTGCCGATTCGGTGACGGATGCCGGGTCTCGTGCAGCTGCGCCTGTCGCTGAGGCGGATGCCGGAGCGGCCGGTGCCCCGAGCCTCGTGCTCGAGGCCGAGGCGCGGCCTCCCGAGGATGGACGCATCGAGATCGTCGTGCGCGGATCGTTCGCGGCGCCGGCCGGCCTCGCGGCGCTTTCGATCTCGGTGGACGGAGCGCCGGTGGGCGTCGCCGTCGATGGCGCCGGATTCGTCGCCCGCGTCTTGGTTGACGAGGAGTCGCACCGTGTGCGGCACAGCGTGTGGCGCGAGCCCTACGGATCGATGGTCGTCGCGGTGCTGCGCGACGCGGCGGGTGCCGCGGTGGGGGCTGCCGTGAGCGTGGGCGGGATCTAGCCGCTGCCGCCCGAGTACCCGCTCTCGCTGAGGACCGAGCGGAGCGACCGCCCGAAGCGCAGCCGGGCCCAACGCGGCCGTGGTGCGCTTCGACCGCGGACTCCGTCCGGGCCTCAGCGAGCGGGGCAGGGGAGATCAGCGGGATGGCGGGGTTCCTCCACCGCCCATCCCGCCACCCATCTCGCTCGTCTGCTCTCCGGCCACCGCAGTGCCGGCCGCTGAGCCGTCGACGGTCACCGTGTACGTCTGCCCGTTCACGATGTCGGCCGAGGAGGAGACCACCGAGGCGAACTCCTTCGTGGCGGTGAAGCTCGCGACCACAGTGCCGTCGTCCGCCGTCACTGTCACGGCGCTGCCGGCGGCGTGGCTCGAGTCGAGGGTGGCCGAGATCGAGGCCTGGTCGGCGTCGGCATCCGGAGCCACGATCATGCCGGCACTGCCGACGGCCAGCAGCGATCCGCCGCTGATGTCGAAGCCGCTGTCGACGTCGAGAGCGCCGTTTCCGCTGCCCGTCGGGCCGTTCACGACGACGGTGCCTCCGGTCATCGACGCGGAGCCGTTGGAGTCGAGGCCGTCGCCCTCGGAGTTCACAGTGAGGGTTCCGCCCGAGATCGTGAGGGTCATGTCGCCCGTCGCAGCGGTGTCGGCCGAGTCCGTCGCGGCGGCGTCATCGGCCGCTGCGTCTGCGGCGTCCTCGGCTGCGGCATCCGCTGCCTGGTCGGGTCCGCCGCCCATGGGTGCGCCGCCGCCCATCTCGCTGCCGCCGCTGCCGTCGGAGACGTTCACGCCGTCGTCGCTCGCCGTCACCGAGGTGGTGCCGCCGGCGACCGAGATCTCGGAGCTCTCGAGCCCTTCGTAGGCCTGCGAGATGGTGAGGGTGCCGTCGGAGACGAGGAGCGCATCGTCGGCGTGCACGCCGTCGTCGCCCGTGGCGAGACTGACGACGCCGTCGGCGATGTGCACGGCATTGTCGGAGTGCACGGCGTCGTCGGCTGCATCGACGGAGACGTCTCCGCCGCCGAGCACGATGATGGCACCGGCCTTGATGCCCTTCGCCGAGGCGTCGTCGGCCACGGTCTGGTCGGCACCGCCACCTGACGTCACATCGAGCGAGCCGGCGGTGGTCACGACGTCGGTCGTGGCCGAGATGCCGTCGCCCGTCGCATCGACGGTGACGGCCCCGCCCTCGATGGCGATGTAGCCGCGTGCGGCATCCTCGTCGTTGTCGCTCTTCAGGCCGTCGCCGCCAGCGGTGACGCTGATCGTGCCGTCGAGGATCACGAGGTAGTCCTTGCCCCGGATGCCGTCGTCCTGTGCGTCCACGGTGATGTCGCCGCCGGCGATCACGAGGCCGTCCTTCGACGATATGCCGTCATTGCTGCTGCCGGTCACGTCGAGCGCCCCGGTGCCGGTGATGGTGAGGTCGGCGGCGCTGGACAGGGCTGCGACGGGAGTGTCTGCGTCGGCGTCGGCATAGCTCGCGGCATCCGTCAGCGTGTTCGTCGAACCATCGGCGAGGATGACGGCGGCCTCGTCGGCGGCCACGATGCTGATCGCCGAGCCCGTCGAACTGGTGATGTCGACACCGTCGAGCACGAGCTTCACCTGGCCGTCGCCGGTACTGTTCACCACGACCTGGCCATCGCTGAGCGTTCCGGTGAGGTGGTAGGTGCCGGCCTCGGAGATGGTGACGGTGCCGCTCTCGTCGTCGAGGTCGATGGCGGTGGAGTCGGCCTCGCTCCACGCGGCGTCGTCGGCGCTGTCGTCTGCAGTCGTGTGGGTCTTCTGGTTGGCGGCGAGCACCTCGGCTGCAGTCTGCGTGACGTCGACGGATGCCGTGGGCACGAGGTCGGCGGTGGTCTCGCTGCTGCTGCTCGAGCTGGTCTCGCTGCCGCTGCCGCTGTCGGTCGACGTGACGGCGCAGCCCGCGAGCACGAGGCCCCCGGCGAGGATGGGGACGAGGAGGTAGTACTTGGGGGATCGCATGATGGCTCCTGGAGCTCAGGCCGCGTCGGACGCGGAGGTGGGGATGGTCTGAATGGTCTGAAGAGTCGGGTTCTGGTCATGCGGGGCTGCCGCGGTGAAATGCCGGCGCAGCACACGCGTCCACTTGTTCGACGGCAGGTCGGGGCGGAGGGCGGCGAGCCCGGTGCCGAACTTCGACACGGTGGCCGGCCTGTGCCCGTGCCGCCAGAGTGCGCGGTCGAGGCTGCCGGTGGCGCGCCCCGACTTGGTCTCGACGATGACTGAAGCCGGTGTGCGCAGCCGACGCGGGAAGAGGCCGGCGCCCTCGTCGATCCACTCGAGGTCGACGTCGATGGTGGCGCGGCTTTCATCGCGACCGGCTCGTGCAGGAAGCAGCAGCGTGGTGCGGCGGTAGCGCGTGATGAGCGTCGGGGTGAGCGTCGCCCACTCGCCCTCGGCGACGCCGGACTCGCTGAGCACGCAGCTCGTGTAGGCGAGGCCCTCGGCGGTGAGCCTGTCGTGGTCGGCTGGATCGTATTCGAGGCGGTCCTTCACTGTGAGGCTGCGGCCACCGCGGGTCTTCACCTCGAGGAAGGTGGCGCCCGAGTCCAGGTAGGAGCGGGTGCGCACCTTGAACCGGCGGCGGCGTCCGCGCGCTGCGAGGTGGAAGGCCACGAGGCCAGGGGTGTCGAAGTACACCGATTCGTAGGCGGCTGACCGGATGCCGGAGGGTATGCCAATCGCGGTATGCGTCTCGTGCGGCTCAGCAGCGACGGCCTCGAGCTCCAACACACGGGTGTCGTCATCGAGGTCGGTGAGCACCTCGGCGAGGTCGGCGAGAGGCAGCATGTACTTGCGGTCGACGCGGGTCTGCAGCTCGGCGCGCTCGTTGAGCTCATCGAGGGTGACGGGCGGGAGGGCGGTGATGGTGGCGAGGGCCGTGCCGGTCATCGGGTCACCACCAGCTCGTCGCGACGGGCTCCGGTCGAGCCTGCGGCATCCGTCGTCGTCGCCGTCGCCGTCGCCGACGCACGCAGCTGGTAGCGCACGTTGACGGACGTGGTGTCGTTCACCAGATCGAGCTCCTCGACCTTCACGCCGTGCACCTTCGCGTCGAGCAGCTGCTCGAGGTGGGCGATGAGCGCCGGCTCCGAGGCGATGGCCCGGTCGAGCACGACGAGCTCCTGGCGGTAACGGGCGAACAGCCGGGGGTGGTCGCCGATGAAGAGCACGACCATGACGAGGCCCATGAGGGCGAAGGTGAGCCAGTCGAAGTTGATGCTGAGGCCGGCGATGAGGCCGAGCGCGAGGGAGGCGAAGTAGTAGGCGACCTCGTGCTGCTCGATCTCGCGCGAGCGCAACCTGATGATCGACAGCACGCCGAACAGGCCGAGGCCGAGGCCGGCGCCGATGGCCGTCGAGCCGAGGATCATCGAGACGGCGAGCACGCCCACGTTCACACCGAGGAACGCGACGACGAGGTCGCGGCGACGGTGGCGGGGGAAGTAGATGCCGAAGGTCAGGACGCCGATGGCGATCAGGTCGATGGCGATGGTGATGGCTTGCATGCGGATGCTCCAGGGGGTCTCGGTGTTGTCCGAGTTCCATCAAGCCCGATGCGCCTATGGCGACCCTTGCCGCCGCGGACGGAGCCCCTGTGCGTTCGCTATGCGGTCTCTATGAGCGCTGGTCCTCCACCAGCCTGATGAACGCGCTCAGTTCGGTGACTCCCTGCGGCGTCAGCGGCAGGTACTCGGTGAGCTCGGGCGAGTAGACCAGGTAGGCCGCCCACTGCGCCCGCGAGACGGCCACGTTGAGGCGGTTCTTCATGAAGAGAAACTCCATGCCGCGAGGAACGTCGGCCGCAGACGATGCGGCGAGCGACACCACCGCGATGACGGCCTCCTGGCCCTGGAACTTGTCGACGGTGCCGACCCGCACCTGGGGCAGCTCGGCCCGATCGAGCACCTCCCGCACCAGGGCGAGCTGGGCGTTGTACGGCGTCACCACGATGAAGTCGGCCTGCTCGAGCGGTCGCGCCGCAGCGTGCCGGCTCGATCGCCACGGCGTTCCGAGCAGTGATTGCACCAGCTGCACGACGACGGCCGCCTCCTCGGGCGATTCAGTCGCGTTGCCCGAGTGCACGACGGGAACAGTGTGGAGCCCGGGTTCGGTCTCGAGGAGCAGGCGGTCGGCGGCATCGAGGTGCGAACGCAGCTCGCCCTCGTAGGAGAGCCTCGACACGGGCTCCGCGACCGCCGGATGCATCCGTCTGCTCTCGGCGAGGAAGTAGCCGAACTCCTTCGGCAGTACGTCGTGGCCCGCGGCCACCCAGCCGAGGGCGGAGCTGTCGATGGGCTCGGGGTGGGTGCCCTGGCTCACCTGCGGAAGCTGCTGGGGATCGCCGAGGAGCAGCAGGTTGCGGGCGCTGACGCTCGTGGCGAGCGTCGACGCGAGCGAGAACTGGCCGGCCTCGTCGACCACGAGCAGGTCGAGGCCGCGCCGCGGGAAGCGTGCGGGGTTGGCGAAGTCCCACGCCGTGCCGCCGACGACGAAGCCCGTCTTACCGTGTGCCTGCGCGAAGAGCAGGGCGGCATTCTTGTCGGCGAACAGGGTGTAGTCGTGGGCGGTCTCATCCCCCGACTTGGGTGCCTTGCCCACGAGGGCTGGGTCGAGTCCGGCGTCGGCGAGCCGATCGAGCAGGTTCTCGACGACGGAGTGCGACTGGGCGACGACGCCGATCTTCCAGTGGTGGTCGTTCACCAGCCGGGCGATGACATGCGAGGCGAGGTACGTCTTGCCGGTGCCGGGTGGTCCCTGCACGGCGAGATAGGAGGAGTCGAGGTCGACCAGGCTGGCGACGACGGCGTCTTCGTAGGCGCCAGTGGTCACGGGCACGAGCTCGCCGCGCCTCGACCTCGGCGGGGTGCGCCGGAGGATGTCGGTCAGGGGATCGCGCGGCCAGGTCGGATGCTCCCGCACGAGGGCTGCGCCCCACTCGCTGATCGCGTTCTCCAGCGCTGTCGTGCGCAGCGGCCAGCCGGGCGCGACTGCCATGGGCGCCTGACGGTGCCGCGCGGCACCGACGGGCAGAGCCTCCTCGACCACCAGCCCGTCGTCGAGCACATCGAGCACCGTCACGTCGCGCCTGATGCGCTGACCGGGGTCGGCATCGTCGTCGACCACGGCCCCGTCGGGCTCGTACAGGGCGAAGAGCCCGGCGCCGGGCGAGATCCTGGAGCCCGGGCCGAAGCGCCCGTGCAGCCGCAGCGTGCGCCGCTCCTTCTGGCTCCGGCCTTCCGGAAGATGCCAGTCGATCTCGACGCGCGACCTCGCAGCGTCGACGACGAGCACGTCGCGCGTGTCCTCCCACTCGCGCACGGGCTGGTCGAGGCGGAAGAAGTGCGCCCACCAGAAACTCTTGCGCTCGCGCGGGTAGTAGTCGATGGCGGCGGATGCCAGGGCCAGCGCGGTCTGGTCTGGCGTGCGGTGGTCGATGGAGGCGTCGCCGGAGCCTGCCAGGTGCGACAGGGCGATGGCGAGCTCGGACTGCACGTACTGCTCGCCCTCCCGAGGCGAGCGGGGAGCCGGTCGGATGCCCACCTCGGCGGCGCGTTCGAGGAGCCACTCGCTCAGGCGCAGGGTGGACAGCACGTCGTAGCGGTTGTAGCGGGCGATGTCGTCGAGGATGGCCTGCGACTCGGCGACCTCTCCAGCCGCTGCGAGATCCATCGCCCGCTGGTACTCCACGATCGAGTCGGCGGCGTTCGTCACGCCCTCGCGCTCCTCGTCGCCCATGTAGAGCGGCTCGAGCTTCTTGATGGAGTACGAGCGGCTGCCGACGAGCATGCCGCGGCGCACGATCGGGTAGAGGTCGATGAGCACCCCGTCGCTGAGCAGCTGGTCGACGCGGGCCTCGCAGGTGCCGTGGCGGGCGGCGATGGAGAGCAGGTGGGTGCGCTCGTAGCTGGCGTAGTGATAGATGTGCAGGCCCGGGTGGGCCGCCCGGCGCCCGTCGACGAAGTCGAGGAAGCGCTCGAGCGCGACCTTCTCCTCGGCGAAGCTGTGCGCCCAGAACGTCGTGAACTCGTCACCCCGGTCGAGCACGCCGAACAGGTAGTCGATGCCCCAGCTGATGCCGGCGCCCTCGGTGTAGAGCGGATCGCCCTCGAAATCGAAGAACAGGTCGCCGGGATCCGGTTCGGGCACGGCGGCCAGGGCTTGCGCGTCGCGCACGGCGACGGGCGGCGCAAGGTGCACCTGCTCGGGGTCTGCGCCCGCCGCGATCGCGTCGACGCGAGCGGCATCCGTCGCCCGATCGGCCTCGACCTGCAGGGCCGCCTGCACGCTGAACGACTCGAGGGTGCTGCGCGCCATGCCCTCGACCGGCGACTCCCCGTCGGGGCGCAGGTCGATGGCCGCCAGCTCGTCGATGGTGGTGATGCCCGCGGAGCGCAGGGCGTCGCGCTGCGAGATGCGCATGCCGGCGACGAGAAGCACGTCGCGGCTCGCGTCGACCTCGGCCGCGCACGTCGCGCAGCGGCCGCAGACCGTGTAGCGCGGGTCGCCCCACGCGACCGGTGCGTCGGCATCCACGCGTTCGTCGACGATCTGCAGCAGCCTGGCCCGACGCTTGCGGTAGACGGGCAGGATGTCGTCGACCCGGTGCACGCTCACGCTGCCATCGCCGAGAAGCAGCTCGACGGTGTCGGCGCGGGGCACCCTGAGCGCGTCGAGCTGGTCGGCGTAGGCGGCCAGCTGCAGCAGTGCCGTCACCCGCGCGCGACGGGCGAGCTTGGTGTCCTGCACCAGGTAGACGCCGCCGGGTCGGCGCACGATGAAGTCGGCGAAGCCGAGGAACGCGCCGTCGAAGAAGGTGGCCTGGAAGACCACATCGGCTCCGGATGCGAAGGCCGAGCCCGTGGCATCCGTCGCGTACTGCAGGGTCTCGGTCGTGAGCTCCGGTGGACGCGCCACCTCGACCACTCCGTCGCCGAAGCGCTCGCGGTAGTCGGCGAGCACCCGGTTCTCGTGCTTGTCGCCGAGCACTGCCGTACGGGCGAGCATGGCGTCTTCCGCATCGGGAACGGCGTCGATCCTGCCGAGCTTGGCGTCGAGCTTGCGGAGGAAGGCGAACTCGCACTTCGACGCACTGGTGAGGTCGCTCGCACTCGTCACCACAGTGCCGTCGAGCAGGAACATGCCACCTCCGCCGCAGTCGTCGCGTCCGTCGCGCCGCCTGCCTGCACGATAGCGCGACCCGACGACAGGACGGGGGCGTCGCATCGTTCAGCCGGACGCTGCCGTCGTGTCACGGGCCGCCGGTATTCTCGAGAGTGGTGCGTCGACGATCGACGCCCGGAGCGGGAGTGCGATGTGGTTCAGTCGGTGGCGCAGGAGGAAGCCGCCGCCGTTCGACTTCTCCACACTGCCGTGGGCTGAGCCTCCTGAGGAGGCCGACGCCCGCGAGGAGGGCGTGATGCTCGCCGAGTACTCCAGCCGCATGGTGCTGAAGAACCGCATCCTGGTGAGCGTGCTGGGCGAGAGCATCGACTTCGACGTCGACTCCTTCCTGCCCGATGCCCGCGATGCGCTCGCCGGGCTGGCCGCCGAGATGCGCGGGGCAGCCGAGAGGGTGGCCCAGGAGAGCGCGGCCGCGGCGACGCTGCACGGCAATCCGCAGGACATGCACGACTACAGGTCGAAGGACCTCGTGAATCTGGGGCTGCGCGAGCGGGTGAACCTCGCCGTGGCGGCGGAGCTCGAGAAGCGCGCGGCCGACGACGAGTACCTGCGCACCTTCATCACGGCGGCGCGCGACGACGCCTGGGACGACGTGGCCGGCGCCATCGGGATGCGTCTCGACCTGGAGCGCCCGCAGAGCGCCGTCGACGCCAACTACAAGCGCACCCGCAAGGAGCGCATGCGCATGGTGCGCAACGTCGACCTGGCGCGGCTCGAGATCGAGAAGCTCGACTACTGACCGTCCGCTTGACGGCCGGGGCCGCTTCGACCGCGACTCCGTCCGGGCCTCAGCGGGCGGAGGGTCAGCGCACGACGGGCTCCGTCGCCACCTCGGCCGCAGCGGCATCCGAGAAGGCCAACTTCGGCACGAAGACCAGCAGCACGGCGGCCACCACGGCAGTCAGGCCGCAGACCAGCCACACGGTGATGTAGCCGCTCAGCGATCCGGCCGTGCCCTCGGTCGCGGCTCCTCCGACGTGGCTGAGCAGGGCGATTCCGAAGACGCAGGATGCGATGGCCCCGCCGACGGTCTTGACCGAGTTGGTGAGACCCGTGGCCACACCGGTCTGGCTCCGTGGAGCCGCAGCGGCTGCCGCGGCCGGCAGCGCTGCGACGAGGGCGCCCGATCCGATGCCGGCGATGATCATGTTCGACAGCACGTTCACGTAGCCGTCGTGGAACGGCAGGAACAGGAGGTAGCCGATCGCCACCAGGGAGCTGGCTCCGATCAGCGCTATGCGGGGCGTGACGAATCGGGTGGCGACGGGGAACAGCATGGCCCCGACGATCATCGACAGCACGTACGCCCCGATGAGGATGGAGGTCTGGCCGCTGGTGGCCGAGAGACCGTAGCCGTAGGTCGCGGCGTCAGTTCTGGCGAAGGTGGAGAGGGGAGCCTGCGCTCCGAGCACGCTCACGCCGAACAGGCCGGCGGTGAGGAAGATCGGGCCGAGCGCCGGCGAGCGGAACAGGCGCACGTCGATGAGCGGATCCTTCTGGCGCAGCTCGTAGCGGGCGAACGGGATGACGAGCAGCACGCCGAGCAGCACGACCGCCCAGGAGAGCAGGTCGCCGGGGCCGGCGAGACGCAGCAGGCTGAGGCCGCCGGTGAGGGCGAGCAGGGCGAGCGAGATGAGGATGAGACCGCCGGTGTCGAACTTTCCGCCCGTGAGGTCCGGCGACTCCTTCACTCCGAAGAGCACGACGAAGAAGCAGATGGCCACGGCGATGCCAGGGATGAGCAGGGTGGTCTGCAGCGGGAGGACGTCGGCCAGGGCGCCGGCCGTGAGGGCACCGGCGATGGCGCCGAGCTCGAGTGCCGCCACCAGCAGGCCGGCCGCACGGCGGGTGATGGCGGCGGGGGAGCCGAGCGAGCGACTGCGCGACCAGACCAGCGCGATCTCGAGCGGCAGCCAGACCACGTAGAAGCCCTGCAGCGCCCAGGCCACGAGGAACACCCAGAACACGTCGGTGAACGGCAGGGCGAGCGAGGCGACGGCCGTGACAGCTGTCGAGATGAGCAGCATCCGCCGGTGTCCGACCATGTCGCCGAGTTTGGCCATGGCCGGCACGACCAGGGCCGAGAGCATGAGCTGCGTGCCCTCGAGCCAGTTGACGTCGGCGTCGTGGATGCCGAGGTTGCGCGCGATCTCGGTGAGCAGGGGCGTGTAGTACCCCTGCAGTATGCCGCTCGTGAACTCCACGAAGGCGAGGAAGCCGACGACGCCGGCCACCGATCCGAGTTTCACTGCGCGCGACATCGCGGCTCCTTTGGCAAGAGGACGGCCCGTCGATCCGGGCCGAGTCACACTCTAGGCAGACGAATGTTTCAGGCAGGCAACGAACGCAGCAGAGCGGTGTAGAAACGCTCCCCCCGTTCGAGGCTGTCGATCGAGACGTGCTCGTCGACGCCGTGGATCGAGGCGCGCTGAACCCCCGTCATCATGAGCGGTGCGAAGCGGTAGGTCGCGGGCGAGAAGCGGTGGAAGTGCCGCCCGTCCGTGGCCGACATCTGCACGTATGGAGCGGTGACGGCCTCGGGGTAGGCCACGCCCACAGCGTCGCGGATCAGCGCGAACTGGGCGTTCTCGGTCGACGACTCGGGCGACGGGTCATCCCCCTCGAGCACCGTCACCGTGATGTCGAGTCCGCGGACCAGGTGACGGATGCGGGCGACGGAAGTGGCGACGGTCTCACCGACGGCGATCCTGATGTTGAGGGTGGCCGCGGCCTGCGACGGCAGCACATTCGCGGCGGTTCCCCCGTCGAGCATGGTGACGGCGACCGTCGTGCGCACCATGGCTCCGGCATCTCCGGCGAGCCTGGCGAACAGGCGGGCGGTCAGCGGGGGCACGGCCAGCAGCGCCGACACGATGGCGCGCGGCCGACCCGTCGTGTTCTCACGGAACACCCGGAACATCGTGCGCGCCGCCCTCGGGAAGTGCGGCCTGAAGCCGTGCCTGTTGATGCGGCGCACGGCGAGGGCGAGGCGCGTCGTCGCGGTCTCGCGCGGGGGAGCCGACGCGTGGCCCGGCTCGCCACGGGCGTCGAGGCGCACGGTGAGGGCGCCCTTCTCGGCCACGCCGACGACGGCCGTGACCAACGGGATGAAGGGGAGCGGGGCATCCGTCACGGCACCACCCTCGTCGAGCACGAGCCACGGACGGATGCCGCGACCCTTCAGCGTGCTCGCGATGGTCCTGGCGGCGTCGCCGAAGGTCTCCTCGTTGCCGCCGAAGGAGAGGTAGACGTCGCGCGCCGGCGTGAAGCCGGCGGCGAGGAGGTTCTCGACGGCGTCGAGGATGAGCACGAGCTCGCCCTTGTCGTCGAGGGTGCCGCGACCCCAGACGTACCCGCCGGCGACGGTGCCGTCGAAGGGCGGGTAGGTCCACGCGTCGCTCTCGTCGACCGGAACCACGTCGTAGTGGGCCATGAGGATGAGGGGCTCGTTCGCGCTGCCGGCACCGGGGCCTCCGCTGCCGGCCCAGCGGTACAGCAGCCCGAAAGCGGTGATCTTCTCGAAGGCGAGGTGCTCGTGCACGAGCGGGTACAACTCGCGGATGAGGGCCTCGACGGCCTCGAACGGCGCGTTCCCGCGGGTCTCGAGCTCGGCCGAGACCGTGGGCAGCTGCACCAGGCGGGAGAGCCTGTCGGCGATGCCGGGACGGGGAGATGCGGCGGGGGAGTCTGCGGCTGGCACGGGTTCCACCCTAGGCGGCAGCGCTCGGCGGTCGGGAACCCGAATCAGGCGGGAGTCGTCACCGACTCAGGCGGGAGTGGAGAGGAGGGAGAACAGCAGGTAGCCGAGGCCGCCGACGGCCAGGACGGCGCCGAGCGTGCGCACGACGATCGACTCGATGCGCGCGAGCTTGGGCTGGAGCAGTCCGAGGGGGTTCAGGATGTCGGACATGTCACCCGGGTCTCCGAGGCGTGACTGCGCCGCGGTTTCCTCGTCGGTGACGGTGGTGCGAAGTGGAGTAGGGCTCACGTTTCAACGTTAACCACGGCGGTGCTCAGCCGACATTCCCCGTATGCGGGACAAATGGCGCGCGGATGCCCCCACAGTGCGGGGTCGCGCGCGATTCGTCGACGTGGTTCGGGGTACAGGGAGGCCATCCGTGTCGGCGCTTCTGCCGACCGGGGCGATTCGCTGGTGCGAACCGCCGGGGCCGTGCAGCGCCGATGTCGGTGGGCCGACGTACCGTCTCTTGCATGAGCACCATCGAGATCAACACCCCAACGGAGGCCCGCCGCTTCGCGTGCCCCGACTGCCGCTCGGGTGCCACGGTGCAGATCATCTACGGCGTCCCCGACGACGTGCTGCGCACGGCGGCCGACGAGGGCGACGTCGTGCTCGGCGGCTGGCTGACCGAGATCGACGCTCCCACCCGTCACTGCCGCGCCTGCGGCTCGGAGTGGGTCGACGCCGACGAGTACGTGGAGCGGTTGCACTCCTCCTGAGTCGAACGCAGCCCTAGGCTGGACGTGATGACGGATGCGCCGATCACGCAGAACATCCCGCTCACGCCGCAGAAGCGGTGGCGAGCCTATTGGGTCTGCGTGGCTGTCGCCGCTCTCACCATCCTCGATCTCTCCAAGGTCAACGTGGCCCTGCCGTCGATCGAGAAGTCGTTCGGCGCGACTTCCACCGAACTGCAGCTGATCGTCTCGGGCTACGTCCTCGCCTTCGGCCTCACCCTGGTTCCGGCCGGTCGCTTCGGCGACGTCCGCTCGCGCAAGGCGTTCTTCATCGTCGGCCTCACGCTGTTCACCCTCGCCAGCGTCGCCTGCGCCCTGGCCCCCACCAGCACCTTCCTGCTCGTCGCCCGCCTCGTCCAGGGTGTGGCAGCCGGAATCCAGATGCCGCAGGTGCTCGGCCTCATCCAGCAGCTGTTCCCCGGGGCCGAGCGCGCCAAGGCGTTCGGCCTGTTCGGAGCGATGATCGGCATCGCCACCGCCGTCGGTCCGACGCTCGGCGGTCTGCTCATCGCCATCGGCGGGGAGAGCGACGGCTGGCGGCTGATCTTCTGGATCAACCTGCCCCTCGGGATTGCGGCTCTTGCGCTGGCGATCTGGCTGTTGCCCCAGACGAGGGAGAGATCGTCGCGGTCGGTCAGCATCGATCCCGTCGGGATCCTGCTGTTCGGCATCACGATCCTCGCCCTGATGTGGCCGTTCCTCCTCACCACCGGCGCGCCCACCGACGACCCGGCCCGCTGGTGGCTGCTCGTGGTCTTCGTGCTCGGAGTCACGGCGTTCATCGCCTGGGAGACGCGCTACGCCGCCGCTGGGCGGGATCCTCTGATCCCGCTGAAGCTGTTCCGCATCAGTTCGTTCCGCAACGGATCGGCCCTCATCGCCGTCTACTTCGCCGCGCTGCCATCGGCCTTCCTGCTCACGACGCTCTACCTGCAGCAGGGGCTCGGACTGGCTCCGGTGTTCGCCGGCATGGTGTCGATCGGTTTCGCGCTCACCAGTGCTCTCTCGTCGTGGCGCGGCGGCACTCTCGTCTCGCGCTACGGACGGGCGCTCGTGGTGTGGGGACTGGTCGGCGTGCTGCTGGGCGCCGGCCTGCTCGTGGCCGCGGCCATCCTGACCCCGCCTGAGCTCACGCCGTGGTTCATGGCGGCGGCCATGCTGGTCGCAGGCACCGGCGGTGGCTTCGTGGTCTCGCCGAACCAGACGCTGACGCTCCACGACATCCCCGTGCGTCAGGGCGGGCTCGCCGGTTCGGTGGGGCAGCTCGGCCAGCGCATCGGAACAGCCATCGGCACGGCCGTCGCCCTGTCGCTGTTCTACTCGACCATCTACCGGGAGAAGGACAGCGGCGAGAGCGACCTCACGCTCTACCACCACGCCTACGGCTACGGGATGCTGTCGGTCGCGTTGTTCATCGCCGTCGCGTTCGCCATCGCGGTGCTCGACCTCGGCTCGCGCCGCAGGCGGGGTGCGGCGGCGGGCGAGGACGCCGCTTAGACCATTGTCGCGGCCGGGACCCTGTCGGGGTCCTCCGTGGTCGCACGCAATCGCGCCACGATGGTCACGATCACGATGACGACCACGGCGGTGATCGCGGCCATGGCCGTCGGAGTCGACATCAGGTCGCCCGTGAGGCGGGCGATCGCGACCCAGGCGATGCCCCAGCAGAGTGAGGCCGTCGGAGCGAGCCTGCCCTCACCCCGGAGCGCCAGCCCGATGCCGATCAGGCCGGCGACGGCGATGACGATCACGCCCCACACGTCGGGCTCGAGGCCGAATCCGTCGAAGCCGACGGCGACGAGACCGGCCGTGATGTTCGCGACTGTCGCGATGGTGACCCACCCGAGGTAGAGCCCGATGGTGCCGTCGGTGATGATGGCGTCGATCACCCCGTCTCCGCGGTACCGCCTGGCCAGCAGGAAGCAGCGGATGAGCACCAGGAGCAGAGCGATGATGATGGGGATGCTCAGCAAGAGCTGGTCGAACTGGATGCTGAGGATCCACGCCGCGTTCAGGATGAGCGACGCCGCGATCCAGTAACCGAGCCTGCGCTGGCGCTCGGCCGTGCGCTGCGCCGGGAAGAACTGCCAGACGGCGTAGGCGAGCAGCCCGGCGTAGATGACGCTCCAGATGCTGAATGCGCCCGAGCCGGGTGCGACCACCGTGGCGTCCGCTGCGAGGGCTCCGCCGGCGGCATCCTGGATCGGGGTTCCGCCAGCAGCACCCGAACCGATGAATGAGCCCACGACGGCGATGACGGCGCTCACCGCCACGGTGATCATGCGGGCGTAGTCGCTCCCCGTCGCCGATTGCTGTGTCTGCGGTGCCATGGTTCTCCCCGTCGTCTACCCGGGTTCCAGCGTAGGGCGCGTACCCCGTTCAGGGGGCATCCGTTCAGTGAATACACGGATGCGGTGAGCCTCCTCAGGCGCCGCCGTCCCCCGCGAGGTCGACGCCAGACGAGCGTCAGCGACCGACCGTGAGTGCGATGGCGCGGTGGTCCGATCCGTTGGCGTCGAGCACGTGAACGGATGCGGCGTCGATTCCGCGCGTCAGAGCGTGGTCGAGCGCCACCAAGGGGATCCCGGCCGACCACGTGAACGGGAACCCCGCCGTGTCGGTGCGCACCAGGGGTGCCTCATCCGTCACCGGAACGAGCATGTGGTCGTCGGTGGAGGTGTTGAAGTCGCCGATCACGACGAGGCGCTTCGACGTGTCATCGGCGAGGGTGCCGGCGAGGTTCTCGAGCATCCGGTCGCGATCCTCGTGTTCGCCAGGGCGGAAGGAGGCGAGGTGCACGGCGAAGAGCCGGGTGACTCCCTGCGCTGTGTCGACGTCGACGCTGAGGGCGCGCTTCCAGCCGAGGCCGAGGTCGAGTCGCTGCCCGTTCGAGAGTTCCGTCGTGCTCCAGACGCCCACGGTGCCGGCGACGAACGAGTACGGGTAGCGCTCGGCGAGGGCGGTTGCGACGGTGTCACGGATGTCGGCGCTGAGCTCCTGCAGCACGATCACGTCGGGCTGGTCGTCGGCGAGGGCGCTGACCATGGCCGCGGCGTCGCCATTGCCGGCCTCGAGGTTCTCGCTGACGATCGTGGTCGTCTCGGCCGTGGCGGCCACGGCCGGAACGGGGAGGGCGGCGGGCAGCACGACGAAGCACCACGCCAGCGCTGCGGCGCCGGCTCCGATGAACGCCGCCGGCGTTCGCGCGATGATCGCCCCGACGAGCAGCGCGATCACGATGACGCCCAGCCAGGGGAATGCGGCCTCGACGAGTGAGAGTGTTCCCGCGAAGCCGGGCAGCGCCCGATGGAAGACCAACAGCGCTGCGAGCACCAGACCCCACACGAGCACTGAGACTCCACGCGCTGTGCGTCGGCGGGCGCGTGTGGTCATCGGTCGATCATGGCAGCACCGGATGCCGCGAAAGTGAACGACAGCTGAGTGCGGGCTGCGCGCCCGGGAACGCAGCGAGAGTCGAGCGCGCTGCGAGCGCCCGACCCTCGGAGTACTGCGTGACTGTCTCTACAGCTTGGCCGTGACCTCCGACTTGCCGCGCTTGGGCTTGGACGCGAAGGTGACCTCGGCCTCCTCGAGCGCCATGCCACGGGTCTCCGGGATCTTGAAGAACACGAAGATGCCCGAGAGCAGGGCGAACGCCGCGTACATGCCGTAGGTGAAGGTGAGCGAGAACGCCGCCAGCGCGGGGAACGACACCGTGATGAGGAAGTTCGCGATCCACTGCGCTGCAGCGGCGAGGCCGAGGGCCTTGCCACGGATGCGGCTCGGGAAGATCTCGCCGAGAAGCACCCACACGATCGGGCCCCACGAGGCACCGAAGGAGATGACGAAGATGTTGGCTGCGACGAGCGCGATCGGGCCCCAGGCATCCGGCAACGAGACCTCGCCGTTCGATCCCGTGACGGCGAACGAGAACGCCAGCGCCATCGCGCCCAGAGAGAGGAACATGCCGGCGGAGCCGGCGAGCAGGATCGGACGGCGACCGAGGCGGTCGACGAGGAGGATGGCGACGACGGTGACGGCGACGTTGGTGATCGACGTGATGACGCTGATGAGCAGCGAGTCGGACTCAGCGAATCCGACGGCCTTCCACAGGGTCGTCGAGTAGTAGAAGATCACGTTGATGCCGACGAACTGCTGGAAGATCGACAGGGTCAGACCGATCCACACGATGGGCTTGAGGCCGAACGCCTTGCCGCGCAGGGTGGCCTTCTCGCCTTCCTTGTCCTCGTCGATCGCCTTCTGGATGTCCTCGACGGCACGGTCGAGATCGTCGGCTTCGACGAGGGTGGAGAAGATCTCGCGCGCCTCGTCGGTGCGGCCCTTGGTGAGCAGGTACCGCGGTGACTCCGGCAGTCGCAGGGCGATCACGCCGTAGACGACGGCCGGGATGGCGCCGACGAGGAACATCCAGCGCCAGGCCTCGAGCCCGAGCCACAGCACCTCGTCAGCGCCGCCGGCGACACCCGCGAGGAGGGCGTCCGACAGCAGCGCGGCGAAGATACCGATCGTGATGGCGAGCTGCTGCAGCGAGGCCAGGCCACCACGGATCTGCCGAGGCGCGATCTCGGCGATGTAGGCAGGGGCGACGACAGAGGCGATACCGATGCCGAGACCGCCGACGACCCGCCAGAGGGCGAGGTCCCAGACGGAGAAGGCGAGGCCGGCGCCGATCGAGCTGACGAAGAAGAGCACGGCACCGAGGAGCATGACCTTGAGGCGGCCCCAGCGGTCGGCGAGAGTTCCGGCGAGGTACGCGCCGAGGGCGCAGCCGAGAAGGGCGATGGCGACGGTGAAGCCCGTGATGACGTCGTTGAGGCCGAAGTCCTGCTGGATCGAGTCGACGGCGCCGTTGATAACCGACGAGTCGAAACCGAACAGGAATCCACCGACGGCAGCCGAGACCGCGAGGCCTATCGCCCTGCGTCGATACTTGCCGGTCGGGGCCTTGCCGCTCGTCTCCGTGGACTTGGCACCCTCATTGGAAGTCGTCACGACTCTCCCCTTCAATCGTTCCGGCGCGCTCGTCTGGGCGTGCTCGTGTCAGCTGCGCACTGCTGATGCGTGGACGTGGCTGAGCGGAGATTCATACGGACAGCAGACGGCTTCTTCGGCATCATCAGGTCCTCGGCTCGCACAGGAGCCGCCCTCTCCACGGCATCCATCGTATGCCCGCGTGAGGTTGCCGAGGTCAACTGGGGGGAGGGTTGACAACGGCGGTTCGGGCGCGCTCGATCGCGGCGATGCCGAAGAGGCATCCGGCGATCACGAGAACAGCGCCCGGCAGATAGCCGGTGCCGATGGGGGAGTCGTGGGAGGCGAGGAACAGGTTCGACAGGATCACGAACTCGGCGATCTGACTGCCGAGAACAAGCCCGAGAGCGAGCACGCCCCAGGCCAGGCGACCGCGGTGCGGCGGGGAGAGCAGGAGCAGGACGATGGAGGCGACGACCGGGGCGAGGAGTGCGATGAGGCCGAGAACGGATGCCGGAACCCAGCCGAGCACGCCGAGGGTGGCATCCGTCAGCGCCGCCAGAAGCTGACCGGTGCCGATGACGGCGCCCGATGCCGCTGCCACGAGGCAGGCGACCAGGGCTGTGCGCGACGCTGCAGCCCAGGACGCCCACAGCAGCCAGAAGCCCGTCATCACGAACGAGGCGAGGGCGGCGAGCACGACGGCGCCGAGGATCGGCTCGAACGGCGCGCTCACGATTCCGTAGTCGCGCAGGTGGTCCTGCGCCTCGACGCAGGCCAGGGAGTCGAGGTCGACGACGCACGGCTGCCATCTGATGCTGGCGGCGAGGATGAGGGCGGTTCCGGCGACCACGAGGAGGATGGCGGTCGGGGCCCACGGGGCGCGGGATGCCGAGCGCTGCGGGATCACCGCCGTCGCCGAGCCAGCCGAGCCAGCCGGGTCCGGCGCCGCCATCGCCGTCACCGCCGCCGGGCGTCGACGGCCAGAGCGCCGATGCCCGTGACGAACACGGGGAAGGCGGCCAGGACCAGCAGGAAGGCGATCTCCGTGCCCGTCATGACGATGGCTATCCCGGCGATGGCCGCGATGACCGACGACGCCACACAGAGCACACCGATGACGGCGGCCAGCGAGATCGAGCGCGGCATCCGCGTGTCACGTGCTCCCATGGCACGAGTCTGGCCTGATCTCGCCATCGGCGACAGGGCGTTCAAGTGAACTCTTGAACGCGTCGACGCTGTGACCCTACTGGTGCGCTTCGGGCGGTCGCTGCGCTCGGCCCTCAGCGAGCGGGAACTCCTCCCTTGCTCGCTGAGGGCCGGACGAAGTCCGCGCCCGAAGCGCAGCCAGACCGCTACGCGTTCGCCGGGTCGCTCTCCGATTCCGGAACGACATCGGTTCCGGATGCCGCAGACACCGATCCGGTGACGGCGGCGAGCTCGGCGTCGATGTCGGTCGCACCCTGGAACTGCGAGTTGTAGAGGCGGTAGTACGCGCCCTCCCGCGCGATGAGCTCCTCGTGCGACCCCTGCTCGACGATGTCGCCGTGCTCCATCACCAGGATGAGGTCGGCGTCACGGATCGTCGACAGGCGGTGCGCGATCACGAACGAGGTGCGACCGTTGCGGAGCGCAGCCATCGCGTGCTGGAGGAGCAGCTCGGTGCGGGTGTCGACCGATGAGGTCGCCTCGTCGAGGATGAGCACCGACGGAGCGGACACGAACGCTCGCGCGATCGTGATGAGCTGCTTCTCGCCCGCGGACACGTTCGACGCGTCCTCGTCGAGGACGGTGTCATACCCGTCGGGCAGCGAGTGCACGAACCTGTCGACGTAGGTGGCCTTCGCGGCCGCCACGATGTCGTCGTCCGTCGCGCTCTGCTGCCCGTAGCGGATGTTCTCGCGGATGGTTCCCGCGAACAGCCACGGGTCCTGCAGCACCATGCCCGTGCGCGATCGCACGTCGTGGCGCCGCAGGTCGGCGATGTCCTGACCGTCCATGAGGATGCGGCCGCCGTTCAGTTCGTAGAACCGCATGATGAGGTTCACCAGCGTGGTCTTGCCGGCACCCGTCGGTCCGACGATCGCCACCGTCTGGCCCGGCTTCACCCGGAACGACAGGTCGCGGATCAGGGGCCGATCCGGCGTGTAGGAGAAGGCGACGTTCTCGAAGGAGATCGTGCCGTCGCCATCGACCGGCTTCGGGGCGTCGGCTGCGTCCGGCTCCTGCTCCTCCTCGTCGAGCAGTTCGAAGACCCGCTCGGCAGAAGCGACACCGGACTGCACGACGGCGGCCATTCCGCCCAGCTCCGACAGCGGCTGGGTGAACTGCTGCGAGTACTGGATGAACGCCTGCACGTCGCCGAGGCGCAGCTGGCCGCTGGCCACCATGAGCCCGCCGAGCACGGCGATGCCCACGTACGTGAGGTTTCCGATGAACATCATTCCGGGCATGATCATGCCCGACAGGAACTGCGCCTTGAACGAGGCCTGGTACAGCTCCTCGTTCTCCGCCTTGAACTTCGCCATGGCGTCTTCCTCGCGGCCGAACACCTTGACGAGGGCGTGACCGGAGAACGACTCCTCGACACGGGCGTTGAGGCGGCCGACCTTGCGCCACTGGATGTTGAATGCCTTCTGCGACTTGGGCCCGATGACACCGAAGATCACTCCCATGAGCGGCAGGGAGACGAGGGCGACGATGCTGAGCTGCCACGAGATCGAGAACATCATGATCAGAACGCCGACCACTGTGAGCACGCTCGTGATGACAGTCGAGAGCGACTGCTGCATCGTCTGCGTGATGTTGTCGATGTCGTTCGTGACGCGCGAGATGAGCTCGCCGCGCTGCACCTTGTCGAAGTAGCTGAGCGGCAGGCGGTTGATCTTCGCCTCGACGGATTCGCGGAGGCGGTACATGGTGCGCATCATGATGATGTTGATCACGAAGCCCTGAATCCAGCTCAGCACCGAGGCCACCAGGTAGAGCGCCAGCACGAACATGAGCACCTGGCTGAGTCGGACGAAGTCGACCCCCTCGCCCGGTGTGATGTTCATGGCGGCGATCATGTTGGCCTGATCGGTCTGGCCGTCGGCGCGCAGGCCCTCCACGACCTGGTCCTGGGTGACGCCGGCAGGCAGTTGCGCGGAGACGACGCCCTCGAAGATGATGTTGGTCGCCTCGCCGAGCACCTTCGGTGCCGCGACGGTGAGGAGCACGCCGATCGCGCCGAGCAACGACACGAAGATGAAGGCGACGCGGTGCGGCTTCAGCAGGCCGATGAGACGACCGAAGCTCTCGCGGAAGTTCGCGGCCTTGCCCGGCTTGACGCTGTCCCAGTCGCCGGAGGCGAGGCGCGCCTGCTCGGCGAGTTCGAGTTCGAGCTGCTCCTCTGCGGAGATCGCGCTTGTGGTCCCGGTGCTCATGCGCCTGCCTCCACTCCGAGCTGCGATTCGACGATCTCACGGTAGGTCTGGCTCGACTCGAGCAGCTGCTCGTGAGTTCCGACTCCCACCATCCGTCCGTCGTCGAGCACGACGATGCGGTCGGCATCCGTGATGGTCGAGATGCGCTGGGCGACCACGATCTTCGTCACCTGTGGCAGCTCCCTCCAGAGGGCTTGTCGTAGTCGGGCATCGGTGGTGAGGTCGAGGGCCGAGAACGAGTCGTCGAAGACGAGCACGTCGGGCTGGTGCACGATCGCCCGCGCGATGGCGAGACGCTGGCGCTGGCCGCCCGAGACGTTCGTTCCGCCCTGGGAGATGCGGGCCTCGAGCTGGCCGTCCATCTCAGAGACGAAGTCGGCACCTTGGGCGATCTCGAGCGCCCGCCACAGCTCGTCGTCCGTCGCCTCCTCCCGGCCGAAGCGGAGGTTGGATGCGATGGTCCCGGTGAACAGGAACGGACGCTGCGGCACCAGTCCGATGCCGTTCCACAGCAGGTCGAGGTCGGCCTGGCGCACGTCGACGCCGCCGACCGACACAGTGCCGGCCGTCACGTCGAAGAGGCGGGGGATGAGCGAGACGAGGGTGGTCTTGCCGGCTCCGGTGGACCCGACGACGGCCACGGTCTCACCCGGTTCGGCCCGGAAGGTGATGCCGGAGAGCACGGGCTGCTCGGCGCCCGGGTAGGTGAAGCCGGCTCCATCGAACGACACCGACCCGGGCTCCGGGAAGGTCGTCGCGGGCTGGGTCGGGCGGATCAGCGTGCTCGTGCTGTCGAGCACCTCGCCGATGCGGTCGGCCGACACGGCCGCGCGCGGGATCATGATGGTCATGAAGCTCGCCATGAGCACGCCCATGAGGATCTGCATGATGTATTGCATGAAGGCGAACAGCGTGCCGACCTGGATGTCGCCGTTGTCGACCCTGATGGCGCCGAACCAGATCACGGCGACGACGGTGACGTTGAGCACCAGCATCGCGAGCGGGAACAGGACGACGAAGAGCGATCCGACCTTGCGGCCGACGACCATGATGTCGTAGTTCGCCGCGGCGAATCGCTCCTCCTCGATGGGCTCGCGCACGAACGCGCGCACGACCCGGATGCCGGTGAGCTGCTCGCGCATGATCCGGTTCACGGCGTCGAGGCGCTTCTGGTACGTGCGGAACAGCGGCACCATGCGGCTGATGATGAGACCGGCGACGATGAGCAGGGCCGGGACCGCGATCGCGATGATCCAGGTGAGCCCGATGTCCTGGCGGATGGCCATGATGACGCCGCCGATCGCCAGCAGCGGCGCCGAGACGAGCATGGTCGCGCCCATCATCGCGAGCATCTGCACCTGCTGGACGTCGTTCGTGTTGCGCGTGATGAGCGATCCGGCGCCGAACTGCGAGACCTCGCGTTCGGAGAACCCGCTCACCCTCTCGAAGATGTTGTCGCGGATGTCGCGGCCCATCTGCATGGCCGCGCGTGCGGCGAAGTAGGTGGCGATGATCGACGCGATGATCTGGCCGAGGGAGATGCCGAGCATCATGACGCCCGTCGACCAGATGTAGCCGGTGTCGCCTGTCGCGACGCCCTCATCGATGATCTGGGCATTGAGGGTGGGCAGGTACAGCGACGCGAGGGCGGCGATGAACTGGAAGACCAGCACGCCGAGCAGCGCCCAGCGATACGGCCTCAGGTAGCGGACGAGGAGTTTTCCGAGCATCAGATCTCCGAAGGGTGGTGGAAGGCAGGGCAATGCGGGATGTGAAGGCAGTATCCACGTACCCACCGACACTGCAGGATGCAGAAGCTGTCGCCGGTGGGACGAGCGCGGTAGGAGGGTGGTCCCCCGCGCGGCCGATCAGCCTTTCAGAATTGCACGCGCTCGCGAAGAGGTCAAGCGAACAATGCTCGTCTCAGGTGACGGATGCGGCGGACAGTGCTCGCGGGCGCCGCGAGATGGAGATGCTCACGACGGCGGCCACGATGCACAGGCCGGCAGCGCCGAACCAGGCCAGCGTGTACTCGCCGGTCGCATCGCGCACTGTCGCCGCCGCAGTGGCGGCGATGGCGGCCCCGACCTGGTGCGAGGCGAAGACCCAGCCGAAGACGATCGGGCCGTCCTTGCCGAACACCTCGCGGCAGAGCGCGACAGTCGGCGGAACCGTCGCCACCCAGTCGAGCCCGTAGATGACGACGAAGATGATGATGGGCGGAGCGACGGTGGCCGACAGCAGGAACGGAAGCACGAGCAGGCCGAGGCCGCGGCCGGCGTAGTAGACGGCGAGCAGGATGCGGGGGTTCACCCGATCCGTCAGCCACCCCGATGCGATGGTGCCGACGATGTCGAAGATGCCCACGACGGCCAGCAGGCCCGCGGCCGTCGTCTCGGCCATGCCGTGGTCGTGCGCGCTCGGGATGAAGTGGGTGCCGACCAGGCCGTTGGTGGTCGCGCCGCAGATGGCGAAACCCGCCACGAGGGCCCAGAAAGTGCGCACCCTGCTGGCCCTGGCGAGAGTCGACAGCGCGAGCTTCGCCGCGTTGCCCTTCGCCGGCGGCTGGTAGACGTAGGAATCCGGCGCGCCGAATGGCGTGAGCCCGAGGTCGACGGGGTTGTTGCGGAGGAAGAGGAGCACCAGCGGGACGACGGCGAGCGCGCCGCAGGCCACGAGCAGGGTGGCCTGACGCCAGCCCTGCTGCTCGACGAGGATCGCGATGAACGGCAGGAACGCCAGCTGGCCCGTCGCGCTCCCGGCCGTCAGGATTCCCACCACGAGGCCGCGGCTGCGCACGAACCACTGGTCTGCCACCGTCGCCGCGAAGACCAGCGCCATCGATCCCGTGCCGATGCCGATGAGGAAGCCCCACGTGAGCACCAGCATCCAGGGCTCGGTCGCGAACACGCTCAGCCCCGCACCCGCCGCGACCAGCAGCAGCGCGCAGGTGGTGACTATGCGCATGCCGAAGCGCGCCATGAGTGCCGCGGCGAACGGCGCCATCAGGCCGTAGAGCAGCAGGTTCACCGTCACGGCCACCGAGAGCTGGGTGCGCGACCACCCGAACTCCGCCTCGAGCGGCAGCATGAGCACGCTTGGCGCCGCCCGGAACCCGGCGGCACCGACCAGCGCCAGGAAGGCGACGCCGGCGACGATCCACGCCGGGTGCACGCGCCAGTTCGGATGTGGGCGCTGCGCACTGTTCGGCGCCGGCGGGGTGGGCATGGTCTCGAGTATGGCCGACTCCCGGAGGGCATCCGCATCACCGACGGCATCCGACGCCGCGCCCGACCTAGGCTGGGCCCTGTGAGACGACTCATCGCCCTGACCATCGCCGTCGCGATCGCCGTCGGAGGTGCGCTGCTCCCGGCGGCTCCGGCGCTCGCCGACGTCGACGACTTCACCTTCGAGAGCTTCCATGGCGACTATTCGCTGGGTCGCGACGCCGAAGGGCACTCGACCGTCGAGACCGTCGAGACTCTCGTGGCGGTGTTCCCGGATGCCGACCAGAATCGCGGCATCCGTCGCAATCTGAACGCCGAGTACGACGGGCATCCGACCGAGCTGACCATCGTCTCCGTCACCGACGGCGCAGGCGAGAAGCGTACTTATGAAGAGGACAGTGACGACGGCGTCGTGAGCCTCACCATCGCGGGCGACGAGTACGTGCACGGGCTCCAGATGTACGTGATCACCTACACCGAGAAGTACCTCGACAGGTACTACGCCGACACGGATGCGCAGGAGTTCTACCGCGACACCAACGGCACGGACTGGGCGCAGCCGTTCGGCCGGGTCACCGCTCGCGTTCACCTGACCGACGAGCTCCTACAGGCTCGAACTGGGGAAGCCGATGCGGCGTCGGGCGCCGAGGGTGCAGACGGTCCGGCCGAGATCTCCGAGACCGCCGACGGCTACGAGTTCGCGGCATCCGATCTCGGGCCGCACGAGAACCTGACCTTCTCCATCGGCTTCGAGAACGGCACGTTCGTCCCGCGCGACGACGGCTTCTTCGCCGCCCCGTGGCCGATTCTCGCGCTCGTGTTCACCCTGCTCACGGTGCTGGCCATGATCGGGGCGTTCGTCGTGCGCTCGACCCGGCTGAAGGACGCCCCGGGCCGGGGGATCATCGTGGCCGAGTACCTGCCGCCGCCCGGGGTGAGCATTGCACTGGCCGGCGTCATCCTCAACAGGACCACGACGGCCCCTCCGGCGCAGATCCTCGCGCTCGCCGTCGCCGGCCGCGTGCGCATAGTCGAGGTGGCGAATCCGCGCGCCGGGGGCAAGGACTCCTACGAGATCGAGTTCCTGCAGACCCGCGCCACGGGTCGCGAGGCCTTCCGTAATCCCGAGCCGAGCGTCGACGACCTCGAGGTGCTGCACGCCATCTTCGGTGACTCGCTCACCCCCGGCGAGCGCCGGCCGCTCGGGAAGACGGACTCGAAGGCGCTGAAGCGCCTCACCGCTGCTGGCAAGAGGGTGCGGGCTGATGCCGTGACGGATGGCTTCCGCAGGCCGTTCCCCACGGGCCCCGTCACGCTCGTGGTCGTCGGAGCGATCGTGGCCGGCATCCTGGCGATCCTCTTCTCCGCCGTCTCCCTGGCCACCGTCTACGGCGGCTTCTGGCCCGGCGTGTTCATCGGCGTCGCGCTGCTCGCCCTGATCGGTGCCTGCATCGCCGTGGCCAAGTACCCTCTCGACGCCAAGGGAGTCGCGGCCCGAGATCACCTCAAGGGGCTCGACGAGTACATCGAGCTGGCCGAGGCCGACCGCATCCGGTACCTGCAGTCGCCACAGGGAGCCGAACGCACCCCGATCGCCACCGACGACAGCGAACAGATGCTCGACCTCACCGAGCGGCTGCTGCCCTGGGCCGTGCTGCTCGGGCACGAGAAGAAGTGGACGGCCGAACTCGGCCGCTACTACGAGCAGACCGGATCACAGCCGGGATGGTACGTCGGGTCGCATCCGTTCAACGCGGCGCTCTTCGCGACGAGCATCAGCTCGGTCTCGACCAGCGTCACCTCGAGCTACTCGGCCTCCGGCGGCGGTTCGGCCGGCGGTGCGTCGTCGGGCGGCGGCAGCGGCGGAGGCGGTGGCGGCGGGGTGTAGAGGGAGTCTGCTCGCCGAGGGCCGAGCGCAGCGGCCGCCCGAAGCGTTTCGACCGCGGACTTCGTCCGGGCCTCAGCGAGCGGTCATCGCCTAGGCCGTCGGCGGATGCGTCATGTCGGTGAACGACAGGGCCGAGTCCCACGCGAGCCGGCTGGAGGCCTCGCCCCGGCCCGTGCGCACCCTGTATGCCGCCCACTTCGCGTACCGGCCGTCGGCCCGTCGCGCCAGCACCGGAACCGCCCGCAGGTGCACACCCTCCCGGGGCAGCTCCTCGCCTGGGAAGGTCAGCGGCGTCGGATTCAGCGTGACGCCGCTCGGCACCACGGGAACGCCATCGCGCAGCAGGGCGGCCTTGCGCAGCGACACCTGCCCGGGCTTCAGGGCCACCGGGGCCAGCGGAATCCAGTGGGCAGGCACCGGCGACTGCAGCCTGTAGGCCCGCTCCTCCTGAGTGAGGCCGGTCGGCCATGGATCCGGCTCCGGAGCCCGCTCGCTCGAGCGTCGCCTCGGATCGCCGCTGCGACCCTGCACGGAGTTCTCGATGGCCCACGCCATGTTCGCCATCTCGTCGCGGAGGAAGAGCACGTCCTCGAGGGCCTCGCCCACGAGGGTGCCGACAGCGGTGGGAGGCAGCACGATGCCGGGAAGCATCCGCCCGGCGGCCGATGCCACCCCGAACATCGTGAATGCCGGGTCGACGAGTTCAGGCACCGTCACGGCGTCGCCGAAGTCGTCGGTGAGGGTGACGACGCCCACCCTGTTGACAGCTCCCAGCAGGCCGTCGACGGGCACGGCGAGCCAGTCGTCGCCCGACGACAGTGCGAACTCGGCCAGACAGAGTCTGGCGAGGTCGTTGGTCTGCGCCTCGATGGCGCCGATGTCGACGGCACCGTCCTCCAGCTGCCAGTAGCGGTCTGCCGGCATGCCCGGGAATCGCAGCGGGGTGGCGAGCATGGTGGCCTCGCTGGCCACCGGAGCTCCCGCCGCCGCCTCCTCGGGCAGCGCGCCGCTCGCACCCTCCACCCACTCGAGGTCGCTCCAGCGCACCGACGCCGAGCCGAACTGGGTGCCGCGAGCGAACACGGCGTCGGCCTCATCGCCGAAGCGCAGCGCGAAGCTGTACTCGAGCCGCTCAGTCGACCACGCTCCGCCCGAGTCCGGTGCGCCGCCCAGCCAGTCGAGCCACTCGGCGATCACGGCGCGGGTGGCAGCGGCATCCGTCGCCTCCCCGATCCAGGCGGGGTCGCCCGCGCGCAGCTCGGTCGCGAGCGAGCCTCCGTCGGGCACGGCTCCTCCCAGCACCGCGAACAGGCGCGCGGCCTGGGGGTCGTTGAGGCCCAGCGGATCGTTGGGGTCGTCATCGAGGGCGAGCGGATGCCGCCCGGCGAGCGAGCGCGCCAGCGTCTTCTCCCCGGCATCCGTCAGCAGGTCGACGAGCTGGGCGCCGGCCTCGGCGCGTTGCCGCAGCCCGTCGCCGAAGGCCAGCTCGGGGACGTCCTGCACGAGTTCCTCGAGCAGTGCCCCCTCGCGCCAGGGCCGCCACTCGACCCCCGCCAGATCGGACGAGGAGGCCGCGGCCCCCACGAGCGGCGCCCACGCCGTGATCGGCAGCGCGCTCGACGCCACGTGCACCGACACGACCGAGCCGGCATCCTCGCCGGTGAGCTCGCCGAACTGCCACTGCCTGCCGAGCATCCAGGCGGCGTCGCCGATGCGCGCCTCGGAGCCCGGTGCCGGGTCGCCGGTGATCGAGTCGGGCTCGAGGCGCACCATGGCGGGCGGGTCGGCCACCTGCAGCAGCTTCACTATCGCCGCCACGTTCTGGTCGGTCACGGCGTTCACCATCATGTCGATGGGGATGTTCACGGCCATCACTTCACCTCCGAGAGGAACGGGATGGCATCCCCGGACCATTTCACCTTGGCCAGTTCGGTGAACTGGAGTCCCTTGCGGATCTGCAGCCACGGGCTCGCCACGTAGATCGCAGGCAGGATGGCCGCGTCGCCCGGGGTGTGCTCGTAGGTCACCAGTCTGGCCTTCGCGAGGTCGATCGCCTCGAGTACCGTCGCCACGACCGAGTCCGTCGTCCAGCGCCTGCCGTCAGGTGACACGGCCGAGAGCAGCACCTGCGGCGCCCGCGCCGAGGCCTGGTTGGCGTGCACGGCGAGGCCGGTGGTGGCCCGCGCCGCCCGCAGCGGATTGTCCGGCGCCGCCGGGTCGAACGCGCGCGGGTCGGGCTGGTACGGCAGCGTCTCGGCCCAACCGTCGATGGCGAGGCCGGCGAAGGCTCCTGCCACGGAATCGTCATCGCCCACGATCTCGACGACGAGATGACTCGCGGATGCCGCAGGCCATGGCACGTCGTTGGGCAGGGATCCGGCCAGCCAGCGGTCGGTGCCGGCCGCGGGGTCGCCCGTGGCCTCGTCGCGCTCGGTCAGCTGCACGACGCGCAGCGGGATCGGCGTGCCGAGCGCGCCGCCGAGAAGCTGCGCCTCGGCCAGCCGCCCGACGCCGGCCTGCACAGTCGCGTGATCACGGACGAAGGCGTTGAGCTGGGCCCGAGCCGGCTGCTTCTTCATGGCCGGCTTCGTGACGGCCTCCGAGAACGAGTCGGTGCCGTCCGGCTTGGCCAGCAGCGGCAGCAGCAGGAAGCCGTCGCCGAGGATGCCCTCGGCCACCGCGCGGCAGGCGTCGACGATCTCGCCTTCAGTCGCAGCAGGGTCACGGGCCGGGTCGCGGAGGGCGGCCAGAGTCGCCCGGGCCTGTTCGAGGCGAGCGGATGCAGCCTGCCAGGCGCCGACGGCCCAGGCCACGTTCGACGGGATGGCGGCATCCGGAACCAGGGGAATTCCGAAGGCCGCGAGGCCGCGCACTGCGGCGACGACGCCGGCCACGTCGTCCTCTTCCACCGCCAGGGTGTCCGGATCGACGGCGGCGATCACGGCCTGGCCCGAGGCGAGCACGGCGGCGAGGGCGTCGAGCACCGCGTCGCAGCGACCCTGCAGTTCGGCCGTGTCGAACCGGCGTTGGGGGGTGACGCCGGTTCGCACGAGGGAGTCGGGGCCGAGCGGAGTGCCGCCGGCCGCGAGGGAACGGAGGCTGCCGGCGAGGGCGACAGCGTGCAGCAGCTCGTCGGCGAGCGGGGAGTCGGCCATCGCCGGGATGGCGGCGCGCAGTTCGCGGTCGAGGGATGCCGCGTCGTCGGTGAAGACCAGGTCGAGGGCGGCCCAGCCGGCCTCGGCGAGGGTGTGCTTGTTGCCTGCGGCATCCGTCACCGCGATGTCGGCCGGGTCACCGAGACGCCTGGCCGCCCACGCCTCAAGGCGGGGCTCGGCGAGAGCCCGAGGGCGGGGGCTCGGGGTCGCCCAGCCCGTCGCTCCGACCGGGATGACCGCGAACACGCCGTGCGTGAGGATGCGGCCGGTCTGGCGCACGCTCAGAACGCCGAGGTCCGGGTCGACGGCGGCGCCGCTGGCCATGGCGTCCATCGCCGCGGAGGCACGCGACGGGTTGCCCGACGAGTACTGCAGCACGCTCTCGCTGAGCAGGGCGTCCGAGACGGCGTCGAGGGTGGCGGCTGCGCCGCGCAGTGCGGCGAGCACGAGGTTCCACTCGGCGTCCGACACTGGATCCCAGGTCTCGATGAAGGCGTTGTCGGGCTTGCGGGAGAGGCGGGTGCGCAGCGGCGGGTTCGCACCGGCGAGGGAGTCGAGCGGGAACAGCCGCAGCAGTTCGGCGCCGTCGACGACGTCGCCGCCGGCTACCCGCGCGGCCGCGACCTCCTGGGCCTCGTCGTTTCCGAGCTGGTCTGTGGCCTCGGGCGCGATCTGCCGCAGGCTCAGCTGGAAGCGGGCTGCCGACGTTCCGGCGAGGCCGCGCTCGATCTGGTAACCGAGCAGGGCGCCGATCGACTGGCCGGCCTGCACCCCCTCGAGAACGCGGCGCAGTTCGACGCCGCGACGGCTCGACAGGTCGATCGCGAACGGCTGGGCGCCGGGCTTCGCGCCGATGTTGGAACGGTGCGCGCTCGCGAGAACGCCGGCGGCGACGGCGTGCGAGCTGCTCGGCGCGTGGATCCAGCCGTCGGGATCGCGGCGGGTCGCCCCCAGCCTGATCTGCTCGACGTAGCCGAACGCCCCGATGGTCATGCCGACGGGGGCTGATGCCGCGAGCGTGGCCCGGCGCGCTGTCGCCAGGCCCGTCGCCCAGGCGTCCACTCGGTGCGATGCGAGATCGAGCGCATGGGCGACGGCGATGCGGCGCTCGTCGAGCGGAGCCGCCGCGAGGGCGATCATGGCTGCCCGCACCTCGCCGCCCACGCCGAAGGCGTAGAGCAGTTCGGTGATGGCGCTGCCGCCCAGCCACTTCGCCTGGGCGGTGTCGCCGAGGTCGAGGGCGACCTGCGCGAGCGAGGTGCGGGCTTCGGCGACCGGTTCGAGGGCGGAGATGCTCACGCGCTCCCCGGGCTGACCCTCGAAGTGCTGCACGGCGGCCACCGTGTCGGCTGCGGCGAAGAAGCGAGAGGGGGCCGTATCGTCGACGGCGGCGTCGGCGGATGCCGCCGATCTCACCATCGCGGCGATGTCGGGGTCGAGCTGCACGAACTCGAGCAGCGGCCCCACGAATTCCTGCGGCGTCGCCCGGAAGCGCAGCCGCTTGGCGCTGTCCCACGCGATGTCGAGCAGGGCCTGCAGCACGCTGTCGACCTTCGGGGTGGTGCCTGCGAGGATCTCGGCCACGACCTCGGCGTCGCGGTCGGACACCAGCGGCAGGCCGATGGTGCGGGAGTCGTCGTGCGGCGCCGGCGTCTGCAGGATCTTGGCGGCATCGACCGAGAACTGCGCCAGCATGGCCGTGCGCAGGTGCGCCTCGGCGAGCAGTTGGGAGGGGTCGGCTCCAGTCGCCGCTGCGAAGGAGGCGAGCTGGGGGCCGTCGACGGCGGGCCTCGCCCGCACGCCCGTGGCCACGGGGCTGGTGCCCATCATGTCGAGCAGGTCCTGGTCGCTGAGCTGGTCGCCCGGGCGCACGTGGGGTACGGCGGGTGCCCGGCTCGCCCAGCGCGCCAGCGTTCGGCGGATGAGCGGCACGAGGTGCGCCGTGATCTCACTGGACCGCGGGCTCCAGGCGTCGAGATCCGTGACCGGAAGCACGCCGTAGGGCTGGGCGCCGATGCGCAGGGTGGGGGCCGGGCCCGCCCCGCGCACGTGATCGCGGTGCAGGCGTCTGGCCGACTCGATGCTGCTCGGGGTGACGGCCGGGATGGCGAGGTCGTCGAGGCGTTCGAGCACCCCATCCCAGGTGGCGAACCAGAGGGCGGTGTTGGCGGCCTCCTCCGCCTGGTCCTGGGTGGAGACAGGGTCATTGGGGTCGAGGAGATGCTCGACGGATGCCGCGTCGAGGCCGAGTGCCGCCGCGAGACGCGTCGCGTCCCGTGACGGTGTGCGCGGCTCCAGCGATGGGGCGCCGGCGCTCGCCGCCGGGCGGTACGGCGATCGCTCGGCATCCGCATTGTTCGTGGCCGTCCCGGCGGCGAGCAGTGAGACGCCGTCGCTGAACCTGTGGCTGGTGAGCAGTTCGACGAAGTCGGCCGCGTTGGCCTCCTCCGATACCGAGTTGCGCGTGCCGACCACCACGATGCTGTCTATGAGCGTCGTGCCTCCAGGCAGCGGCACCTCCACGCCCAGACCGGCCCTCACCGCCGCGGTGAAGTCGACGGTCCACTCCGAGCCGACGGGAACGTTCAGGCCGGCCACCTCGCTCAGCTCGTCGTCGCCGAAGGCTATGGGCGAGAGCGGAACGTCGGGGGCGACGGGCGACCCCGTCACCGTGATGGGCGCCCCGCCGCTCGGGAACACGCGGACCACGAACTGGTCGGGCAGGCAGCGAGCCACGGTGCCGTGGGCGACCTCATCGGGAGAGTCGGGGAAGGTCGGGTCGCCCTGACCGCGCGTCGCGAGGTTCGTCGGGGTCGTCACCTCGGCCACCCAGCCTGCACGGCGGGCACCGACGGCCTCGGTGAGCGCCGACCACGCAGCGGGGTCGGCTGCGTCGACCCAGACAGCGCGCCAGTAGGCCTGGCCCGCGGCGACCTCCGCATCCGTCACCGACCGCAGCAGGCTGTCGATGTGCGCCTCGTCGGGCGAGATGCGCACCCGCAGGGTCGAGGTTCCGGGCGCGAGCTTGCTCTCGATGCGCACGGGCAGCAGCACGAGAGGCACCTCGGGTGAGGCGTCGCACGGGTCGAGTCGATCGCGGAGGCCGCCGATGATCTCGCGCAGGTCGTCGTCGAGCTTCAGGATGTCGCCGCGCAGGCCGCGATCGGCCGGCTTGCGGAGGAGCGTGCGGCGCTTCTCGGTCAGGGTGGCGATGCTCTCGCGCACCCTGGCGAGGTCGTCGGGGGTCTCGACGGGCATGGTCTACGCCTCTCTCACGATGAGGTCGGTCGCCTGGAACGCGACCCGCACAGGGCGGTGCAGGTGGTCTTCGGCGTAGGCGGCGGAATGGGGTGATGTATCGGTCAGGTGCTTCTGCGCTGCAGGCAGATCGGTGTCGGGGGGCCGCTTGAAGCGGGTGGCGCTCGGGTGCTCGGCGATGGTGATCCACCACTTCTCGCCGTCGAGTTCGTCGACGCTGAGGTCGACGCCCACGAGCGCGATGTCGGGGTCGAGCACCTCGGAGAACAGGATGCGGGCGGTCTTCTGGGGCGAGTCGACCTTCTCGAAGATCGGGTCGCGCACGGTGCCCTGGTTCTCGACGGCCTGGATGATGAGGTCGGGGAAGCGCCGCACGAGTTCGCTCTTCACGACGATGACGGCGCAGTCCTTGCCGCCGCTGCCGCCGAGCGAGACCTGGTCGACCAGTGGCTTCTTCGGGAACAGGTGGATGGGCTTCGGGAGCTCGTCGGCGGCGGGATTCCAGAAGCGATGGAAGTAGGTGCCGCGCTGATCGGTCGGGTAGCCCCGCCAGAGCAGCTCACGCCCCATCTCGTCGCTGAGGCCGACGAAGAAGGCTGCCATGAACTCGCGGTTGGTCGAGAGCACGGTGACGAAGTCGTCTGCCGGCAGCAGGCCGAGCCCCGGAACGAGCCAGTCGCGGTCGTACTCCTCGAGCGCGCGGTACATCGGCCGGTCGAAGCGGGGCGCCGCCATGATCGGCGCGATGCGCGGCTGGGCGACCCACCGCTCGGCGAGACCGGCGCTGAGGTGCAGCCGCCCCGCGAGGGAGGAGCGCACAGTGTGCCGCGGATCGATCGCCGTCGTGATGGCAGCGGATGCCACGGCCAGGGCATCGCGATGGGGAACGGTGTCGATCGTGAGCAGGGCGCCGGGGTCGATGAGTGTGGTCATCTCAGCGCGCAGCACGTCGAACGGCAACTGGTCGATGCGATCGAGGGTGGGGGTGAGCTTCACCTCGGCGAGGTCGGCGAACTGCGCCAGCCCGGCGTCGAGTTCGGCGGCGTCGCGGGTGTCGCCGAGCTTCTTGAGGTGCTGCACGTCGATGACCCGCAGGCCGCGGCCCCCGACGAGAACGTGACCCTCGACGGGGATGCGGCGGGCTCCCAGGGCGCCTCCTCCGAGGACACCGCCTCCGGCGCCGCCCCCGGCGAGCACCCCGCCGCCGACGGGGATGCGCACCGCGGCACCGGCGCCGCCCTGAGGCAGGCGGCCGACGGCTCCGCCGATGGGGGATCGACGGGTGAGCGGGATGCGCGGATTGAGCGGCGACACGACGGGGCCGCGGATGACGGGGCCATCCACGACGGGTCCGCGGATGATCGGGCCGTCGATGACGGGGCCGCGGATGATGGGGCCGTCGATCACGGGACCATCGATGACCGGGCCATCGATCACCGGGCCATCGACCACAGGCCCGCCGGGCCGCACGTCGACGACGCCGAGGTCGACGAGCACCCTGTCGTTCAGCTTCACGGCCGTGCCCTTCAGCTGCTCGCGCAACGGGCTGGAACTCGTCGCCTTCGACAGCGACAGCTCGGCGGCGAGAGGGCCGACGCGCTGGGCGCGGATCGACTCGACGGCGGGAATCGTCGACGAGCGCAGCAGCTTCTCGGTCCACCGGGTCGCCACGGCCGCGCCGAGGTCGAAGCTCGCGTCGGCTGCCTTCCATCGGCTCGGCTCCGTGAGGTAGGTGGCGAAGCCGCCCTGCCCTTCGACCTGGGCATTCGCCCGCTTCAGCAGTCCGCCGACGGCATCGACGGGCGTACCGATGGCTGCGCTCACGAGCTGGAGGTCGAGGTGGGCCACGACGTCGGAGGTGAGCCTTCCGATGCCCTCGGGGTTCGAGTACACCCTGGTGAAGTCACGCAGGGTCGCCTCGGTGCCCACGACGTTGCCCGCACGCTCCTGGGAGGCGGCATCCGTTCGCCGGATCATCGGACCGGCCGGCCGGGTGACTCGTCGGAACGCGCCGGTCGTGGCCGCGACGGGCGTGGCGCTCAGGGTCACGTCGGCGAAGAGCGTGCTGCCCGCGCTGACCGAGATGCGCGTGGCGAGTGGCGACGCCACCTGCAGCAGGTGCCCGGTCTGCAGCTCGCCGAGCCTGCTGTGCAGCCTGGTGGCGAGGAGCTCGGCGAGCTGGGCCAGACGGATGGCGCGGTTGGCTGACTCTACCTCGCCGAGCTGCGCCCACGCCGACTGCATGAGGCGCTCCTGGTCGCGCTGCACGACGCGGGTGCCGAGCCCGCCCACGATGCGCTTCACCGGGGCGAGGTTGAGCTCGGCGAACCAGTCCGAACCCTCGATGACGGCGCTCCCGCGATGCAGCTTGGCGTAGATGCGCGGCCCGATGATGGGCAGGTCCGGCACACCGTCGGTCTGCTCCTGCGTGCCCTCGATGGCTGCGGGGAGGTCGAGCTCCGCGTGCAGCTCGTCGATCATGGCGTCGGGCCAGACCGCGGTCTCGGCCACCTGCTGCTCGGGGGTCTTCGGCAGGCTGGGCGAGAACAGCGCACAGCGCAGCACCTGCTTGCGCCCCACCTCGTCGGCCCCGAGAGCGCGCAGCGGCTTTCCGGGCTGCGAGGTGTCGATGAACTTGCGTCCGACCTCGTAGGGGGCCGCGACACCCTGCAGCTCCAGGGCGAGCGACCTGAAGTCGCCGTTGGGACCGGTGCGGAACTCCCAGCTGTCGTAGACGGGCAGGCGCATGGGATCCGGCGACGACGTGGTCCAGGCCGGCTCGAGGGTGCCGCCGGTCAGGCCGAGTCCGCCGCGCACCCCGACGTCGGTCGTCGGAACGAGGGCGGCGATGTAGTCGGTGTTCTCCTTGAGGATGCGCGGGGAGATCACCCGTGAGAGGTTGACCTGAGCATGCGCCGGCGAGAGGCGCGCGCTCAGGTCCTGCCCGGTGGAGGTGGCCGGCGCCTGCGCGTGCGCCCAGAGATCGGCGTGCGTGAGGACGGGCAGCTGGGCCAACGGAACCTGGAACACCGGGAGCAGGGCGCTGGTCGCCGGCTCGCGGATGACTGTGGAGCGCTCCAGCACGACGAGGGTGAGCCAGGGACGCATGACGGCGGCCTGCTTCGTCGCACTGAACGCCCACGGCAGCTCGGGGCGATCGAACTCGATGTGTGCGAGCACGGTCTCCTCAGCCGTCTGGGCCCCCGGCGCCGGAAAGCGCCGCACGATCTGCGCCGGGTCGATTCCGCGCACGTCTCCCGGCCCGTACAACGTCACCGAGAGACCCGCGGATGCCGCTCCTCCGGCGCTGTCGGCCAGCGGCACCTCCACTCGCGAGGTCGAGCGCACCGTGCCTGCCGCCGGTGTGCTCGCGGCCGAGGACAGGCCTCCGACGGCCGACGACGCGAACTCGAGCGACTCGATCGCGACGGCGCTCACGTCGAACTCGTCCTCGGGCTCGAGCGCCAGCACGAAGGCGTCGCGCACGACGTTGGTCGCCGTGGTGGTGAGGGGCGAGACGACGCTCGCGGCGATGGCATCAAGGTCGGCCATCAGGTCACCCCTTCACGATCAGGCGCGTCGCAGATGCGGCGCTCTCGGAGTTGACGGCCGCAGTGACGAGGGCGGCCTGCGTGGCGGTGAGTTCGCCGAGGCCGGCGACCAGGGCGGCGCCGGTGACGGCATCCGCGATGATCGAGGTGCCCTTGTCGGCGACCGTGACGCCGGCATTCGGCGGCTTCGGTTGGGAGTACGGATTGCCGACGTCGGCCACGGCCCGCCCCACGTTGGTCTTCGTGGCGTAGGAGCTGGCGTAGACGCCGAACTTGCCGGCGAACTCGATGAGCGAGTCGGGCTCGTCCGGATTGCGCACGTAGGTCTCGTATGCGACCGTCGCGGGCGTGGCCGTGCCGACCTTCGGTGTCGTGGCGGCGGCGATGCGGCATCCGCCGGTCATGTCCTCGAAGCCGGAGCGGGCGAGCAGGCCCTCACCCTCGAGCTCGAAGAACTGGCCGGGGGCGAACGCCGTCTTGAGCTCGCTCACGGCGCCGACGAGGCCCGAGTCCGGGGTCGATGTCGGTGTGCCGATGGTCACCATGTCGGCCGTGACCGGAGCCGAGCCGATGCGGGCGATCTTGACCCCGAACGGCACCTGGGTCTGCGAGACCTCGACGCCGGCCAGCGGATGCGCGATGCGTCCGTCGATGTCGTCGACCTCGGCGAGGGTGACGAGCTGCGCGGCATGATCCGGCAGTTGCACCTTCCAGGCGTCGTCCTCGTTCATCGCCTTCGCCGCGATCTGGAGCGCGTCCACCTTCGTCAGGATCGGGGCGGGCTTCTCGCCCCACTCGACGGGGCCGAGATCCTCGTCGAAGGTGGGCAGGAACCAGACGTCGACCTTGATGTGGCCGGCCAGGCGGAAGGGCTTGGTGCCCTCGAGGGAGCCGCGGAACACGATGGAGCAGAGGGTGCAGCCGAACAGCTCGACCTCGACGCCCACCTCGATCGTGATCTTGAACGCGAACCGCGGCGCCCAGATGAAGATCATGTCGAGCGTGAGCCAGGCCTTCGCCGAGATGACGGCGAAGTCGGCGTTCAGGCGGCCGTCGACGCCGAGCATGACCGAGCCTGCCGTGATGGCGAAGTAGGCCTTGATGACGAAGCTGATCGCCTTCGACGGCGACAGGTCGATGGTGACGCGGTCCATGTCGCCGAGCTTCGGCTTGCCGCCGGTGAGCTTCTCGTACTCGGGGTGGAAGCCGCCGACGGAGAACTCGAACGCGCCGCTGCCCGACCACTGGATGTAGAGCCCGAGGTCGCCCGAGATCTTGATGCCGGCGACGGTGGAGTCGCGCATGCTGGCGAACAGCAGCAGGTAGTCGGGCGTGATGGCGATGAACACGTCGGCGCGGATGTCGGTGATCGGCGCCTCCTTCGTGGGCACCCGCACCCGCAGCGAACCGAGGATGACGATCATCGGATCGGGTAGGGCCAGCACGACGCCGAGCTTCATCTCGACGAACTTCGCCTGCGAGCCCCAACCGAGCTCGACGATCGGACCGAAGACGAAGCCGCCGTCCTTCGGCGGGAACACGTTCGCCACCTTGTCGAGCAGCTTCGGCGCCTCGGCGACGGGGTTGTCGGGGAACAGCATCTTGTCGAGGATGTGCTCCTTCATGCCCGACCGCAGGGCTTCGAGGTCGAGACCACGGTTGATGGCGAGGATGCCGCCGATGCCGTTCAGCGTGAAGCCCATGCTGAGGTCGATGGCCACGGGGAAGCGGACGCCGATGACGAGGACGAGCGAGAACGGGTCCGGCGACAGGATGACGATGGCCGACACCCCGAACTTGAGGATCTGCAGCTGCACCACCCCGCCGAACTCGACCCGTTTCACGTCCTGGCCGTCGACCTTGTATGTGCGCTCGACGCGCTGGATGAAACCGCCGCCGGTGACAGGTCCGGCCTTCACCCGCAACCCGATCGCATCGGGCCAGCGCGGCGAGACCGGGATGTCGAAGATGGCCTGCTGCTCGACATCGCCGTTCAGCGCGACGATGAAGCCGGTGCCCACGATCTGCAGGCCGACGGCATCGCCGAGCTTGGCGGCGATCGAGGTGGTGAGCTCGAACCCTGTCACCTCGCGGGTCTCATTGCGTCTCAGCCCGAACGCCACCTCGCGCAGTTCGACGCCGGGGAAGGAGAACCGCACGGGCAGCACAGCGCGCTCGTTGCCGCGGCCATCCCCGAGGTAGACGCCCTGCCCGCTGTCGACCGAGATGGTGGTGAGAGTCGTGGTCTTCGGCTCCTGCGAGCCCGGCATGACCTTGGAGAGCAGCGGATCCTTCGTGAGCCCCGGCTCGAGCATGGTCTGCATCCGCAGGCCGAGAATGGCGACGTCGCCGATGAACCACTTGCCGTCACGCTCGAGCAGGCTCGTCTTCTCCTCGGCGGTCGGATTAGCGATCTCGCGGTCGCTGAACTGCAGGAACGCCTCGAACGAGACCTTGTCGAGCGTCATGGCGCCCAGCGTGACGGGGCCGAGGTTCTGCAGCTTGGCTGCGAGCAGGAACTTGCCGCCGGTGCGGTCGAGCGCGAGAACATCGCCGAGTTTCTTGGTGAGGCCCTGTACGCCGAGCACAGTCGAGCCGAAGCTGTCGAGCAGTTTTCCGGAGCCGGCGCCCAGATCCTTGAACGGCTGCGCCCACGGATTCCAGAGGTCCATCAGGCCTGAACGAATGGTCTCGTCGACTGTGCCGTCGGCCTTCTTGGCGAGCTCTTTGGCGACGATGTTGAACGCCTCGTCCATGGCGGCGAGTGCCATGCCGATGCGCACGGCGACGCGGGACGCCGTGTCGACGTTGAAGTCGTCCTTGTCGATGTCGTCGGCCGACTCCTTCACCATCTTGGCGATGAGGTCGGTCTGCTTCTTGATCGCCTTCGCGATCGGCTCGACGAGGGCGACGGCGGCCTTGATGTCGGCCTTGAGCTTCTCGAAGGTCGGCTTGACGTCGCCGACGACGCCGAACGTGACGATGGACTCGAGGAACGGCACCGTGTCCTTGAACGACGTGCCGCTCATCTCGCCGAGGCGGGAATTGGCGAAGGCTTCGATTCCGTTGAGGAATCCGGTTCCGATGTCGGTCATCGTGTCCCACTGTGCGGTGCGGGCGCTTCGTGGCGGCGTGCGTGCCGTGACGCCTGGCTTCCTGGTGTGCGTGCGCCCGCAGCGGTGCAGGCGTATCGGCTCCGGGCGAACGATCGGGCGGGGTGGAGGCTCGACGCGCGGGCGGAGGACGCCCGAACACAGCGGGCATCGCGAGAATTCAGTTCGTTCGGGGTGCAGCCAACTGACGCGAAGGGGCGGGAGCTGACAACTGATCTGCAGCCGACTATAGACCCGGGGCGGGGCGCGCTTCTAGGGGCAGGCCCCGGTCCTCCGTTCGCTGAGGACCGAGCGGAGCGACCGTCCGAAGCGCGCTGGGCAGAACTGTCGAGATCCCGCACCCGGCATCGACATACTGATGGGAACGCCATCCGGCCTCCCGAACCTCAGTGCAAGGAGTGGATCGTGAAGTACCTCATCCTCATCAAGAGCAATCCCGAGTGGGCCGGCGCCTTCGCCTCGTTCACGCCGGAGCAGCAGGCCGAGGGCATGGCCCTCTACGAGAAGCTGTTCGCCG
Source organism: Leifsonia stereocauli (assembly GCF_038432415.1). Taxonomy (NCBI): domain Bacteria; kingdom Bacillati; phylum Actinomycetota; class Actinomycetes; order Micrococcales; family Microbacteriaceae; genus Leifsonia; species Leifsonia stereocauli. The sequence goes on from NZ_JBCAUN010000003.1 coordinate 140,393, forward strand.
ACCTGCAGGAATCAGGCGAGCTCGTCGACGCCGAGCAGCTTGCAGCCCCCGAGACCGCGCGTGTCGTGAGCGTCGGCGCCGACGGCCCCGTCGCCAGCGATGGCCCGTTCATCGAGGCCAAGGAGTGGTTCGGCGGCTACTACATCGTCGACGTCGCCTCGCTCGACCGCGCGGTCGAGATCGCCGGGCGCCTGCCGGAGGCGCAGGGCGGCATGGTGTCTGTGCATCCGGTCATGGCCAACGCCGGCATGGAGCTCTGACGGCGCGTCCAGCTGATGACCGACGTCGAACGGATGCTGCGGGCCACCGCCCCCGCCGCCCTCGCGATCCTCGTGCGTCGCACCCGCGACTTCGAGGCGAGCGAGGACGCGATGCAGGAGGCGCTGCTCGCGGCATCCGTTCAATGGCGGACCGATCCACCCGAGAACCCGCGGGCCTGGCTCGTGACTGTGGCCCATCGCCGCTACGTCGAGCAGGTGCGCAGCGAGGTGGCCAGGCGCCGTCGCGAGGAGACGGTGTTCGACCTCGATGCAGCTCCCGATGCCGTGCCGTCGCGCGACGACTCGCTCACGCTGTTCCTGCTCTGCTGCCACCCGGCCCTTCCATTGCCGGCCCAGGTCGCGCTGACACTGCGCGCCGTCGGCGGCCTCACGACGGCCGAGATCGCGCGCGGACTGCTCGTGCCCGAGGCGACGGTCGGGCAGCGCATCTCGCGGGCGAAGGCGCGGATCCGCGCGAGCGGCTCGGAGTTCCGGATGCCGGCGGACGACGAGCTGGGCGACCGCGTCGCCGCGGTCTGCGCCGTGCTCTACCTCGTATTCACCGAGGGGCATACGGCGACCGGCGGGGAGTCGCTGACTCGCGTCGACCTGTCGTCCGAGGCGATCCGGCTCGCGCGGCAGCTGCAGGAGGCGACGCCTGCGACTGCACCATGGCGTGGTGAGGTGGCCGGGCTGCTGGCGCTCATGCTGCTGACGGAATGTCGTCGCTCAGCGCGTATCCGCTTCGACGTCGACGGCGGGCCCGGCACCCTCGTGCCCCTGGCAGAACAGGATCGCGCGCTCTGGGATCGCGCGCTCATCGACGAGGGCGTCGCGTTGGTGACGGGCGTGCTCGAGTCCGCGCCGGCGGGGCCATACCAACTGCAGGCCGCCATCGCCGCCGTGCACGACGAGGCGCCGTCGACGGCCGAGACCGACTGGCCCGAGATCTTGGGCGTCTACGAACTGCTGCGCCGCATGGCCCCGGGCCCGATGGTGGAGCTCAACTGGGTGGTGGCGATGGCGATGGTGTGGGGCGCGGACGTCGGGCTGCGCGAGCTCGAGACCGTCGCGCTCGAGCCGGCACTGGCCGGGCACTTTCGCGTGCACGCCGTGCGAGGTCATCTCCTGGAGCTGTCGGGGGCCACGGATGCCGCCCGCGCCGAGTTCGCGACGGCGGCGCTGCTCGCGCTCAACGCCGCCGAGCGGCGCTACCTCGAGGGCAAGGCTGGCTGAGCCGCCCACTCGCCCACCCCCCGCTCGCTGAGGGCCGAGCGGAGCGACCGCCCGAAGCGGATGAAGTTCGGGCGCGGTCGGGCGCTTCGGCCGCGGACTCCGTCCGGGCCTCACCGAGCGGCTGATGAAGCGGGCCTGCACCCTTGCGCGCTGCAGCCCCGCGGGCGTGGGATGGTCTCGCGATGCGCCACCCGACGCACCTGCACCTGCCAGAAGGAGCGTCCCCATGACCAGTCCCATGTTCCTGCAGCTGACCGGCATCACCGGCGAGAGCGCCGACGTCGAGCACGTCGACGAGATCGATGTGCTCTCGTGGAGTTGGGGCGCATCGAATTCGGGTGGCGGCGGATTCGGAGGTGGCGGCGGCGGTGCCGGTCGCGCTGGCAAGGTCACGCTGCAGGACTTCCACTTCACGCATCACGTCGATGCGGCATCCGCCGGCCTGCTGCTCGCCTGTGCGACCGGGAAGCACATTCCCGATGCCGTCTTCGCCGTCCGGCGCCCCGGTGAGAGCCCAGCGCAGTACGTCGTCTTGCGGTTCAAGAACGTGACGGTGTCGTCTGTGCTCGCCGACGGCACAGCGGCCGACGATGCCTTCGTCGAGAGTGTCGGCCTCGACTACGGCGCTCTGAGCTTCGAGTACAGCCGGCAGTTGCCTGATGGATCACTGGCTCCGGCCTCGGTGTTCCAGTGGGACGTGGCGGCCAATCGCGAGGGATTCTGACTGGTGACAGCAGCTGCTGTCCGGGCGTAGCGTGGCGGCATGGCCGACTGGGACGAGGTGCGACGGCTCGCGCTCGAGCTGCCCGACACGACCGAGGCCGTGAGCTGGGGCAGCGCGCACTGGCGCGTCCACGACAAGGGCTTCGTGTGGGAGCGACCGCTCCGCAGGAAGGAACTCGTGCACCTGGGGCTCGACGAGCAGGCCGAGCCCGTGCTCGGGGCGCGCGTCGAGGACGAGGCGACGAAGCTCGCGTTGCTGGAGGAGGACGCCGATGTGTTCTTCACCACGCCGCACTTCGTGGACTTCCCGGCGATCCTGGTGTGGCTCGACCGCATTCCGCGGCGCCGACTCGAGGAGCTCGTCGTCGAGGCGTGGTTCGCGGTGGCGCCGGCCAAGATCGCGAAGATCTGGCTCGAGGCGCATCCGGACTGAAACAACGAAGCGGGGCCGACCCGAAGGCCGACCCCGCATCCGTCACGGCTGACTCAGGGAGTCAGCGCTGTCAGTGCCCCACAGCCCGCAGCGCGTTGACGATGCCGGATCCGTAGAACCCGTTCTTCGCCTTCGTGCCCTCGCAGGTGTGGGTGTCGGTCACGACGGCACCCGAGACCAACGTGCGCGTGTACGTGAACGCAGCCGGAACCGGGCAGGCCGTGGCGACGGCGCTCTGCTTGAGCCGCGCCTCCACCAGCTGGGCGGGCAGGTACTTTCCGCCCCGGATGATGTCGGGCAGGCCGTACTTGCTCACGATGAGCGCGGCGACTCCGACGGCGTGCGGCGACGCCATCGAGGTGCCCTGCAGGTACTGGTAGTACCCGCAGGTGGTGCCGGCGGCATCACAGCTCTTCACTGCCCACGGGACGACCACGTTGCCGGCGTCATCGATGGCACCCTCGGACGCGGCGAGTGCCGCGGGGTAGGCCGCCAGGATTCCACCCGCGTAATCGCGCGTGCCTGCAGGGGTGTCGTAGACGTCGCCACCGGGAGCCGCGACATCGACGTAGCCGTTGCCGTAGTCGGAGTAGTACGCCTTGCGCTTCGTCTGGCCGGTGCTGCTGACCGCGACGACGCCCTTGCCCTCGGACGGCATCGAGATGCAGCTCGCGGGGTCGAGGAGGTCACGGGTGTAGGCGACCTCGCCGGGAACGTCGGCGAAGTCGGGGCTGCCGGCATCCGTCATCGCCTTGGTGTAGTCGGTGGCACCGTTGCCGGCCGCCGCGATCAACGTCACGCCGCGGAGGCGGGCGAAGTCGAGCGCGCGCTGCATGGCGGTGATGATGGTGCGCTGCTCCTGCTGGTCGGCGGGGGAGTCCGCCGAGTTGTTCGTGCAGTTGAACAGCCACGGGTCGACGTAGTAGCTCATGTTGACGACGTCGACGCCGATCTTGCCGGCGTAGGTGAGGGCGTCGAGCGACGGCTGCAGGAAGAAGTATCCCGAGTCCTGTCCGGCGCGCAGGTTCACCAGCGACACGTTCGGAGCGACGCCGGCGATGCCGATGCCGTTGATGGGCGAGCCGATGGTGGATGCGACGTGGGTTCCGTGGCCGTTCTCATCGACGTTGGACGGGTCGGTGCACGACAGGTCGGGCTCCTCCTCGCACGGCCCGTCGATCGAGGCTCCGTTGGCGTCGACGGGGATGTCGACGGTGAAGTTGCGGCTGCGCTTCGCGTCGAAGTTCGGAGCGATGTCAGGATGCGCTCCATCGACGCCGGTGTCGAGGATGCCCACGAGCACCTTCTTGCTGCCCTTCTCGTACTTGTAGGAGCCGTCGGACGTCGCACCGATCTGCTTCATGTCCCACTGCAGCGATGCAAGAGGTTCCACCGCGGCCGCGCCCTTCTTGGCGGCCGCGGCCTTCGGTGCCGTGGCGTTGCCGGCAGTGGCGCGCACCTCGGCCTCGGCCTCGTCGACCTTCTTCGCGTCGCCCGATGCCGAGCGCGCTTCAGGCACGTCGGCGATGACGCGGTTCTGGGCCGTTCCCTCGATGACTCCCTGGGCTGCGGCATCCGTCGCGAAGTCGGCATCGGTCGTGCGCACTGTTGCGACGCCCACGTCGGTGTTCTCGGAGACGATGGTTCCGCCGGCCGCTGTCACTGCGGCTGCGGCGTCGGCCTTGGAGGTGCCCTCGGCGAAGAGGACGACGAACTCCTGCTCGCCCGTCACCTCACCGGTCTCGGACGTGACCGCGCTCGCCGGAACGGCTGCCAGCGCCGTGAGGGCGAGTGCGATGGTCGATGTCACTGCGATGGTTCTCAATCTGCGCATTTCTATCCTGACGTCGTAGTAGGAGTGCGCGCCGGTGGACTCCGGCGTATGAGTCGCGATGATTCCACCGCTTCATCGCAGGCTGCAAGGGTGTGGAGCCAAGAAGGTCGATGTCCCACAAACGGGTGACAGGAATCCGCAGATCCTGCGACGAGAGCGTCGCGATGGTGTACTCGCGCGCAGCATCCGCAGCCGGCCTCCGCGAGGTCTCTGCATGCGATCTCGCGGATTCTGTCGATAACGCGCCGACCCGTTCGACGCCATGATGAGACGGATGCTCCGCCTCATGCATCCGAACGACAGGGAACCCTCATGCGCACGCTCATCGTCACCGAATTCATCTCCCTCGACGGAGTCGTCGACTCCCCCGGTGGCGGCTCGCACCCCCGCGCCGGCTGGACCTTCAAGGAGGTGCCGTTCGTGGCGGAGGCCTACGAGATCAAGGGCACCGAGCAGCTCGAGGCCGGGGCGATGCTCATGGGCCGCGTGAGCTACGAGGAGTTCGCGCCGGTGTGGCCGAGCATGGTCGACGACTTCGCCCAGTACAACGCGATGCCCAAGTACGTGGTATCGACCACGTTGACCGAGCAGCCGACGTGGAACAACACGTCGATCGTGCGGTCGCTCGACGACGTGGCGGCCCTCAAGGAGGGCGATGGTGCTCCGATCATCGTGCACGGAAGCGCGACGCTGGCGCAGAGCCTGGCGGCGGCCGGGCTCGTCGACCGGTACCACCTGCTCGTGTTCCCGGTGCTGCTGGGCGCCGGCAAGCGGCTGTTCGCCGACGACGCCGGTGCGCAGTTCGCGAGACTGCAGCTCGTGGAGCAGGCGGCCTACGAGAACGGGATCATCAAGGCCGTGTACGACGTGGTGAAATAGCGCGCTTCGACCGCCGACTTCGTCGGGGCCTCAGCGAGCGGGGACTCGGGTAACCGCCCGAAGCACGTTTAGTGCGCGGTCTCCCTGACGATGCGCACAGCTCCACCCGCCACAACCGCGTCAGTGGCGACAGGCTCGCCCGTGGCGATGTCGGTTCCCGTGACGCCGACGGATGCGGCACCATCAGCGTGGTTGATCACGATGGTGAAGCGCGTGCCGTCGTCGGCGACCCGGGTGACCCGCTCGAGGCCGGCCGCCGGACGGGCGACCGAGGCACCTGCTGAGGTGAGTACATCGGAGACGAAGTCCTCGAGGTCGGCCCCGTCGAGGCGCGTCGAGAGGTACCAGGCCGATCCGTCGCCCAGGTCGTTGACCGTGACGGCCGGCTGGCCGGCAGCCGGACCGTCGACGTAGCTCGTCACTGCGGTCGCGCCCTCGAGCACGATGGCGTCACTCCAGACCGAGCCGCACCAGGCGGCGCCGTCGGCGCCCGTGCCCGAAGCAGCGGCATCCGTCGCCGCGGACAACTCGACCCGATCGCCCGACTTGAGCGGCAGGAACTCCTCGATCGACAGCCCGAGCACTTCGCGCAGCTGGCCCGGGTAGGAGCCGGCCGGCACGTCGTCGTTCGATGACACGATGCCCGAGAAGTACGACACGGCGAGGGTTCCGCCCGCGGCGACATAGCCGCGCAGGTTCGCCGCGCCCTCGTCGTCGAGCAGGTAGAGCGATGGCGCGAAGACCGTGGAGTATCCCGAGAGGTCGGCAGAGGGGTGCACGAAGTCGACGGTCACGCCGAGGTTCCAGAGTGCTGTGTAGAAGGCCTCGACGCGCTCGCGGTGGGCGAGGTCGACCGAGGGCCGCCACTCCAGGTCCTGGGCCCAGAACGATTCCGTGCTCCAGATGATGGCGACGGATGCCTCCACCCGCGACCCGCGCAACTCCGAGGAGGCACCCAGCAGCGCCCCGAGCGACACGACCTCGCGCCAGGTGCGCGATGACGTTCCGGCGTGGGGAAGCATCGCCGAGTGGAACTTCTCGGCGCCGAAGCGGCTGGCCCGGAACTGGAAGAACAGCACGGCATCCGAGCCTCGGGCGACGTGCGACAGCGAGTTGCGAGCGAGCTCACCCGAGCGCTTGGCGATGTTGCGCGGCTGCCAGTTGACCGCAGAGGTCGAGTGCTCCATGAGGATCCACGGCTTGCCACCGGCGAGGGAGCGGGTGAAGTCGGCGTCCATCGCCAGCATCACATGGTTGTCGTCGCGCTCGGCGGTCAGGTAGTGGTCGTTCGAGACGATGTCGACCTCGCGCGCCCACGCCCAGTAGTCGACCGAGGGGCAGTTCGTCGCCATGAAGTTCGTCGTGATGGGCTGGGGTGCGTGAGCGCGGATGGCGTCGCGCTCGCCGATGTAGCAGGCGAGCAGCGCATCCGACGAGAACCGCTTGAAATCGAGGCGCTGGGCCGGGTTCGTGATCGAGGCCGACTGCCGCGGGGCGTCGATCTCGTCCCACTCGCCGTAGCGCTGGCCCCAGAACGACGTGCCCCAGGCCGCGTTCAGCTGCTCGAGCGATCCGTAGCGGTCCTGCAGCCAGCGCCTGAAGCCGAGTACCGAGTAATCGTCGTAGCTCTCGCCGATCGGGGCGCCGTACTCGTTGTGCACGTGCCAGAGCACGACCGCGGGATGCTGGCCGTAACGCTCGGCGAGGGCCGAGGCGATGGCGACGGATGCCGCACGGTACTCGGGCGACGACGGGCTGACGAGACCGCGCGAACCGAAGCCGAGGGTCACGCCCTCCCGCGTCACCGGGCGGGAGTGCGGGTACCTCTTCCAGAACCAGGCCGGTGGCACGGTCGTGGGAGTGCCGAGGTCGACGTCGATGCCTGCGCCGGCGAGGAGGTCGAGCACCTCGTCGAGGAAGCTGAAGTCGTACTCGCCCTCGCGCGGTTCGAGAAGCGCCCACGAGAAGATGCCGACGCTCACCAGGTTGACGCCTGCCTCGCGCATCAGCTCGATGTCCTCGAGCCAGGTTTCGCGCGGCCACTGCTCGGGGTTGTAGTCGCCGCCGAAGCGGAGCTGCGCGGTACCCGGGATCCAGCCGGAGCGAGCGGATGCCGCAGGAGAGGAGTCGACGGGGGTTCCGGCATCCGTCACCGCAGTAGTCACCGCATCCGTCACGTCGAACGCGTGCTGGACAGGTGCCGCGAGCGGGCTTCCCGTGTGCTGGGTCGACATGGGGCGATCTCCTTTGACTGTGTGCGTTCCCAGTTCTAGCACACAAGCAAACACAAGCAAAAGCGGGGCGCAATCGTGTTGACAACGCAATCAGTCTGTGCGTTACTGGGATCGCTCACAGGCACAGCGGCGTTCTTCTCAGCGAGAGCGGTGGTGCCACAAACCTGCACAACACAGCTTTCGACAAGGAGGACGAAATGCGAGCTCGACTTCGCATCGGCGCCATAGCAACAGCCGCCGCAGCAGCGCTCATCATGACGGGATGCACGGCGACAGCCGATTCCGGCAGCGACGGCGGATCATCGGACGAGAAGGTGGAACTCACCTACTGGGCCTGGGCGCCCAACCTCGACAAGGTGGTCGACATCTGGAACAAGGCGAACCCGAACATCCAGGTCACCGTCGCCAAGCAGGACGGCGGCGACCCGGCCATCACCAAGCTCCTCACGGCCATCAAGGCCGGCAGCGGTGCCCCCGACCTGATCCAGGCCGAGTACCAGAAGATCCCCACGCTCGTCTCGGCCGACGCCATCGCCGACATCGCGGGCGACGGCGCGGCGGACCTCTCCTCCACGTTCCCCGACGGCGTGTGGAACTCGGTCACCCTCGGCAGCGACGCCGTGTACGCCATCCCGCAGGACACCGGCCCCATGATGTTCTTCTACCGCGACGACATCTTCCAGGAGCTCGGCGTGAGCGTTCCCACCACGTGGGACGAGTACGCGGATGCCGCCCGCACGATCCACGCCGCAGACCCCACCAAGTTCCTCGGCACGTTCTCCGCGAACGACGCCGGCTGGTTCACCGGCCTCTCGCAGCAGGCCGGAGCCTCGTGGTGGAGCATCGACGGGGACGCCTGGGGCGTCGACATCGACGCCGAGCCCACGCAGAAGGTCGCCGAGTACTGGGGCGGACTCGTCGAGGAGGGCGTGATCGACAACAAGCCGATGTACACCCCCGAGTGGAACGCCGGACTCAACGACGGTACGCAGGTCGGCTGGACCGGCGCCGTCTGGGGTCCCGGTGTGCTCTCGGGCAGCGCAGCAGACACCGCCGGCAAGTGGAAGGCGGCGCCGCTCCCGAACTGGGACGCGTCCAGCCCGTCCAACGGCAACTGGGGTGGATCCTCGACCGCCGTCACCACGCAGTCGGAGCACGCCGAAGCCGCGGTCGAGTTCGCCACCTGGCTGAACACCGACCCCGAGGCCGTCAAGGCTCTCGTCACGGAGACCGGCATCTACCCGGCGGCGACGGATGCAGCGGCATCCGCCCTCACCGAGGCTCCTGCGTTCTTCAGCAACCAGCCCGATTTCTACGACGTGGCGGCCGAGGCGGCCCAGTCGGTCGGTGACTTCACCTACGGACCGAACGTCAACGTCGCCTACAGCGCGTACAACGACGAGTTCGCGAAGGCGGCGGAGTCGAAGCAGGCCAGCGCCTTCCTCGAGGCCGTCACGGCGATGCAGGACATCACCTTCGACGACATGAAGGCCAGCGGCTTCACCGTCGAGTAGCACCACCGGGCGGGGGTCGAGTCCATGGGACCCCCGCCCACCCTTCACACCGCTCACTGCGGCCCGGCCGCAGGCCGCGGCCGCAGCGAACAGCACTTCCAGGAGAACCTGATGACAGCGACAGTCGAGAGACCGGCCAGGCAACGGCGGGCCTCGCAGCGACCCGCGGCGCTCAGCCCGGCCAAGCGCAAGGCGGCCCGCAAGCGCGCGGTCGTGCCCTACATGATGCTGCTGCCGGGCATCGTGCTGTTCGTCGTGTTCATGGCGGCGCCCATCGTCTACACGCTCTACCTCAGCTTCCAGAAGACCGTCGTGAAGGGACTGGGCCTCGGCTCCGGCGCCCGCTCCCAGGTCTTCGCCGGGTTCGACAACTACATCGCGTCGCTGACGGACCCCGCCTTCGCGGCATCCGTCGGCCGGGTGCTCCTCTACGGGCTCATCCTGGTTCCGACCATGCTCGTCCTGGCGCTGCTGTTCGCGTTGCTGCTCGACTCCCGCCGCACTCGCGCTCGCGGCTTCTCGCGGGTTTCGATCTTCCTCCCCTACGCCGTTCCGGCCGTCATCTCCTCGCTGCTCTGGGGCTTCCTCTACCTGCCCGGCGTCAGCCCGTTCTACTGGATCTTCGACCAGCTCGGCTGGGACGTCCCGTCGATGCTGTCGCCCGGCCTGGTCATCTTCGCCATCGCCAACATCGCGCTCTGGGGCGGCGTCGGCTTCAACATGATCGTGATGTACACGTCGCTGAAGGCCGTGCCGAGCGAGATCTACGAGGCGGCCACCATCGACGGCGCATCCGAGGTGCAGATCGCGCTGCGCATCAAGATCCCGATCATCGCGCCGGCGCTCGTGATGACCGCGCTGTTCTCGATGATCGCCACGCTGCAGGTCTTCGCCGAGCCGATGACGCTGCGCCCGCTCACCAACAGCCTCTCGACCACGTGGTCGCCGCTCATGCTCGTCTACCGCGATGCCTTCATCCGCGACGACGTGTACACGGCGTCGGCAACGTCGATCATCATCGCCCTGGCCACCTTCGCCATCTCGTTCTTCTTCCTCCGCGTCGTTCAGCGTCGCGCCTTCGGTCAGGAGGACTGATCCATGACTGCCACCACGAACATGCCCGCCGTGAACCCCGCTGCGTCGGGTTCGGGCTCCGACTCCGGACTTCCCTCGACCACGGATGCTCCGCGCCTGCCGTCTCTGTCTCGCCGGTCTTCCTCGTCGCCGGCCGCCCGGCGTGCCAAGGCGCCGATGTCGATCGGCACGACGCTGGTGCTGCTCATCGGTGCCCTGTACTGCCTCACGCCCGTTCTCTGGGTCGTGATCGCGTCGACCAAGGACGGCTCCGAGCTGTTCAGCACCTTCACCTTCCTGCCGTCGACCCACCTGTGGGACAACATCGTGGAGCTCACGGAGTACCGCGGCGGGCTCTACTGGCGCTGGATGCTCAACACCGCGCTCTACGCCGGGGTGGGCGCCATCCTCTCGACCTACGTGTCGATGCTCTCGGGCTACGCGCTGGCCAAATTCACCTTCCCGGGCAAGTCGGGCGTCTTCAAGGTGCTGCTCATGGGCGTGCTCGTGCCCGGCGTGATCCTCGCGATCCCGCAGTACTTCATGCTCGCGCAGGTGGGTATGACCAACACCTACTGGGCCGTACTGCTGCCGCAGATCATCAGCCCGTACGGCATCTACCTGGCGCGCATCTATGCGGCTGCCGCGGTGCCGACCGAGATCATCGAGTCGGGCCGCACCGAGGGTGCCGGCGAGCTGTTCATCCTGCACCGCCTCGCGATGCCGATGATGCTCCCCGGTCTCGTCACGGTGTTCCTGTTCCAGTTCGTGGCCATCTGGAACAACTTCATGCTGCCGTACATCATGCTCGGCGACGACAAGCTGTTCCCGATCACCGTCGGCCTCTCGGGCCTGCTCAACCAGGGGTCGACGGTGCCGGCGCTCTACACGCTGGTGATCACGGGCGCACTGCTGTCGATCATCCCGCTCATCGCGCTGTTCCTCGTGCTGCAGCGCTACTGGCGGGTGGACCTCGCGGCCGGTGCGGTGAAGGCGTGATGTCACCGGCATCCGCCCGACCGCCCCTAGGCTGACACCGTGGCAGAGAGCACCCCGCGCAAGCGCCCGACCATCGAGGACGTCGCGCGCGAGTCCGGCGTCTCGCGCGGCACGGTGTCACGTGTGCTCAATGGCGGCCATTGGGTGAGCCCGGATGCCGCAGCCGCCGTCGAGAAGGCCATCAAGAAGACCGGCTTCCGGGCCAACCCGCACGCCCGCAACCTGGCGACGGCGCGCGCGAACTCCATCGCGTTCCTGCTCACAGAGTCGCACGAGCGCCTGTTCGAGGACCCGAACTTCTCCGCCCTCATGCGCGGAGCCGCCCAGGCCCTCGCCGAGCGCGACCTTCCGCTCGTGCTGCTGATGGCCGGGTCTGACGACGAGCAGCGCCGCGCCACCGAGTTCATCACCGCCGGCCACGTCGACGGAGCCCTGCTGGTGTCGTCGCACCGCGGACGCGAGAGCTTCCTCGGGGAGCTCGTGGCCGCCGAGATCCCGGTGATCGCCTGCGGCATCCCGCTCGGCTACGAACGTCGCATCGGCTACGTCTCGGCCGACGACCTCGAGGGTGCGCGCGACATGGTGGTCTACCTGCGCGGCCTCGGACGCAGGCGCGTCGCCCACATCGCCGGACCTCTCGACACCTCCGGGGGAACCGGGCGCCTCGAGGGGTACCGCCTCGAGATGGGCGAGGACTTCGACGAGTCGCTCGTCGAGGAGGGCGACTACTCGCGCACCAGCGGAGAGCGGGCCATGCGCGCGCTGCTGGAGCGGCATCCGGATGTCGACGCCGTCTTCGCCGCCAACGACCTCATGGCAGCTGGCGCCCTCGACGTGCTGCGCGCCGCCGGACGCACCGTGCCCACCGACGTCGCCGTCGCCGGCTTCGACGACGCCCCCATCGCCACGCGCACCTCGCCCGAGCTCACCACCATGCGTCAGCCCTTCGACCGCATCGCGCGGGAGATGGTGCGGATGCTGCTCGAGGTCATCGACGGCCAGCCGGCAGCGCGGCTCACGATGCCCACCGAGCTGGTGGTGCGCGGGTCGGCTTGAGGGTCGCCCCTGCTGGCTGGGGCCTGGACGAAGTCCTCGGTCGAAGCGCTGTCTAATGCTCGGCCCACTTTCGGTGCACCGGCCCGCGTTCCACTGTGGGCCCGAGCGCAATGAGTGGGCCAGAGCGCGTTCCTGTCGCGCTCAGCTCAGCGTCACCATCCGCACGATCCCCGCCACAACCGCCACGAACACGAGGATGTCGGTCCACGTGACCACGACCTCATCGGTGTTCTTGCCCTTCTTCGGGATGTGCCTGAAGCCCGCGAGTCCGAGGTAGATCGCGCCGGGAAGCGCACCGAGGATGCCCCAGTCCGGAACGAACGGCGCGAAGAGCGCGACGAATCCCAGGCAGAGGTTCGCGAACCCGAGCTCGTGCACGACGAGTTCAGCACTCTCGTCCTCGATGCCGAGGATGCCCTTCGTGGTGCGCCCGGGATTCGCCAGCTGGCTGATGCCGGCCACGAACAGTCGCGTGCCGACGCCCCAGAACGCCCACCAGATGCCGAACACCACGAGCGGATCCCCGCCGGCCACGACGAGCTGGATGAAGCCGGACACCAGCGGAAGCACGAGCGTCTGGGCGAGAACGAGGGCGATGTACACGGCGGATCCTCTCGACGATGAGGCGATGTCCACAGTGTGGCACCGCATCGGGCTCTTGTCCCATCCGTCGCCCGGGTCTACCGTGAGGAAGACCGCACTGTAACCATTTCGGGGGACAAGTTCATGGTCATCAACGCTGCACACACATCGGCAGAACGTCGGAGTCCGATGCTTCGGCGGTTGGCGCTCGCCACCGTCGGCACGCTCGCCTTCGGTGCTCTCGCCACGGTCGCTCCGGCGACAGCCCAGTCGCAGAGCGCGACGGTCTCAGCGGCATCCGTCACCGGAAACGGAGGCGGCCATGGCGGCCATCCGGGATCGAACCCGACGACCTCCACCTCCACGGGGTACGGGGGCGCCGTCTCGTCGGTGGACGCATCCGCGAGCCGCGTCGGCATCGAGGTGCTGAAGCGCGGGGGCAATGCGGCGGATGCCGCCGTCGCCACGGCCGCAGCGCTCGGCGTGACCGAGCCCTACAGCGCTGGCATCGGCGGCGGCGGGTACTTCGTCTACTTCGACGCGAAGTCGGGCGAGGTGAGCACCATCGACGGCCGCGAGACCGCGCCGGCAGGCATCACCCCCGACGCGTTCATCGACCCCGCGACCGGAGCGCCCTACCCGTTCACGCCGCAGCTCGTCTCCTCGGGCGTCTCGGTGGGAGTGCCGGGAACCCTCGCCACCTGGGACGCCGCGCTCGACGAGTTCGGCACCAAGCGACTCTCGTCCATGCTCGCGCCGGCCATCCTGCTGGCCGCGAAGGGCTTCCCGGTCGACGACACCTTCCGCAACCAGACGCTCGACAACAAGGCGCGCTTCGCCGCGTTCCCCGACACGGCCAAGCTGTTCCTCCCGGGCGGCGACGCCCCGAAGGTCGGCACCACCTTCCGCAACCCGGCGCTGGCCAAGACCCTCGCGCTCATCGCCCTTCGCGGACCGAACGCGCTCTACCAGGGCAGGCTCGCCGCCGAGATCGCCGACGTGGTGCAGAATCCGCGGATCGACCCGGCCTCCACCCTCCCCGCGCCGGCCGGCACCATGACCACGGCAGACCTCGCGGCCTATGAGGTCGTGCAGCAGGCGGCCACGCAGGTCGACTACCGCGGCCTCGACGTCTACGGCATGGCGCCGTCGTCTTCGGGCGGCATCGCGGTGGGCGAGGCGCTGAACATCCTCGAGAACCACGATCTGTCGTCGACGGATGCCGCAGCCGCCCTGCACCTCTACCTCGAGGCTTCGGCGCGGGCCTTCGCGGACCGTGCCGCGTACCTCGGTGACCCCGCCTTCGTCGACGTTCCGACCGAGACGCTGCTCAGCCAGGAGTTCGCCGACGCCCGCGACTGCACCATCGACCCGTCATCCGCCTCTGCCCGTCCGGTTCCAGCCGGAGCGCTCGACGTCGCCGGATGCGCATCCGTCGCCTTCGAGGAGGCAGCCGACACCGAGAACGTCTCGACCACGCACCTCTCCGTTGTCGACAAATGGGGCAACGCCGTGGCCTACACGCTCACGATCGAGCAGACCGGCGGATCGGCCATGGTGGTTCCGGGGCGCGGCTTTCTGCTCAACAATGAGCTGACCGACTTCAGCACGGTCTACAACGCCACGGACCCGAACCGGATCGAGCCGAACAAGCGGCCGCGGTCGTCGATGTCGCCGACCATCGTGCTCGACGACGGCAAGGTGAAGTTCGTCGTCGGATCGCCCGGTGGCGCGACCATCATAACGACGGTGCTGCAGATCCTGATGAACCGCATCGACTTGGGCATGACGTTGCCCGAGGCCGTCGCGGCGCCGAGGGCGTCGCAGCGGAACGGTCCCACGACGTCGGCCGAGCCCGAGTTCATCACCGCCTACGGTGCCGCGCTCGCGCCCTATGGCCAGGTGCTGGTGCCCTCCGGCGACCAGTTCACGTCGGCCGCGCAGATCGGCGCGGCGGCGGCGATCGAGGTCGGGCGGAAGGGCCTGCTGACGGCGGCCGCGGAGCCCGTGCGTCGCGGCGGCGGCACCGGCCTGGTGGTGCGGCCCTCGCGTCACTGAGGACCCGACGGAGTCCGCGGCCGAAGCGCCTCAGCCCCCGCTCGCCGAGGTGCCGGCCACGGATCCCTCGCCTACTCGGCGGGGTTTAGGTGTCACGGCGGAGGTTCCTGCCCCCGCCAGGACACTTAGACCCCGCCAGGTCAGCGCGTCGGCGAGCGGACCGACCTTGTAGTGTTGTGCGTTCGCGGCCGCGCACTCGGCTGCCGCATCCGTTCCCCCACCCCGCCGTCGCCGCCGCCCGGAGTGGACTCCCGCGCGACGTTGCGCTCACCACCGCCACCTCGTCAACGCGCTCTCCCGGAGCCACCCAGTCGGAGTTCGAACTCATGCCTGCTGCCGCGCGCCCAGCCTTCATCTTCACCCCGGTCACCGTCCGGACCGCACTGCGGTCCCCGCGCCAGCTGTCGCGCGAGGTGCTCGCCGGCATGGTGACCACGCTCGCGCTCGTGCCCGAGGTCATCTCGTTCTCCATCGTCGCCGGGGTCGATCCGATGGTGAGCCTGGTCGCCTCCATCGTGCTGGCGCTCACGATGTCGATCCTCGGGGGTCGCCCCGGCGTCATCACGGCGGCCGCCGGATCCGTCGCCCTCGTCATCGCACCGCTCGTGCACGAGCGCGGAGTCGAATACGTGCTCCCGACGGTGATCCTCGCCGGCCTCATCCAGATCGCCTTCGGCCTCGCCGGCCTCGCCCGCCTGATGCGCTTCATTCCGCGGTCGGTGATGATCGGCTTCGTCAACGCCCTCGGCATCCTCATCTTCGTTGCGCAGGTTCCCCACGTGATCAACGTGCCCTGGCTCGCCTACGTGCTCTTCGCGGTGACGCTCGCGATCATCTTCATCGTGCCGCGGTTCACCATGGCGGTGCCGTCACCGCTCATCGCGATCGTCGTCGTCACGGCCGTCGTCATCATCGCGAACATCACGGTTCCGAACGTCGCCGACGAAGGGCCGCTCACCGGGCAGCTCCCCGGCATCACCCCGTTCCTGGTGCCCCTGAACCTCGCGACGCTGCAGATCATCCTGCCGACGGCGTTGAGTGTCGCCTTCGTCGGCCTGATGGAGACCCTGCTCACGGCGAAGCTCGTCGATGAGATGACCGACACCCCGTCGCACAAGAATCGTGAGTCGTGGGCGCTCGGCGTCTCGAACATCCTCGCCGGCTTCTACGGCGGCATCGCCGGCTGCGCGATGATCGGCCAGACCGTGCTCAACGTCAAGACCGGCGGCGCCCGCACCCGCATCTCGACCGTCGTCGCGGGCGTCTTCCTGCTCTTCCTCGTCACGGCGTTGAGCTCGATCATGGGCCAGATCCCCATGGTCGCCCTCGCTGCCGTGATGATGGTGGTCGCCATCACCACCGTCGACTGGCACAGCCTCAAGCCGTCAACTCTGAGACGAATGCCGATCCCCGAGACCCTCGTCATGGTCGTCACCGTGGTCGTCGTCGTCGCGACGAACAACCTCGCCCTCGGCGTGATCGTCGGCGTGATCCTGGCGATGGTGCTCTTCGCCCGCCGCGTCGCCCACGTCATCACCGTCGAGCGCACCCTCAGCGACGACGGAGAGAGCGTGCACTACGACGTGCTCGGGCCGCTGTTCTTCGGCAGCAGCAACGACCTCGTCGACAGGTTCAGCTACGCCGACGATCCGACATCCGTCACCATCGACCTCAGCCAGGCCCAGATCTGGGACGCCTCCACCGTCGCCGCGCTCGACTCCATCGAGACGAAGTACCGCGCTCACGGGGCCGCCGTCACGATCGAGGGGCTCGATGAGCGCAGCACCGGATTCCACAGCCGCCTGACGGGGCGCTTCGGGGTCTGACGTCGGCGCCCAGCGTCTCGCCGATCTGCACCGATCCGTTCTGCTCTGAGCGGATAGGGGTGACGTGGCGGCGCCCGCGAACTAGCCTCGCGCTATGGGTACCGTCATCCCGATCCGCCGACTGGACACGTTCACGATGCTGACGCAGCGCGAGCCGCAACGCCAGGTGCCGACCCCGCAGCGGGAGCCGCTCTGGCGCGACCTCGTCGGCGCCTTCCTCCGCGAGACGCGCGCCGAGCAGCACCGCATCCTCGCCGACGTGGCCTCAGCCGCCGGCGTGAGCACGCAGTACCTCTCCGAGATCGAACGCGGACGCAAGGAGCCGTCGAGCGAGATCCTCGGCGCCGTCGCCGAGGCGCTCGGCCTCACGCTGCACGACATCGCGGCAGGCGTCGGCGCCATGATCGAACGCCGAGACGGCGAACGGATGCGGCGACTCAGTGCGCTGCTGCGCTCGCGCCCGTCGTCGGCAACCGTGCCCGCACGTGGTGTGACCGACGTGCCGCCCGTGCCCGACGAGCCGAGTGCCCCGGGCGTGCCAGAGGCCCCGGAGCCGCCGTTCATCCCGTCCGAGCCGAATGCGCCAGACAATCCCGGTGCTCCGGATGCCCCCACCGAGCCGGACTTCCCGCTGACGCCGACCGAACCCGGCATCCCGATCGCCCCGGAGCCCGGCTTCCCGAGCGCGCCCGAGGAGCCGATCGCGCCGTTCGGTGCCGTGTCGATCTCCTACTCGGGGATGGACGTGGTCCTCGCCGCCTGATCCACCGCCGCCAGCTCTCCGCTCGTTGAGGCCCGGACGAAGTCCGAGGCCGAAGCGCAACTCCCGAGCGCGCGCCCGTGATGCGCTTCGGCCCCGCTCCGCGGGGCCCTCAGCGAGCGGGTGGTAAGGCGGGGGACCCAGCCCGCTGCGTCGCCACCACCGCATCCGCCAGCCCGTACTCCACCGCAGCGGCCGCCGGCAGAATCAGGTCGCGGTCGGTGTCCCGCCTGAGCGACGCCAGGTCGCGCCCGGTATCGGCCGCCAGCACCTCCTCCAGCTCAGCGCGCACCCGCAGCACCTCGTCGGCGTGGATGATCAGATCCGGAATCGATCCCTGCCCCTGAGTCGACGGCTGGTGCAGGATCACGCGCCCGTGCCGGAGGATCGCGCGATTGCCCGGCGCCCCTCCCGCGAGCAGCACCGCCGCAGGGCCAGCAGCCTGCCCCACGCAGGTCGTCGCCACCAGTGGACGGATGTGCTGCATCGTGTCGTACACGGCGAGCATCGCCGACGGCGAGCCGCCGGGGGAGTTGATGTAGAGGCTCACCGGCGCATCCGTGCTCTCGGATTCGAGGTGCAGCAGTTGCGCGATGAGCACGTTGGCCACTCCGTCGTCGATCTCGGTGCCGAGGTAGACGATGCGCTCCGAGAGCAGGCGGCTGTAGACGTCGAGCGAGCGTTCGACGTTGCCGCGGCGCTCGACGACAGAGGGGATCGTGTAGGTGCTCATGCGCGCGGTCCGATCGGCAGCGACCCGAACGTCCGCGGATAGATGTCGGGCATGCTCGACACCACCCGATCGAGGAAGCCGTAGTCGCGGGCCTGCTCCGCCGTGTACCAGCGGTCGCGGAGCGAGTCGACGGTGAGAGTCTCGACGCTCTGCCCCGTGGCATCGGCCATGATGCCGAGCACGAGGTCGCGGGTGTAGCGCAGGTCGTCGGCCTGCAGCTCGACGTCGACGGCGGTTCCGCCGATGCCGGCGGAGCCCTGGTGCATCAGGACGCGCGCGTGGGGCAGCGCATACCGCTTCCCCGGAGTGCCCGACGTGAGCAGGAACTGCCCGGCGCTCGCCGCCATGCCGATCGCGAGGGTCGACACGTCGTTCGGGATCGCCTGCATCACGTCGCGGATCGCCAGCATGGCCGACACCGATCCGCCGGGGGAGTTGATCCAGAAGCCGATGTCGGCGTGGGCATCCTCGGCGCTCAGCATCAGCAGCTGGCTGCAGAGCCTGTTGCCGAGGTTCTGGTCGAGCTCGCTGCCGAGCATCACGACGCGGTTCTGGAACAGCCGCGTGACGAGTTCATGGTCGATGGGTTGGATGGCGGTGTCTGTGCTCATGCAGTCCACTGTCCGGTGAACGGATGCCGCGGCTCCACCTTTTCCGCGCAGGGCGGTTCTGCCCTCAGCGGTTCTACTCTCGGCGATCTCTTGTGGCCGAATCGGCGACCCTTGTCATGCCAGCATGTCGATGCGAGCATGAGGACATGCGCCACCGCTCGGCTCGTCCCATCGCCCTGGTCCTCGCGGGTGCGCTCACCGCCGGTGCCGCCGTCCTCGGCGGACTCGTCGGGGCTGTCGCTCCCGCGGCCGCCGATGTCGGCCCGGTCAATCCCGTCCGGGTGCCGATCGGCACGGCGCCGGCGCATCCGGCGAACAGTGGGTTCCTGGTCTTCGTCGAGGGCGACGTCTTCCTGAACGCCGACGAGTCCGAGGGCACCCTCGCCCTCGGCGGCGACCTGTCCTTCGGGGTCACGTACAACGTCGAGGCGGGCGGCGGCACCGTGACCCCCACGTTCATCGCTCCTGGCGACACGGTTCCGACAACGCTGTACGTGGGCGGCGGCATGGACTTCTCCCAGTCGGGCGGAAACATCCTGCGGGTGCTCAACGGCGGATACGCCAAGGTGGCCGACACCTCGACCTACCTCGCCCATGACCTCGACCAGAACAACACCCCCATCGACTGGCGCATCACCCAGCCCGGGGCGGCGGCCGAAGCCATGCCGCGCGTCGAGGGCACCTCCCGGCAGACGCCCGCCTCGATCGGCACTCCGGTGCCGTCGAGCCTCATCGACATCCCGGCAGCCTTCGACACCTATCGCGGACTGTCCACCGATCTCGGCACCTGCCCGAACACCGTCGTGCTGACGGATGACCAGGGCGCGCCTCTCGCGTCGCCGTTCGCCGCGGGCGCCCGGGGTCACGTCAGCCTGACCACGGGCCAGACGAACGTTCTCACCATCACGGCCGACGACCTCGCCGCCCTCGGCGAGCTGGCCTTCGACGACGAGCCGACGCCGACGACACCTCTTCTCGTGAACGTCACGGGCGACTCGTTCACTGGAACCATGCCGAACTCCCCCGGCGTCTCCTCGGCGCAGGCGCCCTACATCCTGTACAACTTCCCGACGGCCACGACCATCACAGTCACCGGCGGGGACTCGCTGGAGGGCACGATCTACGCCCCGCGCGCCGACCTGCGCTGGAGGGTCACGCAGAACATCGAGGGCAATGTCATCAGTGCGAGCTTGGTCCATGGCTCCGGCGGTCCGGTCGGAACGACCCCCCGCGAGGTGCACGACTTCCCGTTCGCAGCGGAGCTCAGCTGCTCGACTGCCGTGAGCCAGGGGGAGCTCACTCTCGTGAAGGTCGTCGAGGGGGGCGACGCGGATGCTGGTGACTGGGAGCTCTCGGCCACCGGTCCGACCCCGATCACGGGTGCGTCTGGGGAGGACGCGGTGACGGATGCCGCGGTCGATCCCGGCGACTACACGCTGGGTGAGTCCGGTGGTCCCGCCGACTACACCGCCGGCGACTGGAGTTGCGACGGAGCCGGCGTGGTCGACGGCGTGGTGTCGGTCGAGGCCGGCGATGACGTGACGTGCACGATCGTGAACACCTTCGACCTGGCCGATCCGAAGCTCACGTTGGTGAAGGTCGTCTCGGGCGGGGCGGCCTCTCCGACCGACTGGGTGCTCTCTGCGGCGGGTCCGACCCCGATCGCCGGCGCGACCGGATCGACGGCCGTCACGTCGGCCGAGGTGCTTCCGGGCGACTACGTGCTCAGTGAAACGGATGGCCCCGACGGCTACACCGCCGGGGACTGGGTCTGCACCGGCGCCACCGTGGCGGGAGACACCGTCACGGTGGACTGGGGTGACGACGTCTCCTGCTCGATCATCAACACGGCCGGCG
The DNA here is from genome assembly GCF_038432415.1 of Leifsonia stereocauli. Lineage (NCBI taxonomy): Bacteria > Bacillati > Actinomycetota > Actinomycetes > Micrococcales > Microbacteriaceae > Leifsonia > Leifsonia stereocauli. The sequence continues at coordinate 161,062 of NZ_JBCAUN010000003.1, forward strand.
GCGGCACGGGCGGTGGCGATGGCGGTGGCGGGGACGGCGGTGGCGACGGCGACGGCGGTGGCGATGGCGGTGGCGCGGGCGGAAACGGAACCGACACCACAGCGGACGGCGGAACGAGCACGCTCCCATCGACCGGTGTCGACCCGTGGGGCCCGGTCGGGGCGGCAGTGCTGCTCACCCTTCTGGGCGTCATGCTCCTCGGAGCCGCCCGCATCCGTCGTACACGGTAGAACCCAGCACCCGCTCGCTGAGGGCAGAGCGAAGCGACCGCCCGAAGCGCTCAGAAGGGCCGCTCCGTTGCGCTTCGGCCGCGGGCTGCGTCCGGGCATCAGCGATCGCGAATGATCGGCCCTAGCGACGACGGCGGTGGAACAGCACGGCCAGCCCGATGTTGAAGACGCCGCACGCGATGATCACCCAGGCGAGCAGGGCGTTGTCATCCGTCGTCACGAGGTTCAGCACGCCGACGACGAGCATGATCAGCCCCACGATCACGAACAGCGTCGTGTAGGTGCGTACGGATCGGTCCTGATCATCAGCCATGTGGCTGAGCGTAGCGGCGGATGCGGGCGCCGTCACGCAGCCGCCCTGCACCGACCGGATCCGGCCAACCGCGCAAGCCCCAACGGCGCCACCCCCGATCCTGCCAAGCTGGGTCCCATGCTCGCGCTCGAAGTGATCGTCGCGATCGGACTCGCCATTCTCGTCGGCGGGCTGATCGCGGCACGGCTGCGCGTCACGACGCCCGTGTTGCTCATTCCGCTCGGCGTGCTGCTCGGCTTCATCCCGGCCTTCCGCGAGATCGAGCTCCCGCCCGAGGCCGTGCTCCTGCTGTTCCTCCCGGTGCTGCTGTTCTGGGAGAGCCTCACCACGTCGACGCGCGAGATCCGCCGCTTCATCCGGGTGATCCTGCTGAACGGCACGCTCCTCGTGTTCGTCACGGCATTTGGCGTCGCCATCGTCGGCACCTGGTTCGGATTGCCGTGGGTCGTGGCCCTCGTGCTCGGCGCCGTTCTGGCGCCGACGGATGCCACAGCCGTGAGCGAGCTCGCAGGCTCCCTGCCCCGCCGCCAGCGCACCGTGCTCCGAGCCGAGAGCCTCATCAACGACGGCACGGCGCTGGTCATCTACGCCCTCGTCGTCTCCGTCGCGGTGAGCGGGCAGGAGATCACGCCGCTCGAGATCACGTGGACGCTCCTCGTCTCCTACGTCGGCGGCATCGCCATCGGCGTGGCACTGGGCTATCTCGGGTCGCTGGCCTTCCGCATCCGGATGCCGCTGATCAGCAACGTCGGACTCATCATCACCCCCTTCGCGGCCTTCCTCATCGCCGAGGTCGTCGGCTCGTCGGGTGTGCTCGCGGTCGTCGTGTGCGGTCTGGTGATGGCTCGCATCGCGCCGCGTGTGGCGGGGCCCGAGGCGCGCGACCAGGCGCAGTCGTTCTGGACCGTCTCGACCTACCTGCTCAATGCGGCGCTGTTCGTACTGATCGGCCTCGAGGTTCAGGTGGTCATCCGCGAGCTGCCGCCGTCGCAGCTGGGGCTCGGCGTGGTGTTCGGCGTGGTGGTGTGGATCGCGCTCATCGTCATCCGGGCGGCGTTCGTGATGCTCAGCACAGTGGTCATCCGCCTCGTCGATCGTCGGCCGTACCAGCGCACTCTGCGCTCGTCGCGGCGAGGTCTCGTGATGTCGTCGCTCGCCGGATTCCGTGGCGCCGTCTCGCTGGCCGCCGTGCTGGCCGTGCCCACGGTCATCGCCTCGGGAGATGCGTTCCCCAACCGCGACCTCGTGGTGTTCGTGACGACGATCGTGATCGTGCTGACTCTGGGCGTGCAGGGGCCGCTGCTCCCTTTCATCATCAAGTGGGCACGCCTCCCTGCCGACGACGGCATCGACGAGGAGCGCAACTTCGCCGAGCTGGCGGCATCCCGGGCCGCAGTCGAGGCGATCCCGGGCATGGCGAACGAGCTCGGCATCGAAGACAGCGTGCGTGACAAGGTGCTCGCCGAGACCGAGCATCACATCGAGGTGCTCGAGGCCGTCGCCTCCGACGAGCCCGACGAGGAGGCCACCCGGCAGAAGGAGCAGTACAACCGCCTGCGCCTCGCCGCCCTCGAGCTCAAGCGCGAGACCATCGTGAACCTCCGCGACGAGCAGCGCATCGACGACATCGTGTTGCGCCGCATCCAGTCCCAGCTCGATCTCGAGGAGCTGCGGCTGACGGGTCGCACGGAGGAGTAGCGCCTCGCCCCGCACTCCCCTTCCGCGGGCCGGGGTTGACCTCCGCCCGCACCGGAGAGATGCTGTCGGCATGATCCAGTCGGCGTTCGCGATCCTCGAAGTCCCCGACCTCACTGCCGCCCTCGCCTTCTATCGCGACATCGTCGGCGGCGAGCTGCGCTACGCCTTCCCAGACGAGACTGAGCCTGTCTACGTATCCCTCCAACTCGGCTCCAGCGCATTGGGCATCGGCCTGACCGAGCATCCGGATCCGGTGGGTGGCATGCTGCTCTGGATCTACGTCGACGACGTCGATTCGGCGACGGATGCCGTCCGCTCAGCCGGCTTCCCCGTCGACGAGGAGCCCGCCGACCAGCCGTGGGGCGAGCGCGTCTCCCTCGTGCGTGACCCCTTCGGCACCCGGGTCAGGTTCGGCGCGCCCCTGGCGCCCTGAGGCGCTTCGGGCGGTCGCTGCGCTCGGCCCTCAGCGAGCGGTGGTGCCCGCTCGCTGAGGCCCGGACGGAGTCCGCGGTCGAAGTGCTTCGGCGAGCAGTGGTCCCCGCTAACTGAGGCCCGGACGGAGTTCGCGGCCGAAGCGCCTCAGCCAGCGGCATCCGTCAGCGACCCCGCGAACTCCCGCATCCGTCGCGCCAACTCCTCGGGGATCTCGGCCGCGGTGAAGTGCCCTCCCTCCTCCAGCCGATCGAAGGTGCGGATGCCCGTGTAGTGCCGCCGCGCCAACGACTCGGGGTAGCCGCCCTCGTGCTTCTGGATGGCGACGGCAGCGGGCACCGATGTCGGCGGGATCGAGTCCGGCCTGTCGGCGCCCTCGTAGTACGGGCGGAACGACGTGCCGATGCTCTGGGTGACCCAGTAGATCATCGCCTCGGTGAGGATGCGGTCGCGCGAGATGCGCCGCTCGACCGCGCTAGGGTCGCCGGGTGGGGTGTCGCTCCACTCGACCAGCTTCTCGGCGATCCACCCGAGTAGCCCGGCGGGGGAGTCGTTGAGCGCGGCCGCGAGGGTGTCGGGCCGGGTGTTCTGCACGTGACCGTAGGCGCCGTCGGGCCCGCCCTTTGCCGACAGCTCGTCGAAGAAGGCTTTCTCCTCGGGGTCCGTCAGCGCGTCACGCTCGTCGTAGCTCGGGAAGTGCGCACTCGTCGCCAGGATTCCGACCACCTGCTCCGGATGCTGCGCCGCGAGAAGGTCGCTGATGTTGGCCGTCACGTCTTCGCCGTACGTGATGTAGCGCTCGTAGCCGAGCACCTCCGTCATCAGCGCGTGCATCGTGTCGCCCAGCCGCGTCTCCGACAGCGGTCCGTCGGCATAGGGCGAGGAGAACGCGAAGCCGGGCAGGCTCGCGACGACCACGTTGAAGTCGGGCAGCTGGTCGGCGAAGTCGAGCTGCAGGGCGAAGGTGTGCGGCCATCCGTGCATGATGAGGAGCGTCGGGGCGTTGGCGTTGGCGTCGCGGCCCGTGCTGACGGCGTCGTCGTCGGCTGCGGCATCTGTGCCGGCATCCGTTGCCCGTCGATGCACGAAGTGCACCGCACTGTCTCCGATCTGCGCGATGAATTGCGGATGCGCGTTGAGCCAGGCCTCGCGGGAACGCCAGTCCCAGTCGATCCACGTGTCGATGAGCTCGCGCAGATAGGTCGAGCTCATGCCCGACGCGGGTTTGCGCGGCGAGTCGGGGAGCAGGCGGGTGCGCCTCAGGCGATCGCGGAGATCGTCGAGAACGTCGTCGGGAACATGGAGCTCGAATGCCTGTGGAGCGCTCATGCCGGACAAGCTACTCCGCCCCACCGACACTCGCGCCCAGACCATGGCGCCGGACTCAAGGGCGAGCGTAGAGCGTCTGCGAGTCAGCGGAGTTGAGGCCCGGCCCCCACTGCGCTGAGGCGCATTCCTGCGGGCTGGCAGCGGGCAGGGGCGCCGATCTCCGCTGACTCGCGGGTGACGGATGCCGCGGACGGGTGCCGCGACTCCGGGCGCTGGCTGCCGCCCGCGCCCGCGCCGCGCCGCAGGCCAGCTGCCCGCCCGCCTGCCCCCCACCCTTGCCGCTGTCACACCCCCGCGCCACCATGGCTACATGGTCACGCCGGTCGAGCACATCACTCCGCAGCAGTTCTCCGATGCCGACGGCGTCGACGACTGGCGGGTGCTCTACTGGGGCGCGCACGCGTTCTTCCGAGCCGAGTCCGCCGAGTCCTACGCTCAGGGCGCCGCCTTCGTCGCGGACATCGCCGCGCTCGTCGCCGAGACCCAGCACGATCCCGACGTCGACCTGCGGCGCGAGGGCGTGGCGGTGAAGCTCATCACCCGCGGCATCCGTGATCTGAGCACGCGCGATCTCGAACTGGCCCGCGCCATCTCCGCGGCAGCTGCGCAGCGTGGGCTCGTCGCCGATCCGAGCATGATCCAGGTCGTGCAGGTCGCCGTCGCCTCGGTTCCGGATGCCGCCGTGTTGCCGTTCTGGCAGGCGGCGCTGGGCTACGTGCGTCCGAACGAGTCGCACCTCGTCGATCCGTTGCGGCGCAACTCGTCGTTCTTCCTGCAGGACGAGATGCCGGCAGATCGGCCCCGCCGCGGACGCATGCACGTCGACGTGGCCGTGCCGCACGACCAGGTGCACGCCCGCATCGACGCCATCGTCGCTGCCGGTGGACGCATCGCCAACGACAGCGAGGCACCCGAGTGGTGGACTCTCGCCGATGCCGAGAACCACGGCGTCGACATCACCACCTGGTGGGGTCGCGACTCGGTGCGTCTCGAGGAGGCGCGAGACGAGGAGCGCGCGAAGTAACCCGCTGAGCAGCGCGGGGAGTGACGTGGTCGGCGGCTAGTCGACGACGGCGCGGATGTCGGCGACGAGCTCGGGGAGCCCGCCCGAGAACACGTGCCCACCCCGGTCGACCCGCCGCATCTCGGCATCGGGCAGTTCGCGAGCGTAGCGGTCGAGATGATCGGCGGGCACCACGTCGTCGTCGCGAGCCTGATAGAGGAAGATCGGCAGCCCGGCGGGAAGCCTGCGCGCGAAATCGGTGGGCAGCACGAACTCCTCCAGCTCGTTTCCCCAGTAGGGCGTGGCGACGAGGAAGAGCGCGCGGATGTCCGCATCCGTCGGCCCCTCCACGAGTAGTTTCAGCACAACCGAGGCGCCCAGCGAATGACCGACCACGAGCACGGGACCCGGCGCAGCGTCTAGCAAGCGCACGATCTCGCCCTTCCATGCCTCGTACGTCGGGTCATCCGGCGTCGGCATGATCGGAAAATCGACGGCGAAGGCCGATCCGAGCGACGCCCGCAGGGAATCGACGAGGTCCGAGCTGCCTTCACCTGGGCTCTGCAGTCCGGCGCTGTGCAGAACGAGCACCCGGGTGGGCGCGTGGGCTCCACTGCTCACGATCTGACTCCTTCGTTCGGCTGACGACGGCAGATGAGTGGGAGCACGCTGCGGATGGCCATCGTCATCGATGCGCGCCATTGGTGATGGCGGCACTGTACTGCGCATCCGTCTGCGGCATCCACCCCTCCACATCGGCGCTGTGGGGGACTACGGTCGAATGAGGCGACGAAAACGCAGCGATGACGACGAAGACATTAGCGACGCGGAGGATCACCCCATGCCCACGACTTCCATGACCTGCATCCTGTTCGAGGGGCCTCTCGACGAGGCCGCCGAGTTCTACACCTCGCTGGTGCCCGACTCGGAGATTCTCAACATCGACCCGTGGCCGGAGGGATCCGACCACGCCGGCAAGCCGCTCGCGGTCGACTTCACCGTCGCGGGCGCCCGCTACCAGCTGATCGCAGGTGGCCCGGATGTCGCGCTGACCCAGCTGGTGTCGATCAAGCTCGAGGTCGACGACCAGGCCGAGGTCGATCGTCTGTGGGACACCCTTCTGGCCGACGGCGGTGAGCCCAGCCGGTGCGGGTGGCTCACCGACAAGTACGGCCTCTCCTGGCAGCTGGTTCCCCGCGGCTTCACGGAGCTGATGGCGACGACGGATGCCGGTCTCAAGGAGCGGCTGTTCAAGGCGATGCTCACCATGAACAAGCTCGAGATGGCGGTCTTCGAGGCGATCGCCGCGGACCGGCCCTGAGGCGTCCTGAGACAGCAAGACGGCTGAGACGCCTGGGACAGCGAGACGGCTGCGACGCCTAAGCGGCCGCGGGAGCGGAAAGAAGGAGACCCGGGACGCCATGAAGCTCCATCGCGTCGACTCCACGGGCATCAGCGCGCTCGGATACGACCCAGACCGTGAGCTGCTCTGGGTGCAGTACGAGAGTGGGTCAATCTACGAATACGCCGGCGTGCCCCAGGATCTCTACCGCCGCATGCTCGCCGCGCAGCCACACCCGTGGTCGCACTACGGCGAAGAGGTCAAGTCGTACCCCAGCCGGATGGTGCGCTGAGCTTTCGCCGCTCGAAATCGCCGCGGAAGGGTCAGTGCTTCGGCGAGGTCTTCGGCACAGGGCTGATGGCCGCCGACGCGTCGTCAGTAAGGTCAGAGGCATGGGGGAGATGAAGAAGAAGCGAACGCCAGCGGCCGCCGTCAGGCGCACGGGCAGCTACCGCTTCACCAAAGAGTTCATCTCGGCGACCACCCGCGTGCTGATGGGCGTGCTGCTGGGAATGGTCGCGCTCGGCTTCATCCTGGGTTTCATCAGCGACGGTGTTGCGGGCGAGGCGGGTGAACTCCTCGGGACCATCGCGATCAGTCTCATCCTGGGCGGCTTCCTCCTTCCACTGCTGGTCGCCGCCGTCCTCGGCGGCGAGGCCATCATGGCAGGCGGTGGCATCATCGGCTTCCTGCTGATCGTCGGCCTGGTCATGACGGCCGCCGGATCTGCCGAGATCGGTCGTGACTTCGTCGGAGACGAGTGGAGGCCCGGGCTGTTCTCGGGCGGCATCGCGCTTTCGGTCCTCGCCGTCGCGGGCTTCTGGGTCATCGGTTGGATCATGAAGGTGCCGATGTGGATCCTCGGCTCCTCCCGGACTTATCAGCGAGCGGATGCCGCGCAGCCAACGGACGCCGATCCGGCACGTTCTGTGCGGCGTCGCTGACGCTGACGCGCATCCGCGCCGAGGTCGGCGAGACGCTCATACCCGAGCGACCGCCCACCGGAACGAGTTGTGAAGCACGTACCCGCCCTGCACGTCGCGGAACGGGGCGGCGGCCGCCACGATCACGGCGTGCAGCGAGGCCATCACGTCGGCGTCCTCCCCGAGGAGGATGCCGCGCACGAGAGTGACCTCGTCGGACGCGAACCACGGCACGTCCACCACGCCGGAGTCCACGACCTGGAGCCCGCCAGCTGCGAGCGCCGTTTCGATACCGCCGGCCGGCCGCAACGGGCCGTCGGGATACGGTTCGTCATCTCGGGCCTGGGCGATCGCGGCCTCGACCACGTCGATGTCGTTGAGAGCAGCCTCCGCCCAGTTGGACACGGCCACGATGCCTCCCGGTCGCACCACCCGGGCGAGCTCACGCACCGCGGCCGTCGTGTCATCGGCGAACTGCAGCGCGTTCACCGCCGTCGCCACGTCGAATGCGGCATCCGCGAAGGGAAGGTCTTCGATGTCGGCGAGCACGACCTCGGTGCCGGTGCCGGTGCCAGCCTCGCGAGCGAGAGCGACCATGGCGGGAGCGGGATCGGCACCGACGACGTTCGCTCCAAGCGACGCGAGCAGGCTGACGAACTCACCGCTGCCGCAGCCCGCGTCGAGCACGCGCGTTCCGGGTCCGATCGCGGCCGCTTCGATGATCGCCCGTCGCGCCGGATCGGCGAACGATCCCCAGAGCTCGGCCCAGCCCTCCGCGACCTGCGACCACCCGCCGGCGTCTGCGCCATCCACCATGCGGCCACAGTATCCCGAAGCGCCGATGGTGGCTCTACTCCACGTACGCCGTCATCCGGATCGACACGAGCACACCCGGGATCACCGCGCCGAGCTTCGCGGCGTATCGCGTGGGCGGCTCGATCGGGAACCAGCGCGCGTACTCCTCGTTCATCCCCGCGAAGTCGTCAGGGTCGGCGAGCAGCACCCCCACCTCCACGACGTCGTCGAGGGTCGCGTTGGCCGCCCGCAGCACCTCTTCGCAGTTGGTCAGCGACTGCCGAACCTGCTCGCCGATCGTGGGCCCGGCGAGCTTCCCCGTTGCGACGTCGATTCCGGCCGTGCCCGAGATGTAGACGAACGGACCGGCCTTGACGCCCTGACTGAACATCGGCGAGCTCGGGGCTTGGGTGGTGACGAGAACCTGGCGCATACGCACGAGGATGGCCCTCTCGTGGCTGCGTGTCTAGATGAGGCAGTCTCCCCGATCGAGAGGCCGGTATCCAGCATCCGGAATCCGTCATCCGGCCGAGCACGATGGTGCTACTCGAGACGTCGGCCATGGCACGTGAGGCCTCGCCCTCCGTCGCAGATCGCTGGCTCACGCATCGGGGCTGACACTGATGTTGCCGGTGTGAGCGCGGGTGGACACTGAGCCCGGGGTCGAGGAGACCCCGGACGGAGGAACCCGATGTTCTCTATTCGATCCAGGACCGTGGCCACGTTGACGATCGCCGCGACAATTCTGCTGGCCGGTGGTGGCGTCGCGGCAGCGGCCAGCGCCAGCTCCGCCTCGCCGAGCGTGGTCTGCAGATCGGTGCTCGGCGTGTTGCGCGCGCCGAGCGACGGCGCGTGCAAGAAGGGAGAGGCACCCTTCGACTTCGCCGGCGCCCGAGGACCCGCGGGCCCGACCGGTCCGAAGGGCGATACCGGTGCGACTGGGCCCAAGGGCGACGCAGGCGCTACGGGCCCCACCGGCCCCACCGGCCCCGCCGGCCCGACCGGCCCCGCCGGAGCATCCGGAGGCGGGATCGACCCCATCAGCGTCGGCACCTCGTCCACCACGTTCGCCTTCCCGGCCGGCGAAGCGCAGACGATCACCGCGAGCTGCGACTCCATTCCGGGGCGCATCGCGACCGGCGGTGGTTTCGGCTGGGTGGGCGGGCCCCTGGACGGATGGAATGTCCTGCGATCCGAGCCGCACTTCGATGCTCAGTCGACGCCGACCGGGTGGGACGTGCAGGTGAACAACCCTGGAGGTGCCCAGCCCGTCACCATCAGGGCGTGGGTGATCTGCGTGCCCATCGGCTGAGCTGAACTCCCTGCCGGTAGTGCGGTGAACCGTCTGCCGGCAGAGCACCGGACGCGGCCGCGGGTCGGCCTGGACGGGCCGAGACATCGGCACGATTCAGCTCCGGATGCAACCCCCAGCCGAGACGCAACGGGTGAGCGCACACTGAAGCTGTCGCCAGAGCGGCGGCGTGATGACGGCGCGATGAAGGAGGGTCCCATGGCGGATCAGGGCGGACTCGGCGACGAGACCAAGGACTATTCAGACGCGGACAAGAGCGCATCGCCGAACGCGACGGGGTTCGCCATGCCGGGAGCCTCCGCTGAGGCGGTCGACAGTGCGGTCGGTGGTGCGGCTGATGATGAGAGCGATGGTGCGGGCGAGGAGTCGACCACCGCAGTCGACAACCGCAGGGCCGGAACGGATGACTCGACCGACGCGGCCGACGACCAGATCGGCGCCGCCGACAGTGCGGTGAACAGGTCGGTCGGGCTGTAGGAACGACGAGGGGTGGCCGGTGGCCGGCGGGCCGCATCCGTTGGCATCGGCGTACCGTGAGCACGAGGAAGCGCGAGGAGGAACGATGCCCGGACGCGAGGAGCTGCCGTCGACGATCGCCCGGTCGCCGAAGCACGCGCAGGAGATCTGGCTCGAGACCCACGATGCCGCGGTGAGGAGTTATGGCGAGGGCGAGCGGGCGCACCGCACGGCGTTCGCAGCGCTCAAGCACCAGTACGAGAAGGTCGGCGATCACTGGGAAGCGAAGGCCGAGTGGGGTGCGAGCGACGAGGGTTCGGCTCAGCCTGGCCCCGCCGGCGACACCGCGGGCGGGGTGGATGCGAACGCCTCCAAACGCCATCTCTACGACCTCGCCAAGCGCCTCGACGTGCCGGGCCGCTCCACCATGACGAAGGATGAGCTGGTCGAGGCGATTCAGAAGGCCAACGATCGCGAGACCCGCCGCAGCCGCGAGCGAGAGGGGTGAGTAAGGGGCTCCGTGGCGTTTCGCGCCCCCCTCTCGCTTGAGAGGATCGCCGCCCGCGCTTAGGTCGCCGCTCGCGAGGCGGGCGATCTTCGCGCGTGCGCGACGCCGTCGCCCCCGGACTGGGACATGAATACGGCCCGCAGAACTCGTTAGCCTCCGGTGCACCCTCCGAAAGGCAATGACAATGGCGAATTCTCCCGCAGGCTGGTTTGACGACGGATCCGGACGCCAGCGATGGTGGGATGGAAACGCCTGGACCGAGCGCTACCTCGACGAGTACGCGACGCCGGTGACTTCGACTCCGACCGCGAAGGTCAAGGCAGCAGGCTCGACCGTCAAGATGCCCGGTGGTCGCTCTCCCAAGCTCCTTCGTAACATCCTCTTCGCCGTCAGTGCGCTGGTGGTCATCATTGTCCTGGCCTCATCCGGATGGGCGGGTCTGCTTCTGCTCATAGGAATCGCGGTCCTGGCAGCAGGTATCTACGCCCTCGTGATCGGCTCGTTCAAGGCGATACGCGTGAAGTCGCGAGCGGGGGCAGTTCTCGTTCTGGTCGTGGGCCTCGCTGTCGTCAGCGCGGGCGGATCGGCGGTGGCCTCGGCCAACCGACCGAGCCAGCAGCTCGCAGCGAGCCAGGTTGAGAGCACGGCAGGACCGACGGCAGCGAAGAAGTCTGCAACACCGACACCGACTCCCACTCCGACCCCGGTTCGCACCACCAAGCAGGTGGAGGAGCGCACTCCCATCCCATACACGTCGTCCACCGTTGACGACGCGAACCTCGACGCGGGTGCGACCGCCGTCGCCGTCGTCGGCGTCGCTGGCGAGAAGCTCACGACCTGGTCAGTCATCTACCAGGACGGTGTAGAGATCTCGCGATCCGTCGCATCCGAGGTCACCAGCGTAGAGCCGGTGAATGAGGTCATCTCGAACGGAACCCGCCAGCCGGCGCCGGCGCCCGTACCGGTCGCCGAACCGGCTCCGGCTCCTGCCCCCGGCGGTGACTGCGACTCTAACTACGCAGACGCGTGCGTGCCGATCTCGTCTGACGTCGACTGCGCAGGCGGCAGCGGCAACGGACCTGCCTACGTGGCGGGGCCCGTGCGCATCGTCGGAAGCGACATCTACGACCTCGACCGAGACGGCGACGGGATCGCCTGCGACTAGATGGGTCGTTCGGGCAACAGCCCGGGTGAGTGCTGATTCCTGTAGGACTGGAGATAGAAGTAGTGCCGTTTCACCCGCAGTTAGTTGTCACTGACGACGTCGCCATCACCGATGTGACCACACTTCCCGGATTGCTCCCGGTTCTTATCCTGGTTCTCGCCGGGGTGTTGATTGCCGGTGTTTGGATCGGCGTCATAGTCCACCGGCGGCGAGTTGTAGCCAAAGCGAGTACTGCTTTGGTCCGTCTGTCGGGGCTGAATTCAACATACGCATCTCAGGTAGTGACGCTGCCGCCGATTCATCTCCACTTCGCCGATGCCGTGAGCTCGAAGGCAAAGTTCGATCGCTACGATCTAACTGCCTTAATGCTTCGGAGCGTGCTCGAACAGGAACATTCGATTCAGGCGGAAATCGGCGCGCGAAACGCGGCAACTAACCATTACGTGGAGTATCAGCGGGAGGTTCAGCAGCTCGTTGTCTCGTCGCTGGGCAGGAGCTTGCACCCTCATGTGTCTGCGGAGCGTTTCGAGAAGATCGAGGCAAGACTTTTCAAACGGCGCCAGATGTCCTTCCCGACCCCCACTGCAAACATTCGGTCTACCGTTCGGTACACAAGTCCTCAGGGAAGGAACTCCTACTCCGGGACATTGAACTGGGACTTTGATGAGCTGCGAAGGGGGCTCGCGGCAGCACGGATGGAGCGAGACAGACAGTCAACCGCCCAATACCTGCGGCAGCGGGAGCGAAGCTTGATGACGCCGAAGGTCCGTTCGGACATCCTGCGGCGGGACGGATACCGCTGCCAGATGTGTGGCGCAACGAGTAGGGAGGGCGCTCAACTGCATATCGACCACATCCTCCCGGTCAGCCACGGTGGGACAACGACACCAAACAATCTTCAAGCTCTATGCCAACCGTGCAATCTTGGGAAGAGCAACCGGTTCGTCGGCTAGAACTCGAGTCCCCCCGAGCCGCTCGTCGAGGGATGCGGGCTGAGGTTCGCACGCGCTGAGGCCCACGTGTTGTGGCGTCCGCGACTGAAGCTCACCAGCCAAGATGGACACGTGACCACTCCCGGCGAATCGTTCCCGAAGCCGCCCACCCGCGCCCCCGACGTGCACGACGACTTCTCCTCACCGACCCTGCGGAGTGACCTGTGGGTACCCGACTACCTCCCCCACTGGACGACCCCCGAGCGATCCCGCGCCCGCTACGAGATGACTGGCGCATCCGGCCTTCGCCTGCTCATCGAGCACGACCAGCTCGACTGGCGGGAAGAGGATGCGCCGCTCCGCGTGTCCAACCTGCAGACGGGCGTGTTCTCGGGGCCGGTCGGGTCCGAGCGCGGAACCCACCGCCATCGCCCCGACGGGCTACAAGTGCGAGCCGAGACGCCCGAGCGGATGTTGTGGGCTCCGGCATCCGGCCACATCGACATCACGGTCAGTGCGAGCCTCAACGACGGATGCATGCTCGCCGCCTGGCTCGTCGGTGCCGAGAACCTCTCGCCGCAGCACAGTGGTGAGATCTGCATCTTCGAGATCGATGCGACGGCCATTGACCCGCACGAGACCCGAGTGCGCTGCGGGGTGAAGGCCCACGGCGACGACTCCCTCGTGACCGACATGGTCGAGGTGAACGTTCCGGTGGATGCGTCTCGTCCGCACACCTGGTCGGTGATCTGGGGACCCAAAGGAACGCTGATCGGATGCGAGGGCGTCGTCGTCAAGCGCTCCGCGCAGGCGCCGGACTACCCCATGCTGCTGATGCTCGACCTCTTCGAGGTCGGGCCGCGGTCGACGGCGGAGGGGGTATATCCCAAGTCCGCGTTCATCCACTCCGTTCGCGGATGGGGAGGTCCCGTTCAGTAGCCCGCAGCACGAGGGTCCGCGGGGCACGCTCTTAGCTCGCCTGATCCGCGCTCCGACTCGTCCACGCGCAGAGAAGTCCCGCCGGATGCGGATACCGCGATGAGCGACGAGGTGGACGTGGTGCTCTTCGACTCGTTCGCGCAGCCGGAATCCGACCACCACGAAATCGCTGGTCTGGTGGCCAACCCGCGTGCGCGTCACGTGGTCGTCTACACCTAGAACCAGCAGGAGCTGATCGACTCCGGGGACCCAGGGTCGCACATGGGCGAATTGGATTGCCCCTATGGGTAATCTGTCGCTCGGGTGGATGACCAATGTAGGAGCGGGACTTCGGACTCCTGAACAAAGATGCGGGGCTTAAGGTGGACCATCCTCCAGACCCTAATGGGCTGCCTATGTCTTCGTGGACTCACCGACTCAGTTCAGCTCATCGGCAGCGAACACCTCGCCGGCGAGGACGCGTTGGAGGAGCTCTGCAGCGTGAGGCGTGAGGTCAATGGTGCGCTGCAGGATGTTTATCACTAAGAGCAACTCCTCGGTGAAGGTCCATTCCTCGTACGTGATCGCATCGAGCGGGCTCGAAGTACGGCCTTGGCGATGGGCCATGCGGTAGCCAAGCCACTTCTGCAGTGGTTTCATCCCGGAAACTTCGAAATCCCAAACTTCGGGCGAGACCGGCGCGATGCTGCCGTTGCCGACAGTTAGCGTCATGGTCGGGGCGTCGTAGGTGAAGCCCTGCGGTTTCCCAGTCACTGGCGAAACTTCGGCGGCCGCACCGGGAGAGAGCGGTGCGATCGTGTATCGCTCACCCCAAGTGTGCCAAGAGAGAAGCTCCTTGCCGAGGGCTACGACCTCGTCGAAAAGGCCACGATCCTTTGTGATAGGCAGGTGGACTGGACCCGCAGCGATAGTGAGCTCCGCTCCGAACTTTTCACTGAACGCGGCGGTGCCTGCGATGCCGTAGAGGTATTGCACGACCTGATCGGCACCAATACCGTCGTCGCCCATCGCGTCCGAGAGTTTCTCGAGAACGTTCGGTCTTAGGTTCGCGTCCGTCGCGTTTGAATCCCGCCACATCGGGAATACGTCCTTCGCGCCCCTCCCTCGGAAATGGTCGAGGTCGGGTACGTATGGCGTCGCGGTTAGCACCGGCCCGCGGCCGAGCGTCGTAGATGTGAGCGTGGTCAGGTAGATCTGCCTCGCACTCCGCACTGCCCATAGCTCCGGGCGTGGGTAGTCGAGGAGGCGCGCATCAGCGAGCAGCAACTGCCGGTCAAAGCTCCGATATGCATAGGGCTCGATAGGCTCGGGAGGGGCATCGACCTTCACGTGCTGCAATGCGGGCAGACGCTTCGCGGAGTTGAGCGCGACCGGCGCCGACCGCAGGGTGCGATCGCGTGTTTCCTTCATCGCTGGCGCGCGATCCGTCGCATTGAGGAGACCTTCCCAACGGTGCTTGAGCACTTCAGCCGATTGCGATATTGGCCAAGTGCGCTTTACCTGCGAGCCGCTGTGCGACCACGGCATGAGGTCGTCAAGGCTCGGCCACTCCGAATAGTCCCCGCCCGCGACTGGGGCAAGCGAATCGAGGTGCGTTCCGGGTATCTCGACGAAGCCGATTGCATCGAAGCCCCGCTCCAGCCAGTCGAACTTATCGGAACGTGTACCGGTAACTCGGACGTAGTACACGTTGCACTTGGTCGGCTTCGAGGTGCGCCGGACGCCAATCCCAATAGCGACCGGAGTGAGGATGTCGAAGACGTTCTCTTCCGTGTTCGCGCCCCGCCCTTCGCCGCCGAGGTCGATGACGTAGAAGTCGTCGAACACGGTACGGAGATGAGCGCGGAGGCCGCTCATCGACTTCCCGCTCAGGTACGAGGACGCTGTGATCATCGCGACGATGCCGGGTCCTTCGCCGAGCTCTTGCGTGGCCCGCCAGGTCGCCCAGCGCCAGAAGTAGACGTAATCGTTGTAGAGGTTCTTGATGTGTACACCTTGGCCGGCGTCACTCATCGGCTTTGTCAGGTCTTCGATGAGCGGCCTGATTCCGGGTACGCCATAGCGCACTACACCGCCGCTGCGCTGTTCGCCAGCGGCAGTACCCTGCTCGCGGTTGTATGGCGGATTTCCGATGACGACCGTGAACCGCTCGCGGGTCTTTAGCTCGTCAGCGCGGGCCGCTTCGATCGCGATCGGATCATCGGGCTCGTCTGCGAATAGCGTGTCAAGGACGAGCGGCGGCTGCTGCAGGGTATCCGATAACACAATTGTCGGCTCAATGTCGTCGACTCCGGCCGCATGGCCCTCGACTGCGAACTTTAGATGAGCGATCGCGTAGGGCGCAAGCATGAGCTCGAAGGCATGCATCGAGGGCGCGACGTGCTCCTCGAAGTGCCTGGCCCAGCCCGCCTCACTATGCTCCTGGAGATAGGAGGCCTTCGCGACACGGATCCACTCCATGAGGTAGGTGCCGGTACCCGTCGCGGGGTCGACCATTGACACGAACGGGCGGTCGGGGACCGTATCGTCGGGGAGCACGATGCCTAGGTGGTGGCAGACACTTGACCAAGGCGACGAGTCGGCGATGCCAAGGGGCAGCCCGAACTTATCCTTCAGGATGTGATCTACAGATTTCGTCATGAAATGAACCACGGGCAGCGGTGTATAAAACGCGCCGGCATCGAGTCGCTGACGTGGGTCGTACTGCTGCAGGAATTGCTCGTAAAGGTAGACGACCGGATCCATCCGCCGATCCTTAGAGCCGAAGTCGGCGAGTATCTGCTCGACATCCGTCTTCGCGAGTTCTGCGGCGAGTTCACCGAGTCCGAGCTCGTCGACATCGAGCTCACCGGCTGATTGCTCTCGGAAACGCGCGTAGATCGAGTCGAGCAAGTCATTGGAGAAGCGGATGCCGAGCAGCGGGCTAGATCCTTCAAAAAGTTCAGGGTGCATGACGCGAGCCGAAAGTAGACCGTAAACCATGGTCTGCGCGTATACGTCGGCGAACTTGGCCGGAGTCAGGTCCGGAAGGAGCCGCTCCTGAAAGTCGACGAGTAGCGTTCTCATCGGCCCGTCGGTGGCCTCAATCTCGAGGAGCTCGACGACTTCTGCACGGAGATCTCGAGCAACGTCGGCCATTCGGGTCGCGAGGGAAGCTGCAGACCTAATCGACTCGCGGTAGGCACCGAATCCCGAACTGCTCGACAGATTCTCGGTGAGGGCGGGCCCGTGGTCGCCCCAACGAAGCTCAGGCAGCCCGCGCTGCTGGATTAGGGCAAGTCGGCCTTCGGTCGAGTCTTGCGCCCATGACAGAACACGGAGCACGCGTCGCTCTCCGTCTCTGCGGATGCCGACTGCGTGCACAGCTTTGTCGTGTGGCGAGATGCAGAAAACGAGGATCCGGTCTTCTCTCCATGCTGGTAGGGCACCGCCGCCGATGTGTCCGCGTGGCTTATAGATGAATCGCTCGATGACGCGTCGGACGGCACCGATCGGGAGGCGTTTGCCGTCGAACTGCATAACCAGGATTCCGACATCTTGCCCAGTCTGGATATTCAGTTGGTAGATCTTGCTGAGAGCGCCGACCTTGTCTGGATCAAGATACAGCGACGCGGGATCCCACTCTGGGACGTCTTCCTGCCACACCAGTCCTGGCGGAATCGGCCAGTTCAGTCCACCAACCAGGAAGTCGCCGAACGCTTCGATTGACTCACCGGCATTGCGCAGTAGATTCTCTTCGCCTGAGTTCGCGGGGCTCATCGCACTTCGATCCAGCAAAGCGTTTCGGGGGCCGGGGCGTCGAGCGGGAGCTGGACATCCTTCCGGAGCTGCTTCGTCTCGGCGCTCTCGAAGCGTCGGAGTGCCGATCGCACGGTTGCGCGGTCGCTGAAGCTCAGGGCCTTCGTGTCCGCGTCCGCCTCGATTGCGGCGTCTATTTTCAGCAAGCCGCGCGCCACTTCACCGGTCCCTTCCAATACCCATTCGATCCGGCCCGGATCCAGGCTCCATTCCGCGTCGCCGTCATCTGTTGGCTTGGTGAGGACGGGAACGCGACGGCAAAGGAAGATGCCCTTGGGGTCGCCGACTTTTGCGACCGAAATGCCATCAGGAAGGCGGCTGACCAGGTCGTCAAGTGACGGGTCTGCTTTCGTGAGCTCGAGCCATTTGAGGCGGAGCTCTTCGATCGGGGCGATGTCGCCGTTGTACTCGTCCTTGAACGCCTGGAATACCTTCACATCGTCATAGAGATCCGTCTCATCTATGAGCTTTCCCCCGGGAATGCCGAGCGTCTTCGAAATCATCAAGGTCTTGCCCTGCACCCGGTTGTAGAGCCTGATCAAGCTCTCGATCTCGGCTGGCGGAAGAAAATTGCGGATTTGGATATGACCACGTGATTTCTTTACAGCCGGGTGCTCCTTGACGAGGGCGGCTTCGATCGCCGGGTTCATCCGGCGGTCGACACGGCCGATGCGCTGCATAAGCCGGACGGGGTTCCAGTGGATGTCGTAGTTGACCAGAAGTGTGCCGTCTTGGAGATTCACGCCCTCACTGAGAACATCGGTCGAGACAAGTACGCGAAGCGGTTGGAGTACCTTCCGACCGTCCGCATCAACCTTGTTATAGAACGGCGCAAAGCGTTTGATCATTGCGTAGCGGTCATTCCCACGGGTGCCGTCGATGCGGTCCACATTGGTGAGGCCGTCGGCACGAAGCCGCTCCTCAAGGTAGCGTGCGGTGTCGGCGAATTCGGTGAAGACGATTACCTTCTCGGTCTGGAATTCACTCGTGAAAACCGCCGCGTCGAGCGCAGCCTTCCCCGACTTCGCCGAGCCGAGAAGGAGAGACCGCAACTGAAGGTACTTGTCGTCGACGCCGGCGCCAGCGAGGACGAGATCCATGAATCGCTGCAGCTGGTCGAGGTCGCCGAAGGCGGCGTCGACCATCTCGCCGAGGTTGAAGCTGCCGCCGACGAGGTTGTACTCGAGCTCTTCCAGTTCCTCCTCGGTGAGGTCCTCTTCATGCCAGACCTCCTCGAGAGTGGAGCGGTAGGTGTCATGGATCTTCTTAAGAGTCGGCTCGTTCGCTGCGCGCCAAGCGGCGAGTTTCGCCTCATTCGGGGTGTCGCCTTTCACGTTCACGTCGAGCCACCTAAGGACCTTCGCCGAGAGGTCGAGGCAGGAGCCGGCGAATGCGGCGAGGCTTGACTCGAAGCGCTTGAGGAAAATCGTGCGGATTAGGGCGACCACCTGTTTTTGCCGGTTCTCGGCAATCGTGTCGATCTTGGAATCCGTTGAGAACGCGAGCGGGTAGTACATCGGTAGGACAAAGAGCGGCGTCGATCGGTTGAAAGCTGCTTGGATCTCCTTGAAGAGCGGCCCATAGAGAAGCCCAAACTCGTAGGGCACCACCTTCGGTACCTGGGTCTCCGGGAAGATCACCTCAGCTCCTCCAGCGAGCTTGGCGCTATCGATCGCATATCGGCGACTGTTCTGGTGGATGATCGCCTGGAACAGCTTGTCCTTCGCCATGATCGCGTCGATGGCGATGTGGTCGGGAACCGCATTCTTAAACGGTTTTTCGAGGTCGACAATGTATTTCCGGAGGCTGTTGACACCGACGCTTGCGAAATGGCTATCCGCATCCACACCAGTGAAGAGCTCGGCCTCGTGAACAAGGTCGAAGAACGAGTTGTTGATCGGCGTCGCCGTCAATAGGAACACGGTCTTGCCCTTGCAGATCTCTTGCATTCGCCACCATCGAGAGCCCCACGGGTTCTCTTCAGTAGGTTTCGCTCCGTGATTCCTGAAGTTGTGCGCCTCGTCGATGATAATGATGTCCGCACGCTTCGCGAGGTGCTCGATCGCTTCCGCACCGGTCTTGGTAGTCAAGTCTGTGTGCGCCTTGACGATGACATTCGAGAATTGGCCGCCGTACAGATCCGGCAACCTGTCCTTGATCTCCGGGTTCCATACCGCATCCTGGCCGGTCTTCGTCGCCATGATGAGGACATTCTTTCGCTGCCGGACAGCGAAGTACTCAGTGAGCATGAGACCGACAAAGGTCTTGCCGAGGCCGACGCCGTCTGTCAGGAATCCACCGCCCCACTGCTTCGCCATCTCGATGAGCGAGTGGAACGCTTCCTGCTGGTACGGGGCGAGCTTCGGGTAGATGACAGACTCGGATTCTTCCCAGCCCTTGTCGGTCGGATCGGCATTCGCAGTTAGCGCCTGGAGCGCCTTCGCATAGACCTCAAAGGGGGTGAACGCGCGAACGTTGTGGTTGAGGATCGCGAGCAACTCCGGGTTGACCGGGGTTGCCTGCGCCCAGTGCTCCTCATACCAGGCTTGCAATTCGACGACTTCGGGACCCTGAAAGCGGACATTTAGCTCGACGTTCCTGGTAAGCCCGGGGCCGGTGAAGTTGGACGATCCGACGAGCGCCGCTGCGCCCACGACCGGGTTACGCGCGTGGGTAATGTATGCCTTAGCGTGAAACTTTCGCGGTTTATAGACACGGATTTCAACTTTGCCCGTACGGATGCCGTCGACGACCGCGTCTGCGCCGGTGAGGAAAGCGTCACCATTCTGCCGCTCAATTTTTATAGAGTTGTCGAGCGCCGCAGCGATCGCATCGGCCGTCGTGCGGCTCGTCTCGCCGCCGATAAGTAGCCGGATCTTGTCAACTTTTTGCCATTCGCCGTCTAGGGCGAGGAAAGCGCCAATCTCGAAATGACCGGTCGCAATGTCGATCGCACTGCTGAGCTCGCACCACGCGCGGACATACTCAAGGGCCCTCCAATCCTCGCTCGTATTGTCAACGATGAAGCTGTCTGGTGTCGCCATGTTTCTACCCTCGCTCAGGCCAGTGTCCTTAGAATCACTCATTGGGAGTGACGGTCGCCACACGCGCTACCTCGTGGTGATCGATGATCGGCCCGCCGTGAAAGTCATGACCGCAGCGACGCGACACGGTCCAGGATAGCGGCGACCTCCGACGGCAATTCTTTGCCTCCGATGGAATTGCGGTTCCTGGTCGTAGCGCCCTCGGAAGGCGCGATGGTACAGGTGAATTGGCCGCCGCATGAATTACTCCGAGCCTCGGTCGGATCGTGATTCAAACAAATGATCACCGCGTCCATATGTCCCGGTGGTATCGCGCATTCTCTGGGTCAAGCCGATGGCTACGCCGCCAGCCAAGCTCCGAGATCTCGTCGCCATTAGCTGAGTCGATGACGACCATGTCGTTGCGGATGACGATGCCTCCGACGTCCAGCTGGGTGTGGTGGTTAGGACATAAGCAGAGGAGATTGGTCGCTGCATCGGCGCCGAGGTGAGGGCGACCCAACGGTCGTACGTGTGCTCCCTCTGAATAGGGCCGGCCCTCGAACCCCACAATCTGAGTCCCGCACATCTGACAGCTGTCGTCGTAGAGCCTTTTCAATTCGCGGGACAATGCTGAGTCTCGGATTCGGCGGACCACCGTTGTAGTGGCGAAGGCGGGGTCATACTCAATAGCGATTTCCGCTAGGAGTGGTGGCTGTTCGTCGAGGCGATCGAGTCGGAAGCGCACGATCTGGAAGCCAGCTTGTCCACGAACAAGCTGCCAAGAGGTGACCAGATAGAGACCGGAGTATCTAAATCCAATGTCTGGCGCATAGGGTGACGCCTTGCTCGCACCGCGAACTACTCGCACCGGCAGACCCTCAACCATGCTCGTAATTAGACCGGCATTTCCTGGTGATGCTGGAGTTTGATCCATGATCTGACGACTAGTGTTCTGATCTCTACCGCCGTGCCCTGTATAGAAGATGTACTCGCCGTGATCTACGTCGTCTGCATAGCCGCCCGAGACAACTATCGAGTCTGCGCCTTCCAATCGGGTTCCGCTAATTCCGGCCTGAAGGGGCCGATGAACACCAGCGTCGTGCAGTTGTCGCCTGTCAGCGAACCACTGCCCGACGGTGATCTCACCAGGCGTGCCAAAGTACCGTGCCACGTGGTCCCCCGATTGTTGGATGTTAGCCCGAGCATGGCAGCGTCCACGGGCCCACGAATACTCCCCCGATCGGGACTAACCATTCAGACGCTTGCTGGTCTCGGATCGAGCCACAGTGTGCGCTAAGCCAGGCCGGCACTCACTAGCCGCATGGCGGGGACGTCTGCCGGAGCCCAAACAAGACGGTGCAACTCCGTCGGCGGAAGCCACGTGACGGCCGCGTGCTCGGTCAGTTGAGGGCTGCCCGTGACCACGGTGCAATAGAAGGTGGTGAGGCTTACGATGCCGAAGCCATACTCATGCGTTGTCGTAGTCACGCGTTCGCCCACTTTAACCTGGCAGCCCAGCTCCTCCGCGATCTCCCTTTCGAGTGCTTGTCGCGGGGTTTCGTCGACTTCGACCTTCCCCCCGGGAAACTCCCACAGGCCGGCGAGGCTTCCATCTCCGCCACGTTGGGCGCAGAGAACTCGTCCACTGTCAACGATTACGGCTCCCACTACCGTGAAATGTCTCTTCACCCTCTGCCACCCTCGCTCGAGGATCAGCCTAGGGTCGCGGGGCATTTTTCGAGGTTGTTGCGGCTGGACTTTTCGTGCTTCTTGGGAGTCTTGGACCCACCTAGGCGTCGCGGAACACGTCTTCTGGATCGAGCCGCAGGTGTTCGCCCACGCAGTGCGAATCGCCGGTGGTCTCGCCGAAGCCCGTCTACCCCTTGTTGTCGATTGACGATAGGTACATTGTCTGGCGCGTCGGGTAGGGCTGCCGGCGCGCCCGAGCGCTGAACTCAGTGTCCATCGCCCGAGTCTCAAAAGCAGTTGTTTCGCGGCCATCATGGTCAACGCGGCTACCGTTGAGGCGAGATATAGGAGTTTCAGATGGAGCCAGGTTCGATCGCTGATTGGGTGATGGTTGCCGCAACCCTCGGCGCAGTCGTCGTCGCCGGTATTGCTCTACGGTTCAGCCGCAAGGCGAACCAGTCGAGCACAGAGGCGAATCGGATAGCCCAGGCGGTGTACGCCGACGACGTTCGCGCGCGGAACGAAGCTCAGGCGCGGCTCGTTTTCGCCTCCACTCTCGGAGCCTCGGTCTATCGGAAGGATGAGCCGATCCCACAGCACGACGGAGAGCACTCGATGACACAGGTGGGCGGAGGTGTCCTCGGCACCTCAAATCGTCCGGGCGAGTTCGTCGCGCTCGAAGACATGCAGATCATCGACCTAGAGATCTTCAACGGCAGCACCGAGGTGATCGGCGCATTTCAGACGCAGTTGTACGACCCTAGGAACCAGACGATCGTGCCCGGTTCCGTTGGCTCGGAGTTCATTCGACCGGGGGAGAAAACCCCGCGCATTCGCGTAGCAGTTCCGGGGGTCACGAGTCACTATGTCCCCGAGATTTCATTCCGGGACTCCGCGGGGCTGTTCTGGTCGCGACGGGGGTATGAGCCAGTGCAACCGCTCGATCAAGCCCGCCGCGATCTGTTCGACAGCTTGGATCGCCTGCGTGGAGGACGCTTGTAGACCGGGATGCTCGCGACTGAAACCCCGCCCGACCTCGTACCGTCGTGGATTGAGGCGATTGCGACCCTCGTCAGTATCGACATCCCAGGTCCCGTTTGGGGTTGCCCCGAGGATGAGCCGAGTAACCGGGCCGGCCCTGCCGCATCACCCCTGCCGCCGCGATCGGCGGCGCGCAATACGCTGATGGCATGTCTGCGACGACGGATCTCGACCGGCTCGGCTCCGAATTCTGGGGATGGAAGGCGGCGAACGGCTTCCACACCTCCGACGACGTTCCGCGGATGGCACGGCCCGCGGGGTGGGTGGCGTCGTTCGACGCCGCATCCGTCGCGGAACGGATTGTGCAGCTGCACGTGTTCGTCGACCGACATGCCGCCATCGACGTGAGCGCCGAGCCCGTCTCGGTGCAGGTCGACCATCGGCTTCTCGGCTCCGCCCTCGCACGAGTGCACTGGGAGCTCGACGTGCTCCGCAACTGGCAGCGCGACGCGGTGTTCCTCTTCGGCCAGATCGTCGGCCCGTGGTTCGACCTGCTGCTGCAGCCGCTGCCCTTCCATGCCGAGCGCCGAGCCGACCTCGTGACGGTGCTCACCGCGGTTCCGGATGCCGTGGACGGGGCGATCGCCAACCTCGCCGAGCATGGCGTCGCTTCGCTGGCCCACGTGGCCATCGGGATGCTGGACGACATCGGAGATCGCATCGAGGCATCCGTCACGGCAGTCGCCGAGCAGGTCGACGACGAGACAACAGTTGCACTCATGGCAGCGCTCCCGGCCGCCCGCGACGCCCTCGAGCACTATCGCGCCTGGCTCGAGCGGAACGCCGACGGCCTCGGGCCCGACGCAACCGTGGGCCGGGAGGCATTCGTCTGGTACCTGCGCCATGTCGCACTGATCGCCAGCGAGCCTGAGGAACTGGTGCGCGCTGCCGAGCAGGACTATCGACGCGCGGTAGCAGCTGAGGCAGCCGCTCGGGCGAGCTTCACGGGGGAGCCGGACCCGCTGGTCGCGGCATCCGTCGGCGAAGAAGTGGCGGCCCAGATCGATGCAGAGCGGGAGGTGCGGGCGTTCTATGAGAACCACGATCTGCTCAGTCAGCCCGAGGGCTTGCGGCACTACGAGTTCGCCGCGACGCCCGCCTACCTGGCGCCCTTCGCGATGTTCGGCGTGACCGACGACCTCGGCAGTCATGCCCGGAACGAGACGGCCACCTCGTACATCCCCGAACCGTCGACCGACCTGCCCTACTTCGACGCAGCGAACGCCCGTGATCCGCGGCTCGGCATCATCCACGAGGCCGTGCATGCCCAGCAACTCGCGCTCTCCTGGGGCAATCCGCGGCCGCTGCGGCGTCACGTCTACGATTCGGTGCCCAACGAGGGCCTCGCGCACTACAACGAAGAGCTCATGCTCACCGCCGGACTGTTCGCCGACGCCCCGCACTCGCAGGTGATCGTGCACAACTTCATGCGCCTGCGGGCTTTGCGGGTGATCGTCGACGTCAACCTCGTCACCGGTGTCTTCACCCACGCGGATGCTGTGCGCTTCTTCGTGCAGCGCGTGCCGATGGATCTCGCCACGGCAACCGAAGAGACTGCCATGTACGTCGCGACGCCGGGGCTCGCGATGTCGTACAACGTGGGCAAGCACGAGGTGCTGCGGTTGGTGGCTGATGCGGCCGTAGCGGGTGGTGGTGGTGGCGATGCCTTCGACCTGCGTCGCATGCACGATTTCCTGTGGGAGAACGGCAACGTGCCGATGTCCCTCCTGCGCTGGGAACTGCTCGGTGATCGCTCGGATGTCGACGTGCTCGACGCTGCACCGTGACACGCCTCCCTCGGACGGGCGAAGGCGAGCGGATGAGGTGACCGCGAACGGGGGCGAGAGATGCGGCGGGCCTGCTCGCTAGCATCAGACCCGTGCGGATGACTCGACCTGCGGCCGTGGCCCTTCTGATCGGTATCGCGATGACGTCTGCGGGGTGCAGCGCCGGCGTCGCCTCGTGGGGCGTCAACGGTGTCGATCCTGACGCCCCCGCGCCAGCGCCCGCGGCATCCGTCTGGACGTGCAGCTACCTGCCGACGATGGACGACGACTGGCACAACGACGTGCTCTGCACCAACGGCACTGAGGAACAGCGGCCCTACCTCCTTGAAGGCGACGACTTCATCACCGAGGACGAGATCATGCAGGCGGCCCGCGAATACGAGACTGTGCTCAACGGAGGCTGATCAGAGCGCCGCTTCCCCGCTCGGCGCCGGAACCGTCACCGTGCTCGCATACTCGGGCCCCGTCAGCGTGAGGGAGTAGGAGGCACCGTCCGCGCTCACCGCGTAGGCGGCTGTCGTTCCGTCGGGTAGGTCGACCAATGTCACCCCGGCATCCGTCTGAAGTACGGATGCGCCCGGCGTCACGATGAGTGCAGTCGGGCGTATGCCGTCTGGGCTGTTCGCGTCGAGGGCTGCGGCAGCAGACGATGCGGCCGTTTCAAGTGCGAGCTGCTCGGCACTCTGAGAGGCGAACTGTTGGGCGGTGACATCCTTCTGTGCGTTATTCGACACGGATGACACGACGCCCCACACGATGAGTAGGACGACGAAGCCGCCGATCATAGAACTGGGAGAAGACTCCTTCTTCTTGCTCTTCTTACGCTGTCTATTCGTCGGTCGCGGCGGTCGTTGAGTCGTCGGCCGAGCCTGACGAGACGGCCGGGCTTGCGACGGCGAACGAACCGTACGCGGTGCCGGCATAGGTACCGTGCCGATATACGCATGGATGCGCTCGAACTCGGCGTTCAGTTCGGCGCCGGTCGCGGTCGAGAGGGGGTCACGCGACCACGTCTCGGCGCGGGCCGCCGCGGCGGCGATCTGGGCAACCTGCTCGTCGCTGTAGTTCCGGCGGTGCGTGCGGAGGAAGGAGAGGAGCTCGTCATCACTCACCACGTCCACGAGTGCCCCGTCGACCTCGGGCTCGGCGCGAATCGTCAGATTTGCCCCGACAACGACGATGATGCCGAATACGTCGACCGAGAGCCCTCCTGCGTGGGAGAGTAGGCGCTCTGCACGTCCTGCTTCGTGTGCCGCGTTCGTGAGGTAATGCTGAGGCCGGTTGCTGACTCGGAACGCACGCCCTGCCACCCATACCGCTTTGCCCGGGTGGTGCTTCGTGTTGAGGGTGAAGACCCCGGGTGGGCCAATCAGCACATGGTCGATGTCGCTTCCGTCGGAGCCGACGGGAACAGAATGCAACACGGTCCATTCGGGTCCGAGCTGTGACAGAACTCCGGCAACACGGCGCTCGCCGATCGCACCTGTGTGCCACGATCGCATCTCCGCGTACTGGCCGGCGTCCCGAAGTTCGATGAGCTTCTCGATCACTGCGTGGGCTGGTATCCGGGCGCGAAGATCGTTCGGTGCGAGGGAGACGGATTGCGCCACCACGCGAGGTTCGGTCGGCTCGTTCTTCGCGGGTGCGGCCGGTGCATAGTCGGCACCGACATCAGGATCACGTGGAGACCGGTAGTCCGCCCAAGCCGCACCGGTCCACCAGCGCCACTGTGACGCATCCGTCTGGTCCGTGTACCAACCCTGAGGCGGTCGTGGGGGCAGCGGCGACTCGAGCGCGAGCGCCTCGTCTGCGACGTCATCTTCGACTGGAGCTGAATGACGACCGGGAGGCATCCGCCCACGCTATCGACGCCTCCGTCGAACGCGCTGGCCCCAGAGCGGGCGACTTACAGAGGTTTTACAGCAGGTGAACTGGGCCTTCCTAGGCCGTGCCTGGCCACCATCCTTTGTTCATCGGAAGCCCGCATCGGCCGGTCTGCGCGGAGAGTGCGCTCGCACAGCGTAGGAATAGCACTATGAACAATGAGGTTTCATCGCTCCGCATCGGAGTGGTCCGGGAATCGGCCGCGGGTGAGAGGCGGGTGGCCCTCGTGCCGAAGGCCGTCGCCGGGCTCGTCGCGAAAGGGCTCGAGGTCGTGGTCGAGGCGGGCGCGGGCAAAGGAGCGCTCATCGACGACGCGGCCTACGCGGCGGCGGGCGCGAGCATCGGCGATGCGTGGCAGGCCGGCGTGGTCGTCAAGGTCGCTCCCCCGAGCGACGCCGAGATCGCGCGGCTCGCTCCGGGCACCACGCTGATCGGCTTCCTCGCTCCGCGCAACGCCGACACGAAGGTGCCGGCGCTCGCCGCGGCCGGCGTGCAGGCCTTCGCGGTCGAGGCCATCCCGCGCATCTCGCGGTCTCAGGCGATGGATGCGCTGTCGTCGCAAGCGAATGTGGCGGGCTACAAGGCGGTCATCCTGGCGGCATCCTTGTCGACCCGCTTCTTCCCGATGCTCACCACCGCTGCCGGAACCGTGAAACCGGCGATGGTGCTCGTGCTCGGCGCGGGGGTGGCGGGCCTGCAGGCACTCGCCACCGCGAAGCGGCTCGGTGCCCGCGCGACCGGCTACGACGTGCGCCCCGAAGTCGCCGACCAGGTGCGCTCCGTCGGCGCCCAGTGGCTCGAGCTCGGCATCGACGCCCGCGGAGACGGCGGGTACGCCCGCGAACTCACGGGGGCCGAACGTGCAGAGCAGCAGGTTCAGCTCGAGAAAGCGATCTCGGGCTTCGACGTGGTGATCACCACCGCCCTCGTGCCGGGCCGCCCCGCCCCACGGCTCGTGACCGCGGCGGCCGCCCTCCGAATGAAGGCGGGCAGCGTCGTCGTCGACCTCGCCGGCGAGACCGGCGGCAACTGCGAGCTGACGGTGCCCGGGGAGACCGTGGTGCGCGACGGCGTGACGATCGCCTCGCCGCTCAACCTGCCCTCGACGATGCCCGAACATGCCAGCGAGCTGTACTCGAAGAACGTCACGAACCTGCTCGAGCTGATGCTCGACGGCAACCGGCTCGCCCCCGATTTCTCCGACGAGGTGCTGGCGGCATCATGCGTCACGCGCAACGTCAGCGCACCGGTCAGCCCATCCGTCACCCGAATAGAAGGCAACTGAATCGCCATGGATTACACCGGATTCCTCGCGAACATCGCCATCCTCGTGCTCTCGGGTTTCGTCGGATTCGCCGTGATCTCGAAGGTGCCCAACACCCTGCACACGCCGCTGATGAGCGGCACGAACGCCATCCACGGCATCGTCGTGCTCGGCGCTCTGATCGTGCTCGGCACGGTGCGTGACCCCGACCTGCTGATGAGCGTGATCTGCTTCGTCGCCCTCGTGTTCGGAACCGTCAACGTCGTCGGCGGCTTCGTCGTGACCGACCGGATGCTCGCGATGTTCAAGCCGAAGCCGGGAACGGATGCCGCACGCTCAGGTCGCGCAGCCATCGACGGCGCCACCTCGGCGAAGGACGGGAAGTAAGCATGGACGACACCCGGTACCTCGTCTACGGCCTATACATCATCGCCTTCGCGATGTTCATCTACGGCCTCATGGGCCTCACCGGGCCGAAGACCGCCGTTCGCGGCAACAAGATCGCCGCGGCCGGCATGGTGATCGCCGTGATCGCAACGCTCATCCAGATCCGCGACACCGGCAACTGGATCCTCATCATCGCCGGCCTCGTCGTGGGCGTGGCACTCGGCATCCCGCCCGCGCGCCGGGTGAAGATGACCGCCATGCCGCAGCTCGTCGCGCTCTTCAACGGCGTGGGCGGCGGAACGGTGGCGCTCATCGCCTGGGCTGAATTCATCGAGACGGATGGCTTCGCCGGACTCGACACCGCGGAGTCGCCGGTCGTGCCGATCATCGTGGCCTCGCTGTTCGCGGCGATCATCGGCTCGCTGTCGTTCTGGGGCTCGGTGATCGCCTTCCTCAAGCTGCAGGAAGTGCTGCCCGGCCGCCCGATCAGCCTCGGCCGCCTCCAGCAGCCCGTCAATCTGCTCCTGCTCCTCGGTGCGATCGCCTGCGCGGTCGTGGTGGGCGTCGGCGCCGCATCGGGCGGAGCGCAGATGGTGTGGATCATCGCGGTGCTCGTGCTGGCCGGCATCCTGGGTCTCGCCGTGGTGCTGCCGATCGGCGGCGCGGACATGCCCGTCGTGATCTCGCTGCTGAACGCCCTCACCGGCCTCTCCGCCGCCGCAGCCGGACTCGCGTTGAACAACGTCGCGATGATCGTGGCTGGCATGATCGTGGGCGCATCCGGCTCCATCCTCACGAACCTCATGGCGAAGGCGATGAACCGCTCGATCCCCGCGATCGTCGCGGGCGGGTTCGGCGGAGGAGGCGGTACGGGGGCCGGTGACGGGGCCGGTGCTGGGGAGGGCCTCGAGGGCCGCACCGTCAAGGCGACCTCGGCGGCGGATGCTGCGATCCAGATGGCCTACGCCAATCAGGTGATCGTCGTCCCCGGTTATGGTCTCGCGGTGGCGCAGGCGCAGCACGCCGTGAAGGACCTCGCGAAGCTGCTCGAGGCGCGCGGTGTCGAGGTGAAATACGCCATCCACCCCGTCGCCGGACGGATGCCCGGGCACATGAACGTGCTGCTCGCCGAGGCCGATGTCTCCTACGACGCGATGAAGGAGATGGACGAGATCAACGACGAGTTCGCCCGCACAGACGTCACCCTGGTGATCGGTGCCAACGACGTCACGAACCCGGCGGCGCGGAACGACCCGTCGTCTCCCATCCACGGCATGCCGATCCTCAACGTCGACAAGTCGAGGTCGGTGATCGTGCTGAAGCGATCGATGAACTCGGGGTTCGCGGGCATCGAGAACCCGCTGTTCTTCGCCCCGACCACCTCGATGCTCTTCGGTGATGCGAAGGCGTCGGTCGCGCAGGTGGCGGAGGAGCTCAAGGCGCTGTGATTGCGGGTTACGCCCGGTTCAGGCGAATCGGCGCCAGAGCGGATCAGCGGCACTCACTCCACGAAGTGTCTCCGCGCCGCGGCGGCGAGCCAGTGCTCGTAGCGGCCCATCGCCCACCCGCCCTGCAGCACGAGCTGCTGGTGGCCCTCGGGAGACCAGAGGAACGACAGGGTGGCGGCGGCCGACTCCACGTCGTCGACGCCAGTCGCGATGCCGCGCTGGATGAGCTGTTCGACGACCCCGCGGTAGTCCGCTCGGCGCCGGGCGAGCAGGTCGTCCAGAGCAGTGGCAACTAGGCCGTCAGCGTTGGCCGCCGCCAGGAACTCGATCCAGAGCACGCTGGTGCGGGCGTTGGCTGCGGCGACGAAGGAGGCGGTGGCGGTGAGGAAGGCATCCGCATCCGTCATCGCCAGAATCTCCTGGGCGGGATCGCTGGAGGCGACGGACGCGGAGCCCTCGGTGCCGGCGAAGGCCTGCTCGAAGGCTCCGAGGAGGAGTTCGCGCTTGGGGCCGTTGTTCTTCACCGTCTCGGGGGAGACGCCGGCGCGGGCGGCGATGTCGGCGAGCGAGGTGCCGCTGTAGCCGTTCTCGGTGAAGCAGGCGGCCGCGGCCTCGAGGATGCGCCGGCGGGTGGTCGCCGCCTGCTCGGTGCGCAGGGTCGAGACGTAGCTGCGGGTAGGGGCTTTCCCTGACATGTCGCCACTCCTATTGCTTAACCCAAGAGGGTGGTGAATACTGCGTGAGGCAGTTCAATCGTAGCCGCCTTCCACACGACCCGAGGAATTTCGCAACCATGCCATCCGTGCTCATTACCTCCACGCCCGTCCACGGGCACGTCACACCCCTGCTCGCCATCGCCGCCTCACTCGTCGCCGCGGGCGACCGCGTGCGCTTCCTCACCGGTGCGCGCTACCGCGATGCCGTGGTCGCGACCGGCGCCGAGTTCCTGCCGCTGCCGGATGCCGCCGACTACGACGACAGCGACATAGACGCCGCGTTCCCGGGGCGACGTGGGCTGCGCGGGCCGGCGGGCATCCGGTACGACATGATCGAGATCTTCCTGAAGCCCGTGCCCGCGCAGCTCGCCGCCGTGCGCGAGGCTCTCGCGGCTGAGAAGACGGATGCGATCCTCGCGGAGTCGATGTTCGCCGGCGCCGCGATGCTCAGCGGGCTGCCGCGCTCGCGACGTCCGCTGCTGGTGAACCTGGGCATGATCCCGCTGGGTCTCAAGCACCCTGACATCGCACCGTTCGGCCTCGGCATCAAGCCGATGCCCGGCGTTCTTGGGCGAGTGCGCAATGCGTTCCTGACCGCGAGCGCCGAGAAGGGCGTGTTCGCGCCGGTGCAGCGCTACGCCAACGAGATCGCGCGCGCCGAGATCGGTCGCGACCTGCCGCGCTTCTTCCTCGACTGGCCGAGCGGTGCCGACCTCGTCGTGCAGTTCACGGTGCCCGAGTTCGAGTATCCGCGGGCGGGTCTGCCCGACACCGTGCACTTCGTCGGGCCGGTGTCCCGTTCTCGTGCGTCGACGGTTCCGCTGCCCTCGTGGTGGGGCGATGTACTCGCTGCCCAGGGTGTGCGCCCGGTGGTACATGTGACGCAGGGGACCGTCGCAAACTCGGACTGGAACCTCGTCGAGCCGACGGTGCGGGCGCTCGCCTCTGCGGATGCGCTCGTCGTCGTGGCGACAGGCGGCCGACCGGTCTCCTCGCTACCTGACTCGCTTCCTTCGAATGTCCGAGCGGCCTCGTTCCTCCCTTATGACCAGCTGCTGCCGCTCACCGATCTCATGGTGACGAACGGCGGGTACGGCGGCGTGCACTACGCGCTCGAGCACGGCGTTCCGCTGGTGGTCGCTGGCCGCACCGAGGACAAGACCGAGGTGAGCGCCCGCGTGGACTGGGCAGGGGTCGGCGTGAATCTGAAGACGGATACGCCGTCGGCAGCGAAGGTGGGCGCCGCGGTGCGGCGAGTGTTGGGGGACCATCGCTACCGTTCGCGGGCGGCTGCAATCGGCGAGGCGATCCGGCGCTCGCCGGGTCCGGATGCCGTGCACGGGATCATCGCGGAGGCGCTGGCGAAGAAGCGGCAGGTCGCCTAGAGCACTTCGACCGCGGGCTTCGCCCGGGCCTCTGCGAGCGGACGTGGGGCGACATCAGCCATCGAACTCTTGCGCTCGGTGCAGCATCCGGAGTTCTCTTACAGGTACGGATGCCGCCACCTCGGCGTCCGCGACGTTTCGTTCTCCGACCCGAATGGAGTTCTTCATGTCTGCAACGATTCTTCCGCCCAGCGGTGACGTGCCCGAGCGGCCCGGCGGCGCTGCCGGGCCCGGTTCCCGAGGCGCAGCATCCGTCACCTGCGATGCCTCGGGGATGGAGGAGATCCACCGGATGTTCCGCGCCGGCTTCGCCGAGGGGCCCGATCTGGTGGCAGCGGTGGCCGCCGGCGATGTCGCGCATGCCGGGGTGGTCGCCGATCACCTGGCGCTGCTGTCGACCGGGCTGCACGCGCACCACGAGGGCGAGGACGCGGCGCTCTGGGACAAGCTCGAGCAGCGGGCGCCCGCGTGTGCGGCCCACGTCTCGCGCATGAAGGCGCAGCACGCCGAGATGCTCATCTACCTCGACGTGCTCGACGAGGTGCTGCCCGCCTGGCGGGCGAGTGCATCGCCGACGGATGCCGCCGCGGTGCACGGAGCGCTCGACGGCGTGAACGCGGCGCTCGCCGTTCACCTCGGCGACGAGGAGGCGAACATCGTGCCGGTGATGGAGACCACGCTCACCCAGGAGGAGGTCGACTGGTTCGGTGAGCACGGGCGAAAGGCGACGCCGAAGGGGGCGATGTTCCTGCAGCTCGGCGCCATCCTCGCCGCCCAGCCCGACGGCGGTGTCGAGTGGCAGCACAAGCACCTGCCGGCGCCGGTGCGCGTGATCTGGAGGGTCGTGGGCAAGCGGAAGTACCTGGCGAATCGGGCAGCTCTGGAGGGGAAGCGCTGACGCAGGTGGCGCCGTGAAGGATCGGTGCGAGCGACGCTCAGCGCTTCTCGTCGGCGTTGGATGCGGCATCCGGAGTCGCCGCATCCGGACCCGACGGAGCCTTCTCGCCGAGCCGCAACCGCGAGTGGCGGATCGAGTACGCGAAGTAGATGATGAGCCCGGCCACGAGCCAGCCGCCGAACCGCACCCAGGTCTCCCACGGCAGCTGCGCGATGAGGTAGCCGCAGAGAAGGATGCCGATGAGCGGCACCACGGGCGAGCCAGGCACCCGGAACGGCCGCTTCATGTCGGGGCGCGTGCGGCGCAGGATGATGACGCCGACGTTCACGAGCACGAAGGCGAACAGGGTGCCGATGTTGACGAGTTTCACGATCTCGTCGAGGGGCACGAGCGCGGCCAGGATGGCGATGAGCACCCCGAAGCCGAGCGTGAGGCGGGCCGGGGTTCCGTAGCGCGGATGCACCTTCGCGAGGCGGCGCGGAAGCAGTCCGTCGCGGCACATGGCGAAGAAGATGCGCGTCTGGCCGTAGAGGAGCACGAGTATGACGCTGGTGATGGCGATGAGCGCGCCCGCCGCCAGCACGCCGCCGGCCCACGGGATGCCTGCGCCCTCGTTGAGTGCTGTGGCGAGCGGGGCGTCGCTGCCCGACAGGGTGTCGACGGTGGCGACGCCGACGGCGGCGATGGCCACGAGAACGTAGAGCACCGTGGAGATGAGGAGCGACCCGATGACGGCGATGGGCAGGTCGCGTCCGGGGTTCTTCGATTCCTCGGATGCGGTGGTCACGGCATCGAAGCCGATGTAGGCGAAGAAGATCACGCCGGCCGCTGAGGCTATGCCGCCGAATCCCTCGGGGGCGAACGGTTCGAAGTGATCGGACTGGAAAGCCGTGAACGCCACGACGATGAAGAACACCAGGATGAGGATCTTGATGACGACCATGACGGCGTTGAACCGCGCGCTCTCGCGGGTGCCGAGGGTGAGCAGGATGCTGATGAGCATCACGATGAAGACGGCCGGAAGGTTGACCACGCCGCCGTCCGACGGGGAGGTCGAGATGGCGGCGGGCAGCTCGATGCCGAGCACGGAGTCGAGGAACTCGTTGAGGTTGCCGCCCCAGCCGACCGCGACGGCCGCGACGGCGACGCCGTACTCGAGGATCAGGTCCCAGCCGATGATGAACGCGACGAACTCGCCGAGCGTGGCATAGGAGAAGGTGTACGCGCTGCCCGAGACGGGCACGCTCGACGCGAGCTCCGCATACGAGAGTGCCGAGAAGCCGCAGGTGATCGCCGCGAGGATGAAGGCGAGGAACAGGCTCGGGCCCGCCAGCTTGGCGCCTTCGCCGATGACCACGAAGATGCCGGTGCCGATGATCGCGCCGACACCCAACGCCGTGAGCCCCACCGGCCCGATGCTGCGCCGGAGTCTCTCGTCGCCGTACTCGGTCTCGTTGATCAGGTCGCTCACGGAGCGGGTGACGAACAGGTCCTTGACTCGCATGGCGGTTCCTCCCGGTGAGGTCGAGCGCTCATTCCGCCGCGCGGTCGGGCGCGCCGATGAGTGCGCCCACGCTGCCACCGTTCGGGGTGCCACCGAAAGGGGCTTACCTGACGGATGCTCAGGTGCGTAACATTGTGGGGCTGCGTGGGGGCTGCGCTTGGCCGGGCGAACGGATGTGGCAGCACGCGGATGCCGCGGCACGGGGCGCTTCGGCCGCGGCTTCGCCGGGCCTCAGCGAGCGGGTTGGGCGATGGGGCATCCGCGCGGGCCAGCCACGGGGAATCGGCGCTCGTCAAGCCCCTCACGGCGCAGGTTCGCGAGGCCTATCGTCACAACATGCTCAGCGCCAGCGCCAATCGCATAGTGACGAAGATCTTCGCCCCGGTGGAGAACACGACCGCGCTCGATCCGCTCATCTCCGGCCTGCAGAAGGTCGTGCGAGCTCTCGTGCCGCCGGGGGAGGTGCGCGATGTGCTGCACGGAGTTCCAGCGGGGCATCCCGTGCATCCGGTGCTCGTGCAGATTCCCCTGGGAACGTGGTCATCCGCCGCCATCCTCGACCTGATGCCCGGAACCGAGACCGCGAGCAGAAGGCTCATCGGGGTCGGCGTGCTGGCGGCCGCACCGGCAGCATTGGCCGGCGCGACCGACTGGTCGGAGCTGCACGAGCAGCAGATGCGCACGGGCGTCGTGCACTGGGCGGCCAACCTCGCGGCCGTCTCCCTCTACGCGGCCTCGTATGTGCAGCGCCGCCGCGGTCGGGATGCAAGGGGCAAGGTGCTCTCCTACCTCGGACTCGCCGTCGCCTCCGCCGGAGGATTCATCGGCGGCCACCTCGCCTACCACCAGGCCGCCGGCGTCAATCACGCCGAGGAGGTTCCGCACGTCATCCCGACAGGGTGGAACGCGATCGGCACACTCGAGGACTTTCCCGAGGGACGCGTGACGAGAAGCGCGGTGGGCGACGTGTCGATCCTCGTCTTCCGCGACGGAGAACGCCTCTCCGTGCTGGCCGATCGGTGCAGCCATCTCTCGGGTCCGCTGAGTGATGGCGAGCTGGTGACGGATGCCGACGGCTCGCGCTGCATCCAGTGCCCGTGGCACGGCAGCACGTTCTCACTCCTGGACGGCAGCGTGCGGCGGGGGCCGGCCACCGCGCCACAGCCGACGATGCAGGCCCGCCAGACAGGTGGACGCGTCGAGGTGAGGATGCCCGACGCCGGGTGACGAGTCTGCGCGGGGCGACGAGTCCGCGCGGGTGGGTCCGTCTGACCGGTTTGGCTGAGTCGGTTCTTCGTTCTAATGAAAGAGAAAATCGGGTTATCCACATTCGAAGAAGAAGTCGAGGAAATGTCAGTGGGTCGCGCCAGAATGGTGTCATGAAGAACCACTTCCGGCTCCTGCGCAACAGCCTCGCGGCGTTGCGTTCGGCGTGGAGGGGTGCGCTGCCCGAGGTGCTGATTCCCGGCTCGGATGCTGCTGCAGCGGTGCGGTCGATGAGCGACGCTGGGCTCGTGCGTGTGGTTGATGCGTTGTCGGCGTTGGCGCGGGCGGTGGGGGCGTTGCAGGTGCTCGTCGCCGGCGAGGTGGCGCGCCGGTCGCGGCCGGAGCTGGGTGCCGAGGGGTTGGCGAAGGTGCAGGGGTTCTCCTCGCCAGCTGGGCTGTTGGCGGCGAGTGCGGGTGCGTCCGTGGGGGATGCGACTGCTTTGATCACTGTGGGTGAGGCGACCGCGGGGCGGGAGTCGTTCACGGGCGAACGGATGCCGTCGAAGCATCCGTTCCTGCAGGCTGCAGTGGCGGCGGGTCATATCAGTGTGGCTGCGGCGGCGATGATCACGCGCATGCTCGACAAGGTCGCGCTCCGGGCCGACCCGCAGCTCCTCGCAGAGACGGAGGAGACACTCACAGTCGCGGCGGCTGAGCTCAGCCTGGGCGGGTTGTCGGTGGCGGTGAAGTACGCCGAGGGTCGACTCGATGCTGACGGCGTCCAGCCGCGGGAGGACGAGTTGCGGGCGGGGAGGTCGTTGTCGATCGTGGAGGAGAAGTCCGGCGCCGTGGTGCTGCGCGGCCACTTCGCGCCCGTCGAGGGCGCCGCCATCACCGGAGCGATCAACGCGCTGGTATCGGCCGAGCTGCGGCGGGCGCGTGACGCGTTCGGACCGTCCCACACGTGCAGTTGTCCAGACGGGACACCCACCGACGCGTGCACGTGTGCTGATCCGGCGATCGTCGAGCAGCGCACCCTGGCGCAGATGCGCGCCGACGCCCTGACGGATATCGCCCGGCACGTGATCGGCTGCGAAGAGACCACCATCGATGCGACGACTGCTGTCGTCGTTCGGATGGACGTGGACGACCTCGCCGATCCCGACAGTGTCGGAGTGGCAACGATCGATGGCGTCGCCCAGCCCATCTCAGCCGCAACGGCCCGCTGCCTGGCGGCATCCGCCGGCATCATCCCGTTGGTCCTGGGCGGTGACTCGGTTCCGTTGGATCTGGGCCGGTCGCAGCGGTTGTTCTCGAGGTCGCAGAAGATCGCCCTCGCCGAACGGGACGGCGGATGCGCGTTCCCCGGCTGCACCCGCCCGCCGCAGTTCTGCGAAGCGCACCACATCCGCTGGTGGGACCGACACCACGGCAGAACGGACATCGCCAACGGTGTGCTGCTCTGCTCGTACCATCACCATCTGCTGCACCGCGAAGGATGGGCCATCCGGGTGGTCGAGAACCGCACCTGGTTCACGCCACCGGTGCACATCGACCCAACTCAACGACCGAGACCCGGCAACAATCTGCGACGGCTGCTCCCGCGGCCGATGGTTCCCGGCGCGGGCGAGAACGACGCGGGTGCGGCTGATGAACGAGCGGCGTGACCTTCCCGCTCGCTGAGGCCCGGACGAAGTCCGCGGTCGAAGCGCCTCGAGGAGAGCCGCTTCGGGCGGTCGCTGCGCTCGGCCCTCTGCGAGCGGAACTCGGGCGGTCGCTTCGCTCGGCACTCTGCGAGCCACGACGGGAGCGAGCGGTTAGGGCCGAGCGCCCCTACAGTGTCGCCGCGTGGTCCGGCACGAACTTGTGCTTCTCGATCGGCGGGCGCACGGCTTCCGCCGCGACAGGCCTCTCGGGGAAGTGCACCTCTTCCGGGTCGATGGTGTCGTAGGGGATCTTGCTGAGCAGGTGGTTGATGGTGTTGATGCGGGCGGCGCGCTTGTCGTCGCTGTCGATCGTCCACCAGGGAGCGTCTTCGGTGTCGGTGACGTCGAACATGGCGTCCTTGGCACGGGAGTAGTCCTCCCACTTGGTGATCGACAGCAGGTCGGTGTCGGAGAGCTTCCAGCGGCGCATCGGGTCGTTGAGGCGCGAACGGAACCTCTTCTCCTGCTCGATGTCGGAGACCGAGTACCAGTACTTCAGCAGGATGATGCCGTCTTCGACCAGCATCCGTTCGACCGTCGGAACCTGCACCAGGAAGCGCTCGTACTCCTCGTCGGTGCAATAGCCCATGACCCTCTCGACGCCGGCGCGGTTGTACCAGGAGCGATCCATCAGCACGATCTCGCCCTTGGTGGGCAGCCGCTCGACGTAGCGCTGGAAGTACCACTGCCCCTTCTCGCGCTCGCTCGGCTGCGGCAGCGCGACCACGCGCGCTGTGCGGGGGTTGAGGTACTGCATCACACGCTTGATGGCACCACCCTTGCCGGCCGCGTCACGTCCTTCGAAGATCACCAGGATTCGGGCGTCGGATGCC
Source organism: Leifsonia stereocauli (assembly GCF_038432415.1). NCBI lineage: Bacteria > Bacillati > Actinomycetota > Actinomycetes > Micrococcales > Microbacteriaceae > Leifsonia > Leifsonia stereocauli. Next base: position 199,011 of record NZ_JBCAUN010000003.1, read on the forward strand.
GTGACCCACTGCTGCATGGCGACCAGTTCGATCTGCAGCCGCGTCAGTTCCTTCTCATAGGCCTTCTTGTCGACGCGCTTGGACTTCTTCTTCGAGTGCTTCTTCTTGTCGGACATGGGACTCCTCCAGTAGTACGTGGGTGCGACGCGTGCGTGAGCTGCGGGCGGGTCAGGCGGCGGCTGCGTCGGCCGGAACACGCACGTTGAGTGCGCCGGGTTCGATCCAGGCGTTGAATGCCGTGGCCTTGCCGAACTCGTCGCCGTCGAGCTCGATCGTCTCGGGACGCGACAGGCGGGCGGTGAAGCGGGTGCAGGTCTCGTACTGGAGGTCGCCGTCGTTGCGGCGTTCGCCGGCGAGAGCCCGACCGGCCTTGGTGCGGCGCACGACTCCGTTGGTCCAGGCGACCTTCAGCCAGACGCGGATCCAGCCGAGCGCGCCGCCCGGGCGCATGAGCATGAGGTCGAACAGTCCGTCGTCGACGACGGCATCCGGCAGCAGGAGGATGTTGCCGGGGAGCGACCCGCAGTTGCCGAGGATGACCGTGTGGACGACAGCGCGCTTGGGCTGCTTGTCGTCGAGGCGCAGACGCAGGTGCAGTTCGTTCGGATCGCGCAGCGACGCGACGATCGCCTTGATGTAGGCGGCCCAACCGGCCTTGGCCTTCAGGTCCTCGTCGGTGTTCTCGATCATCTTCGCGTCGATGCCCATGCCGGCCATCACGACGAACACGTGCTCGGTGCGGCTCTTGTCCTCGCGCTCGATCTCGAGGACGCCGAGGTCGATGCTGCGGTCGACTCCGCTGAACGCCGATTTCACCGAGCCCGGCATGTCGTCGAGGGTGAGCTTGAGGTTGCGGGCGAGGAGGTTTCCCGTGCCCGACGGGAGAAGCGCGACGCTGACGCCGCTGCCGCGCACGGATTCAGCGACCGCACGCACTGTGCCGTCGCCGCCGGCGGCGATGACGAGGCTCGCGCCATCCTTCAGGGCCTGCGCGGTGACGCCCTGGCCGACGTCCTCCTTCGAGGTCTCGTACCAGGTGGGTTCCGCCCAGCCTGCTGCGCTCGACTCGGCGATGACCGCCTCGCGCAGGGCGTCGAGGTCGACCTTGATCGGGTTGTAGATGACAGCAGCTGTCTGGGGCTTCTCGTCGGTCACGCTTGTCTCTCGTCTTCTCTTCGGTGCGGGGGCAGGGACCGGCGCGTTGTACAGCAAACTCCAGTCACGGCAATCGAGTGATGGCCTTGCCGGGTGGGGGCTGGGTGGGTACCCTGCTTCGGCACACGCGAAGAGCCGGCGCCGACACCCGAAGTCGACGCCGGCTCGTTCCGCGAAGCGGAGGGCGGCTGAGTGCGCCGGAGCGCTCGCTCCTACACCTCCGTCTCGCCGCTGTTTCCCGCAGCCCGGCGGCGGCGCACGAACAGCAGCACAGCGCCGAGGAGCACGAGCAGCCCGGCCACCCAGCCGGCCGTAGCCAGCAGGGTTCCGTTCACGCCGGTGCTGCTCAGCGAGCCCTGCGCCACGACCGACGGGTTCTTCGGCCCATCGGCGCCCGTGCTGCCGTCACCGGGAACCTGGGGCGCGAGCACCTCGAAGGCGAACGACACCGGAACGTCCGAGGTCTCACCTGTCACGACCACCTCGTGGTCGCCGACGGGAATCTCCGGCACCTCGAAGGTGAGGCTGAACGCACCCTGCGCTGTGGCTACCGCGGTGCCCACGACCACGGGGTCGGAGCGCATCTCGACGGTGATCTTCTCGCCGGGGGCGAAGCCCTCGCCGGTCACGGTCACGTCGTCACCGGGACGACCAGAGGTCGCGTCCGAGTGCACCTGCGGCGTGTAGACCGGTGTGGTCTCCTCCGGCACCACGTTCACGGTCGCCGTCGCGGGCATCCGTGAGTCGGCTCCCGTGGCGACGAGAGCGTAGACGCCGGGAGCGGCATCCGTCGGCACGGTCACCGTGGTGGCGATCGTGCCATCGGAGCCGGCCTCGACCGTGGCCTTCACCGGCGTCGCCGTCTTCAGCTCGACCGTCACGGACTCGCCGGCCTTGAAGCCGTCGCCCGTCACCGCGATGTCGGTGCCCGCGAGCACCTCGTCGGCGGGGTCGGCCTTCACCGTCGTGGCGTAGACCGGGGCAGAGGCGATCTCGGCGGCGAGCGTCAGGTGCGTCGTGCGTGCTCCATTCGCCACGGTCACCGAGACCGTGTAGCTCCCGGCCGCCGCGTAGGTGTGGCCTCCGGTGACGGTGAGTCCGTCGTCGGATGCCGCGACCTCGGCGTTCTCGGTCACGGTGCCGTCGCCCCACTGGACGCGCACGATCGGCGCATCGGCAGCGGCATCCGCCTGGGTGATGCTCGCCAGAGTGGCATCGAGAGCCTCACCGGCGGTTCCGGTGATGTCGTCGCCGACAGTGGCCTCGAAGTCGAGATCGGGCTGCGCGCCGTTCGACGCGATCGCGAAGACGTGCACGCGGCCGGTGACTCCGGGCTCACCCGGCTGGACCGGCATCGTGATGCTCTCGACGGTCAGTCCTTCCGGGATCTCGTAGGGAACCGTGGAGAAGAAGTACGACGCCGTGTTCGAGGGCGATGCCCCGACGAGACGGTACGCCGACTTCACGACCTCGATGTTGCCGAAGGGCGCCGTGGCGTTGGCGTTGCCGCCCTTCGTCCAGTCCGAGAACTGCAGAGGGGTGGTCGCGGTCGTGCCGTCGGTGAAGTTCACCGTGACCGTCGTGTCCTGGTTCTTCTCGGTCGCCGCTCCGATGAAGGAGAGCTTGGTAGCAGCATCGCCCAGGTCGAGGGCGATGGTCTGGCCTGCGCCCGTCGCGTTGTCGGGAGCGCCGACAGGAACAACGGGCATCGTGAAGGTGAGGTCGGTTCCCGGCACGTCGTGCTCGACCCCGGCGGTGAGACCGCCGTCGGCCAGGCCCTGGCGGGGGTACGAGATGCCCTTCGCGTCGCAGTTGCCGCCCACGCCCTCATCCGCGATGCAGACGCTGTCGAACGCCGCGCGCAGTCCACCGGGCTCGACGTAGTCGACGGTGATCGGAACGGTTCCCGCGAAGCTCGACACTCCGTCGGTCGCGGTGACCCTGGCCTGGTAGACACCGGGCTCGGCGTAGACGTGGTTCGCCGACACGGGGTTGTTGCCCAGCTGGGCCTCCCCGATCGTCGCGGCCTCCGCGTCGGAGCCGTCGCCCCAGTCGACCGAGGCCGCGTATCCCTCGGCCACTCCGCCCGACAGGATTCCGAGGGCGAAGTCGCTCGCGATGCTCGAGGTGGCTGTGAGGCCATCGCTCGGGCTGAACGTGAGGGTGTTCGCCTCGGCTCCGCTGCCGTCGGTCAGCAGCTCGAACTCCGCGAGGGAGATCGCGGCGTCTCCGCCGGTCACCGACAGGCGGAACTGCTGGAAGGCCGCGGGGTGCGCGATCTTGAACGGCACGGTCTGCGAGCGGTTCGCGAAGTCGCGATCCGTGCGGGAGTCGACCTCGGTCCAGGTGGAGCCGTCGTTGCTTCCCTCGAGCGTCCACGCCGAGGGGTCGGCATCCGTCGTCGCCCCTGCGGTGATCGTGTAGAAGGTCGGCTTCTGCTTGGCGCCCTTGTAGGCGACGGTCACGGCCGGGGTCGCGTCGGCGAAGGTCACCTGCGTGCGCGAGGTGTTGTCGACGAGCGCGGAGGCGTTCTCACCGCCGCGGCTCGTGACAGTGGCGAGCGACGGGTCGGTGGCGTCGACGAGAGGCTTGGCCACGTCGTCCCCTGTGGTGAGTGACGGCAGGCCGTCGTCGACCCCGGTGCCCCAGGCGCTCGGCTCAGACCCCATGGTGAAGTCGAGCGTGGCGCCGTCGGAGAGGATGCGCGAGTCGATCGACGTGGAGGAGTGCTCCTCGCCGTTCACTCGCAGCGACTGCACGTAGACGTTCTCCGTGCTGTTCTCGGGGGCGTTGATGACGAGCTGCTTTCCGCCGGCCAGGTTCACCGTGGCCTTCGTGAACAGCGGCGAGCCGAGCACGAGCTGGGTCGAGCCCGTCTGCATCGGGTAGAAGCCGAGCGCGTTGAAGATGTACCAGGCGCTCATCTCGCCGTTGTCCTCGTCGCCTGCGTAGCCCTGGCCGATGGCGCCGCCGGCGTAGGAGCGCTTCAGCGCCTCACGCACGATGGCCTGTGCCTTGGCGGGGGCTCCGGCCTCGTTGTACATGAACGGGATGTGGTGGCTGACCTGGTTGCTGACGCCCCACTGGCCGTAGCGGCCGTCGCGGGCCTCGACCTCCTCGTGGATGCTGCCCGTCGACGTCTCCGGGGTGGCGAAGAACTCGTCGAGCTTGTCCTCCAGGCCCTGGTCGCCGCCGTAGAGGTTGGCGAGGCCCTGCGGGTCCTGAGGGGCGTGGAACGCGAAGTTCCAGCCGTTCGTCTCCGTGTACGGACCCCACCACGACTTCGGGTTGTACTGGTCGGCGGGGGTGGCGAAGCTGCCGTCGGCGTTGCGCGCCTGGAAGAAGTCGATCGCGGGATCGAACAGGTTCACGTAGCCGGTCGCCCGGTCCAGGTAGTACTCGCTGTCCTCGCGGAGCTGTTCCACGCGGTCGGCAGGGGTGTTCGGGTCGTCAGCGAGGGCGGCGGCCATGTTGCCGATGCCGAAGTCGTTGATATAGCCCTCTGTTCCCCACGACACGCTCTCGCCCTGAGAGGCCGGCGTGAAGCCGAGGAAGGTCGACGTGGCGAGGCTCTTGCGGCCGACGCTGTCGTTGCTCGACGGTGTGGTGGCGTTCTTGACCGCCGCGTCGTAGGTCGCGAGGGCGTCGGGCAGCTCGACACCGCGCAGGTACGCGTCGGCGAAGGCGACATCCGAGCTGGTGCCCGTCATGATGTTCGCGTAGCCGGGCGATGACCAGCGGGCGATCCAGCCGCCGTCGCGGTACTGCTGGGTGAAGCCGTCGACCAGTTCGCCGGCGAGCTCGGGGTAGAGCATCGAGTAGGCGGGCCAGGTGGTGCGGTAGGTGTCCCAGAAGCCGTTGTTGACGTACATCTTGCCGTCGACGACCTTCGCGCCGGTCTCGGTGGCGGTGCTCGCACCGACCTGGGCCGACACGGGGCTCGCGTACTTGTACGTGGGAGCATCCGCGGTTCCGGTGTTCTCGAACTGCGAGTTGGGGTACAGGTTCAGTCGGTACAGGTTGCTGTAGAGGGTGCGCAGCTCGGTCTCGGATGCGCCCTCGACGGCGATGACGCCGAGGCGGTCGTTCCAGGCGGAGCGAGCAGACTCGCGGATGCCGTCGAAGCCGTCGCCGCCCACCTCGAGGGCGAGATTTTTCGAGGCCTGGTCGAGGCTGAGCAGCGACGTCGCGAAGCGCAGCTCCACGGTCTTGTCGCCCGAGGTGTCGAACGACGCGTACTTCGTGAGCGCGCGGCCGCCGGATGCGGTTCCCGTCGCGGTGGGGGTGGAGTCGAAGCGACCCGAGACGAACATGCGGGTGCGACCGGTGCCTCCTGCTGCGCCGTTCTCGATCCAGCCCGTGACGGTGCCGTCGGCGGCGATGGTGAAGCTGCCGTCGTTGTTCGGAGCGTCGAGGACGACGCTGTTCGCGGCTCCGGTGAAGGTGAACTTCATGAGAGCGGCGTGATCGGTGGGCGTCATCTCCGCCGTGACGCCGTTGTCGAGCTCCACGCCGTAGTAGTCGGGCTGCGCCGTCTCGTTGTCGTGGCCGAACGTCGCCGCCCGGGTGTGCCAGTTGCCGTTCGGTGCACCGGCGCCGGCGACGGGCATGACCGAGAACAGGTTGCGGTCGCCCATCCACGGGCTCGGCTCGTGCGAGATGCCGAGGCCCTCGAAGCGCGTGCGGTTGGCGTCGGTGTTGTCCTGCTGCCACGAGTACTCGCGCGAGGTCGCGCTGGCGTTCGTGACGGGAACGAGGAAGTTGAAGCCGTTCGGCATGGAGGTGATGGCCTCGTTCGAGCCGCGCGAGAAGGCGCTCGACGAGTTGGTGCCGCGTCGGGTGTCGACGAAGTGCGTCAGGCTCGAGCCGTCGATGGTGGCCGGCTCGGCCACGATCGCGATGTCGTCGACGTAGCCGCCGAAGGCCGAAGCATCCGCTCCGCCCGGGTTGTCATAGGAGAACTGCACGGCGGTGATGGTCTTGCCGGTGGCCACGGGGCCGAGATCGATCTCCACCTGGTTCCACTGGTTGGGGTAGAGCACCTTGCCTGCACCCTGGCCGAGCGCAGTCGCGTCGATGCCGTAGACATCCGTCGGGGCGAGGTCGCTCAGCTCGGTGCCGTCGCTGAAGCGCAGGTTCACGGCGGAGTAGGTCGACGGGTACTGCAGGTCGTTCGCCGTGAGGTCGGGGAAGATCATGTACGACAGGCGGGTGCGCTCGCCGACGGGGATGTCGACGTCGAAGAGACGGTTGGTGACGGATGCCGCCCCGTCACCGCTGTGCTCGCCACCGAAGCGCAACGAGTGCGTTCCGGTCCAGCCCACGCGGGCCTTCATGTTGTAGCCGGCGCTCGGGCCGGTGCCGATGGTGGTGGTGATGGGCGCTGCGGGAGCGTTCGGGTCGACAGCGGTGACGAGATCCCAGTCGGCGAGCTGGATGAGCCCGCCGGAGTGGTTCACGATGCCGTCGAGCCGGTAGTAGCTGTACGCGGCCGGCGTCGCGACGGTGAACGACTTCTTCACCTTGCGGTCGGCGTCTGCCCAGGTCTGGTCCGTCTGGGTGTCGAGGGTGGTCCAGGTGGTTCCGTCGTTCGAGCCCTTGAGCACCCAGTTCTTCGGGTCGCGCTCAGGGGCGTCGCCGCCCGAGGTGAGCGAGTAGGTGACGGCGCTGGCCGCAGCGGAGAGGCGGTACTGCAGCCATCCGGTCGCCGAGAACACGAGCCACTTGGTGTTGGGGTCGCCGTCGGCCGCCCAGACTGCGGCCTCACCGGGGGCGTTCTCGCCGCTCGCCGTGACGGTGGTCACGTTCGGGAGCACGCTGCCGCCGCTCGTGCCGTGCACGTTCTGCTGCAGCGGGGCGCCGTCCTCACCGCCCTCTCCGATGCCGAGCTCGACGCGGTTCGCGAAGGGGGCCGTGGCCTCGCCCGGCTCGAACGAGGTCGACCAGTCGTCGGCTGCCGCGGCCGGTGCCGCCACCGTCGCCGCGGAGGCGGGTGACGCCACAGCCAGCGGGATGGCCGCGGCCACGAGGGCTCCGGCGAGCAGGGGCGCGGTGATGCGGCGCAGGAGAGCCGGCATCGGGCGACGAGGAGTGGAGGGTGTGCTGATCGCGGCGGTGAGGCTGCGGGTGGTGCGCTCCGGCATGCGGGGCCTTTCGACACTGAAATGGCTGGGATCGGATGCACGAGGGGCATCCCTGCGAAAACCTAGCGAGGAATCATCGGGTATGTCAACGTTGTCCTATTGATTCGGGGGACAGAAAAGGCCCTTCTGCTCGATCTCAGGTCACTTATGGCCTACGGATGCGCGGGATTGAGCGATTTCGTATGACAGCGCTGTCCTACGGCGCGTCGCGCCCGCTATCCTGACGGGATGACGTCGACACCCCATCGCGCTCGCGCGACCATGAGCGACGTCGCCGCTGCGTCCGGCGTGAGCCTGAAGACGGTGTCGCGAGTGGTGAACGGCGTCGGCTACGTGAGCGCCGAGACCCTCGAGACCGTCCAGGCCGCGATCGAGCAGCTCGGCTTCCGCCGCAACGAGTTCGCGCGTCAGCTGCGTCAGGGCACAACGGCCACCATCGGGCTCGTGCTCGAAGACGTGGCCGACCCGTTCTACTCGGTGCTCACCCGCGCCGTCGAAGACGTCGCGCTCGCGCAGGACTACCTGCTGCTCTCGGCCTCATCGGCCGAGGACGCCGCACGCTCGCGGCGCATCATCGAGTCCTTCTCGTCTCGCGGGGCGGACGGGCTCATCATCGCCCCGGCCCGCGGCACCGACCCGGCGTTCCTGCAGGCCGAGCTCGATGCCGGCTGCTCGATGGTCTTCGTAGACAGGCCGGTTCCCGGCATCCGTGCCGACACCGTACTCGCCGACAATCGACGAGGCGCCGCGAGCGGAGCGGCTCACCTCATCGGCCACGGTCACCGCCGCATCGCCTTCTTCGGGGACGCGGCATCGGTGTACACGGCGACGGAACGTCTCGCCGGTTATCGCGATGCCCTGACCGCTGCCGGCATCGACCACGACGACCAGCTCGTCGTGATGGCGGTTCCGCACGCCGAGGGCAATGCCGCGGTGATCGACTCCGTACTCGACCAGGACGACCCGCCCACGGCGATCTTCGCGGGGAACAACCGCTGGAGCGTGCTGCTGCTGAGGCACCTCAAGGCGCGGGGCACTCGGCCGCTCCCGGCGTTCCTCGGCTTCGACGACTTCGAGCTCGGCGACGTGCTCGACCCCGGCATCACCGTGATCGCGCAGGATCCAGCGGCGATGGGCCAGCTCGCAGCAGAGTTGCTGCTGCGCAGGGTCTCGGGCGACGACCGCCCCACCCAGCACATCCAGCTCGAGACGCGGCTGATCGCGCGCGGCTCGGGGGAGATCGCCGGGCCGTTCACTGCGAGGCCGTCCAGCGCGAGCTGAGGTCTTCGCACCCTTGCCTGTGTCGGCGGGTGGTGGTCTGATGGTGGGCATGCAGCACGCAACGTCAGCGGATGGCACACCGATCGCCTTCAACACCGTCGGGGAGGGGCCGCCTGTCGTCATCGTCGGCGGCGCGTTCTCCACGGCGGAGGCTGGCGGTCCGCTTGCTGCGGCGCTTGCCGATGCCGGGTATCGAGGCGTCACCGTCGATCGACGGGCGCGCGGTGAGAGCGGCGACACGACGCCGTACGCGCCGGAGCGCGAGGCCGAGGATCTCGCGGCCGTGATCGAGGCCGTCGGCGGGGAGGCATCCGTTCTCGGCCATTCGTCCGGTGCAGTGCTGGCGTTGTTCGCAGCCGGCCAGGGCGTTCCGATCAGCCACCTGTTCCTGTCGGAGCCGCCGTTCCACTTCGGTGAGGGCGAGCCGGCCGACGACCTGCCCGAACGGCTGCAGACCCTCGTCATCGATGGTCACCCCGACGAGGCCGTCACCCTGTTCCAGCGCGAGGGCGTCGGATTGCCCGAGGCGATGGTCGAGCAGATCAAGGCGAGTCCGATGTTCGCGACGCTCGTACCGCTGGCCCAGTCGACCGTCTACGACGCCCTGTTGACCCAGGCCGTCTCGACGCCGACGGATGCCATGACTTCAGTGAGCCAGCCCGTCACGATCTTCCGGGGAGAGCCGACCTTCCCGATGCTCGTGCGGGCGGCCGACCTGTTGGCCGAGGCGATTCCGGGCGCCGAGCTCGTGATCGTGCCGGAGTCGCACGACCACAGCGTGGATCCGGCAGGGACGGTGCGGGAGATCGGGAAGCGGCTGGGGTAGGGCTGAGCGCGCTGCTCGCCCGCCTACCCGTCAGGTGCGCGAGCGCCACGCGCCATTTCGCGGGGTAGCGCGCCACCCTATGAGGCGCACGCGCCCACGAAATGGCGTGGCGCTCCATACCGATGCCCCGCGCAGGTGCCCTGTCTTCCGCAGGGCTGCCGCCTGGGGCCTCAGCCGGAGCTGCGGCTGAGGCGAGCCAGCGCCAACCCGAGTGCTGAGACCAGGGGAATCGCGACGGCGATCAGTGCGATCGGGTTCGGGCGGAACGTCGGCCCGTCAGGTCCGCCGACGTAGGCGCCGATCGGCAGCGCGTAGCCGCCTCCGCCACCTCCGCTCCCTTCGCCCCTTTTGTCGGCATCCGGCAGGTCGCCAGACCCCTCGCCGCCGCCGAAGCCGAACACGACGACGGCGACGGGGAGGATCTCGTGGCCGTCGAGCGTGGTCTTGTCGCCGTACGCCAATTTCGCACCCCAGCCGGGCACGGATTCAGCCAGTCTCTCGATGAGGTTGCTCATGGCACGACGGTACGCGCGTTCGTACTCGACCGGTAGATGCAGGGTGCGGGGGCGAAATGATCTGACACGGGTGCATCGGCTCGATCCGCCGAGGTCGTGCCCGGCCGAGCCCCGCCCAGCGCGCTTCGGCCGCGGACACACTTCGAACGCGAACTTCGTTCGGTTCTCAGCGCGAGTCGTCCGGGCCTCAGCGAGCGGGGCTGCCCTCAGCGAGCGGCTAGATCCGCTTGAGCTTCAGCAGGGCGGCAGTCACCAGGAGCGAGCTCTTGATGACGTCGGTCTTCGTCGCCTTCGGGGACGTCATCACGACGGTTCCGATCGCGATCGCCTCGTTGAGGTTGGCGATGGAGGCCGGCGTGAACTTCGCGGGCTTCACTGCGGCGGCCACGGCGAGCAGTGCCTTGATCGGGCGCTTGTCGACCGTGCTCGCCGGCTCCACCTTCACGAGGCGCACGTCGTCGAGGACTCCCCACGCTCCGGCCGAGAGCGAGAAGTTCGCGGCGATGGTGACTGCACCATCGGTACCGACGACGACTGCCGGCAGCGTCGCGGTGTGCAACTCGTTCCACGCCGTGAACTCGAGCGGAGCGCTCCACGTGCCCGCTGACGTCGCCGCCGAGAGCGTTCGCACATCCGTCGCCGGAGAGTTCGTCCCCTGCGTCGTCGCCTGCAGCGTGTAGGTGCCGGCCGGAACGCCCGTGAGCTTCTGCGTCGCCGAGGTCGTGTAGGCGGTGCCGTTCCAGAAGGTGACGGCGAAGTCACCCTCGGAGCCGTCTGCCGTCTGGGTGCGGGCGGCCGGGCCGGTGAAGGTCCAGGCGCTCGTGTCGGCGTCCTCGAAGCCGTGGTTCTTCACGAAGTTCTTCGCGAGCACGGTGACGGATGCGGTGACGCCGATGCCCGTCGAGGTCGTGCCCGGGATCGCGTACGTGCCGGGACCACGGATGTAGCTCGCGGCCTTGCTCCAGGCGACTGTCGGGTGTTCGGTGGTGCTGTCGTTGTAGGTGACGGTGATCGTTGCGGGGAGTACGAGAGGGGCGCCATCCGTCACCGAGATCGCGACCTTCTCGACGGACACGATCTCGCGCGGGGCTGCGGCTCCGGTGCGCACGTACTCGAAGGTGCGGAGAGACTCGAGCGCGGTGCCATCGAAGGCGAAGAGCGCCTGGTTGTCCCACGAGGATCCGCCGTGGAAGTCGCCTACGTTCACGGGGTCGTAGCCCTTGGCGAAGCTCGTGGCCCAGCCGGATCCGTCACGCTCCCAGAGCACCTTGTTGGCGTCGAGCGCGCTCGGCGGGCCGACCGGAATCCACGCGGGCTCCCAGTAGAAGACGCCGATGCCGGCGCTGCCGACGGCGGCCACGGCCGCGATGACGTCGCGGAGTTGGGTGGCCTGGCCCTGAACGCTGGCCGGGTAGGCGTCGGTGATGGTGCCCGCTCCGATGGAGTTGCCGAATCCGTCACCGTCGTCGAGGGTGTGCGCCCACGAGGTCTCGGCCACCATCACCTTCTTGCCGTAGGTGGTGGCGATCTGGCTGAGCACGGCCGTGAGGTTCGCCGGGGTACCGTGCCAGTAGGCGTAGTAGGAGCTGGCGAAGACGTCGTAGTCGACCCCGAACTGCTTCAGGCCGGCAGCGTAGGTGGCGTAGCGTCCAGCGGTCTCGGGGTTGGTGAAGTGCACGGCGACGAGGGCGTCGGGAAGTGTCTCCCGGGTCGCGGTCGCGCCTGCTTGGAGGAGAGCCGCGAACTGCTGGTCGATGGCCGTGCCCGCGCGGGTGTAGCCGGCGATGGCGTTGTTCGTCTCGTTGCCGATCTGCACCATGCTGACGTCGACGTCCGCTGCCTTGAAGGCCTCGAGTGCGTCGGCGGTGAAGTCGTGGAGGGCTGTTACCGTGTCGGCCGGGCTCAGGCCCTGCCAGGCCTTCGGAGCCAGCTGGCGTCCGGGGTCGGCCCAGAAGTCGGAGTAGTGGAAGTCGACGAGCACGCTCATGCCGGCGGCCGTGGCGCGCTCGCCGATCTCGACGGCACGGGGAACGTCGACGGTTCCGCCGCCGTAGCCGTTGCCGTCGGCGTCGTACGGATCGTTCCAGACACGCACGCGCACGGTGTTGACGCCACTGTCGTGGAGGGTCTCGAGGATGTCCTGCGGGTTGCCGTCGGCGTCGCGATAGACGACGCCGCTGGCTTCTTCGGAGAGGACGCTCGACACGTCGACGCCGTTGACGAAGTCGGGGGAGAGGTTCTCCACCTTGTTCACGAAGATGCCGGCTTCGACGGGGCCGTCGGCGTTCGCCGTGTCTGGCGCGTCTGCGGCGGATGCTGCGGTGGCTGCTCCGGCCGGGATCGCGATGGCTGCGGCCAGTGTGGCGGCCAGCGCGCCGAGCGCGAAGCGCCCGCTCGTGCGCCGTCGGCTCCGGCTGCTTCGTGTCCTCACGTTCGACGTTCTCACGTTCGACGTTCCTCTCGAGTCGTACAGCCCGAGCGGGACGCCTCCTGGACGGAGGCGGTGGATCCGCGGCGCTGCGGGGGTGCATCCGTTCGCCCGGTCATGCGACGAGCGGATGCGGTTGGCTGATGGAAGTGCACGAGTGACTGTGTGCGCTCCCAGTTCTATCACACGGATTGTGCTGTGAACAGGGGTGTACTGAGGAGTGCGTTGCGAAACTTGGCAGGGTTTCCTCGGAGCGCTCACAGCGACGGGCGCCTGGTGGGACTGGGGCTGGCGAAGCAGCGGTGCGAAGCGCCAGCGCGGGACGGGGGTGACCGAGAGCTCCGAACTGTGGGCCGAAATCCAGCCATCGCTCGTAGGCTGTGCCCATGAGTCACACCTTCCAGCAGGAGCCGCAGGGCGCCGAGCCGACGCGGCCGACCACGACCCGCCGCGTGGGCGCAGCCCTTGGTCGGGCCACGCGCAGCGCTGCGCACGGAACCCGAGAGACGATCCGCCGCAATCCGACGGTCGACAAGGCCTATCGCGCCGGCGTGGGTGTCGTCGGCGGAGGCACTCTCGCACTCGGTATCGTGATGATCCCGCTTCCCGGTCCGGGCGCGCTCGTCGTTCTCGGCGGGCTGGGCATCCTGTCGACGGAGTTCGACGGAGCCAAGGCGGTCAGCTCGAAGGCGAACGAGGTCGTGAAGAAGGGCGTCGACGTGGCCAGGCACGCGCGCGATCGACGGCGGGCGGCGAAGGATGCCTCTGCCGGGCGCACTCCCGAACCCGAGGTGTGGGTGCAGCAGAAGAGCTGACGCCTGATCGGCTGTCGTCTGGACGCCCGCCCGACCTTTCGCCCGCTCGAGTCGAGTGCCACTATGAGGACTATGGAAGACAGTCTGTGGGTTCTCAAAGACGACGAGCTCGACCTCATCCGTGAACTCGAGCCCGAGCGGCTCGCCGAGCTCGACGAGGACGGCCTGCTCGCCCTCCACAAACGAGTGCGGCGGGCGCGCAACAAGCATGTGAAGCGCTATCGGCGCGATGCCGCGAGCAGGGTCGAGGAGGCCGGGGGGCGAGGGGCGGCGGCACCGACATCGGACAAGGCGCGGCTTCGGGCATCCGTCTTCGAGGAGGCGCTCGCGCGGATCAGCGCCGAGCTGGCACGCGTCGCCCACGAGGAGGCGGAGACCCTCAAGGACGAGCGGCTGGCACGGGCACGCGAGGGCCGATGGGCCGGACCGCAGAGCCAGACCTCGCACACCGGCGGCGTCGGGTCGGAGGGCCGAGCGCGCGAGCATCAGAAGACGAGCGGCGGTGTGAAGCGCGATGCGTCGAGCGCAGCCCAGGGTGCCAAGCGGCAGGCGAAGCGCGACTCCTGAGGTGCGGCGGCCAGTGCTACTGCCGATGTTGCACCGATTGTTGCTGCAGCACCGGTTGCTGCTGTTCTGAGGTGGCGCCGAGCACCTGGCAGCGGTCGAGGTGGTGGTGCGCCCGAGTGAGGTTGGTGATCGTACCTTTGTTCCCCACAATGGGCGGTATCGGGTTATCCACGTTCGAAGAAGAAGTCGAGGGAATGTCAGTGGGTCGCGCCAGAATGGTGTCATGAAGAACCACTTCCGGCTCCTGCGCAACAGCCTCGCGGCGTTGCGCATGGCGTGGAGGGGCGCGCTGCCTGCGGTGTTGATTCCGGGGGCGGATGCTGCTGCTGCTGCGGTGCGGTCGATGAGCGACGCCGGGCTGGTGCGTGTGGTTGATGCGTTGTCGGCGTTGGCGCGGGCGGTGGGGGCGTTGCAGGTGCTCGTCGCCGGCGAAGTCGCTCGCCGGTCGCGGCCCGAGCTGGGTGCCGAGGGGTTGGCGAAGGTGCAGGGGTTCTCTTCACCGGCTGCGTTGTTGGCGGCGAGTGCGGGTGCGTCCGTGGGGGATGCGACTGCGTTGATCACGGTGGGGGAGGCGACCGCGGGGCGGGAGTCGTTCACGGGTGAACGGATGCCGTCGAAGCATCCGTTCGTGGAAGCCGCGGTGGCGGGTGGATGCATCAGTGTGGCTGCGGCGGCGATGATCACCCGCATGCTCGACAAGGTCGCGCTCCGCGCCGACCCGCAGAGGCTGATCGAGACGGAGGAGACACTCACAGTCGCGGCGGCTGAGCTCAGTCTGGGCGGGTTGTCGGTGGCGGTGAAGTACGCCGAGGGTCGACTGGATGCTGACGGTGTCCAGCCGCGGGAGGACGAGTTGCGGGCGGGGAGGTCGTTGTCGATCGTGGAGGAGAAGTCCGGCGCCGTGGTGCTGCGCGGCCACTTCGCGCCTGTTGAGGGCGCCGCCATCGTCGGAGCGATCAACGCGCTGGTATCGGCCGAGCTGCGTAGAGCGCGTGACGCGTTCGGACCGTCCCACCCGTGCAGTTGTCCCGACGGGACACCCACTGAGGCATGCACGTGTGCCGATCCGGTGCTGGTCGAGCAGCGCACGCTGGCGCAGATGCGCGCTGACGCCCTCGCGGATATCGCCCGGCACGTGATCGGGTGCGAGGAGACCACGATCGATGCGACGACTGCTGTCGTGGTGCGGATGGACGTGGACGACCTCGCCGATCCCGACAGTGTCGGTGTGGCCACGATCGATGGCATCGCCCAGCCGATCTCTGCCGCGACCGCCCGCTGCCTGGCGGCATCCGCCGGCATCATCCCGTTGGTGCTGGGCGGCGACTCCGTCCCGTTGGATCTGGGTCGATCGCAGCGGTTGTTCTCGAGATCCCAGAAGATCGCCCTCGCCGAACGGGACGGCGGATGCGCGTTCCCCGACTGCACCCGCCCACCGCAGTTCTGCGACGCGCACCACATCCGCTGGTGGGACCGACACCACGGCAGCACCGACATCGCGAACGGGGTTCTGCTCTGCTCGTACCATCACCATCTGCTGCACCGCGAAGGATGGGCCATCCGGGTGGTCGAGAACCGCACCTGGTTCACGCCACCGGTGCACATCGATCCGGCTCAACGACCGCGGCCGGGCAACAATCTGCGGCGACTGCTCTTGCGGCCGATGGTTCCCGGTGCGGGCGAGAACGACGCGGGTGGGGCTGATGAACGAGCGGCGTGACCTTCCCGCTCGCTGAGGCCCGGACGAAGTCCGCGGTCGAAGCGCCTCGAGGAGAGTCGCTTCGGGCGGTCGCTGCGCTCGGCCCTCAGTGAGCGGTGGGGCGCGCCGAACATCGGAACTCTGAAGCTGGGAGAGCGGCATCCGGTGACCAAAGCGACGGAACCGAAGCGCTTGACAGCGTAGACATCAGATGTCTAGGCTCGGCATCGCCCTCGAAAGGACATCATGAGCACCATCGTCAGCGTTGACACCCGGGACATCCGCTTCCCCACCTCCCTTGAACTCGACGGTTCGGATGCGATGAATCCCGACCCCGACTACTCGGCCGCCTACGTGGCGATCCGCACCGATGCCGAGGACGGACTCGAGGGGCACGCGTTCGTGTTCACGATCGGCCGCGGCAACGACGTGCAGGTGGCGGCACTCGACACGCTGCGTGGTCACCTGGTGGGCCGCGACGTCGAGGATCTGCTCGCCGATATGGGGGCGGCGTCCCGCCTGCTCATGCACGACTCGCAGCTGCGCTGGCTCGGCCCGGAGAAGGGCGTGATGCACATGGCGATCGGCGCGATCGTCAACGCCCTCTGGGACCTTCGGGCAAAGCGCGCCGGCCAGCCGCTCTGGCTGCACCTCTCGACCCTCAGCCCCGAAGAGCTCGTCTCGGTCGTGGACTTCCGCTACCTGAGCGATGCACTCACGCCGGAGCAGGCGCTCGAGATCCTGCGGGCAGCCGAACCCACTCGCCAGGAGCGCATCGCTCACCTGGTCGAGGCCGGCTACCCCGCCTACACGACCACGCCGGGCTGGCTCGGCTACTCGGACGAGAAGCTCGACCGCCTGTGCCGAGAGGCCGTGGCCGACGGCTTCCCGCAGATCAAGCTCAAGGTCGGCGCGAACCTCCAGGACGACATCCGTCGCCTCGGCATCGCGCGGGAAGCGGTCGGACCCGACTTCCCAATCGCCATCGACTCGAACCAGCGCTGGGACGTGGCTGACGCCATCGCCTGGGTGAACGAGCTATCCAGCTTCAACCTGGCCTGGATCGAGGAGCCGACGAGTCCGGATGACATCCTCGGCCACGCTGCCATCGCCCGCGGCGTCGCCCCGGTGCGGGTGGCGACGGGCGAGCACGTGCAGAACCGCATCGTCTTCAAGCAGCTTCTGCAGGCCGAGGGCATGCAGGTGATGCAGATCGACGCGACCCGCGTGGGCGGCGTGAACGAGAACATCGCGAACCTGCTGCTCGCAGCGAAGTTCGGTGTTCCGGTGTGCCCGCACGCCGGCGGCGTTGGACTCTGCGAGGCCGTGCAGCACCTCTCGATGTTCGACTACGTCGCGGTGTCGGCCGACATGGACGGCCGCATGATCGAGTTCGTCGACCACCTGCACGAGCACTTCGTGACGCCGACGGTGATGGAGCGCGGGCGCTACCTGGTGCCGTCGGCCCCGGGAGCCGGCACCGAGATGCTGCCGGCGTCGATCGACGAGTACACGTGGCAGGGCACTTCGGCGGCGGTCGCGGCCACGGCTGCCACGGCTGCCGCGGCGGCCACGATATGAGCGTCACCTCGGCGCGGCGCCTCGGCCCCGTCGGGTTCGGCGGCGCGCCCCTCGGCAACCTCTACCGGGCCGTGAGCGATGCGGATGCCGCAGCCACTGTCGCGGCGGCGTGGGAGAGCGGCATCCGTTACTACGACACGGCTCCGCACTACGGACTCGGGTTGTCGGAGAAGCGACTCGGTGCGGCCCTCCGCGACAAGCCGCGCAGCGAGTTCACCATCTCCACGAAGGTGGGACGGGTGCTCGAGCCGAACCCGGCGTTCGATGGCGGCGACGACCTCGCTGATGCCTACGCCGTGCCGAACGAGCTCGTGCGGCGGTTCGATCCGAGTGAGGCCGGCATCCGGCGCAGCATCGAGGACTCCCTCGAGCGACTCGGCCTCGACAGCATCGACATCGCCTACCTGCACGACCCGGACGTCTACGACCTCGACCGCGGACTCGCCGAGGGCCTTCCCGCCCTGCAGCGGCTGCGCGACGAGGGCATCGTCGGCGCGATCGGCATCGGCATGAACGACGCGGATGCTGCAGCGCGTGCCGTGCGCGAAGGCGACATCGACCTGGTCATGATCGCCGGCCGGTACACCCTGCTCGAGCAGCCGGCGCTGACCGAGCTGCTGCCGCTCTGTCTGGAACGGGGCGTCGGCGTCGTGGCCGCGGCTCCCTACAACTCCGGACTGCTCGCGACCGACGAGCCGCACGCCAGCGCGCACTACGACTACGCCCCAGTCGGCGACGCGGTGCTGGAGCGGGCGCGACGGATCGCGGCGATCTGCCGGGAGCACGGGGTGCCGCTGCCGGTGGCCGCGATGCAGTATCCGCTGCGGCATCCGGCGGTCCGCACCGTCGTGGTGGGCTCGGCGCGAGCGGATGCCGTGCGCGAGAACGTGGCGCGAGCGAAGGCCGCCGTGCCCGATGCGTTGTGGGACGCGCTGCGCGACGAGGGGTTCGCCCCGTGAGCGCGCGTAGTGGAGTCCAGATCCGACCTCTGGGGGCATTCCGCATCACAGATCTCGGAATGGCCTCAGAATCGGCCACAGACATCCGACGAGTAGTACACTCGAGCACACCCATCTCAAGGAAGAGAGGCCCCCAGTGAGCGCGGTACAGACGCCACCACTTCTCGAGCTCGAGGGTGTCAGCAAGGGCTTCCCGGGAGTGCTCGCCCTGGACGACGTGCGACTCGATCTGCGTCACGGCGAGGTGCTCGCCCTCGTCGGCGAGAACGGAGCCGGCAAGTCGACTCTCATGAAGCTGCTCGCCGGCATCTACACCCCCGACGCCGGCGTCTTCCGCATGAACGGCCAGGAGCTGGTGATCGACGGCCCGCGTCACGCGCAGGAGCAGGGCATCAGCATCATCCACCAGGAGTTCAACCTCATGCCCGACCTCACCGTCGCGCAGAACATCTTCATCGGGCGCGAGAAGCGCTCGGCCGGCCTGTTCCTCGACGAGCGCGCCCTCAACGCCCGGGCGCAGGAGCTCTTCGACCGTCTCGGCCTCGCGCTCGACCCCGACGAGCCCGTCGAACGGCTCACCGTCGCCCGTCAGCAGATGGTGGAGATCGCCAAGGCGCTCTCCTTCGACGCCAAGGTGCTCATCATGGACGAGCCGACGGCCGCCCTGAACGACGCCGAGGTCGACGTGCTGTTCGACCTCATCCGCCGCTTCCGCTCGCCGGACACCGGCGTCATCTACATCTCGCACCGCATGGAGGAGCTCGCGCGCATCTCCGATCGCATCTCGGTGCTGCGCGACGGCCGCTACATCGACACGCTCGAGACGGCATCCGCCGACCAGAAGCAGGTCATCTCGCTCATGGTCGGCCGCGAACTGCGGTCCGAGCAGCGGCCGGGCCCTGTGGCGGCATCCGACGCCCCGGTGCTCGCTGTGCAGGGACTCTCGACCAAGCGGCTGCTGCGCGACGTGAGCTTCGAGGTGCACGCCGGCGAGATCCTCGGGTTCGCCGGACTCATGGGCGCCGGACGCACCGAGGTGGCGCGCGCCATCGTCGGCGCAGACCGACGGGACGGCGGCGTCATCACGATGCGCGGCACGCAGGTCGACATCCAGAATCCGGCGGATGCCGCACGGCTGGGCATCGGCTACCTCTCCGAGGACCGCAAGCAACTGGGCGTGCTGCTCGAGCGCAGCGTGCGCGAGAACATCGTGCTGGCCTCCCTCCGCGACTACGTGAGCGGTCTCGGCTTCGTGAACAACAGGCGCATCGAGGCGACGGGCAAGGAGTACGTCTCGAAGCTGCGCATCAAGACGCCGTCGACGGCGCAGCTCGTGCGCAACCTCTCGGGCGGCAACCAGCAGAAGGTCGTCATCGCCAAATGGCTGGCGAAGGACTGCGACGTGCTCATCTTCGACGAACCGAC
This sequence comes from Leifsonia stereocauli, assembly GCF_038432415.1. Classification (NCBI taxonomy): domain Bacteria; kingdom Bacillati; phylum Actinomycetota; class Actinomycetes; order Micrococcales; family Microbacteriaceae; genus Leifsonia; species Leifsonia stereocauli. The sequence continues at coordinate 218,405 of NZ_JBCAUN010000003.1, forward strand.
GCGCGGCATCGACGTCGGGGCGAAGGAGGAGATCTACGCGCTGCTGCGTCAGCTCGCCGATCAGGGCAAGGCGATCATCATGATCTCCTCCGAGCTTCCCGAGGTGCTGCGGCTGTCCAACCGCATCGCCATCATGGCCGAGGGCCGCCTCACCGCAGTGCTCGACAACGCCGACGCCTCTCCCGAGGCCGTCATGGACTACGCCACCCGCTTCAGCGCCGAAGGAACGATCGCATGAGCCCCACAACGACACCGACAGCGAACCCGAGCGGGCGACCGAACGCCGATGCGCAGACGCCGTCGACCTCCGCCTACGCGGCGATCGACGCCGGCAAGCCGCGCTTCGCCTGGGTGCGCGGATCCCTGCAGCAGGTCCTCGCCGCCGCCAGCCTCATCGTGATCGTCATCTTCTTCTCGGTCGCCAGCACGCACTTCTTCACGGCCAACAATCTGATCTCGATCCTGACTGCCGCGACAGTCACCGGCATCCTGGCGCTCGGAACGACGTTCGTGATCATCACCGGCGGCATCGACCTCTCGATCGGTACGGTGATGGTGCTCTGCGGCGTGATGGCCGGCGTCTTCCTCACCTACTGGGGCTGGCCCCTGTGGGCCGGCGTGCTCGCGACCATCGTGTTCGGCGGCATCATCGGCCTGATCAACGGCGTGAACGTTTCGGTCCTCGGCATCCCGCCGTTCATCGCGACGCTCGGCATGATGCTCATCGCCGCCGGCCTGTCGCTCGTGATCTCGGGCACCAAGCCCATCTACTTCAACGACACCCCCGAGTTCCAGCAGATCATGAACCTGTCGATCATCCCCGGCGTGCGCTTTCCCCTCGGCGTGGCCATCTTCATCGTGATGATCGTCGTCGCGGCCATCCTGCTGTCGCGCACCATCATCGGTCGCTACACCTTCTCGATCGGCTCGAACGAGGCGGCCACGGCCCTCTCCGGCGTCAACGTGCGCCGCTGGAAGATCATCATCTACACCCTCGCCGGCCTGTTCGTCGGCCTCGCGGGAGTGCTCAGCGCCTCACGTCTCTCGTCGGCCCAGCCGACGGGCGGCATGGGCCTCGAGCTCGAGGCCATCGCGGCCGTCGTGATCGGCGGAACCTCGCTGCAGGGTGGCAAGGGATCCATCATCGGCACCGTCATCGGCGCCCTCATCATGGCCGTTCTCACCAACGGCCTCCGCATCATCTCAGTCCCCCAGGAGTGGCAGTCGGTCGCGGTCGGCATCGTCATCCTGGTGGCCGTCTACCTCGACATGCTGCGGCGGCGCCGGGACTGAGACATCCGTAACACACAGCGAACCAACAACACAAAGGAGTGACCATGTTCACAAAGCGCGCGATGGGGGCCGTCGTCGGCCTCGCGGCGGCAGCGCTCATCCTCTCCGGATGCGCCAGCGACGGTGGCGGAGACAGCTCGGGCGGCAGCGGTGGTGGCGACGGCGACAAGCCGTACGTCGCGCTCGTCTCCAAGGGCTTCCAGCACCAGTTCTGGCAGGCAGTGAAGTCGGGGGCCGAGCAGGCTGCCGACGAGTTCGGCGTCGAGCTGACCTTCGAGGGACCCGACACCGAGGCCGATGTCGACCAGCAGATCCAGATGCTGCAGACGGCGCTCGACAAGAGTCCGGCCGCGATCGGATTCGCGGCCCTCGACAGCCAGGCCGCCGGCCCGCTGCTGCAGCAGGCGAAGGACTCCAACATCCCGGTGATCGCGTTCGACTCCGGCGTCGACAGCGACATCCCTGTCACGACGGCGGCGACGGACAACACCGCTGCCGCGGCTGAGGCCGCCAAGCACATGGCCGACGCGATCGGCAACGAGGGCAAGGTCGCTCTCGTCGTGCACGACCAGACCTCGGTGACGGGTCAGGAGCGTCGCGACGGCTTCGTCGACTACATGGAGAAGAACGAACCGAACATCGAGATCGTCGACATCCAGTACGGCGGCGGCGATCAGGCGAAGTCGGCCGACCTCGCGAAGGCCATCATCGCGGCGAACCCCGACCTCAAGGGCCTGTACGGCTCGAACGAGGGCTCGGCCATCGGCGTGGTGCAGGCAGTCAAGGAGCTCGGCATCGACCCCACGAAGCTCGTGGTGGTCGGCTTCGACTCGGGCAAGGCGCAGATGGACGCCATTCGTGACGGCCAGATGCTCGGTGCGATCACTCAGAACCCCGTCGGCATCGGCTACGAGACCGTGAAGGCCGCCGTCGAGGCGATCGACGGCAAGGATCTGCCGAAGTCGATCGACACCGGTTACTACTGGTACGACAAGGACAACATCGACGACGAGAAGATCGCCGCCGTTCTGTACGAGTAGGGCGCACGAGGGGAACGGGAGAGGCGTCGACGAGAGTCGGCGCCTCTTCCTCGTGGTGTCGACGCCTCTAGAGCCTCGGCGCCTCGGGCCCGAGCGCACTCCGCAGCCACTGCTCGACACCCGAGACGTGCACGACGGTGAGGGCCGAGGCCAGGTCGCCGTCACCCGCCGCGATCGCATCGAGGATGGCGTGGTGCTCCTGCAGGGTGCGGCCGACAGCGTTCTCCTGCGTGATGCCGCGCCAGATGCGTGCACGCACGGTGTGCGAGGACAGCGAGTCGATGAGGCTCGCAAGGTAGGCGTTGCCTGCCGCCTCGGCGATGCCGCGGTGGAACTCGAGGTCGTGCTCGACGAGGCCGGCGACATCCGCCGCCTGATCCACGCTGGCCACGACCTCGCGCAGCTTCTCGAGGTCGGGTTCGGTCGCGTTGCGGGCGGCCAGCGATGAGGCTGCAGGCTCGAGGATGCGACGAACAGCGAAGATCTCGAGCACGGAGTGGTCGTCGTGCAGGTCGACGACGAACGACATCGCCTCGAGCAGCAGTCGCGGCTCGAGGCTGGTGACGTAGGTGCCGTCGCCGCGCCGCACGTCGAGAACCCTGATGACCTCGAGGGCCTTCACGGCCTCACGGAGAGATGACCTGGAGAGACCGAGGCTCTCGCTGAGCTCCTTCTCGGGCGGGAGCCTGTCACCTGGGGCGAGAGAACCCGCAATGATCATCTCTTTGATCTTCAGGATCGCTTCGTCGGTGACCGCCATGCCCCGATCGTAGCGTGCGACCGTGAAGACATCCGATCTCTCACAGGGCCTCTTTTCCCTGTTCTATCCGGGCGGCACCAGCGATGCGAACACCACGAAGTTGTTGGCGTACGACAGCGCAGCATCGTCGTAGGGGCCGTTGCAGGTGATGAGTCGCAGCTGCGCATCGGGCGTCGGGCCGTAGACCTCGTCGGTCGGGAAGGCGACCTTCGACGTGTCGAGCGCTGAATCGACGGCGAAGGTGGCCTGCCTGCCGTCGGAGAGCGTGACGACGATGGTGTCGCCCGCCGTCAGCTCCTTGAGCCGGGCGAAGACGGCGGCCCGCTCGGTGGTGTCGAGGTGCCCGGCGATCACGGCCGGTCCGACCGATCCAGGGAGCACGCCGGCGCTGTACCAGCCGGCATCAGCCCACTCGGTCGGAGGCTGCAGGATGCCGGTGTCGTCGCGATCGATCAGCTCGACGGCGGCGTCGACGTCGATTGCCGGGATCTGCACCCTCTGGACGGTGACCCCGCTCTGGTCGGCCGGCGAGGTGGCGGCGACGGGGTCCTGGATGCGACCGGCCGATGCAGAGCCCGAGGCATCGGCGGCGGTGCTCAGTTCGGGAGTCGCCGGTAGCGGAGAGGAGACCGCGGCGGGCGCGGCATCCGGCGCCAGCCGTGTCGTTGCGATCCAGACTGTCGCGATGCCGCCGACGGCCAGGGTCGACGCGGCGATGACGGCCGTCACCAGCAGGCGGCGTCGGCGTCGGTGTTGCCGGCGACGTCGTGGACGGAGGAGTGGGGTCGGGTCGGTCATGATCGCAGCGTCGGGTCAGCGCAGCGCGGCCGCGGCGGCCTGCGCGAGGCCGGCGAGGAAGCCCGCGATGAGGGTGAGGGGGTCGGTCGCCGTGGTGCTGGTGGCGTCGTCGGCGTCGGCGGCGCCGAACGCCCCCGCGCCGCCGGCGTCGCGCAGGGCTCCTCCGCCGGTGTCGAGCGATCCGTCGGGGGCGTCGCCAGCGGCCGAGCTGTCGAGCACGGGCACGATGGTGAGTCCGCCCGAGGCGTTGTCGAGGACGAACAGCGTGCTGACGGTGCCGGGATCCACAGTGACCGAGGCGTCATAGCTGGCTGCGGCGGGCGTGGTGACGACGAGGTCCCAAGGTCCGTACGGAACGCTCGCGTAGTCGGTGGCCGTGCCCGATGCTGCGCCGGTGGCGATGGCCACGCCGGTGGTCGTGGCGACGTCCACCGAATCCACCTGGATCGATGCCGAGACGACACGGATGCGGGCCTCCCCGGATGCTGGGCTGGTGAGGTCGTCGCCCAGTGCCATCGTCTGCAGGTCGTCGTTCAGGCCGTAGGCCGCCACGGTGCCGGCCTCGCCGGCCGAGATCGTGACCTCGGCCGCGATGACGGGCGTGGTGTCGGCTGGCGCGCCGGCCGGCACCATCGTGAGCTCGTAGTCGCCGGCGGGCAGGGCGGCGTACGGCGACATCTGGCCGTAGGTCACATCGTCGAGCTCGAGCGCTGCCGCGCCGCCGCCGGATGCCGGAGTGAGTCGCACGTCGACCGCGGAAGTGTCTGGCGAGAGGTGTCCGACGCGCACCCAGCCGGCGTCGGCGACGGCCGTGCGGGTGGCAGCCAGCGCTGGAGCGGCGCCGAGGGCGAGGCTTGCGAGAGCGGTTGCTGTGAGGGCGGCCGCGCCTGCGATCAGCAGGCGTCGCGCCGGGGTCCTTCGGGTCGTCCTTCTCATGAGGAGCTTCTCCTTGGTCAACGCTGAGTGGTGGAGCGAGCGGGTCGTGCCGTACTCGAGTGGTGCCGTGCGGCAGGTGGTTCGGGCCACCTGACGCAGCACTGAGATGGAGCTTCAGCGGGCCGCGGGCGAAGAAGGGCAGGCGTCTGCGGTCGTAAGGTGATTCGGAGGCGTCGCCCGATCGGTTTGCGCCGTCTCCCTCAGCTGTCGGAATCCGGCATCGGTGGCCTGGGATCGAACTCTGGACGCCGAAGCGGCGCCGCGCCTAGGCTGCCGCCATGACGGGTTTCCGGGCGATGGTCACGGGCCAACTCCTCACGGCCGAGACCTCCCGCGAGGGTGACAGGGTCACCACGCTGGAGCTCTTCTTCGACCTCGTCTACGTGTTCGCCTTCACCCAGGTGACGCAGCTGATGGCGCATGGGCACAGCGCCGAGAGTGTGCTCCAGGGGCTCGCCGTGCTCGCCCTCATCTGGTGGTCGTGGACCTCGTTCGCCTGGCTCACCAATCAGGCGCATGCCGACCGTGGCATCGTTCGTGTGGGAATCATGCTCGCGATAGCCATCATGTTCATCGTGTCACTCGTGATCCCCGAGAGCTTCGACGATCTCGAGGGTGGCCTGTTCGCACCGATGGTGTTCGTGGTCTGCATCACGCTGGTGAGCATCGTGCACGCCGTCGTCTACTGGATCGCCGCGGGAGCGGATGCCGCGCTCCGGCGTCAGATCCTCCGCAGCGTCGGCATCACCATCGTGCCTGTGCTAGCGCTGACCACGGTGGGCGCGCTCGTCGGCGGTCCGTGGCAGGCGTGGATCTGGCTCGGCACGGCGCTGCTGCAAGGGGTGATCATCTTCGTCACCTCGCACGGCGGCGACTGGCGCATCTACTCCATGGCCCACTTCTCGGAGCGGCACGGGCTCATCGTCATCCTGGCGCTCGGAGAGTCCGTCGTGGCGACGGGCGTCGGGGTCGCTGAGCTCGCCATCAGCGTGCCGATCATCATCGGCTCCCTGTTCGCCATCACCCTCGCCGTGGCCATGTGGTGGAACTACTTCCACCATCTCTCCGGTGGCGTCGAGCATGCACTGCAGCAACGCGAGGGGCGCGACAGGGTGGATGCCGCCACAGACGTGTACACCTACCTGCATCCGTTCGTCGTCGCAGGCATCATCATCGTCGCGCTCGGTGTGGAGCAGTCGATGCACGACGTCGAGTCCCCCGAGGCCATCGGCTACTTCGCGGCCTGGGCGTTGGGCGGCGGCCTGTCGCTGTACCTCGCGACCACGGGCTTCATCTGGGCGCGCGTGTCGGGCCAGTGGTCGCTGCTGCGCTTCGGCGCGGCGGTACTGGCACTCGTGCTGGTGCCGGTGATCGCCGAGCAGATCGCGCTGGTGGCCCTACCGATCCTCGTCGTGGTGTCGGTGCTGCTGGCCGTGCTCGAGGAGGTGCTCGGGCCGCGAGCCAAGGTGCGGCGCCGCCCGCGACCGGGCACGGCTGCAGAGGCCGGGATCGCCACCGCCGACTGACCGACTGGGGATGGCTCTCAGTCGACGGCTGAGCCCGAGGGATGCGGCAGCTCGGCGATGGTGCGCTTCATCGGGTCGACTGCAGACTCGTCCACGAGGTGCGCTCCCATGATGGGCTCGGCGTGCCAGTCGACGAGGGTCCACCGGCCTTCGGCATCCGAGTCGAGAGTGACGAGGCCCGTGTTGTCGAGCTCGTGCGTAGCGGCGTAGTCGCCATCGATGTTCTGCGCGCGCAACCCGGCCCAGGCGCGGATGGCCATGCCGTGGCTCACGACCAGCGCGCAGGAGGCGCCGGAGGCCACGACCTCGGCGATGGCGGCGTCGAAGCGGGCGAAGAACTCGTGGCCGTCGGGTCCGTCGGGTATGCGCCGGTCGAGGTCGCCGGCGGCCCAGGAGAAGGCGGCTTCAAGGTACGTGCGCACGGATGCCGGGTCACTGCGGTCCTCGAGGGCGCCGGCCTCGACCTCCCGCACGCCGGGCAGCACAGTGCCGCGCAGGCCGAGGTGCTGGGCCACCGGCACGGCGGTCTGCTGGGTGCGGAGAACCGTGGAGACGAAGAGCGCGTCGGGAACCCGGGCATGCGGGAGCTGCAGGCCCGGCGCGTGGCCGGCGAGTGCACCCGGCACCTCCTTGGCCTGTTCCTCGCCGAGCTCGGTGAGGCTGGGCCCGGGGGCATCAGTGTCGAGCAGGCCGAGCACGTTCGAGGATGTCTGGCCGTGGCGGAGGAGGAGCAGACGCATGGTGCGAGCGTAGACCCGGGGATTGCGACGTGGTGACCGTGGTGTGAGCATGGCGGTTGAAGAGAACGAGGAGGATCGGATGCTGCTCGAGAACAGGGTCGCCATCGTCTACGGAGCCGGGGGCTCGACCGGCCGCGCCGTTGCCACTGCCTTCGCGCGCGAGGGAGCCATCGTGCACCTTGCGGGGCGCACTCTCGAGTCTCTCCAGGGGCTTGCGGCCGAGATCCGCGAGACCGGCGGGCGAGCCGAGGTCGCTGTCGTCGATGCGCTCGACGAGGCACAGGTCGACGCCCATGCGGCCGCGGTGGTTGAGGCATCCGGCAGCATCGACATCTCGATCAACCTGATCGCCATCGGCGACGTTCAGGGCACGCCCCTCGTCGAGATGACGCTGGCCGACTTCGAGCAGCCGATCCACGGGGGAGTGCGCACGGCGTTCCTGACCGGGCGTGCGGCGGCGCGGCAGATGGTGACGCAGGGATCGGGGGTGCTGCTGTTCTTCGGTGGCGTCGGGGATCCGGTGAGGGATTACAGCATCGGCGGCTTCCAGGTTGCACTGCATGCCGTGGATGCGCTGCAGAAGCAGTTCGCGGCGGAGCTGGGTCGCAGCGGCATCCGGAGCGTGATGATCCAGACCGGCGGCATCGCCGAGACCCTGCCCGCCGAGATGCCCGGGCGCGAGGAGATCATGGCCATGCTGACCGAGCCGACGATGCTCGGGCGGGCGGCGACTCTTGCCGACGTCGGCAACGTCGTGGCCTTCGCCGCATCGGACCGCGCGGCGGCGATCACGGGCTCCGCCATCAACATCTCGGCGGGGTCGATCCTGCCGTAGGGGTTCAGCGACCGGAAGGCGCGTACCTCGCCAGCGTGATGCCCGTCGCGGTGGTCATGCTGCTGAGAAGGGTGAGGTTCTGCTGCACACCCTCGAACATGCGCTGCCCACTGCCGAGCAGCACCGGGTGGATGATCAGCACGTACTCGTCGATCAGCCCGGCGGATGCCAGTGCTCGCACGAGCTCCCCGCTGCCGAGGATGGAGAGGTCGCCGCCCTCGGTCGCCTTGAGCTCCGCGACCGTATCCACGGCCTCGCCGGCGAGCAGCGTTGAGTTCTGCCAGCTGAACTCGAGCGACGGGTCGCGGGAGACGACGATCTTCTCGGTGCGGTTCAGGTGCTCGGTGAACGGGTTGGGGTCGGTCTGGTGAGGCCAGAACGCCGCCATGTGATCGTAGGTGCGGTGGCCGAAGAGCATCGCACCGGTGCGGGCCATGCCCTTGCCCATCTCGGCGCCGAGCTCGGGGTCCGCACCGCCGCCGAGGGCCCAGCCGCCGAGGGTGAAGCCGCCGCGGGAGTCCTCCTCCGGCGACATCGGCGCCTGCATGACGCCGTCGAGCGAGATGTTGTTCGTCACCGAGATTCTGCGCATGGGTCGAGTCTCGTCCTCCGGCGGTGCGAGCACCAGAGCGCCCAGAGCACCCGAGCGCCGGAGCGGCACCGGGTGGCTGGGAAGTCAAGCCCTAAAGAGCGAGACGCTGCGCCCGTAGCGTCGTGAGCAGAGGCATCCGGTGCCGAGCGCACCGACTTCAGGCAACACCTACGGAAGAGATACGCACATCATGGCTCAGGTAATCGAAACGATCGACGTCGACGTTCCCGTCACGACCTCGTACAACCAGTGGACGCAGTTCGAGTCGTTCCCCCAATTCCTGCACTACGTCGACTCGATCACTCAGACCGACGACACCCACACGCACTGGACCGTCACCATCGCCGGCCAGACCCGCGAGTTCGACACCGAGATCACCGAGCAGCACCCCGATGAGCGCATCGCGTGGAACAGCATCAACGGCGACGTGGACCACGCCGGCGTGGTGACGTTCCACCGTCTCAGCGACACCACGAGCCGCGTGACCGTGCAGCTCGACTGGGAGCCCACCGGCGCTGCCGAGAAAGTCGGATCCGCTCTCGGCTTCGACTCGCGCGCCGTGAAGAAGGACCTCGAGAACTTCAAGGATCTCATCGAGAAGCAGGGCGCGGCCGAAGGAGCCTGGCGCGGCGACGTCGCGTAGTCAGCGACCGGGTCGCCATGATGGACTCATGGCGACCCGGATGCTGCTCATCTCCGACACGCACCTGCCCACGCGGGCTCGGCGCCTGCCGGATGCCGTGTGGCGGGCGATCGACACCGCCGACGTGGTGATCCACGCCGGTGACTGGGTCGACGTCGCCACCCTCGATGCCATCGAGGGGCGGGCGGCACGGTTCATCGGCGTCTACGGCAACAACGACGGGGCAGAGCTGCGGATGCGCCTGCCCGAGGTCGCACGCGCCGAGATCGACGGGCTCAGCTTCGGCGTCGTGCACGAGACCGGTGCGGCCACCGGCCGGGAGGCTCGGATGGATGCCACGTACGGCGGCGGGGACGCGGGCGGTGTCGGCGGCGCCGGGCCCGACGCGCTCGACGTTCTCGTCTTCGGGCACAGCCACATCCCGTGGGACTCGACGACGCCCGGCGGCGTCAGGCTGTTGAATCCGGGGTCCCCGACCGATCGCCGTCGTCAGCCCGTGTGCACGATGATGACGGCCGTGGCCGATGCCGGCACGCTGCGCGCCGTGGAGCTGGTGCCGGTCGCGCGCTGAGCGGCTCGCCCGGTGGATCAGCGCACGCTCGCTACAGCGGCGCCTGCACACCCACGAAGGTGATGGTGCGGCGAATGCTGAAGCCCAGCTTCTCGTAGAGCCGCACGGCACCGAGGTTGTCGCCGGCGACGTGCAGGATCGGCACCTCGCCGCGGGCGACGATGCCGGCGGCGACGGCCTCGACGAGGCGTCCGGCGTAGCCGCGACCTCGGTAGGCGTCGTCGGTGCAGACGGCGCTGATCTCGGTGAAGCCCGGCGGATGCATCCGCTCGCCGGCCATCGCCACGAGGGCGTCGCCGTCGCGGATGCCGAGGTAGCGTCCGAGCTCGCCCGTGCGGGGGCCGAAGGGACCCGGGCGCGTACGCGTCGCGAGGTCGAGCATGGCCGCGGAGTCGGCCGGGGTGAGCGTGACGATCTCGGGATCGACGGTGACGGATGCCGCACGCAGCCGTTCGGCCAGCTCGCGCCCGATCATCTGGAAGCCCTCGATGCGGAAGGTCTCGGTCCAGTCGGAGGGCATCGGGAGCGGCGTTCCCGCGACGGCGCCGGTGCCGGCCGGGCCGAGCAGTGTGGCGAGATCGGCGTAGGCGTCTGCTCCTGGCAGTGCCGAGCCGACGAACGGCGAGATCTCGCGGTCGAACGCGACGGCGCTGCCCGAGCGGATCGCGAGATGGGCCTGATGCCCCGTGAGGGCCGCGAACACGGGGTGATCGAGCACCGCTTCGTCGGGCGCTGTCGTGGTGGTCTCGGATGCGGCAGACATAGGTCGAGAGTCTATCGACGCTGCCGCCGCGCAGCGTCGCCAGGTGGGGAGAGGAGCGCCCCGAGGGCATGCTCTCCGACCCTCCGCACGGGCGGAGGAGGAGTGCATGCCCGTCGGGGCATGTGGCCGGTCATCAGAACTGGCCGCGGGAGAGCAGCACCAGCAACTGGGTGTCGCGGGTGCTGTCCACGCGCAGGGCGTCAGCCTCGCGTCGAGCCTGAACGCCGTCGTGGGACAGCTGCAGGCTCTGGGCATTCCGTGTGCTCGAGCGCGAGCTCCAGCGAACGAGGGCCAGGCCCGCACGTCGTGCGAGGCGATCGAGGCCGGTCGTCGAGTACTGCTGCGCCCGCGATTGCGTATCTCGAGCGGTGAGGAGTTGCGTGTTCATGGTGTTCCTTCGTGTGGTGATGGTGATGGTGATGGGTGTTTCAGGGGCAGCGTGCGTCGCCGGCGGCATCCGTCGTTCGGGAAAACGGCAGCACGGCGCGTCGGCGATGGGGTCGCTGATGGAGAGGACGCAGGCGCGGACGCGCACTGCGGAGGGCGGGCGGTCGCCTGTCGGATCCGACATCGACCGGAGTCGATCAGCGGGAGGACGGGGCGGCCGTCGGCGATGGCTCAGCCATCGGTGCCACCTGAGGGGTAGCGGGGCGCGACGCTCGGAAGCGTCGTACGGCCAGGGGTCAGCCGGCGATCCGAGGGAAGGAGGCCGCAGAGGTGAACGGCGTGATCGGAGCGATCGGCGTCATCTGAGTTGTAAAGAACATGGGGTCTTCTCCTTCCTGTCGGGGGCTGGGCCTGCCGGGATCGAGCAGCACCAAGAGATGAACCTAGCGGGGTTCCGCGACGGGCCGCAATAGGGGCGTGCCCGGAGTCCGCGATCGTTACCTGGCGGTTATCTGTCGTTCAGGTCGATGCACCGCGAGGGCGACTTCGTCGCTTCCTTCGCCGAGCGAAGGGCGTCAGCGCGCGTGGATCGCCCGCACGACGGCCTGCACCGGATCATGGTCGGATGCAGCAGCACCGTCGAACCGCACCACGTTGATGCCCGTGCGCTCGACCTCGACGTTCGTTCCCACGAGGATCAGGTCGATGCGCTTGCCGCCGGCCTTGAGCGGCAGGTAGTTCGAGAACGTTCCCCACTGCGGCGTGAGCCTGTGCTCGGCCGCGTGCCAGCTGTCGCGTAGCACGCCGTCCTCGGTCAGGTGCCTGTAGACGGCGGAGTTCACGTCGGCGTTGACGTCGCCGGTGACGACGACGACGGCATCTGGATTCGCCGCCTGAGCCTCGGCCACGAGCTTCACGATCATCTGCGCCGAGCGCCAGCGCGCCCTGGGGGACTTGTGGTCGAAGTGGGTCGTGAAGGCGATCACGCGTCCGCCGGTGGCGAGGTCGTCGAACTCCGCCGAGACGACGACCCGCGGCACGCTGTTGCCCCAGCTGCGCGACCCGGGCTTGTCGGGGGTGTCGGAGAGCGCGAGCTGGTTCGTGGCGGTGAGGCGCAGCCGGCGCCGGTCGAAGAAGATGATGCTGCGCTCGCCGCGTCCGTTGGCGTTGCGGCCGCGGCCGACGCCGCCGAAGTCCGGCCCGAGGCTCTCGGCGACGAACGCCGCCTGGTCCGCCAGCGCCTCCTGCACGCCGAGGATGGTCGGCTGCTCGGACTCGAGAATGCGCCGCAGCAGCGGCTTGCGAGTGGCCCAGCGGTCGGGGTGCGTGCGCATGACGTGCGCGATGCGGCGGCGGATGTTGTAGGTCATGACGTGCAGGTCAGGTGCGGAGACGGGGCCGATCATCGGGGCTGTCGAGGCTGCATCCGTCATTCGTTCAGCGTAGGTGCACCGAGTGTCGGCACCGGGAGCGTGTCGCGGCTCGGCGCCCCGCTACCGTGGGCGAGGATGACGCGAGCGGCGTCGCGTGACCCGCTCACCGGGTGGGAGGCTCGTATGGGTTCTGCACTGGTTCTCGGCGGCGGAGGAGTCACCGGCATCGCGTGGGAGACCGGACTGCTGTTCGGCCTCGAGCAGGCCGGCGTGCGGTTGCGCACGGCCGACCGGCTGATCGGCACCTCGGCCGGATCGACGGTGGCCGCGCAACTCGCTAGCGGAACCGCGCTGGAGAGCCTGTTCGAGGCGCAGCGACGCGGCACTGTCGGTGAGCGCGCGGCGAAGCTCTCGGCGGCGAACATCCTGCGACTGGTGGGCGGTCTCGCCTTCGCCCGAGATCGCCCGAAGGCCATCCGCAGCCTCGGCCAGGCGACCCTGGAGCGCACTGACCCCGCCGATGCCCAGGCGCGCCGCGCCATCATCGCCGAACGGGTTCCCGTTCACGAGTGGCCCGATCGCGACCTGCGCATCGCCGCGAACGACGTGCTGACGGGCGAACTGCGCGTCTTCACCGCCGCAGACGGCGTGCCTTTGATCGACGCCGTGGGAGCCAGCTGCGCGGTGCCGCTGGTCTGGCCGCCCGTCGAGATCGACGGCAGGTACTACATCGACGGCGGGCTGCCGTACTCGGCCAACGTGCAGTTGGCTGCGGGATGCGACAGCGTCGTCGTGATCGCACCCCTCACGAGCGGCATCGGTGCGGGCACCTCGGTGCGGGCCCAGCTGAAGGCGCTCGGCTCCGGTGTGCAGAGCCTGGTGCTCCCGCCCGACCGCGAGGCGAAGCGCGCCCTGGGTCGCAACTCCCTCGATCCCGCGGCTCGCGAGGCCTCGGCCGTCGCCGGTCACCTGCAGGCCGAGAGGGTCGCTGCCGAGGCCGCGGCGTTCTGGGGGACGGCGTAGAGCGTGCAGTGGCGCAGCGCCCTCTGGGCTGTCAGGCCGTCGGGCGTCGGCCGAGCTCGGCCTCGATGCGTGCGATCAGGTCATCGAGACTCTCGGCCGGATCGACGGCCACCGCGAAGCCAGGCTCATCGGCCCCGAGCGACTCGAGCGTCGCCAGCTGCGAGTCGAGCAGCGATGACGGCATGAACTCGTGCGACCGCACACGCACCCGACGCTCGAGCTCTGCCCGGGGCACGTCGAGTTCGACGAAGAGGGCGTCAGGGGCCGCGACCAGCAGCCGTTCCCGATAACTCCGCCGCAGGGCGGAGCATGCGATGACGGTGCCGGGAGCGGCGATGGCGGCGGCTCCGACGGCATCGAGCCACGGCCAGCGGTCGTCGTCGTCGAGCGGATGCCCCTGCGCCATCTTGGCGACATTGGTCTGGGGGTGCAGGTCGTCGGCGTCGACGAACGGCCGCCCCAGGCGCACGGCCAGCGCCGAGCCGACGGCGGACTTGCCCGCCCCGGAGACGCCCATCACGATGACTGTGGTCTCGGCGGGCATCGGTCCTCCTGGGGATGAGATCTCAGATGCCGACGCTACAGGGCGAGCGGAGCGCTGACCGGTCGGCACGCCTCACCAGGCGCTGAGCCTCTCCGGAGTGAACACGATCACCGAGCTGAACTGCGCCATGATCGGCTCGATGTCCATGCCGTAATCCCCCATCGCCTCGGCGTACTTGGCGCTGTAGGCATCGCGGATGCGGGGAAGCCAGCCTGCGGCATCCGTTTCGGAGACCTCAGCGCTGCCACTGAGGATGACGACGTCGGAGCCGAAGGGTCCGGTCTCGAGATGCAGTTGCACGGGGGAGCCGCGCCGGATCGCGTGCACCTTGGCCGTGGTCGGCTCGCTCATGACCAGCACGGTTCCCTCGTGCCAGAGGAACCAGACCGGAACGCTGCGGGGAGCGCCGTCGGAGCGCACAGTCGTGATCCACGCGATGATCTCGGAGTCGAGTTTCTGGAGCGCCTTCACGTGCGCCGGATTCGCCTGGTCGAAGAGGGCGGGTGCAGCGGCTCCGGTGCTGCTGGTCTCAGTGCTGCTGGTCTCAGTGCTGCTGGTCTCAGGGCTCATGCCTCGACGCTACGCCCGACGTGCGACATGGCAGACGTCTAGCGTTGAGTCATGAACCAGGACCAGGTGCGGAACCTCTCGGCGGCCTTCGGCACGATCACCGAGCACTGGCAGCCACGGCGTCTGACCAGCGTGAACGACTACGACGTGAAGATCGCGAAGGTCGCGGGCGAGTTCGTCTGGCACGCCCACCCCGACACCGACGAGCTGTTCCTCGTGCATGCCGGCGAGCTGACGATCCAGCTGCGCGATGGCGACGTGCGGCTCGGCCCCGGCGACATCTACGTCGTGCCGCGCGGTGTCGAGCACTGCCCGTTCGCCGCCGACGAGGCATCCATCGTCATGGTCGAGCTGCAGGGAACCGTGAACACCGGCGATGTCGGCGGGGAGCGCACGGCACCCCTGCAGGAGCTCTGAGCCGAGGACTGACAGCCGACGCCTGACGCCCCCTGCCTCGCGCGGCCCGGCGTCTCTGCATTGTTGCATGATGCAACCTGTGGGCGTACTGTTGCACTAAGCAACAGAAGGCGAGGCGCCCCCATGGCACGTCAACGCGACGAACACGCAGCCAGCGTGCTACGCGCCCTCATCCGGATCTCCCGTCGCGGCGTCGCGGACGCCCGGACTGCCGGCATCCGGCTCTCCCTCACCGACCAGTCGATCGTCGCGTTCATCGTCGACAACCCGGGCAGCCGCTCGACCGACATCGCGAGCGAGTTCCTGTTGAACCGCTCCACGGTCTCGCGCCAGCTGACCAACCTCGTGAAGCTCGGTGTCGTTCGCGAAGCGACGGATGCCGCGGGGCGCGGCCGCCCGCTCGAGCTCACCGAAGCCGGCTGGGACGCCTACCGCGAGAGCCTCGGCATCCTGCAGAACGTCGTCGACGCGCAGCTGGACGACTGGACCGACGACGAGGTGGCCGCCTTCGCCGAGTCGCTCGCGCGGTTCAACGCTGCGCGGCCCGCGGATGCCGCATCCGCCTCACAGACTCCACAAGAGAACTCAGAGAAGTAAGCAGCAAGAAGGAAGTCATGTCAGAACCAACCAAGATCACAGTGCTCGGAACCGGCGTGCTCGGGTCGCAGATCGCGTACCAGACCGCGTTCTCCGGATTCGAGGTGGTCGCGTACGACATCAGCAACGACGTGCTCGAGCAGGCCCAGGTGCGATTCGCCGGCCTCGCCGAGACGTACAAGCGAGAGGTCGCCGGAGCAGCGGACGGCACGGCCGATGCCGCGCTCGGTCGCATCCGTCTCTCGGCTGATCTCGCCGATGCCGTGACGGATGCCGACCTCGTGATCGAGGCGATCCCCGAGAACCTCGCCCTCAAGCGCGACACCTACACGAAGCTCGCCGCCCTCGCCCCGGAGCACACGATCTTCGCGACGAACTCATCGACGCTCCTGCCCAGCGACCTGTCGGGCTTCACCGGACGCCCCGATCGCTTCCTGGCGCTGCACTTCGCGAACCACGTGTGGGTGCAGAACACCGCCGAGATCATGGGAACTCCGGCGACCGACCCCGCCGTGTTCCAGACCGTCGTCGACTTCGCCTCGGCCATCGGCATGGTGCCGATCGAGATCAGGAAGGAGAAGGCGGGCTACCTGCTGAACTCCCTGCTCGTTCCGTTCCTCGACGCTGCCGGAGAGCTCGTGGTGGGCGGCTACGCCGACCCCGAGACGATCGACAAGACCTGGCGCATCGGAACCGGCGCCCCCCTCGGCCCGTTCCAGATCTACGACATCGTGGGACTCACGACGGCCTACAACATCTCCTCGCACGGCGGTGAGAAGCAGCAGGCCTTCGCCGCGTACCTCAAGGAGAACTACATCGACCAGGGCAAGCTCGGCACGTCGACGGGCGAGGGGTTCTACTCGTACAGGTAGGTGCCGCTCAGCGGAGGTGCTCGCTGAACCACTCCACGGCGAGGGCGTCGTAGCTCGCGGCAGCATCGGTCTGCGGAGCCGGCTCGAGGCCGGGCTCCTCGGCCAGCGCGTGCGCGACGCCCTCCATGAGCTGCAGGTCGGCTCCGGTGGCGACGGCGAACAGGCGCGCGGGACCTACGAAGGCGGGCTCGTCGTCGAGGCCGACGATGACGCGAACAGCGGCATCCGTCGCCGTGATCTCCTCGGCGCGGGCGACGAAGTCCATGTCGGCGGCGACGCGCCTGGACTCCGGATGCCACGAGTAGGCGTCGCCGCCCAGGAAGTCGGCCATCGCGTCGATGTTGGGAGCGAGCTGCAGCATGGGGCTCACGAAGACCGCTGCCAAGGCGCCCGAGCTGCCGCCGGCGAGCAAGCCGGCGGCGACGGCCGAGCCCGCCGATCCGCCGAGGAGGCCGAGGGCGGCATCGGGTGCCACGTCGAACCGCTCGCTCAATTCGGCGAACGCAGCGGGGAACTCGGCGATCGCGCCCTCGAGGATCGGCGCGAACAACTGCATCACCGCGTCTTCCCCGGCGCGACGCATGATCTCCTCGAAGCCGCCCTCGGGCATGCGCTCACCGCTGAGGGGGAGGCCCAGGTAGAGGACAGTGGCGTCGAGGCCGGTGAGAGGGATGGCCGCCGCGAAGGCTGCCGGGGTGCGCGGCGGATCGAGCAGGTGCCAGGCGACGATCACGGGGGCGGATGCCGATTCCGCCGGTCGGGCGACGAACGGGACTCCGGCTGAGGTCGTGCCGGCTGCGAGTGCTGACTCGGTCATGACTTCACGCTAGCCCGAGGGTCCGACACTCACGGCGGCGATTTCCTGCACCGCGGCACCTCGATGCGCGCGAAGCCTCCGCTCCAGTCAGCAACACTGCGCGCCGCATCCGTTTCACTGGTCTGAGCCCAGCTGTACTCCCGGAGACGGCGGCTGAACGGAAAGATGTACCCATGAACGCAGCACGCGGAACGACACCAGCAGCCGGAACCCAGACCACCCGCATGCATGAGGTCTCCAAAGAGACCAGCGACATCGTCGACGTCGTTCTCGAGTACTCGCGGCGGCGCATCCTGAGCTCGGACACCCCGCTCGACAAGCCGCTGAGCGCCGCTGAACTCGAGCGACTCGCCGGTCGCTCGATCGACGAGAAAGGTATCGGAGCCACCCGCGCGCTGGCGCTGTTCGAGCACGTGCTCGCTCCGGCCTGCATCACCACGGATCACCCGCAGTACCTCTCCTTCATCCCGTCGGCTCCGACGAAGGCCGCGATCTCGTTCGACCTCGTCGTGTCGGCGAGTGCCCTCTACGGCGGATCCTGGCTCGAGGGGGCAGGCGCCGTCTTCGCCGAGAACGAGGCCCTCGGCTGGCTCGCCCGCGAGTTCGGCCTGCCCCCGACCTCGGGCGGTGTCTTCGTTCAGGGCGGAACCCTCGGCAACCTGTCGGCCCTCGTCGCCGCCCGCGAGCGCGCCCGCCTGCGCGTGACGGAGCGCCGCGAGGAGCAGCCGCGCCGCTGGGTGATCGTGTGCAGCGCCGAGGCGCACTCGTCGATCGCCTCGGCCGCCCGCGTGATGGACGTCGAGGTCGTGCCGGTCGCGCCGCGCTCCGACGGCATGCTCACGGGCGAGGCCGTGCGGGGTGCTCTCGTCGAGCACGGGGCATCCGTCCTCGCCGTCGTGGCCACGGGTGGATCGACGAACTTCGGCGTCGTCGACGACATCGCCTCGATCGCGGCCCTGAAGGACGAGTTCGAGTTCTGGCTGCACGTCGACGGCGCCTACGGCCTCGCGGCCATGCTGTCGCCGCTCGCCCGACACCGCTTCGCCGGGGTCGAGCGCGCCGACTCGGTGATCGTCGACCCGCACAAGTGGCTGTTCGCCCCGTTCGACGCCTGCGCGCTCATCTATCGCGACCCGGAGTCGGGCAGGCGCGCGCACACGCAGCACGCCGAGTACCTCGACACCCTCACCGAGACCAGCGACTGGAGCCCGTCAGACTACGCCGCCCACCTCACCCGCCGCGCGCGCGGACTCCCACTGTGGTTCTCGCTCGCGACATACGGCGGACAGGCCTACCGCGATGCCGTGACGCACTCCATCCAGCTGGCGCTCGACATCGCCGCCGAGATCGAGAGGCGCCCGGGGCTGTCGCTGGTGCGCGACCCGCAGCTCTCGGTCGTGGTCTTCGAGCGCGACGGATGGGCCAAGGCCGACTACGACGCCTGGTCGGCGCGCCTGCTCGAGTCGCAGCACGCCTTCGTGACGCCGTCGTCGCACGCGGGTCGCCCGAACGCGCGCTTCGCGATCATCAACCCGCTGACGACGTTCGAGCAGCTGGTGGGCATCCTCGACACGATGTGACCTCTAGTCGGCCGGCGATCCGACCCGGAGGAGACGGAACTCCTCGCGGTGCAGCAGCCGGAGGATCGCCGCGCGTGGGCCGCCGAACGCCTGCAGGCCGGCATCCGTCGCATAGGGCTCGATCGCGACGATGCTGTACTCGCGCCCTCCGGCGACGATGACGCAGGAGCCGGCGGCCATGATGTTGCGGTACCAGTTGACGCCGTCACCGTAGGTGAGTTCGGCGACGAAGCCTGCGGGCACGCGCGCGAGGATGAGCGGGGTCTCGAAGGTGCGCCCACTCGAACGACCGACGTGGCGCACGAGTGAGAACGGACCGTGACCCCAGCGGGCGAGGCGCAGGGTGAGCCTGTTGAGGGTGTTCTTCAGCACCCAGAGGAATCCGCGCTTCACCCGCCCCGTCGCCATGGAGCCAGCCTCGCATTCCGCCGGCGTGTACGTCGAGAGGGCGTCGGGCGTCGGGCGTCGGTGGGTGAGTTTGCAGGATGAGACCGAGTCTGAGTGCTGTGGAGCACCCATGGTGGCTGTGGTCCTGCATACGTGAAGCGCGGCAGTGCGGCGGCGGGGAGATGGCGCGGCGCAGGAGCGTGTCAGGTGGCAGCGCGATCGGCGGCCGGAGTCAGCCGAACATCAGCGCGAGCGTCGGCATCAGCTGCGTCACGGCGACGGCACTGACGGCGACCACGGCACCGCCCACCCAGATCGCGCGCACGTCGCGGGCGGTGCGCACCTCCTGTTGCAGCGAGGAGAACTGCTCGAGGTTCGCTTCGGCGAGGGCCTCGGCCGCGTTCGAGTGCCAGGTCGACGGATGCTCCGCAGCAGTGACGACCGGCGTCGTCGCGAGCGCCGGCGTGCGCCGCCGTCGTCGGAGCCATCGAACGAGCTGGGTGTCCGCGAGGACCATGACGTCGCTCGGCTGCTGCTTGACGGTGATGGACTTGGCGCCGACGACGGCGATGACCGGGCGCACCACGATGTCGGTTCCGGCGGCGGCACTCAGCAGGCGGGTGGCGCGCTCAGCCTCGTGGCGGGAGTTGCGCAGGTAGTCCGTCGGCTGACCGTTCACGAGCAGCTTGCGGGCGCCCACCCACACGCGGGCGTCGTCGTGATGCTTGGTGTTGATCGTGTAGACGCCTGACGGGCCGATGACGACGTGGTCGATGTCGCTCTCCCCGTGGCCGACGGGCACGGAGTGCAGCACGGTCCAGTCGGGTCCGAGCTGCTTCAGGCGTGCCGCCACCGCCAGCTCGCCGAGGGCTCCGAGGTACCAGCTGCGCGACTCATCCGAGAGCGGGCTGCGCCCCAACATCCGGGCCATCCGGCCGCGATCGGGGACCTGGGACTGCTCGGCCAGGCACCGGGTGATGACGGATGCGCCCGCAGCCCGGGTGCGGAGGGAGGCCGCTGCGTTACGTGCAGGACCGACCTCGGGGGAGAGAGCCGTCATCGGAGCCTTTCAGAGGGTCAGGCACTCGACGTTACGGATGCGAGCGGGCTCGCGAGAAGTCCCCGTTCGCGGGCGGCTGGGCCGACTCCTAGAAGACGATGCTGAGGTGCGGGGTGCGCTCGGCGGCGAAGAGGCGGTCGGCCAGCGCCAGCGTCTCGGGGCTGTCGGCCGCGATCAGGCCGGCTGCCGCGAGCACCGTGGGGCGGATGCCGCCCAGGAAGACGGCGCCGAGCTGGTTGACCGTGAGGGTGAGCGTGGCCGGGTCGGCGGCCGCGGCGTCGGTGCCGGCATCTCGAGCGGCATCCGGAACCGACGGCGCTCGCGTCACCGAGGCAGTCCCGTCAGCCGCGACGTCGAGCCTGAAGCGTCCGGAGGCGAAGCCCAGCGCATCGCTGACCTCGAGGTCGAGGCGACCGGCGGCTCCGTAGCGGCGACTCTCGAGGGTCGCGATGGGATCGAGCACCCGCACCCAGAGGAAGTCCTCGACCTCGCTCCAGCGCACGGCTCGGCGATCGGCGAGCAGGAGCGGCAGAGGCTCGTCGATCGACCTGTGCCGGGCACGGATGCTGGTCACGAGGTCGTGCTCGACCAGGAACTTCCAGAGGCCGGCGTAGGCGTCGTCGGTCGCGGCCGTAAAGTGCTCGACCTCGAGGCGCACGATGTCGGGCTCGTGCTCGATCAGTCGGAACGCGACGACGCCCTGCGGGGTGCCTTCGGCGTCGTCGTAGCGCGCGGTGCGGATCGACCGTCCGCGATCGCTGTCCGGTGCGATGAGGCCGAAATGCTGGTCGAAGCGGCCGCCCCATCGGTCGATCTCGCCGGGAGTGCGGCTCACCGCCCTGGCCGAGATCTCCTCGACGATGGATCGAGCCGATGCCGCCTGGACGAAGTGCACCCGACCGGTCGGAGTCGGCCCGACC
Organism: Leifsonia stereocauli; assembly: GCF_038432415.1. NCBI lineage: Bacteria > Bacillati > Actinomycetota > Actinomycetes > Micrococcales > Microbacteriaceae > Leifsonia > Leifsonia stereocauli. Next base: position 239,449 of record NZ_JBCAUN010000003.1, read on the forward strand.
CACGCCACACGGCGGCGGTCGACCTCGAGGGTCGCGACGGAGGTGGCCGGTGCATATCCGTAGCGGCTGTAGATCGTGGCCTCGCTCGCCGTGAGGATGGCGAGAGGCACACCGGCGGCGGCCGCAGTGCGCAGCTCACCCTCCATGAGTGCGCGGGCGATGCCGCGGCGGCGATGGGTGGCGGCGACGGTCACCGAGCTCACGGCCCAGGCGGGCACGATGGCGGGGCCGGGAACGGTGAGCTCGGCGACCCAGGTGCTGACCGTCGCGACGGGCACGGCGGCATCCGGGATCGTGTCGTCCCAGACGCCGGTTGTACGGCGGTAGGCCAGGTTGGCGAAGTTCGCGTCGATGGTCGCTTCGCTCAGTCGGCTCTCGTGGAAGCCGCGCGAATCGGCCTGGTCCCAGGCGGCGAAGGCCGCTCGATCCGTGGTGTCGACCAGGCCGTAGCGCAGGCCGGAAGCGGCGAGGGCGGCTGTGGACTCGGAGTCGACGGGAAGGAGGCGGGCGTCGGCTGTCATGATTCGAGCCTAGGGCGCTTTCGGCCGCCGTCTCGGTCGGGCGCTTCGGCCGTGGACTGCGTCCGGGCCTCACCGAGCGGAGAGGACCACGATGCGTCACCCGCCCGCGGATAGACTCGCCCCGTGAACGCGCCCGGAACCACCGCAGAGTCAGCACCAGTGGCACCACCAGCACCCCGCTTCGCCCTGGACATCGATGCCGTCGCGCGCCCGGCGCGATCCGAGGCGCTGCTCGAGGCCCTGCGCACCAGGGTCGTCATCGCCGACGGGGCGATGGGCACCCAGCTGCAGGAGTTCGACCCGACGCTCGACGACTACCAGCAGCTCGAGGGCTGCAACGAGATCCTCAACGTGAGCCGGCCCGACATGATCGCGGCCATCCACGACGCCTACCTCGCGACCGGCATCGATGCCGTCGAGACGAACACCTTCGGCGCCAACTGGTCGAACCTCTCCGACTACGGCATCGACGACCGCATCCGGGAGCTCGCCCGCGAGGGCGCCCGTATCGCGCGCGAGAGGGTGGAGGCTGCCGAGGGAGACGACGGACGCCTGCGCTGGGTGCTCGGCTCCATGGGTCCGGGCACCAAGCTGCCCAGCCTCGGCCACACCACCTACGACCACCTCAAGCAGACCTTCGCACTTCAGGCGCACGGCCTCATCGACGGAGGGGCGGATGCCTTCCTCATCGAGACCTCGCAGGACCTGCTGCAGACGAAGTCGGCGGTGAACGGCTGCAAGCAGGCCATCGTCGAGAGCGGCATCCGTCTGCCCATCTTCGTCGAGGTCACTGTCGAGACCACGGGAACCATGCTCATGGGCAGCGAGATCGGCGCAGCGCTCACAGCGCTCGAGCCGCTCGGCGTCGACGCCATCGGCCTCAACTGCGCCACCGGCCCCGCCGAGATGAGCGAGCACCTGCGTCACCTGTCGAAGCATTCGACGGTGCCCGTCGTGTGCATGCCGAACGCCGGCCTGCCGGTGCTCGGAACCCACGGCGCCAGCTATCCGCTGACGCCTGCGGAGCTCGCGACAGCGCACGAGCAGTTCGTGCGCGAGTTCGGGCTGTCTCTGATCGGCGGATGCTGCGGCACGACGCCGGCGCACATGCGCGCCGTGGTCGAGCGGCTGCACGGCACGAGTACTGGCGCCGGTGGCACCGGCGCGACCGCCGTGGTGCCGGCGACGCGCGTCATCGAGGAGGAGGCCGGCGTGGCCAGCCTCTACCAGCACGTCTCCTTCGACCAGGACGCCTCCTACCTCGCGATCGGCGAGCGCACCAACGCCAACGGATCGAAGGCCTTCCGCGAGGCGATGCTCGACGAGCGCTGGGACGACTGCGTGGAGATCGCGCGCAACCAGATCCGTGTCGGAGCGCACCTGCTCGACGTCTGCGTCGACTACGTGGGGCGCGACGGCGTCGCCGACATCCGCGAGGTGGTCTCGCGCCTCGCGAGCGCCTCGACGCTGCCCCTCGTCGTCGACTCCACCGAGCCGCCCGTACTGCAGGCCGGCATGGAGCTCATCGGCGGGCGCCCGACGGTGAACTCGGTGAACTTCGAGGACGGCGACGGCCCCGCCTCGCGCTTCGGCCGCATCATGCCGCTGGTCGCAGAGCACGGCGCAGCCGTCGTGGCTCTGACCATCGACGAGGAGGGCCAGGCCCGCACCGCCGATGACAAGGTGCGGATCGCCTCCCGTCTCGTCGACACCCTCACGGGCGAGTGGGGGATGCGGGTGGAGGACATCATCGTCGATGCGCTCACCTTCCCCATCGCCACGGGCCAGGAGGAGACCCGCCGCGACGGCATCGAGACCATCGAAGCGATCCGGCGCATCACGGCCAAGTATCCCGGCATCCACACCACCCTCGGCGTCTCGAACGTGTCGTTCGGCCTCAATCCAGCCGCGCGCTCGGTGCTCAATTCGGTGTTCCTGCACGAGGCCGTCGAGGCCGGACTCAGCTCGGGCATCATCGACGCCGCCAAGATCGTGCCGCTCGCATCGGTGCCCGATGACCGCCGCAAGGTCGCCCTCGACCTCGTGTGGGACCGCCGGGAGTACGACGCCGACGGCACCCTGATCTACGACCCGCTCGAGAAGATGCTCGACCTCTTCGCGGGCGTCGACACCGCTGCCCTCCGTGACCAGCGCGCCCACGAGCTCGCCGCGCTGCCCGTGGGGGAGCGCCTCGAACGCCGCATCATCGACGGCGACGCGAAGGGCCTCGAGGGCGACCTCGACCTGGCGCGCGCCGACGGCATGAGCGCGCTCGGCATCGTCAACGACCACCTGCTCGAGGGCATGAAGGTGGTGGGCGAGAGGTTCGGATCCGGCGAGATGCAGCTCCCCTTCGTGCTGCAGTCGGCCGAGGTGATGAAGGCCGCCGTCGCCCTGCTCGAACCCCACATGGAGAAGACGACGGATGCCGGCAAGGGCCGCATCGTGCTCGGAACCGTGCGCGGCGACGTGCACGACATCGGCAAGAATCTCGTCGACATCATCCTCACCAACAACGGCTACGAGGTGATCAACCTCGGCATCAAGCAGCCGATCGCCGACATCATCAAGGCGGCGGAGGAGCACGACGCCGACGTGATCGGCATGAGCGGGCTGCTCGTGAAGTCGACGGTGGTGATGAAGGAGAACCTGCTCGAGCTCAACTCCCGCGGGCTCGCCGGGCGCTGGCCGGTGCTGCTCGGCGGCGCCGCCCTCACCCGCGCGTACGTCGAGGACGACCTCGCGGGCCTGTTCGACGGCACGGTCCGCTACGCCCGCGACGCCTTCGAGGGGCTGGCGCTCATGGAGCCGCTCGTGGCCATCGCGCGCGGGGCGGATCCGGCATCCGTCGGCCTGCCCGCGCTGAAGAAGCGCATCCATCGCGAGGGGAGCCTCCTCACCCTCACCGAGCCCGAGAACATGCCGACCCGGTCTGACGTGTCGACGGACGCCGCCGTGCCTGTTCCGCCGTTCTGGGGCACGCGCATCGTGCGCGGCATCGCGCTCGCCGACTACTCCGCGTTCCTCGACGAACGCGCCACCTTCATGGGCCAGTGGGGCCTGAAGCCCGGACGCGGCGATGGCGCCGCCGGCTACGAGGAGCTCGTGCAGACCGAGGGACGCCCGCGGCTGCGTTACTGGCTCGATCGCATCCTGGCGGAGGGCATGCTCGACGCATCCGTCGCCTATGGCTACTTCCCTGTCGTGAGCGAGGGCGACGACATCGTCGTGCTCAACCACGGCGACGATCCGACGGGCGTGCTCGGGGCGCCCGGGCTGCTGGCGCCTGACGGCGGGTCGATCCCCACTCCCTCTCCAGACATCGCTGGCGCGCTGCCCGGAGCCTCTGGGCGCGTGGGCCCAGGCTCTCTCGGCTCCGACCGCCTGCGCTTCCACTTCCCGCGGCAGCGTCGCGACAGGCACCTGTGCCTGGCCGACTTCGTGAAGCCGCGCTCGTCGGGGCTCGTCGACGTGATGCCCGTGCAGCTCGTCACTGCCGGCGCGCACATCGACCAGGTGACGGCCAAGCTCTTCGCCGAGAACAAGTACCGCGACTACATGGAGCTGAACGGCCTCGTGATGCAGCTCACCGAGTCACTGGCGGAGTTCTGGCACGGCCGCATCCGCTCCGAGCTGGGATTCTCCGCCGAGGACCCGACCGATGTCGCCGGCCTGTTCAAGCTCGAGTACCGCGGCGCGCGCTTCTCGCTCGGTTACCCGGCCTGCCCCGACATGGAGGACCGCCGCAAGGTGGTCGAGCTGCTCAAGCCCGAGCGGATGGGAGTGGAGCTGTCGGAGGAACTGCAGCTGCATCCGGAGCAGTCGACCGACGCGTTCGTGTTCCACCACCCCGAGGCGAAGTACTTCTCCGTGTAGTGCCGATGCTGCGGCTGGGCCCGACCTTCGCCCGGCGCAGCGCCGCGAGGATGGCCGGGCCCGCCACCACGATGCCGACGACGCTCGTGACGGCGCGCAGGGTGTCCCAGGTGAGGGTCGACGTCACCAGGGAGTAGAGCAGGAACGAGCTCGCGTTCTGGGCGACGGATGCTCCGGGCACGTACGCGATATCCGAGGCGGTTCCCACGGCGAAGGGCCAGAACCACAGGTTCATGATCAGGCCGAAGGCGTAGGACGCGAGAGCTCCGTAGACGGCGAGGGCTGTGATCTCGAGCGCGCGGCCGTGGTGCGGCATCCGGAATCGGGGAAGGAGTCCGGCGCCGGCACCCACCCAGCCGCAGGCGAACATCTGGAACGGCGTCCACGGGCCGAAGCCGCCCCACATCGTGGATGACAGCGCGATGGTGAGGATGCCGAGCAGGAAGCCGAAGCGGGCGCCGAAGACCCGGCCGGCGAGGATGAGCAGCACGAAGAGGGCCTCGACGCCGCCGACTCCGGTGCTCGCGATGCGCACGGCGGCGCCGATGGCGGTGAGAGTGCCGAGCAGCGCGAGGGTCTTGGCTGAGCGCACGGCGCCGTCGAGGGAGAGTGCGACGGCCACGATCACGAACGGCAGCAGGGCGATGGCGGCGAAGGGCGCTGCGGCCTGGGCCTGGGCTGGGAGTGCTGGCACGAGCAACGGCCAGGCGAACGCTGCGGCGGCGAGGAGCGATCCGGCTACGAGGATGAAGGGCTGCCAGCGGGTGGTGCGCGCTGTATGTCCGCTCGTGCTGGATGCGCTTCGGTCGCGGCTCCGCCGGACCTCAGCGAGCGGGGGATCGTCGTTCGCTGAGGCGCGGACGGAGTCCACGGTCGAAGCGTCGTTGGGTTGCGCCGTGCTGGATGCGCTTCGGTCGCGGCCCTGCGGGACCTCAGCGAGCTGGAGATCGTCGTTCGCTGAGGCCCGGACGGAGTCCGCGGTCGAAGCGTCCCCCAACCGCCCCGCGCGCATCTCGAGCGCACGATCGGCGACCTCGGCCGCGAACGCCCTGTCGTGGCTGGCGATGACGACGGAGCATCCGCTCGCCGCAGCAGTCCGCAGAGCCCGGGCCACCTGCGCCCTCGCGAGCCCATCGAGCCCGCGCGTCGGCTCGTCGACGAGCAGCACCCGCGGGGCCGCGGCCAGCTGGATCGCGATGGCGAGCAATCGGCGCTCCCCGGTGGACAGGTCGCGCGGGTGCCGCAGGGACAGGTCGCCCGGCGCCGAGCCCAGCAGCGCCTCGAACGACCGCTGCGTCGTGCCGCGCTCCACGTCGGCCGAGCGGTCGGCGCGGCGGCATTCCTCGGCGACCGTGGTCGAGAACAGCAGGTCGTCCGAGGCGTCGGGTACGAGTGCGACCGACATCCGGCGGAGTCGTGCGGGGAGCCCGACCACGTCGGCCCCGTCGATGACGACGGTCCCGGGTGTCGCGGGCAGGGCCAGCGTCCCGAGCAGCGACGACTTGCCCGCGCCGTTCGGACCGGTGATCGCCACGATCTCGCCGGCCGCGAGCGAGAACGATGCGTCGATCACCGCGGGGAGCGCGGCGTGACTGACGGAGACAGCAGTGATGCGCGCGATCGTGGCGCCGGCGGCAGTCGCCGTCAGAGGTGCGGCCGCAGCCGCACCCGTCGGCGTCGGCGTCGACGCTGCTGTTTCTGCGCCGCGCTGCTGCGATTTCGATGGCGCGGCGGAGGAACTGGCGCGCCGCAGCTCGCCGTCCTCGATCGACAGCACCTCATCGGCCACGTGCGCCAGCTCGCCCACGCGGTGCTCCGCCACGACGACGCAGACGCCGGCCTCGTGCGCGAGCGCCCCGAGAAGCTCCGCGATGCGCTCTCGGGCATCGCTGTCGAGATCGGCGAGAGGCTCGTCGACGAGGAGCAGCGTGGGCTGCTGGATGACGGCGGCGGCTATGGACACGAGGGTCGCCTCACCGGCCGAGAGTGCCCGGATGTCACGCCCGACGAGGTCGGCGATGCCGAGGCGCTCCGCCACCTCGCGCACCCGCGCCGCCACGATGACGGGCGCGACGCCGCGCACGTCGAGCGCGAAGCCGATCTCGTCGGCGACGCTCTCGCTGGCGAACCCGAGCCGCGGCTGCTGCAGCACGACCCCGACGAAGCGGGCCGTGTCTCGTGGCGGAACCGCGAGCCTGTCGACTCCGCCGATCTCGATGAGCCCGTTCACCTCGCCGCCGTCGACATGGCTGAGAAGGCCGCTGCACGCGTTCAGCAGCGACGACTTCCCCGAGCCCGTCGCCCCGGCGATGACTGTGAGCGTCCCGGTGGAGAGAGACAGGTCGCTGGCGTGCAGCATCCGTCGCCCGTCGAATCGGATGGAGAGGTCGCGCAGGACCACGGGGCGATCGCAGCCGCCGTCCACCGGACTCGTCGCCGCGAAGCCGCGCACCTCCATGGTCGCTGCCACGGCGACGGCGCGTTCGATGGTGCGCTCGAAGATGGGCACCAGCAGCGACGCCAGGCCTCGCTCGGCACGCAGGCGGCGGGCGCGGCGCACCGAGGTGACGGCATCCGTCAGCCCCGGATATGTCGCCCACGCGATCACCAGGGCGCGGGCGATGCTGCGGAAGGGACCGCGCCGTGCTCCCCGGGCGAAGAGGCGCGAGACGTCGACGAAGGCGTTGAGCACGCCGAAGGCCAGGATGACGGCGGCGATCGGGAGGGCGCTCTCGATGGCGACCTGGATGCCGCCGGTCGTGATGGGGCCGAAGAGGGCGACGTGGGCGAACGGCGGCGGCAGGCGCAATGCCGGCAGGTCGACGAGCACGAGGCCCGAACCGCCGAGTCCGTTGAAGAGCGCACGATATGCCAGGCGCAGCGCGATGAAGCCGACGGCGAGGAACGCCGCGGCCTTCAGCGGGGCCGAACGGAAGCGGAGCATCAGGGCCTCACTCTCGCACGCCCGGCGGGCAGGTGTCAGGCGGCCGGCGCGGCGGGCTCGTCGTTCAGGGTGAAGAGCAGTTCCACGGAGTCGCCCGGGGCGAGCTGCAGCGTGCCGAGGCCCTCCTGGGCGTAGGCCCATTCGCCGTCGGCCGGCTTCACCCAGAGCGACCAGTACGCGAAGGCGGCGGGCATGCTGGCGCACTTCTCGAAGTAGTCGGTGCCGTCGGGCGAGGTGATCGCCTCGTCCTCGGCCGGCACGCCGTTCACGCGGCAGACGACCTGGTCGGCGTACTCGTCGGTGCCCTCTGTCGCCACATCCGCCTGCTTCAGGGCCTCGGATGCCGCGATCGGGGCATCCGTCTCGATGCAGGCCGTGGTCGACGGGTCGGCCTCGGCCTCGAGGTTGCCGGCATCGACGATGACCGCGACGCCGGTGCAGTCGCCGATCGGTTCCGCGGCCGCCGTGGAGCTCGAGGCGCTCGACTCGGGGGCTGTTGAGACTGTGGAGGCCGAGCCGGCGCTGCTGCAGGCGCTGAGCGCGAGCAGGGCGAATCCGGCGACGGCGGCGAGCGTGGCACGAGTGGCGAGGCGGGTCGTCATGGTCTCAGCGTAGGGGGCCGGTGGGTGTGTGACGGCGGATTGCCGGTGGTCGACGACGAACGCCCCGTCCGATCCGAGGGGATCGAGCGGGGCGTTCGGTGTTCAGTCGGTCGGACCGTGTTCTCGCTACGCGTTCTGCTCGGCGTTGCGCTTCGGCAGCACCCATCCCGGACGCACGAAGTGGCAGGTGTATCCGTTGGGGTACCGCTCCAGGTAGTCCTGGTGCTCGGGCTCTGCCTCCCAGAACGGGCCGGCCGGTGTGACCTCGGTGACAACCTTGGCCGGCCACAGACCCGAGGCGTCGACGTCGGCGATGGTGTCCTCGGCGACGGCGGCCTGCTCATCGCTCAGCGGGAAGATCGCCGAACGGTAGCTGGTGCCGATGTCGTTGCCCTGGCGGTTGCGGGTGGTGGGGTCGTGGATCTGGAAGAAGAACTCCAGCTGGTCCCGGTACGAGGTGACGGTCGGGTCGAAGACGATCTCGATGGCCTCGGCGTGGGTGCCGTGATTGCGGTAGGTGGCGTTCGGAACGTCGCCGCCCGTGTAGCCGACGCGCGTGCTGATCACTCCGGGGCGACGGCGGATCAGGTCCTCCATGCCCCAGAAGCATCCGCCCGCGAGGACGGCGGTCTCGGTGGTGGCGGGTGTGGTGGTCATGAGTTCTCCTTCGTGGTGGATGCGGCCGGCTCGAACAGCGCCCGGAGTTCACCGTAGCCCTGCTCCTCGAGCTCGGCGAGCGGGATGAAGCGCAGCGACGCCGAGTTCATGCAGTAGCGCAGGCCTCCGGCATCCGCGGGCCCGTCATCGAAGACGTGACCGAGGTGGCTGTCGGCTCCGGATGAGCGCACCTCGACGCGCTTCATGAAGAGCGTGCGGTCGGTGTGCTCGGTGACGACGTCGGGGCTGATGGGCTTGGTGAAGCTGGGCCAGCCCGATCGCGAGTCGTACTTGTCGACCGAGGTGAACAGCGGCTGCCCCGAGACGACGTCGACGTAGAGGCCTGCCTCGTGGTTGTTCCAGTACTCGTTGCGGAAGGCGGGCTCCGTGCCCTCGTTCTGCGTGACCTTGTACTGGTTCGGGGTGAGGCGGGCGAGCGCCTCGGGAGTCTTGCGGTAGTCCTGTGACACGTGCTCCTCCTTCTGCTGGCGACGCTGGCTGCGGCGCCGGGGTGACACCTGTATTTCGGTGCCACCTAGGAGAACGGATGCCGCGGGCCCGCTGTTCCGCCGGGGCTGTGAGCGCGCTGTGAGTTGTGGGGGGGGGGGCTGGTGGCCGGAGATGTCTTGTCGACGCGGATGCTACGCTCAGGGCAAGCAAACCGTCCGGTCGGTCTGTAGCATGGGAGCGAACGGATGCCAGGCGGCAGCGTACTCGAAGGGGAGCACATGCAGAGGTTCGACGGCAGGGTGGCGCTGATCACCGGCGGCAGCAGGGGCATCGGCCTCGCCATTGCGAAGCGGCTGGTCGGCGAGGGCGCGCAGGTGGTCATCACCGGCCGCAAGCAGGAGTCGCTCGACGCGGCGCTCGCCGAGCTGGACGCGATCGACGGGGCCGCGGCCGAAGCAGCCACCGCCGTCGCCGGCAAGGCCGACGACCCCGAGCACCGCGCCGCTGTCTTCGCGCACATCGCCGAGCACCACGGCCGTCTCGACCACCTCGTGAACAACGCGGGGATCAACCCCGCCTACGGTCCCGCGCTCGAGATCGAGGCGTCGATCGTGCGCAAGATCCTCGAGGTGAACGTCGTCGCCGCCCTCGAATGGACCCGCGATGCAGTGGGCGCCGGCCTCACCACGTCGATCGTGAACCTGTCGTCGATCTCTGCATTGTCGGCCGCGCCGGGCATAGCGTTCTACGGCGTCTCGAAGGCGGCGCTGGTGAACCTGACGCTGCAGTTGGCGCATGAGTTGGCTCCAGGCATCCGCGTCAATGCCGTCGCTCCCGCCGTGATCAAGACGGCCTTCGCCCGCGCCCTCTACGAAGGTCGCGAGGAGGAGGTGGCCGCCGAATATCCGCTCAGGCGCCTCGGGGTGCCGGACGACGTGGCCGGACCCGTCGCATTCCTGCTGTCCGAGGACGCGGCGTGGATCACGGGCCAGACGATCGTGATCGACGGCGGCGGCAGCATCCGCCCCGTCGGATGACCGGCCGCAGCACACCGTCGCACGACCCGGAAGCAGCAAGGATGAAGGCATGAGAGAAACCAGTGTCGTCGACGACGTGACCAGGGCCGCCGTCGAGCTGTTCGCCGCCCAGGGCTATGCGAACACCAGCGTGCAGCAGATCGTGGAGGCCGCCGGCGTCACCAAGGGCGCGATGTACCACTACTTCCAGTCGAAGGACGACCTGCTCTTCGCCATCTACGAGCGGATGCTGTCGCTGCAGAAGTCGCACCTCGACGAGATCGTGGCGCGGGGCGGAGCGGTCGACGCCGTGCTGCGCGCCGTGTGCATCGACGTGATCGAGACCTCCATCGACTTCCTGCCCGAGGGCACGGTGTTCTTCCGCAGCCAGCACATGCTCTCGCAGCCGCGCCAACAGGAGGTCACCCGTCGGCGCCGCGACTACAACGACGAGTTCAGCGCTCTCATCGAGGCCGGCCAGCGCGAGGGCCTCTACCGCACCGACGTTCCGCGCCCCGTGCTCATCGCCCACTTCTTCAGCGACCTGCACTACCTCTCGCAGTGGTACTCGCCCGAGGGCCCCGAGGGCAAGACCCTGCTGGCCGAGCAGATCACCGACCTGTTCCTGACGAGCATCGCGGCGAAGTCGACAGACACTGCGGGGGCGACGGATGCCTGAGTCGACCTCCATGCGCGCCTGGCTGGTGACCCGCAACGGCGAACCGTCGGAAGTTCTCGAGCTGCACGACGTTCCGGTGCCGACGCCGGGCCCCGGCGAAGTGCTCGTGAGGGTGCGCGCCGTCGCGGTCAACTTCCCCGACGTGCTGCTCGCCCGCGGCGAGTACCAGGTGCGTCCCGAGCTCCCGTTCACGCCGGGCATCGAGCTGAGTGGCGAGATCGTCGCGATCGGCCCGGCGACGGATGCTGTACGCACCGGCAGCTCCGGCGCCCCTGGCGTTGGTGACAGGGTCGTCGCCACGAAGATCGGTGTGCTGGCTGAGTACGCCGTGCTCGCGGCCTCCGACGTCCATCCGACTCCGCACGGCCTCGACGACGTGCAGGCGGCCGGGCTCATGATCGCCTACCAGACGGCGTGGTTCGCGCTGCATCGTCGGGCGCAACTCCAGGCCGGTGAGACCGTGCTCGTGCACGCTGCGGCCGGTGGAGTCGGAAGCGCGGCCGTGCAGCTCGCCGTCGCGGCCGGCGCCAGGGTCATCGGCGTCGTCGGCAGCGCGGCCAAGGCCGACGTGGTGCGCGAGGCCGGTGCCGAGCTCGTGATCGTGCGCGGAGAGCAGGACTTCGCCGCCCTCGTCAACGAGGCGACCGAGGGCCGCGGGGCAGACGTCGTCTTCGATCCCGTGGGCGGCGAGAGCTTCGAGCGCTCGACCAAGTGCATAGCGTTCGAGGGCCGCATCGTGGTGATCGGCTTCGCCGGCGGAACCGTGCCGACCGTGCGGGCGAACCACGCCCTCGTGAAGAACTACGGCGTGCTCGGACTGCACTGGGGTCTCTATCCGACGAAGAACCCGTCTCTCGTGGCCGAGGCTCACGCCGAGCTGGTGCGTCTGGCGGATGCCGGAGCGATCTCGCCGCTGGTCGGGGGAGTGGTCGAGTTCGAGGACGCCCCGGTCGCCATCCAGGAGCTGGCCGGCGGTGCGACCGTCGGGCGGCTCGTTGTGAGGGTGGCCTGAGGCGCTTCGACCGCGGGCTTCGCCCGAGCCTCAGCGAACGATGACGAGCGAAGGGAACACCAGCACCATGACGGATCTCGAGGGGCGCGTCGCGCTCGTCACGGGCGGAGCGCGCGGCCTCGGTGAGGCCTACGTGCGTTCGCTGCATGCGGCCGGCGCCAGGGTCGTCATCGCCGACCTGCTCGAGGAGGAGGGCGCGGCGCTCGCCGCCGAGCTCGGCGAGCAGGCCGTGTTCCAGGCCCTGGATGTGACCGATGAAGCGGCGTGGGACCGTGTTGTGGCCGCATCCGTCGCCGCTTTCGGCTCGCTCGACGTGCTGGTGAACAACGCCGGCATCGCCAACGCCGCACCCATCGAGCACCTCACCCTGGCGAAGTGGGACGCCGTGATCGCGGTCAACCTCACCGGCGTGTTCCTGGGCTGCCGCGCCGTGGTGCCGCAGATGAAGGCGCAGGGCAGCGGCTCGATCATCAACATCTCCTCGGTCGAGGGCATGCGGGGCTCGCCGGGCCTGCACGGTTACACGGCGTCGAAGTTCGGGGTGCGCGGGCTCAGCCAGTCGCTCGCGGTCGAGCTCGGGGCATCCGGAATCCGGGTGAACTCGGTGCATCCCGGCCTGATCCTGACCGACATGACCACGCGCATCGACCCGGCCAGGATCGACATCCCGCTCGGGCGGCCGGGTGTTCCCGACGACGTCGCCGGCACGATCGTGTTCCTGGCGAGCGACGCGTCACGCTTCACCAGCGGCGCCGAGTTCGTGGTCGACGGGGGCATGATCGCGGGCATACCGCACCACTGAGAGAACTCCCACGGCGACGTGAAGACACCCCACCGGGCCTGAATCAGACCCACCGGCAGAAAGCAAGCCCTATGGCTCGAGGCCGGTGAGAGATTGTCTGAAGGCGGGGTCGATCTGATTGAGGTGAATCGAAGTGGATACGAGTGCGTGGATCTGGATCATCGTCGCAGTGGTCGTCGTCATCATCGTGGTGGTGGCCGTGCTTCTGATCACGGCGCCGAAGCGTCGTGAGGCGAAGCAGCAGGCCGGGCGCGACAAGGCGGCGGAACTTCGGGACGCAGCGGCCGAACGAGAGTTGGCGGCCCGTGAACGGCAGGCGACGTCTGCCCAGGCCGCGGCGGAGGCTCAACAGGCGCAGGCGGATGCAGCGAAGGCCGATGCGGCAGCGCGCCAGGCGCAGCTCGACGCCGAGCGGCTGAAGCGGCAGGCCGCCGAGCACCAGGAGGATGCCGAGGGCCTTCGTGTCGAGGCTGAGGACCATGCCAGGCGGGCCGACGAGGTGGATCCTGATGTGGACGGAACCAGCGACCGTGGCTCCGACAACGACGGTGGCGCACACGGCGCGGGCACGCGCGGAGTCTGACCGCGGGGCCAGCCTGAAGTCGGCGCACTGCAGCGCGCCCGACAGGTGGTGCGCGGCAGGGTGGTCTCGCCGACGCCCCGTCGCGAACGTCAGCAACGAGAAGATCCTGAAGGTGACGCTGGGCGGGTAGCCCCCCCCGCTCGCTGAGGGCCGAGCGAAGCGACCGCCCGAAGCGCATCGTGGAGCCGCTCGCCGGCGCGCTTCGACCGCGGACTTCGTCCGTGCCTCAGCGAACGAGAGGTCGGTGCAACATCCGCATACCGTCTGGTCGGTTTCTGTTGTAAGGTGTTGGCATCACGACACGAAGAGGTGCCGATGCACACACCAACGCCACGGCTGCGGATCAGCGGGCTCACTGTCGCCTTCGGCGGCCTGACCGCCCTCGATGACGTCTCCTTCGACGTCGCCCACGGAGAGACGCTCGCGCTCATCGGCCCGAACGGCGCGGGCAAGACCACTGTCTTCAACGCCGTGTGCGGGCTCGTGCGCCGTGCGAGTGGCAGCATCGACATCGACGGGCGCCCAGCTCCCGCGGCTCCCACGGCGCTCGTCGGCCGCGGTGTCTCCCGTACGCTGCAGGGCCTCGGCCTCTTCGACTCCATGACAGTGCTCGAGAACGTCCTCGTGCCGCTCGGACTCGGGAGCGCCGGCGGGAGGTCGCGGGGCGAGAAGGACGCGATCCTCGCCGCCACAGACCAACTCGCCGCCCTCGGCCTCGCCGCGGAAGCCGCCCGCCCCGTGGCGTCGCTGCCCTACCCCGAGCGCAAGCGCGTCGCCCTCGCCCGTGCGCTGGTGACGCATCCGCAGCTCCTCCTGCTCGACGAGCCGGCCGGCGGCCTCGGCTCCGAAGACATCGCCGACCTTGCCGGCATCGTGCGCGCCATCGCGGCCACGGGATGCTCGGTGCTCCTCGTCGAGCACCACATGGACTTCGTGATGAGCCTCGCCGATCGCATCGTGGTTCTCGACTTCGGTCGCGTGATCGCGAGCGGCACGCCCTCCGAGGTGCAGGCCGACCCCCGCGTCGAGGAGGCCTATCTGGGTGTGGAGCCTGCAGCATGACGGCGCTCCTCGAGATCGACGCCATCACGGCCGGCTACGGCGGGTCCCCCGTGCTGCACGAGGTGCGGCTCGCCATTCCGCAGGGCGCCATCGTCGCACTCCTCGGTGCCAACGGCGCAGGCAAGACCACCCTGCTGCGCACCATCTCGGGTCTGGTCCCACCGGCCTCGGGACGCATCGTGCTCGACGGTCGCGACCTCTCGAGCGTGAGCGTCGAGGATCGCTCCCGCAGCGGACTCGCCCAGGTGCCTGAGGGGCGCAGCGTCGTCGCCGAGCTCACCGTCGACGAGAACCTGCGACTCGGGGGACTCTGGCGCTTCGACCGCCGCCAGCTCACCGCGGCCGTCGACGAGATCTACGAGCTCTTCGAGCCGTTGTCGCGTCGGCGGGCGGCATCCGGCCACCAACTCTCGGGCGGCGAACGGCAGATGCTCGCCCTCGGACGAGCCATCATCGCGAGACCCCGGATGCTGCTGCTCGACGAGCCGTCGCTCGGACTCGCACCGCGCGTCGTCGCCCAGATCCTCGGCGTGCTGCGGAGGCTCCGCGACGACACCGGGCTCACCGTGCTGCTCGCCGAACAGAACGTGACCAGCGCCCTCGCCATCGCCGACTCCGGCGTCGTGCTCTCCCTGGGCAGCGTCGTGGCCGACCGACCGGCAGCCGACCTGCTCACCGACGACGCCCTGCGTCACGCCTACCTGGGGTTCTGACCATGGACAGACTGCTCTTCCTCCTCGCCACAGGCATCGCCCGCGGCGCGATCTTCGCGCTGTTCGCGCTCGCGCTCGTGCTCATCTGGCGGGCCGCGCGCATAGTCAACTTCTCTCAGGGGGCGATGGCCGTCGTCGCCACCTATGTCGCCTTCGCCGTGACAGCGTTCACGGGCTCGTACTGGGCGGGGCTCGCCAGCGCACTGGTGGCCGGCGCCCTGCTCGGCTACGTCGTCGAGCGCGGGATCATGCGCTTCGCCCCGCGCGACTCGCCACTGGCCGGAGTGATCATCGCGATCGGCGTCGTCATGGTGCTGCAGTCGGTGTTGGGCATCGCCTTCGGCCAGCAGTATCGACCGATGGCCGCCCCGTTCGACCAGAGCCCCATCCTGGTCGGCGGGGTTCCGGTGTTCTCGCCCTACGACGTGTTCGTGCTCGTCGTCGCCGTCGTCGTGATGGCGGTGCTCGCGCTGCTCTTCACCCGCACGTCGCTCGGCCTGCAGTTGCGAGCCTCGGCGTTCGCCCCGGAGGTCTCGCGGCTGCTCGGAGTGCGGGTCTCGCGCATGCTCACCATCGGTTGGATGCTCGCCGCCGCCGTCGGTGCCCTGGCCGCCCTGCTGCTCGTGCCGACGGAACTCGGCCTCAGCCCGCACTCGGCCGACATGCTCTTCGTCTACGCCTTCACCGTGGCCGTCGTCGGCGGTCTCGATTCACCCGTCGGTGCGTTGGTCGGCGGACTGATCGTCGGCATCGCCATCAGCCTGGTCACCGGCTACCTCGGTGCGACCGTCGCCCCGATCGCCGTGCTGGTGCTGCTCGTGGCCGTGCTGCTGGTACGACCGGGCGGCATCTTCTCGGCACGAGAGGCGCGTGTCGCATGAGCGCAGAGTCCGAGCTGTCCGGTAGTGCCGCTTCGGCCGCGGACTTCGTCCGGGCTTCAGCGAACGGAATGGGTGTCAGTACCCCGTCGCTCACGGCATCCGTCGCCCGCGCCCGCACCACGGGTCGGCGTCGCACCCGACTCCTCGGCACGGCCCTCGTGCTCACGGCGCTGGCCATCGGCGGCACCTTCCTGCTCGATCCGTACCGCAACTACCAGCTCGCCCTGGTGGCGGCCTACTTCTGCGCCACTGCCGGGCTCAGCCTGCTCATCGGTCTCACCGGACAGCTCTCGCTGGGGCACGCGGCACTCATGGCCGTCGGCGGCTACGGCTACGCCATCACGGCGAATGCGCTGACGGAGGCCGGGGTCGACGGCGTCGCCCGCTTCGCGCTGGCGATGCTGGCGGCCCTCGGGGCATCCGGCGTGGTCGGCCTGCTCCTCGGCCTCGCCGCCGCACGCCTGCGCGGACCGTATCTCGCCGGCGTGACCCTCGCCCTCGTGATCGCGCTGCCCGCCGTGACCGCCGTGTTCAGCGGAGTGCTCCGCGGCGACCAGGGGCTGCAGATCGCCTACGACGACGTGCCGCCCGCCCTCGCCGCGATCATCGCGGTCGAGCAGTGGCAGGCGTGGGTGGCCATCGGCGCCGCCGCCGTGGTCGTGACCGTGCTGAGCGGCATCCGTTCGGGTGTGCTCGGGCTCCGGATGCGAGCCGTTCGCGACGACGAGGTGGCCGCGCGCCTGAGCGGTGTGCGCGCCGGCCGGGTGAAGGTGTTCGCGTTCACGGTGAGCGCTGTCGCAGCCGGCGCCGGCGGAGCCGTGCTCTGCTTCGTGACGCAGTCCGTGAGCCCTGGCGCCTACACCCTCGCCTTCTCGCTGCTGCTCGTCGTGGCCGTCGTGATCGGCGGCCTCGGCAGCATGCTCGGCGCCTTGCTCGGCTCGATCGTGATCGTGCTCCTGCCCTGGCTCATCGGAACCATCACCGGAGCGATGGACCTGCCGGCCGACCTCACCCAGCGACTCTCCGGCAATCTGCCCGTGCTCGTGTTCGGCGCCCTGCTCATCGTCGTGACGCTGCTCTGGCCGGCCGGCATCCGCGGGGCCCTGCCGACCCGGCTGACGCTGCGCCGGCCCATCCGACCCTCGACTCCCTCCATCCCCCCAGCGCTTTCCACCCCGGCACCATCCACCACAGCAACAGAGCAGCCCACACAGGAATAGAGAGGTCACCCATGTCACACCGAAGCGCACCACACAGCCGCGCGATCGCCGTCGCCGCGGCATCCGCCATGCTCATCACACTCGCGGCGTGCAGCACGCCTGCGGCCCAGAGCCCGGATGCCCCGGCTCCCGGTGTCACCGACGACACCGTGACCATCGGCACCCACCAGCCGCTCACCGGGCCTGCCGCTGCGGGCTACTCGTCGATCTCGGCCGCAACGCAGGCCTACTTCGACTACGTGAACGACAACGGCGGCATCAACGGGCGCACCATCGAGTACCTCGTCAAGGACGACGGCTACAACCCGGCCACCACGCAGACCGTGGCGCGTGAGCTCGTGCAGGACGACGACGTCTTCGCCATCCTCAACGGCCTCGGAACGCCGACGCACACCTCGGTGCTCGACTACCTCAACCAGAAGAAGGTGCCGGACCTGTTCGTGGCTTCGGGCTCCACGAGCTGGAACCAGCCCGAGAAGTACCCGTACACCTTCGCGTTCAACGCCGACTACGTGACCGAGGGCGAGGCGCTGGCGCAGTACGCGACCGACGAGTTCGCCGGCAAGAAGGTGTGCCTGCTCGGCCAGGACGACGACTTCGGCGACGAGTTCATCACCGGCGCCGAGAACGTCCTGGGGGCAGACGGGCTCACCAGCGTGCAGCGCTACTCCGTGTCGAACCAGGACGTCGTGGCGCAGGTCAGTGCCATGAAGGCCGCCGGATGCGAGATCAACATGCTCGCGACGGTCAACGGGTTCACGGCCCTGGCCATCGGAACCGCAGCCAAGCTCGGCTGGTTCACCCAGTGGTTCTCCTCGTCATCGGGCGCCGACTACCCGACGCTGGTCGGCTTCCTCGGTGAGGACGTCGGTCCGAAGCTGCTGCAGGGCTTCGTGAGCTCGAACTATTTGCCGGCGCGGCAGGGCAACGACTGGAGCGAGCTGTTCGAGAAGATCAACACCGAGTTCAACGACGGTGCCCCTTTCGACGGCAACACGATGTTCGGCATGTCCGTCGGGTATCTGTTCGCCGAGGCGCTGGCCGCGGCCGGCGAGAACCCGACGCGGGAGAGCCTGCTCGAGGCCGTCAGCTCCGGCGACCTGGTCGGCAACGGCATCCTCCCCCTCTCGTTCGGCGATGACAGCCACGCGGCCTACCGCGGCGTCGGCATCACGACCGTCGACCAGGGCGTGCAGGACTACATCGGAACGACCTACGTGAGCGACGGCGAGGGTTCGGTCTCGGTCTCGGATGCCGAGCCCGTGGCGGTGGAGAACGAGGGAGTGCCCGTCGCCGCTGAGTAGACTCACGCACCGGATGCCGCGGACCGACCGGGTCCGCGGCATTCGCGTGAATGGCGCCCTGCCCGTCGGTGTGCGCTTCGGGCGGCCGCTGCGCTCGGCCCTCAGCGAGCGTACTTGATGAGCCGCTCGCTGAGGCCCGGACGGGGTCCGCGGTCGAAGCGCCTTCGCGCCTCAGCGCCTCAGCGCACCGGCGCGTCGACGGTCGCGAATCTCGCCGCGAGCTCCCGCTTCAGCACCTTGCCGCTACCGCCCACGGGCAGAGCGTCGACGAGGTGCACCACGCGCGGGTACTTGTAGGCCGCGATGCGCTCCTTCGTGAACGCCACGATCTCCTCGGCGTCGACCTCGTGTCCGTCGAGGGGGACCACGGCGACGTGCACCTCCTGGCCGTGTGTGGCGTCCGGGAGTCCGAAGACCGCCGCCTGCGCCACCGACGGATGCCGCACGATCACGGCCTCCACCTCGGTCGGGTACACGTTGTAGCCGTTCCGCACGATCATGTCCTTCTTGCGGTCGACGATTGTCACGATGCCCTCGGAGTAGGTTCCGAGGTCTCCGGTGCGGAACCATCCGTCGACCACGGCCTCGGCCGAGGCATCCGGCCGCCCGAGATAGCCCTTGAACAGGTTGTGGCCGCGCACCACGATCTCGCCGAGTTCGCCGTCGGGCGAGAACTCGATGCGGCCCTCCACCTCGGCCTCGGCGATGGCCACATCGATGCCCCAGTACGGCCGCCCCACCGTGCCGGGCCTGATCGGCTCGAACACTGTGTTGAACGACACCGTCGGGGAGGTCTCGGTGAGGCCGTAGCCCTCGTGCACCTGCGCGCCGTACTCCGCGGCGAAGGCCTCGAGCACGGCAACAGGCAGCGCAGCCCCTCCCGAGACGGCGTAGCGCAGCGGAGGCCGCACCTCAGTTCGACGGGCGGCCTCGATCATGCCCACGAACATCGTCGGCACGGCCGTGAACACCGTGGCCCGATGCGCCACGAGCAACTCGAGTGCCTGGTCGGCGTCGAACTTCGGCAGCAGGATGACGGACGCCCCGCGCCGGAACGCCACATTCATCACGGCGGTCTGCCCGAAGGTGTGGAACAGCGGCAGGCCACCGAAGATCACGTCGTCCGGCGTCATGTCGAAGGCGTCGATGAGCGCGCAATGCACCTGCTCGACGATGGCGAGGTGCGAGCCCACGGCGCCCTTGGGTGTTCCCGTCGTACCGCTCGTGTAGAGGATGGTCGCGGCATCCGTCGGCCGAACAGACACGTGACGCACGATCGGGGCGGCGACGGATGCCTCCGCCTCGAGGCGCGGCAGCTCCGTCCCGTCGGTGCCCGGCGTCCCCGCCGGCGCCAGCACGGTGACGAGCGGGACCCCGGTCTCGAGCGCTGCGGGCACGGCCGCGGCGAGAAGCGGCGCTGCGGCCACGAGCAGGTCGGCGCCGCTGTCTCGCAGCACGTAGCCGATCTCCTCGGCCTTGAACAGCAGGTGCACGGGCACCACGACGGCTCCGAGGGAGAGCACCGCGTAGTAGACGCGGGCGAAGTCGGGCACGTTCGGCACCAGCATGGCCACACGATCGCCGCGTCCGATGCCGCGGGCCTGCAGGGCGCCGGCGTAGGCGCGGGTCTGGTCCCAGAGCTCGCCATAGCTGATGGTGTGCCCCAGGAAGTGCACGGCCGGGCGTTCGGGGGTGCGGCGGGCCGACTCGGCCAGAATGCTCGCCACCGAGAGGGTGCCGAAGCCGTCACCGTCGATCGCGGGGTCAGGGGTGTGGGTCATGGGCGTGCGTCTCCTTGACGTGAGAGTGGTCTCGATACGCCTGCTCGCTGCGCTCAGTGCGACGCTCGACCAGCGGTATCTGGGGCGGCGCTAGCGCCGGAACTCGGCCTTGCCGAGCGCCGACAGGTGCACCTCGTCGGGTCCGTCGGCGAGGCGCAGCACGCGCGATCCGGCGAACATCTCCGCCAGCGGCGTGTCGTCGCTCACCCCGGCGCCGCCGAACACCTGGATGGCCCGATCGAGGATCTGCTGCACGGCCCGAGGCACGGCGATCTTGATGGCCTGGATCTCGGTCATGGCCTCGCGGTTGCCCACGGTGTCCATGAGCCAGGCGGTCTTCAGCACGAGCAGGCGCAGTGCCTCGATCTGGATGCGCGACTCCGCCACCCACTCGCGTACGACGCCCTGCTCGGTGAGTGGCCGCCCGAAAGCCACGCGTGTCGCGGCGCGCTCGCGCACGAGGGCGAGTGCGTGCTCGGCCATCCCGATGGCTCGCATGCAGTGGTGGATGCGTCCGGGCCCGAGCCGCGCCTGCGCGATGGCGAAGCCGTCCCCCTCGCCGCCGATGAGGTTCGTCGCCGGCACGCGCACGTCGGTGAAGGCGATCTCGGCGTGCCCGCCGTGGTCGCGGTCGTCGTAGCCGAACACCGTGAGCGGGCGCACGATCTCGACGCCGGGGGTGTCGCGTGGCACGAGGATCATCGACTGCTGGCGGTGACGCTGCGCCTCGGCATCCGTCTTCCCCATCACGATGAAGATGGCCGCCTCGGGGTTCATGGCGCCGGTCGACCACCACTTGCGGCCGGTGATCACGTAGTCGTCGCCATCGCGACGGATGCTGGTGGTGATGTTGGTGGCATCGCTCGACGCGACATCGGGCTCGGTCATGCAGAACGCGGAACGGATGCGCGCCTCGAGCAGCGGCTCGAGCCAGCGCTCCTTCTGCTCGGGGGTGCCGAAGTCGTTCAGCACCTCCATGTTGCCGGTGTCGGGGGCTGCGCAGTTGAACGCGGCCGGCGCCAGGCGCAGGCTCCATCCGGTGAGCTCGGCGAGCGGCGCGTACTGAAGGTTGGTGAGCCCGGCACCGCGCTCGCCGGGGAGGAACAGGTTCCACAGTCCGGCGTCCCGGGCCTTCTGCTGCAGCTCCCGCACGACCGGGCGCGGGCTCCAGGCGTCGGGCTCGGCCGCGAGTTGCTCGGTGAGCGCGGCCTCGGCCGGCAGCACGTGCTCGTCGATGAACGAGCGCACCCTGTCGATGAGCTCGAGCGTGCTGGCGTCGTGGCTGAAGTCCATCAGTTCCTCCTGAGGGCGATGCGGGCGAGGCCGTCGGTGGCCAGGGGTTCGACCATGGCGCCGATGTGCGCGAAACCGGCGCCGACGGTCTCACCCTGCTGGTAGCGGTAGTGGATGCCCTCGGCGATCACGGCGAGCTTGTAGGCCGCGAAGCCGCGATACCAGCCGAGGTCGGGGACAGATCGGCCGACGCGGGCGGCGTAGGCGTCGACCAGTTCGTCGAAGTCGGGGTAGCCGGCTGTCAGGTCGACGGCGCTGTCGAAGAGGCGCCCGCCGGTGAGCTCGTCGATGTTCCAGTACATGCCGAAGACGCCGAGGTCGACGAGGGGGTCGCCGAGAGTCGACATCTCCCAGTCGAGGATGGCCGCGATGTGCGGCGCATCGCCGTCGCCCGCGACGATGGCGTTGTCGAGTCTGTAGTCACCGTGCACGAGGCCGGAACGCGGGTTGTCCGGCATCCGCTCGCCCAAGGCGTCCTGCAGCTGGTCGAGGGCTGGGGTGTCGCGCGACCGCGAGGAGTCGAGCTGTCGCCGCCAGGTGCGCAGCTGCCGCTCGAGGTAGCCGGCTCCCTTGCCGAAGTCGTCGAGGCCCACGGATGCCGGATCGATCGAGTGCAGCTCGGCGAGGACCTCGGCCAGCTCGATGCCGATCCTGTGGAGTCCAGCCGACGTGAAGGCCGCATTCTGCGCGGGGCGCGCGAGCACGCTGCCCTCGACGAGCTCCATGACGAAGAAGGGGGTGCCGGTGACCCTGTCGGCGGCGGTGTCATCGACGATGGCGACTGTCGGCGGCACCGGAACGGCGCTGCCGCTCAGCGCGGAGATGACCCTGTGCTCGCGGGCCATGTCGTGGGCCGTCGCGAGCACGTGGCCGAGCGGCGGGCGGCGCAGCACGAGCGGGATGCCGGCGCCGTCGATGCGATAGGTGAGGTTGCTCTTGCCGCCCGTGATGAGCTGGGCGGTGAGGGATCCGGCTGCGAGCTGCGGATGCGCTTCGCTCAGCCACACCTCGAGACCTGCGACGTCGAGGCCCGGGACGGCGCCGACCGGGGTGTCCGCGGGCGTCGCGGGGGAGTCGGTCATCCTCGACCACCTTTCATGCGCATCGGCGCGCTCTCGAAACTAGCATACCGCGTGGTCGGTATGTTGCGTGCCGTGCGCTGAGGGCCGGACGGAGGCCGCGGTCGAAGCGCTCTCAGCGCCCGGATCGTCGGACGGCGCTTCGGGCGGTCGCTGCGCTCGGCCCTCAGCGAGCGGCGGTGACCAGCTGCTCCTCCACCGCCGCGCGGATCGCGGCGGGGATCGGCGTCGGCCGCCGTGTGTCCGCATCCACGAACACGTGCACGAAGCGTCCGGTCGCGATCGGCTCGTCCTCGCCGGCCCGGAGGATGCCGAGTGCCCAGGTGATGCTCGACGTGCCCAGGCGCTCGATCCCGATGCCCACCTCGAGTGGCTCGGGGAACGATGCAGACGCCGCGAAGTCGCACGACGACGATGCGCACAGGGCGATGGCCGACCCCTGAGGATCGAGGCCTCCGTTCGCCATCATCCAGGTGTTGATGGCCGTGTCCATGGCCTCGTAATAGACCGTGTTGTTGACGTGACCGTACTGGTCGTTGTCGTTCCAGCGGGTGCCGAAAGGCGAGCGCACGCTGTAGGTGGGAGCGGACGTGGAGTGCGGCATCCGTCAGCCCACCCGCAGGAGGAAGCGGAAGGCCACCCGTGCCCGTGCCGTGCTCGGGCTGTCGCCGCCGATGAGGTCGGCATAGGTGAACGACTCCGAAGTGCGCACGAGGAGGTAGGCGAGCGTGGCCGGGTCGATGGCGCCGCCGAGGGGCTGGTCGCCGAGCTCGTGCCGCACGATCCATTCGGCCGTCGCCACATAGCGACGCTGGATCTCGCTCTCCTTGGTCGTCAGCAGACGGAGGGCCCGCGCCGGCTCGCGCTGCAGGAACTGCCGGAAGTAGGGCGCCTTGATCAGGTCGTCGACGAAGTGGGTGAGCAGGGTCGCGACCCGCTCGGCACCCTGCTGTCCCTCGGCCGCCTGCTCGGCCAGCACGAGCGTCGGGATCGCGAGCGACCAGAGCACTTCGGACAGGAGCGCGTCGCGATTGCCCACCCAGCGGAAGAGCGAGGTGCGGTCGACGCCGAGCGCCGTGGCGAGAGCGGTCATGTCGATGCGCTTGCCGCTGATGAAGGTCTCCCTGGCGAGGGCGAAAGCGCGTTGAGCGTCGGCGTGTCCGGCGCCTTCGGTCGTGTGGAGGCGCTCCGACAGCCAGGACGGCGCCACGGCGAGGCCGACCGTGGCGATGCTCACCGCGGTGGTCGGGGGTGCTGTCGTCGTCGGCATGTGCGGAACTCTACCCCGCACTCAGGGCTTCGGGGTCGGCATCCGGGACTCACATGCAACATTCTGCAAAATGATGCATACTACGGTTGTTCACCGATGAACGGATGCCGCGAGACGGCACGACGAATGGAGATGCGATGACGCTCACCACCGGGCACACCGACGCCGCGCAGGCCGGCTCCGGCCGCACGGACCTGCAGCAGTTCGAGGAAGCCGACGTGCTCGATGTCGACTTCTACTCGTTCCAGCAGCAGCTCACCTCGGAGGAGCAGCGTTCCGTCGCCGCCATCCGCGCGTTCCTCGACCGGGAGGTGCGTCCCTACGCCGACGACCTCTGGGAGAAGGCGCAGAGCCCGCGTCACCTCATTCCCGGCTTCGCCGAGCTCGGGCTGTTCGGGGCCTCGTGGCCCGAGACCCGCCAGTTCGAGAACAGCGCCGTCTACCGCGCCTGGGTCGCCCTCGAGATCTCGCGGGCCGATCCGTCGACGGCGACCTTCGTCGGCGTGCACAGCGGCTTGGCCATGAACGCCATCGGCGTCGGAGGCTCCGCTGAACAGCGCGAGGAGTGGATGGGACCGATGGCCCGCGGCGAGGTCATCGGCGCGTTCGGTCTCACCGAACCCGGCCACGGCTCCGACACGGCGAAGGGCCTCGAGACCACGGCCACGCGCCGCACAGTCGACGACGGCGCCGGCGGCAGCCGCGACGAATGGGTGCTCAACGGCTCGAAGCGCTGGATCGGCAACGCCGTCTTCGCCGACATCGTCGTGATCTGGGCGCGCGACACCGCCGACGACCAGGTCAAGGGCTTCATCGTGCGGCAGCCCGCCGTGGGCTTCACCGCCACGAAGATCGAACGCAAGCAGTCGCTGCGCGGCGTGGAGAACGCCGACATCGTGCTCGACGACGTCGTGGTGCCCGAGTCCGACCGCCTGGCGAACATCAACTCCTTCCGCGACGTCGCGATCATCCTGCGCCTCACCCGGGCCGAGGTCGCCTGGCAGGCGATCGGGGTGGCCGTCGGAGCCTACGAGGCGGCCCTCGCCTACGCGAAGGAGCGCCACCAGTTCGGCAAGCCAATCGCCTCGTTCCAACTCGTGCAGGAGAAGCTCGCCAACTCGCTCTCGAACATCACCGCGAGCATCGCTCTCTGCATGAGGGTCTCCGAGATGCAGGACCTCGGCATCCAGAAGGACCACCACTCGGCCATGGCCAAGGCCTTCGCGACGGCGCGCATGCGCGAGGTCGTCGGCTGGTGCCGCGAGATCATGGGCGGCAACGGCATCCAGCTCGACCACGGCGTCGCCCGCTACTTCGCCGACGCCGAGGCCGTGTACACCTTCGAGGGAACCTACGACATGAACACCCTCATCGTCGGTCGCTCGATCACCGGAATCGCGGCCTTCGTATGAGCGAGGCCTACATCGTCGCCACGGCGCGCTCGCCCATCGGCCGTGCACGCAAGGGATCGCTGGCGAGCCTCCGGCCCGACGACCTGACCGTCCAGATGGTTCGGGCCGCCCTCGCTTCGGTTCCCGCCCTCGATCCCGGTCGCATCGACGACCTGATGCTCGGATGCGGCATGCCCGGCGGCGAGCAGGGCATGAACATGGCGCGCATCGTGGCCGTGCTGCTCGGCCTCGACGAGGTGCCCGGCACCACGGTGAACCGCTACTGCTCGTCGAGCCTGCAGACCACGCGCATGGCCTTCCACGCCATCAAGGCCGGCGAGGGCGACATCTTCGTCTCTGCGGGCGTCGAGTCGGTCAGCCACGCGATGCGCGGCTCGAGCGACCACATCCCGGGCGAGAAGCTCACCAACGAGCTGTTCGACGACGCCCTGGCACGAACGGAGGCCCGGGCTGTGTCAGGGGCTCCGGATGCCGCCGCCGAGGCCGCCGCGGGCCTGCGCCCGTGGCACGACCCCCGCGCCGACGGGCTTCTGCCCGATGCGTACATCGCCATGGGCCAGACCGCCGAGAACGTGGCCGAGCTGCGCGGCGTCACCCGCGAGGAGCAGGACGCGTTCGCCGCCCGCAGCCAGCAGCGTGCCGAGGCCGCTCTGGCGTCGGGATTCTGGGCCCGCGACATCACGCCGGTCACCCTCGCCGACGGCACTGTCGTGGCGACGGATGACGGTCCTCGACCCGGCGTCACCCTCGAGGCGCTCGCCGGGCTCGACCCCGTCTTCCGCCCTGACGGAACTGTGACGGCAGGCAACTGCTGCCCTCTCAACGACGGAGCCGCCGCCGTGGTCATCGTGAGCGACCGCGTGGTCGACGAGCTCGGACTCACCCCGCTCGCCCGCATCGTCTCGACAGGAGTCAGCGGACTCTCGCCCGAGATCATGGGACTCGGGCCGGTGGAGTCGTCGCGACGCGCTCTGGCGCGTGCGGGCCTGGGCATCGACGACATCGATCTGGTCGAGATCAACGAGGCCTTCGCAGCGCAGGTCATCCCGTCGGCGCGCGAGCTCGGCATCGATCCCGAGAGGCTCAACGTGCACGGCGGGGCGATCGCGGTGGGGCATCCGTTCGGCATGACCGGAGCCCGGATCACCTCGACGCTCATCAACGGCCTCGCCGCCACGGGAGGCCGCTACGGCCTCGAGACCATGTGCGTCGGCGGTGGCCAGGGCATGGCGCTGGTGCTGGAACGCCTCTAGAGGCCGCTCGCCGGCCCGCTCGGTCCTCAACGGCTCGCTGAGGGCCGAGCGAAGCGACCGCCCGAAGCGCACCGAGAACGATCGCTCGCTTGGTGCGCTTCGCCCGCGGACTGCGTCCGGGGCTCAGCGAGCAGTCATTCCGGCACCAGCAGCGTCACCCACTGGGCCACGAGCGCCGGGCGCTCCGAACCCTCGATCTCGATCGTCAGGTCCTGCACCACGCGCACGCCCGACCCCGTCACCTCGGCGGACGCGATGGTGCCGACGGCGCGCACCCGCGACCCGGCCTGCACCGGCTGCAGGAAGCGCACCTTCTCGAACCCGTAGTTGACGCCCATCGCCACGCCGTCGACCTCGAGCAGGGGCGAGGCGAGCGCCGTGAGCAGCGAGAGGGTGAGGAAACCGTGCGCGATCGGTGCGCCGAACGGTCCGGCTGCGGCGCGCTCGACGTCGACGTGGATCCACTGGTGGTCGTCCGTCGCATCCGCGAACGCTTCGATGCGACGCTGGTCGATCGTGAACCAGTCGCCCGGTCCGAGGGCCGAGCCGATCGCATCCGTCAGCGCCGCGGGGGAGTCGATGTGGATGCTCATGCCTTCGGCCCTCCGGCCACGTAGAGCACCTGGCCCGACACGAAGCTCGCCGCCTCGGAGCAGAAGAACGACACGGCCGCGGCCACATCCTCGGGCTGGCCGGGGCGCCCCACGGGGATCTCCTTCGCGGCTCCGGCGAGGAAGTCATCGAACGGGACGCCCATCCTGTCGGCCGTCGCCTTCGTCATGTCGGTCTGGATGAAGCCCGGCGCCACGGCGTTCGCCGTCACGCCGTAGCGGCCCAGCTCGATCGCGAGCGTCTTCGTGAAGCCCTGCATGCCGGCCTTCGCCGCTGCGTAGTTCGCCTGCCCGCGGTTGCCGAGCGCCGAGGTGCTCGACAGGTTCACGATGCGACCCCACCCCTCCTTGACCTGGAAGGCCTGCACGGCCCGGCTCATCAGGAACGCACCGCGCAGGTGCACGCCGAGCACGGCGTCCCAGTCGTCATCGGTCATCTTGAACAGCAGGTTGTCGCGCAGGATCCCCGCGTTGTTCACGAGCACTGTCGGTGCCCCGAGTTCTTCGGCGACGGATGCCACTGCCGATGCCACGGCCTCGGAGTCGGCCACGTTCGCCCCGACCGCGATGGCGCGACCGCCGGCGGCCTCGATGGCGGCGACGGTGTCGGCGCAGGATGCGGCATCGAGGTCGAGCACGGCGACGGCGAAACCGTCGGCGGCGAGCTGGACGGCTGTTGCGGCTCCGATGCCGCGGGCGGCTCCGGTGACGATGGCGGTGCGGGTCATGCGTTGTCCTTTCGTGGGCGGTTCAGGGGAAGGTGATGAGCTGGCGCAGCTCCCCGCCGGCGGCGAGGCGATCCATGGCGGCGTCGAGCTCGTCGAGGCGAACGTGCGACGACACCAGGCGCTCGAGCGGCAGCTTGCCGCTGCGCCACAGGTCGACGTAGCGCGGAATGTCCCGGCTCGGAACGGCCGACCCGAGGTAACTCCCGATGACCGTCCTGGCCTGCGCGGTCAGAAGGAGGGGTGAGACGCTGGCCCTGGCATCCGGAGCCGGCAGCCCCACCGTCACCGTCGTGCCTCCGGGGGCCGTCAGCGCGAAGGCCGTCTCGAAGGCGCGCGCAGAGCCGGCGGCCTCGATCACGAGCGGGGCCGTGAGGCCGGCCTCGGTCGCCTCCGCTGGGCCATGGGCGGCGGATGCCCCGAACTCGCGTGCGAGCTCGAGCTTGGCAGGAACAGCGTCGACGCCGATCACCTCGAGTCCGAGGGCGACGGCCACGAGCAGGGCGGCCATGCCGACGCCGCCGAGGCCCACGACGATCACGCGCGACCCGGGCGCCGGGTTGCCGGCGTTGGTGACGGCGCCGCCCCCTGTGAGCACCGCGCAGCCGAGCAGCGCGGCGATCTCGGCCGGAACGTCGGCATCGACGGCCACCACCGAGGTGCGGCTGACGACGGCGTGGCTGGCGAAGCCCGAGACGCCGAGGTGGTGGTTCACGGGCTCCCGGTCGGAACCCGTTCCCCCTCGATGCAACCGGATGCCGCCTCCCACGAGGGTGCCCTCGTTGTTCGCGGCGCTCCCGACGCGGCAGGGCAGCCGTCCGTCGGTCGCGCACTCGGGGCAGTCGCCGCAGCGCGGTAGGAAGGTCATGACCACTCGGGTGCCGAGAGGCAGGTCGTCGACGTCGTCGCCGAGCTGTTCGACGATGCCTGCCGCCTCGTGCCCGAGCAGCATGGGGGTCGGGCGCACCCGGTTCCCGTCGACGACGCTGAGGTCGGAGTGGCAGACGCCGGCCGCCTCGATGCGCACGAGGATCTCGCCGGGGCCGGGAGGGTCGAGCTCGAGTGGCCCGACCGTGAACGGATGCGAGCTCGCGAAGGGCGGCTCCGCGCCCGACTGCTCGAGTACTGCTCCGATGATGCGCATCCGACCTCCTCGTCGTGTGGGCGCTGCCGTCGATGCTGCCCTGCGGCGCCGTGTGTCCATGATGCCGCGTGACAAGCATACCGACTGCGCGGTATGCTCCGAAACGGATCTCCACCACGACCGTGAGGAACCTCGATGACGAGCAGCTCTCCCACCACGACGCCGGCCGGCGTCGCACCCGCCGCGCCTCCTGTCTCCGCCCAGGCTTCCGCTACCGCGCAGGCTCCGATCGCGGGCGTGGTCGATGAACGCTTCGCCGGGCTCCGCGACGAGTTCGAGAGCAGGCTCGCCACCGGCGAGGAGCTCGGCGCCTCTCTCGCGGTGGTGCTCGACGGTGAGCTCGTCGTCGACCTCTGGGGAGGATGGGCAGACCCCGATCGAGCTGTGCCGTGGGCGTCCGACACCATCACGAACGTCTGGTCGATCTCGAAGACGGTCACGGCGCTCGCCGTGCTGATGCTCGTCGACCGCGGGCTGATCGATCCCGACGAACCCGTCGCGACCTACTGGCCGGAGTTCGCTGCGGCAGGCAAGGAGGGCGTGCTCGTTCGCCACGTGCTGATGCACACGTCGGGAGTGCCGGCGTGGGAGCAGCCGATCGCCGGAGCCGACATCCTCGACGTCGAGGCGTCGGCCGCGCGCCTCGCAGCCCAGGCTCCGTGGTGGCCCGCTGGAGCGGCATCCGGCTACCACCTGCTGAACTACGGCCACCTGCTCGGTGAGCTGGTGCGTCGAGTCACGGGGAGCAGCCTCGGCGACTTCGTCGCGAGTGAGATCGCGGGCCCGCTGGGCGCCGACTCCACCTCGGCCTCCCCGCGAGCGAGGACCACAGGGTGAGCAACGTCGTGCCGCCGCCGGGTACCATCGACATCACCCGGCTCCCGCCCGACTCGATCCCGTTCCGAACCCTCACCGGTCCTCCGCTCGAGGCATCGTTCACGTGGACGCGCCAGTGGCGTGCCGCCGGCCTCGGCGGAGCCGGCGGGCACGGCAATGCGCGTTCGGTCGCCCGCATCCAGAGCGTCGTGGCGCAGGGCGGGGAGATCGATGGCATCCGCCTGCTCTCCTCGGAGACCATCGACCGCATCTTCGCCGAGCACACCGACAACGTCGACATGGTGCTCGAGCTGCCGCTGCGCTTCGGCCTCGGCTACGCCCTGTCGAATCCGGTGAGCACACCGAACATCCCCGAGGGACGCGTGGCTTTCTGGGGCGGATGGGGCGGCTCGCTCGTGATCGCAGACACCCAGCGCCGCCTGACCTTCGCCTACGTGATGAACAGGATGTCGCCGGGGATCATCGGCTCGCCGCGCTCCGATGCGTACACGGCGGCCGTGTACAGGGCGCTGAAGTAGCGGCCGCGCGTCGCCGTGAGGTGGAGTGCTCGGCGCGCACGATTCAGGCCGGTTCGTGCGACACGCCGCCTGTCAGCGGGCGACACGCGGGCGAGCCCGAATCCGGCCTTCGTTGTGCGGGGCCATGGCGGGCGGATGCCGCTCAGGCCGCGCAGGCGCCGGATGACACAGTGTCGCTCAACGACGGTGCCGCGGCGGCCACGGGCTGCAGCTCGCTGATCGCCAGCGCGTAGCCGACGTCGTCGATGGCGGCCGACTTCGCGAACACCACGCCGATCACGGCGCCATCGGGACTGAGCAGCGGACCGCCGGAGTTGCCCTGGTTGATGTCGGCCGAGAGGGCGTAGACCTCGCGCGGGCCTGCGGCATCCGCCTTCGGAATCGCGGAGAGTTCGGCGATCGTGGCGGGCAGCGACACGAACGGTCCGCCGAAGGGGTAACCCTGCACTGCAGCGGCCGAGCCCACGGCGGGAACGTCGCCGAGCGGCAGGGGCGACGCGTCGAGGCCGTCGACCTCGAGCACGGCCAGGTCTGTGGCGTCGTCGAAGTAGACGACGCTCGCGGCACGCGGCTGCTCGCCCGGCGCCTCGACGACGGGCTCGTCGACTCCGGCCACGACGTGGGCGTTGGTGACCACACGGTCGTCGCTCACGACGAAGCCGCTGCCGGTGAGACTCTGGCCGCACTGGTAGGCGTTGCCCGAGACGCGCACGACCGAGGCTCCCGCAGCAGTGAGTGCGGGGGAGGCCGTGTCGAGGTCGGCGATCGGAGGCACCGATGCCGGCGGCGCGATCGTGTCGATGACCCACGGCAGGGCGTCGTTCACTGTCGAGGCGCGCACGCCGGCGAGGAACGACTTCGCCGGAGCAGGGGTGAGCCTGTCGATCGAGCTGAGGGTGGCGCTTCCGGCGATGGCCTGGGTCACGGGCGGGATGCCGAAGCCGCTGATGCCGCCGGCCACGGTCGTGAGCACGAGGGCCACGACGACGGTGCTGGTGACGAGCCCGGCCGCGCGATCGATGGGGGCGAGCTTGATGACCCGCACGCCGCGGCTGAGCAGACGGCCGATCATGCTGCCGATGGCCTCGCCCACGACGAGCAGCAGGATGCCGCCACCCAGCACGATCGCGATGCGCCAGCCGGGTGATGTCGTCCACGTGGTGAACACGGGCAGGAGCAGGTAGGCCGCGATGCCGCCGACGACGAGGCCGATGGCGGTGAACACGCTGCGGAGGAACCCGCTGCGCCAGCCTGAGACGGCGGCCGCGATCAGCAGAACGATCACGACGATGTCGAGAACGACGGATGCGGGCACAATTGCTCCTGGAGACGGTCACCGAGGCCGGGTGGCCATCCGCTCTACTCTGCGGCATCCTCCTCCCGTGGGGCTGGGAGGACGCTGCGAGCGTGCCGCTTCGCTCCCGTGTCTACGCCGCAGGCATCCCGATGTTGAACATCCACTTGGTGCCGAAGCGATCGGTGAGCTGGCCGAAGGCGTCACCCCACGGCGCCACCTCGAGCGGCAGCGTGATCGTCGCGCCCTCCGAGAGCGCCGCCCAGTAGCCGCGCAGCTCGGCCTCGTCCTGCCCGCTCAGCGAGACCGTCACGTTGTCGCCGATCGTCAGCTCCATGGCGTTCGGAGTGTCCGCGGCCATCAGGGTCATGCCGCCGGACTCGAGCTGGCCGTGCATGATCTTGTGCAGCTCTGCCGGGTCCTCGCTCGCGTGGAACTCCTCATAGGTGCTCAGCGTGAGTTCCCCGCCGAAGACGGAGTGGTAGAACTCCAGCGCTTCGCGGGCAGTGTCTCGAAAGCTCAGATACGGGTTGAGAGTCGTCATGACGGAACCTCCCTGGTTCATCCTCATCGATGCCCACCATCATCCCGCCCTCCGTTCGGCAGCGCGAGAGGAATCTGGCCGGAGTCAGCGCCGCGTCCGGCCCCGGGCCCACCACCGTCCCGGGTGCATCCGGCCCGAGGTTCGTGCGAGCATGGTCTGATGGCCATCGACAGCTTTCCCCGCGTGGAAGAGCTCACTATCGCGCGCTTCGTCGGCCCGCTCGCGCTCAGTCGTGGCCGCAACTACGCGCGTGCAGGCAGCGTCGACGACCTCAGCTGGGACGCCCCGCAGCACCGCCTGACGGCATCCGTTCAGGGCAGCGGCCCGGTGCCCTATCGATGCTCGGTCTCCCTCGACATCGGCTCGGCCGGTCGCACCACGATCCTCGGGAGCACCTGCAGCTGCCCTGTCGGCTTCACCTGCAAGCACGCGGCGGCCGCCCTGTTCGCCGCGAACGAGGCGGCGGCCGCAGCGGCGAAGGTCGCCGTCGAGTCCCAGCGCAGCGCGGTCGGCTCCGTCGACGACGGCTGGCGCGGCGACATCGCGGCCCTCACGGCGCAGACCCGCGCCGCGTCGGGCCCCGGGTCGGCGTCGGGATGGACGGATGCCACCCGCCGTGCCCCGAGCGAGAACCCGCTCGCCCTCCAGTTCGAGCTGCGCCAGCGGGTCGCCCGGCGGCGCGACAGCTGGCAGTCGCCGCGTGACGCCACGGCCGGTGATGCAGCGACGGTCGAGCGCCTCGCCGTGCGACCCGTCACGATGGGTGCCCGTGGCGGCTGGATCAAGGGCGCACTGACCTGGCAGAACGTCGGCTTCCAGGGCGGGGCCGGTGGCTTCGACTCGCTCAAGGCGCGTTGGTTCGCCCAGTTCTCCGTGCTCAAGGGCCCGGTGCACGGCGGCTACCTCAACTTCGGTTCCGACTGGATCTCGGTCGACGACTTCGAGAGCAGCCTGCTCTGGGCACTGCTGACAGATGCCGACAGGCTGGGCATCCCGCTCGTCGGATCGGGCCCCACCCCCACCATCCGCGTGGCCGGCTCGGCGTCCATCGGCCTCGATGCGCGCATCGGGTCGGATGAATCCGGAGCGAGCGGGGCTGCGGATGCCGCAGCCGACGAAGCCCTCACCCTCACCCCCTCCGTGCTCATCGACGGCGTGCCGCATCCGACGGACCAGGTGCGATTGATCGGCACCCACGGCGTCTACCACTACGACTTCGAGCACGGCGTGATCACGCTCGCCAGGCTCGGCTCGCCGGTCACGCCGGAGCAGCGCGCCGTCGTCGAGCGCCAGCACCCTGTGCGGGTGCCGCAGCCGGAGGTGGCCGAGTTCCTCGCGTCGCACTACAGCGCCCTCGCCCGTACCCTGCGCGTCGTGAGCAGCGATGCCACCTTCACGCCGCCGCCGCAGAAGCCGGCCACCCTCGTGCTCACGGCCCGCTTCGAGGCCGGGCACGTGTTGCGGTTGCTCTGGGAGTGGGCGCTCTCCGACGGGCGGCGCGCCCCGCTGTCGGCTCCCGACTCCGAGTTCCACGATGCCATGGCCGAGCGCGCCGTCGTCGGCGTCGTCGAGGACCTCCTGCACGACGACATCGCCGGATCCCTCGCTCTGGGCAACCCCGTCTCGAGCGCAGCCGTCGCCACGGCCGCCCAGGGTGGGCTGAGCCTGCGCGCCTCCGTCGTACTGCGTGCTCTGGATGCGGCCGAGTTCAGCGCGCGCATCCTTCCCGAGCTCGAGCGGGTCCAGAACCTGCACATCGACATCGTCGGCCAGCAGCCCGACTATCGCGAGGTGGTCGAGGCGCCGGTGCTCACGGTCAGCGCCGTCGAGACCGAGGAGAACGACTGGTTCGACCTCGGTGTCGTCGTCACGGTCGAGGGGCGCACGGTGCCGTTCGGTCCGCTGTTCACCGCGCTCTCGAACGGACGCAAGAAGCTCCTCCTCGTCGACAACAGCTATCTCTCGCTGGATCAGCCCGTGTTCGAGCCGCTGCGCGAGCTCATCGAGGAGGCCGGCACCCTTCCCGAGTGGGAGGCCGGCATCCGCATCAGCCGCTACCAGACCGACCTCTGGGACGAGTTCGAGGAACTCGCCGACGTCAGCGAGGCTGCAGCGGCCTGGAAGGCCACGGTCGAAGGCCTCCGCGACCTCGGCGCGATCGAGCCACTGGACGCCCCGGCCGGGCTCGCGATCGAGCTGCGCCACTATCAGCTCGAGGGCTTCCGATGGCTGGCCTTCCTCCACCGGCACAGGCTCGGCGGCATCCTCGCCGATGACATGGGACTCGGCAAGACGGCGCAGACCCTCGCCCTCATCGCCCATGTCGTCGAGTCGGATACGACGACGGATGCCGCTCCCTTCCTCGTCGTCGCGCCCACCTCCGTGCTCTCGAACTGGGCGACGGAGGCCGCGCGCTTCACGCCGGGCCTCAAGGTCGTCACCATCGACGCCACCCAGGGCAAGACGGGCAGGCGTCTGGCGGATGCCGCAGCCGGGGCCGACATCGTGTTGACGACATATGCCATCCTGCGCATAGACGCCGAGGTCTTCGCCGACCTCGGCTGGAGCGGCCTCGTCCTCGACGAGGCGCAGTTCGCCAAGAACCACACCTCCAAGGTGCACCAGGCCGCTCGCGGCATCAGAGCCCCATTCCGGCTTGCCGTCACCGGAACGCCGATGGAGAACAACCTCATGGAGCTCTGGGCACTGTTCCAGATCGTGGCTCCTGGCCTGTTCCCGTCTGCGCGGCAGTTCACCGAGAAGTACCGGCGCCCCATCGAGGGCGATCACAACACCGAGCGGCTCGCGAAGCTGCGTCGCCGCATCCGTCCCTTGATGCTCCGTCGCAGCAAGGAGCTCGTCGCCCCCGAGCTGCCGCCGAAGCAGGAGCAGGTGCTCTCGATCGAGCTCGACCCGCGGCACAGGCGCATCTACGACACTCACCTGCAGCGCGAGCGGCAGAAGCTGCTCGGACTCATCGAGGACCTCGACCGCAACCGGTTCATCGTGTTCCGCTCGCTCACCCTGCTGCGCATGCTCAGCCTCGATGCCGCGCTCATCGACGAGGAGAAGTACGCGGGGGTGCCGTCGGCCAAGCTCGACGCGCTCTTCGAGCAGCTCGACGATGTGGTGGCCGAGGGTCATCAGGCGCTGGTGTTCAGTCAGTTCACCTCGTTCCTGCAGCGCGCTGCCGCCCGCCTCGACGAACTCGGCGTTCCCTACGCCTACCTCGACGGCAGCACACGCTCACGCGGCCAGGTCATCGAGCGCTTCCGCGGCGGCGAGGCCCAGGTTTTCCTCATCAGCCTCAAGGCCGGCGGATTCGGACTCAACCTCACCGAGGCCGACTACGTGTTCCTGCTCGACCCGTGGTGGAACCCGGCCAGCGAGGCGCAGGCCGTCGATCGCGCGCACCGCATCGGCCAGGACAAGACGGTGATGGTCTACCGGATGGTCGCCTCGGGAACCATCGAGGAGAAGGTCATGGCGCTCAAGGCCAAGAAGGCCGAGCTCGTGAACTCCGTCATGGACGACGAAGCCCTGTTCAGCGAGTCGCTGACAGCCGACGACATCCGGGGACTGCTCGAGGCCTGACGCCGTGCTCCCGCTCGCCGAGGCCCGACCCCGGACCGGCCTGTGCTCACGCCTGAACCTCGAATCGGGCCTGTTCTCATGCAGCCCGATCGAGTCAGGGGCTAACTGCCGGCTCCCGGCGTCGTCGACGCGGCCCGAGCGGCTCGTGCCGCGTCGCGCGCCTCGTCGGCAGCCTGAGCCTCGGCCACGGTGGGCGCCGTTCCGCCCAGGTGCTGCGGCTGCCACCACTGGCCGGCTCCGCTCACGGGGTAGGTGGTCTGCAACTCGTCCACCATGCCCTGCATGGTAGTGCGCAGGTGCTCCGTCGCCACACGCGGGTCGTCGTCGGCATGCGCCGTGATGGGCGCGCCGAAGGCGAACGACACGGGAACTCCGAAGCGCTCGAAGAACTTGACCTTGCGGCGCTTGGTCATGAGGCGGTGGCCACCCCAGACGGCGACGGGGATGATCGGAACGCCCGCCTCGGCGGCGAGGCGCACAGCACCGGTCTTGAAGTCGCGCACCAGGAAGGACGCGCTGACGCCGGCCTCGGGGAACACGCCGAGGAGCTCGCCGTTGCGGAGGGCGGTGACGGCATTCGCGTAGGCGGCGGCACCGGCCTGCATGTCGACGCTGATGTGACGCATGCCGCGCATGAGCCAGCCGACGACGGGCTTCTGGAAGACGCTCTTCTTGGCCATGAAGCGCACGCGACGACGCGTGCTCAGCCAGGCGACCCACTCGGTGAGGGCGAAGTCGAGGTAGCCGAAGTGGGTGATGGCGAGCACTGCGCCGCCTTCACGCGGCAGGTTCTCGATGCCGCTGACCTGGCGTTTGAGGCCCCAGAAGCCGAAGAGACCTCGACCGGCGGCCACGGCCGCGCTGTAGATGGGCTCGCTGGGGCGCTTCTTCATGGCACCCAGCGTAGAGCTTCCGGCCGGGCGGCGTCGGGGAACCGTGACCCCCTTGACAGGCACGCATTCCGGGCTCGCCGGGGAAGCTCGTTCCGTGATGCAGGCTCCGGATGCCGCAAGCTCATGCCTGGGCGCGCATGTACTCCGCCACGGCCGGCGCGAGCGATGCCCCGATCACGTCGGCCGGGCGCTTGTTGCCCGCGACGGCGAAGTCGTGCGTTCCCCCCTCCACCCACTCGATCGAGGCGTTCGCGCCGATGCGCTCGACGACGGATTCCAGCAGGTCGATTCCGATGAACGGGTCGCGGGTGCCCTCCACGAACAGCATCGGCAGGGTGAGGCCGTAGAGGTGCGCGTCGCGGACCTTCTCCGGCCGTCCGGGCGGATGCAGCGGGTAGCCGAGGTAGACGAGTCCGGCTGGCTCCATGCCGTCGGCCACGGCCATCGAGGCCATCCGTCCGCCGAAGGACTTGCCCGATGCCCAGACGGGCTCGTCGGGAGCGTCGGCGTCGGCCGCCCGCTGCTGGGCGAACGCCAACGCAGCCCGCCAGGCGGCGATGGCCGCAGGAGCACGGTCGGGGAAGCTGCGGCCGGCCTCGCGGTAGGCGAAGTTGAAACGCAGCGTGGCGATGCCCGCGGCGTTGACCGCGTCGGTGAAACCGACGAGGAACGGATGCTCGAAGCCCGACCCGGCGCCGTGCGCGACGACGATCGTGGACCAGGCGTCGACGGGTCGCGTGTAGGCGCCGGAGACCGTCGTGCCGTCGATGTCGATCGTGATGGACTCGCTCGGGGTGGCCATGCGTTCCATCATGCCCGTGAGCGGCCCGCGACGGCATCCGGAGACGGAGAGAGCGGGCGGCACCGGGTCGACCGGTGCCGCCCGCTCTCGGACGAAAGAGGGGTGAACCTACTTCTGCAGAACGACCTGGATGTCGGCGTTCAGGGTGATCTCGTCGCCGAGGGTGAGGCCGCCGGCCTCGACCGCCGCGTTCCACGAGACACCGAAGTCGTTGCGGTTGAACTTGGCGGTCGCCGAGGCCCCGGCCTTGGTCTGGCCGTAGCCGTCGGTGGTCACGCCACCGAACTCGCCCTTGAGGGTGACAGGCTTGGTGACGCCGCGCAGGGTCAGGTCGCCGGTCACGGTGAAGTCGTCGCCGTCGATCGCGATGTCCTTGGCCGCGTACGTGGCGGTGGGGAACTCGTCGACCTTGAAGAAGTCGCTGGTGCGCAGGTGCTCGTCGCGCTGGGCCTGGTTCGTGTTGACCGAGGCCACCTCGATGGTCGCGTCGATCGTCGTGTCAGCGGGGTTCTCCCCGGTCACGATGGTCGCGTCGAAGTTCTCGAATGAGCCGCGCACCTTGCTGATGGCGAGGTGGCGCACCGAGAACGAGAGCTCCGAGTGGGCGGGGTCGAGCTTCCAGGTGCCGGCGATGTACTGGGGGTGAGTGGTCGTGGTGTCCATGCGGGGGTATAAGTCCATGCATCTGCATGTTATTCCCGTTCCGGGGAAATAGTTTTCGGCGCGTGGATGGGCCGGAGCTCTCTCGCTCTCGGATGCTGCCGACCGCGCGACCGCTACTCGTCGTCGGGCTTCACCGCGTCGAGTTCGGCAGGGTCGGCTTCGGGAGCGTCCTCCTCGGGGTTGAAGTGGGAACCGTCACCCACGCCCACGCCGATTCCGCCCGGGTGGTTGGGGATCGTGCCGTCCCCACCCAGTCCGTCGGGCTTCACGTCGCCATCGGGGTTGTTCTTCGCCGCGTCGTCCATGTGCACCTCGCATTGTGTAGGGATTCCAGCATGCGCGGGCCGCGGCATCCGTTTCATGGCCTTGACTTCACAGGAAGCTGCGTCGACTGTCCGACGGCAGGGCGTCATCCCTGTCCTGATCCGGTGGGAACGGGAACAAATGCCGCCGGGGGCGCCTTGGCTCTCATCATGACGACAATCGGAATCATCGGAGCAGGACACATCGGCAGCCAGGTCGCCCGCGCGGCCATCACGGCGGGCTACGACGTGGTCATCAGCAATTCGCGCGGACCGGAGACCCTCGGCGCTCTCATCGCCGAGTTGGGGCCGAAGGCGAAGGCCGCAACGGCGACGGATGCCGCGGCCGCGGCCGACATCGCCGTTGTGACGGTGCCGCTCAAGGCCCTGGGTGCGGTACCCGTCGAGCCGCTCGCCGGCAAGATCGTGATCGACACCAATAACTACTACTTCGAGCGCGACGGGCACATCCCCTCGCTCGACGACGGCGTCGACACAGTCTCGGGTCTGCTGCAGGCCCACCTTCCCGAGAGCCGCGTGGCCAAGGGCTTCAACCACATCGGCTGGGCCGACATCACCACGGACGGCGCCCCTGCCGGCACCGACGGCCGCCGCGCCCTCGCCACGGCGAGCGACTTCGACGACGCCGCCGCGTTCGTCACGAAGCTCTACGACGAGATCGGCTTCGACACCGTGAACGTCGGGCCGCTCTCCGAGAGTTGGCGTGTCGAGCGCGACCAGCCGGCCTACGTGATCCCGCAGACCCGCGAGGAGCTCGTCGCGAACCTGGCCAAGGCCGAGCGCGCGACGGCTTCAGCCGCGTAGCACCTGCCGCTCGCTGAGTGCCGAGCGGAGGGACCGGCCGAAGCGCACCGCACTGTGCGCTTCGAGCGCGGACTCCGTCCGGCCCTCAGCGAGCGAACGGGGACTCAGGGACAGCCCTGCTTCCCGCCCGCATTCGTTGCCGCGCCGCCGCAGCCGGAGGAAGATCGATCGCATCCCCCAGAGTGCCCTCCTACCCGAAGGTCAGGTCCCTCGATGCGCTACGCACTGGAGCGCGAGAAGAGCGATGTCGCCGTCACCGCCCTCCGCGACAACATCAGATCCCTCAGAACCCTGAGCGCCGGCATCCTCTACTCGCCGCCCTCGATTCCCGGCCCGCGAGCGGCAACGGCCCGGATGACGGTGGCTCCACCGATCGTGGCTCCCCCCGCAGTCGCCGCACCCGCGGCGCCCGTGCCGCCGTCCGCAGCCCCCGCGGCATCCGCTCCGCTGCGGCCGGATCCGGTCGCGCCGGTCCAGCCGGGCACGGCGGCCGCAGCCGCGAAGATCGCCGAGCACACCGCAGCCATCAGCCGCATGCACGCAGAGCGCACCCGGCTCTACCTGCGGCATGTCGGCCGTCTCACCTGGAACATCGTCGTGGCGATCGCCGCCCTCCTGCTGCTGGCGGCACTCGTCGTCGGCGCCCTGGGCGTCACCCCGGCCGACAATCGTGTGCTCCCGGCGGCGCTCGCGATGATCGCTGTACTCCTGCTGCTCTCGGTCATCGCCCTGCTCACGCGGAACAACGGCGGGCTCATCACGATGCTCATCGGCAAGGACGGCCGGTTCTCCACGTCGGCATTCCAGGCCTGGGTGTGGACCGTGGTCCTGGCGTGGGGCTTCGTCTTCGTGGTGTGGAGCGCCGTGCTCACGGGTCGCTGGGTCGATCCCGTGCAGGATCTCGCTAGCCTGCCGTTGAGTGCCGACTACCTGCTGCTGCTCGGCGGCCCTTTCGCCGCCCTCATCTCGGCGCAGCAGATCGGCTCGGCCAAGGTCGCATCGGGCGACCTGCAGAAGGTCATGGCCTCGGCCCCTCAGGTGAAGGACCTGGTCTCCAACGACGCCGGCACCACCGACCTCATCGACACCCAGTACCTCGTCTTCAACACCGTGGCGGTCGTGGTCTTCGGCGTGCTGCTGTTCGCCGACCCGTCTCACCTTCCCGACCTCCCGCAGGCGATCGTCATCCTGACCACGGCATCGGCCGTCGGGTTCGTGAGCAAGAAGGCCGTCGCCAAGAACGCTCCCGCCATCCTCACGATCGTGCCCGACTCGGGTTCCGGCGTCCCGACGGTCGGCCGCAAGGTGCGCATCCGCGGCACGAACTTCATTCCGGCCGGCGCTGACACCGAGGAGAAGCGGGCGAGCGTGTGGATCAAGTTCGGCACTGTCGTGGTGTCCGCCATCGAGACTGGAGGGGTGCGCCCGGCGCTCGAGGCCACCGAGGTGATCGTCGAGATCCCGGTGCTGCCCGATGACGGCCTCGACATCCGCATCGTCGACGTCGTCGTCATCACGGCAGCCGGCGCCGAGACAGCGTCGTACCCCCTGCAGATCCAGACGCCGTGCGCCGAGGCCACCCTCGAGGTCGGCGCCGACGGGCGATTCGACATCGGCGTCGAATCCGAGGTGCCCGAGGGGACGAGCGTGAGGGTGGAGGTCGCGTCGTTCGTCGAATACGTGTCGATCGAGGCCGATCACCACGCTCGAGCGACGGTTCCCGCCGGCATCACCGGCCCTCAGCCCGTGCGCCTCTCGTTCGCCGGCGCGAGCACCAAGAAGCTCGTCAACCTGTAGCCCCTGCCGCTCGCACCGGGCTCCTAGAGGTCGAGCACCTCGAGGTCGACCGTGACGTCGTCGTCGGGCTCGATGCCCTCGGCCGTGCGCACGGCCTTCTTGACCGGCAGCACATAGGTGCCGTCCGACGGGAAGATCGACGTCGACCAGTCGGAGCCGCCGACCCGCACCCGCACCTTCACGGCTCCGAAGCCCCGCACCATGCGGGGCACCTCGGCGATGTCGGCGCCCATCTCCTCGGGAAGGCTCACGAAATACCAGTTGGCCTGCGCCTCCCACTCCCAGAGCGGCGCGGTGAAGGAGAATCGCATGCCTCGACGCTACAGGCGCCCGCCGACCTCGACGGGGTTCGGCGTCCGTCCGCGCGAGAGCAGCCGCTCGATGGCGATCAGCGGGATCGGCGCCCACGTCGGCCTGTTGCGGGTCTCGTAGACGGCCTCGTAGACGGCCTTGTCGAGCTCGAAGGCGTCGAGCAACTGGCGGTGCTCACGCAGGTCGTTTCCGGATGCCGCGATGTAGCCGTCGACGAAGGCGCGACGCGCATCGTGCGACCAGGCCTTGAGGGCCGAGACTCGGCGCTCGGGATGATCGGCCTTGGTCGAGCCGGCCACGTAGTCGAAGGAGCGCAGCATGCCGGCGATGTCACGGATCACGAGATCGGGTTGGTCGCGTTCGTTCATCGGACGCATGGGCTCGCCCTCGAAGTCGAGCAGAACCCAGCCGCGACCGGGGACCTGCAGCACCTGTCCCAGGTGGAAATCCCCGTGGATGCGCTGCATCGACGGCCACGGCACAGCCTGCGCGGCCTCGAAGACGGCCTCGATCTCGGCCCGGTGAGCCGCGATCTCCGGCACCTCGGCGAGGGCGATCGCCAGGCGCTGGTACCAGCTCATGGTCACGGCCACCATGTCGCCGGGGCTCGCCGGCCGCGTGGGGAACAGGTGGGAGAGCGAGCTGTGCACGACGGCCGTGGCGACGCCGAGGTCGTGCGCCTGGAGGCTGAAGTCGTCTCCGGATGCCGCTGCGTCGAGCGCGACGCGCCAGGCGTCCTGCACCCCCGGGAGGAACTCTTGCGCGAAGGCGAGGTGGCCGCTGGCTCGTCCGGATGAGCGACCGACGTCGTCCCATTCGCCGGTGATGTTGCCGATGCTGCGAGGGACATGCGGCGATCCGGACTCGGCGAGAGCCGTCTGCAGCGTGACGTCCGGGTTCTCGCCGTGGTGCAGCTGGCGGAACACCTTGCAGATCACGCTGGCCCGATCGCCGTTCCCCTCGTAGATGATCGAGGTGTTCGACTGCTCGCCGCTCAGCACCGTCGCCGTCATCGACGCGTCGTCGAGGCGCGGGTTGTCGGCCCGCGCTGCGGGAAGCGAGCTGTGCCCGACAGCGTCCACGGCATCCGGGACCGCCGTCTGCTCGCCGACGATCATGCGCAGGAGGGCCCGGGCGTAGACCGGATCGTGAGGACCGTCGTAGACGTATTCGCCGGAATCGATGCGCCCGATGAGCCTGTGGCCGCCCCCGGGCAGTAGTGACTGGCGCAGCGTGACCGGTACCTGGTAGAGGGTCGCCGGACGTGCGGCGTCATCCATGAGGAGGAGCGTGCGCACGCGCACGCCCTCGGTATCGCTCGGCAGATCCCACGCGCCCAGACGGCGCAACTGCGGCACGCGGCCCTTGCCGCCGTACCAGCGTTGCCGCGTCATCCAGTCCGTGAGACACGCCATCGTGCTGTCCATACTGCGACGCTAGGGCCGCCGGCTCCCGCTGTCGAGGGGTTGCGGAGGAGGATGGGCACATGACCTACGCGAACATCGGCACCCTCGGTGCCCGTCCCGGCCGCCGCGACGAACTCGTCGCCCTGCTCACCAGGCCCAGCGACGAGCTGCGCGAGATCGGATGCCTCCTCTACGAGGTGGGAGTGAACGACGATGAACCCGACACCGTGTTCGTCGCCGAGCTCTGGGAGTCCGAGGAGGCCCACCGGGCGTCACTCGGTCTCGCGTCGGTTCGAGCGGCCATCGACGAGGCCAGGCCGCTGCTCTCAGGTGTGATGGGTGGTATGGACTTCTCCGTGATCGGGTCTCCTCTGCGCTGAGACGGGATACAGCAACCGCGCGGGATAGGGCGCTCGGTGCTGTGATGATAGGACGACCGTGCCGCATGGCACCGCACCGTCCCCGTCGTAGCAGGAGACCTCAGATGCAGCGCAAGGCCAACGCCCACCTCCGCCTCCAGATCCTCGACCCGGCCCACCTCGCGTTCATCGTGGCCGCCGCCGAGGGCAACGAACGCTCCGAGACCCTGGAGCTGAAGCTCGACGGGGCCCCCGTCGAAGCCCGCGAGGTGATCAGCGGCCACGGAACCCGCATCCACGCCCTCGAGGCCGGACCCGGCGAGCTCACCCTCGACTACGCGGTCACGGTGACAGGACAGGCCGAGCCGCTCGCCGTCACCGAGCGCTCGTTGCTCACCTACCTGCGTCCCAGCCGGTACTGCGAGTCCGACTCGCTCGGTCCCACCGCCGTTGCCCAGTTCGGCGGCCTCACCGGCGTCGAGGCCCTCGACGCCGTCAGCTCCTGGGTGGGCAGTCACCTCGCCTATGTGCCCGGCTCGAGCCTGCCCACAGACGGTGCCGAGCGCACGCTGCTCGCCCGCCAGGGTGTCTGCCGCGACTACGCGCACCTGGTGATCGCATTCCTGCGCGCGCTCGACATCCCGGCGCGACTCGTGGCCGTCTATGCGCCCGGCCTCGACCCGATGGACTTCCACGCCGTCGCTGAGGCCTACGTCGACGGCGCCTGGCACGTGGTCGACGCCACGGCGCTGGCCCCGCGCCAGTCGCTCGTGCGCATCGCCACAGGGCGCGACGCCGCAGACACGGCGTTCCTCAGCACCTACCGCGGCGCCGTCACCCTCGAGGAGATCTGGGTGAGCGCCGTCGTCGACGAGCTGCCCGCCGATGACGTGCGCCAGTTGGTGCAGCTGCGCTGAGCTTCCCGCTCGCTGAGGCCCGGACGAAGTCCGCGGTCGAAGCGCGTGGTATCCATGGAGGTGCCGCTGGCACCTCGCGGCAGCGAACAGGAGCATCATGACCTCGTCCCAGTCCATCCGCACCGCCGTCATCGGCTTCGGCACCTCGGGGCGGGTGTTCCACGCCCCGTTCCTCGCCGCGAACGATGAGTTCTCGCTCGATGTCATCGTCACCTCCAACGCCGAGCGGCGCGCCGAGGCCGAGCGCCTCCACCCCGACGCGACCATCGTCGACAGCCCCGACGACGTGATCGTCCGCGCAGCCGACCTCGATCTCGTGGTCATCGGCTCGCCGCCCGAGACGCACGCTCCGCTCGCCGAGGCCGCGCTCGCCGCAGGGCTCTCGGTCGTCGTCGACAAGCCGTTCGCCGTCACGGCGGCCGAAGGACG
Source organism: Leifsonia stereocauli (assembly GCF_038432415.1). Lineage (NCBI taxonomy): Bacteria > Bacillati > Actinomycetota > Actinomycetes > Micrococcales > Microbacteriaceae > Leifsonia > Leifsonia stereocauli. The sequence goes on from NZ_JBCAUN010000003.1 coordinate 283,831, forward strand.
CGCGCTCATCGCCGCGGCTGCGGCATCCGTCGGCACCCTCACCGTCTTCCAGAACCGCCGCTGGGACGGCGACTTCCTCACGCTGCGCCGCCTCATCGATGTGGGCGAGCTCGGCGAGGTGCGCCGCTTCGAGTCGCGGTTCGAGTGGTGGAAGCCGGCACCGCCTGCCACCTGGAAGTCGAGCACCTCGGCGGCATCCGGCGGCGGAATCCTCTACGACCTGGGCACGCACCTCATCGATCAGGCGCTGACGCTGTTCGGCCCCGTCGTCGACGTCTACGCCGAGGTGCGCACCCTCCGTGATGGCGCCGGAGCCGACGACGACGCCTTCGTCGCCCTCACCCACGCCTCCGGCACCATCTCGCACCTCTGGATGAACTCGCTCGCTGCCCAGTTCGGTCCCCGCTTCCACGTGCTCGGCTCCGATGCCGGCTACACGACGTGGGGCCTCGACCCGCAGGAGGCCGCGCTCAAGGGCGGGGGTTCGCCGACGGATGCCGGTTTCGGCGAGAAGCCCGAGAGTGGCTGGGGCGAGCTCGGCCTCGAGGGCTCGACCCGCCGCGAGCCCACCGACCGCGGCGACTACGCGGGCTTCTACCGCGCCCTGGCCGACACCCTCCTCCGCGATGCCCCGGTTCCCGTCGACCCTGCCGACTCCGTGCGGGTGCTGGAGATCATCGAGGCCATCCACGCAAGGGGGGACGCCCGGCGGTGAACTCGTGACACCCTGAGATGACGCCGGTGGGACCACCGGCGTCATCACGCCAGCCGTGGTCACAGCAGGGGGAGCGCATGCACGAATCGGACTCGACATCGGGCGAACGGATGCCGCAGCCGAGGCGCCTGCCGCGCTCCACCTACAGGCTGCAGATCACGCCCGGGTTCACCCTCGACGATGCTGCATCCGTCGTCGACTACGTGCGTGCCCTCGGCGCCGACTGGATCTATCTCTCGCCTCTGCTCGCGGCGGAGGACGGCTCGGACCACGGCTACGACGTCACCGACCACGCACTCGTCGACCCGGCTCGCGGTGGCGGTGCCGCTCTCGACCGCCTCGTTGCCGCTGCCCGGGAGCAGGGGCTCGGCGTGCTCATCGACATCGTGCCCAACCACGTGGGGGTCGCCACCCCGTCGGCGAACGCATGGTGGTGGGACGTGCTGACCCACGGACGGGAATCGCGCTACGCCGAGGCCTTCGACGTCGACTGGGACGCGGGCGACGGGAAGCTGGTGCTGCCGGTGCTCGGCAGCGACGACGACGCCGAGTTCGCGGCGATGACCATCGACACGGATGCTGCGGAGCTGGCGTACTACGACCACCGGTTCCCGCTCGCGCCGGGCAGCCTCGACGAGCTGTCGGGCGACGACGATCTCCAGGGCGAGGCCGACGCCACCGGCCGCATCCGCTCGGTCCTCGAACGCCAGCACTACACCCTCGTCGACTGGCGCCGAGCCGACGCCGAGCTGAACTACCGCCGCTTCTTCGCCGTCAACACCCTCGCCGGCATCAGGGTCGAGGTTCCGTGGGTGTTCGAGCAGTCGCACGAGGAGATCGGCCGCTGGGTGCGCGACGGCCTCGCCGACGGCCTGCGCGTCGACCACCCCGACGGCCTCGCCGACCCCGGTCGCTACCTCGCCGACCTCGCCCGCCTCACCGACGGCGCCCCCGTCTGGATCGAGAAGATCCTCGAGGGCGACGAGGCCATGCCGCCCGAGTGGGCGACTGTCGGCACCACGGGCTACGACGCCCTCGCCGAGGTCGACAGGCTGTTCGTCGACCCGAACGGACGCGAGGCGCTCGAGCAGGCGGCCGCGGCACTCGAGCCTGGATCCGCCCCCGCTGAGCCCGCGTGGCTCGATCTCATCCACGGCACCAAGCGCGGCATCGCCGACGGCATCCTGCACGCCGAGGTGCTGCGGCTCGCCCGGCTGCTGCCGGAGCTCGAGAACGCAGGGTTGGACCTCGACGCCCGAACGGATGCGCTCGGCGAACTGCTCGCCTGCTTCCCGGTGTACCGCTCCTACCTGCCCTTCGGAGCCGAGCACCTCGAGGAGTCCCGGGCCGAGGCGCACCGCCGCCGGCCCGATCTCGCCGCGGCCGTCGACGCGGTGGCGGGCGTGCTGGCCGACCCGCGGCATCCGGCGGCTCTCCGCTTCCAGCAGACCTCGGGCATGGTCATGGCGAAGGGCGTCGAGGACACGGCGTTCTATCGCTACACCCGCCTGACCTCGCTCACCGAGGTGGGCGCCGACCCCAGCGAGTTCGCCGTCGATCCGGTCGACTTCCACGACCGCCAGGCCGCGCGTCAGGCCGGCTATCCGCTCTCGCTCACCACGCTCTCGACCCACGACACCAAGCGCGGGGAGGACGTGCGCGCCCGCATCTCGGTGCTGTCGGAGTGGACCGACGGCTGGACCACGACCCTCGCCGCCCTGCACGAGAAGCTGCCGCTCGGCGACGTCGCGTTGGAGAACCTGATCTGGCAGGCCGTCGTCGGCGCCTGGCCCGCGTCGCGCGAGCGTCTGCAGGCCTATGCCGAGAAGGCTGCGCGCGAGGCCGGGACGTCGACGACCTGGACGGACCCGGATGCCGCCTTCGAGGCGCGGATGCATGACGCCGTCGATGCGGTCTTCGACGACTCCGAGATCGCAGCCATCGTTCAGCGCGCCGTCGACGCCGTGACCGGAGCCGGCTTCACCAACGGGCTCGCAGCCAAGCTGGTGCAGCTGACGGCCCCCGGCGTTCCCGACGTCTACCAGGGCAGCGAGCTGTGGGAGCTCTCGCTCGTCGACCCCGACAACCGTCGACCCGTCGATGTGGGCGTGCGCCGCGAACTGCTCGGGCGCCTCGACGACGGTTGGCAGCCTGCGGTCGACGAATCCGGCGCCGCCAAGCTGCTCGTGACCTCGCGGGCCCTGCGCCTGCGCCGCGACCACCCCGAGCTGTTCACCCGTTACCTCGGCGTGCCCGCCTACGGTCCAGCCGCCTCGCACGTCGTCGCCTTCGACCGTGGGGGCGCCATCACCGTCGCCACCCGACTCTCGCTGGGGCTCGAGGCCGCGGGCGGTTGGAGCGATACCGTCATCAGGCTTCCGGATGCCGCTCTGGTCGACGTGATCTCCGGGCGGGAGTGGAGCGGTGAGGTGTTCGTCGCCGAGCTGCTGGCCGACCACCCCGTCGCCCTGCTCGCGCCCCTGTCGGCGCAGTCCTCCCAGGGGGCGCAGCCGTCCCGCGCCGATGGGCACGCCCGATGAGGTTGGGGGTCTGGGCGCCCGATGCCCGAGAGGTGGTGCTGCGCCTGGACGGTGTCGACCTGCCGCTGACCCGCGACGGCGACGGCTGGTGGCGGCATCCGTTCGATGTCGCAGCAGGCCTCGACTACGGATTCGTCGTCGACGGCGATGGACCACTGGCGGATCCGCGCTCGCTGTGGCAGCCGCACGGCGTGCACGGGCTGTCGCGCACCTTCGACCTGGCCGAGCTGACCACCGGCGCTGGGGCGGAGACGAGTGCGGACGCCGCGACCGCCGCTAGCGGCTCCTGGCGCGGCATCCCTCTCGATGGCTCCGTCATCTACGAGCTGCACCTCGGCACCTTCACGCCAGAGGGCACGCTCGACGCAGCGGCCCGGCACTTCGACCATCTGCGCTCCATCGGCGTCGACTTCATCGAGCTGTTGCCGGTCAACGCCTTCAACGGCGAGCACGGCTGGGGCTACGACGGCGTGCTCTGGTTCGCGGTCCACGAGCCCTACGGCGGACCGGCGGCCTATCGCCGCTTCGTCGACGCGGCCCATGCAGCCGGCCTCGGCGTCATCCAGGACGTGGTCTACAACCACCTCGGCCCGAGCGGCAACGTGCTGCCGCGGTTCGGCCCCTACGTCCACGAGCAGGACGGCCCGTGGGGCAGCGCGCTGAATCTCGATGGAACCGATGCCGCCGAGGTGCGCCGCTACATCCTCGACAACACTCGGCTCTGGCTGCGCGACTACGGCGTCGACGGCCTGCGCCTCGACGCCGTGCACGCGTTGCACGACACAGGTCCGACGCACATCCTCGCCGAGATGGCCGAGACGACGGATGCCCTCGCCGCCGAACTCGGGCGTCCGCTGCACCTCATCGCGGAGTCGGACCTCAACGACCCCGTCATGATCGAGCCGCGACCCGACGGCCACGGCCTCACGGCGCAGTGGAGCGACGACTTCCACCACGCCCTGCACGTGGCGCTCACGGGCGAGGTCACCGGCTACTACGCGGACTTCGACGGCCTCGCCGTGCTGCAGAAGGTGCTGACCGGGGGTTTCTTCCACGACGGCACCTACTCGTCATTCCGCGAGCGTGATCACGGGCATCCGCTCGACTTCAATCGCACACCGCCGTGGCGACTCGTCGTGAGCGACCAGAACCACGACCAGATCGGCAACAGGGCGATCGGCGACAGGCTCGGGGACACCCTCGACGACGGCCAGCTGGCCATCGCCGCTGCGCTCACCCTGCTCGGTCCTTTCACGCCGATGCTGTTCATGGGGGAGGAGTGGGCGGCCTCGACGCCGTGGCAGTACTTCACCTCGCACCCGGAGCCGGAACTCGCCGCCGCCGTCGCGAACGGACGCATCTCGGAGTTCGCGCGCATGGGCTGGGACCGCGATGTCGTGCCGGACCCTCAGCATCCCGAGACCCGGGAGCGCTCGGTGCTCGACTGGAGCGAGCTCGAGCACGGACGTCATGAGCGGATGCTCGCGTTCTATCGGGAGCTCGCCGTTCTGCGGCGCTCGGAGCCGGCGCTGCGGAGCACCGACCTGCCGCAGGTGGTTGTGGCCGACGGGGGAGCATCCGTGCTCACCATGCGACGAGGAGACGTGATCGTCGCGGCGAACTTCGCCGACACGGTCGCTCCGCTCGAGGTGCCGGCGGGCACTGTGCTCCTCGCCTCTCCCGCGACCGCAGCCGGAGCCGCACCCGCCGCCGGAGCTGCCGCGCCGTCGACCCTCGACGCGCACTCCCTCGTGGTCGTGAGGCTCACACCGGAGCTGTGACGCTCTCGCGCAACAGCCGCGCCAGCCCGGGGAGGCCGCCGGCGTGCATCGCTGCGCGCTGGCGATGGGCTCCTGTGCCGTCGTGCAGGAGGCGGGCGATACCGGCAGTGACGAACTCTCGGTCACCCTCGGCTTCGAGCTGATCCGCGATGTACGCCTGCAGCACGTCGAGTGCGGTGCGGGCCTCGGTCATCGAGCCGGAGATCGGGTCGAGCTGACGGCCGCGCAGGCCATCGCGGGCCGATTGCCAGAGCGCGTTGTCGAGCAGTTCCGGAGCGACGTTCGGCGTGGCATCCGCGGCCTCGGCGATGGCCGTCGTCACGAGACCGCGCACCAAGGCGACCAACAGCAGCGTGTCGTCTGTCGTGAGCTGGGCGTCGCACACGCGCACCTCGAGGGTGGGCACGTGCTCCGAGAGTCGCACGTTCCACATCACCATGCCGGTGTCGAAGGTACCGCCGACGCCCACCACGTTGCGCAGCCGACGCTCGTAATCGGCCGCATCGACGAAGACCGGGGGGCAGCCCGACACGGCCCACCGACGCACGACGATGCCGCGCCAGCTCTCGAAGCCCGTGTCGACGCCCCGCCAGAACGGCGAGTTGCCGCACATGGCCTGGAGCAGCGGCATCCACAGCCGTACCCGGTTGAGTGCGCGCACCCCGGCATCCCGGTCGGCGATGCCCACGTGCATGTGCAGTCCGTTGATCTGGTGGTCGGCGATGATCTGGCGGTAGTCGCTCACAACGCGCTCGTAGCGGTCGTCCTCGGTGATGGTCGGGTAGACGGGGGCCTGGAACGGCATCCCGACGCTCGCCGCGATCACGTCGAGGTTGCCCGCCCTCTCGGCCACCTCCCGTCGGAAACGATCGAGGGCTGCCGATGCCTCGGTCAGAGTGGTGAACACGGCCGAGGTGTGCTCCACCTGCGAGGCGAGGTACTCGTGATTGACGATCGGCGACCACTCGGCTTCCGCCGCCATCGACTCGTGAACGTGGGTGCCCACGTCCACGGGCCGGAGGGTCTCCGGATCGAGGAACATGAACTCCTCTTCCACGCCGAATGTCGTCATCGACCACTCCCCTCGAGCCTGCGGCACCACAGTGGACCGTGGCGGAATCATGGCACATGCACCCCCTCGACGGCTGAGGATTGGGTCACATTTCACCAACGCGCCTCTTCGCCCGCGATCCCGGCGGCCGGCGGCATCCGGGATCTGCTCAGAAATCGTTCCTAGGGTCGAGGAGACCCCGACGAAGGAGAACGTTCGATGCAGTGCCCGAATGACCAGTCCGTGCTCGTGATGAGCGAGCGCAGTGGCGTCGAGATCGACTACTGCCCCACCTGCCGCGGCGTGTGGCTCGATCGCGGCGAGCTCGACAAGATCCTCGAGCGCGCAGGCGCCGAGCTTCGGGCGGCCCAGGACTACAGGTCGCCCGCGGCGGCTCCGGCAGCCGCGCAGTCGCAGCCGGGATGGGGCGAGCAGCAGCCGGCGCAGGCCTACGGGCAGCAGGGCTACGACGAGCGCGGCCACGACGACCGCCGCTACGACGACCGCGGACCCCAGCAGTCAGGCGACCAGGGCTACTACCGCAAGAAGAAGCGGGAGAGCTGGCTCAGCGAGCTCTTCGACTGATCACACTCCCGCTCGCTGAGGGCCGACCGCCCGACGCGCCCTCAGCGCGCCGCCAGGGCCTCGACAACCGCAGCCGCCACGGCCGCGCTCGACTGCGGGTTCTGGCCGCTGATCAGGTTGCCGTCGACCACGACGTGGCTCGACCAGTCGGCGCCGGTCTCGACGATGGCTCCGGCCTCGCGCAGACGCGTCTCGACGAACCACGGCGTCTTCTCGCCGGTTCCTCCGGTGAGCTCCTCGTGATCGGTGAACACCGTGAGGCGACGCCCGTCGAAGGCGAAGGCCCCGTCGGCGCCCACGGCTGAGAGCAGAGCAGCGGGGCCGTGACAGAACGGAGCGATGATCGTTCCGGCGGCGTTCGCCTCGGTGAGCAGGCGCCCCGTCGTCGCGTCGAAGGCCAGGTCCGTCATCGGACCGTGACCGCCGGGCAGCACGACGGCGTCGAATGCCGACACGTCGATCGTGTCGAGGGGCACGGATGCCGCCAGCGCGGGTGCGATCTCGTCGAGGTAGCCGCGCAGCTCGGCCGCCTTCCCGGCTCCGCCGGCACCGGCATCCGAGAGGCTTCCCGCGTCGACCGTGGGGGTGACCCCGCCCGGCGTCGCGATGGTGATGCTGTGGCCGGCGGCACGCAGCTCTCGGTGCGCGACGACGAGCTCCTCGGCCCAGAAGCCCGTGGGGTGCTCGGCACCGTCGCTGAGGGTGAGGCTCGTGGCCCCGGTGACGATCATGAGGATGTCGCTCATGGAGGTGTCCTTTCGTTGTGCCGGATGCGGCTGGAGGTGGGTGCGGTGCGGGTGGTCGGCGCTGAGGCTCAGGCGACAGCGGGCGTCGGTCGGGTCGGCGTCGCGGGAGAGGCGCGCACCTCATCCATTCTGCGCGTCGCTCGCCGGGCATCGACGGCCGCGAAGGCCATCACGACCACGGCGGCTGCGGTGATGACGGCGCCGACCCAGAGAGGTGAGGTGTAGCCGAGTCCTGCCGTGATGGCCAGACCGCCCACGAACGCGCCGAGAGCGTTGCCCAGATTGAAGGCTGCGATGTTCGCGCTCGAGGCCAGGGTCGGTGCCCCGTCTGCGTAGCCCATGATGCGGGTCTGCAGTCCGGGAACCGTGCCGAATCCGAAGCCGCCCATGAGGAAGAGCAGCGCGATCGTCGCGACGGGGCTCCAGGCCAGCAGAGCGAACAGCACGAGGACGACGGTGAGGGCGATGAGGAAGCCGAGCAGGGTCCCGTCGATCGACCTGTCGGCGAGGCGCCCGCCGAGCCAGTTGCCCACGAAGAGGCCGCCGCCGAACAATACGAGCAGCCAGGGAACGGCGCTCGCTGCGAACCCGCTCACCTCGGTGAGTGTGTAGGCGATGTAGGTGAAGGCGCCGAACATGCCGCCGAAGCCGAGCACTGTGACGGTGAGCGAGAGCCACACCTGGCCCGAACGGAACGCTCCGAGCTCGGTGCGAAGGCTGGGCACGGGGCTGACGGATGCGGTGCCGGCGGCATCCGTCACCCCGGGCGTCGCCGGCACCAGCCGCCAGATGCCCACGAGGGCGACGACGCCGATGGCGGCGATCACCCAGAAGGTGGACCGCCAGCCGAACTGCTGGCCGAGGAAGGTGCCGAACGGAACGCCGAGCACATTCGCGGCGGTGAGGCCGGTGAACATGATCGCGACGGCGCCGGCCTTGCGATTCGCAGGCACGAGGCTCGCAGCCACCACCGCGCCGATGCCGAAGAAGGCGCCGTGGCAGAGGGCGGCGACGACCCGGCCGCTCATCATGACGCCGTACGTGGGCGCGAGTGCCGAGAGTGCGTTGCCCGCGATGAAGAGCACGAGCAGTGCCATGAGCACGGGCTTGCGGGGGAGTCTGATGGTCGCGGCGGTGATGCCGAGGGCGCCGACGACGACCGCGAGCGCATAGCCCGAGATCAGCCAGCCGGCTGCGGCCTCGGTGACGTCGAAGCTCGCGGCGACCTCAGGGAGGAGGCCCATGATGACGAACTCGGTGAGTCCGATGCCGAACCCGCCGATGGCGAGGGCGATCAAACCTGCGGGCATGCTGATTTCTCCAGTGCTGGGGTGGGGTTTCGGGATGATGCGCGTACGCTGGTAGTTGCAGACGCGTTGTATAAATAGTTGCACATGCAAATACAACGCGCAAGCAACTACTTTTCGTGAAGCCGTTCCGACGGCTCAGCGAACGCCACGAGAGGATCGAGGACCGCCATGGGCATCGCCGACGATGCAGTCGAGGTGCGAGCGCAGGGCTGGCGCACGCTGGCCGCTCTGCACGGGCTCATCGAGGCCGAGCTGGAACGCGCACTGGCGGCATCCGTGGGTCTCTCCGTCGTGGAGTACACGGTGCTCGACGCCCTGAGCCGCCAGGACGGTTGGCACATGCGGATGCAGCAGCTCGCCCGAGCGGCCGCCTTGAGCGCGAGCGCCACCACCCGACTCGTGACGCGTCTCGAGGAGCGCGCGCTGCTCACCCGCATCCTCTGCGCCGACGACAGGCGCGGCATCTACACCGAGCTCACCGCCGCAGGGCGGGCGCTCTACGAGCGGGCGCGGCCCATCCACGACGAGGCGCTCGAGCGCGTGCTCTCGGATGCCGCCGAGCAGCCGGAGCTCGCGCCGATGGTCGACGCGCTGCACGCGGTGGCGCCTGCCCCCGCCCGCTGAGGCCCGGGCGAAGCCCGCGGTGGAAGCGCTCCGGTCGCGCGCTGCGCGCGGACGTCAGCGAACGAATGGTGTGTCAGACGTGATCCCGCCACGAGTGCCTCGGCTCGAAGCCCAGCACCCGCCGCGCCTTCGCGATCGAGAGCAGGGTGTCGTGCACGCCGAGCTCGCCGTGCACCGGAACCTCGGGGAACACCTCGGCCACCAGCTCCGAGTTCGGCCGGCTCATCACGGTGTCTGCCGCCGCGATGATGAAGCGGTCGAACCCCGGCGCGGCCGTCGTCAGCGCGCGCTCGATGGCCTGGGCGCCGTCGCGGCCGTCGATGTAGCCCCACAGGTTCCACTTGCGTGCGTTCGCATCCGAGTCGAATGACGGGAACGCGGCATAGTCCTCCGGGTCTATGACGTTCGAGAAGCGCAGCGCCGTGATCGACAGCTCGGGGTCCCAGCGCACCAGCTCGATCGCCAGCTGCTCCTCGAGGTGCTTGACCAGCGAGTAGACGCTCTCCGGTCGCGCCGGATACTCCTCGTCCACGGGGATATAAGGCGGCGGCACGTCGAACGGCAGGCCGAGCACGGTCTCGCTCGACGCGTAGACGATGCGCCGGATGCCGAGCCGCTTCGCCGCCCAGAACACATTGAAGGTTCCGAGCATGTTGTTGTGGAAGGTGCTCACGTCGCTCACGAGCCCGGGCGCCGGCACGGCGGCGAGGTGCACGAGGGCGTCGACATTGCCGCGATCCTCGTGGCCGTCCGGCTCCTCGGCGAGGCCCGCGATCGCATCGATCACGGCACCGAAGTCGCTCAGGTCGACCCTCAGGAAGCCCGGCCCGCGCTCGCCGTTCTGGTCGAGATTGACCACCTCGTGACCGGATGCCGCGAGCTCGCGCACCACGGTCCGTCCCAGCTTGCCCGATCCACCAGTCACCACTATGCGCATGAGTCCATCCTGCCGCGCACCAGCGTTCTTCGCCGAGGTCTTGACAGCGACACCCAATCGATCTATCTTTTAATCAATCAAGTGGTTGATCAAGCAGAAGGTTGATAATGATCGTGGATCCGAAATCGGAGGAACGGCTCGACCGGGCATTCATGGCCCTGGCCGACCCCATCCGTCGCCGGATCATCGCTCGCCTCAGTCGAGGCTCGGCCACGGTCAACGAACTCGCGGAGCCCTTCGAGATCTCCAAGCAGGCGGTCTCGAAGCACATCCAGGTGCTGGAGCAGGCGGGGCTGGTCACGCGAACGCGTGATGCGCAGCGCCGGCCCGTGCACCTGAACGCCGTCGAGCTCGAACGCATGACCAGCTGGATCGACCGGTACAGGCTCATCCACGAGCAGCAGTTCCGCAGTCTCGACGCGGTGCTCGGAGCGATGGGCGCATCGGATGCCGCAGCGAAGGCATCCGTCGACACCATCAAGGAGAAGGAACTATGAGCACCACCACCAATGCCCTCACCGTCACCGCGCCTGAGGGCGTGCAGTACGTCGACTTCGTGCGCGAGTTCGACTACCCGGTCGAGGCCGTCTTCAACGCCCACCGGGATCCCGCCCTCGTTGCGCAGTGGCTCGGCCCGCGCGATCTCGAGATGGAGATCGAGGAGTACGACTTCCGCACCGGAGGCCGCTACCGCTACGTCCATGGCCGCGGCGACGAGAAGTACGGCTTCAACGGCGTCTTCCACGTCGTGCGCGAGAACGAGTTCGCCGTGCAGACCTTCGAGTTCGAGGGCTACCCCGACGTCGTCGCGCTCGACTCGATGCGCTTCATCGACCTCGGCAACGGGCGCACGCGCCTCGAGGGCCACTCGGTCTACCCCACCCAGGAGGCGCGCGACGGCATGGTCGCCTCCGGAATGGAGCACGGAATGCGCGAGGGCTACGAGCGACTCGAAGAACTGCTCGGCTGATCGGCCCTCCGGCATCCGCACCGCGAAACCCAAGGAGAACATCATGGACTGGACCCTCGAAGTCGTCATCGTGCCCGTCAAGGACATAGCGCGATCGATCGAGTTCTACCGAGACAAGGTCGGCTTCGACCTCGATCACGACACCGACATGGGTGAGGCCCGCATAGTGCAGTTCACGCCGCGAGGCTCCGGCTGCTCGATCGTGATCGGCACCCTGCCGTCGCAGAACCAGATGGAGCCGGGCTCGCTCAAGGGCCTGCAGTTGGTCGTGTCGGATGCCGCGACCGCGCGCGAGGAACTCCTCGGCCGCGGCGTCGATGCCAGCGAGCTGACGGTCTTCGACGAGCGCGACGGCGGCACGTTCTTCGGCTTCAGCGACCCTGATGGCAACAGCTGGGCCGTGCAGGAGCTGCGGGTGCGTGCCGAGAAGCCGCTCATCCCGGTGGAGTACCGAGGACGCTTCGCCGAGGACTCCGGCGAGTAGACAGGCGACTCTCGCGTTGGGACCGTGGATGGAGTCCGCGGTCCCAGCGCGTCTCTTCCGCCCGCCACCTCCGTGCCACAGGATGGAAGGGTGACCGACTCTCCGCAGATCCTCCGCTATGCCGCCTTCACCACCGATCCCCGGGGCGGCAACCCCGCCGGGGTCGTGCTCGACGCCGGCGGGATGTCCGACGCCGAGATGCAGCGCATCGCCGCCGAGATCGACTACGCCGAGACCGCGTTCGTGACGGGCGCGGAGAACGGCATCCGGGTGATCCGCTACTTCAGCCCGATCGCCGAGGTGCCGTTCTGCGGTCACGCCACCATCGCGACGGCTGTCGCGATCGCCGAGCGCGACGGTGTCGGCGAGATCCGATTCCGCACCCCGGTCGGTGAGATCCCGATCGTGACGGATGCCGAAGCTGGTGATGCCGGAGCTGCGGATGGCGCCGCGGCCGCGCCGGTCGGCATCAGCGCCGCCTTCACCAGTGTCGAGCCGGCCGTCGAGCCGCTCGACGATGCAGCGCTCAGCCAGATCCTCTCCATGACCTCCCTGAGCGAGACACAGCTCGACCAGCGCTACCCGCCGCGCGTCGCCTTCGCCGGCAACAGGCATCCGATCGTCGTCGTCGCCGATGCCGACGTCTTCGACTCGTTCACCTTCTCGCCCGTGGTCGCCCGTTCCCTCATGGACGTCGAGGGCTGGGCAGGCACCATCACGATGCTTCGATCGATCGGCGCCACCGAGTTCGAGGCGCGCAACATCTTCCCGGTGGGGCGCATCACCGAGGATCCCGCGACGGGATCCGCGGCCGCCTCCCTCGGCGGTTACCTGCGCGATCTCGGCCTCGTCGAGCCCCCGGCGCGCGTGATCGTCCATCAGGGGCGCCACGTCGGCCGCCCGAGCGTGCTCACCGTCGACATCCCGGCGACGGGCGGCATCACCGTGAGTGGGAGCGCTGTCCCCATCCCCGCGTGAGCCGGTGGCGTCCATCGACGATGAGTGCCGGGAATCCCGACGGATTCCAAACCGATCAGGCGTCGGCGCCGTATCCCTTGGGTTCTGCGTTGAGAGAAGACCGCGCAGCGCCTGAACGTCATCTGTGGTCGACCCGACGACCTCTTGTGCGGATGACAGGGAGGGCCCCGTGAGCGCGGGGCCCTTCCGCAGTCCCCCCCAGTGACACCCCGACGCGGCAGGATGGACTCACACCGCGTCGAAGGGGGAACGGATGCCGTTCATCACCGAGGACGGCGAGCCACTCGCCTCCATCGAGCTCGGCCAGGTGCCGCCGGACGGCTACCTGTTCCAGTTGCGTCGCGGCATCGGCTACAGGGAGCCAGGCACCGACACCGTCGTCTGGGCGCCGGCCCACGTGCCCGACCCCCATCCCACCCGGCAGAACAGCACCGACCTCGCCTCGGTGCCGCACTTCCTCTGGAGCTTCATCGCCTCCTATGGCCGCCAGTCGGCTCCGGCCGTCGTGCACGACCACCGCTCCGAGGTGGCCGCCCTCATCGGCGACGGCGGCGATCCGCATGCCGCCCTCGAGCAGCGCCGCGAGGACGACCGCGTCTTCCTGGTCGGCCTCCGCGAGCAGCAGGTGCCGCTGCTGCGTGCCTGGCTCATGTGGGGCTGGGTGTCTGCGGAGCGCTACCTGCGGCACGCCCTCCCGCTCGGGTTGCTGCTCCTCGTGCAGGTGCTGCTCTCACTCGTGGCCATCGCGACGGGCATCGTGCTGGCGATCACGACGGATCCGATCTGGCTCCTGCTGCTCCTGGTTCCCCTCGCCGCGTCGTTCCTCTGGGGTCGCGACTGGCTCATGATGGTGGTGCTCTCCTACGGGAGCGCCATCATCGCTCCCCTCCTCCTCGTGCAACTGCTCGCGCTGCTCCCGTTCCGCCTGCTCGAGTTCGTCGTCGAACTCATCAGCGGGGGACAGCCCACGCAGGTGTTCCGTCCGACGATCCGACCGCCCGGTCACTGACCGACAGTCGGCCGAGTGCTGTCCACTCGCAGCCCGCGCACGGTGGTCCGCTGCATCCGAAAGCCGCGGGTAGATTGTCTGCATGGCTGAGAACACCCCCGAGCCGCGCCTGCCCGGCCGCGCTGGACGCAAGCACATGAGCGCACTGGTCGCCTGGCCGCTCGGCCTCGTCATCGGCGGAGTGCTCGGCGTGGCCATCGGCTACTCGCTCGACAGCGTCGTGGCCGGAGCCCTCATCGGCATCGGCATCGGCATCGCATTCGGCGTGATCTTCTCGCCGACGTCGACCGAGGGCAAGCGTCCGCGCAAGGCGCCGAGGTCCGCGAAGTAGCGAGGGCTGCACCCGGACTCAGGCCAGCGCCAGCATCCCGGCGGCCGTGAGCGCCAGGGCCAGCCCGACCCACTGCACGGGGGCGATGCGCTCTCGCAGCACGATCGCGGCCAGCAGGATCGTGCCCGCGGGGTAGAGGGCCGTCAGCACGCTCATCACGCTGAGGTCGCCGACACGGATGCCGAGCAGCAGCAGCGTGTTCGCGACGGCGTCGATCACGCCGCACGCCACGGCCAGCATGATGCCGGCGCGCAGCATGCCTCGACCCTCAAATGCCGCCGCGGATGCGGGTGCCGGCGGTGCGTCGAGGCCGTCGGCATCGGTTCCCATGCCGGTCAGGCTCGCGGCCTCGTGGCGAGAATGACGGCGGCGGCGCCGTCCGATGAGGAAGAGGATGCCGACGACGCCGAACATGATCGCCGCATTGACCGCGCGGTTCAGCACGAGGGGCACGAGTCCGCTGTCGTCGGGGCTGAGGTCGATGAGCACCAGGAAGGCACCGATGGCGGCGCCGGATCCGACCGCCATCAGGATGCCCTTGAGCGACGGCCGCACTGCGCCCTTCTCGGGCACGAAGCCCACCATCACCACGGCGATGAGGGCGAGCCCGATCGCCCAGTAACCGAGGGCGGCGAGGGTCTCGCCGCCGGCGAGGGCGACGGTCAGCGGCACGATCGCCGAGACCACCGCGGTCAGGGGAGACAGAATGCTCATCGGCCCGATCGCGAGGCAGGCGTACAGCAGCGAGATGGCGATGGCGCCGGTGATGCCGGAGAGGGCACCCCAGAGAACGGCATCCGACGACCAGACACCGCCGAGGAACGGCAACAGGATCACCAGCAGCACGAGTCCGGTGAGTGCCGCGATGGCCGTGGTCAGCAGGGCGCTCATGCGCTTGGCTGCGAGGCCACCGAGGAAGTCGGCCGAGCCGAAGATGAGGGCGCCGGACACCCCGAGGATCACGGTCAACATAGGCGACCAGCCTAGGGCGCGGCACGGGTCACCGCGTGCTCACGGCGTCTGCGCCGCATCCGCGCGCGCCGATACGGCGACCAACTTAAGAGCAGATGACATTTCCCTCACGACTCTTGGCAGTGTCACGGGCAGCCCATAGTCTGCGGATGACCCCTGAACGAGTGCGCCCCGATTCGGGGTACATCCGGGAGGGGTCGCCAGTTTCTCGGCACTGCGGCCGACCCGCGCCCCCGAGAGCAGCCCTGTGCACCACATCCGTTTCATCCGAAGGGAAGTCCGTGTCCACGATCGAGCGCTCCAGCGCAGAGGCAGCAGCGAAGACGCCGCCTGAAGTCCAGCCCGTCCGACCACAACGCCGCCGACTCTCGGCGCTCGCCGCCGTCACCGTCGCCACCCTCGGGTTCGCCTCCTTCGGTGCGACCCCGGCCTTCGCAGCCACGGTCGACACCACCATCGCAGCCGTTCAGGGCACCGGGGCGGCCAGCCCGTTCGCCGATGACGGCAACAGTTACGTCGTGCAGGGCGTCGTCACAGCAGACGAGCGCACCGGCGGCTACAACGGCATCTACATCCAGACCTCCGGCAGCGGCGGCTCCATCCCCGGAGCCTCCGAGGGACTGTTCGTCTACCTCGGCAACCAGAAGCCCACCCTCGCCATCGGCGACCTGGTGCAGGCCACGGGAACCGTGCGCGAGTTCAACGGACTCACCCAGCTCACGGCATCCGTCGCCGGAGCCGTCACCGTCGTGACGCCGGCAGTCGGCGTCCCCGCAGCCACCCCGCTGCCCGACACCCTGCTCGGCGCCGACCGCGAGAACCTCGAGGGCATGCTGGTCGAGCCCACGGGCACCTACAAGGTCGCCTCGAGCCACCAGCTCTACAACTTCGGCACCCTCTGGCTCTCCGCCGGTGACGCCCCACTCGTGGCGGCCACCGAGCAGAAGCAGTCGGGTCCGGATGCCGCAGCCATCGCCGCGGCCAACAAGGCCAACCGTCTCCTGCTCGACGACGGCTACAGCATCCAGGTGTCCAACGCCGCCCACATCGGCGGGCAGCCGTACTACACGACCGACACCGTCGTGCGGAACGGCGACGTCGTCGACTTCCCGGCCCAGCCCTACGTGCTGAGCTACGGCTTCGACGACTGGCGCCTGCAGCCCGCGGTTCCGATCACGGACGCGAGCCCGGCCGAGGCCAAGCCCACGTTCGAGGCCACGAACCCGCGCCCCGAGGCTCCGCCCGCCGTCGGCGGCGACGTGCGTCTCGCGTCGTTCAACGTCTTCAACTACTTCACGACCCTCACGAGCGAGAACTCGAGTGCACGCGGCGCGGCCACGGCAGAGCAGTTCGCCATCCAGCAGTCGAAGATCGTCGCGGCCATCAACGGCCTCGACGCCGACATCGTCTCGCTCGAGGAGATCGAGAACTCGATCAAGCTCGGCGACCCGAAGGACGAGGCGCTCGGCAACCTGGTCGACGCGCTCAACGAGGCGGCGGGCAGCGAGGTCTGGAGCTTCGTTCCCACGCCGGACGCCCTCACGGCGGACGTCACCGACTTCATCACGACGGCGATCATCTACAAGGCCGCTGCGGTCACCCCCGAGGGTGCCAGCCAGACCGTGCCGATCGATGAGAGCGTCTGGGGCAACGCGCGCGAGCCGATCGCTCAGACGTTCAGCTTCGACGGCAAGACGATCACCGTCGTCGCCAACCACCTGAAGTCCAAGTCGGCTCCCTCCGGCTCGACCGGAGAGCCGGCCGACGGCCAGGGCTGGTTCAACGAAGACCGCGTCAAGCAGGCGCAGGCCACCCTCGCCTTCACCGACACCCTGGAGCAGAGCTCGGGCAGCGGCGACGTCTTCCTCATCGGCGACTTCAACGCCTATGCGCAGGAGGACCCGATCGACGTCTTCACCGACGCCGGCTGGACCGACCTGGTTCCGACGGATGCCGCAGGCCAGTACACCTACTCCTTCAACGGCGAGCTCGGCAGCCTCGACCACGTTCTCGCCAGTCCGTCGGTCGCCTCGACCGTCACCGGCGTCGGAGTGTGGAACATCAACTCGCCCGAGTGGAGTGACCGCGGCTACGCGTTCGCAGCCACCGAGGCCGGAACGCCCTGGCGCTCGAGCGACCATGACCCGATCGTCGTCGGCGTCTCGAGCGAGGTCGCCCCGGTCTCGATCGACCTCGTGACAGTCAACGACTTCCACGGTCGCATCGAGAACGAGGGCACCGGATCGGCGGCCGCCGGCATCGCGGCACTGTCGACGGCCGTGAAGCAGGTGCGGGCCGAGAACCCGAACACCGTCTTCGCGGCTGCCGGTGACATGGTGGGCGCCTCGACGTTCACCTCGTTCATCCAGCAGGACAACCCCACGATCGACGCGCTGAACGCGGCCGGTCTCGACGTGAGCGCTGTGGGCAACCACGAGTTCGACAAGGGCTTCGCCGACCTCACCGACCGCATCATCCCCCGGGCGAAGTGGGAGTACCTCGGAGCGAACATCTTCACGAAGGGCACGGACGAGCACGCGCTCCCCGCGTACTACACCGAGGAGTTCGACGGCGTGACCATCGGCTTCGTCGGCGCCGTGACGAACGAGCTGTCCTCGCTCGTGAGCCCGGCCGGCATCGCCCAGATCGACGTGCGCGACGTGACGGAATCGGTCAACGCCGTCGCCGACGAACTGCGCGACGGCGACCCCGCGAACGGTGAGGCCGACGTCGTCGTGCTGCTCGTTCACGAGGGTGCCGCCACGACCGCCGTCGCATCCGCCACCGACCCGACCTCGGCGTTCGGAAAGATCGTGACGGGCGTCGACTCCGACGTCGACGCGATCGTGTCCGGTCACACCCACCTCGCCTACAACCACGTGATCGACGGCCGACCCGTCATCTCCTCGGGCCAGTACGGCGAGAAGTTCAGCATCATGGACATCGAGGTGAACCCCCAGACCAAGGAACTGCTGTCGATGGTGAACAACACCTATGACCTCAAGACCAAGACCGTCTCGGGAACCACCACGACGTACACGCCGAACTACACGGATGACCCCGAGGTCTCTCCGATAGTCAAGGATGCCGTGGACAAGGCCGCCGTCCTCGGTGCCGTGAAGCTCGGCGACATCACCGCCGACTTCAACCGGGCCAAGCAGTCGGCCGGTGCTGAGAACCGCGGTGGAGAGTCGACCCTCGGCAACTTCGTCGCCGATGTGCAGCTGTGGAGCGCCCAGCGCGACGCGGCCGACATCCAGGTCGCCCTCATGAACCCGGGTGGTCTGCGCGCCGACATGAAGTACGCGTCGAGCGGGCCGGCCGACCCCGACGGCAACCTCACCTACAAGGAGGCCGCGGTCGTCCAGCCGTTCGCCAACACCCTGGTGACGCTCACCCTCACGGGTGAGCAGCTCAAAGAGGTGCTCGAGCAGCAGTGGCAGCCTGCCACGGCAGCGCGACCGTTCCTCAAACTCGGTGTGTCGCAGAGCCTCACCTACACCGAGGACCCCACGGCCGCCGTCGGATCGCACATCACCAACGTGCTGCTGAACGGCGAACCCGTCGCGGCCGGCGACAGCATCCGTGTCGTCGTCAACTCCTTCCTGGCCTCGGGAGGAGACAACTTCTTCACCCTGGCGCAGGGAACGCAGAAGGCCGACTCCGGCAAGGTCGACCTCGAGTCGATGGTCGACTACATGGCCGCGAACTCGCCCGTCTCGCCCGACCTCGCCCAGCGCGCCGTCGGTGTGAAGCTCACGGCTCCCGCCAGTGGTGCCGCATATGCGGTGGGGGAGTCGGTCACGGCCGACCTCTCGTCGCTTGCGTTCAGCGCCGGTGAGCCTGCAGCATCGACGGTCGAGCTCTCGATCGGCGGAACCGTGGTCGGATCCTCGGCCATCGATCCGACGATCGTCGACACGACTGATGAGGTGGGTCGCGCCTCCGTGACCTTCGCCATTCCGGCTGGCCTCTCCGGAGCGCAGCAGCTCACGATCGCGGTGCCCTCGACGGGAACCTCGATCGCCGTGCCGATCACCATCACGGCACCCGTGCCTGCGGTGAAGAGCTCGACGTTCGCCTACGCCAACACCATCCTCGGCAGCCACAACTCGGCGCTGAAGTACACGGTGGTGGTGTCTGCTCCGAAGGGCACCGTCGTCACCGGCGATGTGAAGGTCTACGACGGCAAGAAGCTGCTCACGACCATCACGCTCACCGCGGCGGACAAGGGCAGGAAGACGATCACCCTGCCGAAGCTGAAGGCCGGCCTGCACGTGCTGAAGTCGGTCTACGGCGGCTCCGACACCGTGAAGGGCTCCACGAGCAACGCCTTCCCGGTGCTGCTCTGGTAGCGGATACCCGCTGAACGGATGCGGCCTCTCACCCTCGCGGTGAGGGGCCGCTTTCGAGTTCGATCGGCTGACTCCAGACCCACTCTGGGGGTAGGCGCCGGGTGGGCAATCCTCGGCCGCGCGGCTAACCTGAGGCAGCTTCCGTTCACCCGGCGGAGGCACCCTGTCGCGTGATGCCGGTGCTGCACCGTGACGCCCGAAGGAGTTCCCGTGCCAACGTCGCGCCCCACCCCCGGACTCCGACGGCGCCCCAGCCGCACGCTCGCGGCAGCCGCCATCCTCATCGGCGCACTGGTCGCCTCGACGATTCCGGCCGGCGTGGCCGTCGCCTCGACCGACATCGTCGCCGTGCCCGATGCTGCGCTCGCCGCGTGCATCAACGACGCCCTGGGCGCGGAAGCTGACGCGCCGGTCGAGCGAGCGGACCTCGCCGCGCTCACGGGTCTGGCCTGCGAATCCCGCGGCATCGCCTCGCTCACCGGTCTGCAGGCAGCGACCGGCCTCATCGCGCTCGCCTTGTCGGACAACGCCGTCACCGACCTGACGCCGCTCGCGGACCTGGCTGACCTGCGCTATCTGCACCTCGACTTCAACCAGGTCGCGGATGCCGCCCCGTTGGCCGGACTGCAGGGCGTCCGGCAGATCGACCTCAGCGTCAACCGGGTCAGCGACGCCCATGCCTTCGCAGGTCTCACCGCCCTGATCGACCTGCGGCTCGACTCGAACGCCTTGAGTGATGCGTCGCCGCTGGCCGGACTGTCCGGCACGACGATCTCCCTCGCCGACCAGCGCGTCGTGGCAGCGGATGCGAACGCCTATCACCCCGCGCTTCTGCCGAGCATCATCGGGCTCGACGGGCAGCCAGTGGCTGTCGACGTGGATCCGGCGTCGGCCGTCGCGGGAACCCTCGATGCCGAGAACGTCATCTGGGGCGCTCCAGGACTCGGAACACTCGTCTGGGCCGCTGAGGGCGGTGCGCCGTTCTCGGGGACGGTCGAGCAGACGGTGCAGGATGCACTCGGCCCGGTGACGCCGCCGGTGATCACCGGCACGCCGAAGTTCGGCTACACCCTCTCGATCTCAGCCGTTCCGACGGAACCCGGTACCACGGCGTCATACCAATGGGCGCGCGACGGCGTCGACGTCGCCGGAAGGGTGGGCCCGGACTACGAGGTGGGCCTCTCCGACATCGACGCGATGATCACCGTGACAGTGACGCTGTCGAGATCGAGCCTCGCCTCGGTGTCGGCCACGAGTGGAGAGGTGGGGCCGGTCGAGTCGGAGAACATGCTCAGCCAGACACCGCAGATCGTGGGCTCAGCCAAGGTTGGGAACACGCTCACTGCCACACACGCGCAGTGGACGCCCGCGAGCGCCGTCATCACCTATCGCTGGTACCGCGGGAGCATCGCGATCCCCGGCGCCACCGGTTCCAGCTACGCCGTCACCAACGACGATGCCGGTGAGAGGCTCAAGGTCGTCGCGACCGGTGTGCTCCCCGGATACACGACGCTCGAGAGGGAGAGCCCGTCGACCGAATTCATCGGCGGAGGTGTCTTCGTGGCTCCGACGCCCACCGTCGCAGGGTCACCGACGCCGGGGTCGACACTCGCAGCGAACCCCGGCACGTGGCTGCCGGGAGGCGCGTCCTTCTCCTACCAGTGGCTGCGGAACGGCGTGAGCATTCCCGGAGCGACCGGGCCGACATACGTACCGGTCGCGGCCGACGTGGGCACGGCGGTCGTCGTGCGCGTCTCGGGTTCCAAGTCCTACCTCGCCACCCTTCAGAAGCTGAGCGCGCCGGTCTCCATCAGGCTCGCCCTCGCTGCAACCCCGATCCCGGTCATCAAGGGCACGAGGAGTGTGGGTCAGACCTTGACGGCGGTTCCCGGGGTCTGGAGCCCGGCCCCGGTCGCCCTCGGCTACCAGTGGCGCCGCAATGGTGTCGCGATCGCTGCGGCCACCGCATCCACGTACCGGCTGGTGACCGCGGATGCCGGAACCAGCGTGACGGTCGTGGTGACCGGCGCGAGGACCGGCTACCTCGCTGTGGCGCGCACCAGTGCCGTCGCCGTGATCGAGAGGCAGCTCGTCGGCGCGACGCCGACTGTCGTGGGCGTCAAGCGGGTCGGCCAGACGCTCACGGGCTCCACCGGCGCCTGGGCTCCGTCGCCGATCGCTCTGAGCTACCAGTGGAAGCGCAACGGCACAGCCATCGCGGGCGCCACGAGCACGAGCTACAAGCTCGTGACGGCTGACGCCGGAACGGCCGTCACCTTCGTCGTCACCGGCCGGAAGTCCGGCTACACATCATTGGTGAAGTCGAGCGCATCCGCGACGATCGAGAGAGTCCTCTCATCGGCTCCGGTGCCGACGCTCACCGGTGTGGCGAGAGTCGGCTCGACACTCACCGTGAGGGCGGGAACCTGGTCGCCCGCACCGGTGACCCTCGGCTACCAGTGGAAGCGCGCCGGCGTCCCCATCGCCGGGGCGACGAAGCCCGGCTACGTCCTCGCGGCCGCCGACCTCGGGAAGGTCGTCACCGTCACGGTCACAGGCCGGAAGGCGGGCTACACCACTGTCGCGAAGACCAGCGCCGCGAAGACGATCGCCAGCGGCGCCTTCGTCGCAGCTCCGACGCCCGCGGTCAGCGGTGCGGCGACGGCAGGGAGCATCCTCAGGGCGAGTCCCGGAACCTGGAGTCCGGCGGCCAGTCTGAAGTACCAGTGGCTCCGCAACGGGTCCGCGATCGCAGGGGCGACGATGTCGACGTACAGGGTGCTGGGCAACGACGTCGATCGGTCGATCAGTGTGAGGGTCACGGGGAGCAGGACGGCCTACGCGACAGTTGCGAAGACATCCGGTGCCGTGAAGGTCGCCCCCACCGCCTACGCCAACTGCACCGCCCTCAACGCGGTGTATCCCTACGGCGTCGCGAAGACAGGCGTCAGGTTCGATGTCGTGTCCGGCAGGAACACGGCGATCAGCCCGTCGACGTTCCTCTCCACAAGCCTGTACAGCCTGAACACGAAGTCGGATCGAGACAAGGACGGGATCGCCTGCGAGAGGCACTAGTCCCGGCGGGCCTCCGAGTCGCCACCGCACGCATTCGGCGGACCTGCGTCCTTCGCTCCTCCTAGAATTGTCTTCATGAGCCAGCGGGGTGCCCGGACTGCGCGCGGACTGACCGCCGCTGCTGTCGCCACCCTGCTCGCCGGACTCTCGCACTCGATCGGCGGAGGCGCCGGCGCCCAGGTTCCGTTCGGCGTCGGCACTGTCGTCGCCTTCGCCTTCGCCGCCATGGTGTGCGTGGCCTTGGCCGGCCGCACCCTCTCGCTCGCGCGGCTGGCGGCATCCGTGATCCTCAGCCAGCTCGCGTTCCACGGCCTGTTCGCCGTGAGCGGCAGCTCGCTTCGGGTCACCACGAACCCGGCCGCGCACCACGACACCGCCGCACACCTGATGCAGCAGCTCGGCGCTGGAGGAATCGCGGCAGGTCAGATGGGCGGCCACTCCGCCCACGACGGCACGGCCATGATCCTGGCGCACATCCTCGCGGCCGTCGTCACCATCGCCGCCCTGCACCGTGGCGAGCGTGCTGCACGTGCCGTCGTCAGTGCAGCCGCCCGCCTGGTCTCCGTGCTGGTCGCCGGTGCTCCGCGCCTGGTTCCGGTCATCGAGATCCGACTGCGGGCCCGCGCCGTCGTCCTCCTCCCGCACGACCTCCTGGTCGTGCTCTCGTCGATGCGGCATCGAGGGCCGCCCCGTTCGATCACGCTCGCCTTCGCGTAGCGCTGCTCTTTCGAACCATTCCCCCCTCGGCACCGAACAACTCTCCAGACGCCACCGTGCGTCCATGGTGCCCATCGACACAAGGACGACCAACGATCATGAAGACCACCACCCGCACGGCCGCTCTCGCAGCCTCGGCTCTCGGCGCCGGCCTCCTCTTCGCCCTCGCTTCCCCTCTCGCCGCCAGCGCCCACGTCGGCGTCACGCCTGACAGCACGGCCGCAGGCTCCTACACCGTGCTCACCTTCGCCGTGCCGCACGGCTGCGACGGATCTGCGACCA
Source organism: Leifsonia stereocauli (assembly GCF_038432415.1). Lineage (NCBI taxonomy): Bacteria > Bacillati > Actinomycetota > Actinomycetes > Micrococcales > Microbacteriaceae > Leifsonia > Leifsonia stereocauli. The sequence continues at coordinate 307,293 of NZ_JBCAUN010000003.1, forward strand.
CGTCGATCGCCATCGACATCCCCGAGTCCATCCCCTCTGTCACCCCGACCGTCAACCAGGGCTGGACCGTCGAGAAGGGCACCATCACCCTCGACCCGCCTGTGACCGACGCCCACGGCAACGAGCTCACCGAGCGGGTCGGTCAGGTCGTCTACACGGCCAAGACCCCCCTGGCCGACGGCTACCGCGACACCTTCGCCCTCTCGCTGCAGCTCCCCGAGGATGCCGCCGGCGACACCTTGGAGTTCCCCGTCACGCAGACCTGCGAGGTCGGTTCGACCCTGTGGAACGAGAAGACCGTCGACGGCGAGGCCGAGCCGGAGCATCCGGCACCCGCCATCACGGTCACCGAGGCCACGGGCGACGGGCACGGTCACACCGACTCGGATGACGCCGCCGCGACGAGTGACGACCACGACGAGGCCTCGTCGACGACGGATGCCGCGGAGGTCGACGTGCTCGCCCGGGTGCTCGGCGTTCTCGGGCTCGTCGTCGGAGCCGTCGGCGTCGTCATCGCCGTCGTGTCCCGTCGCCGCACTCCGGCAGGGAAGTAGTGCCCATGTCCTCCGGACTCCGTCGCCGGCTCGGCCTCGTCGGTGCGGGGGTCGCGGTTCTCGCGGCCTCCGTGCTCGGCGTGGCCGGGCCGGCCTCGGCGCACAACTACCCCGTCAGCTCCACTCCGGCCGAGAACAGCACCGTCACCGAGCAGCCGGGCACGGTCTCGCTCACGACCAACGACAACCTGCTCTCCTTCGGCAACGGCTCAGCGATCGAGGTGTCGGGTCCGGCCTCCGACCCGCGGTTCTACGGCGACGGATGCTCCCGGATCGTCGACGCCACCATCGAGACCGACGCGCAGCTCGGGCAACCGGGCACATACACGGTGACCTGGCAGGTCGTCTCGACCGACGGGCATCCGGTGTCGGGGGAGTACGAATTCGAGTGGGCCCCGGCCGACGGCACCGAGCTGGCCGGGGGCAGCGCCACCGCGCCGACCTGCGCGACCGCCGAGGCCGAGGCTCCGGCAGCAGCGGGCGACGGTGAAGACGATTCGACGACGGATGCCGCAGCCACCTCGTCCTCCTCGCTCGCCGACCTCCTCTGGATCGCCGGCGCCCTCGCAGTAGTCGTGCTCGCCGTCGTCGTCACGCTCCTGGTGCTCCGCCGCCGCAACCCCGACGCCCCGTCGGACGCGGAGGCCTACGAGTCGACGGCCCCGAAGGAACCCCGCTGATCGAGTAGTGCCCGACGAAGTCGGACCCACTCGCTCGCTGAGGGCCGAGCGGAGCGACCGCCCGAAGCGCATCCTGAGCGCTTCGGCCGCGGACTCCGTCCGGGCCTCAGCGAGCGGCCACCCATCCCCATCCCGACCCGTGTCAGCCGCCACCGTCAGCCCCGCCGCATAGAATCGCCGGGTGAGTTGGAACGCCGAACGGAACCAGATCCCCGACCCCGACGAGGGCTTCGACGGGTTCCCGTTCGACGACGCTCCGCCTCCCCTCGACGACTGGGCGCCGCCTGAAGACGGCTGGCTTCCCCCGACCGAAGCCGAGCTCGCCCAGACCGCGTCGTTCGCCCGCCCCACGGCATCCGGCAGCACCACGACCCTCGTCGCCCGCGCCGCCCCACCCCGTTTCGCGACGGCCGCCGAGGCCCTGCACACGGTGTTCGGCTACGAGTCGTTCCGTGGCGAACAGGGCGAGATCATCGGCCAGGTCGCGGCCGGCGGCGACGCCATCGTGCTCATGCCGACGGGTGGCGGCAAGAGCCTCTGCTACCAGATCCCCGCGCTGCTGCGCGAGGGCACCGGCATCGTCATCTCGCCGCTCATCGCCCTGATGCATGACCAGGTCGACGCCCTCCTCGCCGTCGGCGTCCGGGCCGCCTACCTCAACTCCACGCAGGATGCGGGGGAGCGCGCCCGCGTCGAGCGCGCCTACGTCGAGGGCGAGCTCGACCTGCTCTACATCGCTCCCGAGCGCCTCAACAGCGAGGCGTCGAAGCGCTTCCTCGAGCGTGGAACCATCGCACTGTTCGCCATCGACGAGGCGCATTGCGTGTCGCAGTGGGGCCACGACTTCCGGCCCGACTACCTCTCGCTCGGCGACCTCGCCGAGCGTTGGCCCGATGTGCCGCGCATCGCGCTGACCGCAACGGCCACCGAGGCCACGCACCGCGAGATCGCCGACCGCCTGCACCTCGAGAGCGCTCGACACTTCGTCTCCAGCTTCGATCGACCCAACATCCAGTACCGCATCGTGTCGAAGAACGAGCCGCGCAAGCAGCTGCTCGACTTCATCCGCACCGAGCACCCGAACGACGCAGGCATCGTCTACGCCCTCTCGCGGGCGACGACGGAGAAGACGGCGGAGTTCCTCCGTGCCAACGGACTGAACGCCCTCGCCTACCACGCCGGTCTCGATGCCGGCCTGCGCATGCGCACCCAGTCGCGCTTCCTCCGAGAGGACGGCGTGATCGTCGTCGCCACCATCGCCTTCGGCATGGGCATCGACAAGCCCGACGTGCGCTTCGTCGCCCACATCGACCTGCCCAAGTCCGTTGAGGGGTACTACCAGGAGACGGGTCGTGCCGGCCGCGACGGGGAACCGTCGACGGCCTGGCTCGCCTACGGATTGCAGGACGTCGTGCAGCAGCGCCGCATGATCGACCAGTCGCCGGGTGACATCGCGCACAGGCGCCGCCAGTCTGCGCACCTCGACGCCATGCTCGCCCTGTGCGAGACCGTCGAGTGCCGACGCGTCAACCTGCTCAGCTACTTCGGTCAGCCGAGCACCGCCTGCGGCAACTGCGACACCTGCCTCAACCCGCCCGTCTCGTGGGACGGCACGGTGCCCGCCCAGAAGATGCTCTCGACCATCGTTCGGCTGAAGCGCGAGCGCAACCAGTCCTTCGGCGCCGGGCAGATCGTCGACATCCTCCGCGGCAAGACCACGCCGCGCACCGAGCAGTGGGGTCACGAGCGTCTCGCCACCTGGGGCATCGGAGCCGACCTCAGCGACCAGCAGTGGCGCGGAGTGGCCCGCCAGCTCCTCGCGCAAGGCCTGCTGGCCGCCGTCGGCGAGTACGGAACACTGTCGCTGACGGATGCCTCGACCGAAGTGCTCTCCGGAGCCCGCACCGTCGCACTGCGCAACGAGCCCGAGCGTTCCACCAGTCGGTCATCCGGTCGCTCGGCGAAGTCGTCGGCGGCACTCGCCGATCTCAGTCAGGCCGACATCGAACTGTTCGAGGCGCTGCGCGCCTGGCGTGCTGCTCAGGCCAAGGAGCAGGGCGTTCCCGCCTACATCGTGTTCGGTGACGCCACGCTCCGTGCCGTCGCGCAGGCCCGGCCGCAGTCGATCGGCGACCTCGACGGCATCTCCGGCATCGGCGAGAAGAAGCTCGAGGCCTACGGCGACGGTCTCGTCGCCGTCGTGACCACTCACGCCGGCTGAGGCCGTTCGAGGTCGAGGCGCCTCAGCATGTGATGATGTAGCCGCGACGATGACCGAGGAATCCGGTGTCGGAATCCTCGCAAGGTCGGAACGGCACTGATCTGCCGTTCACCTCGATCCGATCTGCGGTCCTCAGCTGGCATCTGCGGAATGGCAACCGCTCGAGAACGTCAGCCGTCGCGCAGTACGCCGACTGAGGCCGATCGACACCGTCGGGCGCCTCGGTCTGGGATCCAGCCGACGTCGACGACGTGCTTCCGACCAAGCCGAGCAATGCTGCCGCGAAGGGAATCGCGAGCAGCGAGTTGGGTGTGAACATTTCGGGCCCCTCTTCCGGCGATCTTGTCGTTGATCGCTTGAGCCAACGGTAGGAATCCCGACAGCCTGTGCACATGACCCGGACCAACCATCTTGAGGCGGCTGACGAATAGTCAATCCGGACCATCGACCGCGCGTCCGCGTCGGGCTATCGTGGGCGCCATGCGGGAATGGTCCGCGCCATCACCTCCTCCACGATGGTCGACATCCGATCAGCCACCTTTCGTCGCCAGACGTGAGGAGTTCGCGGCGCTCGAGACGGCGTGGGCGGATGCCGTGGCCGGCGCCGGGCGCGCCGTGTTCATCAGCGGTGAACCTGGAGCCGGCAAGTCGCGGCTCGTCGGCGAGGTGTGCACGCACCTGCATGCCGACGGTGCTGCCGTGCTCTTCGGCTCTTGCATTCAGGAGCTGGGCGCTCCTCTGGACCCGTTCGACGAGCCCATCCGCGAACTGCTCCCGGTCTTCCGCGGTGGCGACTCGCCTCTGGCGGATTCGGTGACGCTGTTGGACGGAGTCATCGGCCGGTCGACTGACGGAGGGACCGCTCCCCTCATAGGCCAGGATCGTCTGTACGACGCAGTCATCGACGTCGTACAGGCCGCCGCCGAGATGCATCCGCTCGTGCTCGTGCTCGATGACCTTCACTGGGCGGATCCCACGGCCATCGGGCTGCTCACGCGACTCGTCGAGCGCAGTGCGGCTGCACCGATACTGATTCTCGGCACGCTGCGAGATGTTCCTCCCGATCGCTCCGATCCGTTGACGGATGCGCTGGCGCGCCTGCGCCACCTCGACGGTGTCGCACGGCTCGAGCTCGAACCGTTCACCACCGATGAGATCGTCGACTACGTAGGTCGTCGAAACGGTTTGTCTGGGCCGCACGCGCGGGCATCGGCCGAGGTGATCAGACAGTTGACCGGCGGCAACGCATTCCTGGTACGCGAGACCTGGCGCCGAGTCGTCGAAGCCGAACATCAAGGTGGCATGCGCGTCATCACCATGCCCGACACCACCCGCGAGATCCTCCGGCCACGCTTCGCCACCCTCGAGCCGCGACATCTGGCCGTGCTCGAGGTTGCGGCCGTTCTCGGCCTGGAGTTCGACCTCGCGGAGATCCTCGCAATCAGCGAGGTGCCCGAGGAGGTCACGCTCGCCGCCATCGACGCCGCCGCGATGGTCGGGCTACTCGAGGTTCCACGCGCCCCGGAAGAGCCCCACCGGTTCCCTCACACGATCGCACGCCAGGCCGTCGTCGATCAGGTTTCCGGGGCGAGGCTGCTCGGCCTTCATGCCCGCATCGCCCAGACGCTCGAGGCGGACTTTCCGACGGCGCAGCTGCTCGTGCAACGGCTGGCCCACCACTTCGCGGCTGCTCGAGCACTCGGGTTCGGCGATCGCGCCGTCACCTACCTCACGAAGTCTGCCGAGATCGCGAGCCGCCTCATCGCCCACGAGGATGCGGCCCGCCTCTTCGAGCGGGCCGCCGAGATTGCAGGAGACCCCGATGAGCGTGATCTACTCACTCTGCGAGCGGCGCGCAGCTGGGTGGCGACGGCGGACTTCGCCCGCGCGCGAGAGCTGTGCGAGCTGGTGATCGAGCGCGGGGGCGCTCGCATCAGCTTGGAGGCTGCCATCGGGCACGAGGACGCGTCGTGGCGGCCAGGTCTCCAGGGACATCGGTCGGTGGAGCTGCTGAGATCGGCGCTCGAGAGTGTTCCGAATGATGAAGGCGACCCGCTCTACGTCTTGGGATTGAGCTCGCTCGCCCGTGCTATGGCCTTCACCGGATCGACCGATGACGCCGAAAGGCTGGGTGATCGGGCGATCAACCTCGCGCGACGCCTCGACGACCAGAAATTGTTAGCCCTCACCCTGCGCACGAGTCTGGCGCCGAACAGGCCTCGTGCCGCCGCGGACCGCCTGGCTCGGTCGGCCGAGCTCGTCGCCCGGGCGCGTCCTCTGCACGACGACCTCTACATCGGCTCACTGTATCTGCGCAGCGGCGCATGTTACGTGGCCGGCGACAGGATCGGAATGGACGAGGCGGAGCGCGGTCTCATCGAGGAGTCGCGCCAGTTGGGCGCCTACTGGAGGTACTGGGTCGAGTCCGCTCGGTTGGGTCGGGTCTTCATCGAAGGCCGTCTCGGTGACGCCGAGGTGTCATGCCGACGCATCCGCGACGCCGAGGCGGTCTTCAAGTCGGACTCGACGTCGGGAGCGAACGCCCTGCAGAGCTATATGGTGCGGCGGGAGAGCGGGCGCCTGGATTCAATCAGGCATCTCGTGACTGGCGAGGAATCGCCCACCTCGCGCTGGGCGCCTGGGCTGCTCGCCCTGTATACAGAGCTCGAGATGGCGGAGCCCGCCCGTCGCGTACTGGGATGGCTGCTCGATCACGACGATGCTCTCGCACACGCCAGCAGCAACTGGCCAGCGCGCCTCGTCTTCATGGTCGAAGCGGCGCTCTGGCTTCGCGATGCCGACATCGCCACAGCCCTGCGGCCCTGGATGGAGGAGTACTCCAGGCTGAACCTGATGTCAGGCTACTTCGTCGCGGTGTTCGGCGCCGCAGACCGATACCTCGGCGAGATCGACTCCCTGTGCGCCACTGATGGAGCCCTCGAGCTCCTCGAGGCAGCCCTGGTGCTCGATGAGAACACCGGTGCCGACCTTCACGTGGCCCAGACTCTCGCGGCCATGGCGGTCCACCTCCGTGGTCAGCCGTCGGCATCCCGCCGCGCCGAGCAGCTGGCCGATCGCGCTCGCGGGCTCGCCGAGCCGGCAGGCATGGAACGGGTGCTCCGATCCCTGAACCGCGAGTTCTCCCCGGATGCCGGCATCCCCTCGGGCGGCATGTCACCACGCGAGCTGGAGGTGATCCGGCTGATCGCCGAGGGTCGGAGCAACCGTGAGATCGCCGGCCACCTGGTCATCAGCGAGCACACCGCAGCCAATCACGTGCGCAGCATCCTCACGAAGATCGGCGCGACGAACAGGACGCAGGCGGCCATGTACGCCCACGACAGGGGCCTACTGCGACAGGAGGGGCAGTGAACATCTCAATTCAAGGGAACGAGATCACCGCTCGGCATGATCCGGCCGTCCACCTCCGTGACGACGTCAGCCGGCACGCCGGCCCGCTCGGCGGCGGTCAGGATCGCCTCGATGGATGGGGCCTCGTAGAGGCAGTAGCTCCGCCGCCTGTCGACGGACAGGAACGAATACAGCCAGCGCACATCCTCCTCATCATTGATGAGGTTGATGTCGGGCGCGGCCTCTACTGGAACCGCCACGTCTTCGACATAGTTGCGTTCGATGATGAAGTACGGCATCGCCGCCCCCTGACATGTAGTCCTACGAGGGTACTCCCGCGGATCCCAGACCGCGCCGGGGACACCGAAATGAGGAGGGAATGATGGACGAATCGACTGCGACCACAACGGCACCGATCGAACTGGACGCGACGTTCCAAGGGCTGCAGTTCCGGCCGGGCGACGATGGATATGACGAGGAACGTGCGCTCTACAACGGAATGATCGACAAGCGACCCGCGCTGATCGCGCGGTGCTCTGGCGTCGCCGACGTGGTCGACGCGGTCTCCCACGCGCGAGATCATGAGCTCCCGCTCGCGGTCAGGTGCGGCGGCCACAGCGTCGCCGGAAACGGCAGCTGTGAGGGTGGCATCCTGATCGACCTTTCCGGCATGAAAGGGGTGCATGTCGACCCGGAAGCCCGACGTGCGCGAGCGAACGCCGGCGTGCTGTGGGGCGAGTTCGATCGGGAGACCCAACTCTTCGGTCTCGCGACCCCGGGCGGCAGGATGACGACAACCGGTGTCGGCGGCTTCACGCTCGGCGGAGGCTATGGCTGGCTCTCGGCGAAGCATGGCCTCGCGTGCGACAACCTCATCTCGGCCCAGGTCGTCGTGGCGGACGGTCGTGTCGTCACGGCGAGCAGCGAGGAGAACGCCGACCTGCTCTGGGGTCTCCGCGGCGGTGGCGGCAACTTCGGCGTGGTCACGTCGTACGAGTTTCAGCTGCATGAGCTCGGCCCGATCGTGATGGCGGGTCTGGTGATGCATCCGATCGAGAACGCCCGCGCTGTCGTGCGCGCCTGGAGGGATTGGGCGGAGGGGACGCCAGAAGAGGTGGGCACCGTCGCCGCCATCCTGGTTGCGCCCCGTGAGCCGTTCATACCACCGGAGTTCCAAGGTCAGGTCGTTCTCGCGATCTTGGCCATGTATGCGGGCCTACTGGAGGAGGGCGAAGAGATACTGCGTCCACTCAAGGAGCGGATTGGAGCGCCGGTCGTCGACCTGATCGGTCCCATGCCATACACGGCATTCCAGACCATCGTCGATCCGTTCTCCCCGAAGGGCTGGCTCAATTACCACCGCGGCGAGCAGCTTTCCGCGCTGCCGGATGAAGCCGTCGATGCCCTCGTGGAGTACGGAGAGCGCATCACAAGCCCGATGAGCCAGTCCGTCATCCTTCGCCACGGGGGAGCCATCAGCCGCATCCCGGAGGACGCCACGGCAGCCAGTCACCGCGATGCGCCCTACATGTGGCATCCGATCGCCGCGTGGACCGACGCAGCCGACACAGGTCACTGGATCCGCTGGGTGGATGATGCCTCTGCCGCGATGGCGCCGTTCACCACCGGAGGTCTCTACCTGAATTTCGAGTCGGACCAGCGGGACGCCCACGTGAGGGCTGGTTTCAGCCCGGAGAAGTATGCCCGACTCGTGGCGCTCAAAAACAAGTACGACCCGGGCAACCTGTTCCACATCAACCAGAACATCGTCCCGACGGCACCGTCGGCGGCGTCCGTTGCCTGAGTGGGTCGCGCGAAATTCGCAGCCGGATCGACCCTCCTCAGCGACCTCTCACGCCTCCGGCAGCATCTTCCGCCAGAACACCGCTGACTCCTCATAGCCGAGCGCAGCATAGAAGTCGCCCGCCCGCCGGCTGGCGAGCGCCAGGTACGGCGCCCCCACGACATCGCGCGCCCACGTCTCGGCCGAGGCCATCAGCGCCGATCCGACGCCCGAGCGCCTCATCGTGACCTTCACCTCCTCGACCCAGGCCACGGGCCCGTTCGCCAGGAATGTGCGATGTGCATCCGCGAGCAGGTACCCCACCAGTCGCCCCTCGGCCTCCGCAACGATCAACAGCGCATCCGGATCCTCGAGCAGCAGAGGGAACGTCCTCCGGTAGGCGTCCTCCTGCGGCCGGAACGTCGTCGCGAAGTCCCGCGCCATCGGCCACACGGCGTCGGCATCGGCGATGGTCGCGGCTCGAATCGTGAACTCTGGCGATTCCATCCCCACAAACTACTGCGCTCCTCCAGTCGACTTGTCAGTTGTGGCGGTCCCGGATGCCTCAGAGGCCACCACAACTGACAAATCGATCGGTCCACCTGTCTCTCAGAGCGAGTACTGTATGTGATACAGTACTCGACGTGATGAAGACAACTGATGCCGCATCGAGGCCGGTAGGTGAGCCCGGACCCTCCTCTGGCGCCTTCGCCGCCGACCTCCTGCGCGGCCACACCGACACGATCGTGCTCGGTCTCCTGCGTCGCAGCGACAGCTACGGATTCGAGATCTTCAAGGCGATCCGCGACGCGACCGGCGGGGAGCACGAGATCAAGGAGGCGACCCTGTACGCCACCTACCGCCGGCTCGAGAAGGACGGCCTGGTCGAGTCCTACTGGGGCGACGAGACCCAGGGTGGTCGCCGCAAGTACTACCGCATCACCGACGCCGGCCGGGCGATCTTCCGCGGCAACGTCGCGGCCTGGGTCGCCACCCGCCGCGTCATCGACTCGCTTCTCGACGTGAAGGACACGAAGAATGACTGACAGCACGCCTCGCCGCTCGGGCGGCGACCTCCACAGACTGCTCGACGAGGCCTTCGCCGGCGTCGACATGACTCCAGACGCCCAGGACCTCAAAGAGGAGGTGCGCGCCAACCTCATCGCCCGCGTCGCCGACCTCGAGGCGTCCGGAAGCAGCACCACGGATGCCGCCCGCCAGGCGATCGACGAACTCGGAGACGTGCGGGAGCTCGCCGCCGACGCTGTCGGCGCACCCAGTGCACCGGGAACATCGCCGGCGGCATCCGCCACAGGAGCGCCGGCCTCCCCGCCGGACCCGGCCACACCTGCCGGCGGACGAGGTGTCTCGCCCTGGAACCAGAACGCCGCCTACCTCTCTGCCCGGGTACGCCCGAAGCCGGCGTTCGTCGTGCGCATCGTCTCGGCATCCCTCGTCGCTCTCGCGGCGTTGACCGTCGCCGGTCTTGCGGCCGCTGGCGTGCTCGTGCTGCCGCTGGGCGTCACGATCCTGATGATCGGCATCGGAGCAGCCGCCGTCGGATGGATCGTCGGCGACTCGCTGGTGCAGGAGACGACCACGAATCACCCCATGCCCCAGCGTCGAGGCGTCGGTTACGCGATCGCCACCTTCCTCACTGTCGCCGGCCTGGGCTTCGGTGCCCTCATGGCTCTCGGTGCCGTCCAGCTCTGGGGCATCGCCATCGCGGCCGTCGGCCTGGTCGCCGGCATCGTGCTGTTCTCCTTCCTCGGCGCGACGCAGACCAATCGCCACAAGGCCTGGCTGCGTCAGGCGCAGCGCGAGATGAGCGTGGGCAACCGCTTCGAGGAGGAGCCGGAGTCCGCAGCCCGCTTCGGCATCTACACGGCCGTCATCTGGATCGTCGCCTTCGCCGCCTTCATCGTGCTCAGCCTCACGGTCGGCTGGCTGTGGTCGTGGCTCGCCCTCCTCGGCGGCTTCGTCGTCATGATGCTCGTGCTCGCCCAGATGCTGTTCGGTTCCCGGAAGGGCTGACGGTGTCGGTGCTGGAGCGGCCCATGGCCTGACACAGGAACGGCGGTCCGGATGCTGGAACATCCGAACCGCCTCGCAACAGAGTCGAACGGCGTAAGCCGACATGAACAGCTCAGTGCGCGCTGCCAGAATACCGGCGCGCCCTGAACCGACTCGAGAACCCACATCGAGAACGAAGGAGCGCAGCATGGCTGCAGCAACACCTGGGTCGGCACTGGAAGCCGTCGACCTCGTGAAGACCTATTCCCAGGGGCGCGGCAAGCCCGCCCTCCGAGCCCTCGACGGGCTCACCTTCCGAGCGGAGGCCGGCACTGTATTCGGCCTCCTCGGCCCGAACGGCGCAGGCAAGTCGACGACGGTCAAGATCCTCTCGACGCTCTCGCACCCCGACTCCGGTGACGCCTTCGTCGCCGGCATCGACGTGCGGCGGCATCCGGAGCAGGTGCGACGGGCCATCGGCTTCGTAGCCCAGAAGCAGGTGTCCGACCCCATGGACACCGGCATCGAGAACCTGGTGCTCGCCGGACAGCTGCAGGGCATGAGCACGAAGGCGGCGCGCACCCGCGCCGACGAACTGCTCGACCGCTTCACCCTCACGACTGCAGCCAGGCGGCAGGTGAAGACCTACTCCGGCGGCATGGCCCGCAAGCTCGACGTGGCCATCGGTCTCATGCACAGTCCCGAGGTGCTGTTCCTCGACGAGCCCACCACGGGTCTCGACCCCGAGGCACGCGCCGAGATGTGGGCCGAGATCGAACGGATGTCGCGCAGCGAGCGCATGACGGTGTTGCTCACGACCCACTACCTCGAGGAGGCCGACCGCCTGGCCGATCGCCTCGCCATCGTCGATCACGGCCGTATCGTGACCGAGGGCACGCCGGAGCAGCTGAAGAGCGGGCTCCGCGGAGACGCCGTCGTGATCGAGCTGCGCGACCCCGATGCGCTGACGAACGCGCTCGCCGCCATCGCCCGCGTCCCCGAACTGCGCGAGGTGACGGTCGAGGCCGGTCGCATCGTGCGGGCCCGTGCCGACGAGGGCGGGGCAGCCCTCCCGCTCGCACTCGCAGCGCTCGATGCCGAGGGCCTTCGGGTCGCATCGGCCACCGTCGCCAGGCCCAGCCTCGACGACGTCTACCTCGCCCACACCGGGCACTCCTTCGCCGCCGCCCAGGACAGCTTCGCGCGTCGAGCGACGGATGCCGCGACCAACCTCGAGAGGGCAGCATCATGAGCACCCTGACCGCCCCCGCGCAGCCGACCCGGCCCGCCAGCTACGCCCGCCCTGCCGGTGCCGGCTTCTTCGCCCACACCGGCTACCTGACGCTCCGCCACCTGCGCGCGGCGGTGCGCATCCCCGCCTTCGTCGTCATGAACGTCGTGCAGCCGCTCATCTGGCTTCTCCTGTTCGGACAGCTCTTCAAGTCCGTCGTCGAGATCCCGGGCTTCGCTGGAGGCTCGAGCTACCTGGAGTTCCTCACGCCCGGCATCGTCATGATGATGGCGCTGTTCGGCAGCGCCTGGGCGGGTACCAGCTACATCGAGGACATGGACCGCGGCGTGATGGACCGCCTGCTCACCTCGCCGACCAACCGCGGTGCCCTCATGACGGCCACGCTCGTCTACCAGGCGATCCTCACCGTGGTGCAGACGCTCATCGTGCTGGGCGTCGCCTGGTTGTGCGGTGCGCGCTTCGATGGCGGGCTCGGTGGCGTCCTGATCATGATGCTGGCAGCCATGCTGCTCACGGCGTCGTTCTCGGCGCTGTCGAATGCGGCGGCACTGCTCGCCCGCAACCAGACCGTGCTCATCGGCCTCTCGCAGCTCATCACCATCCCGCTGATGTTCCTGAGCTCCGCCCTGATGGACACCAGCCTGTCAGCGGACTGGGTCGCGGATGCCGCAGCCTGGAATCCGTTCGAATGGGCCGTCGTCGCCGGCCGCGAGGCGCTGCAGGCGAACCCGGACTGGGCGAGCGTGTGGAGCAACCTCGGCATGCTGGCCGCGTTCACAGTGGTGCTCACCTGGATCGCCACCCGGGCCTTCCGGGCGTACCAGCGGAGCGCGTAGCTCGATCCTTGCGGTAGGCCATGGATATGCTCTGACCATGGCCTACCGCAGACCCCCAGTGGTGACCGTCGCCGGTGCCCTCACCTGGCTCGCCGGCGTCATCGACATCCTCATCGGCATCGTGCTGCTCGCCCAGTCCGGGGTCAGTGTCGTGGTGCTCGAGTTCGGGGGAGCGGCCCAGCTGTTCACGTCGGCCATCGTCGCCCTGCTCTTCGGCGCGATCCTGTTCTTCGCCGGCGGCGGTCTGCTGAGCGCCAAGAACACTGCGCGCATCGTCGCGACGGGTGCCCACGGGATCTCGATCCTCGCCGCACTGGTGCCAGCCCTGCTGCTCCCATCGGCGTTCTTCGGGTCGTGGCTCGGCATCGTCGCGTCGGTCATCGTGATCGTCCTGCTCTTCACCGGGCCGGCGAACGCCTACTTCCGTGAGGAGCACTGACGCCACTAGCCTGAAAGTCACCACGACATGAGGAGCCCCATGAGCTTGACGGTCAGCCGCCCAGGAGGAGTCACCTTCATAGCCGTTCTGGCGTGGATCCAGGGAGTCTTCGACATCATCGTCGGCATCCTCCTGCTGTTCAACCAGGGCGACGCGGCCATCATCCTCGATTTCGGGGGCAGCGCGGCGCTCGTCACGTCTGCCGTCGTCTACATCCTCGTGGGCATCATCATCATCGTCATCGCCCGGGGGCTCCTGCGCGGCAGCAACGGGGCACGGGTGGTCGTCACGGCGTTCGAGGTCGTCACCCTCATCGGCGCGCTCTTCGTCACGATCGCCGCGCCCTCCCAGTTCATCGGCGCCCTGGTCACGGCGTTCATCGCCCTGGTCATCATCCTGCTTCTCTGGACGGGCCGGGCCGCGGCGTTCTTCCGGGGCTGACCCCTCGGGAACCTCCCGCTCGGGGGTCGCCCCCTTGTGGTCTTTCTCCCAGCCCGGGAGCTGTCTTTGTCGGATGCCGCCAACACGGTGCGCCAGCATCCGTTCGCCGTTTGTGGCCCAGCCACGCAGGGTTTCGCCTGCTCCGATCGCGCTCGTACCGTGGGGACACACCCCTACTGCGAGATGTGAGGACCACGATGGTTGACACTGCCGTTCGCCCGACCGACCACGAGAACGTCGACGAGATCATCCGTCCGACTGTCGACACGGATCCCATCACGGTGCCCGGCCAGCCGGGTGCACCGCGCATCGACGTCGAGAAGCTCGGCAGGCAGCTGCTCGGCACGTGGGCCGACGTGCGCCTCGCGTCGCGTGAGCTCACTGCTCGCCCCGAGATGCAGCGCATCGACGGTCAGTCGATGGAGGAGCACCGCGAGAGGGTCATGGGGCAGCTGAAGCTGCTCGTCGAGCATGGCGGCGTGCACCGGGCGTTTCCGAGTGCGGTCGGAGGCATGGACGACCACGGCGGCAACATCGCCGGCTTCGAGGAGCTGGTCACGGCCGACCCGAGCCTGCAGATCAAGTCGGGAGTGCAGTGGGGACTGTTCTCGGCCGCGATCCTCCACCTCGGCACGGAGTACCACCACCTCACCTTCCTGCCCGACACCATGACGTTGAAGGTGCCGGGCGCCTTCGCCATGACCGAGACCGGCCACGGATCCGACGTCGCCTCCATCGGAACCACGGCGACCTACGACGAGAAGAAGCAGCAGTTCGTCATCAACACCCCGTTCCGCGGGGCGTGGAAGGATTACCTCGGCAACGCCGCGAAGCACGGCACCGCAGCCGTCGTCTTCGCCCAGCTCATCACGAAGGGCGTCAACCACGGCGTGCACGCGTTCTACGTGCCCATCCGGAACTCCAAGGGCGGTTTCCTGAAGGGCATCGGCGGCGAGGATGACGGCCTCAAGGGCGGCCTGAACGGCATCGACAACGGACGCCTGCATTTCGCCAACGTGCGAGTGCCGCGCACCAACCTGCTCAACCGCTACGGCGACGTCGCGGAGGACGGCACCTACACGAGCACCATCGCCAGCCCTGGCCGCCGTTTCTTCACCATGCTCGGCACCCTCGTGCAGGGCCGCGTCTCGCTCGACGGCGCCGCAACCCAGGCCTCGGCGATGGCCCTGAAGATCGCCGTCACCTACGCCACCCAGCGCCGCCAGTTCAACGCTGCCAGCGATACCGACGAGGAGGTGCTGCTCGACTACCAGCGCCACCAGCGTCGCCTCATCCCGCGCATCGCCACGACATACGCGCAGACCTTCGCGCACGACGAGTTCCTGGTGAAGTTCGACTCGGTCTTCTCCGGCAAGGCCGACACCGACGACGACCGTCAGGACCTCGAGACCCTCGCCGCGGCTCTCAAGCCGCTGTCGACCTGGGCAGCCCTCGACACCATCCAGGAGGCCCGAGAGGCCTGTGGCGGCTCGGGCTTCCTCGCCGAGAACCGCTTCGTCGGGCTACGCGCCGACCTCGACGTCTACGTCACCTTCGAGGGCGACAACAACGTGCTGCTGCAGCTCGTCGCCAAGCGCCTGCTCACCGACTACTCGAGGAAGTTCGCTTCAGCGGATGCCGGAGCCCTCGCACGGTACGTCGTCGAGCAGGGCGTCGACAGGGCCTATCACGGCACCGGGCTCCGCCGTCTGGCCCAGACCGTCGTCGACTTCGGATCGACAGCACGCTCGGTGTCCGAGCTCCGCAACCCCGTGACCCAGCGCGAGCTGCTCACAGACCGCGTCGAGACGATGATCGCCGGGATCGGCGGACGCCTTCGCGACAGCCGCAAGCTCAGCAAGCAGGCTGCAGCCGACCTGTTCAACTCGCAGCAGAACGAGCTCATCGAGGCGGCACGCGCCCACGGCGAGCTGCTTCAGTGGGAGGCGTTCACGCGTGCTCTCGAGAAGACGACGGATGCAGGCACCAAGGAGGTTCTCACCTGGCTGCGCGACCTCTTCGGCCTCGGCCTGGTCGAGAAGCACCTGGCGTGGTACCTCATCAACGGGCGTCTCTCGGCCAAGCGCGCCCAGGCCGTCACCGCCTACGTCGACCGCCTCATCTCGCGGCTGCGCCCGCACGCCCTCGACCTCGTCGACGCCTTCGGCTACAAGCCGGAGCACCTGCGCGCGTCGATCGCGAGCGGTGCAGAACAGGTGCGCCAGGACGAGGCCCGCGCCTACTACGCAGACCTGCGTGCCTCGGGCAACGCCCCGATCGACGAGAAGGCCCTCAAGGCCAAGAAGCGCTAGGGCCCCAGCGACCGGGAAGCGAGCCCTACTTCACCGGCGGCTTGATGAACGAACCGAACGCCAGCCCCACGGCGGCACCCGCTGCGAGCCAGAGCCAGAACCCGCTGATCAGGCTGATCACGAGACCCACGATCAGCCCGACAATCACGCCGATAATCACCTGGGAGCGTCGCGAAGCGCGCTCGGGCTCGGGGGCTGGTCGTTGTGCGGGTCTCTGGGCCATGGATCCAGCGTAGCCAGCGAACGCGGTGCCGGGCGCCGACCTCAGCCCAGCAGTCCGAGTGCCTTCACGGCCTCGCGTTCCTCGATGAGCTCGGCCACCGAGGCGTCGATCCGCTCGCGCGCGAAGGCACCCAGCTCGAGGCCCTGCACGATGCGCCACTGCCCGTCGATCGACTGCACCGGGAAGGACGACACGAGGCCGTCCGGCACGCCATAGGAACCGTCGGACGGCAGGGCTGCCGAGGTCCACCCGTGCGTCGTCCCGCTGACCCAGTCGCGAACGTGATCGATGGTGGCGCTGGCGGCCGAGGCGACGGATGACGAACCGCGCACCTCGATGATCTCGGCTCCGCGCCTGGCCACCCGCGGGATGAACACGTCGCGGATCCACTCGCGAGCGGCATCCGCCCCCAGCTGCTCCTCGAGCAGCTCGACGACCGGACGCCCTCCTGCCGTCGCGTGGGCGATGTCGGGGAACTGCGTCGCCGAGTGGTTGCCCCAGATGCTCACGTCGCGCAGCTGGGAGACCGGCGCGTGGAGCGCCTCGGAGAGCTGCCCCAGCGCCCTGTTGTGATCGAGCCTCGTGAGAGCGGTGAAGCGCTCGCGGGGTACGTCGGGCGCGTGGGCGCTCGCGATGAAGGCGTTGGTGTTCGCCGGGTTGCCGACCACGACGATGCGGATGTCGTCAGCGGCCCCGGCGTTGATCGCAGCACCCTGCGGGGCGAAGATGGCGCCGTTCGCCGCGAGCAGGTCGCCGCGCTCCATGCCGGGGCCGCGGGGCCGCGAGCCCACGAGGAGCCCGACATTGGCGCCGTCGAAAGCGCCGGCCGCGTCATCCGTCACGTCGACGGACTGGAGCAGGGGGAATGCGGAGTCCTGCAGCTCGAGCGCGGCGCCCTCGGCGGAGCGCAGCCCCTGCGGAATCTCGAGCAGCCGCAGCCGAACCGCGGTGTCTGGGCCGAGCAGTTGGCCCGATGCTATGCGGAACAGCAGGGCGTAGCCGATCTGTCCGCCGGCGCCGGTGATGGTCACTGTCGCGAGTGAGTTCGCCATGCTCCGACCCTACGCGCGCCCGCCGTCTTCGCCTATCGTTGCCTGATGCGCGACTTCTACCCCGAGATCGAACCGTACGACTCCGGCATGCTCGACGTCGGCGACGGCCAGCAGATGTACTGGGAGACCTCGGGCAACCCGGAGGGCAAGCCCGTTGTGTTCCTGCACGGCGGCCCAGGCGGCGGCACCAGCCCGACCCACCGCAGGCTGTTCGACCCCGAGAGGTACCGCATCGTGCTGCTCGACCAGCGCGGCTGCGGCAGGAGCACCCCGCACGCGAGTGCGCCGGAGGCCGACCTCGGCACCAACACCACCTGGCACCTCGTCGCCGACATCGAGAGGCTGCGCGAGCACCTCGGCATCGACCGCTGGCAGGTGCTCGGTGGATCGTGGGGCAGCTCCCTCGCCCTCGCCTACGCCGAGACGCATCCGGAGCGCGTGACGGAGATCATCCTGCGGGGCATCTTCACCCTCCGTCGCATCGAGCTCGACTGGTTCTACGAGGGCGGGGCTGCCGCTCTGTTCCCCGACCTGTGGGAGGGATTCATCGCTCCTGTGCCGGAGGCCGAGCGAAGCCACCTCATCGCCGCCTACAGCCGGCTGCTCAACGACCCGGACCCGGCGGTGCACCGCCCGGCGGCCATCGCCTGGTCGCGCTGGGAGTCCTCCACCATCACGCTCCTCCCTCAGGAGGAGACCATCGCTCGGTTCACCGAACCCGACTACGCGGTCGCATTCGCACGCATCGAGAACCACTACTTCAGAAACGGCGGCTGGTGGGAGGAGGGGCAGCTCATCCGCGACTCCGTGAAGCTGCACGACATCCCCGCCGTCATCGTTCAAGGGCGCTACGACATCTGCACCCCGCCGATGACGGCGTGGGACCTGCACAAGGCGTGGCCGCAGGCCGACTTCAGGATGATCCCGGATGCCGGTCACGCGTTCGACGAACCCGGCATCCGCGATGCCCTGATCGAGGCGACGGACCGCTTCGCCAGCTGAACTGACCGGTTCGTGCGTGTAAACGTCAGGTGACGTTTCCTCGCCTGCCCCTCGGATCGCCTTAGCCTGCAGGGATGAGCGCGAATGAGGACACCCGAACAGGGGCGATGCCGGCTGCATCCGTCGTCCTCGCACCCGTCGTGCGCGAGCGCTGGATCGACACGGCCAAGGGCATCGCCATCGTGCTCGTCGTGCTGTACCACGCGACGATGTACCTCGGTCTCGCCGGCGTCGACGTGCCCGGTGCACGCGCGAACCCGATGCTCGAGACGTTCCGGATGCCCCTGTTCTTCTTCATGTCGGGAGTGCTCGGGGCGCGGGCGGTCGCCCTCGGCTACAGGGCGTTGTTCCACCGGCGCCTGGCCCTGCTCGCGTACCTCTATGCCCTATGGGTCGCGCTCCAGCAGGTCTTCCTGGCCCTGCTTCCTCCCACCTCGCTCGAGTCGGAGCCGAGCCCCCTGTGGAGCTTCGTCACCCTCGCCGTCATCCCGAATGAGAACCTCTGGTTCCTGTATGCGCTGCCCCTGTTCTTCACGATCGCCTGGCTCATGCGCTCGTGGCCGGCCCTCGTGCCGCTGGCTCTCGCCGCCGTGGTGTCGGTGCTGTTCAGCTCGGGCATCCTCGAGACAGACACGGCGTGGGACAAGATGGGCCGCTACCTGTTCTTCTTCCTGCTCGCGCTGCGCATCGGCGGCACCGTGCGCCGCCTGGCGCCGAGCATCCGCTGGTGGCATGCCGCGGCGCTCGCCGTCGCCTACCTCGGTCTCACCGGTGTCACCTTCGCCACCGGCATCCGGGGCGTTCCGCTCGTGCTCTTCTGCCTGAGCCTCCTCGCTGTGGCCGTCGGCATCGCTCTGGCCGTCATCATGAGCCGGATGCCGTTCTTCGACGTCGTACGCCACCTCGGCACCCGCACTCTGCCGATCTACGTCGTGCACGCCTTCCCGCTTCTCGCCGTCGGCGCACTGCTCGTCGCGACGGGCATCAGCATCCCGACCCCAGTCGCCGTCGTCCTGCCCGTCGTGCTCTGTGCCCTGGCCATAGCGATCGCCCTCGGTGTCCACAGGCTGCTGCGCGACGTTCCCGGCGTGTTCACGCTGCCCGTTCGCCGAACCCACCGCCCGGAGTAGATCGTCCGGTCGCCCTGCCTGCCTGAAACCGGCCGTCGTTGTCAACCGGTCGGCGCGAAGCGGCGTGGGCCGCTACGTTTGCGGCATGACGTTCGACGACAACGCCAAGATCGGCGGCGGCAAGGTATCCAAGCGCGGCCGCAACGTGGGCATCGGTGTGGGTGGAGGCATCGGCGTGGTCGCCATCGTCCTCATCGGTCAGCTCCTCGGGGTCGACCTCTCCGGCCTCGTGGGAGCCGGCGGTGGCGGCGGGCCCGTCGACTCGTCCAGCGACGAGGTCATCACCAACTGCGAGACCGGGGCCGATGCCAATGCGGGTATCGAGTGCCGACTCGAGGGCGCTGCCGAGTCGCTCGACGCCTACTGGGCAGAGGAGGCGCCGGCGCTGGGCGTGACGTATGCCACGACGAACGTCAAGCTGTTCTCCGAGGGTGTCCAGACCGGATGCGGCAACGCCACGAGCGCCGTCGGACCGTTCTACTGCCCGCCCGACCAGCTCATCTATCTCGACACGACCTTCTACGACGAGCTTCGCAGCCGGTTCGGCGCATCGGGCGGACCGCTCTCGGAGATGTACGTGATCGCCCACGAGTGGGGTCACCACATCCAGAACCTGACGGGTGCGATCACGGCGTCGCAGGACGGCACCACGGGGGCGGCATCCGGCAGTGTTCGGGTCGAACTGCAGGCCGACTGCTACGCCGGAGCGTGGGCTGCAGCGGCGTCAGAGCAACCAACGGCCGCGTCCGACGTGCCGCTGCTCGAGCCGGTCACGCCAGCCCAGATCGCGGATGCACTGAACGCAGCAGCCTCCATCGGCGACGACCGCATCCAACAGCAGTCCGGGGGAGATGTGAACCCCGAGGCGTGGACGCACGGCTCGAGCGAGCAGCGCCAGAAGTGGTTCCAGGCCGGCTACGACGGCGGAGCTGCGGCCTGCGACACCTTCACCGTCAGCGACTCGAAGCTCTGACTCCGACTGAGCTCTCATGGTCGATTCACACGGATCGCGGAGGAGCGGTGCGTAGCGTCGAGGTGTGGACACGATCCCCGATGACAAGCCCAGGCTGACCGCTCTCACACGGCCGCTCCTCACCCCTCGAACCAGCGAGCTGTTCCAGCAGCTCGATCTCGACACCCTCGCCGAGATGAAGGCGCTGCGTGACGAGTTCGGTCGGTTCCTGCAGCGCTACAAGTTCGGCATGGACGAGATCGTCACGAAGCTCTCGATCCTGCGCGAGGAGTTCAGCGAGCACGAGGGTCACAACCCGATCGAGCACATCTCCTGCCGGCTCAAGTCGACCGACGGTGTTCTCGAGAAGCTCGACCGCAAGGGCATCGAGCCCTCGTTCGACGCCATCCGCTCCTCCATCACAGACATCGCGGGCGTGCGCGTCACCTGTAGCTTCGTCTCCGACGTCTACCGCATCGTCGACATGATCACGGCGCAACAGGATGTTCGCGTGCTGAGCATCAAGGACTACATCGCCCATCCGAAGCCCAACGGATACCGCAGCCTGCACGTCATCCTCGAGGTGCCGGTCTTCCTCTCCGACGGCCCCGTTCCCGTCACGGTCGAGGTGCAGTTCC
Organism: Leifsonia stereocauli; assembly: GCF_038432415.1. Classification (NCBI taxonomy): domain Bacteria; kingdom Bacillati; phylum Actinomycetota; class Actinomycetes; order Micrococcales; family Microbacteriaceae; genus Leifsonia; species Leifsonia stereocauli. The sequence goes on from NZ_JBCAUN010000003.1 coordinate 328,172, forward strand.
GCACGATCGCCATGGACTTCTGGGCGAGCCTCGAGCACAAGACCTATTACAAGTACGACAAGCAGGTCCCGCAGCACCTCGTCGACGGCCTGACCGAGGCTGCCGAGACCGCCGCCAGGCTCGACGAGACGATGGAGCGCCTGCACCGGGAGGTGCACGGCCACCCGGCCCCGCGAATCACCCAGGTCCTCGAGGCCTGACGTCACCGACGGAATCGTCCATTCTCGCCAGATGTGCGTGGTGCGACGGGCGACAGGTCGGCGCGACGCTGCCGGGGCCGGCCCGGAAAAGCCCGGTGGGCACCTTGTCGGCGAGGGCATCGGTGCCTATCCTGAGGGAATCGCCCGAACGCCGGGCGGCCCTTGCCCGAGAGGCCCACCCGTGACCCGGCTGCACGCTGCTGACGCGACCCGCCGGTAGGGGAGCGCATGTCCGATCCGCTCGCCCCCACCGCCAAGCCGCGCATGATCTGGATGGACTCGCTGCGCGGCGGCGCCATCCTGCTCGTGATCCTCTGGCATTCCTCGGGCATCCTGGTGCGCTTCGGCTACGGACACGCCCCCGACTGGCTCATCGGCTTCAACGAGTTCTTCGCACCGTACCGGATGCCGACCCTCATGTTCCTCTCGGGCATGCTTCTCCCCGCCTCCCTCCGGAAGCCGCTCCCCACGTACTTCTCAGGCAAATTGCGCCTCATCGCCTGGCCGTTCGTGGTGTGGACGGTGCTGTGGATCCTGCTTTTCCCGTCGCCGAACACTCTGCTCTCGTTCAACCTGTGGACGACGTCGTACCTCTGGTACCTGCTCTACATCCTGGTGTTCTACGCGATCGCCCCGCTGGTCCGCTGGGTCCCGGGATGGATCCTCGTGCTGCTCCCGTGGGTCGCGACCGGCTTCACCGATGACATGAACCGCCGTCGATTCTTCTTCCTGATGGGATTCTTCTTCCTCGGAAAACTCGTCGCCGAGAACCGGGCCGTGCTCGACCGGGTCCTGGCCAGTCGTTGGATCTGGGCCTCGGTGCCGATCGCCGTCGGCTTCGGGGTGGCCTCCGCGGTCTACGGGCCCTGGCGCTACTACGGCCTGCTCGCGATCTTCTCGGTCGTCGGAGTGCTGTGCGGGGTGAAGATCGCCCAGCTCACCACGACGCGGCGAGGAACGGCGGCCATCCGCTTCGTCGGACGCAACTCGCTGATCTACTACGTCACGCACTTCCCCGTCATCACAGCGATCGTCATGCTGGGATCGACGCTCGGCGTGCCCAACGGCGCGATGATCGTCGTCGGTGGCATCGGCGCCCTCCTCGTCGGCACGCTCGCGGTCTGGCTCTCCAAACACAGCTGGCTGCGGTTGCTGTTCGCCTTCCCCGAGCTGCGGTTCCGGCGAAGTACGCAGACCAAGACGATCACCGCTGATCCGCCTCCGACCCTCAGCACGCCATGATCTCCGCCGAGGTCCTCCCGTGAGCGACTCGACCGCGAGTGCGCCGGCGACTGCCACGGCATCCGGCAGGCTGGCCTGGATCGACACGGCGAAGGGCATCGCGATCACCCTCGTCGTCCTGTTCCACAGCACCCTCTACCTCGGGCTCGCCGGGGCGGTCGGCCCCCTGACGGTCCTCAATCCGCTGCTCGACACCTTCCGGATGCCGCTGTTCTTCTTCATGTCGGGGGTGCTCGGTGCTCGAGCCGTCGCACTGCCCTACCGCGGGCTGTTCCAGCGTCGGCTCGTCCTGCTGCTCTGGCTCTACGTCGTCTGGGTGATCGCCCAGCAGCTGTACATGCAGGCCATGCCCCCCATCTCCCCCGGGGCAGCGCCCGACTCGTGGTGGCACCTCATCGACTTCCTCGTGATTCCGAACCCGAATCTCTGGTTCATCTACGCCCTGCCGATCTTCTTCACGGTGGCCTGGCTCACACGGCGGCTGCCGCCGGTCATCCCGCTGGCCGTGGCTGCGCTCGTCGCCGTGGGCTTCGGGACGGGGTTCCTGCACACCGGAACGGCGTGGGACAAGATGGGCCGGTACTTCGTGTTCTTCCTGCTCGCGCTTCTGATCGGGGACTGGGTGCGCTCGGTCGCGCCGAGGGCGACCTGGTGGCACGCACTCGCAGTAACGGCGGTCTACGCAGTGACGGTGGCCGCAGCGGTCAAGTTCCAGCTCCTGCACGTGCCGTTCGTGCTTCTCGGCCTCGGCATCCTCGCGGTCGTCGTCGGCATCGCCGTGTCCGTCGTTCTGGCGCGCTGGCGAGGCTTCGGCATCCTGGCCAGACTCGGGTCCCGGACGCTGCCGATCTACCTGGTGCACACCTTTCCGATGATCGCGGTCGCCGCGGTCATCGTCGCGACCGGCGTGGTGATCCCGTCCGTCGTCGCAGCCGTCGTGCCGATCCTGCTGTGCGCGGCATCGATCGCGATCGCTCTCGCGGTGTACACCCCGCTGCGTGACGTGCCCGGCATCTTCACCGTCCCGGTCGCCTCCTGGGCGACTTCGTCGACCACGCCCGCGCGGCGACAGCCGGACGCCGTGCGCTGACGACGGTCGTCGCTAGTCCGCAGCGATCGCGGACTGCCGGCCCTGATCGAGCAGGTCGAGCGCGCGGCGCAACGCCGTGCTCGACGTGTGCACCGTGTACGGGAAGTACACCACCTCGACGCCGACGTCGCCGAACTCCCGCTCGAGGCGGCTGCCCTTCTCTGTACCGCGCCAGTCATCCCCCTTGAAGAACACGGTGAAGCCGACGTCCTTCCATGTGTCGAGCTTGTCGGGGACCACCTCGGCGTGCACTTCATCCACGTAGGAGATGTGGCGCACGATCTCGAGTCGTTCCGCCAGCGGGACGATGGGGGCCGCGCCCTTGGTCAGCTCGAGCATCTCGTCCGAGACGACACCGGCGATCAGGTAGTCGCAAGCGCTCTTGGCATGCTTGAGCAGGTTCAGGTGCCCGACATGGAAGAGATCGAAGGCTCCGGCGGCATAGCCGATTCGGGCGGGGGCAGGCGGCCGTGCAGGGGCGTCCATTGATACCTCGGGTTCTCTCTGGGCGGGAGCGGACTGCTCGCGACGATCGGGTGTGAGAGTTGCTCACGATGCTAGCGTCGACAGCGGTGTAAGGCTAGAGTCGCGCTCAGCCGGTCGGCACAGCAGGAGAGGATCACGCCCGTGGTGACATCCCCACCGCACGACCTCCGCGCCGGGACCTTCGTCGGCGTCGTGTTCGAGTCGGAGTTCGCACTGCAACGCCTGCAGGCCCGTTCCATGGCTCGTCACCTTCCGGCCGACGAGGTCGAGCGGGTGATCGTCATCGACAATTCGGCAACGGGCATGACGGATGCCGAGCGGTCCCGGCTCACCGCCGAGTACGGCGTGCACGCTCCGGTCGTGAGTGTCCTGCGGCCTGCGGACATCACCGCCCTGCCGAGCGCGAGCGGATGGCGCGCCCAGCAGGTGCTGAAGCTCGCAGTCGCGGCGTCGATCCCCGGGCGGCGTTACGTCGTGCTCGACGCGAAGAACCACTTCGTGCGCAGCCCAGCGGCCGACTTCTTCGTGGCGGCCGACGGTCGGCCCCGGGGGCGAGCTCACAGCTATCGCGACCACCCGTTGCGCCACGACCTCGAGCGTGTCCTCGCATACTGCGGCCTCGACGCGGATGCGCACCTCGACCGGTTCACCGCGACGATCACGCCTGTCGTGCTCGACGCCGACGCAGTGACCGGCATGATCGCCGGGATCGAGGAGCGCTCGGGGCGAACCTTCGCTCGTGAATTCGTGGGACGGGAGCTCACCGAGTTCTTCCTCTACTCGAGCTGGCTGCTCTCGCACGGGACGACCCTCGACGAAGCCTTCTCCCTGGACCAGCCATCGAGTCCGAACATCTGGCCGAGCACGGCGCAGTCCGGCCCGGTTCAGGCGGCCATCGAGGCTGCCGACGAGGCCACGGCTCCACTGTTCAGCATCCACCGCACGGCTCTGGCGAATCTGGATCCGGAGCCCACCGCCCTTCTCTGCTCGTTCTGGGTACGCAGCGGCCTCTTCGAGGATCTGGCGGAGGCGGAGGCCTTCGTCACCGGCTTCCGGGCAGACTTCGAGCGGGCCCGGCACGGCCGGAGGCTGCGAGAGCTCCCGCCCAGAGTGCTCGCCGTCGCGCGTCGCACGGCGCGGTCCGTGGCCCGGCGACTGCCCGGCCGTACAGGACCTGCGGTCTGACGCTGAAGGTCAGGCCGAGCGGCCGCGCCGTGCAGCGGGCACGAGCCGCATTATCGCGATGATCCCCGCCACGTCCCGGCGTACGGGAGGGATGATCAACGCGATGATCGCGTACACGGCCAGCGTCACGCCGATGGCGATGGCGGCTTCCGCCACGACTCCGAGCGCGGTGCTCGCCACGGCGGCCAACCACCCGGCCCCCGCAGCGACCGTGGCGACGGCCAGCATCCGCAGCGCTCCGAGGACGAGCCGGCGCGCGGGGATCGTCGTGCGGGTCGAGAGCCAGATGATCGAGATCGGCCAGGCGATGGCCGGGCCCGCCGCGTACCCGATCGCCACGCCGATGATGCCCCAGTAGGAGCCGATCAGGATGCAGGCGATCTTCACAACGCTGGTGACCATGGAGTAGCGCAAGAGATCCGACGTGAGTGCGCGTGACAGATAGACCCAGTATCCGACGTAGGCGAGGGTCTGGAAGGCGCCGGCAGCTGCCAGGATCCGCAGGATGGGGACAACCTCCTGCCACTGCGGGCCGAGCAGGATGGCGACCAGCGGATCCGCTGCCGCGACGACGACGCCGAGGCCGGCCACGAGGGTGTAGCCGAGTGCCTGCTGGCCGCGCACGAGGAACTCGTCGTAGCGCGCCGGATCGTTCTGCAGGCGCGACAGCACGGGGAGGGCGACCGTCGTCGTCGGTGCACGCAGCTGGCCGAGCGGCTGCATGAGCAGCTGGAAGCCACGGCTGTAGATGCCGAGCTGAGCGGCCCCGAAGCGCACGCCCACGATCACGCTGTCGATGTTGTTGGTGATGTAGCCCACGAGCTGAGTGCCGACGAGATGCCAACCGAAGCGCAGCAGCCCGCGGACGTCGGCCGAGCGATCAGGGAGGCGCGGCAGCCAGCGTGCGCTGCCGACGAGCACGACCAGTGCGACCAGGCCCTGGGTGAGCTGCTGAGCCGCGAGTGCCCAGTATCCCCATCCGAGCAGCGCGGTGCTGATGGCGACTCCGAGTCCGATCGCCGCCCCGCCGACGTCGCTGAGGGCCAGCACCGCGAACTTCAGCTGCCGGTTGCGGTCCGCGCGATACTGCGCGGCCAGACCGTTCAGCACGAATGTGAGCGAGAGCACCTGCGTCAGTGCCACGACATCCGGTTCTCGATAGAGCAGGCCGACGAGCGGTGCCGCGAGCAGGGCGATGCCGGCCAGTACCACCCCGAGCCCGGTGTTGATCCAGAACAGGTTGTCCCGCTGTCCGCGGGACAGCAGCGGCACCTGCACGGCGGCCGACGAGAGCCCGAAGTCACGGAAGATCTCGGCCACTCCGACGACGGCGAGCACCATCGCGACCAGGCCGTAGTCCTGCGGACTCAGGAGGCGTGCGAGAGTGACGACCGAGACGACTTGGATGAGGATCCGGATGCCCTGCCCGCCCACCGTCACGGCTGCGCCGCGGGCGGCCCGGGCCCCGAGTCCGGACGAGCCGTCTCCGGGAGGAGCGCCGGATTCGCTCACGCGCCGCCGCCGTCTCGCGCGGTCGTGACGGCCCCGAGGCTCTCGAGAGCCACGACGGCCGGAACCAACAGCGTCTGCGCACGCTCCCGCACGTCGGCGGCATCGTGCAGGAGGGTGGGCGACGCGGCAGCGGCCAGCACGCCGGCGACGGCGGAATCCGGCCTGTCCAGGCCCACGGTGTGGGCCCATCCGAGGTCGGCGAGCAGAGGAGCGAACTTGCGCGAGTACGCCAACGCGATTGCGGGGGTGCCGACGGACAGCGCGTTGAGGCAGGCGTGCATGCGTGACCCGATGACGAGCTGCGCGGATGCGACGACACGTCGCACGTCGTCGAGATCTGCGGGGACGACGACCTCGGCATCCGGGGCGATCGTCTCCGAGAACTCACGGACGGCCGGTACGTCGTTGTCGGCTGATGAAGAGTCCAGCACGTGTGCGAGGAGGGTGACCCGGCGGTCGTCGGCCCGCAGCGCGGCGTACAGCTCGGTCACGATCGCGCGGTACGAGGCGGAGTCGACGTGGGGGTTCTCTCGCCAGAGCAGACCGGAGATGTTCAGCACGACGTCGCGGGTGCGCTCGATCTCGGGCACCGGCAGTGCGAACACGACATCCGTCGTCACGACGTCTACATGCTCGCCCAGAGACCGCGCGTATTCCGCACTCGCGGAATCACGCGCCATCACGAGGGAGGCCTGGCGGAGGCTGCGTACTCCGAGCCGACGCCCGAGCAGAGTGGTGAATGGGCCGATCGTCTGAGGTCCGAGGACGACGGGAACCCCGGCCGCCGCGGCCGTGTGCAGAACAGCCGACATCATGCCGTGACGGCGCCAGCCGTAGATGTCGGCAAAGCTGTCGCCCGAGCGGGTGTCGATCACCAGGTCGAAGGAGCGCAGCCAGCGCATCATCCCCTTCTCCCCGGTCACTCGCTCACGTAGCAACGATCGGAATCGGCCGACCGGCAGCTCGGAGAGCGGGCGGCCCGAGTTCTGGAAGGTGAACTGGGCATCGGGCCAGACTCGTCGCACCAGCGCCGCGTTTCCCTCGGCGAGAACCCGCACGCCGAGATTCGGTGAGAGGTCGTCGGCCCAGAGCACGAGGACTCTCATCGCGGCGCAGGGGTCCGTCGAGGAACTCCGAGCGCGCTCGCGGTTCGGCCCCACCGTGTCAGCATTCCCAGAGACTAGCCGCTCGGCTGCAGGATCCCACCTGCTCGCAGCGTCATGTGCCCCGTTAAGGGGGCGTGCCGAGGTGCGGGGGTCTGGCCGTAGTGTTGACACACGATGCGCCCGAGCACGATGGAAGCAGAAGCTCCTCGCACGACGACTACCCGAGACGGCCGCCTTCCCGAGCTCCAGGCCCTCCGCACCGTCGCCGTGCTGCTGGTGGTGCTCTACCATCTGTGGCCCGCATACCTGCAGGGGGGATATGTCGGCGTCGACGTGTTCCTGGTCATCTCCGGCTACCTGATCAGTTCCCACATCATGCGTGGCGTCGTCGAGCGCGGCAGCTTCTCCCTCACCGACTTCTACGTGCGCCGGATTCGCCGCCTCCTGCCTGCGGCCCTCGTCGTGCTCATGGTGGTGGGCATCACCACGCTGATATGGATGCCGCAGACCACGTGGAACGACACGGGTCAACAGATCGTCGCGAGCGCCTTCTACGTCGAGAACTGGGCGCTGGTGGCCAACTCGGTCGACTACCTGGGAGCCGCGGCATCCGATTCGAGCGTCCAGCATTACTGGTCACTCTCCGTGGAGGAGCAGTTCTACCTGGTCTGGCCGCTCCTGCTGCTGCTGAGCTGGGCCCTGCTGCGGCGAGCGAACCGATCGGCCACCCGGCGCTCGCTCGGGCTGGTCGTCGGCATCGTCGGTGCGGCGTCTCTGCTGTTCTCCATCCTGTCCACGGATGCAGATCAGGCCAGTGCGTACTTCAACACCTTCGGCCGCATCTGGGAGTTCGCGGCAGGCGCGCTCCTGGCGGTCTTCCTGCCTCTCGTGCGGCTGCGGCCGTGGCAGGGAATCCTGTCGACGTGGGTCGGCCTCGCCGCCATACTCTTCACCGCCGTCGTGTACACCTCCACGACCCCGTTCCCCGGTTGGACAGCGCTCCTGCCGGTGTTCGGTGCGGCGGCGGTCATCGCCGGCGGTTCGCCGCCCGGACGCTTCTCCCTCGCGCCCGCGATGCGCTGGCGGCCGGTGCAGGTGGTCGGCGACATCTCCTATTCCGTTTACCTGTGGCACTGGCCTCTCATCGTCATCGTGCCGGTCGTCCTCCAACAACCCCTGGGTGGCCCGCTCAAGGTCGCGATTCTGATCGCATCGCTTGGCGTCGGATGGCTCTCCAAGAGATTCCTCGAGGACCCGCTGCGCGCGGGTCCCCTCCCCTGGCGACGGGCGGCCGGGGAGCCGCGGCGGCGCACCATCTTCATCGGTGCCCTCTGCGGGATGCTGATCGTCTCATCCGTCGGCGGCGTCGCCTGGGCATCGAGTTCTGCGCGCATCGCCAGCGCGGAATCCGCCATGAAGTCCCTCGGCGATCCGCTGACGATCGAGTGCTTCGGCGCTTCTGCGCTCGCCGACTCCGGTGCCTGCCCATCATCGAGTGATACGTCCGGCGACGAGATCTACCCTGATCCGCTCATCGCGCGGCGACCCACCTCAGCCGGATGCCAGCAGGCGAATGGGTCCGATGCCGTGCGCAGTTGCGACTTCGGCTCGTCGTCGTCCGCCGCGCCGCGGGTCGCGCTCGCCGGCGACTCGCACGCTTCGCAGTGGCTCGCGCCGCTCAGCGTCATCGCGGACGACGAGGGCTGGCATCTCGAGACCTTCCTGCGCGCCGGCTGTTTCCTGCAGGTGCTGCCGGCCGGTGCCAACGGCAGCGAACGCCGATGCTCCGACTGGAATGCGAAGGCCCTGCGGGAGATCGTCGCCGGACATTTCGACGTCGTGTTCGTCTCCGCGCGCAGCACCTTGGTGGGGGGAGGGGCGAAACCGGTCGAGCAGCAGAAGGCGGAGGCCGCACGAATGCGCGCGGCCTGGGCGCCCGTCATCGCAGGGGGTGCGCGCGTCGTGGTCCTACGGGACATCGCACAGCCATCGAACGGCGGCATCTACGACGCTCCGACCTGCGTCCTCGAGAACGAGCACAGTGACGCCGCGGCGGTCTGCAGCGTCGCCCGTGAACGCGCGATCGTGCCGGACCCGCAGGTCCTGGCGGCGCAGAACGAGGGCTCTGTCGATGTCATCGACATGAACGACTTCCTGTGCACGGCCGATCGCTGCTCGACGATCGTCGGCGACGTCCTCGTCTACGGCGACGGCAATCACCTGACCGCGCTGTACGCCACCACGCTGGCTCCATACCTCGCCGAGAAGGTGGCGGCAACCGGTTCGCTCTGAGTCCGAGCGTTTCGTCGGTGCTCCATGAGAGCTCTCTCACGCCGATGTGACAGGCCGATGCGCGCAGGCTATCGTGGCCTGACCACCCCCGAACGGGTGGCCTTATCGCCCCGAACTGGTGGCGTCCCACCCCGAAGTGGTGGGTTTCCCGATCAAGCCCCTACCCCCCATGCTCGTCCGTAGGAGAGATCGATGCTGAAGAAGACCCTGTACCGCCGCCGTATGACCGGCCTCGTCGTCGCGCTCGCGACGGTACTCAGTGCATCCACCCTTGCCGGGTGGACCTCCGCTGCAGAAGCAGCACCCCAGCCATCCGGCTACCAGGCTGTCGCGCCCGAGCGCGTCCTCGCCCCGGTGACCATCCCCGCACAGGGCAAAGTCGTCGGCCGTTTCACCGAAGCGCCGACCGGTGCCACTGCAGCCTGGGTCGTGCTCACCGCCGCCCGGGCAGCAGCGGCATCCGCCGTGTCGGTCTGCCCCGGAACCACGGCGACGGCGGACTGCCGCAGCCGCCCCGTTCTGACCGCGATGTCCGGCGTCGCCACCTCGAGTCCGGTGCTCGTGCCGATCGACCCGACCACGAAGGCATTCACGATCAATGCGACGCGCAGCGTCCTGGTCGCAGCCGACGTGGAGGGGTACGTCGTTCCACGCGGCTCGGCCACCGCCTCTGGCGGCTACTCGGAGGTCGCGAAGCCGGTGAACGGTTCGTCCTTCGCGATCGGTGCGCGCGAACTCTCCACCGTCACCATCCCGAACGTTCCGGCCGACGCCACCGCGGTCGCCGTCAACATCCACTCGTCCGGCTTCACCGGACCGAGCTACGTCGCTGCCTGCCCGGCTGGTCAGCCGCGGGCGGACTGTGCCGCTACCTCGACCTTCAACCCGAACGCCGTCGGCGCTCGCGACACCTTCGCGATCGTCAAGCTCGGAGGAGCCTCGGGCAAGCAGATCCAGCTCTACAACAACGCCGGGACCGGATCCCTCCGCGTCGACGCACGCGGATTCATCCGCGCATCGGCCACAGACACGGCCTTCGCGCCGGTCGCAGCCGCGGCACCGGCATCCATCGTGCTGAAGCCCGGCGCCAGCTCGGCCTTCCGCCTCGCGGGTCTGTCGTCGACGGCCACCCAGGCCGTCGTCCGCGTGACCGGCGTCGGCGCGTGGCGTGACACCCGTGTCACCACCTGCCTGGACCGCACCACTCCGGCGAATTGCGCCCCCAGCGTCGTGCTCCTCGCTGGCAAGGGCCAGGCGTCGACCAACACCGTCGTCGTCCCTGTCGTAGCCGGCAAGCCCGTGCTGACGCTCACGAACAGTGCGGCCAGCGTACGACTGTCCGTCGCCGTCGTCGGCGAGATCGGTCCCGGCGGTTCGGCTCCGACCACCGCTCCGAAGCCGCCGACAACGCCGAAGCCGACCGCCACGCCGCAGCCGACTGCCACGCCGCAGCCGACCGCGACGCCGACCCCGACCCCGACCCCGACTCCCACGGCTACGCCGAAGCCGACGGTTCCCAAGCCGACGACGGGTGCGCCGAACGCGACCAACACCGGCGTCCCCGCTGGAACGAAGCTCACGATCCACGATGGCGACCTCTATGTGAAGACGGCGGGAACTGTCGTCAGCGGGTTGGACGTGCGCGGAAGCATCATCGTTCAGGCTGCCGACGTGACGATCAAGAACACGGTCGTCCACGGTCGGGTGCGTGACGTCCCCGTCGCGCTCATCAACAACCTCGGGCACTACCCGCGCCTCGTCATCACCGACACGGAGGTGGCATCGCTGGGACAGCGCGCCAACGGAATCATGGGCTCGAACTTCACCGCGACTCGGGTGAACATCCACCATGTCGAGGACACGGTTCACCTGACCGCCGGTGACGTCACGATCAGCAAGTCCTGGATGCATGACAACCAGCACTTCGAGAAGGACCCGCTGCGCAACAACACCCCGACGCACGACGACTCGATCCAGATCCAGGGTGGATCGAACATCACCATCACGGGCAACACGATCACCGGTTCGCACAATGCGGCTGTGCAGATCACTCAGGACCGCACGAAGGTGTCGAACATCGTGTTCTCGAACAACTTCGCCGACGGTGGAGCGTGCACGATCAACGTCGCCCAGGGCTCACTTGGCCCGATCACCGGGATGCGCGTGCTCGACAACACGTTCGGGCGTTCGACCAAGTTGTACGACTGCGCGATCATCGCACCCAAGACGTCCGTCCTCGACGTGCAGCGGAACTACTACTCGAACGACGGCGCCCTGGTCAAGGTCAAAAACGGCTGATGGCGGCCGGATGACCGGCCCGGTCATGTATAACTGATCCCACGGTCGGCTCGACCGAGGAGCTCGACCAGTGACTGCGGCCCCTCCGGGGGCCGCAGTCGGCGAAAGGATCGCGATGACTACAGGTGACGACGGTTCGGTGCGTACACGCTCACGAGCTGTGTGGATCGGAGTCGCGCTCATCGCCGTCGTCGCGGTGGTGATCGCCCTGATCGTCTTCCTCCCCCGCGCCACCGCACCGGTTGCGTCTCCGACAGGTTCTGCCACGAACGGCACGGCTTCTGCCACGGACGGCTCGGCGAGCTCGGACCCATCCTCCTCGCCGGTCGCCACCGGCACCATCCCGACGGAGAGCGCAGTGCCCATCGGCTCGGTGGCTCCTGTCGCGCCGGGCGTCACCGCGGCAGTGGCCGGTTTCGAGGCTGTCGAGTCCGAGGCGAAGATGCCCGGCGAGGTCGCCGGGCCCTCGATCCGATTCACGATCACCATCACCAATTCGACCGACGCCCCTGTCTCCCTCGCCTCCGCCCTCGTGAACGTCTACTACGGCCCGAGCCAGACGCCGTCGCAGGACATGTCGAATCCCGGAGTGAAGGAGTTGCCGGCCGAGATTCCCGCTGGAGCGTCAGTCGACGGCGTGCTGGTCTTCGACGTGCCGGAAGCGGATCGGGAGCTTCTCCTGATCACCCTCGATTACCAGCCCGGGGAACCCGTGGTCGCATTCCAGGGTGCATTCCCGGCCTGAGATTTTCGTACCCATTCGGGGGGTATGGGCGTTGAGGATATTTCACTAAGCTCGCGCCTAAGTCGGTGTCTACCCGAAAGACGCCTACAACCCGAACTGAGGCCTGCCCATGCGCTTTTCCGCATCCTCGCGCATCCTGTCTTTCGCCACTGCGATCGCTCTCTCCGCCGGACTGGTCCTGGTGGCCGCTCAACCGGCGACCGCGGACACAGCTCCGCCGGATCCGACGACACCCGAGACCGTGTCGGCTGATGCCCTCCCCACCCCGCAGATCGACGGTGTCGTCTGGAATCAGCAGGTGGCAGGCAACACAGTCTTCGTGGGTGGCGATTTCCAGAATGCCCGACCCGCAGGGTCCGCTGCCGGTGTGAACACGGTGACCCGCACGCACCTGATGTCGTACAACATCACGAACGGCGTGATGACGAACTGGGCGCCGAACGCAAACGGCCGCATCCGCGGTATGACCCTCTCGCCCGACAAGTCGACGCTCTACGTCGTGGGCAACTTCACCTCGATCGCCGGAGCCACGCGTTACCGCGTCGCAGCGTTCAACACCTCGACGGGTGCCCTGCTTCCGTTCGCTCCTGTGCTGAACGGGCGCGCAGCGGCCGTCGCGGTGGCGAACAGCACCGTCTACGTCGTCGGGTCATTCACCACAGCCAACGGGCAGGCGCGCACTGGAGCCGTCGCCTACTCCACCGGCGGGACGCTGAAGACCCAGTGGAATCCCGTCATCGCCAACGGCGGCCCGCTGAGCGTGGTCATCAAGAGCGATGGTTCGAAGGTCATCCTCGGCGGCGACTTCCAATCGGTGAACGGTCAGTCCAACCCCGGATACGGCCTGGCATCACTCGACGGCGCCACTGCAGCCATGCTGCCCTTCAACGTCAACACGCGGGTGCGCAATGCCGACACCGATTCGATGATCTTCAACCTGGCCGCTGACGAGGACGGGGTCTACGGCGTCGGAGCCCACTACGGCCTCGGCACTCTCGAGGGGACGTTCTTCGCCAGCTGGGACACAGGAGACATCAAGTGGATCGAGGACTGCCACGGTGACTCGTACAGCGTCTTCCCGATGGGCGACGTCGTCTACACGGCCTCCCACGCCCACTACTGCGGGAACATCGGCGGTTTCCCGCAGACCGAGCCGACCTGGACGATGCACCGCGCGCTCGCCTTCTCCAAGGCGGTCGGCGGCACCATCACCAACGACCCCTACGGCTACACCAACTGGGCCGGGACCCCCCGTCCGAACCTGCTGGACTGGTTCCCCGACATCAACACCGGCTCCTTCACGGGCACCGGCCAGGGTGCCTGGAACGTGAACGGCAACAGCGACTACATCCTCTACGGAGGAGAGTTCACCATCGTCAACAGCGTGAGAACGCAGGGTCTGGTGCGCTTCGCGAAGCGCAGCCTCGCGACCAACAAGGAGGGTCCGCGCCTCTCGGGCACGAACTTCGTGCCGAACGTGGTCTCCTTCGCCGCAGGCACCGCTCGTGTGAGCTGGTTGGCCAACTACGACCGTGACAACGCGGCCCTCAAGTACGAGGTGATCCGCAACAACGCCACGGCGACCCCTGTCTTCACCAAGACGGTGAGTTCCAACTTCTACACGAGACCCACGACGAACTTCGTGGACACCGGGCTCACACCAGGGCAGACGTACAACTATCGGATCAGGGTGACCGATCCGACAGGGAACACCTTCCTGGGTGCGAACGTGCCGGTGACCATCGCGGCCAGTGGAACGATCAGCCCGTACGCGCAGGCGGTCCTCGATGACTCGCCGACCGACTACTGGCGCCTCGGAGAATCCAGCGGCTCCACCGTCTACGACTGGGCGGGAATGTCGGACGCGGTGGCAGGCGCCGGAGTCGGACGAGGAGCGACGGGCGCCATCAACGGCGACTCGAACACCGCATCCACCTTCAACGGAACCGGCAGCGGATTCGCAGCAAGCCAGGATCCGATCGTCGGACCGAACAACGTCTCGATCGAGGCGTGGTTCAAGACGACGAGCACGGCGGGCGGCAAGATCGTCGGCTTCGGCGACAGGACCACCGGCACCTCGAACAACTACGACCGCCACATCTACATGGATGGTTCGGGTCGGGTCAAGTTCGGCGTGTGGGTCGGCTCCTCCGCAGTCCTGCAGAGCGCTCCTGGCCTGAACAACGGCCAATGGCACCAGGTCGTCGCGAACCTCGGCCCGACAGGCATGCAGCTCTTCATCGACGGTGTCCGGGTCGGACAGCGCACTGATGTGACGGCAGGCCAGAACTACTCGGGTTACTGGCGGATCGGCGGTGACACGTCGTGGGAGGGTGCCAACTTCTTCAACGGCTCCATCGACGACGTCGCCATCTACCCGCAGGCGCAGAGCATCCAGCAGGTCAATGAGCACTACACCGCCTCCGGGCGCACGAGTGCCCTGCCCACGGCTCCGGCCGACAGCTACGGCGCTCGCGTGTACAGCGACAACCCGGACTTCTACTGGAGGCTGAACGACGCGGTGGGGGCAGGAACCGCCGCCGACTCCGGCATCTTCCAGAACCCGGGCAGCTACCAGGGCGGCGTCACCAAGCAGGCCGCCGGCGCCATCGCTGGAACCACGAACAAGGCAGCATCGTTCAACGGTTCCAACGGCGTGGTCGTGAGCACCGTGCCGGTCAGCAACCCGACCGTCTACTCGCTCGAGGCCTGGTTCAAGACCACGACCACCTCGGGCGGGAAGCTCATCGGATTCGGTGACGCCGCGAGCGGAACGTCGAGCAGCTACGACCGACACGTGTACCTGCAGGATGACGGCAAGATCGTCTTCGGTACCTACACCGGCCAGCTGAACACGATCACGACCAACGGCGCCTTCAATGACGGCGTCTGGCACCACGTGGTGGCGACTCAGGCCGGCGACGGCATGAAGCTCTACGTGGACGGCGCCTTGAACGGCACCAACCCGCAGACGGCCGCCCAGGCCTACGACGGCTACTGGCGAGTCGGCGGCGACATCACATGGGGATCGTCGAGTTCGTTCCTCAACGCGACGATCGATGATGCCGCCGTGTACAGCGCGGAGCTCGACTCCGACACCATCGCAGCCCACTACGCACTCGGCACCGGAACAACGCCCAACGTCACGCCGACGGCGAGCTTCACCGCCACCCCCGGCGTGAAGACGGTGTCGGTCGACGGTTCGGCGTCGTCGGACCCCGATGGCAGCATCGTCGGCTACGCGTGGAACTTCGGAGACGGCGGGACGGCGACCGGAGCAACGGCCGCCCACCCGTACGCCACGGGTGGCGACTACGTCGTGACCCTGACGGTGACCGACAACCGCGGTGGCACGGCGACGACCTCGTCGACGGTCACAGTGTCGAGTCCGCCGCCGAACGTCCTGCCCACGGCTGCATTCTCGACGGTGATCACCAACCTCGCCGTCGCGGCTGACGGGTCGGGCTCGACAGACTCCGACGGGACCGTCGTCGGCTACGCGTGGAACTTCGGAGTGCCGGGCGCGACCGCGAGCGGCCCCACGGCGAGCTACACCTACGCCGCTGCCGGGACGTACACCGTGAGCCTGACCGTCACCGACGATGAGGGAGGCACGAACACGAAGACCACATCCGTCACGGTGGCTCCGGCTCCGCCGCCCAACGTGGCTCCGACGGCGTCGTTCACGTCATCGGCCGCCTTCCTCAAGCTGTCGGTCGACGCCTCGGCATCCTCGGACTCCGACGGGACCATCGCCGGCTACGCCTGGAACTTCGGTGATGGCGGAACGGGATCGGGAGAGCTCACGGACCACACCTACGGTTCGGCCGGCACCTACACGGTCACGCTGACCGTGACGGATGACGACGGAGCGGCGACGGTGACCACGGCCAGCGTCAGCGTGACGGCGCCTCCGCCCAACGTGCTGCCGACGGCCTCCTTCACGTCGAACGTGTCCAACCTCTCGGTGACGGTCAACGGGTCTGGTTCGTCGGATCCCGATGGCACCATCGCCTCTTACGGGTGGAACTACGGCGACGGCGGAACGGCGACGGGTCCCACTCCGGCGGCCCACGTCTACGCCGCATCCGGGACGTACACCGTGACCCTCACCGTCACCGACAACAGGGGAGGCACCGGTGTCACGACGTCCACGATCACCGTCGCGGCGCCTCCGGGCCCGACGATCTACGCCACCGACCTGTTCGGCCGGACGGCGTCCAGTTCGTGGGGCACGGCTGACGTCGGCGGTCCGTGGTCGCTCACCGGCGGCGCGGCAGCCTTCTCGGTCGCCGGCGGTGCTGGAAAGATGACGCCAGCCCTCGGCTACACGACGACGGGATACCTGCGCAACGTGTCGTCGACCGACACCGACGTGAAGGTGGCGGTGTCGCTCGACAAGCCGGCAACCGGGACCGGAGTCTACGCCTCGGTCTTCGGTCGGGTCGTCGGCACCACCACCTACGGAGCGAAGCTGCGGTTCTACCCCAGCGGCACCGTGACCCTCTCCGCCACGAACGGCCCGACGCTCTCGGTTCCGGGGGTCGTGTACGCGGCCGGCGACCAGCTCAACGTGCGGGTCCAGGTGTTCGGCACCTCGCCGACCACCATCCGCGCGAAGGTGTGGAAGATGGGTGACTCCGAGCCTGCTGCCTGGCAGACCTCGGTCACCGACTCGACGGCGGCCCTTCAGGCAGCGGGAGGCGTGGGACTGCAGTACTTCACGCCGACCGCCGTCACGAACGCTCCCGTCACCGCCAGCTTCGACAACCTCTGGGCCGGCGCCACGCAGTAGCGACACCACGACGACGGAGGCAGTGCCGAGGGAGTGACCTCGGCACTGCCTCCGTCGTCGTGGTGTCGGTTCTGTCGGTGGCGGTCGGTCCTTCACGGGCTCAGTGGGAGTGGAGCCCTGAGCGCTCCGTGCCGATGCGGCCGTCCTACGTCGGGATCGGCGCGCGGCGGACGCGGCCGGATGGCTCCGGCGCTGTCGTGCGAGGGAGTGCGACGACCGGCGTGAGCGCCAGGCCCAGGGCGAGCACGAGAGTGTCGTAAGACCCGCCCAGCGGGCTGAACAACAGGTTCCAGAGGGTGGAGATGCTCAGGACGAGCGTGAGCCCTGTCGCGGTGCGGGAGGCCACCGACATGCCGAGGCCACGCAGGATCAACACGAGGATGGCGGCGACGAGCACGAGGCCCGCGATGCCGAAAGCAGACCACACGTCACCCGTGATCGAGTGCAGTTCGATGCCGCTCCCGAAGAGATATCCCTCCACGTAGCCGTTGTTCGGTTGGTAGCCGATGGCCGCCATGCCCGACTTGGCCACGATGATGTCGGCCAATGCCGGCGTCACTCCGGTGCCGTACCCGGTCGGTCGATACTGGAAGAGGGCGACGGATGCCGCGAGCTCCGGCCGTCCGCCGAGGATCAACGATCCCGACTGATCGATCTGTGCGATGGAGCGTTCCTGAGCCTGCTCACCGAGATATCCGTCGACGATCAGAGTGGTGGCGAGGTTGTAGGTGACCGCGGCGATGCCACCGAACAGGACGACCGTGAGCAACGCCGACCGCGCGCGCCGCGTGGACGACGGCACCATCTGCCACAGCACGAGAAACGCGGCGATCATCAGGGTGGCGAACCTGTAGCGCGAGTCGGTGAGGATCGACGCGACGCTCAGGGCCAGCAGGGCCACCGCGTCGAGGACCCGACGGCCGTCCCTGCTCACCAGGGCGAGGATGATGATCGAGATGGGGAAGCCGAGGCCGAACTTCCACGGGTTCTCGAGGTCGTAGCTCTGTTTCGCGACCGACCCGATCACCATTCCGAGCCCATAGAGCGCCCCGATGGCCCACACCGGAAGATGCCCGCGTGCCCAGAGGATCACGCCGACCGTGGCCACCAGTCCGACCAGGTCGACGGCAGAGGCGAAGCCGCCCGTGCGGTCCACGACGTGGTCCGACGAGGCGACCTCCCCGAGCCAGAGCCCGGCCACCGCAGCGACCACGCCGAGAAGTACGAGCAGACGGGCACCAGTGAACTGTTTGAGAACCGGGATCCAGAGAGGAACGAGCAGCAACGCGACGATGCTCCCGTAGGCGATGCCAGCGCCGGCCACGAGCCTGCTGCCGATCAGGACGATCGCGACGACCGCGATCGCCTGTGCCAGTCGGTTGACCGGCGTGGTCACGGGCGGAGTCACCCCAGCTCGGGCTCGACGGGGACGCCCGGCCGTCCGGAGGTCGACCTCCGGATGCGGAACGTGCGCTGGGTGCCTGTGAGGGCGTCCGATTCGCGCGCGTGCCCAGAGGGCTCGGGAACAACGTCGTCGTCCGCGGGGATCCGCCCGTCGGAATCCGTCGGCTCGCCTGACTCGGCATCGGCCGGTCGGTCCTCGGGCTCCGCTCTTCCAAGCGCCTCGCCCTCGTCGGCCTCGTCGACCTCGTCCGCTGGGGGCAACGACTCCGCGTTCTCATCGATGTCGTCGACGGAGCCGCCGATCGCACCGACGCTGGCCGGGTCCACGCCCGCAGGGTCGTCGGTATCGGGCAGCGTGCCGGGCATCTCGGGCTCGTCAGCGGCTTCCTGAGGCTCGGCAGCATCCGACGCCGGCGCACCAGCGGATCGTCGCAGCCACGACGGTCTGCGCTTGCCATCGGATGTTGCGGCCGCGTCATGCTGCGGGTCGTGCGAGTAGTAGGTCTCGTCTCCACGATCCTCGACCCTGTTGAGGACGACACCGAGGACGTGCGCGTTGACGCCCGAGAGGTTCGCGATGGCCCGAGAGAGCTGTCCGCGCCGAGTCACCTTGAACCGGGCGACGACGATCGTTCCGTCGACGAGTCGAGTGAGGGGCAGCGCATCCATCACCGGCGCCACCGGAGGGGTGTCGATGACGATGAAGTCGTACTGCTCCTGCAGGTCCGCCAGCAGGTTCGCCATCGTCTGAGAGGCGAGGAGCTGCCCGGGGTTCGGCGGGGTGATTCCGGAGGGGAGCACGTCAGGGGAGCCCTTCCGGCCCGGAAGGATGGCGTCGGCGGTTTCGATCTCACCGCGGAGCACGGTCGTGAGCCCGCTGGCGCCCTCGACGCCCAGATACTCTGCGACGGATGGCCGGCGCAGGTCGGCATCGATGAGCAGGACTCGATCGACCCGTTCAGCGGCCGCGTAGGCGAGGTTGATGGCGGTGAAGCTCTTGCCCTCGCCCGGGAGGGCACTGGTCACCACGACTGAGGACACCTTGTTGTCGACGTCAGCGAACTCTATGTTCGTGAAGATCCGGCGGTAGGCCTCCGCGCGTGGCCCGTGCGGGCTGGCGCGGAGCACGACGATGTCGGTCTGACGCCGGCGTCCGCGGGGCACCGTCCCCATGAGCTGAAGGTTGCCGACGCGCAGGAGGTCGGCCGTGCCGTGGATGCGGGTGTCGAGGAGTTCCCGCCCGAAGGCGTAGACGAGGCCGAGGAGGGCGCCGATGGCGAGGCCGGTGATCGCGAGCAGACGGGTGTTCGGTCCGGACGGCACCGTCGGGACGTGAGCCGGGGCGACCACCTGGAGGCTGATCGACGGCTTGCCCGCCGCATCCTGGGGCGAGAGGTCCTCGGCGACCGTGGCCAGGGACGATGCCACGGCATCCGCCACCTCCGCCGCTTGATCGGCACTGTAGCTGGACACCGTGATCTCGATGATCACGGTGTTGAGCGGGGTGTTCGCCGAGATGGTACGTCCGAGTTGCCTCGCGTCGAGATTGAGGTCGAGATCCTCGATCACCGGGTCGAGCACTGCTGGCATGGTCGCCAGGGCGGCGTAGGACTGCACGATGTTCTGCGTGTAGAGGGAGCCCTGCACCAGTTCGCTGGTGTTGTCTCCCTGCAGCGTCGACACGAAGACGCTGCTCGTCGACGTGTAGGTGGTCGGGAGGGTCTGCGCATAGCCGTAGCCAGCAGCTCCCCCGAGCACGGCGAGAGCCACGATGGCGAGCCAGCGCTTCCGAAGCACGCCGAGATACTCTTGCGGTTCCACGCGTTCCGACTCCTCACCGATCTGGTTCCAGAATACTGGGGATTCCTCGGATAAACCGGCTGTTGCGAAGCCGTGATGAGCCCCATCCGGGGGCATCAGAGGAACCCACGCGCCGATATGCTCGTCGGACGGTGACCGCCGACACAGGTTCGCACGCTCCCGACGTGAGGAGATCGACGCATGGCCGAAGCACCCGATCGCGCCATCGTCGTCGCCGTGCTGACCTATCGCCGACCCGACGACCTCGCCGCCCTCCTGCCCCTGCTGAAGGTCGAGGCGGCATCCGTCGACGTCGAAGTCGACGTTCTGGTGGTCGACAACGACCCCGACGCGAGCGCCAGGGATCTCGTCACTGGTCACGCAGGGCAGGGCGTGCGTTATGTACATGAACCCAGGCCCGGGATCGCTGCCGGGCGCAACCGCGCGATCGATTCCGCGCAGGCCGCCGCCGCACTGGTCTTCATTGACGATGACGAACGACCTCGGACGGGCTGGCTCGCTGAGCTGCTGGCGACCTGGGCGCGGTTCGGCTCCGACGGCGTGGTCGGGCGTGTCATCTCGGAGTTCAGCGAGGAACCGGACGAGTGGATCGTCGGCGGTGGCTTCTTCCACCGGCCACGTTTCGCCACGGGAACACGGATGCCGGTCGCGGCCACCAACAACCTGCTGCTCGACCTCGCCTTCGTGCGTCGCAGCGGCATCAGGTTCGATGAGGCCTTCGGCCTGAGCGGGGGATCGGACACCCTCTTCACGCGGAGCCTCACCGCGGCCGGCGGCCGGCTCGTCTGGTGCGATGAGGCGGTCGTCACCGACGTCGTGCCGTCGCACCGCGTCTCCCGCGACTGGGTGCTCCAACGCTATTTCCGGAACGGGAACTCCTGGGCGCGCAGTTCCGTGGCGCTCAGCCGGGGCCGAGCCGGCCGCTTCGCGACCCGGGTCCGCCTCATGGCAGCCGGCAGTGTTCGCGTGGCAGGCGGGACGGGCAAGTGGGCGGTGAGTCGGGTCACGCGTTCGCGTGCACGGAACGCGGCCGCCCTGCGCACGGTCCATCGCGGAATGGGAATGATCTCCGGCGCCTGGGGCCACGTGTACTACGAGTACAAGCGGCCGCCCGCCTGAGCGGCGGCACGCCGCGGCCGGATGCGGATAGCCGCGAGCTCCACAGCACGTGCGTAGGCGGCCTCGTGCGCCGAGCCGGACGCATCCCAGGATCGCGCCGTGAGGTCGGGTGAGCCGTCCGATCCCTGCCGACGCACAGACGCGAGCGCCTGCACGATCGCCGTTCCGTCGAAGGCGCCGCTGAAGCGCTGCACCCATGGCTCGCCGACTTCATCAGCGAGGGCGGCGGTGACGGAGTTGTCTGGCACCAGGACCGGCCTGTGGAGGGAGAGCCCGAGGAGAGCCGCCCCGGAATTGTGCATCTCCCGGTAGGGGAGGGTGATGAGCTCCGACTCGCCGATCTCGGTGGCGAGCGTCGAGTCGTCGGCGTAGCCGAAGGACAGGGTGATTCGTGGGTCTCCGTGCCCGGCCCGCTCGATGATCTCGCGGAGCTCCGCGGTCTGCGGATCGCCCACGATGTGGAGGCTGAGCGCGTCGTCGGCGACCGACGTGAACGCGCGTACGAGGGCGTCGACGTCCTTGTACGGACGGATGAGGCCGAAGAACAGCAGTCGTCCCGGAATCGATGCCGGCACGTCGTGCAGGGCGAACCACTCGCGGTAGTCCGGGTGCGGGATCGTCACCACGGGGGCGCCTGTCGGTGGCACGGTGTTCGAGTTCAGGCGGATCCAGAGATCCGTCCGGCGGTCGCAGATGCTCAGCGCCCACTGCACCAGTCGACTCTGGGCCTCATGGGGCTTCACGTTGTGAAGGGTGCGCACGATGCCGATCCGGGACACGCGGGTACGGAGAAGGAGGAGCAGGAAGAGGACGACCCCGACGACTGTTCTGATTCGCCCTCTTCTCACGAACATGACCTCGACCAGGTGAATATGCAGGACATCGAATCGACCCGTCAGTGCATACCGCCAGGAGAATGCGTGCTGCTCCACTCCAGGGGTGGAGGAGAAGAGTCGTGTGATGTAGGGATTCGACGTGGCGCCCGGGGTGCCGAACGACTGCAGCACGCGCAGGCGGCTCGGCCCGGTGGGTGCGACTGGGACCTCGTTCATCGCACCACTGTGGCACGTCCGGCCCGGGCACGTTCGCGGATGCGGTGAACCGAGTCGGTCCAGTTGTGCCTGATCGCGACGTCCGGTTCCTCGGTCCAGGGCGTGCCGGGACGCGCGGGTGACAGCGCATCCCGGATCAGCGCTGCCTGCCGCGCAGTGTCGGCGGGGTCGACGAATCGCGTTCTCGTGGGAAGGGTCTCTCGGAACACGGGGAGGTCGCTGACGACCACTGGGGCACCGAAGTGCGACGCCTCGACCGGCGGCATCCCGAATCCCTCGCCGAGGGAGAGGAAGAGGAAGAGTGCGCAGTTGCGGTACAACCAGCGCAGCCGGGCCTCGGACACGAACCCCGTGAAGACGACGGAGCCGTCGGCGATCGCGCGATCGATGTCTGGCGCGCGCCCCTCATCCCTGCCGTCGGCGGCACCGACCACGACCAGAGGCGTGCGCGGGCTGATCGAGCCGGAGCTGATCGCTGCGCGCACGGTCTGCCGGAGATTCTTCCGTACGTTGAGCCTGCCCACTGTCAACAGGAACCGCCCACTCGTGAGGGTGTCGTCGGGGTCCTCCTCAGTACCGGACACCAGCTCGGTGCTGAGACCCAGGCCCACGGCCACAACCTCACGAGCACTGGAGTGCTGTCGGATGCGATGGGCCTCAGTCTCGCTCGAGGTGAACACGACATCGGCGCGCGCGGCCCACCGCCGCATGAACGAGAAGTAGGCGCGTTCGGGTGCCGTGAACCACTCGGGGTTGGTCGCGAACAGCACATCGTGCAGGTAGATGGCGCTGGCGCCGCTGCGGCGACGTCCGGCGTAGTTGTGAGTGAGCAGGAGCTCGGCCGATTCCGACTCGGCGACTGCCCGCGCCGCCCTCGACGCGGCCAGCGCCTGGGGCCACAGAGCGGTCGTCCGGACGGTGGCGCTGCCCGCGAGTCGTCCGAGATCGGCCGGATGCCTCGCCCGGGTGACCAGGATCAGCTCGTCATCGGGGAAGTTCTCATGCCATGCGAAGACGATCTCGCGCAGCACGTGCCTCAGCGATGGCGGACCCGCCGTCCACCAGTAGGCATCGAACACCACTTTCATCGGCTGACCGCTCTCGGCTGACGGAGGACGGATGCCGTGCGCGTCGTCCGGAGCGCATGCACGGTGCCCGCCACCGACCCGCGGATGGCCGCACCGAGCAGCAACGGGTGGCGGGCCAGGGTGCGTCGGCTGCCGCGGGTGGCGACCTCCCAGGTGTAGGCCGGGGTGCGGCGCACCCAGTGCAGGATGTCGGACCGGTCCAAGTGCTTGGAAGCGAAGAGCAACCGGTTCCGGCAGTTGTAGTACATGTAGGTGCTCGACTTGCCTTCAGCCGTCTGGGTTCCGCCGATGGAGTGCCGCGCCGCCAGGTCGGTGCGCACCCGTAGCCTTCCGCCCACCGCGGTCGCCCGCCAGGACAGGTCGACATCCTCCCAGTACAGGAAGTAGTCGTCGTCGAATCCGTCGATCCTCGTCCACAGCTCATCGTGGATCATCAGGCAGGCTCCGGTGATCCACCCGCCGGGAAGAGAACTGTCGGTACCCGCTCGAGTGCTCGTCGTCCCGTCCTGCACGCTCACAGTTCCGCCGGCGAACCAGTCGCGGCCGTCGGAATCGATGATGCGCGGGCAGACCACGGCGAGCGGGTCCCTCTGGGAATCGATCAGCAGGGCCGAGATGACCGCCGGCTCGACACGGGCGTCGGGGTTCAGCAGAAGGAACACCTCGCATCCGAGGTCCTGCGCTCGCCGGACCCCGGCGTTCATGGCGGCTCCGAACCCGAGATTGGTCGGGTTCGCGACGAGGTGCCAGCCGAGGCGAGCGCACAGGTCTCGAATCGCCGCCAGCTCAGCGTGCGAGGTGAAGTTGTCGACGACGACGACCTCGGTTGCGACCGGTCGTGGGTCGTGACCGGCGAGGTTCTCGGCGATCAGCTGCGACGATCCGTAGTTGACGACGATCACGGCGAGAGCCGCATCGCCAGCGGGCGTCACGGTCGACCGCCGGTGCTCCCGAGCTGCGTCATGTCGCGGAACCACTTGACGAGGGCCAGGCAGAGGTAGCCCAGGTTCGCGACGAAGAGGAGGACGTAGAGCGGGAAGAAGATCGAAGGCAGTCCCAGGAGCAGGAACGACAGGCACAGCACGCCGTAGTCCGTGGGGATGCCCAGCGCAGCTCGCAGGGGGGTGCTGGCCTTCTGGGATTCGGGAGCGATGACCCGTTGCGGATGTGCGGCCTTGAGCTGATCGTTGAGGATCATCGCGAGGAACGAGACCGAGGCCACGATTGCGAATCCGATGGGCACCAGAAGCCAGGCGGGTGAAGGCAGGGTGAAGTTCAGGAAGGCCGTGATGAGTACCGCGAGGTGAAGGCTGGAGTTCTTCGCGGCGTCGAGCACGTGATCGAGCCATTCGCCCGCGGGTGTGCCGCCGCCGCGGAGCCGGGCGAGCTGCCCGTCGGAGGAGTCGAGTGCATAGCCGATGAGGAGGAGGGCCGCGACGAGGATACCGATCCAGGGGACGGCCGGCGCCGCTGCGATGACGACGATGGCGCCGAAGGTGAAGCCTGCACTGATGATGCTGACGACGTTGGGGGTCAGTCCGGCGAGGTACGCGATGGCGGCCAGCCGGCGGCCTGCCGGCCGATTCACGTACACGGAGTAGGCGGGCGCGCCTCTGGCGCGCTTCTTCTGGGCTCCGGCCAGCCGCTGCACGATGTCCGCATAGCGCTCTGTCGGAGGACGCGTGGCGGCATCGCCGGTCATCGGCGCCTCGATTCACTCATGGCCGTGCCGGTCGGCACGAACCGCGGCTCGGCAGCGAGGGACCGTTCCGAGTTGGCCGCCCGGGGGTGGGATTCCCCGCTCGTCGAGTAGCCGCGGATGAGCCGCTCGGCGAGGGCCTCGTAGCCCAGGGCGACGGTGTCCCAGCGGTACACGGACTCGGCTCGCTTCTGAACGGCATCCGCGTCGGCGTCGACGAGGTCCGGCCGCGACTCGGCGATCCCGATCAGCCTGGCGACGTCGGCCGGGCTGCCGAAGAGCTGGGCACTCGGACCGGCGACATCGCGGTTGAACTCGACGTCCCAGGCGATGATGGCCGTGCGCGCGCCCATGGCCCGGAGGAGGGAGGGGTTGGTGCCGCCTACGGAGTGACCATGCAGGTAGGTCATGGCGTGGGCGTACAGCTGGTCGAGCAGCTCCTGGTCGTAGACGCCGCCGAGGAATCGGATGCGGGGATCCGCGCCGGCCGCCTCGCGGATGCGCTGCGTGTGCAGCGCCGCGTACGGCGCGCTGCCGACCACGATGAGCGGCTTGGTGGCCGCGCTCTGCCTGTAGCCCTCGACGATGACGTCGACGTGGTTCTCGGGCTCGAAGCGGGCGACGACGAGGTGGAATCCGCCGGCCTCGAGTCCGAGCTCCGCCAGCCGGTCGGTGGGCGTATCGGTGAGGATCTTGGCGCCGTACGTGAGCAGCTCCGTCGGGACCGCGAACTCGTCTCGGTAGTACCGGCTGATGCCGTCGGCATCCGCGATGAGGGCGTCAGCCCACCGCACGGACATCGACTCGGCCCAGCGGTAGTAGCGTCGGCCGTTCGCACCCCACTTGTCCCGCTTCCACTCCAGACCGTCGACGTGCACGGCGACGGGAATGCCGCGCGCACGGAGAGCGGGCAGGAACGGAGCATTGGCGGCGTTGAAGACGAAGGCCGCGTCGGGACGTCGGTGGGTCACCGCGTGAGCCACCGAGAATCCGGTGTGGGAGAGGGTCTCGGCGGTCTTGAGGTGGAGGGCCGGGAGGTGTACGAGGTCCATGCCGAGGTGGCTCGAGCGGGGGCGCTCGTCACTCCTCCTGCAGTACACGGTGACCTCGTGGCCGTTCTCGACCATGCGGCGGCCGATCTCCTCGACCGCCGTCTCGAATCCGCCGTAGGCGGCCGGCACTCCCCGGGTACCGATCATCGCGATGCGCATCAGTAGGCCCCGACAGGCTTGAGGATGGTCTTGAAGGTGCGCCAGATGATCATGATGTCTCCGGTGAGCGACCAGTTCTCCACGTAGTAGAGGTCCAGGCGCACGCTCTCCTCCCAGCTGAGGTCCGAACGCCCGCTGATCTGCCACAGCCCGGTGATGCCGGGCTTGATGAACAGGCGACGGTGGACGTCCTTCTCGTAGGAGTCGACCTCGGATCGAAGTGGAGGACGCGGGCCGACGATGCTCATGTCACCGTTCAGCACATTCCAGATCTGGGGGAGCTCGTCGAGGGAGTACTTGCGGAGGAGACGCCCGACCCTGGTGACCCGCGGATCGTTTCGCAGCTTGAAGAGCACGCCGTTGGCCTCGTTCTGGTCGAGAAGGCCGGCGAGGTCGTCCTCGGCGGTCGCGACCATGGAACGGAACTTGACCATCTGGAAGGTGCGCCCGTTGCGGCCGCAGCGCTCCTGGCGGAAGAGCACTGGGCCATGACTGTCGAAGTGCACGAACAATCCGATGACGACGAGGGCCGGGGCGAGCACGAGGAGAGCCGCCACGGCGAACACGACGTCGAAGGTGCGCTTCAGCACGTGCTTCCAGCCCTCGAAGGTCGGGATCTCGACGTGGATGAGGGGGAGGCCCTCCACCGGACGGAAGTGGATGCGCGGGCCGGCGACATCCGTCAACCGGCTGGAGAGCACGAGCTCGGTGGCGGTTCCCTCGAGGCTCCAGCCGAGGGTGCGGATGTAGTCGCTCTCGCCTGCCCGGGGGCCGGCGACGATCACGGTGTCGGCGCGCCACTCGGCAGCAGCCTGAGCGACGCCGTTGACATCGGAGATGACGGGGATGTGTCGATCGCCGGCCACGAGGTCAGCGATGTTGTCTCCGTCGAGTGCTGCTCCGACCACGACGAACGTGGCGCCTGACTTCTGCTCGACCTGCTGGGCGACGTACTCGGCGTCGGCACGATCGCCCACGATGATGGCCCGCGCGAGGTAGTGGCCGAAGCGGCGCTGGCGCAGCAGCCACTTGCGGCACAGCCAGCGCATCGCGACCACGCCACCCAGGCCCAGCGGCAGGGCCACGAGGAAGTAGATGCGGGCGAAGTCGACCGTGAAGACGATGCATCCGATCGCGAAGAGGCCGAAAGCGAGTGCCGTGGCGTTCGTGACCCGCTTGTACTCGAGTGCGCCGACGCCGACGGTGTGCGAGCCCCGCGTGTGGAAGGCGGCCAGCGATGCCAGCCAGATCGCCGCGAGCGCGATCGGGCCGACGCTGTACGACAGGAGGTTCCCCACCGGCGCTCCGGTGGTCACCAGTCCGGTGATCAGGGCCGTTCCGATGGCGAGAACGACGATCACCGTGTCGGAGGTGCGCAGCAGGTCGCGGTAGCGACGTGCCCAGACCAGTCCGGACAGGTGGGTGTCGACGTGCTGGTGAACAGCTGACGTCGGCGTCGCGTCGACGAGTCGGAGGGCACGCGGCGGCTGGGCCGCCGCAGCGGGTCTGGCTCGACTCTCGCTCATTCAGACACCGCGTTCCGGAGGCCGGACGGCGCGTAGGGGGCGCGTGTTCGAAGGGATGGAATGGCAGCTTCAGGTAGGCAGAAGCCAGCGCATAGATATGACATGGCGGTTCGTTCCCTGCATTTCGGGTTTACAGGTACTGCATCGGGTTTGTGCAAGCTGAACTGTGCTCAGCTATGCATGGTTCGACACTATCGATCCGGGGGGTTGGAGGATGACCCCAGAGTGGGGGTAAGTTCCGGTTCTGGTCAGGTGAATGATGTTGACAGAACGATCGGGCGGATGCCGGGAACAGGGAAGCCCCCGATCCGCATGGACCAGGGGCTGTGGTGGCTCCGACGGGCGTCGATCCCGTGACCTCACGATTTTCAGTCGTGCGCTCTACCAACTGAGCTACAGAGCCTAGGCATTCTCGATGCCGCTTAAAGGAGAAGCCCTCTCTTTCGAAAGGGCTTGTCGCCTTTGCGACCCTGACGGGACTTGAACCCGCGACCTCCGCCGTGACAGGGCGGCACGCTAACCAACTGCGCTACAGGGCCTCGATGTGAAACCATTCTATATTCAATTGAGAGATCCGATTTCTCGGTGACCCCAACGGGATTCGAACCCGTGTTAACGCCGTGAAAGGGCGCCGTCCTAGGCCTCTAAACGATGGGGCCGGATGAGCCACCAAGCGATGACCACCGACGCATAAGCATACGTTGTGGCGCGCGACGTGACAAATCGAGCAGGGAAACAGGTCGATCGCCCCGGAAACATGCGGCTGCATCCGATTCTGCGACTGGCGCAGGATGAGCCGGATTTGGATCTGGCGACAGGTTAGATTCCTCGCGGCGGTTCCCGCCGGAGCGTCCTGCTGCCTATCGGCCGTGCGTTTCGCCGCTGTTGTTAAAGTTGAAGAAGTGACCAGAGTGATCGCGATCTCCCTACAGCGCGATCGAATGGGGATTCATGGAACACCGCGTGCGGAAGTACGGGCTTCGCCGGCATCGACCGGAGACGAGCCCTCGGTCGCCGCGCCCGCGCGGCGGTGCTCGGCTGGCGGCCGTCGTCGTTGCCATCGCCCTCGGCTTGACGGGCGGTCTCGCATCGCCGGCTTCGGCTGACGAGTACCCCACCTGGGACGACCTGCAGAAGGCGAAGTCGAACACTGCCGCCGCCGCAGACAAGGTTGCCCAGATCACCGACCTGATCGAGCAGATCAAAGTGCAGGTCGCGCAGACGCAGGCCGAAGCCGAGAAGCGTGGCGAGGAGCTGCAGGTCGCTCAGGACGCCTACGACCAGGCAGTTCGCAAGGCCGAGGATATCCAGGCTCAGGCTGACGCAAGCCAGAAGACGGCCGACGACGCGACTGCCCAAGCCGGCCAGCTCGCGGCGCAGCTCTACCGCACCGGTGGCACGGACCTCACGGCCAACCTCATGCTCGATCAGGACGGCGCGAAGTCCGACGCCCTGCTCTCGCAGCTTGGGAGCATGAGCAAACTCGTCGAGCGCAGCTCCGAGATCTACGAGACAGCACACATCGCGGCCAACACCGCCGCGTCGCTGGGCGAGCAGGCCAAGATCGCGCAGGGTGAGCGCGAGAAGCTGCGCATCGCGGCCGAGAGTGCACTGGCCGCAGCAGTGGAGGCGCAGCAGGCCGCTGAGGCGGCTCTGGCCGAGTCGGTGGCCAAGAGCGCTGAGCTCGCGGCCCAGCTCGCCTTCCTCAAGGACACGCAGGCCAAGGTCGCGACCGAGTATCAGAAGGGTGTCGAGGAACGAGCGCGCCTCGAGCGCGAGCGTCTTGCACGCGAGGCCGCAGCTCGAGCCCAGGCAGCCGCCGAGGCTGCCGCCGCTGCTGCAGCCTCGGGCGGTGGTGGTGGCTACAGCGGGGGCGGCGGAAGCGTCGCCGGCGGCAGCGTCGGCAGCAGTGGCTGGGCGATCCCGGCATCCGGACGCATCACCGACGGCTACGGTGCGCGACCCGTGCTCTGCGGAAGCGGCGGATGCAGCGGATCCTTCCATTACGGCGCCGACATCGGTGCGGGGTGCGGTTCGCCCATCTACGCTGCAGCCTCGGGAACCGTGGTCTACACCGGATACCTCGGCACCTACGGCAACTACGTCAAGATCGACCACGGCAACGGCGTCGCCACCGGCTACGCCCACATCGGCTACGGCGGAACTTACGTGGGCGTCGGCCAGCAGGTGTCGGCGGGGCAGAACATCGCCTCCGTGGGCACGACCGGTGCATCGACGGGTTGCCACCTGCACTACGAGGTGTACAACTGGGGCACCCGAGTGAATCCGTTCCCCTGGATGGCCGACCGAGGAGTTCCACTTGGCTGACAAGGACCGCACCCGGCGATCACGCGTCTCCCCGTTCTCGCTGTTCGCCGTCCTCACGGCCGGAGCAGTCACGGCATCCGTCGGCATCGTCGCACCAGCACTTGCCGACCCCGGGTACCCGTCGTGGGACGAGATCCAGGCGGCGAAGAAGAACGAGGCCACGAAGAAGGCCGAGATCACCCGCGTCACCGACCTGCTCGCCGGGCTCTCCGCAGCAGCCGAGGAGGCGTCGAAACAGTCGCAGATCGCCGCTGAGGCCTACCGGAACGCCCTCGAGGCGTTGACGGCAGCCCAGGAGCGCGAGAAGGACCTTCGGTCGCAGGCGGATGCCGCAGCCGAGACGGCGAAGACATCGAAGATGCGCGCCGGGCTGATCGCGGCTCACCTCGCACGCTCGGGCGGGAAGGACCTCTCGGTCGACCTGTTCCTCAACGGCGAGAAGGCCGAGGACCTGCTGCACCGACTGGGATCGGCGTCGAAGCTGAGTGAGCAGTCGCAGGAGATCTACGCCGAGGCGATGCAGGACGCCAACACGGCGACGGCACTGGCCGCCGAGGCCGATTCCGCGGCAGCCGAGCGGAAGAAGCTCGCCGCAGACGCCGAGACGAAGCTCGCGAGCGCTCAGGTGGCGGCGAAGGCCGCCGAAGACGCCTATGCCGAGCAGGTCAAGTACTCCGACGAGCTCTACAGCCAGCTGGCCACGCTGAAGGACACGACGGCCGCGCTCGAGAAGGACCGCATCGAGGGGATCGCCGCAGCCGAGGCGGCAGCCGTCGCCGAGCGGGCCGCCGCTGAGAAGGCGGCTGCAGAGAAGGCGGCCGCCGACAAGGCCGCGGCCGACAAGGCCGCCCAGGACGCGGCCAACGGTGGTGGCGGTGGTGGCGGCGGCGGCGGAGGCGGTGGTAGTGGTGGTGCCCCGGCACCCGCGCCTGCACCTGCACCTGCACCAGCTCCTGCCCCAGCCCCGGCACCGGCTCCGAACGGCAACCGCGTGGAGACCGCCATCGGCTTCGCTTCAGCGCAGCTCGGCAAGCCGTACGCCTCTCCCGGCGACAGCTGGAACACCTGGGACTGCTCCGGGCTCACCAAGGCCGCCTACGCGGCCGCAGGCTCCTACATCGGCACGCACTCGGCCACGAACCAGTACTGGACCATGGCCGGGCAGGGGCGGCTCGTGCCGTACTCCCAGCGCCAGCGCGGCGACCTCATCTTCTGGGGCAGCGGCGGCGACTACTACCACGTGGCCATCTACCTCGGCGGCGATCGCATCCTCGAGGCGGCCGACTGGGGCAAGCCCGTGCGCGAGTGGTACATCTGGGGCGGCTACGACGTGGCGGGCATGGTCGGTCGTCCCGGCTAGTCCGACCCCGGGTGGGTGGTACGCAGAAGGGGCGAGCCGCAGCCCGCCCCTTCGATGAAACCGTGATCGAGAGTGCTAGTGCTTCTCGTGTCCGGGGAACGCCTCGATCGACTTCTGGATGATCGCCTCGGCCTCGGCAGCCGTGCCCCACGACTCGACCTTGACCCACTTGCCGGGCTCCAGGTCCTTGTAGTGCTCGAAGAAGTGCTTGAGCTCGTTCTTGGTCTGCTCGGGCACGTCGTCGATGTCCTGGATGTGCGCCCAGCGGGGGTCCTTGGCCGGCACCACGATGACCTTGGCGTCTCCGCCGGCCTCATCGCTCATGTCGAGGTAGCCGACGGGGCGAACCGAGACGCCGACGCCCGGGTAGACCGGGTACTCGAGGAGCAGGAGCGCGTCGAGGGGGTCGCCGTCATCGGCCAGGGTGTTCTCGAAGAATCCGTAGTCGGTCGGGTACGCGAAGCTCGTGAAGAGCACGCGGTCGAGGTAGACACGACCTGTCTCGTGGTCGACCTCGTACTTGTTGCGGCTCCCCTTGGGGATTTCGACGACGACGTCGTATGCGGCCATGTTCTGTTCTCCTTGAGTGTCGGGAAAGTCGGCTTAAGGTTACTGGATGGAGTCCGAGCGCCGTCCCCGGCTGACCCCCGCCATCGCCGACGTGCGCCGTGCGGTACGCAGCTGCATCGATGGACTCGCCCCGTCTACGACGGATGCACTGCTCCTCGTCGCGCTGAGCGGGGGCGCCGATTCCCTCGCCCTCGCCGCGGCGACAGCCTTCGAGGCGCCGCGATCGGCGATGCGCGCCGGCGCCGTCATCGTCGACCACGGACTGCAGGCCGACTCGGCCGTCGTGGCAGAGCGAGCCGCGGCCCAGGCCCGGGTGCTCGGCCTCGACCCGGTGCTGGTGCGCCGGGTGGACGTCTCGGCCGGGACGGATGCCGGAGGCCCCGAGGCCGCGGCCCGTGACGCCCGCTACGAGGCCCTGAACGCCGCCGTCGCCCAGACCGGCGCTCTCGCCGTGCTGGTCGGCCACACCCTCGACGACCAGGCCGAGACCGTGCTGCTCGGGCTCGCTCGAGGGTCGGGGGGCGCGAGTCTGCAGGGCATGGCCGAGGCATCCGGGATCCTGCGACGCCCGCTCCTCGGCATCCGTCGATCGACCACTCGCCAGTTCTGCGCCGACGCCGGACTCGATGTCTGGGACGACCCGCACAACGACAGCCACCTCTATGCTCGGGTGCGGGTGCGCTCCAGCGTGCTGCCCGTGCTCGAGACGGAGCTCGGTCCCGGAATCGCCGAGGCCCTCGCCCGCACGGCAGAGCAGTTGCGCGAGGACTCCGAGGCGCTCGACTCCATGGTCGAAGAGACCATCGAGGAGATCTGCGAGCCGGCAGAGGCCGGAATCGCGGTGTCGATCGGCGCCCTGGCGGCGAACCCGGCCGCCCTGCGGCAGCGCATCATCCGTCGCGTGGTGGACAGCGAGTTCGGCGTGAGCCTGAGCCGAGTGCAGACGCTGGCCGTCGCCAGACTGGTCACGGACTGGCACGGCCAGAAACCGCTCGATCTACCGGGCATTAGAGTGAAACGCGACGCCGGACTGATCGTGTTCACCGCAGCGTCGACTCCACTCTGATCACACCCGGATCACCCCGATCACACCCCGATCGACCCAAGCGGAACGGAAACCCAGGCCATGGAAGCCCACGACATCGACGGCCAGCTCACCGAGATGCTGCTGAGCGAAGAAGACATCCACGCGAAGCTCGCCGAACTCGCCCGGGTGATCGAGATCGACTACGCAGACAAGAACGTGCTCCTGGTCGGCGTGCTGAAGGGCGCCGTCATGGTCATGGCCGACCTGGTCCGTGAGCTGCGCATCCACGCCAACATGGACTGGATGGCCGTCTCGTCCTACGGCAGCGGCACCCAGTCGAGTGGGGTCGTGCGCATCCTGAAGGACCTCGACACCGACGTCACCGGCCGTCACGTGCTCATCGTCGAGGACATCATCGACTCCGGCCTCACGCTGAGCTGGCTGCAGTCCAACCTGGTCACCCGCGGGGCGGCGTCGGTCGAGATCTGCGCCCTGCTGCGCAAGCCGGATGCCGCCAAGGTCGCCGTCGACGTCAAGTACCTCGGCTTCGACATCCCGAACCAGTTCGTCGTGGGCTACGGCCTCGACTACGCCGAGAAGTACCGCAACCTGCGCGGCGTCGGCATCCTCGCTCCGCACGTCTACAGCTGAGGTCGGGTCGCGCCCAGCCTGCTGCCATGACGCACGAGTTTCGGTGCGTTCGTAGCCTTCGCGATGAGCGGGAGCTATATTGACGCAATGCGACTCCCGATCAGGCCGCTTTCCGGGCGTTGGCCCGCTCCGCTGCAGAAGGCTTTCACCCGATTCTTCTGGCGCGACCCCAGCGTCATCCTCGATCCGGATGTCTCCGCTGAGGACTTCCGCCGGGCGATGTCGGCGATCCATGTCGGCGAGACCATCAAGATCACCGAGGGGGACAGGCACCCGGCTGCCGACGCTCTCATCATCGACAACGTCGACCTGACGGATGCCGTCATCGTCGACATCGGCGCATCGGATGGGTCGACCTCCGTCGACCTGATCGGCAAGCTCCCGACGTTCGGCCAGTACATCATCGCCGACCTGTACTTCCATCTCACCGCACGCCGGTCGGATGGTCGCACCTTCCTGTTCGACCAGGCGGGGGAGTGCATCCTCGTCGTGGGGCCCCGCGCCGTCGCGTGGCCGAGCCTCTCCGGATCGGTCCGGCGGCTGTATTCGCGCCGGATCGCCCGCTCGCTCCGCCCCGACGTGCCGGTGGAGCAGGTGCTGCTGCTGAACCCCGATGCCCGAGCCCTGATGGCCTCAGATCCCCGGGTCACGTTCCGCCAGCATGACGTCTTCACACGCTGGGGCGAGCCGAGGCCGACCCTCATCAAGGTGGCCAACCTGCTGCGTCAGCTGTACTTCTCGGATGACATGCTGCGCGTCGGGGTCGCCTCGGTGCTCGACAGTCTCGACGAGGGCGGCTACTTCCTCATCGTCGACAACTCGCGCATCAAGGACATGCCACCGAGAGCAGGGTTGTATCGGCGGACCGGGGATCGCTTCGCCGTCGTCGAGGAGACTCCCAACAGGCCGGAGATCGGCGACCTCATCGAAAGCGTGAGACTCCCGTCGGCGGTGGCGCGGTCTGAGTGACGATCGTCGCACCCCGGCGCTGCGGCAAGCCGTGAGCGAACATGGAGCACGTGCACAGCGCACGGGCGATACCCTCAGAGCACCATGAACGTGAAGAAGCTCCTGCGCGGACCATTCCTGTACATCATTCTGGCCATCATCGCCGTCTGGATCGGGTCCAGCCTGATCACGATGTCGGGCTTCCGCGAGGTGTCGACCCAGCAGGGACTCGAGTTCCTGAACGACGGCAAGGTCGCCAGCGCGAAGATCGTCGACGGCGAGCAGCGCGTCGACCTCACTCTCACCAGCGCCGACCCGAAGTACGGCGAGCAGGTGCAGTTCTACTACGTCGCCCCGCGCGGTGAAGAGGTCGTCGATGCCGTGAACGCGGCCAAGCCCAAGGACGGCTTCACCGACGAGGTTCCGCAGCCGAACTGGTTCCTCTCCGCGCTCGGTTTCCTTCTCCCGCTGCTGCTCATCGGTGTCTTCTTCTGGATCATGCTGTCCGGCATGCAGGGTGGCGGCAACAAGGTCATGCAGTTCGGCAAGTCGAAGGCGAAGCTCGTCACGAAGGAGAGCCCGCAGGTCACCTTCGACGACGTCGCCGGCAGTGACGAGGCCCTCGAGGAGCTGCAGGAGATCAAGGACTTCCTCAAGGAGCCCGCGAAGTTCCAAGCCGTCGGAGCCCGCATCCCCAAGGGCGTGCTGCTCTATGGCCCTCCCGGAACCGGCAAGACCCTCCTCGCCCGCGCCGTCGCCGGCGAGGCCGGAGTCCCCTTCTACTCGATCTCCGGTTCCGACTTCGTCGAGATGTTCGTCGGCGTCGGCGCCAGCCGCGTGCGCGACCTGTTCGAGCAGGCCCGTCAGAACGCGCCGGCCATCATCTTCGTCGACGAGATCGACGCCGTCGGTCGCCACCGTGGCGCCGGCATGGGCGGCGGTCACGATGAGCGCGAGCAGACTCTCAACCAGCTCCTGGTCGAGATGGACGGCTTCGACCCGAAGACGAACGTCATCCTGATCGCAGCGACGAACCGTCCCGACATCCTCGACCCCGCGCTGCTGCGTCCGGGCCGCTTCGACCGCCAGATCGGCGTCGACGCCCCCGACCTGCAGGGCCGCAAGAAGATCCTCGAAGTGCACGGCAAGGGCAAGCCGCTCGCCAAGGGCGTCGACCTCGAGATCGTCGCCCGCAAGACCCCGGGCTTCACGGGCGCCGACCTCGCCAACGTGCTGAACGAGGCCGCTCTGCTCACGGCGCGCTCCAACGCCCAGCTCATCGACAACCGTGCGCTCGACGAGGCGATCGACCGCGTCATCGCCGGTCCGCAGCGTCGGACGCGCCTGATGAAGGACAAGGAGAAGCTCATCACGGCGTACCACGAGGGCGGCCACGCCCTCGCCGCCGCGGCGATGAACTACACCGACCCCGTGTCGAAGATCACGATCCTCCCGCGAGGTCGCGCCCTCGGCTACACGATGGTGCTCCCGCTCGAGGACAAGTACTCGATCACCCGCAACGAGCTCCTCGACCAGCTCGCCTACGCCATGGGCGGCCGCGTCGCCGAGGAGATCGTCTTCCACGACCCGACCACCGGCGCCTCGAACGACATCGAGAAGGCGACGGCGACGGCACGCAAGATGGTCACCGAGTTCGGCATGAGCGCCGACGTCGGAGCCGTCAAGCTCGGCCAGTCGCAGGGAGAGGTCTTCCTCGGCCGCGACATGGGCCACCAGCGCGACTACTCCGAGCGCATCGCCGAGCGCGTCGACGCCGAGGTGCGCGCGCTCATCGAGAAGGCGCACGACGAGGCGTGGCAGGTCATCAACGAGAACCGCGACATCCTCGATCACCTCGCCAAGGAGCTTCTCGAGAAGGAGACCCTGGACCACAACGAGATCGCCGAGATCTTCAAGGACATCAAGAAGCTCCCCGAGCGTCCGTTGTGGCTCTCGAGCGAATCGCGTCCGTTGTCCGAGCGTCCTCCGATCGACTTCCCCACGCCTGCACCGATCGACGAGACGGTGACGGATGGCGGAGTCGGGTCCGACACCGAGGCTCCGGCCGCACCGGCCCCGGCGCGCACCCGCGCCGTGAAGCCGCGTCCGGCGACGGCGTAGACCGGGGGCGCGCGTGACGGGCGTCGATCGGCCACGCATCGAAGCGGCTGTGACCGAGCTGCTGCTCGCGATCGGCGAGGATCCCTCTCGGCCCGGGCTCGTGAAGACCCCGAAGCGCGTCGCGGATTCCTACGCGGAGTTCTTCGGCGGGCTCGAGGTCGACCCGGTGTCGCACCTGCTCGACGCCGTCCCGTTGGGCTCCAGCGACGACGGCCTGCCGCAGACCAGCGACGCCGTCATCGTGCGGGGCATCGACTTCAGGTCGATCTGCGAGCACCATCTGCTTCCGTTCGTCGGCATCGTGCACGTCGCCTACCTCCCCGGTGAGCGCGTGGTCGGGCTGGGCAAGCTGGCCGACGTCGTCGAGACCCTCTCCACCCGTCCCCAGCTGCAGGAACGCCTGACCGAGGAGATCGCCGACGCGCTCGAGACCGGGCTCGCAGCACGCGGGGTCCTCGTGGTGATGGATGCCGTTCACAGGTGCGTCGTCGCGCGCGGCTCGCGCCAGGCCGGCAGTTCGACCGTCACAGTGGCCAGCAGAGGCGAGCTGACGGATGCCGTCGCCCGCGCCGAGCTCATGGCGCTCATCGGCGAATCCCCCCGTGGCTGAGATGGCGGCATCCGTCGACACCGTCATCCTCGGTGTGCTCAACGTCACCCCTGATTCCTTCAGCGACGGCGGCCGCTGGATCGACACCGACGCCGCCATCGCCCATGCCCAGGCGCTGGTCGCCGAGGGCGCCGACCTGATCGACGTGGGCGGGGAGTCCACCCGCCCCGGTGCCGAGCGCGTCGACCCCGTGGCAGAGCAGGGTCGAGTGATCCCCGTGATCGCCGCCCTGAGCGCGGCGGGCATCGCCGTGAGCGTCGACACCATGAACGCGTCGACGGCGGTCGAGGCTGTCACCGCAGGCGCCGCAATCGTCAACGACGTCTCGGGTGGTCTCGCCGACCCCGACATGGCGGCAGCCGTCGCAGGCCTCGACGTGCACTACGTGGCGATGCACTGGCGCGGGCACTCCAAGCACATGAACGACCTCGCCCGCTACGGCGATGTCGTGACCGACGTGCGGTCGGAGCTGGCCGACCGTGTCGACGCCCTTCTGGCCGCCGGCATCAGATCCGACCGCATCATCCTCGACCCCGGGCTCGGGTTCGCCAAGCGTGCCGAGCACGACTGGGAGCTGCTCGGCAACCTCGGCGAGCTCGCCGGTCTGGGGCATCCGCTTCTCATCGGGGCGTCGCGCAAGCGGTTCCTCGGGCGGCTGCTGCCCGCCGACGCGCCGGTGTCCGACCGGGATCTCCCGACGGCCGTGGTGAGCGCCCTGAGCGCTCGCGCCGGGGTGTGGGGCGTGCGCGTGCACGACGTTCTCGGCACGCGCCGCGCCCTCGACGTCGTGCGCGCATGGCAAGGTGGAGAGCGTGGATAAGACGCTCGACAGCATCAGCATCACCGGACTGCGCATCGACGCGCATCACGGGGTGTTCGAACACGAGCGCCGCGACGGCCAGGAGTTCGTGATCGACGCCACCGTGTGGCTCGATTTCGCCAGGGCCGCGGCCGATGACGAGCTGGCCCAGACCATCCACTACGGAGAACTCGCCATCGAGATCGCCGACGCCGTGCGCCGCGATCCTGTCGACCTCATCGAGACCCTCGCCGAGCGCATCGCGGCCACGGTGCTGGCGCATCCCGCAGCCCACGAGGTGCGCGTCACGGTGCACAAGCCCCATGCCCCCATCCCCGAGCGATTCGACGACGTGTCCGTCAGCATCACCCGGGGTCGCGCGTGAACGCCGGCCCGCGCGGGGGCGTCGCATCGGCTGAGACCCACTCCGTCCTCGCCCTCGGCAGCAATCTCGGCAACCGCGCCGAGCAGATCGCCACGGCCATCGCCGAGATCGCCGACACCGACGGCATCCGTCTCACCGC
This sequence comes from Leifsonia stereocauli, assembly GCF_038432415.1. Classification (NCBI taxonomy): domain Bacteria; kingdom Bacillati; phylum Actinomycetota; class Actinomycetes; order Micrococcales; family Microbacteriaceae; genus Leifsonia; species Leifsonia stereocauli. The sequence continues at coordinate 366,981 of NZ_JBCAUN010000003.1, forward strand.
TGCATCGAAGCTCGTCGAGTCGACGGCCGTGAAGCCCGCCGGCACCGACGATCAGGCGCCCCGGTATCTCAACGCCGTCGTCAGCATCGCCACGACGCTCGACGCCGACGCGCTGCTCCACGCGATCAACGCGATCGAGGCCGACCACGGTCGCACCCGCGACGAACGCTGGGGCGACCGCACCCTCGACATCGACGTCATCACCTTCGGCGACGTCAGCTCAGACGACGCGCGACTGACTCTGCCGCATCCGCGTGCCGCCGAGCGCGCCTTCGTGCTGGCCCCCTGGCTCGAGATCGAACCGGACGCCGTTCTGCCGGGTCGTGGTCGCATCGACGCCCTCCTCGCGGCCCTGCCGCCCGCCGACGCCGTCGCCGTCTGGCCGGCCGACTCCGGATGGACGACGCGATGACCCGCACCTATCCGACGACGCTCATAGCCCTCGCCCTCGTCGGCCTCGTGGTCGGCTATCTGGTCGAGCTCGGCACGGCCGCGACAGGGCGTGCCGTGTTCGTGCCGCCCGTCTCCCTGCCGATCGCGCTCGTGGCGATCGCCGCCGTCGTGATCGGCTTCGCCGTCCCCATCCGCCGTGCCGTCACTGGCAGGTCGAGGGAGCGCATCAACCCGTTCCGCGCGATGAGGGTGGCTGCCCTCGCGAAAGCGTCGTCCCTCGCCGGAGCCCTCCTCCTCGGCGGTGGCATCGGGGTGCTGGTCTACCTGCTCACCCGCACGGCCATTCCCGGCCTCGGCTCGATCTGGATGGCCGTCGCCTCGGCCGTCGCCGCCGCGATCCTGCTCGCAGCAGGTCTCATCGCCGAGTACTTCTGCACGATCCCGCCGAGCGGCGACGACCCAGACGACGAAGTAGGAGCCCATGCCTGAGACCGATCATGACGACGATGTCGCTATGACGAGCGCCAGCGCGGAGATCAGCGCCGGGCCCGGCGTTCCCGTCCCTGCCGAGTCGGGTGTCGAGACCGGTGACGGCGCATCCGGTTCGGCGGCACCCGCAGCGTCGACCGATCAGCGCATCGACCTGCCCGGAATCGCCTGGAAGCGCGTCTCGCCGAAGTACCTCGTCGCCGGCCTCGTCCAGCTCGGCATCGCGGCCGTGATCGTCTGCGGCCTCATCGCCGTCGCCTGGCTCGCGTGGGACTGGACGTGGGCCGGCTGGGCACTGCCGTTCGTGGTCGCGTTCTTCCTCATCAGCATCGTCGTGGAGCCGCGCCGGGTGCGGTCGATCGGCTATGCCCTGCGCACGGACGACCTCGTGTTCCGGCGGGGCATCATGTTCCAGCGCTTCGTGGCGGTTCCCTACGGCCGGATGCAGCTCGTCGACATCACACGCGGACCGGTGTCGCGCGCTCTCGGCCTCGCCGACCTGCGCTTCGTGACCGCCGCGGCGTCGACGGCCGTCGCCATCCCCGGGCTCCCCGAGGCCGATGCCGAGGAGTTGCGCGATCAGCTCGTGACCCTGGCCGAGAGCCGCCGGGCCGGGCTGTGAACCTGACCGACGGCGAGTGGCACCGCCTGCATCCGGCGTCGCCGGTGCTGCGCGGGGGTATCGCCTTCATCGCCATCGCCGGTTTCGTGATCGCCAACCTGCGCGAGCGACTCGTCGAGATCTTCTTCCACGTGCCGAGCTACGGCGACGACCCTCTCGACGACATCTACGAGCGCGGACTGGTGGGCTGGGCGCTGCTCGCAGTGCTGGGAGTGCTCATCGTGATCATCGCCGTGTTCTACCTGTCGTGGCGCATGCACAGCTTCCGCGTGACGGACGACCTCGTCGAGGTGCGCAGCGGCCTGCTCTTCCGCACGCATCGGCGCGCCCGCCTCGACAGGGTGCAGGGCGTGACCATCACGCGATCGCTGCTTCCGCGCCTCTTCGGAGCGGCCAAGCTCGATGTGGCCGTAGCGGGCAACGACGGCAACGTACAGCTCGCGTATCTCGGATCGGCGGCAGCGGATGCGCTGCGTCGCGAGATCCTGCAGCTCGCGTCGGGGTTGCGAGCGAGCCGGGGCACCCCAGCGCTGCCCGCCGCCGATGCCGATGCCCCCGCCGATGCTGAGGCCGCCGCCAGCGCCGCCGCCAGTGCCACTGCCACCGCGACTGGCGCACCGGCATCCGTCGCCACGCGCATCATCAACCAGCGCGTGAACGAGTTCCTCGCGCCGGAACTCGACGCCGATGTCGCTACACCCGAGTCCGTCGTCCGCATCCCCGTCGTACGACTGATCGGATCGGTGCTGCTCAGCGGCTACTCGGTCTTCCTCCTGGCCGCGGGCGTCGCGCTCATCGTGGGTGTCGCGAACGATGCCGTCTGGCCGGTCTTCGCCGTGCTGCCCATCCTCATCGGCAGCGTGAGCTACTACTGGAACCGGGTCACTCGGATGCTGCGCTACAGCATCGCAGGCACGCCCGACGGTGTGCGCGTCGGCTACGGCCTGCTCTCGACCAACAACGAGACGCTGCCTCCAGGCCGCATCCACGCCATCGGCGTGAGCCAGCCGCTGCTATGGCGGCCGTTCGGCTGGTGGCGCATCCAGGTCAACACCGCGAGCCGGGCGCGCAGCGACGGCCAGAACCGCGACCACACCACGGTCATGCCCGTCGGAAGAGCCGACGACGTCTCGCGGGTGCTCGGCCTCATGCTGCCGGCCTTCGTCGGCGACGACGCTGCCCTCGTGATCCGCGCCGGGCTCGTCTCCCGGGGCGACGACGACTACTCGGGAGCCCCTCGTCGGGCTGCCTGGCTGCGGCCGTTCTCCTGGCGGCGCACGGGCTACAGGGCGGCATCCGGAGTACTGCTTCTGCGGCATGGCCTCGTCTCTCGACACCTCGCCATCGTGCCGTACGCCAGGGTGCAGAGCGTGTCGCTCTCGCAGGGCCCGCTGCAGCGATCCCTTCGGCTGGCGGCAGTGCAGGTGCAGACGGTGTCGGGGCCTGTCGTGGCCTCTCTCGACGTCGCCGATGCGGCCACGGCCGTCCGCCTGTTCGGCGAGGCCGGAGACGACGCCGTCACCTTCGCCGCCTCGGACACGAGTCATCACTGGAGCACGTCATGAGCCCGTCCGCCGCAGCATCGCCATCGTCCAGGGCCGGTCGGCTCGGCGTCGGCATCATCGGGGCCGGTCGGGTCGGGCCCGTGCTCGGGGCGGCCCTCGCCGGCGCCGGTCACGCCCTCGTCGGAATCTCAGCCGTCTCCGAGGCGAGTCTCGAGCGAGCGGATGCGATGCTCCCGGGAGTTCCCGTCCTGACTGTGCCCGAGGTGGTCGAGCGCAGTGAGCTCGTCATCCTCGCGGTTCCGGCAGCCGAGCTGCCGGCCCTCGTCTCCGGCCTCGCGGCCACGGGCGCCTGGCAGCCCGGACAGCTCGTTCTCCACACGGCGGCGCAGTATGGAACCGACGTGCTCGCCCCGGCGCTGCAGCGCGGAGCCATCCCGCTCGCCGTGCATCCGGCGATGACCTTCACGGGCACCAGCCTCGACATCTCGCGGCTCACCGAGGCGTGGTTCGCCGTCACGGCGCCGGCTCCGGTGCTGCCGATCGGGCAGGCTCTCGTGGTGGAGATGGGCGGTGAGCCTCACATCGTGGCCGAAGCCGACCGCGCGGCCTACGCCGAGGCCGTCGAGACGGCGGTGTCATTCTCGAGTGCGATCGTCGATCAGGCCGCTCGACTGCTGCGCGGCATCGGCATCGAGAACGCCGGTACCTTCATCGCCCCGCTCGTGCGTTCGTCGGTCGAGGCGGCTCTGGCCCGCAGCGGCGCGAGTACCATCGACGTGGCCGATCTGTTGGCCGACACCGGAGGCGGGTTCGACAACCCTCCCGCATCCGAGGAGTGAGATGAACCGCCCGTCCCCGACAACCTCGACGCTCGCAGCCGACCCGACAGTCACGGTTCTCTCGACCGTCGCCTCGGTGCGCGAGAGCGTGCGCGCAGCCCGGGCATCCGGTGACCGCATCGTGCTCGTCCCGACCATGGGCGCCCTGCACGCCGGGCATCTTGCCCTCGTCGACAGGGCGCGCGAGCTCGGTGAGACCGTGATCGTGTCGATCTTCGTGAACCCGCTGCAGTTCGGTGCCGGCGAGGACCTCGACCGCTACCCGCGCACCCTCGACGCCGACCTCGAGGCACTCGACGCTCACGGTGCATCCTTCGTGTTCGCGCCGCCAGTCGACGAGATGTATCCCACCGGTGCCGTCGAGACCCGCGTGAGCGCCGGGCATGTCGGCTCCCTCTACGAGGGTGCAGCGCGGCCGGGCCACTTCGACGGGATGCTCACCGTCGTCGCCAAGCTGCTCGGCATCACGCAACCCGACGTCGCCGTGTTCGGCCGCAAGGACGCGCAGCAGGCATTCCTCGTTCAGCAGATGGTCGCCGACCTCAACCTGGCGACGACGATCGAGGTCGTCGCCACAGTGCGCGAACTCGACGGGCTGGCGCTGTCGAGCCGCAATCGCTTCCTCTCCGACGAGGAGCGTCTCGCGGCGATCACCCTCTCCGAGGCACTGCGCACGGCGGAGAACACGGCCTTCGAGGGCGTCGCCGAGGTGCTCGCTGAGGCTGCGGGAGCGTTCGGCGATCACGACGCCGTTAAACTGGACTATCTCGTCGTCGTCGATCCGGCGACCTTCCTTCCGGTCGACGACGATTTCCGCGGCACGGCAACGGTCCTCGTGGCCGCACTCGTCGGGGGGACCCGACTCATCGACAACACCACCATCACCCTGAACTGACGCGGGCCACCAGGCTCGCACCCACGGAGACATTCATGGCCGACGACCAGACGACCACCGACGAGCCGACAGCCGAGGAGATCTCGGAACAGAAGGCCGTACGCCTGGCCAAGCGCGAGCGCCTCATCGCAGAGGCGACGGATGCCGCAGGCGGGGCCTATCCGGTGAGCGTCCCGGTGACCGACACCATCCCCGCCGTGCGTGCACGCCACGAGGGCCTCGAGCCCGACGTCGCCACCGGCGACATCGTGGGCGTCGCCGGCCGCGTCGTGCACCTGCGCAACACCGGCAAGCTCTGCTTCGCGGCGCTGCAGTCCGGCGACGGATCGCGCATCCAGGCCATGGTCTCGCTCGGCGAGGTGGGCGAGGAGAGCCTGGTGGCGTGGAAGGAGCTCGTCGACCTCGGCGACCACCTCTTCGTCTCGGGCGAGGTCATCACCAGCCGTCGCGGCGAGCTGTCGATCATGGTGCGCGACTGGACCGTCGCGGCCAAGGCGATCCTGCCGCTGCCGAACCTGCACAACGAGCTCTCCGAGGAGAACCGCGTGCGCAGCCGGTACCTCGACCTCATCTCGCGCGATCAGGCCCGCGCCAACGTCATCAACCGGGCCAAGACCGTGGCGAGCCTGCGCCGAACGTTCGACGACCTCGACTTCATCGAGGTCGAGACGCCGATGCTGCAGGTCATGCACGGAGGAGCATCCGCTCGCCCCTTCGTCACCCACTCGAACGCGTTCGACACCGAGCTGTTCCTGCGCATCGCCCCCGAGCTCTACCTGAAGCGCGCCGTCGTCGGCGGCATCGACCGGGTGTTCGAGATCAACCGCAACTTCCGCAACGAGGGTGCAGATTCCACGCACTCGCCCGAGTTCGCCATGCTCGAGGCCTACCAGGCCTACGGCGACTACAACTCGATCGCAGACCTCACGCAGAAGCTGATCCAGGATGCCGCAGTGGCCGTGTCGGGGTCGCACGTGGTGACCTGGGCTGACGGCACCGAGTACGACCTCGGCGGCGAGTGGGACCGCATCTCCATGTACGGCAGCCTCTCCGAGGCGGTCGGCCGTGAGATCACGCCGGAGACACCGATCGAGGAGCTGCGCGCCATCGCCGCGTCCGAGGGTGTCGAGGTGGAGCATCCGCTGCACGGCAAGTACGTCGAGGAACTGTGGGAGCACTTCGTCAAGGGTGACCTCGTGCGCCCGACCTTCGTGATGGACTTCCCCGTCGACACCTCCCCCCTCGTGCGTGCACACCGCTCGCGCACCGGCGTCGTCGAGAAGTGGGACCTGTACATCCGCGGCTTCGAGCTGGCCACCGGCTACTCCGAGCTCGTCGACCCCGTCGTGCAGCGCGAGCGCTTCATCGAGCAGGCGAAGCTCGCCGCCGGCGGCGATCCCGAGGCGATGCGCCTCGACGAGGAGTTCCTCCGCGCTCTTGAATTCGGCATGCCTCCGACCGGGGGCATGGGCATGGGCATCGATCGTCTGCTCATGGCACTGTCCGGGCTCGGCATCCGCGAGACGATCCTGTTCCCCCTGGTGAAGTGATGAACGACTATCTCCCGAAGAGCGAGCTCGAACCCGACGACGGCGGCAAGAAGCCCGTCTCCAACACGCGCCTCGGCATCTGGCTCGCTGTCGGAGGCTTCGCCGTCTACATGATCGTCACGGGCATCATCGGCATCGTCTCGAACTAGCCGGGTCTCCGGCTTTCTCGCCGTCGCGCCCGCGCGGTGGGGGAGCGGCATCCGGGGCCGTAGAATGACAGGGCTATGGACAACTTCTGGGTCAACGCGCTCTGGTCGCTCACGCCGACGGTACTCGTCGGCGGTATCTTCTGGTTCATCATGCGTGCCCTCCTGCGTGCGGACCGCACCGAGCGCAAGGTCTACAGCGAGATCGAGGCCGAAGAGCGCGCCAAGCTCGGACTCGACGCGCCACACCGCGACAAGCCCGCGGTCTGAGCGCAGATGTCGTCGACGGACCTGTCGCTTCTCGTCATCGCGCTTCTCCTCATCATCGACTGGTCCATCCGCATCGCGGCGATCATCATCATCCCGCGGAATCGTCGCCCGACTGCTGCGACGGCCTGGCTGCTCGCCGTCTTCTTCATCCCGTACATCGGCGTGCTGCTGTTCCTGCTGATCGGCAATCCGAAGCTCCCGCGCAAGCGACGCGCGAAGCAGAAGGAGATGGACGCCTTCATCCGCGCGAACACTGATGTTCCCGAGGGGCGTCAGGCCAACGAGCAGTGGCCGGCCTGGTTCGGCTCCATCGTCGAGCTGAACTCCAACCTGAGCGCCATGCCCATGGTCGACGGCAATTCCGCACGCCTGATCGCCAGCTATCAGGGCTCGATCGACGCCATGACCGCCGAGATCGCGACGGCGCGCAAGTACGTGCACGTCGAGTTCTACATCCTCTCCTGCGACCAGACGACCGCCGGATTCTTCGACGCCCTCGAGGCCGCAGTCGAGCGGGGCGTGAAGGTGCGCGTGCTGCTCGATCACTGGGCCTCGTCGCACACACGGGACTACAAGGCGACGCTCAAGCGCCTCACCGCCATGGGCGCCGAGTGGTACCTGATGCTGCCGGTGCAGCCGCTCAAGGGCAACAACCAGCGGCTCGACCTGCGCAACCACCGCAAGATCCTGGTGGTCGACGGCCGCACGGCGTTCGTGGGGTCGCAGAACCTCATCGACCGCACCTACAACAAGAAGTCGAACATCAAGCGCGGCCTCAAGTGGCAGGAGCTCGTCGCCCGCGTCGACGGGCCCGTCGTCGACGCCCTCAACCTCATCTTCATCACCGACTGGTTCATCGAGTCCGACGTGCTGCTCGAGAAGGAGGCGGAGGTGCTCGAGTCCATCGACGATCCGCGCCTGCTCGAGTGCCAGGTGGTGCCGAGCGGCCCCGGATTCGCCGGCGAGAACAACCTCAGGCTCTTCCTGGCGCTGCTCTACAACGCGCAGGAGCGCATCGTCATCACGAGCCCGTACTTCGTGCCAGACGAGGCGATGCTCTACGCGATCACCACGGCGGTGCAGCGTGGCGTCGCCGTCGACCTGTTCGTGTCGGAGATCGGCGACCAGGCCCTGGTGTGGCACGCCCAGCGCTCGTACTACGAGGCGCTGCTGCGCAACGGCGTGCGCATCTACATGTACAAGGCTCCCTACATCCTGCACGCGAAGCACTTCACCGTCGACGAGGACGTCGCCGTGATCGGCTCGAGCAACATGGACATGCGCTCGTTCGGCCTCAACATGGAGGTCTCGCTGATGGTGCGCGGCAAGAGCTTCGTCCAGGAGATGCGCTCTGTCGAGGACGACTACCGTGCCGCCAGCAAGGAGCTCACGCTCGACGACTGGATGAAGCAGCCGCTGCGTTCGACGGTGCTCGACAACCTCGCACGGCTCACGAGCGCGCTTCAGTGATTCCGGTCGCCGAGGCCGGGACGAAAGTCCGCGGCCGAAGCGCTCGAGCTGGTCGCTACGACCGCGGCTTGAGTCTCACCGTCGGCATCTCGGGCGCAGGGAGCGCACGTCCGTCGTAATCGACGATGCCGAAGCGACCTCCGGGATCACCGTGGGTGATCGCGTCAGTCTGCCAGTCGCTCCGGAACTGCTCGATCTCGTCGTGCGTGCGTCCGATGAAGTTCCACCACATGATGAAGCGCTCGCCGAAGGGCTCTCCGCCGAGCAGCAGTGCACGGGCACCGGCCTCGCCGGCGGTCACCGTCACCGATTCTCGACCCGGGGTCAGGTAGGCGAGCTCGGTGCGCGCGACATCGACACCGTCGACGGTGAGGGGACCGACGTCGACGAGGAGGCCGTGCTCGAAGGCCGGGTCGAGTGGCAGCTCCGCGCGTCCGAACGGCGGGAGGTCGAGTTGGGCTCCGAGCAGGGGAGTGAACACCGAGGCGTCGGTGGAGACTCCGGCGATGGCGCCGACGAAGACCTGCAGTGCGGCATCCGCCACCGAGGCCATGACGGCTGTGTGCCTCTCGAAGAACGGCTCGCCGTGGCGGGCATCGTCGGGGAGCACGATCCAGAGCTGCACGCCGTGCAGCCGGGTGGCGTCGCCGAACGACACCTCGGAGTGCGAGATGCCCCGGCCGGCCGTCATCAGGTTGAGCTCGCCGGGGTGGATGCGCCCGAGTGTCCCGACGCTGTCGCGGTGCTCGATCTCGCCGCCGAAGAGCCAACTGGCGGTCTGGAGTCCGGTGTGCGGATGCGGCGGCACGACCATGCTGTCGGAGTCACCGGGCCCGTAGTGGTCCGCGAAGCACCAGGCGCCGATGGTGGGGCGGCCGCGCTGCGGGAGGGTGCGGTGCACCTTCATGGCCCGCGGCCCGCCGAGAGGCACCTCGCGTGCCTCGAGGATCTGCACGCCGGATGTGACGATGCCGATGGCTGCGGCGGACGACTCGTCGAGGATGAGCTCGTCCGGGTGCTTCTCCAGGTTGCTCATGGGGGCATCCTATTGCGCGCTCCTTACATGCGATCGGCCGCCGAGCGTAGGCTGGCTGCATGATCGGAGCCACGAGGATCACCCAGCTCGCCGCATCCGTCGCCATCGTGGTCACAGCAGGGCTCGCGCTCGCGGGCTGCAGTGGCGCCGGCGCACAGTCGGGCAACGCGGTCGAGAACTACGCGGGCGGCCCGAAGGGCGTCGAAGATCGCGGGGGAAGCGAGCTGCAGCCCTTCGCCTCGTGGCTCGACGAGGGCGACCAGATCGCGCTCACGCTCTACGGCAGCTCGGGATGCCCGCCCGTGGGTGACACGATGCGTGTCGCGTCATCGAACTCGCTCGTCGTCTCGGTCATCCCCATCCCTCACGATCAGGCGTGCACGGCCGACTACGCGCCCCACACCACGGTGTTCGCGACTCCCGACGACGTGACGACGTCGTCCGACGTGAGCATCAGGGTCGACGACCAGAGCATCACGCTCAAGGCGATGCGCTGAGCGGCGGCATCGTCACCGCCTGAGCACGAAGAGCTCGCCGATCTCGCAGTCGAGCGCCCGGCAGACGGCCTCGAGGGTCGAGAACCTGATGGCGCGGGCGCGATCGTTCTTCAGCACGCTGAGGTTCACGACGCTCACCCCGACGATCTCGCTCAGCCTCGTGAGGGTGATGCCGCGGGCGGCGAGCAGCTCGTCGAGCCGGCAGTGCACCGCTCCGGCCTCGAGGATCTCGGCCGGAGTCATCAGACCAGGCCCTCGGTGTCGCGCTGGAGGCGTTCGCCCACCCCGAACACCGTCGCCACCAGTGCGACGACGAAGGCGATGATCACGAGGTCGAATGGTGCGACGGAGATGATCACGTTGTCGAAGCTGCGGTCGCTGACGCGGGCGAAGGCGCCATTGGCGGCCATGTTGCCGAAGAACGGCACCAGGAAGTAGCCGGCGAGCCCGAGGAAGCCGGCCGTGGTGACCAGCACGCTGTTCGTGCGACTGAAGACCGTGCCGACGGCCATGTTGCGGATGAGCCAGATCAGGCAGATGACGACTCCGACGACGGATGCCGCCAGCACGAGCTGTTGGATCACGAGCGCCGCGAGGGACGCACCGGGCAATGAGGGTGCCGTGATGATGGCCCGGTCGAGCTCGACCGCCACCTCAGCGCCGTCCGGTCCGATCGGAGCCAGCGCCTGCGTGCCGGAGAACGCGGCCAGAACCGCGACGTCCTTGTTGGGCAGGACCTCGATGATCCGGGCGATCGCAGTCCAGAGCGCCCACCCGGCGATCGCCACGCCGGCGACGGCGAAGGCCCAGAGCCCGATGCGGTCCCCGCGGCTCGGCCTGTGCGTCTCGGTGATGCTCACGATCTGCTCCTAACGATTATCGATAACAACGATAAACGATACGTTAGGTGGATGGCTCGTGGATGTCAACGGTCGGGCACACAGCCATCCGTCAGGCTCCGTGCGCCGAGGGCGAACACCGCCATTTCGGCGCGGATCGCTGGCTACTCTCTTTCTATCGGCACCGCATCCGCGCGTGGCGCCGAGAGGAGTAGAGATGTTCGAGAGATTCACCGACCGAGCTCGTCGCGTCGTCGTCCTGGCCCAAGAAGAGGCCAAGATGCTCAACCACAACTACATCGGAACCGAGCACATCCTGCTCGGCCTGATCCACGAGGGTGAGGGCGTCGCTGCGAAGGCACTCGAGTCGCTCGGCATCTCGCTCGACGCCGTGCGCGAGCAGGTGCAGGACATCATCGGCCAGGGCCAGCAGCAGCCGACGGGGCACATCCCGTTCACGCCGCGCGCCAAGAAGGTTCTGGAGCTGAGCCTCCGCGAGGCCCTCCAGCTCGGCCACAACTACATCGGAACCGAACACATCCTGCTCGGCCTCATTCGCGAGGGCGAGGGCGTCGCCGCCCAGGTCCTCGTGAAGCTGGGCGCCGACCTCAACCGCGTGCGCCAGCAGGTCATCCAGCTGCTCTCGGGGTACCAGGGCAAGGAGCAGGTCCAGGTCGGAGCCAACGAGCAGCAGCAGGCGCAGGGTGGCTCGCAGATCCTCGACCAGTTCGGCCGCAACCTCACCCAGGCAGCCCGCGACGGCAAGCTCGACCCCGTGATCGGGCGCGAGAAGGAGATCGAGCGCGTGATGCAGATCCTGTCGCGTCGCTCCAAGAACAACCCCGTCCTCATCGGTGAGCCCGGCGTCGGCAAGACCGCCGTCGTCGAGGGACTCGCGCAGGCCATCGTCAAGGGCGATGTCCCCGAGACGCTCAAGGACAAGCAGCTCTACTCGCTCGACCTCGGTTCCCTCATCGCCGGCAGCCGCTACCGCGGCGACTTCGAGGAGCGCCTGAAGAAGGTCACCAAGGAGATCCGCACCCGGGGCGACATCATCGTCTTCATCGACGAGATCCACACCCTCGTCGGAGCAGGCGCGGCAGAGGGCGCGATCGACGCCGCCAGCATCCTGAAGCCTCTGCTCGCCCGTGGTGAGCTGCAGACCATCGGTGCGACCACCCTCGACGAGTACCGCAAGCACTTCGAGAAGGATGCCGCTCTCGAGCGTCGCTTCCAGCCCATCCAGGTGGCTGAGCCGTCGCTGCCCCACACGATCAACATCCTCAAGGGACTCCGCGACAAGTACGAGGCGTTCCACAAGGTCTCCATCACGGATGGCGCCATCGTCTCGGCCGCGAACCTCGCCGACCGCTACGTCAGCGACCGCTTCCTGCCCGACAAGGCCATCGACCTGATCGACGAGGCCGGCGCCCGCCTGCGACTCTCGATCCTCTCGAGCCCGCCGGAGCTGCGCGAGTTCGACGAGAAGATCGCCGTGGTGCGTGCTGCCAAGGAGACCGCCATCGAGGACCAGGACTTCGAGAAGGCCGCGTCGTTGCGCGACGAGGAGAAGAACCTCCTCGGCGAGCGTCTGCGTCTCGAGAAGCAGTGGAAGTCCGGCGACGTCAAGACGACCGCCGTGGTCGATGAGGGCCTGATCGCCGAGGTGCTCGCACAGGCCACCGGCATCCCCGTGTTCAAGCTCACCGAGGAGGAGTCGAGCCGACTCGTCTTCATGGAGAAGGCTCTGCACCAGCGCGTCATCGGTCAGGAGGAGGCCATCTCGGCCCTCGCCAAGACCATCCGTCGCACCCGTGCCGGACTCAAGGACCCGAAGCGTCCCTCGGGATCGTTCATCTTCGCCGGTCCCACGGGCGTTGGAAAGACCGAGCTCGCCAAGGCGCTCGCCGAGTTCCTGTTCGATGACGAGGCCGCCATGATCTCGCTCGACATGAGCGAGTACGGCGAGAAGCACACGGTCTCGCGCCTGTTCGGTGCTCCTCCCGGATTCGTCGGCTTCGAGGAGGGTGGCCAGCTCACCGAGAAGGTGCGCCGCAAGCCGTTCAGCGTCGTGCTCTTCGATGAGATCGAGAAGGCCCACCCCGACATCTTCAACTCGCTCCTCCAGATCCTGGAGGAGGGACGCCTGACGGATGGCCAGGGTCGCGTCGTCGACTTCAAGAACACCGTGATCATCATGACGACCAACCTCGGCACGAAGGACATCTCAGGCGGCCCGGTCGGATTCCTCCTCGAGGGCGACAGCGCCACTGATTACGACCGCATGCGCGGCAAGGTCAACGACGAGCTCAAGAAGCACTTCAAGCCCGAGTTCCTCAACCGCGTCGACGAGATCATCGTCTTCCCGCAGCTGAACAAGGCCGAGCTCCTGCAGATCGTCGACCTGTTCGTGAAGCGTCTGAGCGATCGGATGCTGGACCGCGACATGACCGTCGAGCTCACGGTGCCCGCCAAGGAGCGTCTCATCGAGGTGGGGTTCGACCCGGCCCTCGGTGCCAGGCCGCTGCGTCGAGCTGTGCAGCACGAGGTCGAGGACCGCCTGTCGGAGAAGATCCTGCACGGCGAGCTCGGCTCGGGCGACCACGTGCACGTCGACTTCATCGATGGCGAGTTCGTGTTCACCACCACACGTCGCGAGGTTCCGGCCGGAGTCGGCATCAACGCCGGCGCCACGCTCGGCACGGGCGGGGTCACCCCCGACCTGGCGATCACTGCGGACTAGAAGCATCATCAGCGAGGGGTCGGGCGTTCGGGTCGCCCGGCCCTTCCTCTCGTTGTGCGGTGCATTCCCATCTCGATTCCGCCGTGTGAAGGCATCCGGAAACCCGCGTCCGCGAGAACAGTGGGCAGTCCGGCGTGATGCCTTCACACGGGGGTGTGTTCGCCTTCATACGGCGGCCGCGCGGCGTCGTTAGGCTGGTGAGGTGACCGACCTCCACGTGCGCCGTGCCCGTACGAGCGACATCCCCCACATCGTCCGGCTCGTCGAGCCTCTCGTCCAGAGCGGCATCCTGCTGGGCAAGGAACGCGTCGTGCTCTACGAGTCGGTGCAGGAATTCCGCATCGCAGAGTCGGCCGACGGCGAGGTCGTCGGCTGCGGAGCGCTGCACGTCATGTGGGAGGACCTCGGTGAGGTGCGCACTCTCGCTGCCGCCCCCCAGTGGCTCCGTCGCGGCGTCGGTCACGCCCTGCTCGACGTGCTCGAGGCGGATGCCCGTGAACTCGGCCTCTCCAGGCTGTTCTGCCTCACCTTCGAGGTGCCGTTCTTCGAGCGCCACGGCTTCGAGGACATGGGAACCGAGACCGTCGATCCTGCCGTATACGCAGAGCTCGTGCGATCCCGCGACGACGGCGTGGCCGAGTTCCTCGACCTCGCTCGCGTGAAGCCCAACACCCTCGGCAACACGCGCATGCTCAAGCTGCTGCGCTGACGATGGGTGAACGGCATCCGTCGACGAGAACGGATGCGGCCGCCACGGGTTCCTGAGAGGCTGGCGGCGCGCCGCGGCGCCTCACCGTCGCGCGGGGTGCAGGTGCCTACCCTGTCGGTATGTCGACGCTCAAGCATCCAGTCGGCCCCCAGTCGAGCAAGGTGTACTGGCGCCGGCGTCTCACAGTCGGTCTCGGCCTGATCGCCGTCATCGTCGTCATCATCCTGATCGTGGTTCGCCCGGGCTCCAGCTCCGGGGAGCCGAACGAGCAGAAGACTCCCGGCCCGGCCTCCACGAGTTCCGAGAAGCCTGCCGCCGATGCGACGTCGATCCCGACGGATGCCGTCGATGCGAAGGGTGCTGCCTGCAAGGACGACGACGTCGCCGTGAAGGCGATCACCGACCTCGACGCCTATGCGGCCGAGCAGAAGCCGCAGCTCTCGCTCAGCATCACGAACACGGGCTCGAAGCCATGCGTCGTGAACGCTGGCAGCTCGCAGCAGGTGTTCACGATCACCAGCGGCGACGAGGTCTACTGGCTGTCGACCGACTGCCAGAAGGATGCCGTCGATGCGGACGTCACCCTCAAGCCGAACGTTCCGATCGGCTCGTCTGCGCCGCTCACCTGGGACCGCACGCGCTCCTCGGCCGACAGCTGCGATGGCGACCGCGAGGTCGTTCCGGCGGGTGGCGCGTCCTACAAGCTGACGGTGACCGTCGGCAACGTGACCAGCGAGCCCACGCAGTTCCTGCTCAACTGAGGTCCGCCGCTCGCGAAGGTCCGCGCGCAGCGCGCGGCCGAAGCGCAGGTGGCATTCACAGAAGCGCCGCGGACGATCGCTTCGCTCGGTCCTCGGCAAGCGGCGATGAGTCGGCGCGGTGACTACCCTTGAAGCATGCCCTCAGCGTCTCCGAAGAAGTCGAAGAAGTCCGCGAAATCCGCTGCTCCCGCTGCTACCACATTCCGGTCTCAGGCGCTCGCCGAGGCGCTGGAGCACCAGGACATGGCTGCCGTCGCGTTGGCGTTGCGCAACGGCAACACCGTGGTGCCGCTGCTGAAGCCGGGCCCGCGCGACAACCCGCTCGACGGCGGCGAGGTCTGGACCTATCGCTCGCCCGAGACCGGCGAAGTGGCTCTCCTGCTGTTCAGCGACGCGGCGAACAAGCCCGCGAACCTGCCGCCTGCCGTTGGCCTGCAGTCTCCGGTGTGGCTCCGGGCGTTCCTCGGGGCCAATGCCGAGCTGATCACCACGGTGTTCTTCGACATCGCCGGGCCGCATCCGATGCAGGCGACTCCGGCCGAGATCCTGCGCGTGCTCGACGTCGAGGCGTAGGCGCGGGGCTGGCGCAGGCATCATCGCCTCGCGGCGTCGCCCTAGAACGACCCGCTGAACTCGCGCTCCCATTCGTCGCGCTGCGCTGCCCGGCGCTCCGCGGCGCGAGCGTCGTTGACGTCGGATGCCGACGGGCCAGCGAGCCGCAGCCGCTCGAGGGCAGCATGAACGCTGCCCACCTCGGCGTCGAGCACGTGGGTGAAGCCGAGACGGCGTGCCTCTGAGGCGCGCTGTGCGGCGGCTGAGACCGGACGCACCTCGCCCGCCAGGCTGATCTCACCGAACGCGGTGAGATCGTGCGGAACCGGGCGCTCGCTCAGCGCCGACGCAATCGCGACGGCAATGGCCAGGTCGGCCCCCGGCTCGGTGAGGCGCACACCGCCGACGGTGGAGATGTAGACATCGTGCTCGCCGACGCCCTTGAGGCCGGCCCGGCGTTCGAGCACGGCGAGGATCATGGCCACCCGCGACGGGTCGACGCCGTTCATGACCCGGCGCGGCTGCGGGCCCGTGGCCTTCACGACGAGTGCCTGGACCTCGACGGGCAGGGCGCGCCGACCCTCGAGGGCGACGGTGACGCAGGTTCCGCTGACGTTGGTCGAGCCGCGGCTGAGGAACAGTCCGCTCGGATCCGGCACCTCGGCGATGCCGTCGCCGGTCATCTCGAAGCAGCCGACCTCGTCAGTGGGGCCGAAGCGGTTCTTGAGCGCCCGAACGAAGCGCAACGCGGTCTGGCGGTCGCCCTCGAAGTGGCAGACCACGTCGACGAGGTGCTCGAGCAGACGAGGCCCGGCGATCGAGCCGTCTTTCGTGACGTGGCCGACGAGCAGGATCGGCAGCTCGCGCTCTTTCGCCAGTCGCACGAGGGCCGCTGCGACCTCTCGCACCTGCCCGGGCTGGCCGGCGAGGCCGTCGGAGAGCGAGCTCGACACCGTCTGCACGGAGTCGACGATGAGCAGCTGCGGCTCGACGGAGTCCACTTGGCCGAGGATGGTGCCGAGGTCGGTCTCCGACGCGAGGTAGAGGTTCGGAACGAGGGCTCCGGTGCGTGCGGCGCGCAGCCGCACCTGGCTCACGGACTCCTCGGCGCTCACGTAGAGCACCCTCTTGCCGGTGGCCGCAGCTCGAGCGGCGACCTCGAGCAGCAGCGTCGACTTGCCGACGCCTGGTTCTCCGCTCAGCAGGATGGCCGCTCCTGGAACGACACCGCCGCCGAGAACACGATCGAACTCGCCGATCCCGCTCGGCCAGCGGGTGATCTCCATCTCGGCCGTGAATTCGGTGATGGGGCGAGCGGCACGGCCTGCGGAGACGGCGACGGGCTTCACGGCGCGGGCGTTGCCGCCGGCCTGCTCGGCGGCATCCGTCACGGTTCCCCACTGCTGGCACTCGCCGCAGCGGCCGGCCCATTTCGCCGTCGTCCAGCCGCATTCGACGCAGCGGTACGCGTTGGTGGATCGGGCCATGGGGCGAGCCTAATCGGGCCCGACGACACTGCCGGATGCCGCTCCGCGGGTCAACGCCATCCATGCGGCGAAGCGGTGTGTGGGGGAGCAGCATCCGCCACCGTGAACTCGCGATGAAGTCGAGGCGGATGCGAGGCGGCGCCGGAGGGTCGCCCGTCTCAGCGGGCTGGCAGGTACGGGTATTCGCTCGAGCGCCCCTGGAACTCGAGGATGGCGCCGTTGCGGATGCGCCCGGCCTCGATCTCGGTCGCGCGACGGATGGTGTCCGACTCAGCCCACGCGGATGGGCCCTCCATCACGGTGCGGAGGAACGGCATGAGCGCCTCGCTGATCTCCCACGTGGCCGAGTTCCAGAGGAACGACGGGCTGTGGTCGACGGCGTAGTAGTTCGTGGACTCGCCGACGGTGAACATCGGGTCGTCGAAGGTCGTGGGGCGCGCCCAGCTGAAGCCCATGCCGGCGTCGATCGACACGTCGACGATGAGGCTGCCCGGGCGGAACTCGCCGAGGTCCTCCTCGCGCAGGTAGGTGAGGGGAGCGTTCGGGTCCTGCAGGGTGCAGTTCACGACGATGTCGTGGGCCGCGAGGAACGGCGCGAGGGCGACGGGGCCGTCCTCGGTGTTCACGGTGCTCTGGAACGGCGACTCCGGGTCGTGCTCGAACTGGATGATGTCGACCGAGGGGATGGGCGAGCCGACGGCCGCCGTGTCGCGGTTGGTGAGCACGCGCACGTCGTGGATGCCGTGGGCGTTCAGCACTGTGACTGCACCGCGGGCCGTCGCGCCGAACCCGATGACCACGGCACTGAGCCGGCGGCCGTAGTCTCCGGTCGATCCGCAGAGCTGCAGCGCGTGCAGCACCGAGCAGTATCCGGCGATCTCGTTGTTCTTGTGGAACACGTGCAGGCCGAAGCCGCCGTCGCTCGTCCAGTGGTTCATGGCTTCCCAAGCGATCAGCGTGAGGCCCTTGTCGATGGCGAACTGCGTCATCTCGCGATCCTGCACGCAGTGCGGCCAGCCCCAGAGCGTCTGCCCGTCGCGCAACTCGGCGAGGTCCGACGCCAGGGGCTTGGGCAGAGCGATCACGTCGGCGGCGGCGATGATCTCCTCGCGTGAGGCGATCGATCCGACGAGGGGTGCGAGGCTCGCATCCGGAATACCGAAGCGCTCGCCATAGCCGGTCTCGAGCATCATGTTCGCGCGCAGGTCCTCGTCGATTCGCTCCAGGTGCGACGGGTGCAGCGGCAGGCGCTTCTCGTCGAGCTTGCGCGAAGTGGCCATCACGCCGAGGCGGAGAAGAGGAGGGGTGGTCATGTGCGAAGGCTACGCCACCCCGTGCCCTGCCGATTCAGGCTGCGGGTGAACGGATGCCGCCAGCCGTAGGCCCCGATTCGCGCAGAAGCCTCTGCTCAACTAAACTCCTTCTCGGTACCGTGTCCGAGCGGCCGAAGGTGCAACTCTCGAAAAGTTGTGTGGGTGAAAGTCCACCGTGGGTTCAAATCCCACCGGTACCGCCATGAAAAGGCCCTCGCTTGCGAGGGCCTTTTCGCATGGTGCGGACCATCTCCGGCAGAGCGGGTCCTATTTCGCGGGCGTCGCGGTGACGACCACGTTGTCCAGGTAGACCCGCCGGTCGTAGTCGAACTCGCCCCCACATGTGACGATCACCAGCCGTGGCGGCCCTCCCCTGTCGAATATCGTCGGCCAATCGACCTCCGGCTTGCGCACCATCCCTTCAGTCTGCACTTCGTACCGTCTTTCCGATCCGTCTTCGACGGTGACGATGACCTCGGTGCCTGCTGTTGCCTCTGGGAGCCGAGCGAGCGGGCCGATGTCGTAGTCGAGGGAGTCG
Organism: Leifsonia stereocauli; assembly: GCF_038432415.1. Lineage (NCBI taxonomy): Bacteria > Bacillati > Actinomycetota > Actinomycetes > Micrococcales > Microbacteriaceae > Leifsonia > Leifsonia stereocauli. Next base: position 385,635 of record NZ_JBCAUN010000003.1, read on the forward strand.
ACGTGGGCAGCTATCACAGTGGCGCCCCGGTCGTGGCCGGGCCAGGACCCGTACCGATACCAGGCGGCGTCTGCTGGGTTCGGGGGCAATGCCATGGCTCCGGTATCTGCTGTCCCCTCGGGCTGGACGCTCATGTCCACCCCGATCGTTGGGATCTGGATTCGGACCGGCGCCACTGCCACCGGGTACTGCTGGTCAAGATCGGCGCCGGAGAGGGGCACTACCACCGAAGCCGTGGGTTTCGGCGAGGACGGAGCGGGAGCGGGAGCGGGAGCGATAGTGGTCGCGGGGGGAGTCGGCATCGACTGAGACGAGGTGCGGGAGCTGCACCCGGTCAGAGCGGCGATGCAGAGGAGTGCCGCGACGAGAGACGATGCTCTCGTCGCGGCCTCCCTCTCGTCGTGCGTCAGCTTCGCGCCTTCGCGCGAGTCAGACCCGCGGCGACAACGGCGGCTGCAAGCAGAGCCAACGCGGACGCACCCACCCACAGGCCAGTCGAATCGAACGGCTTGTTGGTAGCGACCAGGCCGGCTGAACCAGCAGGGATACCGCCCGGGTTCGAGTGCAGGTCACCGATGGTCTGGACGGCGAGGTCCAGGTTGTCATCGTCGAGGCTTCCCCATGCGTAGACGATCGTGTTGACACCTTCCGCGACGTTGACGTCCGCCGGGCCGATCAGCGGGTCGGTTGTTCCGGCGGCAGCGACCGATGCGGAAATCACGCCAGCGGGAAGGTTCAGCACCTCCTCGTTGGGGTTCGTGAGCCCAGAGATCGCAGGGGTGCCTCCTGCCAGGACGTCCACGGCCGGAGCCGCGGCGACGTGGCGGACGGTGAGTCGGCCTTCACCCGCAGGGAGCGTCGCTACGTCGTTCGTGAACAAGGTGGCGGTCGGGGTCCCGTCCTCCCCCAGGTGAGCCACGGCGGTGTAGTTGCCGTTTGACTCGAGGGTCAGGTCGATCGGCCCGATCACCGGATCCGAGGCGTCAGCGGCGTCAGAAGCCGTGATGGCGACGGAGTATGTCCCGGCGGCCAGAGGCAGAGGGCCTGCCAATGTTCCCGGCGCGAAGTCGTCCAGCGTCAGCTCGTCGTTCACGTAGACGTCGACCGTGATGTCTGGAACGCCGTGCAGCACGGACAGTTGAGCGTCGCCCTCGGCGGCTTGGGCGGGAGCGGTTGCCCCCAAGATAGCGATAGCGCCGGCGGCGATGCCGGCTGTGATGATCTTTGTGCGCATAGTTACCTCCATGTAAGGCCCGAAGGCGGAGAAGTGCTGTCACCATTAGTTCCGTCTCTCAGCGCCATCCGGATGCATCTTCGCTCGCATCACCGCGCGACCTACCCGCACGACTACTCGCAGAGGGACGATAGACAGAGTCGCCTCGCAAGCAGAGCTCTCCCATGACGAGGTCGACTTCTGTTCGGCCACGGCCTGGAGGATGTTGCCAGTGGACACGACCTTGACCGTCACGAGGTCCACCGACGCCATCTTCTTCACCCTGCAGAGCTGAGGTGTCCATCCAGCCCGAACAACGCAACCGGCCTTCTTGCGGGTGGGCGGCGAGGGCCGTGGCGCCGGAGCCCTGAAACCCTTGACACACCACTTGTTTTTTGCAAGTGTTAGCCCGTCCCCAAACGGGTCCACGAAGAGGGAGTCCACCATGACCGCGATGTTCGTCAACCTGCCGGTGACCGACCTGGAGCGCGCGAAGACGTTCTACTCCGCGGTCGGCTTCACCCTCAATCCGGCCATGTCGGATCACAATGGTGCCTGCTTCGTGGTCGAAGACGGCCACAGCTACGTCATGATCCTGACCCGCGACTACTTCCAGACCTTCACCGATCTCCCGATCGGCGACCCCGCAGCGAATCCGTCGGTGTCCACAGCGATCTTCCTCGACAGCCGGGAGGATGTCGACGAGACACTCGCAGTCGGTATCGCCGCCGGGGGAGTGGAGCCGCACGACGCCACCGACTTCGGTTTCATGTACCAGCGCCAGCTCAACGACCCCGACGGCAACATCCTCGAGTTCGGATGGTTCGACCCGGCCGCCGCCCAGGGCGCCGAGGCCGCCGCGAACGCGTAGGTCCGAGGCCCATGGCTGCACGCGACTACGGCCAGTACGGCGGCGTCACTCGAGCCCTCGAGCTGATCGGCGAACGCTGGGCTCTGCTCATCGTTCGCGACCTGCTCGTCGGGCCGCGCCGCTACGGCGAACTCGCCGCCGGTCTCGCGCGCATCCCGAGCAACATCCTCGCGGCGAGGCTCAAGGAGCTGCAGGCTGCCGGCGTCATACGCCGAGCGCCTCGCTCGCGCATCGTCGTCTACGAGTTGACCCCGTATGGGCGCGGGCTCGAACCCGTCGTGCTCGCTCTCGGAGCGTGGGGCTACAAGGCGCTGGGTGATCCACGGGAAGAGCAGGTCATCACCCCCGACTCGATGACGATAGACCTCCGCACGGCCTTCCGTCCGCAGGTGGCCGCGAGCCTGCCGCCGACCTCATATGCGACCCGCTTCGGGTTCGCCGAGCTGCTCATCCGGGTCGACGGATCCGCACTCGACGTGTCGCGAGGTGACGGTCCGGCGGATCTCGCCTTCTCGGCGAGCCACGACATCCGTCGTCTCATCTCCGGTGAGCTGGCCCCGGATCGCGCCATCGCGACGGGAGTCGTCGAGGTGCTGCATGGACGTGGTGAACTCCTCGAGCGTTTCGCGAGCACGTTCCACCTGCCCGCCTGATCTCGGCATCCGAATTTCTGGCGTCTGAACGCGTTCGCGGACATAGAGTTGCTCTCATGTCGCAGATTCGGATCAAAGATGCCGCCAGCTTCCTCGGCGTCAGCGATGACACCGTGCGCCGCTGGATCGACAACGGGCTGCTTGAGAGCACGAAGGACGCCTCGGGCCGGAGCGTCGTCGATGGTCTGACACTCGCGCGCCTCGCACGCAGGAACGCCGTGCTGCCGGCCGATCCGTCGGAGATCGGTCGGTCGGCACGCAACCACCTCGTGGGTCTCGTGACCGAGATCACGATGGACAAGGTCATGGCCCAGGTCGAACTGCAGTGCGGTCCGCATCGCATCGTCTCGCTGATGAGCAGTGAGGCCGTGCGCGACCTCGGCCTCGAGTTGGGATCCGTCGCCATCGCCGTCGTGAAGGCCACCACGGTCATCATCGAGACCCCCGCGGGGAAGGCCCAAGAATGACCATCCGCATCCGCACGACCGACCGCAGCCGCATCCGCCCCCGCACGGCCGGCGTCCTGGCCCTCGCCGCAGTGGCCGCCGTCGCGCTTGCCGCCTGCTCGAGTGCAACCGCCGAAGCGCCCGCGGCAACCAGCTCACCGGCGGCAGCGGCATCCGCCCTCGATGGCTCGATCACGGTCTTCGCGGCGGCGTCGCTCAAGGCGACCTTCACCGAGCTGGCCGCCGAGTTCGAGAAGGCGAACCCCGACGTGACGGTCGCGCTGAACTTCGCCGGTTCCTCCGACCTCGTCACGCAGATCGCCGAGGGCGCGCCCGTCGATGTGTTCGCCTCGGCCGACGAGAAGAACATGGCGAAGCTCACCGACGACGGCCTGGTCGACGCCGGTGCACCCGTCGACTTCGCGACGAACGTGTTGCAGATCGCCGTGCCGCCGACGAACCCTGCCGGCATCGCCACCCTCGCCGACCTGGCGAAGCCCGAGGTGAAGACGGTCGTCTGCGCTCCTCAGGTGCCCTGCGGATCGGCGACGGTCACCGTCGAGCAGGCCGCCGGAGTCACGCTCGAACCGGTGAGCGAGGAGTCGTCGGTGACGGATGTGCTCGGCAAGGTCACCTCGGGTGAGGCCGACGCCGGGCTCGTCTACGTGACCGACGTGATCGCCGCCGGAGACGCCGTGCTGGGGATCCCCTTCCCCGAGTCGAGCGAGGCCGTCAACACGTATCCGATCGCCACGGTGAAGGCGTCGAAGGCCGCCGACGCCGCCCAGGCCTTCGTCGATTACGTCAGCGGCGACATCGGTCAGTACGTGCTCGAGTCCGCCGGCTTCGGGAAGCCCTAGCCCACCGGATGCCTCGACGTCGCAGCAGTTCCTACGCCGGCATTCCCGGCTGGGTCATGATCGTGGCCGTCATCGGGGCCGCGTTCGTGGTGCTGCCGTTGGCGGCCATGATCCTGCGCGTGAACTGGGCCGAGTTCGTTCCCCTGATCACCTCGGAGTCCTCTGTCGCCGCTCTGCTGCTGAGCCTGCGCACCTCGGTGATCGCGACGGCGCTCTGCATCGTGCTCGGCGTTCCGATGGCGGTCGTCCTCGCCCGCGCCGAGTTCTGGGGCCAGAAGGTGCTGCGCTCCCTCGTGCTGCTGCCCCTCGTGCTGCCGCCCGTGGTCGGCGGCATCGCCCTGCTCTACACCTTCGGCCGGCGGGGCCTCCTGGGCCAGACGTTCGAGATGCTCGGGGTCACGATCGCGTTCTCCACGACGGCCGTCGTGCTCGCCCAGACCTTCGTCGCCCTGCCCTTCCTGGTGCTGAGCCTCGAGGGCGCACTCCGCACTGTCGGCACGCGCTATGAAGCCGTCGGCGCCACTCTCGGTGCCCGCCCCACCACGGTGCTTCGCCGCATCACCATGCCCTTGGTGCTCCCGGCGCTCATCTCCGGTGCCGTGCTCTCCTTCGCCAGGGCGCTGGGGGAATTCGGCGCCACGCTCACCTTCGCGGGCAGCCTGCAGGGCGTGACTCGCACGCTCCCACTCGAGATCTACCTGCAGCGCGAGACTGATCCGGATGCGGCGGTCGCGTTGTCGCTCGTTCTGGTGATCGTCGCGGTGGTGGTCGTGGGCCTCGCCCATCAGGCCGGGGAATTCACCGGATTCCGACGCGGGGCGAGCTCGTGACCTTCACCTTCGAGGCGACCGTCGCCGAGCGCGGCTTCGACGTCGAGCTCACTCTCGCAGAGGGGGAGACGGTGGCCGTGCTCGGCCCGAACGGCGCAGGCAAGTCGACCCTGCTGAACCTCATCGCCGGCCTCATCAAGCCGGACTCCGGGCGGGCGATGCTCGATGAGAGGGTGCTGTTCGACGTGCCTGTCGACGCTCGAGGCACGAGGGCGGCGCGCAGCGGCATCCGGAGCCGATGGATGCCGCCGCACGCGCGCGGTGTCTCCCTGCTCGCACAGGACGCCCTGCTGTTCCCCCATCTCACCGTCCTCGACAACGTCGCCTTCGGCCCGCGCAGCGCCGGAGTCCACCGCGCCGAGGCGGATGCCCGCGCGCATGACTGGCTGCGCAGGGTCGACGCCGCCGAGCTGAGCGGGCGCAAGCCGGGCCAGCTGTCGGGCGGACAGGCCCAGCGCATCGCAGTCGCGCGAGCACTGGCATCCGACCCCGGACTCCTGCTGCTCGACGAGCCGCTGGCTGCTCTCGACGTCTCGGTCGCCCCCGCGATCCGCCGCATGCTGCGTGACGTGCTCGCCGACCGCACCGCCGTCATCGTCACCCACGACGTGCTCGACGCGTTCACCCTGGCGGACCGCGTCGTCGTTCTGGAAGCCGGCCGCATCGTCGACATCGGCCCCACCCGACAGGTGCTCGACAAGCCGTCGACGCAATTCGCCGCTGGGCTCGCCGCCCTCAACCTGCTCGCGGGAACGGCATCCGCCGGCGGCATTCGCACGGATGCCGGCAGCCACGTCGCGGTTACCGTCGGCCAGTCGCTTGTCGAGGGTTCCCGCGTCGGCATCGCGATCCGGCCCGCTCTCGTCTCCGTCAGCACCACCGATGCCCTCGACCCGGCCCTCAATATCCTGCCCGGCGTGGTCATCGACCTCGAGACGCGGGGCGACCTCATCCGCGTGCGGACGGACCAAATGGCCGCAGATGTGACACCGGGCGTCGTCGCCGATCTCGATCTGACTTCCGGCGCCCACGTCTGGCTGGCCTTCCGCCCGGGGGATGCCGTCGCCTACCCTCTGTGAGGCCTGGGGCCGCTGATGATGCGCGCGAAACTCTTCGCTTCGGAGCGCGCGCCTGCTGCCATACTCGATTCCATCATCCCGGCTGCGGCGACGAAGCCCGTGAGACGGGCCGACTTGAGGGAGATGGACGCATGCTCCACGTCAGTGCAACGGGATCATCGAACGGTGTGCCCTCCGTCGGCCATCGCGGCACCGGAGGGCTCCGGTGAGCGGCGAACTCGCGGCCGTCATCGGCGGCATCCTCGTCATCCTCGACTTCGCCATCCGCATCGCCGCCCTCATCATCGTGCCACGTGATCGCAAGCCGACGGCGGCCATGGCCTGGCTCCTCGCCATCTTCCTGATCCCCTTCGTGGGCATCCTCCTCTTCCTCGTCATCGGCAATTCGAAGCTGCCGAAGAAGCGCCGCGAGAAGCAGAAGGAGCTCGACCTCGCGATCGCCGAACGTGCGAAGACCATCGACCTCGTCGACGACCGGTCGACGTGGCCGGCCTGGTTCGCCTCGCTCGTACGGCAGAACCAGGAGCTCGGCGCCCTGCCCGCCGTCGGCGGCAATTCCGCCACCCTCATCGGCGACTACACCACCTCGATCGATGCGATGGCGGCCGAGATCGACACGGCCACGCGGTTCGTGCACGTGGAGTTCTTCATCGTCTCGTTCGACGCCACGACGAAGGGGTTCTTCGCCGCGATGGAACGAGCGGTCGAACGGGGTGTGACCGTGCGGCTTCTCGCGGACCATGTCGCATCGAAGAAGGCCGTGGCCAGCGCGGAGACCTTCGCGGAATTGGATCGCATCGGCGTGAAGTGGAGTTGGATGCTGCCGGTCCGACCCCTCAAGGGCGAGTACCAGCGGCCAGACCTCCGCAACCACCGCAAGCTCGTCGTCGTCGACGGTCTGGTGGGATTCATGGGCTCTCAGAACCTCATCGACCGGAGCTACAACACCCCCAAGAACCTGAAGCGCGGACTGCAGTGGCAGGAGCTGATGACCCGCATCACGGGTCCGATCGTGGCCGCGACGAACGCCGTGTTCATCTCCGACTGGTACCTGGAGACGAACGAGCTCCTCGGTGACGAAGCGAACGTGCGCGCCGTCGACATCCCTGTCGACACGTCGACGGATGCCGTGTTGTGCCAGGTGGTGCCGAGCGGGCCGGGCTACGAGGGCGAGAACAACCTCCGCCAGTTCCTCACCCTGGTCACGTCGGCGCAGAGGAAGGTCATCATCACGAGCCCGTACTTCGTCCCGGACGAGGCGATGATGTACGCCATCACCTCGGCCTGCGAGCGCGGCCTCGACGTGCAGTTGTTCGTCTCCGAGATCGGCGACCAGGGTTCGGTCTGGCACGCCCAGCGCTCCTACTACGGGCCGCTGCTGCGGGCCGGGGTGCAGATCTGGCTGTACCCGGCGCCCTACATCCTGCATTCCAAGCACTTGTCGATCGACGATGACGTCGCCGTCATCGGCTCGAGCAACATGGACATCCGCTCGTTCGCCCTCAACGCCGAGGTGACCCTCCTGGTGCGCGGCCTCCCGTTCGTCGACCAGATGCGCGCTGTCGAGCAGGGCTACCGCGACGCGGGGCGCCAGCTCACGCTCGAGGAATGGAACAAGGAGCCGGCATCCGCCACCTTCCTCGATGGCGTCGCCAGACTGACTTCCGCCCTGCAGTAGAACGGATGCCGCGGCCCTGACGCCGCGGCCCTCCGGGCAGAGGAGTCGGGCTGCTTACTTGCCGTTGCCCTTGTCCTCTTTCTTGGGCTTCTTGTCGTTCCCGTTGCCGGAGTTGCCGTTGCCGTTCCCGTTCCCGTTGCCGGAGTTGCCGGTCTCCGGTTCCGGTTCGGGCTCCGTCGGCTCCTCGACCACCGGGGCGACGGTCGCGGGTGGCTCAGGGGAATCGGTGGTCGGAACCGGGGAGGGAACGGATGTGGCAGCCGGCGTCTCCGCAGGCTCCTCCGGAGGACCACCGCCAGAGGTGGCAAAGACGGCTCCGGCGATGACTGCCCCGGCCAGCACGACGGCGCCCGCAGCCACAGCCAGTCTCCGACGTGGGCGAGCAGTCGCCGGTGCGGCCGGCGACGGCAACGGGGAGGGTGACGCGAGGCCGACGGTCGCCGCGGTGGCAGGCGGAAGCAATCGCGTCGGCGTGAGCATCGCAGCCGTCGCTTCAGTGACGGGAGAGCCGTCCTGCGCACCGATGGCGACCCACTCGTCGAGGGCTGATGCATCCTTGCGGGCCTTGATCGCGACGTCGACCGCCGTGGGACGAAGGCCCGGGTCTCGTGACGTCATCTGCGTCAGCAGGCTCGCCCACTCCACCGGGAGGTCATCGGGCATGGCCGGGTCGCGCGCTGCGCGCACGGTCATGGCCTCGACGGCGGTACCCGAGTACACACGGATTCCGGTCAGGCACTCGAGGAGGAGCAGGCCGAGCGCATAGATGTCGGACTCCGACCCGGGTTCGGCGCCGGCCGCCTGCTCGGGGCTGAGGTAGGCGGCGGTGCCGATGACCGTGCCTGCCGTCGTGACCCTGTCGGCACCGACGAGATGGGCGATGCCGAAGTCGGTGAGCCGTGCATGGTACTTCGGGGACGGAAGGCCTGTCGGTGCGAGCAGGATGTTGGCCGGCTTCAGATCGCGGTGCACGATGCCCTGGGCGTGCACGACAGCGAGGGCCTCGGCGATCTCCGCTGCCAGCAGAGCGGTGGCCGGCCCCGAGAGCGGTCCGGCATCGAGGACCTTGCGCAGGTCGGGCCCCTCGACCAGTTCCATGACGATGTAGCTGGGGTCCTCCGACTCGGCCGGCGCCAGTTGGGCGTCGTGGAGGGCGACGAGGTTCGGATGATTCACGCGAGCCAGCAGATCGACCTCGGCTCGTCGGCGGGCATCGTCGATGGCCGTCCCGGGAGCGAAGAACTTCACGGCGACGAAGCGACCCAGGTTCCTGTCGCGCGCGCGATAGACCGTGGCCATGCCACCGCGACCGACGACATCCGTCAGCTCGTAACGCCCAGCGAGGACCTGGCCGATGCGTTGATGGTCGCCGGTGCTCATTCCACCGACCCTAGGCGCAAGCTGTCGCCGATCCAACCCGCATCCGCTCCACAACCCGTGAGTTGGCTCACAGCAGTCACGATTCGCTAGAGAATCTAACGAGTATGCGTTTCAGTTGACGGGTGACGACTTCCGACGATCCAGGTCAGGCAGGCGTCGACGCGCAGGGCGATGGCCCGAACGTGCTCGAGGCGCTTCAGGTCTACCGTGCGGCAGAGGCCGCCATGCGTCGTCGCACCGGCGCCGCGATGGGGTTGGGGGAGAGCGACATCCTCGCCCTCCGTTTCGTGTTGGACAACCACGCCGCCGGTCGCGTGACGGCGCCGAAGGACATCACCGAGTACCTCGGCATCTCGAGCGCATCGACCAGTGTGCTGCTGACCCGACTGGAGCGAGGTGGGTTCGTCGAGCGTCGCCCGAGCACTGTCGACCGGCGATCCATCGAGGTCGTTCCAACGCCCGCGGCCGAAGGCGACACCGGTCCGATGCTGGCCGTCGCCAATGCCCAGATGGCAGATGCCACTCAGGAACTCACTCCCGAGGAGGCCGTCGTGGTGACGAGCTTCCTGGCCAGGATGCGGGAGACCGTCGACCGCATCGGCCACAGGCGCAAGGACTCGTCCTAAGCACGTTCCGCAGGTGTTTGTCAACGCATTGCTAGACAAATGAACTAGCGGTCATGATGATCATCACGACGGGGTCGGTACGACGCCGTCCTCCACCACCACTGAAATGGATCATCATGAACCTCCTCGTCATCATCATCGCGGTCATCGCTGTAGTCCTCCTGCTCACCGGCGGATTCGTGTCGTCCCTCAACTTCCTCCTCTGGGTGGGCATCGTCCTCCTGGTCATCGCTGCAGTGGTCTTCCTGCTGCGCTTCATCACCGGCAACCGTCGCGTCTGAGCGCACTGCGCTGAACTCCTGCACGATCACATTCGACAGTAAGGAACCTCTATGAGCCTCGGATCAGGCATCGTCCTCTTCATCATCGGCGCTATCCTCGCCTTCGCCCTCAACGTCCAGGTGGACTGGGTCGACCTCCACCTCATCGGATACATCCTGATGATCGCCGGCGTCGTCGGCATCATCCTCGGAATCGTGCTCATCACGCGCCGTCGCACCTCGGTCTCCACGACTCGCTCGGCCGTCGACCCGGCCAGCGGCGAGGCCGTCACCAAGCGGACCTCCGAGAGCGACCCGCTGGTCTGAGTTCGTCACCCAGCAGACAGAAGCCGATGTCCCCGCGCTGTGCGCGGGGACATCGGCTTCTGTTGTTCCTTCTCGCGCTGGGCTGGCGTCAGAACTTCGCGTAGCGAGCACGGAAGAACAGGTACACCGCGTAGGCGATGAGGCCGATGCCCACCGCGATCAGCAGGATCACGCCGAACGGCAGGGCGACGAGCGACTTGAGAGCGCCGTCGAGCCCGCTGGCCTTACTCGGGTCGTTGGTCAGCGCGGCCAGCCCGAACAGCACACCGACGATCGCGAGCGCGATGCCCTTGGCGATGTAGCCGACCTGTCCGACGATGATCGTGACTCGGCCGATCGTGCCTGGGGGCGTCACGATGTACTTGGTGAAACGCTTGGTGATCCCTCGGTACACGTACACCCCGCCGAGCACGAGCACCACGACTCCGATCAGGAGCACGAGGAAGACACCGCCGGGAGCGGCGAGCACCTGGGCGCTGAACTGCTTGCTCGACTCGGCGCTGCTCGAGCTGCCGCCCAGTGCGAAGGTGAGCGACGTGCCAGCCAGCGCGAGATAGACGATGCCCTTCGCAAGCTCCTTCACGACGTGAGCCGCACGCTTGGTGTCCTTGTCCGGCGGCGGCAGCACAGCGTTGACGAGCTGCCACAGTCCGAGGGCCGCGAAGCCCACCACGATCAACCAGAGCACGAAGACTCCACCCGGTGCGCTCGCGACCTGCTGCAGCGCCCCTGACTGGTCGGCCTCCCCGCCGCTTCCCACGGCCACGCCGATGGCGATCACGCCGATGATCAGGTGCAGGATGCCGTTCACGACGTAGCCCAGTCGAGCGAGCGCCTGGAGGGCCGAGTTGTCCTTCGCGGATCGGGCCGCGTTCTTCGCTGTCGAGGTCACGGGCTCAGCGTAGCCAGTGCGAGGCGGATGCCGCCGATTGCGGCACCCGCCTTGACAAAGCCGTCATCCGGTTACCTCAGCACCTTGTACTGGTACTCGACCTTGAATCGGTCGACGACGAGATCGGTGTACGTCCCGAGGCCCACGGCGAGGTCGAGCCTCGTGGGATTGCCGGTCAGCTTCAGCCAGCCGAGAGGCCTCGTCCCCACTCCCATGGCCCCGGAGCTGCTGGAGTACCCGCTGACGCCGTACGCCCAGACGGCGGACCCGCTGAGATAGCTCACCTGCGCCGACACGCGCACCGTCGGCACCGCATAGGTCGACGACGCCCTGACTGCGGCAGGAACGGCAACACCCCCGTCCGCGAAGAGCGAGAAGGTCCCGTCGAGGGTGTCGTCGTAGCCCGTGCACCACACGGCCTCGGCCGTGTTGTAGCTGCACACGCCGGCCTCCGACCAGTCGTAGGGCTGATAGCCCGTCAGGACGTTCTTGGCGCTCACCCACGAACTTGTCGAAGTGTTCACGAGCTTCTTCGCCGACACGATCACCGAGGTGCTCGCCGACTTGACCGGGCCCTGGGGGCCGCGCTCGGAGACCGTGATCAGGTAGGTGCCCGGCACGACCTTCTTGTTGTTCAAGCCGTCCCAGATGACCTTGATCGTCGAGGACCGCGAGATGTACCAGGTCTTCACAGCCTTGCCGTTCAGGCTCACCTTGATCGTCCCGGTGACGGCCGTTGCCGACGCCGGCGTCTGCTTCGCGTTGGTTCCGATCTCGACGGTGTCGCGGTAGCCGTCCATCGCCGGGAACACCGTCCCGATGGAGCGGACGACCGCAACCGAGGCGACCTGCGTGGCGTAGTAGTGGGCGACGATCGATGTGCCGGCCTTGGCCGGGCCAGCGGGTCCCTTCGCGGCGACCGACAGGCTTCCCGATCCGACGGGCATGCCCGCGACTGAGACCGTGACCCTCGCGGTGCCCATCGTCTTCGGGATGGCGGCCGAACGCTTGGTCGTGCCTGACACCGCGGTCACGGTCGCAGTGATCGGCAGCACGGTGCCGGTTTCGTCCTTGGCGTAGACCGCGGCGACGAAGCTGTCGTTGATACCGTCGGCGTACGGGTAGAAGGCCCTGGCCGATGGCGAGAAGGTGACCGATGTCGCGATGCCGGAACCGACCGTGATGGTCGGTCCTCCTGTGGAGATGACGGATGGTGCGCCGACGACCCGCGCGACCACGGAGTAAGTGCCGACGGTAACGGCCGATACGGGGATGGTGATGTCGGCGCCGAATCCGCCGGCCTCCTCGAGGAGCTCTAGAGGGTCGCTGACGATGGGCGTGACCGTCGACGTCGCGACATCGACGACGTCCATGACGACCGAGGTCGCCAGGTCGGACACGACGTGAACCACAGTGGCGTCCTTGAAGCCGTCGCCGCTCGGAAGTGTGAGTACGGCTGCCGGGGTGGTCGAGATCTGGAGTGTGGGGGTCGGCTCGGGCTCCGTGGTCGGTTCGGGTTCCGTGGTCGGTTCGGGTTCCGTCGTGGGTTCTGGTTCCGTGATGGAACCGGGTTCCGTGGTGCCGTCTACCGGCGGTTCCGGCGTGGGTGTGGGCGACGTCTCGTCTGTCGGTCCGGTGGTGACGGTCGGCTCCGATGTCGGCTGTTGCGTCTCAGTCGCAGTCGGTGCCGGCTCATCTCCATCGACGGCTGAGGCCGCTGGGGCGATCGAGCCGAGGACGAGTGCCCCGGCCACGAGGAGACTCGCTGGCGCGAGTACGTGGAAACGACGTCCTACCGACATTGATCCCCCTGGTTTTTTCCATCGCGTTCTTGGGAACTCCCTTGGAGGTTCCTGTGCTTGGCCTTCACGCTAGGGCGGCACGTGGAACGAGGAACCTCCCAGTCCGGGGGCAGGGATGCGGAGGGGGAGTGCGTAACGAAATGCGTAACGAATTGACCCGATCTCGAACTCGTACAGCCGCATACCATGTAAATGCGATAGATTGATTGAAGTTGTTGTGTTGCGCATTTCTTGTGACCCAAGTCGCGAGCGTGAAAGCGAACTGTGGACACTATGACTTTGAACCCCGAAAGGCGGGGTTCATTGAAGAAGAATGCGAGAAAGACTGTGGCAACTGGCACCGTCAAATGGTTCAACGCGGAAAAGGGCTTTGGTTTCATTGCTCCTGACGACGGCTCTGCCGACGTCTTCGCCCACTACTCGGCCATCGCGTCGAGCGGGTTCCGCTCCCTCGAGGAGAACCAGCGGGTTGAGTTCGAGACGGCACGTGGCCCCAAGGGTCTGCAGGCGGAGAACATCCGTCCCGTGTAATTACGAGACTTCATGAGAGAACCCCCTTCGGCCTTCGGGTCGGAGGGGGTTCTTCGTTGTCCGAGCGACGCGGCCCTCAGCGGGCTCCGCCCGCGGCATCCGTCAGCAGTGGAGGTCGACGAATGCCTTCAGCAACCGTCGTGGCACCGTGACGGATGTCTCTGCCAGGCGGGCTTGCACCACGTGCAACTCGTGCGCGTCGAAGTAGCCATGGTGCTGGTAGATGCCGGCACGCGCGGCGAGGTCGTCAGCCGTCACCTCCGGGTGGAACTGCACGGCGTACAGGTGGGTGCCGAGCCTGAAGGCCTGCACCGGACACGAGGGGGAGCCGGCCAACAGTACGGCACCCGTCGGGAGGGTGTTCACAGCCTCCTTGTGTGCCACGAGTGCGTCGAAGGTGGCCGGCAGTGCTCCGAGCAGCGGGTCGGCGATGCCCGCTGCGGTGAGGGTCACGGGCACGGCCGAGGTCGGTTCGCCGTACTCACGTCCGACGGATCCGCCGTAAGCCTGGGCGACCACGCCGATTCCATAGCAGGTGAAGAGCACGGGCAGGCCGTGGCCGACGGATGCCGCCGCGATGGTGCGCAGGTCGGATTCGGCGCGGCGCTGCGACGAGGTCTTGGCGGCATCCGTCACGCTGTACGGACTGCCGCCGACGATCACTCCGGCGACGCCGTCGAGGGCGTCGTCGAGCGGATCGTCGGCGAGGAGATGCTGCGAGAGGGCGGATGCCGGAAGGCCCGTGGCGGCCAGCATGGACTCGTACTCGTCGCGCGCGGCATCGAGCTCTGGCCTGATCGTGACCAGGAGGAATCGGGCTGTCATCGTGCTAGCTCCGACGCTTCTTCCCGCGGGAATTGCGCGCTGCGGCCACTCGGATCTCGGCTGCGGTGCGCTGCTTCCTCGCCGGTTGCGCGGCCTTCTTCTTCGCCTTCGCCGCCTTGGCCTTCGCCTCGGCGGCCTTCTTCGCTTCAGCCGCCTGTTCGGCACTGGATCCGCGCGAGCTGTTCGAGGTTCGCCCGCGCACGATGCCGATGAACTCCTCAACGTCGGCCGTCGTCTCAGCAGTCGGCCAGACGAGCGCGATCTGCGTGACGGGCGCATCCGTCACAGTGCGGGAGATGACGTCCTTGCGGGCGTAGAGCCTGGCGATGGAGTGCGGCACCACGACGATGCCGACACCGGCGGCGACGAGCTCCATCACCATGTCGCCGTCCATGGCGTCGATGTCATCGACGCGCTTCTCGTCGGCGATGTCGGCGAGGGTGAGCTCGTCGGCTGCCGCGATGGCGTGGTCCTTCGGTGCCACTGCGACCGCCACCTCGTCGTAGAGGCGGATGACGCTGAGCCCGGTGTCGTCATCGACGGGTAGACGAGCGATCGCCAGGTCTGCGCGCTGGTCGCGCAGCACGGCGGTCTGCTCGGCCGGCTCAGTGCGGAAGGCCTCCAGCGGGTCCCGGGAGCGCCGATCGTTCCAGGCCCGCAGCCACTTCGTGGGCGTGACTCCGGCGACGAAGGCCAGCTTCAGCATGCGAGCGCCTTCCGTTCCGTCGGTGACGGATGCCCCTCCGCCGGTCTCAGGCTATACGCTGGGCACTGTGAGTACTGCACCCGAGACCCCGCAAGACCAGCCGTCCGAGAACGCATCCGAGCCGGAGACTGAAGCGGCGACTCCGCAGTACGAGTTCCCCGAGCCCAAGCCGAAGCGCCCGAAGAAGACGCAGACGATGAAGCCCGAGACGGCGGCCAAGAAGCTCGGCATCCTGCTGGCGGCGGCCCCGCCCGAGTTCACCGACGTCGAGATCTCGCGCGAGCAGCTCGACGAGTGGGCGGCGAACCCGCCTGCCTGGCTCGAGGAGCTGCGCAAGAACGGACCGCACCCCCGCCCCGTCATGGCCGGGAAGCTCGGCGTCTCGACCTCGGGACTTGCCCGCGCCGGCATCACGGAGGCCCTCACCACGGCCGAGATCAGCGCTCTGCTGCAGCAGCCGCCCGCGTGGCTCGTCACCGAGCGCGCTACCCAGGCCGAGGTGCGTGCCGAGCAGGTGCGCGTGAAGGAGCGCGACGCAGAGCGCGCTGCCCGCCGCGCCGCTGACACCTCCCGCTGAGGGCTGACGGAGTCCGAGCGCCACAGCACCGGCATCGCCCGTCAGGCGTACTGCCCCCGGAGGAACCGCGTCAGGTCGCCGAGTTCGGCTTCGGACACCGAGTGCCCCAACCCCTCGTAGATCCGTTCGGTGAGCGTGGAATGCGTGGGCAGCCACGCCTGCGTGCGGTCGATCCGGTCGCGCGCGATCACGGTGTCGGCCGTGCCGCGACCCCAGAACACCGGCGGCGAAACCTCGGCCAGAGCGGCGTCGTTCTCGTTGGGCACGTCGGCGACGAAGCCCGCGAGAACTGCCGCGTAGGCGAAGGCTCCCGGGCGCGCGCGCATCAGCTCGAGGGTCATGGCGCCGCCCTGCGAGAAGCCGAGCAGGCCGACGGATGACGGCGCGACCTCGAGGTCGTCGATCCACGTGAGAAGCGCATCCGTCGCTGCGGTGATGTCGGCCGGAGTGGACGTGAAACCTGTCGGAGAGTCGTGGAGGGGAAACCAGGCGTTGCCCGGTCCCATCGCGATGGGAGCGCGCAGAGACGCGAGAACGGGCTCGAGCGGCAGATAGGGCGCCAGCCCGAACAGGTCGCCCTCGTGCGAGCCGTAGCCGTGGAGCAGCACGAGCAGTGGCCTGCCCGCGCGGTCGGCCGTGCTCGCCGACCAGAGCACCGCACGATCGTCGACCTGGAGCGGGCCTCGTTCGGCTGATTCTTCTGTCATCTCGGTGCCCGTCGTCAGGTCGACGCTGGGAGTGCATCGACGACGTCAATCCTTCCATTGCCGCGAGGTGTTCGGCCCCGTCGAAGACCCGCGTGCAGGCAGCGGTGCCAGAATGGCTGGCATGAGCGTGCGCACCCCCGACCCCAATCCCGGCTGGCTGACGGATGTGGAGCTTGCCGAGACGCGGCGTCGCCTCCCCCTTCTCTACGTCGAGGCCGTGCCCGTGCGCGTCGACGGGATGGGCCAGGTGACCGAGGTCGGAGCGCTGCTGCGGGCCAACTCCGTGGGCGAGATCACGCGCACTCTCGTGACGGGACGCGTCATGTACGGCGAGACCCTGCGGGACGCCCTCTTCAGGCACCTCGAGAAGGATCTCGGCCCGATGGCCTTCCCTCAGCTGCCCCTCAGCCCGGTGCCGTTCGCCGTCGCCGAGTACTTCCCGCTGCCGGGGATCTCGGCGTTCACGGACGAGCGGCAACACGCCGTCTCGCTGGCCTACGTCGTGCCGGTCACGGGTACCTGCGATCCCCGACAGGATGCGCTCGAGATCACCTGGATGACACCCGTCGAAGCGGCATCCGACGCCATCGTGTCAGAGATGGAGGGAGGGCGGGGCGTGCTGCTCCGCCAGGCGCTCGCCTCGGTCGGTGCCCTGCGCTGACTCCGCCTGACCGCGACGGAGTCGCCGCAGCCGGGTCTACGCCCTGGGCCCGGGTCGCAGGCTCTTCAGCACGCTGAACAATCCCAGCCCGGCGAACAACACGGCCACGGCGAGGTTGATGGCGTACGTCTGCCAGAGCACGGCGGTTGCCAGTGCCGCCAGGAATGTGGACCAGAACTCGGACGAGGTCGCGGCGACGAGTGGGTCCAGGCCCATCGTCGCGATGACGTCGGAGGCGATGGCGCTGACGAATCCCAGTGCCAGCGTCACCAGGATCACGCCGGTGATTGCCCAGAACGCGCCTGCCGTCACGCGGGCGCGCGAGCCCAGCCTGTAGAGCCCGACGGCGCCCCAGGAGATGCCGAAGGCGAGGACGGAGGTGATGAAGCCGTAGGTCCAGAGCAATACCCAGGCGGCGATTCCCACCGGGATGATCAGCAGCGACAGCAGCACGCCGCGCGCGACACGTCCGCGCTGTCTCCGTGGGGCGGCCGTCGGGGCGGCGATCGGGTCGGCGACAGCGGTCGCCGTCTCGTCAGCAGCGGCCCCAGCGGCCGGCGCCAGGCCGAAGAAGAGGGGCGAGGGAGCGTCCGATACGGCGGGCACCGGGGCTGGGAGAGGTGCGATCGCCTCGACGGGAGACGGGCTGTCGAGCACGGCGGTGGCCACAGCGGGTGCGAATGAGCTGACCCCCGGTGCCTCGGCCGAGGCGATAGGGGTTCCGGCTGTCGTGCCGACGGTCTCCGTGGGAGGCGCGCTGATCGGCGCGGCGGGAGCGTCCCACGGCGGCGGTGCCCAGGCGGAGGCCATCGGCTGCACAGACTCGACGACGGTGACTGCGACGACGGGTGCCGGCTCCTCACGGGCGGCATCCAGCGCGGCGAAGATCTCGGTGACGGTGGCCTCGCCACCGGCGGGCTCGTTCGCGAACTCGTCAGCATCGACCTCGGGTGGTGCAGCGGCGTCGTCGGTGAGCTCGGCGTCGAAGAAGTCGGTGTCGGTGACCTCGGCGTCGTCGACGTCGACGTCGGCACCGGGATCGGAATCGAAGGGCTCAGACGGTTCGGGGCGCGCGGTCTCGGCCGTCGCGACGAGAGGAACGGGTTCAGCGACCGGCGAAGCAGGTTCAGCGACCGGCGCGACGAGAGGAACGGGTTCAGCGACCGGCGAAGCAGGTTCAGCGACCGGCGCGACGAGAGGAACGGGTTCAGCGACCGGCGAAGCAGGCTCAGGGACCGGCGCAGGCGCGATTGATGCTGCACTCGGTGCGTCGACGGCGACGTCGGGATTCGCGTGCCGACCGCGGGGGCGCACAGCGGGGAGCAGGTCACTCACGTCGGACTCCTTCAGTCGGTCTCGCGTCGACTATGGCGCGGCGGCCGGGTCCGCCGCGGCCATGCTCCCATGAACTCAGGGGGAGGGGGGAGGTCACGACACGCGGAACGTCCCCGTTCGGGGGGTGCTTTGGGCGGTTCTGGTGCGTTCCTACGGCGCGACGGTCGCGAGGAAGAGCCGAATCATCCGATCGGCGTCCACCGCGAGAGCGACCTCGACGCCGACGGTCGACACCGCAGAGCCGTGCAGCATGTCCTCTCCTGCGGCCTCGCGCCGATCCACGATGGTCTGACCACGGGAGTGGCCGGCGAGCTCGACGCGCACCGGGCGGAACTGCGTGCTCACGGCATCCGGATCGACGATCGCACACACGGCGCCGGCATCGCCGATGAGTCCCGAGTAGTCGCCGGCGGCCTTCACGCGATTGCCGAGCAGCTCCCCGACGACACGGCCGCCGATGTCAGCGCGCGCAGCGAGGGCCCGGGCGGTTTCGAACGGCACGGAGACGTGATTGAACACGTCGAGGCCGTACATGTAGCAGGGCACTCCGGAGTCGAGCACGATGGCCGCCGCCTCGGGATCGTGCCAGACGTTGAACTCGGCCACTGCGGTGGCATTCCCCACACTCGCCGAGCCGCCCATGAAGACGATGCGCTCGATGTGCCGGACGACCTCGGGGTGGGTACGCAGGAGGAGCGCGAGGTTGGTCTGCGGCGCGAGCGCGACGAGCGTCATCGGCTCGGCGCTCTCGAGCAGCAGTCGGCGCATCAGGCTGACGGCACCCTCTGTCGTCGCCTGGCGGGTGGATGCCGCGAGCTCGACTCCGCCCAGGCCATCGGCGCCGTGCACCTGCGACGCGGAGCGCGCGGCCTCGATCAGCGGGCGCCGAGCGCCGGCCGCCACGGGAATGTCGGGCGCGCCCGCGGCGTCGAGGATCCGCAATGTGTTCGCGACCACCTGCTCGAGTCCGGCGTTGCCCGCGACACAGGTGATCCCGCGCACATCGATGTCGGGGTGGGCGACGGCGAACAGGATGGCGAGGGCGTCATCGACTCCGGTGTCGACGTCGAGGATGACGGCGGTGCTCATGCTCTAACGGACGAGCCGGATCTCGTGGATGATCTCGCCGAGGAACGGCTCGTCATGCGAAGCGCCGTCAGCGGTGAAGCCGTTGCGCTCGTAGAAGTGGATGGCACGCGTGTTCGCCTCCGGCACCCACAGGTAGGCGGGGCCCTCGGGGATGACTGCGTCGAAGAGCCGCTGCCCGATCCCGTGACCGTGCCGTGCGTCGAGGAGGTGGATGAAGAACAGCTCGCGCTCGCGCGGGGCGTCCTCATCGCGGGCCGGACCGGAGCCGGCGAAGCCGACGATCTCGTGATCGACGAGGGCGGCGACGTGCGTGTACGACTCGCCCTGGTTCATCCAATGGGTCCACAGCTCGGCCATTCGACGCGGTGACAGGTTCTCGAGCACGGCGGTGCTCACGAGGGTGTCGTAATCCTCGTGCCAGCAGGTCGCGTGAACTCGCCCCAGCATCTCGGCGTCGACGTCGCGGACGGGGCGAACAACTACTTCGGTGCTCATGGAATGAGACTAGAGCGGCCTCCGGCCAACGCGAAATCGGCTCGCGCGCTCGCCGAAGGCAGCGACGAAGTCGGCGCCGATGTGACGCAGAACGCGCGGCCCCTCCCGAAGGAGGAACCGCGCGTTCGTGAGTGAGAGGGACTAGCCCTGGGCGCGACGCGGGCCGCGGCCCTGCGAGTTCGACCGCACGACGCTGCCGACGGTCAGGCCGCCGGAGCGACCCGAACCGGTGCGTCCGCCGCCAGCGGCGCCCGAGCGACCCGAGCCGCCGGTTGCAGCGCCGGAGCGCGAGCGCCCCTGACCCTGCTCGGAGGAACGCGAACGGCCGGTGCCGGAGCCCTGCTCGGCCGGGCGACCGGAACGGTCGCGGCGCGGACGAGCCGCTGCATCCGTTCCGCCCGTGCGCTCATCGCGGTTGGCGCGCTTGCGCTGGGCGTTGGCGCCCTGCGAGCGGCCGCCGCCACCCTGCTGCTGGGCAGCGGCACGGGGAGCGGGCTTGACGTAGGCGGCGACGTCGCCGACGAGGGCGGAGACGGCTGCCGACTCGTGCGTGACCTGCTGCGGCTTGACCTGGATGGCGGCCTTCCGCATGAGCTGCTCGACGTCGCGCTTCTGTCCGGGGGTGATGACGGTGACGACGTCGCCCTCGCTGCCGGCGCGGGCGGTACGGCCCGAGCGGTGCAGGTATGCCTTGTGCTCCATGGGCGGGTCGACGTGCACGACCAGCTCCACGTTGTCGACGTGCACGCCGCGCGCTGCGACATCCGTCGCCACGAGGACCCGGGCCGAGCCCTCGGAGAACGCGGCGAGGTTGCGGTCGCGCTGCGGCTGCGACAGGTTGCCGTGCAGGTCGACCGAGGGGATGCCGGAGTCGGTGAGCTGCTTGGCCAGCTTCTTGGCGTGGTGCTTGGTGCGCATGAAGAGGATGCGGCGACCGGTGCCGCTGGCGAGGGTCTCCACCAGCCTCTTCTTGGCGTCGAGGTCGCTGACCTCGAAGACGTGGTGGGTCATCGCGGCGACGGGCGAGTTGGCCTCGTCGACGGAGTGCATGATCTCGTTGTGCAGGTAGCGCTTGACGAGCTTGTCCACGCCGTTGTCGAGAGTCGCGGAGAACAGCATGCGCTGTCCGCTCTGCGGCGTCTTGTCCATGATGCGGGTGACGACGGGCAGGAAGCCGAGGTCGGCCATGTGGTCGGCCTCGTCGAGCACGGTGATCTCGACGGCATCGAGGGTGATGAAGCCCTGCTTCATGAGGTCCTCGAGGCGGCCGGGGCAGGCCACGACGATGTCGACGCCGGCGTTCAGTGCGTCGACCTGGCGCTTCTGGTTGATGCCACCGTAGATCGTGGTGCTCTTCAGCCCGTACGCGTCGGCGAGGGGCTCGATGACCGCGGTGATCTGGGTGGCGAGCTCACGGGTCGGAGCGAGCACGAGGGCGAGCGGGCGCCCGGCACGGCGACGGCCGCCGGAGAGCTCTCCGCCGAGGCGGGCTACGAGCGGGAGCGAGAACGCGAGCGTCTTGCCCGAGCCGGTCTTTCCGCGGCCGAGCACGTCGCGGCCCTTCAGGGTGTCGGGAAGGGTGTCGACCTGGATGGGGAAGGCTGTCGCCTTCTCCTGCTTGGCGAGTACCGCGACGAGGGGTGCCGGGACGCCGAGCGAGGCGAACGTTGTGGTGTTGTCAGTCAAGGGGAGGTGCCTTTCAGGCTGCTCTGAACGCGAACGATCGCATCGAAAGCGACGGCGCTTCGTTCAGAAGTGTGGCGAAGGTGCCAGTGGGCACATCCGTTCGCCGTATGAATTGTCGATCGCTGGATGCAGCGGGGCGGAGAGGCCCGGCGCGCATCGCAAAGAAAGCGTTCTACGACGCAGGGAACGCAACAATACGTTCGCAAGTGTCTCCACTCTAGCGGATGCGCCCTGACCACGCGCTGGGAGCGCCGGAGCCCCCTCATTCGGCCGTGACCCGAACGCGGGTAGTGCGGCCCCGAGCGCGGCCGAAAGTGCCCGTGGGGCGGCAAAAAGAGGCGAGGATCTCTCAGTACTGCAGAAGTTTGTCAGCGACGCGCCGTAATTCAGCGTTCTCTCCGGCGCGTCGAAACGCATTTGTGGCGACGGGAGTTCGATCCATGGCACCATCTAACTGCGCTCATCACCCTCACGGGTGTAGCGGGGGCTCCCCTGTCCGTTCGGGTCGGACCAGGGTGAGCCCCATTTTTCTGCCCGCGAGCGGGCCGGGCTTCAGCGCGCGTAGAGCTCGCCGACTGGTATGGGTGTGGTGACGGTGTTGCCCGGCTGGGCGAGCGGGCATTCCCATGATGGGTCGTAGGCGCATGACGGGTTGTACGCGAAGTTGAAGTCGAGGACGAGGGTGTCGTCGTCAGCTCCCGGGCCGAGGTCGGCACCCTTGATGGTGTCGAGGAGATAGCGCCCGCCGCCGTAGGTTCCGCCCGGCTGGCCGGCGAGGCCGTCTCGCACGGGGAGGAACAGACCACCGCCATAGCCCGTGTGCCGCCAGACGTCGAGAGTGCCGACATAGGGCAGGCGCACTGTGCCGACCAGCGCGAAGGTGACGACGCCGTCGGTGCCGGTCTCGACCGAGAGTCGATGCGGCTCCTCCGTTCGGCGCACCTCCAACTCGAATCGCCAGTCGGGGTCGTAGGGCGCGACCGGGAGCCCGGTGAAGGCGGATCGGTCGTCGGGGAGCAAGGGGGACGACGGATGCCCGGCGAAGAGCTCGTCGCGACCTGAGCGCCAGAGCTCGTGCCCGGAGGCCGGGTCGTGCACGCTCAGCTGCCGCACGCCGGCATAGAGACCGAAGACGCGACGACGCCAGTCGGTCACCTGAAGAGCACCCAGAGTCGACCCCATGCCGCCACGCTAACCCTCGACGTGGCGAGAGTGTCGGATGTGTGCACCAGAATCGGAGTCGTGGCGATCAGATTCTGGCTCGGAGTGGTGCAGCGTGATCACGTGCTGCACGGTGTCGCGCAGGGCATCGCCCAGTTCAATCACGGCTCGAAGGCCGAGGTGTCGCGCCTCAGGGAGGCCGACGGCCTCATCTACTACTCACCGAGGGTGAGCTTCCCCGACGGTGATGTCCTGCGGGAGTTCACGGCCCTCGGCCGAGTCGCCGACGACTCCGTCTATCAGGCGACCGACGGCCACCAGATGACGACCGCAGCGGGAGACACGTTCCGGCCCTGGCGCCGACGCATCGACTACGACCGCGAGGCGCATGCCGTGTCTATCCGCCCGTTGATCGGAACGCTCGACTTCACCACGTCATCGCCGAACTGGGGATATCAGCTCCGGCGGGGCCTCATCGAGCTGAGCCGCCACGACTTCGACGTCATCAGGGCGCAGATGCGTGCGCCGTCCTACCGGTGACCGCTCAGTGGGCGATCTCGGCGTCCACACCGATGTCGTACGCCCAGGTCGGGGCGAGTTGCTTCAGCCGCAATCCCCGCCACTGCCAGAACAGCCACGTCGGATACCAGGCCACTGCTGACAGAGCGCCGGCGCTGAACTCGAGCCGATCCCTGTAGAGCGTCCCGCCCGAACCGGCCGGGTCGGGCGAGATCGCCATCCGGTGGTTCCAGTGCGTGATGCCTGCCATCACGCCGCTGCGCCCGCCTCCGCCGTCCT
The DNA here is from genome assembly GCF_038432415.1 of Leifsonia stereocauli. Lineage (NCBI taxonomy): Bacteria > Bacillati > Actinomycetota > Actinomycetes > Micrococcales > Microbacteriaceae > Leifsonia > Leifsonia stereocauli. Next base: position 409,123 of record NZ_JBCAUN010000003.1, read on the forward strand.
TCAGCATCCTCACGCCATCGGGCAGGCCGCCCGGGAAGCTGAGGTCGATGACCTCCTCGCCCACGGGAACCGCGCCGAGGGCCAGTGCGTCGACTCGATGGGGTCCGGCAGGCCACACGGTCGGGAAGCCGCCGTCCTCGAGGGAGTCGAAACCCAGCCAGGGCGCCGCGACCTCGCGCAGCACGGCCGGGCTGCGGATGGCGCGCCACGCTGCATCCGGATCGCAGTCCAGCACGAGCTTCAGCATGACCTTCATGGCCGCAAGCGTAGGCCGCCGTCATCTGACATGCGAGGGCTTGCGCAGTTGCCTACGATGGCGGAGTGACCGACGCCGCACCCCGCTCCCACGCCCAGTCCAAGTACCAGGTGCGGTTCGACTGGGGCCGCTCCGGCGCCGTTCGCATCGGGGCGGATGCCGACATCATCGTGTGGGTCGACGTGCTGGGCGGAGCCGACGACGGCGCCCCCACAGCCCTCTTCGCCGAGCTGCCGCAGGCCGAGTTCGTCGAGGGCGGGCTGACGGATGCCGCCGTCGTGGCCGCGCGCGTGCTCGAGCTGCAGGTTCAGCTCGGCCGTCGAGTCTTCATCGGCGTCGTCGCGGCAGGAGCGCCGCAGGACGGGAGCACGAGCGCCGGCGTCGCGGCATCCGACGCCCTCCGCTTCAGCGTCGAGGACCTGCTCGGGGCGGGGGCCGTGATCGACGCGCTCGCCGTAGTCGGGCTCGATTACTGCTCACCCGAGGCCGCAGCGGCCTGTGCGGCCTTCACGGGCCTGCGCGGAGCCGTCGCGCACCTCGCCACGGCCTCGGTCGGAGCTCAGGAACTCATCGCGGCGGGTGTCGCCAGCGCCGACATCAGGCGCATCGCCGCGCTCGGGTCTTCGGACGAACTGCGGATGCTGCGGACCTACCCGGCCTGAGCAGCCCGGAACTTGCGCACCTTGGCGCGGTTGCCGCAGCGCTGCATCGAGCACCAGCGGCGGGTTCCCGCTCGGGACGTGTCGACGTAGACGAGTGCGCAATCCTCGGCCGCGCACTCGCGGACCCGCCCGACGGCATCAGCGGAGAAGACTGCGACGGCATCGCGGGCGAGAGTGGCGAAGGCCTGGTTGGTGCTGGTGGTCTGCCGGCCGGCACGGCGTGATCCGCCCTCGAGCGCCGGAGGGATGTCCGGCGTCGCGGCGAACAGGTTGACCGCGTCGACGTCGCGCGGCTCGAACGCCTCGCGCCGGCTGGCCCGTACGGTGAGGCGGCCGATGGCGTCACGCAGCATCATGCCGTCGGTGAGGTGACGCGGATGCACGATTCCGTCGCTGTCGGGGAAGCGCGTGAGGAGCCACGTGGCCAGATCCTCGGGGGAGTGCAGCTGCTCCCACTCCGGATGCCCGAAGCCCAGGTCGCCGGTATAGGCGAAATCGAGCGACGGAGCGCCGGAGTCGAACCACCACGGCTTGCCTTCGCGGGTCGTGAACCACTGCCCCGTGGGAACGCTGGGTGAGGCGGGGGTCACGGATGTGGTCGATGGCACGAAACCACGGTAGTCGGTTACGGAGCGCGCTCATGACGCGTCTCCGACTGATGCGGCAGTGGACCGTCGGGGCCTCAGTGCACGGCGTCTACTCGGCCGCTGCCGCGGCCGCCCGCCGTCGAGCGGCAGCGCTGATGTCGCGGCGGGACCAGCTGATCACGTTGGCCTGGTTGAACCCGCGCGAGCACAGGCCGCACGACAGCTGGCGCGCAGGCTCCCGATAGCGGAAGTGCGAGTGACCGGCCGGGCAGACACCGACCCACGGCGCGAGCTCGTGCGCGATCTCGCCGTCGTGGGTGCGACGGCCTTCGTAGCCCAGGTCGCGAGCGATCGAGAGCCAGCGGGCGCCATGGGCGGCACGGGCTCCGGCGATGGCGTGGGCCACCTCGTGCAGCAGCACCTGGTGGATCTCATCGTCGTCGTAGCGTGCGGCCAGATAGCGGGAGACCGTGATGCGTTTCTCCGTGAAGTTGCAGAGGCCGGCCCGTTTCTTGGCGTTGTCGAAGCCGAATGACCACACTGTGGGGTCGAGGTGCAGCGCGATGAGCGCGTTCGCCCACACCTTCACCCGATCGAGTTCGGCCATGGGATGAGGATAAACCCGCTGACCGACACGATCGTCGCCGTCTCCACAGGTCAGGAGACCGGACCGAGGCCCACCTGCACCAGCCGATCGTCTCCTTCCCGGGCGTCGCCACGGCCATCGGTGTTGTTGGTGATGAACCAGAGCGTCCCGTCCGGACCGGGCACCACGTCGCGGATGCGCCCGTACGCGCCCTCGAACGCAGCCGCGGGCGCACGTCCGGAGTCCGGCCATACAGTCCACAGGCGCTCGCCGCGGAGGGAGGCCAGGAAGAGCGTGTCGCTCACGATGGCGAGACCGCTGGGGCTCGCATCCGACGTCGCCCACTGCTGCACGGGATCGACGAAGGCCGGGTCGCCGGCAGCCCCTTCGACGACGGGCCAGCCGTAGTTCGATCCCGGGGTGATCAGGTTGAGCTCGTCCCAGGTGTTCTGGCCGAACTCGCTGGCCCACATCCGCCCCCGTGAGTCCCAGGCGATGCCCTGCGGATTGCGGTGCCCGAGACTCCACACCAGGGTGCCGAACGGATTGCCGTCAGGCACGCCGCCCGTGGGAGTCATCCGCAGGATCTTGCCGTTCAGGGACCCCTGGTCCTGGGACCTGCCCCCGTCGCCGGCGTCTCCAGCCGTGGCATAGAGCATGCCGTCGGGGCCGAACGCGATGCGCCCGCCGTCGTGGTTGCCCGCCTTCGCGATGCCGCCGAGCACCGGCTCGGGTGCGCCGAGGCCGAGCGATCCCGCCGCGCCGGAGAGCGGCATCCGCACGATCCTGTTGTCGTCGGCAGCGGTGAAGTACGCATAGATCCAGACGGATGCGGCGTCCTCCAGTGCGGCCAGCCCGAGCAGTCCACCCTCGCCGTTCGGCACGACATCGGCCACCCGACCGACCACGCGGGTGCTGCCGTCGGAGAGCAGCTCGAGCACGTTCGCCGTGTCCCGCTCGCTGATCAGCGTCGCGCCGTTCTGCAGCCTGAGGATCGACCACGGGGCGTCGAGCCCCGTGGCGAGCTCCACGGGCTCGCCGGTCACCTGCACGGGTTGCAGCACAGGATCCGGTGTCGAGGTGCCAGTCGGTCGCGGCGGGGCCGACGATGCAGGGGGTGATGGGCTGGGCGCGCGCGACGGACCTCCGCCGGGACTGCACGCCGCGAGGGTGGCGGCCAGGACCACGGCCGTGCCGAGGGCGAGAGCCACCGCGGCACCGTGCGTCCGTGTCGTCATCGCTGCCTCCCACCTCCAGTCTGCGGGTCGCGCCTCCGCAGCGCGAGTGGCCAGAATGGAAGGCGTGAGCGACTCCATCGACCTCAACTGCGATCTCGGCGAGGGCGTCGGCGACGACGCCGCCCTGTTCGCGCTCATCACGAGCGCCAACATCGCCTGCGGTTTCCACGCCGGAGACGCCGAGACGATCGCCGAGAGCTGCCGCCTCGCCGTACTGAACGGCGTGGCCATCGGGGCGCATCCTTCGTACAACGACCGCGAGGGATTCGGACGGCGAGCGCTGGAGGTCGACGACTCCACGCTTCTCGTCGAGTGGTCTGTTCAGATCGACGCCGTCCGAGTCGCTGCAGCCGAGGAAGGTGGCGTGCTGGCCTATGTGAAGCCGCACGGCGCGCTCTACAACCGCCTGCAGGTCGACGACCACCTGGCGCGGCTGTTCTGCTCGATGATGGCTGACGCGAGCAGCAGCGACACGGATGTCGCCCTGCTCGGCATGCCGGACAGCGCTCTCGAGCGGGCGTCCACCCGTGAGGGCATCTGCTACTTCCCCGAGGCGTTCGCCGACCGCGCGTATCTCCCCGACGGCTCACTCGCGCCGCGCTCGCTTCCGGGAGCACTCGTCGCCGATGTCGACCTCGTCGCCGAACGCGCTGTGGCGATCGCCACGGGTCGCGGCATCCGCGCCCTCGACGGCAGCCGCATCGCGATCCGCGCCACATCGCTGTGCGTGCACGGCGACACTCCCGGAGCCCCGGCGCTCGCCGCAGCGGTGCGCGAGGCGCTCGCCGACGCGAGCGTCGACATCAGGTCGTTCGCATGAGCCCCGCGGATGGCGGGACCCGGGTCGCCCCGATCGCCCCGCGCTTCCTCCCCATGGGCGATCGCGCGCTCCTCGTCGAACTCGACTCGCTCGACGCCGTCCTCGTGCTGCACGCGGCGCTGCAGCACGGCCGACCGAGCGGTGTCCTCGACCTCGTTCCGGCGGCCCGCACTGTGCTCGTCACAGTCGATCTGGCGCGGCTGTCCCTCATCGAGGCGAGGCGCTGGGTCGGCCGGGCTGCGGCGGCCCCACCCGCCGACGTCACTGAGGAGCAGGCTGACCCTGTCGTCATCCCCGTGCGCTACGACGGCCCCGACCTCGCAGCCCTGGCCGCCGCCCTCGACCTGCACGCTGCCGAGCTCGTCGCGCGCCATCAGGCCGCCACCTGGCGCGTCGCGTTCAGCGGCTTCGCCCCGGGCTTCGGCTACCTCGTGAGCGCCGACTGGCCCTACGACGTGCCGCGGCTCGCCAGCCCCCGCACGCGCGTTCCGACCGGGGCGGTCGGTCTCGCCGGCGAGTTCGGCGGCATCTACCCGCGCAGCAGCCCCGGAGGCTGGCAGCTCATCGGGACCACCGGGAGAGTGCTCTGGAACTCCGCTGCCGCATCGCCGGCCCTCCTCGTCCCCGGCGGCACTGTGCGCTTCGAGGCCGTGCCGTGACGGCGACCATCACCGTCGTCGACGCCGGGCCGCTCAGCCTCGTGCAGGATCTCGGGCGGCCCGGCTTCGCCCACCTCGGCGTGGGGGCGTCGGGAGCACTCGATCGAGGTGCCCTCCGCCTCGCGAATCGGCTCGTCGGCAACCCCGAGGGCGCTCCCGGCATCGAGGTCACACTGGGGGGACTCAGGCTGCGCGTCGGCGAACCGATCTGGTTCGCCGTGACAGGTGCGTGGGGGCCGGTGCTGCTCGACGGGCGCCGCATCAGTCTCGACGAGGCCAGGCGGGCGGCATCCGGCAGCGTGATCGAGTTCGGCACGGCGGAGCACGGCCTGCGTTACTACCTCGCCGTGCGCGGTGGCCTCGGGACCGAGGTCGTGCTCGGCTCGTCCTCGACCGACACGCTCTCGGGCCTCGGGCCGGCTCCGCTCTCGGCGGGCGACGTGATCGGTGTCGGCGCTATGGAATCCGCCCCGATCCCCGCGCTCGACCCGCTCACCCTCTGGGCGCCCACCGACGGTGCCGTCGACATCCAGGCGCACACGGGTCCGCGGGCCGACGGCTTCGCCCCGGCGGCAGTCGCCGCGTTCTTCGAAGAGGAATGGTCGGTCTCGGTCGACTCGAATCGCATCGGTCTGCGCCTCACCGGTCCTGTGCTCGCTCGCCGAGGAGACGGCGAACTCCCGAGCGAGGGCATGCTCGCGGGCTCGGTACAGGTTGCGCCATCGGGTCAGCCGACGGTGCTGCTCGCCGATCATCCGGTGACTGGCGGCTACCCCGTGATCGCGGTGGTGACGGATGCGTCCCTCGACACCTTCGCCCAGCTGAGGCCCGGCCAGAAGGTGCGCTTCCGGCACGCCCGATCCGCCGGATGAAGGCACGCGCGGCGGCTCCTCCGCGCCCTTCAGGCCTCCGCGACCGGGAGGCCTTCACAACGCGGCTCCCGTGCCTTCACACGGAGGCAGTCGGGCGACGTCGGCGATCCATGAGCACGTAGAACGCCACGTAGGCGACGAGTGAGAACGCGATCCCGAACGAGAACACCCACGCTGCCGGATGCTCCCAGCCCAGGTCGTCGCGCCGGACCGCCAGCGCGATCACGATGAACACGAGGCTCACGATCTGCGCCTGGAACACCCACCGGAAGGCGCTCCACCTGCCGTCGGTCAGCATCCAGATGTTCACGGTGCCCGGAAGCGTGAGCACAGCGCCCACCACCCGAGCCGTGAGCGGCGTGACCTCCCACGCCCAGGCGCCGACCAGCAGATTCGGGAACAGGAACAGCACGGCGCCGGTGATGAAGGCCAGAATGCCCACGACCACGAGAAGCACGCGCACCGCCCCCGGGATCACGGCGTCGAGCTCGTCCGGCGTCTTCGGGTCTGTGCGACGGTTGAGCAGCCCGGCCACGAGCACGAGCACCGGGGTCGTGACGTAGAGCGTCACCCAGGTGACGAACGAGATGTGGCCGAAGTGGAACCTGTCCCAGTGCAGGAAGGTCGCGATGCTCAACAGGGTGGCGAACACGAAGACGGCCGGCAGGCCGTGACTGATGCGGTGCCACCTCCTCACCCGCAGCACCTGGGTGAAGAACCAGATGCCGCCGACATAGGCGCAACCCAGGAACATCGCTGTGATCTCGGGCTTGATGGTCCAGGCGAAGGTCTGCTCCGTGCTTCCGGGAAGGAGGTACAGCAACACGCTCGCCGCGACCAGGAACGGGATGATCGCGAGCGAGAGCCACCACGTGAACGGCAGGATGCTGTCGTCGTGAACGGATGCCGAGACCTCGGTCGACGCGTCGTCGGCTCGTCCACGGCGCTGGTCGCGCGTCACGTCGCAGCCTCCGGCGCGAGCGCGTAGGCGGTGGCAGACTCGGAGGTCATCCGTTCCCCCTCGGCGACAGCTGCTGTGAGGGTGTCCGCGGCATCCGACGATCGCAGCGGCGCGAGGTACGCCTCGTGGAAGCTGAACGTGGGGGCGTTGTAGAGGCCGCTGCGCTCCCGGAGGGATCTGGCCGCTCCGGCGAGCCGACCGGCGCGCTCGACGTCCCCGGCCGCGGCGGCGATGGCCACGAGTCCCTCGAGTCCGTACGCCACCCCCTCGTCGTGCCCGAGCCCGGCCGACACCGTCAGGCTCCGCTCGAAGCAGTGCCGGGCGTGGTCGATCGAGCCGAGTAGGAGGTGCGCCCATCCGAGGTGGTGCAGCGCGATCGCGATACCGAGGTCGTCACGCTCCGACTCGGCCAGGGCGAGGCTCTCCTCGAACCTGTTGAGGGCGGCGTGCTCCTTGCGCGCGAGCAGGGCGACCCGACCGAGTGTGACCAGCGCCATGGCCTCCCCCCACCGGAAATGGGCGTCGCGGAACTGTCCGAGGCTCGTCTCCAGGGCCTCGTCAGCCCTCACGGGGTCGGGTTCGTGGGCTGAGAGCAGGGCGAGAGCGAGCGAGATGAGCGCGAGCGCAGAGCCCGACGGGTCGCCGGACCGGCGGAACAGCTCGGCGCTCTCGGAGAGCCCGGGCACGACGACCTCATCGGGGTCCTGCCAGAACACGATCGCGCGGGTGTAGTACAGCGCGGTCGCCCGGGTCACGTCGGAGACGGCGGCATCCGCCCGGAGGACCTCGGCCATCAAGCCGCGCACCTCGCCGAGATGGCCGTCGACCCACCAGAAGATGTAGAGGTTCCAGGCGAAGCGGGCGGCGGCGTCGTACTGCCCGGCGTCGATGAGGTGCCGGATGGCGGCTCTCAGGTTGTCGTACTCGCGAGCGAGTCTGCGCACGCTCTCAGCCTGCAGCCGTCCGGTGAGTGCCGAGCTCATCTCCTCGCTCAGCGAGCGGTAGTACGTCGCGTGCGCACGCCGAGCCGCCTCGAGCGTTCCATCGGCCTCGAGCCGTTCCAGTGCGTACTCCTGCACAGTGGTGAGCAGGGAGAACATCGACACCTCATCTCGCTCGCGCTGTCGCACGAGGCTGCTGTCGACGAGAGCACCCAACAGGAGCAGCACGTCGGCGTCGCCACCCATCTCCGCATGGACGGCCTCGGCAGCGTCCAGGGAGAAGTCACCAGCGAACACGCCGAGCCGAGCCAGCAGGCCGTTCTCAGCCTCGCCCAGCAGCCTCGTGCTCCATTCGATCGTGCCGCGCAGAGTGCGCTGGCGCTCCGGCAGGTCGCGCACCCCCTCCACGAGCAACGGGAGCTGGCGGTCCAGGCGCTTCAGCATGGCCTTCGGGCCGAGCACCCGCGCCCGGGCGGCCGCCAGTTCGAGTGCCAAGGGGACGCCGTCGAGAGCTGTGCAGATTCCGGCGACCGCCGCCGCGTTGCCCGAGGTCAGCTCGAAGTCGGGCTTGACGGCACGCACCCGCGCGACGAAGAGGGCGACCGACGGCACGGCGAGGAGTCGAGGCAGGTCGTCCACGTCGTCGGCATCCGGAATCGCCAGCGGCGTCAGTTCGACGGCATGCTCGCCCGAGACCCGCAGCAGTGATCGGCTGGTGACGAGGAAGCTGAGCCCGGGGATCTCGGAGAGGAACGTCGACAGGAGCGGTGCCGCATCGAGCACCTGCTCGAAGTTGTCGAGCACGAGCAGGCTCGGCCGTCCTCCGAGGGCCATGGTCACCTTGTCGGCCAGTGGGGCGTCCCCGGTGTCGCGCACCCCCAGCGCCTGGGCCATCGCGGCGATCACGAGCGTCGGCTGGGTGGCCGATGCGAGGTCGACGAAAGCGACGTGGCCGTCGAACCGGTCCTCCAGCCGCTCGGCGGCGTCGATCGCGACCCGGCTCTTTCCGATGCCGCCCGGTCCGGTGATCGTCACCAGCCGCGCCCCTGCCGCGCCGATGAGGTCCACCAGCTCGTCGACCTCCCGTCGACGGCCGATCAGCTCCGTCAGCGGAGACGGAAGCCTGGTGAGTCGCGCGTCGGGAGGCGGCGGCGCGACCGCTGGAGCCGGGGCCCTGCTGGCGTCGAAGCGCTCGGCGAGCAGCGTCGCGAGGTCGCCCCTCAGGTACTCGCCGAGCTCGTCGGCGCTGCTGAACGACTTGTAGGAGGCCGTGTCATCGGAACGGATGCGGTCGAGCAGCGCTGTCAGGCGCGGCTCCCGGGCCGACGAGTGCCTGATGTAGATGAGCTTCGGCATCGCCGTCGGCGTCAGGTTGTACTCATCCTCGAGGCCCGAGACCTCCTCGTCCGGGGCGACCCAGCCGTAGCGCTCCCAGTAGAGGCCGACGAAGACGTCGCTCTGCTCGAGGTAGGCGCGGTAGAGGTCGCGGGGCGGATGCGGGCGCGCGCCGAGCTCGAACATGACCGGCGCCATCCGCAACTCCTCGATCGCCGAACGAGCCGCTCGACGCTCCGCCGACAGCTCCTGGAGGGTGGAACTCACGAAGACGCGCAGGCGCTGGTCGGGGGTACGGATGCGTCCCGCTCTGGGGGTCATGCAGCACAGTCTGTTCTCGGAGACGGCACCGCGTCCAGAGTCGATGGCGCGAGGGGTGCTGAGTACACTCCTCTGTGACAGCGGAACATCCTGATCGGCCATGCCTCGGGAGGGCGTCATGGATACGCAACGGAACGCACAACCCGAGCCCGTGATCCTGCTCGGCATCTCCGATGCCGCGGCACGCGCCGACGTCGTGCGGGAGGTCGAGCGCCGGTACGCGGGCGACTACAGGGTGGTGACGTCGGAGACGACGGATGCCGCTGCCGCTGCACTCCGCCGCATCGCCGCCGCCGGCCAGACCGTGGCACTCCTCCTCAGCGATGCGGTGTCCCCGGCCGCGCCCGGTGAACCCAGCCTGTTCGCCCTGGCCCGGTCGCTCTTCCCCGAGGTCCGGCGCTGCCTCCTCATCGAGTGGGGCAGCTGGGACGAACCCGCTGTCGCCGACGCCGTCTACCGCCTGATGTCGGCGCTCGAGATCCACTACTACGTCGTGCGTCCCCGGCGTTCGCCGGAGGAGGCCTTCCACCGGCGTATCACCGAGTTCCTGCTCGAGTGGCAGCGGGCCGAGGTGGTGGTCTCCACCGCGGCCTCCGTCACCGTCATCGGGGCGGCGGCGCAGCCGCGCACGCACCAGGTCGTCGCCCAGCTCGCCAGGTTCGGCATCAGTCACACGGTGGAGGAGCCGGATGCCTCATCGACGAGCCCGGCATCCGTCGTCGTGCGACTGGTCGACGGACGCAGCGTGGTCGACCCGACCGACACGGAGCTCGCCCGTACGTTCGCCTTCAGCACCGACGTGCCGTCGGAGGAGGTCGATGTGGCCGTCATCGGTGCGGGACCCGGTGGCCTCGCGGCCGCCGTCTATGCGGCATCCGAGGGCCTCAGCACGCTCGTCATCGAGCGCGGCCCCGTGGGCGGGCAGGCCGGATCGAGCTCCCTCATCCGCAACTACCTCGGCTTCGAGCGCGGCGTCTCGGGAGCCGACCTCGCCCAGCGCTCATACCAGCAGGCGTGGGTCTTCGGCGCCCGCTTCGCCCTGACCCGTGAGGCGGTGGGGCTCGAGATCGCCGACGAGGGATTCCGGGTCGCCATCGCTCCGGATGAGACCGCCCGCGCCCGCTCCGTCGTGCTTGCGACAGGGGTGACGTACCGGCGACTCGACGTCGGGTCGCTGTCGCCGTATGTCGGGACGGCCGTCTTCTACGGTGCCGCCGCCGTGGAGGCACGGGCGCAGGCAGGACGCATCGTGCACGTGGTGGGTGGCGGCAACTCCGCCGGACAGGCCGCGCTGCACCTCGGGCGGTATGCGGAGGCGGTCACCCTGATCATCCGGGGGCGCGCGCTCGCCGACAGCATGTCGGCGTACCTCGTGCAGCAGCTGGAAGAGGCCGGCGTGCGCATCCGCACGCAGGCGCGGGTCGTCGGAGGGGGCATCTCCGATGACCGCGCGGACAGGCTGGACCACATCGTGCTGCGCGACGTCACGACCGGGCGCGACGAGAGCGTGCGCAGCGATGCGCTGTTCATCACGATCGGCGCGAGCCCGCACACGGCCTGGCTTCCCGATGCCGTGCTGCGTGACCGGTGGGGCTTCGTCATCACGGGCGACGAGGTGCTGACCGAGGGCGGCCGGAGGGCATGGCCGCTCGAGCGACCTCCGCGACAGGGCGAATCGTCGGTGCCGGGGCTGTTCGCCGTCGGCGACGCACGCCGCGGCTCCGTGAAGCGCGTGGCATCGGCTGTCGGCGAGGGCTCGGTGGTGGTCTCGGCGGTGCACGCCGTGCTCGCCGAGCGCGCATCGGCACGCTGACCGCGCCCGGTGATGGATCGCGTCAGCGGCCGCCGGGCTTGGTGAGGAAGATGGAGCGCGCCGGGGGAGGCGAGGGGATGGCCGTGGCATCCGTCACGATCGGAGCCCCCGCGATGAAGTTCTCGAGCTCCCGCCCGGTCACCAGCTTGGCGTGGGCCGGGTCTGCGGCCATCAGTCGCGGCATCCGGTCGAACGGCAACTCGGCCGCCGAGGCGAACATCACGACGTTGCCGAACCGCTTGGCCTTGAGCATCTGGGTGTCTGTGGCGATGGCCACGTGCGGGAACACGCTCTGCAGCGTCGAGGCCTGGCCGCGGGCGAAGGCCAGGCCGGCGCCGTCGGCGACGTTCACGGCGACGATTCCGGATGCCGACAGCAGGGGAGCGATGAGACCGTAGAACTCGCGGCTGGTCACGTGGGCGGGGGTGCGAGCGCCCGAGAAGATGTCGACCACCACCAGGTCCACCGACCCGCGCAGCCCGCTCGGCAGCTTGGCCAGGACCTCGCGGGCATCGCCGTGACGGATGCGCAGCTGGGCGTTCCGCGGCAGCGGGAGGTTCTCCCTCACGAAGTCGACGAGGTCGCTCTCGAGCTCCACGGCCTGCTGACGCGAGCCGGGCCGCGTCGCCGCCACGTAGCGGGGGAGGGTGAGCGCGCCGCCGCCCAGGTGCACGGCGGTGATCGGCTGCCCCTCGGGGGCGACGAGGTCGATGGCGTGGCCGATGCGGCGCACGTACTCGAAGTGCAGGACCTCCGGGTGCTCCATGTCGACGCTCGACTGGGGTGTGCCGTCGACGACGAGGGTCCAGACGCCGGGCTCGTGGCGGTCCTCGTCGAGGCGGGCGTTGAAGCCGCTGGCCGAGAGGGTGCGCGTCGGGGCGGAACTGTCATCCCGATTGGCGCGCATCCCTCAACGGTAGCGTTCCTTCCGCTCGCTGAGGCCCGGCCTCCGGCTCGCTGGGGCCCGGCCTTCCGCTCGCTGAGCCCGGCCTTCCGCTCGCAGAGGCCCGGCCGGAGGCCGCGGCCGATGCGCTTGGACTGCTACCCCAGATCGACGGCGGCCGGATGCGGCCCGCGCTGCTGCAGCTCCGGAGCCCACTCGGCGATGCGATCGGCGTCAGCCCCCACGAGCACGATGTTGCCGATCTCCTCGCCGGCGAGGACCCTCGGCGGCGCCGTCGCCAGCGTGGCCTCCACCACGCGGCCGAGCTCGAGGCGCTGCGCGCGCGTCTGGATCTGCGAGCGGCCGTCGGCGACGTTCACGACGATCGCGCCGCCGAGCGCCAGCAGCGGGGCGACCTCGGCGAAGAAGCCGCGGAGCCCGACGTACTCCGGCGACTCCAGCGCTATGTAGATGTCGACGACGATCACGTCGAAGGCGATCTCGCCGTCCTCCTCGAGCCCGGCCAGCGCCTGCCTGGCGTCGGAGAACACGATCGCGATCCCGGATGCGTCCGCCAGCGGCATCCGCTCGAGGACGAAGTCGGTCTGCTCCCGATCGATCTCCACGACGACCTGCTCGGAGCCGGGTCGGGTGGCCGCGACGTAGCGGGCCAGGGTGAGCGCACCTCCGCCGAGATGGAGCGCCCGGATCGGGTGTCCGGGGTCGGCCACCAGATCGATGACGTGGCCGATGCGCCGGGTGTACTCGAAGAACAGCCGCGTCGGATCGGCGGGGTCGACATGCGACTGACGGATGCCGTCGACGCTCAGGATGAAGCTGCCGGGGACGAACGGATCCTCGTCGAGCCGCATCCGTTGGTCCATCCTCCGACCCTACTCGGGCGGAATCCTGCCGGATCGACGCCGGGAATACGCGGCGGACCTCGAGGTTATACCGGAAGAAGCAAAAGAGGTCAAGAAACCGCTGGACATATCGTGATCCAACGGTTATGCTTTTTCTTTGCGCTCCTAGACATCACTCTGCCTTCATATTGCGGTCGGCTTCTGCGTGATCGGGTACATATACCGGTCCCCACGCATCAGAGGGTCTACGAGTACTCCATCATTACCGATCGTAACGAGACCTGACGGGGTCCACGGAGGTTATTTCCTTGGCTGCTGCGCGCAACGCAACCACCAACTCACCCAAGAACGGTCGTAACGCTTCGCGTTTGTCGTTCGCCAAGATCACGGACACGCTGACTGTTCCCGATCTGCTCGCTTTGCAGACGGAGAGCTTCGACTGGCTGGTCGGCAACGACGCGTGGAAGTCACGCGTCGCGGAGGCTCAGGCAGCCGGCCGCAAGGATCTTCCCGAGAAGACCGGTCTGGAGGAGATCTTCGAGGAGATCTCTCCGATCGAGGACCTCGGCGAGACCATGCAGCTCAGCTTCTCGAACCCCGAGCTCGAGCCCGAGAAGTACACGATCGACGAGTGCAAGGAGAAGGGCAAGACCTACTCCGCACCTCTCTACGTGAACGCCGAGTTCATGAACCACCTCACCGGTGAGATCAAGACCCAGACGGTCTTCATGGGCGACTTCCCGCTCATGACGCCCAAGGGCACGTTCGTCATCAACGGCACTGAGCGTGTCGTCGTGTCGCAGCTCGTCCGCTCGCCGGGCGTGTACTTCGAGCGCACCCCCGAGAAGACCTCCGACAAGGACATCTACTCGGCTCGCGTCATCCCGAGCCGCGGTGCCTGGCTCGAGTTCGAGATCGACAAGCGCGACCAGGTCGGCGTTCGCATCGACCGCAAGCGCAAGCAGAGCGTCACCGTGTTCCTCAAGGCCCTCGGCCTGTCGAGCGAGGAGATCCTGGCCGAGTTCGCCGGCTTCCAGTCCATCGAGCTCACCCTCGAGAAGGACAACATCCTCACGAAGGAAGAAGCCCTCAAGGACATCTACCGCAAGCTCCGTCCGGGCGAGCAGGTCGCTGCCGAGGCTGCGCGTGCGCTCCTCGACAACTTCTACTTCAACCCGAAGCGCTACGACCTCGCGAAGGTCGGTCGTTACAAGATCAACAACAAGCTCGGCCTCGAGGCCCCGCTGACCGACTCGGTGCTGACCGTCCAGGACATCATCGCGACGATCAAGTACATCGTGGCCCTGCACGACGGCCAGACCACCTTCGCCGGCCACCGTGCCGGCAAGGCAGTCGACCTGCGTCTCGACACCGATGACATCGACAACTTCGGCAACCGTCGCATCCGCGCCGTGGGTGAGCTCATCCAGAACCAGGTGCGCACCGGTCTGTCCCGCATGGAGCGCGTCGTCCGCGAGCGCATGACCACGCAGGACATCGAGGCCATCACGCCGCAGACCCTGATCAACGTGCGCCCCGTCGTCGCCGCGATCAAGGAGTTCTTCGGAACCTCGCAGCTGTCGCAGTTCATGGACCAGAACAACCCGCTCGCGGGTCTGACCCACAAGCGTCGTCTCTCCGCGCTCGGCCCCGGTGGCCTCTCGCGCGACCGCGCCGGTGTCGAGGTCCGCGACGTCCACCCGTCGCACTACGGCCGCATGTGCCCGATCGAGACCCCGGAAGGCCCGAACATCGGCCTGATCGGATCGCTCGCATCGTTCGCGCGCATCAACTCGTTCGGTTTCATCGAGACCCCGTACCGTCGCGTCGTCGCCGGCCGGGTCACCGAGGACATCGACTACCTCACGGCGATGGAGGAGGACGACTTCATCGTCGCCCAGGCCAACGCTCCGCTGAAGGCAGACGGCCACTTCTCCGAGGACCGCGTCCTCGCCCGTAAGAAGGGCGGCGAGGTCGACCTGATCCCCGCCGACGAGATCGGCTACATGGACGTCTCCCCGCGCCAGATGGTGTCGGTCGCGACCTCCCTCATCCCGTTCCTCGAGCACGACGACGCCAACCGCGCCCTCATGGGTGCGAACATGCAGCGTCAGGCCGTCCCCCTGCTCCGCAGCGACAGCCCGCTCGTCGGAACCGGTATGGAGGGCTACGCAGCCATCGACGCCGGTGACGTGCTCACCTCCGACAAGTCCGGTGTGGTCGCCGAGGTCTCTGCAGACTTCGTCACCATCCAGCTCGACGAGGGTGGAACCCAGACCCACTACCTGCGCAAGTTCGACCGCTCCAACCAGGGCACGTCGTACAACCACCGCGTCGTCGTCAACGCCGGTGACCGCATCGAAGCCGGCGAGGTCATCGCCGACGGACCTGCGACCGACAACGGCGAGCTCGCCCTCGGAAAGAACCTCCTCGTGGCATTCATGCCGTGGGAGGGTCACAACTTCGAGGACGCGATCATCCTGAGCCAGAACCTGGTGAAGGACGACGTACTCTCCTCGATCCACATCGAGGAGTACGACGTCGACGCGCGCGACACGAAGCTCGGCAAGGAGGAGATCACCCGTGACCTCCCCAACGTCAGCCCCGACCTGCTCGCCGACCTCGACGAGCGTGGCATCATCCGCATCGGTGCCGAGGTCCGCCCCGGCGACATCCTCGTCGGCAAGGTCACGCCCAAGGGCGAGACCGAGCTCAGCGCCGAGGAGCGTCTGCTCCGCGCGATCTTCAACGAGAAGAGCCGCGAGGTGCGCGACACGTCGCTCAAGGTTCCCCACGGCGAGCAGGGCACCATCATCGGTGTCAAGGTGTTCGACTCGCAGGACGGCGACGACGAGCTCGGCTCGGGCGTCAACCAGCGCGTTGTCGTCTACATCGCCCAGAAGCGCAAGATCACCGAGGGTGACAAGCTCGCCGGTCGTCACGGCAACAAGGGCGTCATCTCGAAGATCCTGCCGGTCGAGGACATGCCGTTCCTCGCCGACGGAACTCCGGTCGACATCATCCTGAACCCGCTCGGCATCCCCGGTCGAATGAACTTCGGCCAGGTGCTCGAGACCCACCTCGGTTGGGTCGCGAAGCAGGGCTGGAAGGTCGAGGGCAACCCGGCGTGGGCCAAGAAGCTCCCCAAGGACGCCCACTCGGCGCCTGCAGGCACCAAGGTCGCCACCCCGGTGTTCGACGGTGCGTCGGAGGAGGAGATCGAGGGTCTGCTCGACTCGACCACGGTCACCCGTGACGGCGATCGCCTGATCGACCGCACCGGTAAGACGCGCCTGTTCGACGGCCGCTCCGGCGAGCCGTTCCCGCAGCCCGTCTCGGTCGGCTACATGTACATCCTGAAGCTGCACCACCTCGTCGACGACAAGATCCACGCACGTTCCACGGGTCCGTACTCGATGATCACCCAGCAGCCGCTCGGTGGTAAGGCGCAGTTCGGTGGACAGCGCTTCGGTGAGATGGAGGTCTGGGCGCTCGAGGCTTATGGAGCCGCGTACGCCTTGCAGGAGCTCCTCACCATCAAGTCCGATGACATCCTGGGCCGCGTGAAGGTCTACGAGGCCATCGTCAAGGGCGAGAACATCCAGGAACCCGGAATCCCCGAGTCCTTCAAGGTGCTCATCAAGGAGATGCAGTCTCTCTGCTTGAACGTCGAGGTCCTCTCGGCCGACGGCAGCGTGTTCAGCCTGCGCGACACGGACGACGAGGTCTTCCGTGCCGCAGAGGAGCTGGGCATCAACATCTCCACGCGCTTCGAGTCGTCGTCTGTCGACGAGATCTAAGCCACCTCACCAATTGAAGACTTCGGAAACTTTCCAAGGAGAGAAATTGCTCGACGCAGCCACTTTTGACGAGCTTCGTATTGGTCTGGCCACTGCTGACGACATCCGTCGTTGGTCGTACGGTGAGGTCAAGAAGCCCGAAACCATCAACTACCGCACCCTCAAGCCCGAGAAGGACGGCCTGTTCGGAGAGCAGATCTTCGGACCGAGCCGTGACTGGGAGTGCTCGTGCGGCAAGTACAAGCGTGTCCGGTTCAAGGGCATCGTGTGCGAGCGCTGCGGCGTGGAGGTCACCAAGTCCTCCGTCCGTCGTGAGCGCATGGGACACATCGAGCTCGCAGCTCCCGTGACCCACATCTGGTACTTCAAGGGCGTTCCCTCGCGCTTGGGCTACCTGCTCGACATGGCACCCAAGGACCTCGAGAAGGTCATCTACTTCGCCGCCTACATGGTGATCGACGTGGATGTCGACGGACGCCACCAGGACATGCCCGGTCTGGAGAACGAGCTCCGTCTCGAGATCAAGACCCTCGGCGACCAGCGCGACTCCCGCATCGCGGGCCGCCTCGCCAAGCTCGAAGAGGACCTCGCGGCCCTCGAGGCCGAGGGTGCCAAGTCCGACGCCAAGAAGCGCACGAAGGACGGCGCCGAGAAGGAGATGGCTCAGACCCGCAAGGCGGCTGACGAGCAGATCGCCCACCTCGAGCGCGTCTGGGAGGACTTCCGCACGCTCAAGGTCGGCGACCTCAAGCCCGAGGACAGCGTCTTCCACGAGCTGCAGGACCGCTTCGGCATGTACTTCGAGGCCTACATGGGCGCCGAGGCCATCAAGAAGCGCCTCCTCGCCTTCGACCTCGCGGCCGAGGCCGAGAGCCTGCACCTGCAGATCACCGAGGGCAAGGGTCAGAAGAAGATCCGCGCCATCAAGCGTCTGCGCGTCGTCAGCTCCTTCCTCGCCACCGGCAACTCGCCGGCAGCGATGGTGCTCGACGTGGTTCCGGTCATCCCGCCGGAGCTGCGCCCGATGGTGCAGCTCGACGGTGGCCGCTTCGCGACCTCCGACCTCAACGACCTCTACCGTCGTGTGATCAACCGCAACAACCGTCTGCGTCGTCTGCTCGACCTCGGTGCTCCCGAGATCATCGTGAACAACGAGAAGCGGATGCTGCAGGAGGCCGTCGACGCACTGTTCGACAACGGCCGCCGTGGTCGCCCCGTCACCGGTACCGGCAACCGCGCCCTCAAGTCCCTGAGCGACATGCTCAAGGGAAAGCAGGGTCGCTTCCGCCAGAACCTGCTCGGAAAGCGCGTCGACTACTCGGGTCGTTCGGTCATCATCGTCGGTCCGCAGCTGAAGCTGCACCAGTGCGGTCTGCCCAAGCAGATGGCTCTGGAGCTCTTCAAGCCGTTCGTCATCAAGCGCCTGATCGACCTGAGCCACGCTCAGAACATCAAGGCTGCAAAGCGCATGGTCGAGCGTTCGCGTCCGCAGGTCTGGGACGTGCTCGAGGAGATCATCCGTGAGCGTCCGGTTCTGCTGAACCGTGCACCCACGCTGCACCGTCTCGGCATCCAGGCCTTCGAGCCTCAGCTCGTCGAGGGCAAGGCCATCCAGCTGCACCCGCTCGTCTGCGCCGCGTTCAACGCGGACTTCGACGGCGACCAGATGGCTGTCCACCTGCCGCTGTCGGTCGAGGCCCAGGCCGAGGCCCGCATCCTCATGCTCGCGTCGAACAACATCCTGAAGCCGTCGGACGGCCGCCCGGTGACCCTGCCCACGCAGGACATGATCATCGGTCTGCACCACCTGACGACCATCAAGGAGGGCGTGACCGGTGAGGGCCGTGCGTTCAGCTCGGTCTCCGAGGCGATCCTCGCCTTCGACCAGCACTCGCTCGACCTGAACGCCAAGGTGCGCATCCGTCTGACCGATAAGTTCTTCGCCGAGGGCACCCAGCCCGAGGGCGTCGAGCTGGTCGACGGCAAGGCCGAGGGCACCGTCCTGGTGAACACTTCGCTGGGCCGCGCGCTGTTCAACGAGACCCTGCCCGCCGACTACCCGTACTTCGAGGACGTCGTCGACAAGGGCGCCATCTCGGCGATCGTCAACGACCTCGCTGAGCGGTACCCGAAGGTGCAGGTCGCTGCAGCTCTCGACAACATCAAGGACGCCGGCTTCCGCTGGGCGACTCGTTCCGGTGTCACCGTCGCTCTCAGCGACATCCTGACCCCGCCGAACAAGCCGCAGATCGTCGCCGGTTACGAGAAGCAGGCTGCCAAGGTCACGGCACAGTTCGAGAAGGGTCTCATCACCGACCTCGAGCGTCGCCAGGAGCTCATCCAGATCTGGACCAAGGCCACCGACGAGGTCGCTGTCGCCATGCGCGCCAACTTCCCCGAGGACAACACCATCAACCGCATGGTCACGTCCGGTGCTCGTGGTAACTGGCTGCAGGTGCGCAACATCGCCGGTATGCGAGGCCTCGTGAACAACCCGAAGGGTGAGATCATCCCTCGCCCGATCATCTCGAGCTACCGCGAAGGACTCTCGGTCGCCGAGTACTTCATCGCGACGCACGGTGCCCGCAAGGGTCTGGCCGACACGGCCCTCCGTACGGCCGACTCGGGATACCTCACGCGTCGACTCGTCGACGTCTCGCAGGATGTCATCATCCGCGAAGAGGACTGCGGCACGGGCAAGGGCCTCGATCTCGCGATCGTCACCCACGACGCCGACGGCAACGTCATTCTCGTCGACGGCAAGCCGACTCGCGACGACAACGTCGAGAACTCGGTCTACTCGCGCAACCTCGCAGCCGACGCGGTCAACGCCGCCGGTGAGGTCGTCGCGGCTGCCGGCTCCGATGTGGGAGACGTGCTCATCAACGAGCTCGTCGCCGCTGGGGTCGAGTCGATCAAGGTGCGCTCCGTGCTCACCTGCGAGTCCGCCGTCGGTGTCTGCGCGAAGTGCTACGGCCGTTCGCTCGCGACCGGCAAGCTCGTCGACATCGGTGAGGCCGCAGGCATCATCGCGGCCCAGTCGATCGGTGAGCCCGGAACGCAGCTCACGATGCGTACCTTCCACACCGGTGGATCCGCATCCGCAGCCGACATCACGCAGGGTCTTCCCCGCGTGCAGGAGCTCTTCGAGGCTCGTACCCCCAAGGGTGCTTCGCCCATCGTCGAGGCCGCCGGTCGCATCACGATCGAGGACACCGACCGTGCCCGCAAGGTGATCCTCACGCCCGACAACGGCGACGAGGCCATCGCGTACCCCGTGCTGAAGCGTTCCACGCTTCTCGTGGAGGACGGCCAGCACGTCGAACTCGGACAGCAGCTCATCGTCGGAACGCTCGACCCGAAGGAAGTCCTTCGCGTCAAGGGTGTCCGTGAGGTGCAGAAGCAGCTCGTCAACGGCGTGCAGGACGTCTACCGTTCGCAGGGCGTCCCGATCCACGACAAGCACATCGAGGTCATCGTTCGTCAGATGCTCCGCAAGGTGACTGTCGTCGATCACGGTGACACCGACCTGCTCCCCGGTGAGCTGGTCGACCGTTCGAAGTACAACGAGATCAACCGCGCGGCTCTGGCCGAGGGCAAGAAGACGGCTTCGGCTCGTCAGGAGGTCATGGGTATCACCAAGGCTTCGCTCGCGACCGAGTCGTGGCTGTCGGCCGCTTCGTTCCAGGAGACCACGCGTGTTCTCACGCAGGCCGCCATGGAAGGCAAGCGCGACCCGCTGGTCGGCCTCAAGGAGAACGTGATCATCGGAAAGCTGATCCCCGCCGGAACCGGACTTGCGAAGTACCGCAACGTCACGGTCGAGGCGACGGAGGAGGCCAAGGCCGAGCGTTACCCGAACCGGATCTTCGCGGATGACGCGTCGTTCACCGAGGGTGACCTGAGCTTCGTCGACTTCGACAGCTTCTCGTCCGACGACTTCACGCCCGGCAACTACAGCTAGGCACGAGTCTCACCAGGAAGGGCCCCGCATCCACTCCGATGCGGGGCCCTTCCTCGTTCATACGCCGATCGAGCAGCGCCCGTGAGAAGCGCTGACGCGTGTCGAGATCCGCTTCAGCGCCCGCGCAGCGGCAGCCACTCCAGCACCCGCTGGATCTGCTCGTCCCACCGAGCCCAGTCGTGCCCGCCGGGGCCCTCGCTGTAGCCGAGCGGCAGGCCGGCCGCACCCGCGGCATCACGGAACCGGCGGTTCTCCTCGATGAGATGGTCCTCGGTACCGCACCACACGAACAGCGATGGCACGGATGCCGCGTCGAGCGATGCCGCCAGGGCGAACAGGTCGTCACCCTTGGCCTGCGCCTCTGCGAGGCTGCCGTGGTTGGCCAGCCATTCGGCATCCTGCTCCCGGATGGCAATGTCGAGCGCGCCCGACAGGCTCGCCGCCGCTGCGATGGAGTGCGGCTTGTTCAGCGCCCACTTCAGGGCACCGTAGCCGCCCATCGAGAGCCCGGCCACGAAGGTGTCCTCCGGCTCGCCCGAGAGGGGGAAGAAGCGCTGCATCACGCGGGGCAGTTCGTCCGAGATGAATGTGAAGTAGTCGTGGCCGACGACCTGGTCGGTGTAGAAGCTGCGCCCGGCGTTCGGCATCACGACGGCGATGCCGTGCTCGGTGGCGTGCCGTTCGATGGCGCTCCAGCGCAGCCAGGCCGTCTCGTCGTCCGACCTCCCGTGCAGCAGGTAGAGCACGGGCATCCGCCCGCCCGCCAAGGTCGACTCCTGCGGGAGGATGACGTTCGCGTGGGTCGTCACGCCGAGCGCGTCGGAGAAGAAGCTGCACTGCATCAAGGCCATGGGCCCACTCTACGAGCGCGGGACAGCTCGACGCGAGGAACGCCTCAGCGTCCGCCGGCCACCGCGATATGGGGGCCGAACGGGCCGTCGAGCGCGACCGAGGGGAGGAGCGCGACTCCGTCGAGCGGATGCGCGGAGCCGGTCTGGATGTCGGCATCCGGCAGCACCTCGCGAACGGAAGTCGCGAAGGCGCCGGCGAGCTCGGGGGAGCGGAACACCCCGCCGATGCCGCGCACGCTCGCGGTCGGGTTGGCGCCCTCGCCGACTCGGCGGAGCGCCGTGAGGGCCGAGAGCGCCAGGTCACGACCGGCGGCCGTCATGATGTCGGCGGCCACGGCATCCGTCGCCGCCAGTTCGCCGACCACGGCGGCATAAGCGGCGATACGTCGCACCCGGCCGTCGTCGGACTGCAGGTCGATGTAGGCCTCCTCGAGCTCGGGGAACTCGCGCTGCACCACCTCGGTGAGGGCGGTCTCGGCGCCGCGACCGTCGTAGGCGCGCATCACGGCGTCGAGTGCGGCCCGCCCGATGGAGTAGCCGCTGCCTGCGTCGCCGATGAGGTATCCCCACCCGTCGACGCGTGCCACGGTGGAGGCTCCGACTCCGAGCGTGACGACGCCGGTTCCGGATGCCACTACGGCACCGCGTGACGCTCCGAGGGCCCCGAGGTAGGCGCCGATGGAGTCGTGCGTCAGGCGCACCTCGCGCACGCGGAACGGCTTCAGCGCGGAGAGCAGCTCTTCAGGACGGGTCTGGTCGGGGGTGAGTCCCGAGACGCCGAAGCTCACGACCTCGACATCGCTGCCCGTCTCCTCGGCCACGGCGACGACGATGCCGGCGAGCTGAGGGATGAGCGGGCGGTCTGTTCGGATGCCGGTGAACTCGAAGTCCTGCTGAGCGCCGTCAGCTCCGTCGAGGCGCACCTTGATGCCGGTCTGACCGGCGTCGATGGCTAGAGCGGACTGCGAGGCTGGCGCGGGAGAAGTCACCCGTCGATCGTAGTCGGCAGGCGACGGGCCGCTCCCTCTCCGCTAGTGCGCTCAGGCTGACGTCGCCCCGATCGTGGACAGCCGATCGGCCAGCCACGCCGCCTGCTTCACCCACTGGTGGCCCTGGCCGCCCTCGTGCTCGTTGAACGGGTACACCTCGATGGCGGCATCCGTCGCCCAATGATTGCGGGTGGCGAAGACCGTCGACGGCGGACAGGTCTGATCGTGCAGGGCGGTCGAGAACAGCGCCGGCGCCGACGCCCGCCGAGCGAAGCTGACCCCGTCGAAGTACGACAGCGTGCGGTAAGTCTGCTCGACGGCGTCGCGGTGCACCGAGAGGTACGTCACGATCTCCTGGTACGGGAAGGCATCCGTCAGCCCCACCGCGCGTTCGAAGTGCTGCAGGAACGGCACGTCGGGCAGCACGCCGACGAGGCCGTCGACGAGGCCGGCGACGGCGACGGCGATGCCGCCGCCTTGGCTAACTCCCGTGACGACGATGCGATCGGGGTCGATCTGCGGCAGCGTGCGTGCGGCGTCGACGAGCCGTACGGCATCGGTGTAGACGCGCCGGTAGTAGTAGTCGTCAGGGCTCTGGATGCCGCGGGTCATGAAACCGGGGGAGGACGGCCCGGTGCCGGCAGGGTCAGGGGTGTCACCGCCGGTTCCCCACCCGCTGCCCTGGCCGCGGGTGTCCATGATGAGATGCGCGTAGCCGGATGCCGCCCACTCGAGCTTCTCGTGCGGCAGGCCGCGCCCGCCGCCGTAGCCGAGATACTCGATGACAGCGGGCAGGGGCGCCGTGGTGCCGCTCGGCAGCAGCAACCACGCCCTGACGGGTTGGCCGGCGAATCCGGTGAAGGTCAGGTCGTACGCCTCCACCTGCGTGAGTGGGGAGGCCACCCGTTCGACCACAGGCTCGGACGGGAACGCCCGCGCCTCGTCGAGAGTGCGCTCCCAGAAGGCGTCGAAGTCCTCGGGTTCGGCCACCTCCGGCCGGTAGAGCTCGAGCTCGGAGAGGGAGAGGTCGAACCGGGCCATGCGTCATCCGTTCTCGTCGGTGGAAGTGAGACCTGTCGAGCGTATCGGCGTCGAGAGTGACACCCGCGTGCGGTGCTCTCGCCGGAGCGGAGGGGTACGCGCCGGGTCGGTGCAACGGCCGACAGAGTCGCGTGCCCCGATTGCGGGACTGGTGTGACTGGTGGGAACCCCGTTAGCTTGCCCTGTTACCTCAACAAATTCACCCGAGCTCCCCTTCTTGCCCCTACACAAACTGCGGCCGCTCGGGCCATAGCCGCAGCTTTGGTGTCCCCACCGGGAGGATCGGCGTGGCTGCGCTCTCAGAGATCCTCATCCTGCACGGGCACCTTCCCATCGAGCACCTCGACGAGATCATGGGAATGGACGAAAGCGACGAGGGTGCTGTCCGCGGCCTCGTCGATCGCGGCGTCATCAACGAGATGCAGCTCGCGAAGGCTCGTGCCGCCCAGGCCGGAGTCCCCTTCATAGAACTCGTCGACTATCCGGTGGAACGCGCAGCCGTCGTGCTCGTCTCCGCGGCAACCTGCCGGCGCTACGAGGTCCTCCCGATCGCGCTCGCCCCCGGCCGCATCGTGGTCGCCATGACCAACCCCGGGGACGTTTTCGCGATCGACGACGTGCGGGAGGCATCCGGCCTTCAGGTCGTCGCCGTTGTCGCTGAGCGCCAGGATCTCCTCACCGCCATCGCCCGCTACCACCGAGCCGACGACGAGCTCAGCGATCTCACGACCACGCTCGAGGAGGAGAACGCTTCCCAGGTCAGCGATGCCTTCAGCGTCTCGGATGCGCAGGACGATGACGCCCCTATCGTGCGTTTCGTGAACCTCCTCGTGAGCCAGGCCATCGAAGACAACGCGTCCGACATCCACATCGAGCCCGCCGAGAAGAGCGTGCGCGTGCGGTACCGCATCGACGGGGTGCTGCATGAGATGCAAGGCGCACCGAAAAGCATCCAGAACGGCGTGATCTCGCGACTGAAGATCATGAGCGATATCGATATCGCCGAGCGTCGGAAGCCCCAGGACGGCCGCATGTCGGTCAATTCCGGCGGCCGCAAGATCGACCTGCGCGTAGCGACCCTCCCCACGGTCTGGGGCGAGAAGGTCGTCATGCGCATCCTCGACAACACCAACACCAGCCTCGACCTGCGCGACCTCGGCCTCAGCGAGGCCAACGCCGCGGTCTACCGGGAGTCGTACTCCAAGCCGTACGGCATGATCCTCGTCACAGGTCCGACGGGTTCCGGAAAGTCGACCACCCTGTACTCGACCCTCAACGCAGTCGCGCGCACCGAGGTCAACGTCATCACGGTCGAAGACCCTGTCGAGTACCGGATGGCCGGCATCAACCAGGTGCAGGTGAATGCCAAGGCCGGACTCACTTTCGCCAGTGCACTCCGCAGCATCCTCCGCTCCGACCCCGACATCGTGCTGCTCGGCGAGATCCGCGACCACGAGACGGCACAGATAGCGATCGAGGCCTCGCTGACCGGACACCTCGTGCTCTCGACCCTGCACACCAATGACGCGCCGAGCGCGGTCACTCGTCTCACCGAGATGGACATCGAGCCGTTCCTCGTCGGGTCGGCCCTCGACTGCGTCGTCGCCCAGCGTCTCGCACGCCGGCTCTGCGAACGCTGCAAGCACCCCATCTACACCGACGCGCGCCAGCTCGCCGCGCTCCGCTTCGACGTGGACCCCAACGGGGATCCCGTCGGCACGTTCGCCCCCACCGGATGCTCGAGCTGCTCGAACACCGGCTACCGCGGACGCCTGGCTTTGCACGAGATCATGGCCGTCAACGAGGAGATCGAACGGATGGCCGTCGCCCGAGCCGCCTCCTCCGACATCGCCCGTGCCGCGCAGGCGAACGGGATGCGCACCCTGCGCCAGGATGGCTGGCTCAAGGTGCAGGCCGGCCTCACATCCGTCGAAGAGATCATGCGGGTCGTCGTCTGACGACCCGGGACAACAAGGAGAAGCAATGACCGACCCTTACGAAGAGCTCCCGGTGACTCCGTCGGGAATCTCGTTCGAAGACTGGGCTGCGCTCCTGACCGGCGGCACGCAGGAGGCGCCCCTACGACCTCCGATGCGGGCGGAGCCGGTGGTTCCGCGCGATCCCGAGCCGACGGCGGCCTCCGGCGACCCGACGAACGACGAGCTCGCAACACTCTTCGAGTTGCAGTGGCGGGCAAGCCTGCGTGAGGAAGTCGTCCGCGACCCGCAGCACGATAGCGGCGCCGAGAAGTACCCCTCTGAGCCAGTAGTGCCCCGAAAGGCGGACCAGATGACAGAGCAACTGAACGAGCCCTTCGCGGCACCCGCGCTGCCTGACTACGGGTCGATCGCCCCGCTCGAGCCGACCCCCTTCGTACCGGCGGCCACCACGTTGGATCCGATCGGCTCGCGGGCCGAAGCGCTGCGGCGGTCCTTCGAGGATGTCGTCGCCACTCCTGAGGACCGGGACTCCCCGCCTCCACCGCCGGCTGCCACCGCAGTGAACCGCGTCCGCGCCGAGCCGACCGCGACGGAGCTCCTGGAGGCGTGGTCACAGGCGGCGACTGAGCAGGGTGGGCCTGCACCGGAGACCGACCTGGTTCAGGACGAGGACCCTGCCGGGTTCGCCGTTCCGGTGCAGCCGATAGTTGTTGGCATCACCGCGGCCGGAGGACTCATCGACACCGACGCCACGAAGTCCAGCTCCGCGCCAGCGCCTGACCAGCTCGCCCCCGCGGCGGTGAGCGCTCCAGACATCTCGGGTTCGAAAGACGCAGAGGAAGAGGAGCGGATCTCCCCCCGCGACGGCGCGGACCCTGAGCTCATCGCGGCGCTGATCGAGGTCGTCATGCAGGGAGCCTCCGACCTGCACGTCACCGCGAATTCGGCCCCCACCATCCGTATACACGGAGGCCTCAGCCAGCTACCCGGCGAAGCCTGGTCCAGCGACAAGGTACGGCAGGCGCTTTTCACCCTCCTGTCGCCGGAGCAGAAGCAGCGCTTCCAGCGCGAACTCGAACTCGACTTCGCCTACACGGTCTCCCAGAACGCCCGATTCCGAGTCAATTTCTATCAGCAGCGGGAGAGCATCGGCGCCGCGTTCCGAATCATCCCGACGGAGATCAAGACCCTCGGTGAGCTCGGCGTTCCGGAGTCAGTCGGACGATTCGCCTCCCTCCCACGCGGCCTGGTCCTCGTCACCGGCCCAACGGGCTCGGGGAAGTCGACCACTCTGGCGGCGCTCATCGACCTCGTCAACTCATCGCGTGCCGATCACATCGTCACCGTCGAGGATCCGATCGAGTTCATGCACAACCACAAGAAGTCGCTGGTCAACCAGCGCGAAGTGGGCCACGACACGCACAGCTTCGCCTCTGCTCTCAAGCACGTCCTCCGCCAAGACCCCGACGTGATCCTGGTCGGCGAGCTCCGCGACCTCGAGACCATCTCGGTGGCCCTGACCGCCGCCGAAACGGGCCACCTCGTATTCGCGACCCTGCACACGCAGAGCGCAGCGCAGACCATCGACCGCATCATCGACGTCTACCCACCGCACCAACAGAATCAGGTGCGTGCACAGCTCGCGGCCACGCTTCAGGGCGTCGTGTGCCAGACCCTCGTGAAAAAGGCGAGCGGTCAGGGCCGTGTCGTCGCGACGGAGGTCCTGATCACGACGCCCGCCGTATCGAACCTCATCCGCGAGGGCCAGACGCACCAGGTTCCCACTGCGATGCAGGCCGGTGGATCCTTCGGGATGCACACCATCGACCAGCATCTCGCCGACCTCGTCAATCGCGGCGTCATCACGCAGCAAGCCGCCGTGGACAAGGCTCAGGACACAGAAGGCATGCTGTCGCTCGTGAACCGGGTCGAGACGCGGGCGAGCGTGATGTCCCAGACCGGTGTCGACTTCGACGATGCCTTCACGAACAGAGGCAGGCACTGATGAGCACCACCACCACCGCCGTCAAGACGTTCGACTACAAGGGGCGCAACGCCGAAGGCAAGATCGTCAAGGGGCGCCTCGACGCAGGTAGTTCCGGCAGCGCGATTTCGAGGATGCGCTCGATGGGCATCTCGCCAATCGAGGTCGAGGAGTCGGCCGGCGGTACGGGCCTGCAACGGGAGATCTCGATCCCGGGCATGAACAAGGGGGTCAAGCTCAAGGACCTCTCGATCATGAGCCGCCAGATGGCGACGATGATCTCCTCGGGCCTCTCCCTGCTACGCACCCTGACGATCCTGGGCGAACAGACCGAGAACCAGGCCCTCGGCAAGGCGATTGACGAGGTCCGGGCCGACATCGAGAGCGGGGGTTCCCTGTCGGTGGCGATGGCCAAACAGCCCCGCATTTTCCCGCCCCTCATGATCTACCTCATCCGTGCCGGCGAGACCGGCGGATTCCTGGATGGCTCCCTCGAGTCGGTCGCCAAGACCTTCGAGAAGGAGGTCAAGCTCCAGTCGACCATCAAGTCGGCCATGACCTACCCGGTGGTCGTGCTGTGCATCGCATTGCTCTCGGTTGTGGGGATGCTCATCTTCATCGTGCCGGTGTTCGAGAAGATGTTCGCGGACCTCGGCGGTGACCTGCCGATCCCGACGCAGATCCTCGTCGTGCTCTCCAAGAACATGATCTGGGCCGGTCCGCTGATCGCGATCGGCCTCGTCGTCTTCGGAGTCTGGTGGGCCCGCAACAAGAACACCGAGCGGGTGCGCCAGTTCGTCGATCCTTGGAAGCTCAAGCTGCCCGTCTTCGGCAACCTCAACCGCAAAGTGGCCATCGCTCGGTTCTCGCGGAACTTCTCCACCATGTTGGGAGCTGGCGTGCCGATCATGCAGGCGCTGAGCATCGTGGGTGAGACCTCAGGGAACACCGTCATCCAGAACGCCCTCCACAAGGTCGCCGACTCGGTGCGGATCGGCAAGTCCATTGCGGAACCACTGGCCAACGAACCGGTCTTCCCCGCAATGGTGGTCCAGATGGTGGCCGTTGGGGAGGACTCGGGATCGCTGGAGAGCATGCTGGGCAAGATCGCGGACTTCTACGACGACGAGGTCGAGGCCACCACAGAACAGCTCACCGCACTCATCGAGCCGTTGATGATCACGGTCATGGGCGCGGTGATCGGCGGCATGATCGTCGCCCTCTACATGCCGATCTTCTCGATCTTCAACGAGATCAAGTAGCCCGAGTCGCTTGGCGTATGCCCTGCCGGGTATGCGTCGTCGAGCTTCAGAAATCTGCACCGCATCACCCCAGCACTGGGGGCGAGTCGAGGCCCTTTTACCCCCGGGAGGGGGATTTTGGGTCCGAATATGCCGCCAATAGCATCAGGATCGGTCGACCTACCTCCGGCCAGACGTCACCCTACGGACAGAATGGAAAATCCATGAACAGCATGCTGAAAGCACTCGGCGACCGTCGCCAGGCAATGGAGAAGGAGGAAGGCCAGAAGGGCTTCACCCTCATCGAGCTCCTCGTCGTCGTCATCATCATCGGCATCCTCGCCGCCATCGCCATCCCCGTCTTCCTCTCGCAGCGCGAGGGTGCTTGGCAGGCTGCGGCGCAGTCGGACCTGAAGAACGCCACCATCGCCGCCGAGACCTTCGCAACGAAGAACAACGGCGCCTACGGCAGCCTCACCACCGCCGCCCTCGCAGCGAACGGTTACACGCAGACCGATGGTGTGACCGTCGCGGTCTCCGGTACCCCGACCGCCACCGGCTACGTCCTCACGTCGACCAACAGCAACCTGCCGACTGCTAGCGACACCTGGACCTACACGAGCACCACCGGCAAGATCACCGGCCCCAACTGATCCAACCGATCACCACGTGCGGGGCGTCGCCACGGCGGCGCCCCGCATCGGTTCCACCCGGTTCCACAAGCTCCACCCCCGCGGATCCCGACTCCCCTACAGAAGGACACCGTGAAAGCTCTACGTGAGCGTCTCGGCCTCGATGGAGACCGGGACGCAGGAATGACCCTCATCGAGGTCGTGGTCGCGCTCTTCATCTTCGCGATCATCTCCACCGGTGTGCTCTACTCGATGCTCTCCGTCGTCCACTCGACGCGAGACTCCCGTGCACGACACGTCGCGGCCAACCTCGCCGCCCAGGAGATCGACCTCGCCCGCGACGTCGCGGACCTGTTCACCCTGACCGGCGGCTCGCACGACGTTATCCTCAACGGCGACACCTTCACGGTGACGGTTGCCACCCAGTGGGTCTCCGACCCCAACACCGACCTCTTCTGCGGTGCAGGCGGCGGCTCGATCAAGTACAAGCGCGTCAACGTCACCGTCGAGTGGACGGGCATGATCGCCCCGGTCCGCGCCGACACGGTCATCGACCCGCGGAATCGCATCAACGACCCCCAGCTCGGAACGATCCTCGTCTCCGTCCTCGGATCGAGCGGATCGGGGATGTCCGGCATCTCCGTCACCGCCGTCCCGAGTGCCATCCCCGATGGCGCGACCGCACTCACGCAGACGCCGAGCGCCACCGATGCCCAGGGCTGCAGCTACATCCTCAAGGTGCGTCCGGGCAACTACGACGTCTCCATCTCGAAGAGCGGCTACATCTCGAACACGCAGGAGACCTCACCGCCGAAGCAGGTCAAGGTGACGGCGGGTGCGTCCATCTCCGCCGACTTCGCCTATGACAATCAGGGCGGCATCCGGGCCACCGTCGGTTCGAACGCGCCCGCCGGCGCGTACCTTCCCAACAATCTCGACACCACCTTCATCCCGCTGCAGAGCGCGACCTCCGTGTACTACGGCAAGTACACCGGATCGGCGACGAGCACGAACACCGCGAAGGTCAAGGACTACTCGGTCTATCCGAGTGACGGCGGTTACGAGGTGATGGCCGGGAAGTTCGTCGGAGCATCGACGGCTACGACGGGCTGCCTCTCGCCGGACCCGTCGGCGTGGGCCGACGGTCTCATCGGGGCGATCACGTACGGCGGCAACCGGGATCCCGGCGTCTCGACGCTCCCGGGCGCATCGGCGTCCTCCGCGCCGGTGTCCGTCCGGATGGGAGTCATCACCCTCTCGGGAAACTGGGCCAGCGGGAACAACTACCTCAAGGCGGTTTCGGCGACGGGCACCCCTGCCGACCCCGGATGTGCCACGCCGCTCAGGATGACCTACACCTTCGGACAGGTCCTGCCCTCCTCGGGAAGTATCACGATCGCCCTGCCCTACGGCTCCTGGCAGCTGTTCTCCGGGAGCAACACCAGCCAGACGTCGACGATCGCCTCTCCACGCATGGCCGTCACCCTCCCGAGCACCATCACGCCCGCGGGGAGCGTCGCGACGCTCGACCCGAGGGTGGTGCTCCCGTGATCCGCGTGCGCCGCCGGCTGGCCGGCCAGGTATCGGGGGATAAGGGGCTCGGCGTCGCCGAACTCGTGGTCGCCATAAGCCTCCTCGCGGTGCTGATGACCCTCGTCGTGAGCCTCGTCGTCAACGTGTCGCGCACCTTCACCCGCGAAGCCTCGGCCACAGACAGTGCAAATGTGGCAGCTCTCGGCATGCGGGAGGTCACCCGTGTCATCCGCGCCGGGACCGAGATCCCCGTACAGACCAGCGTGGTCAACGACCCCGTCTTCATCCTTGCCAAGCCCACGGAGGTCACGATGTACGCGTACCTCGACACGTCTGCGGCCTCACCGAAGCCGATCATGGTGAACTTCTCGGTCAATGCGACCACGGGCGACCTCCAGGAGACGCGCTGGGACGCGACTCCGGTCGGAACCCGATTCTGGAGCTTCGCGACGACATCCACCTGGCAGAAGCTCGTCGCGCGGAAGATCATCGCTCCCACGGGGACGGAGCAGACCCTCTTCAGCTACTACAAGAGCGACGGGACGGAGATGAACCTGGCGGCGGGCGCGAGCCTCACCGCCGCTCAGCTGCGCGACGTCGCCGCCGTGCAGGTCTCCCTCAAGGTGCAGGCCGACGTGACCGGGCGCGCCGCGCCGGTACTCCTCCAGAACACGGTTGGCATCCCCAACCTCGGCGTCTCGCGGGTGGCATCATGATCAGGTTGGCCCGGTTCATTCGTTCCCGCGTCGAGAAGGACGGCGACGAGGGCATCGCGCTCGTCATGGTCATCGGCATCGGCAGCGTGCTGGCTGTCCTCGTGGTGGCAGCGCTGGCCTACTCGCTCGGCGGCATCAAGGCTGCCCGCGACGACCAGGACTGGAACGGCGCGATGGCGGCGGCGTACGCAGGCATCGAGGAGTACCAGAGCAGGCTCTCCGAAGACCCGAGCTACATGAAGTACGGCAATCCCGCCGCGACATTCTCGGCGGGCAGCACGCTGACGCCCCCCACAGGCACGGCGACCAACCCCGCCTTCGGGATCGGGACGACGGGCACCTGGGCCGAGGTCGCTGGCAGCGACGACAGCGCCTATTTCCGCTACGAGCTCGACAGCCGGAACTACGCCTTCTACGGCACGTTGCGGCTGCGATCGACCGGCCGGGTGGGCCAGGAGACGCGGACCATCGTCGCGGACCTCAAGCAGGAGGGGTTCATCGACTTCCTGTACTTCACCGACTACGAGATCCAGGATCCCGAGGTCACCGGAGAGTCCGTGCCGACGTGCGTGAAGTACGCCTGGTCGGGGCGGACGGGCAGCAGCTGCGGCGAGCTGTCCTTCGTCAACGGTGACACCGTCAACGGCCCGATGCACTCCAACGACATCATCCGCGCCTGCGGGACGACGTTCCTCGGCCCGGCAACGACGGCGTGGAACCCGGCGACGGGCTCGAAGTACCGCGCCCAGGACTCCAACGGCAACTCGTGCTCCGGTACTACCTTCGCCCTCTCCGGTTACCCGGCCTACAGCCCCCTCGTCGGCATGCCGGCGACGAACGGGCAGCTCAAGACCGAGGTCCGCAAGGACCTCACGGCCACGACAGTGCCGCGGCCGGGCTGCCTCTACACCGGTCCGACGACCATCACCTTCGCCTCGAGCGGCAAGATGACAGTGCGCTCACCCTGGACCAGGGCGACCCAGGTCGTCGGCGACCCGGCGACGGGTGGGGACATGCTGGGTGCGTGCGGAACGGTCGCGGACCTCCGGTCAGGCGCAGGCGCGACGATCGACGTGCCTGCCAACAACGTCATCTACGTGCAGGGTGTGCCGGGGACCGTCGGCAACCCCAATTACTGGGCGGCGACGGCCCTCCCGACCGGGGTCACCTGCACGGGGCTGACCGGAAGCACGGGAAGCGGAAACGGCATCGGGTTCCCGACGACCAACGAGAAGGCCCCGGCCGACTCGACATCGGGGACAAAGGCCTACGGCTGCCGCAACGGCGACGTCTTCGTCAAGGGCGACGTCAACGGGCAGGTCACCGTGGCCGCCGAGAACTACGTCTACGTCACCGGCGACATCAAGTACGTCGACTCCCAGGACGACATGCTCGGGCTCGTCGGCAACGGCGCCGTCTACGTCTGGAACCCGATCAACTCGTCGAACGGCACCCTGTTGAGCAACAGCGGCCGCCGCATCGACGCCGCCATCCTCTCAGTCGCCCACTCCTTCCAGGTCCAGAACCCGGGTTACGGCGGCAGCCGCGGGGTGCTCAACGTCAACGGCGCGATCGCGCAGAAGTTCCGCGGACTCGTGATCGGCAACGGCAACGGCTACACGAAGAACTACGTCTACGATCCCCGATTCAAGTTCACAGCCCCTCCGAAGTTCCTCTCGCCGGTCACGACGACCTATGGCGTCAACGTGTGGGTGGAGACCGCTCCCGCGATGAAGGTCAACGGGAGCTACTGATGGTCGCAGTGGTCGGCGTGCTTTCCGGGGTCCTCGGCCTCATCCTGGGCTCGTTCCTCAACGTCGTGATTTACCGGGTGCCGGCAGGGATGTCCGTGGTGGCACCCCCGAGCGCCTGCCCGCGGTGTGCGACGCCGATCAAGCCGATCGACAACATCCCGGTCCTGTCGTGGCTCATGCTGAGAGGCCGCTGCCGGTCGTGCCGCACCGCCATCTCGCCTCGGTACCCCTCGGTCGAGCTCGGAACCGCGATCCTGTTCGCCGTCGTCGCGGTCGTCTTCTCGACCGGGATCGACGAGCTGTCGTCGAACACCGAGATCATCGCCTGGGCGATCGAGCTCGCCGCGTTCCTCTATCTGGCGGCGATCACGGTGGCCCTCGCGATGATCGACATCGACACGCACACGCTGCCCAACCCCATCGTGCTGCCGAGCTACGCGGTCACGATCGTCCTGCTCACTGCGGCCAGCCTCGTCGGCGGTGACGTGGATAGCCTCATCCGAGCGCTCGTCGGCGGTGCAGCACTGTTCGCGTTCTACTTCGTGCTGCTCCTCGTCTACCCCCGGGGAATGGGCTTCGGCGACGTCAAGCTCGCGGGCGTCCTCGGCTTGTACCTGGCCTGGATCGGCTGGGGCCCGCTCGTCGTCGGAGGGTTCGCAGCGTTCCTCCTCGGCGGGATCTTCGCGATCGGGCTCGTCCTCCTGCGCAAGGCCGACCGCAAGACGGCACTTCCCTTCGGACCCTGGATGCTCGCCGGCGCCTGGATCGGAATCCTCATCGGCGAACCACTCGCGAACTCGTACCTGACATTCGTCGGGCTGGCATAGGAGGTAGAAATGGCGAAGAACATCGTCGGCCTGGACATCGGATCGGCAGGATTGCGCGCCGTCGAACTCGCGGACGCCGCCAAGGCGAAGCCGACCGTGGTGAGGTACCACGAGATCGAGTTGCCCCCTGGGGCGATCAGTCGCGGTGAGGTCGTCGAGCCGCACACCGTGGCCGGCGCCATCAAGCGTCTCTGGTCAACCGGAGGATTCACCAGCAAGAACGTCGTGCTCGGCGTCGGGAACCACCGCGTACTCGCTCGTGATTTCAGCGTCCCCCGGATGTCGCCGCGGCGCATCCGGGAATCGCTGCCGTTCCACGTGCAGGACCTCATCCCGGTGCCGGTCTCGGAGGCACTGCTCGACTTCTACCCCAACTCGGAGAGCATCGGGGAAGGCGGCCAGCCCCATGTGAGCGGCCTGCTGATCGCCGCGGTCAAAGAGGCCGTTATGACCAACGTGCGCGCCGTGCAGCTGGCAGGCCTCAACCCGGTCGACGTCGACCTCATCCCGTTCGCCCTCAGCCGGGTTCTGCTGCGCGGTGACAACGCAAGTGGCACCACCGCGGTGATCGACATCGGGGCGCATACGACAACGGTCATCATCTCGTCGCACGGGGTGCCGCAGTTCGTGCGTATCATCCCGACCGGCAGCGACGACCTCACGAACACGCTCGGCACGAGGCTGGAGATCGATCCCACCCGTGCAGAGGAGGCGAAGCGCAGCATCGGACTCGCCACGGCCGGCTATCAGCCGGAGCACGAAGAGGCCGTGACCGTCATCTACGAGGTCACGAATGAGCTGCTCACGAGCATCAGGAACACACTCCTCTACTTCACGAACACGCGGCCGGCTCAGCCGGTTCGCCAGGTGATCCTCACCGGAGGCGGCTCAGCGCTCGAGGGCTTCACCGCAGCGCTGGGAGAGATCGTCCGGGTACCGGTGGTCCCGGCCCAGCCATTCTCGACGCTCTCACTCGCCCGCCGGCTGAAGCAGCAGGAACTCGAGGTCGCGGGCGGACGGGGCGCAGTGGCCGTCGGTCTCGCGTTGGGGAAGGCAGCATGAGCACCATCGCACAGGGCCGTGACGTCCTCGTCATCGGGGGTCTGCCCAGCGTCGACCTCATGCCACCGGAGGTGCGCGCCCAGAAGGCGGGCAAGATCCTCCGAGGGCGCCTCGGTTTGGGCGTCGCACTCGTCGCCGTCGTCACGGTGGCCGGCGTGGCCCTCGCAACGGTGGCCGCGATCAACGCCGAAATCAGCCATGCGGCCGCCCAGGCGACCACCGTCGGTCTGCTCGCGCAGCAGAACCAGTACGCGGCGGCACGTGCCGCCCAACAGGGCATCCAGACCGGCCACGAAGCGCAACGCGTGATCGGCGGGACCGAGGTCGACTGGCAGAGCTATCTGGCCTCGGCGACGGCCGCTCTTCCGGCCGGTACCGTCATGAGCGAGTTCTCGATCGATTCGGCTACTCCGATGGTGGCGTATCCTCAGTCGGCCGACCCGCTGCAGACCGCCCGGGTGGCCACGCTCCGCCTTGTCGGGACGAGTGCAGTGTTCGGTGCCGTCCCTGACATGCTCGACAACCTCGCGAAGATCCCCGGCGTCATAGACACCCAGTTCGGTCCTTCAACGCGGAATGACGACGGCACCTACAAGACGACGGTCGAGATGCATCTCGATGAGACGGCTTATGCCGGTCGGTTCGAACCGAAGGATGGTGAATGACATGCGCGGGCAGAATCAGATCTGGATCATCGGAGCGGTCCTCGTCTCCGTCATCATCGTCGCCGCAGGATGGTTCCTGGGTGTATCGCCGCAACTGGCGGCGGCGCGGACGGCCGAGACGGACCAACAGGCCGTCGAGGCTCAGAACGCGCAACTCGAGGCTGAACTCGTGACTCTCAAGGAGGACTTCTCTCACCTCGACGAACTCGAGGCACAGAAGGCGACGCTGCGCCAGGCGCTGCCGGCAGAGGTGTCGATGTCCACCTTCGGCCGGGAGATCGATGCCCTGGCCGCGGCGACAGGGGTCGGGATCAAGAACGTCGAATCCGAGGACGCCGTCCCGTACATCCCGCCTGTCGGTGCTGCCTCGGTCGCGCCTCAGCCGATCGCGGATGCAGAGGGCGATGCGTCCGCCAGTGGCGATGAGGCGAGCGGAGAGCCGACGGAAGAGCCTGCCGCGCCCGTTGCGGCACCGGTACCCACAGTCCCTGGGGGCACCGCCGTTGCTCCCATGCCCTACTCGAACGACCTCGTGACCGCGGCAGGATTATTGGCGGTACCGGTGACCATCGAGGTGACCGGAGGCCAGGACCAGCTGCTCGCTTTCCTCAAGGCGATCCAGTTCGGGTCTCGGCAGCTCTCGGTCTCGACTGCCGTCCGTGCCGAGACGCAGGCGAGCGACTTGACTCCGCCGGGGCTGAAGATCACGGGCTACATCTGGGTGCTCCCCGAGGCCGCGGTGCCAGTCGCAGCGGACCCGACTGCGACGGCAGGCTGATCCATCCGGCCCCGCACGCCTAACGCTCCACCGGGCGCCCCGTTGCTAGTGTGAGCAACGAACGGGCGCCCGCTGGGCGCGGGAGGAGTACGACAGATGAGCACGACGGAGCCGAACGGGGCCGCAGAGCCCACGAACGAGCCCACGCCGACCACGAGCCCGACGCAGGTTGCGGGTGCTCCCGTCGACGCGTCGACAGGAGCCACCACGGTCATCGACACTCCCGCCGAGCCCGTTGCCCCGTCGGCCGCGCCGGTTGCGGAGCCCGAGCCGCTCATCGAGCCGCCGGCACCTGAGCCCGCGGCCCCCTACGTCGCTTCGGCCGTCGACACGACCCCGGATGCCGCTCCCGTCGACGAGAAGCCCATCGACTACGACTACGCGGCCGAGCCCGAGCCCTACATCTCGCCCTCCACGATCGCGGCTCCTGCCGCAGCGGCCGGTGCCTCGGCCGCAACCGCCCAGCCCGTCGTCGACGAGACTCCCGCGGCGAGCTACCCCAACGACGCCTATCCGGCCCAGGCGACCCCCATCTATGTGCAGGCGCCGACGCCGCCCGTCGACAAGGGCAACCGCGGGTTCGGAATCCTGGTCGGCCTCATCGCGACAGCGGTGTTCGCCATCCTGTACTCGATCGTCGCGCTCATCACTGCAGGCGTCTTCACGGGCGACGGTGCGGCCGACGCGTTCCTGGACTTCGCGATCCGACCGGTCTTCTACGTTCCGATCATCGCCTTCTTCGCTGCCTTCGCCCTGCTGGCCGCCATCGTCAACCGGGCCGGGTGGTGGTCGTGGGTCGTCGGTGCGTTCTTCGGCGCCGTCCTCGTCTACTTCTCCTACATCGCGGCATCGCTGCTGACCGTCGGCGCCTGGAACCTCACCTACGACGAGGCCGTCGCCTTCCTCGCCAACCGTTGGTTCGACCCGCTCGCGATCGGTGCAGCCGTCATCGCCCGTGAGGTTCCGATCTGGTTCGGCGCCTGGATCGCGTCGCGCGGACGCAAGGTCACGGAGCGCAACGCCGCAGCACGCGTCGAGTACGAGCGAGTCCTCGCCGAGGGGCCGACCCTCAGCCGCTGACAGCTGCGCGGGCGCCTCGAGAACGAACTTCTCGCGGCTGCAGCCCATCGAAACCGCAGGAAGCGCGGGTGCCGATCCACCGGCACCCGCGCTTCCTTCGCTGTCGGGGGCATCCGGAGCACGCCACGGCCCGCGGATGCCGCTCACACCCCGCGTAGCCTGAGTGCATGTCCATCCCCGCATCCGAGCAGGCTCCGCGCCGCGTCGTGCTCACGCTCGCGGTGTTCGCGCTCGTGGCGTTCGTCGCCGCCGTCGTCTGCGCCTTCGGATTCGCCAGCCTCATCACCGACGTGAGTGTCATCGACGAGGCGGATGCCGGTCCTCTCGTCGGCCCCCTCATGGTCGCCGCTGCCGCCTTCGTGCTGTTCAGCGCCCTCATCGTGGTCGGCATCCGCGTCGATGCCACCTCGCGCTTCATCTCCCTCTGGGCCATCACCGCCACGGGCATAGCGACGACTGCCGCCTATCTCCTGGCCGGAGCCGTCGTCTACTCGGCGACGACGGGCGACCTCCTCGACGCGGTGCTGTTCCTCGGGCATCACATCCTGCGGCTGTTCACGCTCGTCGTCTTCCTGCTGGCCGTCATCACTGCAGTGCTCTACCTGCTCGTGCTGCTGCGCCAGCTGCATGGGGGCCTGCGACCACTGTGGCCGTGGGAGAAGCCGGGCAGGGGCTGACAGCACGCCGCCCAGCGAGTTCCGCCCGAATCCCCCGGAATCACGCGGCGGACGGTACGGTGAGAATCGTGGAAGGCTCGATCGAAGCCCGTGTGAGCCACGAAGTCGACAACTGGCTGCGGTGGCTGCCTAAATGGCGCCCCGGCACCCATCGGTCGCGAACGAGATTGTGCCGTCGGTGCTTCGGTTCGCCGATCATCGCCGCTGCCGGCCTCTCCACCGACGTGCCGCACGCCGTGCAGCACGCGCTCTCGATGCGCATGAAGCTCATCATCGACTCGGCGGTCGACGACTACACCGACCGCAACCTCCCGTTGCTGCGCCGCGAGATCCGACTCAGCGAGGAGCGCAAGGCGCACCGGCCGTATCGACCGGGGGAGGGGCTGCCTCCCGAGGCGACGGGCCTCGAACTCGATCCAGAGCCCGAACCAGGACAGCCGTACCTCTTCACGCTGGGCGAACTGGCCAGCGAAACAGCTGCCGAGCTGGCGCCGCCGCCGCCCGAGCCCCTGTCGGAGCCCGAGAAGGAGGCCATCCGCGCCGAGGTCAAGCTCGCCGACCAGTACGCCAAGCAGATCGGCCGCCGGGTGTGCGTCGAACTGGTTCAGCACCGCGACCGCATAGAGAAGGCCGTCGGCGACATCGTCGAGCCGCAGATCGCCCAGCTCCTCGCCGACCTCGACCGGGAACTCGACTCCCCGCTCTGGCCCGGGTTCTGAAAGGAATGCGGATGTCGGCATCCGTGTTACATCTCACGTGAACCCTGCCTGAACGCAGGCCGTGAGACACGCGCCCGCGTTTGACCGCCTGTGTGGCGGGCGATAGAGTAGGGCGGGTGTGCGCTCCTGTGCGCGCTTGCTTCGTGCCCCGGCTCCGGCCGGGATGTGAGCCGGCGACCGAGGGCCACAAGGAAGGGAGCCCTGAACGGGCTGCCCCCACGGCATACCCACCATACAAACGGCATCGCTCGTCTGCGATGCCGGTGGGTCGTGATGTGAAACAAATCATCAAGCTGTCACCGTGCAGCACAACAAGGAGAAATAGTGCCAACCATTCAGCAGTTGGTCCGTAAGGGGCGCACGCCGAAGGTCTCGAAGACCAAGGCTCCCGCTCTGAAGGCCAACCCCCAGCAGCGCGGCGTCTGCACGCGCGTCTACACGACGACGCCGAAGAAGCCGAACTCGGCCCTCCGCAAGGTCGCCCGTGTGAAGCTCTCCAACGGAACCGAGGTCACGGCCTACATTCCCGGCGAGGGTCACAACCTGCAGGAGCACTCGATGGTGCTCGTGCGCGGCGGTCGTGTGAAGGACCTCCCCGGTGTGCGCTACAAGATCGTTCGCGGCGCACTCGACACCCAGGCGGTCAAGAACCGTAAGCAAGCGCGTAGCCGCTACGGAGCGAAGATGGACAAGAAGTAATGCCTCGTAAAGGACCCGCGCCCAAGCGCCCCGTCGTCGCAGACCCCGTCTACGGCGCACCGATCGTCAGCCAGCTCGTCAACAAGATCCTCAAGGATGGCAAGAAGGCCATCGCCGAGCGCATCGTGTACGACGCTCTCGAGGGTGTCTCGGCCAAGAATGGCCAGGACGCCGTCGTCACCCTGAAGAAGGCACTCGACAACGTGCGCCCGACCCTCGAGGTCCGGTCGCGTCGCGTCGGTGGTTCCACCTACCAGGTTCCGGTCGAGGTCAAGCCTCACCGCGCGAACACCCTGGCGCTGCGCTGGCTCACCAGCTACGCCAAGGCTCGTCGCGAGAAGACCATGACCGAGCGCCTCACCAACGAGATCCTCGACGCGTCCAACGGCCTCGGTGCCGCTGTCAAGCGTCGTGAGGACACTCAC
Organism: Leifsonia stereocauli; assembly: GCF_038432415.1. NCBI lineage: Bacteria > Bacillati > Actinomycetota > Actinomycetes > Micrococcales > Microbacteriaceae > Leifsonia > Leifsonia stereocauli. Next base: position 449,297 of record NZ_JBCAUN010000003.1, read on the forward strand.
AAGATGGCCGAGTCGAACAAGGCATTCGCCCACTACCGCTGGTAGTCGGCAGGCGGATGCCGCGACTCGCGTCGCGGCATCCGCCCCATCTTCACCCCAACAACTTTTCGGAGGACACCCCGTGGCACAAGACGTGCTCACCGACCTGAGCAAGGTCCGCAACATCGGCATCATGGCCCACATCGATGCCGGCAAGACGACGACAACTGAGCGCATCCTGTTCTACACGGGCGTCAACCACAAGATCGGCGAGACCCACGACGGCGCCTCGACGACCGACTGGATGGAGCAGGAGAAGGAGCGCGGCATCACGATCACGTCTGCCGCCGTGACCTGCTACTGGAACAAGAACCAGATCAACATCATCGACACCCCCGGCCACGTCGACTTCACCGTCGAGGTGGAGCGCTCGCTCCGCGTGCTCGACGGCGCCGTCGCCGTCTTCGACGGCAAGGAGGGCGTCGAGCCCCAGTCCGAGACCGTCTGGCGTCAGGCCGACAAGTACAACGTCCCGCGCATCTGCTTCGTCAACAAGATGGACAAGCTCGGCGCCGACTTCTATTTCACCGTCGAGACCATCGTGAAGCGCCTCGGCGCCAAGCCGCTGGTCCTGCAGCTCCCGATCGGCTCCGAGTCGAACTTCGAGGGCGTCGTCGACCTGATCGAGATGCGTGCACTCACCTGGCGCGGAGACGCCAAGGGTGACGTCCAGATGGGCGCCAAGTACGCCATCGAGGAGATCCCCGCCGACCTCGTCGAGAAGGCTGCGGAGTACCGCACCCTCCTCCTCGAGACCGTCGCCGAGACCAGCGACGACCTCATGGAGAAGTACTTCGGTGGCGACGAGCTGACCGTGGCCGAGATCAAGGCCGCGATCCGCAAGCTCACCGTCAACTCGGAGATCTACCCCGTCCTCTGCGGTTCCGCGTTCAAGAACCGCGGCGTGCAGCCGATGCTCGACGCCGTCATCGACTTCCTCCCCTCCCCGCTCGACGTCCCCGCCATCGAGGCGCACGACGCTCGCGACGAGGAGAAGGTCGTCATGCGTCACGCGGACTCCACCGAGCCGTTCACGGCTCTGGCGTTCAAGGTCGCTGTGCACCCGTTCTTCGGTCGCCTCACCTACGTGCGCGTCTACTCGGGTCGTCTCGACTCCGGTGCCCAGGTCATCAACTCGACCAAGGGCAAGAAGGAGCGCATCGGCAAGATCTTCCAGATGCACGCCAACAAGGAGATCCCCGTCGACTCGGTGACCGCCGGCAACATCTACGCCGTCATCGGCCTCAAGGACACGACCACGGGTGACACCCTGTGCGACCCCGACAACCAGGTCGTGCTCGAGTCGATGACCTTCCCGGAGCCCGTCATCGAGGTCGCCATCGAGCCGAAGACCAAGGCCGACCAGGAGAAGCTCGGTACCGCGATCCAGAAGCTCGCCGAAGAGGACCCGACCTTCCGCACCGAGCAGAACCAGGAGACCGGTCAGACGGTCATCAAGGGAATGGGCGAGCTGCACCTCGACATCCTGGTCGACCGCATGAAGCGCGAGTTCAACGTCGAGGCCAACGTGGGCAAGCCCCAGGTCGCGTACCGCGAGACGATCAAGAAGGCCGTCGAGCGTCACGACTTCACTCACAAGAAGCAGACGGGTGGATCGGGCCAGTTCGCCAAGATCCAGTTCGCGCTGGAGCCCCTCGAGGTCACGGCCGAGCAGACCTACCTGTTCGAGAACAAGACCACCGGTGGACGCGTTCCCCGTGAATACATTCCCTCGGTGGATGCCGGATTCCAGGACGCCATGCAGTACGGCATCCTGGCCGGATACCCGATGGTCGGCGTCAAGGCAAGCCTGCTTGACGGCGCTGCACACGACGTCGACTCCTCGGAGATGGCGTTCAAGATCGCCGGCTCGATGGGCTTCAAGGAAGCCGCTCGGAAGGCGAACCCGGTTCTGCTCGAGCCGCTGATGGCCGTCGAGGTGCGCACCCCTGAGGAATACATGGGTGACGTCATCGGTGACCTGAACTCGCGCCGCGGTCAGATCCAGTCCATGGAGGACGCCAGTGGTGTGAAGGTCATTCGCGCCAACGTCCCCCTGTCGGAGATGTTCGGATACATCGGCGACCTGCGCTCGAAGACCTCGGGCCGCGCCGTGTACTCGATGACGTTCGACAGCTACTCGGAGGTCCCGAAGGCAGTCGCCGACGAGATCGTCCAGAAGAACAAGGGCGAGTAACACCACCTGCGTTCACCGCGCTGGAGCACTGACAGCAATGTCGGCGCCGGGGGAGCCCAGCTCCCCCGGTTCACGCCCCGGTTGATGAAGTAACATGACAACACAAACCCCCGTAGAAACCGAGTGCAATCCAGCGCCCGGCGCTTCTACACGAGTCCTGAGGAGGACCCACAGTGGCTAAGGCCAAGTTCGAGCGGACCAAGCCGCACGTCAACATCGGAACGATCGGTCACGTCGACCACGGCAAGACCACGCTCACCGCCGCTATCTCGAAGGTGCTCGCGGACAAGTTCCCGTCTGCCACCAACGTGCAGCGCGACTTCGCGTCGATCGACTCCGCTCCCGAGGAGCGCCAGCGCGGCATCACGATCAACATCTCGCACGTCGAGTACGAGACGCCGAAGCGCCACTACGCGCACGTCGACGCTCCTGGTCACGCTGACTACATCAAGAACATGATCACCGGTGCTGCACAGATGGACGGCGCGATCCTCGTGGTCGCCGCCACCGACGGCCCGATGGCTCAGACGCGTGAGCACGTGCTGCTCGCCAAGCAGGTCGGCGTTCCCTACCTGCTCGTCGCGCTGAACAAGTCCGACATGGTCGACGACGAGGAGATCCTGGAGCTCGTCGAGCTCGAGGTTCGCGAGCTGCTCTCCAGCCAGGGCTTCGATGGCGACAACGCCCCCGTCGTCCAGGTCTCGGGCCTCAAGGCTCTCGAGGGTGACGAGAAGTGGGTCCAGTCGATCCTCACGCTCATGGACGCCGTCGACGAGTCCGTTCCGGACCCGATCCGCGACAAGGACAAGCCGTTCCTCATGCCCGTCGAGGACGTCTTCACGATCACCGGTCGTGGAACCGTCGTCACCGGCCGCGCCGAGCGCGGAACCCTCAAGATCAACTCCGAGGTCGAGATCGTCGGCATCCGCCCGACGCAGAAGACCACGGTCACTGGTATCGAGATGTTCCACAAGCAGCTCGACGAGGCATGGGCCGGCGAGAACTGTGGTCTGCTCCTCCGCGGCACCAAGCGCGAGGATGTCGAGCGCGGCCAGGTCGTCGTCAAGCCGGGTTCGGTCACGCCGCACACCGACTTCGAGGGCACCGCGTACATCCTGTCCAAGGATGAGGGTGGGCGTCACAACCCGTTCTACGCGAACTACCGTCCGCAGTTCTACTTCCGCACCACCGACGTCACCGGCGTCATCACGCTGCCCGAGGGCACCGAGATGGTCATGCCCGGCGACACCACCGACATGACGGTCGCGCTGATCCAGCCGATCGCCATGGAAGAGGGCCTCGGCTTCGCCATCCGTGAGGGTGGACGCACCGTGGGTGCCGGTACGGTCACCAGCATCATCAAGTAACACCGCTCATCGAGTAGCGCCGCGCAGCGCGACGCGCAGCGCGACGCGCATCGAGATGCACGGAAAAGGGTCGGGCCTTCGGGTCCGGCCCTTTTTCGCGGTTTCACGTCGAAGACGTTTGCGTGAGAGTCCTCCGCAACCCCTTGCGTTCGCATGGAGGCCGTGTTTGCGTGGGATCGTGCACAGTGAGAATGCGGTCAGGTCCGACCGAGCTCCGGCGCGCCCCGAGATCCAGGCGCTGCGTGCCCTCGCCGTCGGCGTCGTGGTGCTCTACCACTTCTGGCCGGCGCTGTCCCCGGCGGGTTATGTGGGCGTCGACGTCTTCTTCGTCGTCTCGGGGTTCCTGATCACGGGCATCCTGCTGCGGGATGCCGCCCAGACCGGTCGCATCCGCTTCGCCCGCTTCTACGGACGCCGCGTGCGCCGCATCCTGCCCTCAGCGCTGCTCGTGCTCGCAGTCACCTCGGTCATGACGGCCATCGTCGTTCCGCCGGCCGAGGCCGCGCGTTGGTTCCGCGAGATCCTGGCGAGCACGCTGTTCGTCGAGAACTGGGCGCAGTCCATCGAGTCGCAGCAGGCCGTGACGGCGGGCCTCCAGTCGACGCCGGTCCAGCACTACTGGTCGCTGTCGGTCGAGGAGCAGTTCTACCTCGTCTGGCCCCTCGTCATCCTCGCCGGAGTCTGGATCGCCTCACGCTTCGTTCGACCCCGGATGCAGGTCGTCGTCGGCCTGCTCGCCGCGGTGACGGCTCTCTCCTTCGTGACGTCCCTCGTCCTCGTCAGCATCGACAACAACCTGGCGTACTTCTCCACCCTCAGCCGGGCGTGGGAGTTCGGCATCGGCGGGCTGCTCGCCTGCGTTCCCGTCGTCGTGGGCCATGAGCGGCTGCGTGCGGCCACGTCCTGGCTCGGCCTCGCGCTGATCGTCGCATCCGTCTACATCGCAACCGATGTCGACGCCTTCCCGGGCCTGCTCGTGCTGATGCCCGTGCTCGGGGCGGCCGCCGTCATCTGGGCGGGCACTCCGGCCGTCTCGTGGTCAACCGGCCGCCTGGTGTCGTTCCCGCCGGTGCTCTGGGTCGGCGGCATCTCCTACGCGCTCTACCTCTGGCACTGGCCTGTGGTGCTGCTGACGCCGTACATCACGGGCCGGCCCAGTGAGGATCCGGTGATGCTGCTCCTGCTGGCCATCTCGCTGCTGCTGGCGTGGGGCACCACCAGGCTGCTCGAGGATCCCATCCGCTTCGGAGTCGCCGATCATCGCCTGCGCACGCGCACCATCATCGTGGGAGCTGCGGCGATGGGCGTCGCGCTCATCGGGACGTCGGCCGTGGCGGCGAACGCGCTCACCGAGCAGTCAGAGAACCTGGCCTGCAGCAGCGACTCCCCATGACCGTGTCCGCCCGTGCAGCGGCGGCTGACCGGGCGAGGCTCAGACCTCGGTGCCGTTGATCGTGGTCGACAGGTCGATGGCGCTGCCGACGCTCCTGGCGACGGTGCACGACTTCTCGATCGACCGCTCGATGAGGCTGATCAGCCGAGCCCGATCCTCGACACTCATCTCGTCGAGGCCGTCGATCACGATCTCCTCGTCGATCGCCTTGTACCGGTTCTCGTCCTCGTCGGAGGTGCCGTGAGCCCAGTACGTCGCCGTGAAGTCCTCGCCGAGTCGGCGGGCGATCACCGAGTCGGCACTCATGCCGGCGCATCCGGCCAGCGCCGCCTTCAGCAGCTCGCCCGGGGTGAAGGCGCCCTCGATGGCGACCGGACCTATCAGTACCGTCGAGCCCCGGTCATTGCGCCCCTCGAACGTGCGCTCGCCCACCCTCGTGGCCGAGACGCTGCCCGGTGCCACGCGCACTCCGGTCGGAATCCTGTCGTTCGTCATGCAACCGTCCCCACGTCATTCTGTCTGTACCGTTGAGCGTATGACGGATGCCGCGACCCAGCGACGCTTCGACGTCGCGTTCCTGCCGGCACTGCAGCTCCTCACCTTGTCGACCGGGGTCGTCGACGCCGTCAGCTACCTCGCCCTCGACAGGGTCTTCACCGGCAACATGACCGGGAACGTGCTCTTCATCGGATTCGCCCTGGCAGGCACCGGAACAACTCCCCTGCTCAACAACGTCGTCGCACTCGTCGGCTTCCTGATCGGGGCGCTCCTGTGCGCTCGCATCGTGCGCGGTCGAGTGCACGCCAGCCGCCTGCCGACGGCCAACCTCGTCGTCCTGCTCGGATCCGCCGCGTTGGCGTTGGTCCTCGGCATCGTCTGGCTCTCGGTGCACACGCTCGAGGGGGTGCTCCTGCTCGCTGTGACAGGCCTTCTGGCCATCGTCATGGGCGCGCAGGCCGCGAGCGTGCGCGCAACGGGCATCACCGACGTGACCACGATCGTGGTCACCTCGACTCTCGCCAACCTCGCTATCGACAGCCGACTGGCAGGGGGAACAGGCGACAAGTGGCGTCGTCGCCTCGGTGCAGTGCTCGCCATGGGACTCGGTGGCGCCGGGGGAGCGGTGCTCGTGCGGTTCACCGGGGGAGCCTCGGCGCTCGTCGTCGCGGCCGTGCTGATGCTCGTCGCCGTGGCCATGCTGCACGTCGCCCGCACCCGGGAAAGAGCCGCGGTCGGGTGACGCCCGTGGCCCGGAATCACGCCGAAGCTGGGAGTCCCCGGGGCGCGACACGCCCGGGCTTGCAGCATGGCTCTCAGTGTGGCAAACTCGACTAGTTCAGCATTTCGGATGACTGCGTGTTCGCGCGTCTTCGAATCACTGCCAGGCAGTGCATAACCTCCCTCCGGGATCAGGTTAGGCCGCGGGCAGCAGGACGGACTTAATCGACAATCACTGCGCAGGGTCTATCTCTGTGCCTCTTCCGGTCCAGGCCGGAGGCGTGGGAGTCGGTGACAGGCTCGCAGGGCGGGTCTGTCGACATCATCGGATGCACGTGTTCCGGTTGTGTGGACAGGCCCGGTCGGCGGCCGATTGACAGATAAACAGTGGTGCGACATACGTAGTGCTACGACGGCGTCCAATGCAGCCGGCTCGAGAGAGTCCGGATGTAAGACGCCTTGACAGAGAGAGAGTTCGACATGGCGGGACAGAAGATCCGCATTCGACTGAAGTCATACGACCACGAGGTCATCGACACCTCGGCGCGCAAGATCGTCGACACGGTCACCCGTGCTGGTGCAACCGTCGTCGGCCCCGTGCCGCTTCCGACGGAGAAGAACGTGATCTGCGTGATCCGTTCCCCCCACAAGTACAAGGACAGCCGCGAGCACTTCGAGATGCGCACCCACAAGCGCCTCATCGACATCATCGACCCGACGCCCAAGGCTGTCGACTCGCTGATGCGCCTCGACCTTCCGGCCGATGTCAACATCGAGATCAAGCTCTAAGGGAACGACCATGTCTACTGCTAACAAGACCAGCAAGGGTCTGCTCGGCACGAAGCTTGGCATGACCCAGGTGTGGGACGAGAACAACAAGCTCATCCCCGTCACCGTCATCGAGATCACGCCCAACGTGGTCACCCAGATTCGTACCGCAGAGGTCGACGGCTACAGCGCCGTGCAGATCGCCGCAGGCCAGATCGACCCGCGCAAGGTGACCAAGCCTGCCGCCGGTCACTTCGACAAGGCCGGAGTCACCCCGCGTCGTCACCTCACCGAGGTGCGCACGGCTGACGCCGCCGACTACACCCTCGGCCAGGAGCTCACCGCTGAAGGTGTGTTCGAGGCCGGACAGCTCGTCGACGTCGTCGGCACGAGCAAGGGTAAGGGCACCGCCGGTGTCATGAAGCGCCACAACTTCAAGGGTGTCTCCGCTTCGCACGGTTCGCACCGCAACCACCGCAAGCCGGGCTCCATCGGCGCCTCCTCGACCCCCAGCCGTGTCTTCAAGGGCATGCGCATGGCCGGTCGCATGGGTGCCGAGCGCGTCACCGTCATGAACCTCAAGGTTCAGGCGATCGACGCCGAGAAGGGCCTCATCCTGGTCAAGGGTGCCGTTCCCGGCGCTCGTGGCCGCCTCGTTTTCGTCCGCACCGCAGTGAAGGGGGCGTAACCACATGGCTACCGCTACCAACACCGTCGACGTCGTCGACGTGACTGGAAAGAAGTCCGGCACCGTCGAGCTCCCCGCTGAGCTCTTCGACGTGCAGACCAACGTCCCGCTCATCCACCAGGTCGTCGTGGCACAGCTTGCAGCTGCTCGCCAGGGCACGCACAAGGTGAAGAGCCGTGGCGAGGTCTCCGGCGCCGGCCGCAAGCCGTTCAAGCAGAAGGGAACCGGTCGCGCTCGTCAGGGCTCGATCCGCGCCCCTCAGATGACCGGTGGTGGAATCGTCCACGGACCGACCCCCCGCGACTACTCGCAGCGCACCCCCAAGAAGATGATCGCCGCAGCCCTGCTCGGTGCTCTCTCGGACCGCGCTCGTGGTGCCCGCGTGCACGTCGTCGAGTCGCTCACCCTCGGTGAGACCCCGAAGACCAAGGCCGTCATCGCCCTGCTCGACCAGATCGCCACGTCGAAGCACGTTCTCATCGTGCTCTCGCGCGGTGACGAGCAGGCTCTCAAGGCTGTGCGCAACATCCCGACCGTGCACACCCTCACGGCCGACCAGCTGAACGCCTACGACGTCCTCGTCTCCGACGACATCGTCTTCACCAAGGCTGCTCTGGACTCGTTCATCGCAGCCAAGACCAAGAAGGTTGAGGTCTCCGCATGAGCGCCGCCCACAACAAGGACCCGCGCGATGTCATCATCTCGCCGGTCGTCTCGGAGAAGAGCTACGGCCTGATCGACGAGGGCAAGTACACGTTCATCGTGGACCCGCGCTCGAACAAGACCGAGATCAAGCTCGCCATCGAGAAGATCTTCAACGTTCAGGTCGCTTCGATCAACACGCTCAACCGTGTTGGCAAGACCCGCCGCACCAAGTTCGGTATGGGCAAGCGCAAGGACACCAAGCGTGCCATCGTCACGCTCAAGTCCGGTTCCATCGACATCTTCACGGCTGTCGGCTAGGGAGCAGAGGAATAACTATGGCTATTCGTAAGTACAAGCCCACGACGCCGGGTCGCCGCGGTTCGTCTGTTGCGGACTTCGCAGAGATCACCCGCTCGACCCCCGAGAAGTCGCTGCTTCGCCCGCTGCCCAAGACCGGTGGACGTAACAACCAGGGTCGCATCACGACCCGTCACATCGGTGGTGGCCACAAGCGCCAGTACCGCGTGATCGACTTCAAGCGCAACGACAAGGACGGCGTGCCGGCCAAGGTCGCTCACATCGAGTACGACCCCAACCGCACCGCCCGTATCGCGCTGCTGCACTTCGCAGACGGCACCAAGCGCTACATCCTGGCTCCGAACAAGCTCGCCCAGGGCGACATGATCGAGTCGGGCGCAAGCGCTGACATCAAGCCGGGCAACAACCTCCCGCTGAAGAACATCCCCACGGGTACCGTCATCCACGCCATCGAGCTCCGTCCCGGTGGCGGCGCGAAGATGGCCCGTTCGGCCGGCGCCTCCGTGCGTCTCGTCGCCAAGGATGGCCCCTACGCCCAGCTGCGTCTCCCCTCGGGTGAGATCCGCAACGTGGATGCGCGCTGCCGCGCCACGATCGGCGAGGTCGGCAACGCCGAGCAGTCGAACATCAACTGGGGCAAGGCCGGCCGCATGCGCTGGAAGGGCGTTCGCCCGACCGTGCGTGGTGTCGCCATGAACCCTGTCGACCACCCGCACGGTGGTGGTGAGGGCAAGACCTCCGGTGGACGTCACCCGGTCAGCCCCTGGGGACAGAAGGAAGGCCGCACACGCAAGCGCAACCTTCCCAGCGACCAGCTCATTGTCCGTCGACGCAACGTCGGCAAGAAGCGTAAGTAGGAGTTGTAGAAGATGCCACGCAGTCTCAAGAAGGGCCCCTTCGTCGATGACCACCTGCTTCGCAAGGTGATCTCGGCCAACGAGGCCAACAGCAAGAACGTGATCAAGACCTGGTCGCGCCGCTCGATGATCATCCCGGCCATGCTGGGTCACACCATCGCGGTGCACGACGGTCGCAAGCACATCCCGGTGTTCGTCACCGAGACCATGGTCGGGCACAAGCTCGGCGAGTTCGCGCCCACCCGCACCTTCCGTGGACACGTGAAGGACGACAAGAAGGGCCGTCGCCGCTAACGCGGTGACGTGAAGGAGGAGAAGAAATGGTGGAGTCGATCGCACGCGTGCGACACATCCGCGTCACCCCCCAGAAGGCTCGTCGCGTCGTCAACCTCATCCGCGGAAAGCAGGCTCAGGAGGCACTCGCCATCCTGAAGTTCGCCCCGCAGGGTGCAAGTGAGCCCGTGTACAAGCTGGTTGCCTCGGCAATCGCGAATGCGCGAGTCAAGGCCGACGCCTCGAACACCTACCTGGACGAGCAGGACCTGTACATCGCCAAGGCATTCGTCGACGAGGGTGCAACCCTCAAGCGTTTCCAGCCGCGTGCCCAGGGCCGTGCATTCCAGATTTTGAAGCGCACCAGCCACATCACTGTTGTGCTCGCCACTCCTGAGGAGGGTACGAAGTAATGGGTCAGAAGGTAAACCCCTACGGTTTCCGTCTGGGAATCACGACCGACCACGTGTCGCGTTGGTTCTCCGACTCGACCAAGCCGGGTCAGCGCTATAGCGACTACATCGCTGAGGACATCAAGATCCGTCGTCTGCTGCAGACCTCGCTCGACCGCGCGGGAGTCTCGCGCATCGAGATCGAGCGCACCCGTGACCGAGTGCGTGTGGACATCCACACCGCTCGCCCGGGCATCGTCATCGGCCGGCGTGGAGCAGAGGCCGAGCGCATCCGCGCCGACCTCGAGAAGCTCACCGCCAAGCAGATCCAGCTGAACATCCTCGAGGTCAAGAACCCCGAGGCTGACGCTCAGCTGGTCGCGCAGGGCATCGCCGAGCAGCTCTCCGCACGTGTGGCCTTCCGCCGCGCGATGCGCAAGGGTCTGCAGGGCGCCCAGCGCACCCCGTCCGTCAAGGGTGTCCGCATCCAGGTCTCCGGCCGCCTCGGCGGCGCTGAGATGAGCCGTTCGGAGTTCTACCGCGAAGGCCGTGTGCCGCTGCACACGCTCCGCGCGAACATCGACTACGGCTTCTACGAGGCGAAGACCACCTTCGGCCGCATCGGCGTGAAGGTCTGGATCTACAAGGGCGACATCACCAACAAGGAACTCGCTCGCGAGCAGGCGAACCAGAAGTCGTCGCGCCCCGAGCGTCGTGACGACCGCCCCCGCCGCGCACCGCGCGCTGAGGCTCCGGTCGCGGAAGGAGCGTCGGCATAATGTTGATTCCCCGTCGAGTCAAGCACCGTAAGCAGCACCACCCCGGCCGTTCCGGCCAGGCCACCGGTGGTACCAAGGTCACCTTCGGTGAGTACGGTATCCAGGCCCTGACCTCCGCCTACGTGACCAACCGTCAGATCGAGTCCGCTCGTATCGCGATGACGCGTCACATCAAGCGCGGTGGAAAGGTGTGGATCAACATCTACCCCGACCGCCCGCTCACCAAGAAGCCTGCCGAGACCCGCATGGGTTCCGGTAAGGGTTCGCCCGAGTGGTGGGTCGCTAACGTCAAGCCGGGTCGAGTCCTCTTCGAGGTCTCCGGCGTCTCCGAGGAACTCGCTCGTGAGGCCATGACCCGTGCAATCCACAAGCTGCCTCTCAAGGCACGCATCATCAAGCGCGAGGAGGGCGACGCATAATGGCGATCGGATCCAAGGAGCTCGCCTCAGTCGAGCTCGACACCTACGACGACGAGCGTCTCGTAGAAGAGCTGAAGAAGAGCAAGGAAGAGCTGTTCAACCTGCGCTTCCAGTCGGCCACCGGCCAGCTCGAGAGCCACGGCCGCCTGCGTGCGGTCAAGCGCGACATTGCTCGCATCTACACGGTCATCCGTGAGCGGGAGCTCGGCATTCGTGCCACTCCCGCACCGGTCGAGGTTCCCGCCAAGGCTGAGAAGAAGAGCGCCAAGAAGGCCAAGGCGACCGACGAGGTCACCGAGGCTGCAGAGACGAAGGAGGCCTAGTCATGGCTGAGACCAAGAAGGCCGCAGCTGCGGTCGAGGTCGCCGAGACGGCTGAGCTCGTTCGCGGCTACCGCAAGACCCGTCGTGGCTACGTCACGAGCGACAAGATGGAGAAGACCATCGTCGTCGAGGTCGAGGACCGCGTGAAGCACCCGCTGTACGGCAAGGTCATCCGCCGCACCTCCAAGGTGAAGGCGCACGACGAGCTCAACACGGCCGGCATCGGCGACCTCGTCCTCATCAGCGAGACCCGTCCCCTCAGCGCCTCCAAGCGCTGGCGCCTGGTCGAGATCCTCGAGAAGGCCAAGTAAGCCTCGGGCTTGCTTGATAGAAGGAGTTAGAAGTGCTTCAGCAGGAATCACGCCTCAAGGTCGCCGACAACACCGGCGCCAAGGAGCTGCTCACCATCCGCGTTCTCGGTGGATCCAAGCGTCGCTACGCCGGCCTCGGTGACGTCATCGTCGCCACGGTGAAGGATGCAATCCCCGGCGGAAACGTGAAGAAGGGTGACGTCGTCAAGGCCGTCATCGTCCGCACCAAGAAGAACACCCGTCGCGCCGACGGGTCGTACATCAAGTTCGATGAGAACGCTGCAGTGATCTTGAAGAATGACGGAGACCCCCGTGGTACCCGCATCTTCGGACCGGTCGGTCGCGAGCTTCGCGACAAGAAGTTCATGAAGATCATCTCGCTGGCGCCGGAGGTCATCTAAATCATGGCGAACATCAAGAAGGGTGACCTCGTGCAGGTCATCTCGGGACGCAGCCAGGCTCGCGGCGGAGATCGCGGCAAGCAGGGCAAGGTCATCGAGGTGCAGGTCGAGAAGAACCGCGTCATCGTCGAGGGCGTCAACTTCGTGACCAAGCACGTGCGCGTCGGACAGACGCAGCGTGGCACGAAGACCGGCGGCATCGAGACGCACGAGGCTCCGATCCACGTGTCGAACGTCGCGATCGTCGACCCCGAGACCAAGAAGCCGACCCGCGTCGGCTTCCGCATGGAAGAAGTAACGAAGGACGGCGTCACCAAGACGGTCCGCATCCGTTACGCCAAGAAGTCAGGTAAGGACCTGTAATGACTGAAACTGCCGTGGGAACTGGCAAAATCCAGCCCCGCCTCAAGCAGCGCTACCGCACCGAGATCGCGGCCGAGCTCACCAAGGAGAACGGGTACACGAACGTGCACCAGGTTCCCGGCCTGGTGAAGATCGTCGTGAACATGGGTGTCGGCGAGGCCGCTCGTGATGGCAAGGTCATCGACGGTGCGGTCGCAGACCTCACCAAGATCACCGGCCAGAAGCCGCAGGTCACGAAGGCCCGCAAGTCGATCGCCCAGTTCAAGCTTCGCGAGGGTCAGCCCATCGGCGCCCACGTCACGCTTCGCGGCGACCGCATGTGGGAGTTCCTCGACCGTCTGCTCTCGCTCGCACTGCCCCGTATCCGCGACTTCCGCGGCCTCTCGGACAAGCAGTTCGACGGAACCGGCAATTACACCTTCGGTCTTCAGGAGCAGAGCGTCTTCCACGAGATCGACCAGGACAAGATCGACCGCGTTCGCGGCATGGACATCACGATCGTGACGACTGCCAAGAGCGACGACGAGGGCCGCGCGCTGCTCAAGCAGCTCGGCTTCCCGTTCAAGACGGCCGAGAACCAGCAGTAGACTGTTCGGTTGGTTCGCCTTCCGCCTTCGGGCGGGAGGCGGGCCCATCGGAATACCGGGGTCAGGCAGTCGCCGGGCCCCCAACACCACAGGTCGACTTCCGTGTAACGGATGCTCGAAACCTGGTGAATAGAAGGATAAACATCACATGACGATGACAGATCCGGTCGCAGACATGCTGACCAGACTGCGCAACGCGAACTCGGCACACCACGACACCGTGTCGATGCCGCACTCCAAGCTCAAGTCGCACATTGCCGAGATCCTCCAGCGCGAGGGTTACATCGCCGGCTTCGACGTCGCCGACGCACGCGTCGGTCAGACGCTCACCCTGAACCTCAAGTTCGGCCCCAACCGCGAGCGGTCCATCGCAGGCATCAAGCGCGTCTCGAAGCCCGGCCTCCGCGTGTACGCGAAGTCCACCGAGATCCCCAAGGTGCTCGGCGGCCTCGGCGTTGCCATCCTGTCCACCTCCAGCGGTCTGCTCACCGACCGCCAGGCCGAGAAGAAGGGCGTAGGCGGAGAAGTCCTCGCCTACGTGTGGTAATCCGACATGTCACGTATCGGTCGACTTCCCATTGACATCCCCGCCGGCGTCACCGTGACGATCGACGGTCAGGACGTCTCGGTCAAGGGCCCGAAGGGCGAGCTCGCGCTCACCATCGCCGCCCCGATCGAGGCCACGGTCGAGGAGAACCAGGTTCTCGTCACCCGTCCCGACGACGAGCGCGCATCGCGTTCGCTCCACGGACTCACTCGTACCCTCATCAACAACCAGATCATCGGCGTCACCGCGGGCTACTCCAAGGGACTCGAGATCGTCGGTACCGGTTACCGCGTCGCCCAGAAGGGTGCCTCTCTCGAGCTGGCGCTCGGCTTCTCGCACCCCGTCACCGTCGAGGCCCCTGCCGGCATCACGTTGACCGTCGAGGGCAACAACAAGATCACCGTCGCGGGTATCGACAAGCAGGCCGTCGGTGAGACCGCTGCGAACATCCGCAAGATCAAGAAGCCGGAGCCCTACAAGGGCAAGGGCATCCGCTATGCCGGTGAGGTCGTTCGCCGTAAGGCCGGAAAGGCTGGTAAGTAATCATGGCTCTTGGAACAAGAGGCAAGAGCAAGTCGGCTGCGCGTTCGCGCCGCCACACCCGTCTGCGCAAGAAGGTCGTCGGCTCCGAGCTGCGTCCGCGTCTCGTCGTGACCCGCTCAGCGCGTCACGTCTTCGTCCAGGTCGTCGACGACAGCAAGGGCTTCACCCTTGCGTCGGCATCGACCATGGAGGCGGACCTCCGTACGTTCGACGGTGACAAGACCGCCAAGGCCCGCAAGGTCGGCGAGCTCGTCGCCGAGCGTGCCAAGGCTGCCGGTGTCGAGGCCGTCGTATTCGACCGTGGTGGAAGCAAGTACGCGGGTCGCGTCGCTGCTATCGCCGATGGAGCGCGAGAGGCAGGGCTCAACCTGTGAGCGAGAACACCCCCAACAAGGAGCAAGAAGTGACCGCAGAGGCACCGGTGGAAACCGCTGCATCGACGGAGACCGCACAGGCAGAGCCTCGTGAGGCTCGCCGTGGTGGCCGTGAGCGCAACCCGAACCGTGACCGCGGAAGCCGCGACGCCGAGAAGAGCCAGTTCCTCGAGCGCGTCGTGACCATCAACCGTGTGTCCAAGGTCGTCAAGGGTGGACGTCGCTTCAGCTTCACCGCCCTCGTCGTCGTCGGTGACGGCAACGGACTCGTCGGCGTCGGCTACGGCAAGGCCCGCGAGGTCCCGACCGCCATCTCGAAGGGCGTCGAGGAGGCGAAGAAGAACTTCTTCCGCGTTCCCCGCGTCGGCAGCACCATCCCGCACCCCGTGCAGGGTGAGGCAGCCGCCGGTGTCGTCCTCCTGCGTCCGGCCGGTGCCGGTACCGGTGTTATCGCCGGTGGCCCCGTCCGCGCCGTTCTCGAGTGCGCCGGTATCCACGACGTGCTGAGCAAGTCGCTCGGTTCGTCGAACACGATCAACATCGTGCACGCCACCGTCGAGGCACTCAAGCAGCTCGAAGAGCCGCGTGCGGTTGCCGCTCGTCGTGGCCTCGACTACGACCAGGTCGCTCCGGCTCGTCTGCTCCGCGCAGAGGCGCAGGCTGCCGAGGCTGCCGCAGCAGTGAAGGCAGGTGCCTGATGGCCCAGCTCAAGGTCACGCAGATCAAGTCCAAAGTTAGTGAAAAGCAGTACCAGCGCGACACGCTTCGCAGCCTGGGACTCAAGCGCATCGGTCAGTCCGTCGTTCGTGAGGACACTCCTCAGAACCGTGGCTACGTCAAGACCGTCGCTCACCTGGTGAAGGTTGAGGAGATCGACTAATGGCTGAGGCCAAGGAAACCGAGAAGGACGCCGTCAAGGCTCCTGCCAAGAAGGCTGCAGCCCCCAAGGCTGCTGCTGAGAAGGCACCCGCCAAGAAGGCCGCTGCTCCCAAGGCTGCTGCTGCCGACAAGGCTCCGGCCAAGAAGGCTGCTGCACCGAAGGCTGCTGCTGCCGACAACGCTCCGGCCAAGAAGGCGGCCCCCAAGGCCGCCGGCGCCGACAAGGCTGCTGCAGACAAGGCCCCGGCCACTGCTGCCAAGCCCAAGGCCAAGGCCGAGCCGACCGAGGCCCGCGAGCAGGTCCTCAAGGTGCACCACCTGCGCCCTGCTCCCGGTGCCAAGAAGGCCAAGACCCGCGTGGGTCGCGGTGAGGGCTCCAAGGGTAAGACCGCTGGTCGCGGTACCAAGGGTACGAAGGCGCGCTACACCGTGCGCATCGGATTCGAGGGTGGCCAGATGCCCCTCCACATGCGCACTCCCAAGCTGCGCGGCTTCAAGAACCCCTTCCGCGTCGAGTACCAGGTCGTCAACCTGGAGAAGCTCGCCGAGCTCTACCCGAAGGGCGGCGACGTCACCGTCACCGACCTCGTGGCCAAGGGCGCCGTTCGCAAGAACGAGAAGGTCAAGGTTCTCGGCAGCGGTGACATCGCTGTCAAGCTGAACGTCACGGTCGACAAGGTCTCCGGCTCCGCTGAGCAGAAGATCGTCGCCGCCGGCGGGTCGGTCAAGTAGTACCTGCATCTGTCTGAATCGAGCCTGTCGAGATCAGTCCTCATCACGAGGCGGTCTCGGCAGGCTCGATTCGCAGGTAGGCTGACTTCACACCACACCAGGAGGCTTTGTGTTTAGCGCCATCGCGCGGATCTTCCGCACGCCCGACCTTCGTCGCAAGATCGGGTTCACTCTGGGCATCGTCGCCCTCTTCCGCCTGGGATCTTTCATTCCGGCTCCGTTCGTCGACTTCGGCAACGTGCAGGCCTGCCTCGCGGCCAACCAGGGCACCAGCGGCCTCTACGAGCTGGTGAACCTGTTCAGTGGTGGCGCGCTCCTGCAGCTCTCCGTCTTCGCGCTGGGCATCATGCCGTACATCACGGCCTCGATCATCGTGCAGCTCCTGCGCGTGGTCATCCCTCACTTCGAGACCCTCTACAAGGAGGGCCAGTCCGGTCAGGCGAAGCTGACGCAGTACACGCGTTACCTCACCATCGCCCTCGGTGTGCTGCAGTCCACGACGCTCATCACCGTGGCCCGCTCGGGTGCGCTGTTCGGCACCTCGGCCAGCCCCGAGTGCACGCAGCTCATCACGAACGACGCCTGGTACGCGATCATGCTCATGGTCATCACCATGACGGCCGGAACCGGCCTCATCATGTGGATGGGTGAGCTCATCACCGAGCGCGGCATCGGCAACGGCATGTCGCTGCTCATCTTCACGTCGATCGCCGCCCGCTTCCCGGGCTCGCTGGGCTCGATCCTCCAGGCCAAGGGCTTCAACGTGTTCGCCCTGGTGCTGGCGGTGAGCCTGCTCGTCGTGCTGGCGGTGGTGTTCGTCGAACAGTCGCAGCGACGCGTCCCGGTGCAATACGCCAAGCGGATGGTCGGCAGGCGCACCTACGGCGGCAACAACACGTACATCCCGATCAAGGTCAACATGGCCGGCGTCGTTCCTGTGATCTTCGCCTCGTCGCTGCTGTACCTGCCCGCGTTGATCGCGCAGTTCAACCAGCCCGCCGCCGGCGAGACCGCCCAGCCGTGGGTGCTCTGGATCACGAACTACCTCACCAAGGGCGATCACCCGCTCTACATGCTGTTGTACTTCCTCCTCATCGTCGGGTTCACGTACTTCTACGTCGCGATCACCTTCAACCCCGAAGAGGTCGCCGACAACATGAAGAAGTACGGCGGGTTCATCCCCGGCATCCGCGCCGGTCGCCCGACGGCCGAGTACCTCGACTTCGTGCTGACCCGTATCACTCTTCCCGGTGCGTTCTACCTCGGTGCGATCGCGCTGCTGCCACTGATCGCCTTCAGCGCGTTCGGTGCCGATCAGAACTTCCCGTTCGGTGGAGCATCCGTGCTCATCATCGTCGGCGTCGGTCTCGAGACGGTCAAGCAGATCGACTCGCAGCTGCAGCAGCGTCACTACGAGGGCCTGCTCCGATGACCGGGGCCACGGCCAACCAGGTCCGCGGCGCTCGACTCCTGATCGTCGGTCCTCCCGGGGCCGGCAAGGGCACGCAGGCGAAGCGCATCGGTGAGACGTTCAGCATCCCCGACGTCTCGACGGGCGACATCTTCCGTTACCACATCAAGAACCAGACGCCCCTGGGCGTTCGGGTCAAGGAGATCGTGGACGCGGGCGACTACGTTCCCGACGAACTCACCAACGAGATCGTCACGGAACGGCTCGCCGAGGAGGATGCCCGCAACGGCTTCCTGCTCGACGGCTACCCGCGCACGGTCGATCAGGTCGGCTACCTCGACAACCTGCTCGCAGAGCAGGGTCGTCCGCTCGAGGCCGTCATCCGCCTCGTCGCCGACCAGGACGAGATCGTGGCCCGCCTCACCAAGCGCGCCACCGAGCAGGGTCGGGTCGACGACTCCGAGGCGGCCATCAGGCACCGCCAGGAGGTCTACACCCGCGAGACAGCTCCGCTCGTCGACATCTACCGCGACCGCGGCCTGCTGATCGACGTCGACGGACTCGGGTCGCCCGACGAGGTCGGTGACCGCGTCGCCCTCGCCCTCGCGGCCTTCGGAATCGGCGAGCTCGACTCCGCGGTGGCGAACTGACCCGCATGGGCTTCCGCCGTTCGATCTACAAGTCGCCGGCCGAGTTGCGGTCGATGCAGGCGCCCGGCCTGCTCACAGCGTCGGCGTTGGCCGCCGTGCGTCGGGCGATCCGTCCGGGCATCACCCCGCTCGAGCTCGACGCCATCGCCGAGAAGACGATCCGCGACGGCGGCGGCATCCCGAACTTCCAGCTCGTGCCCGGGTACTCCCACACGCTCTGCGTCTCGGTGAACGCCGACGTCGTCCACGGCATCCCGAGCACCGTCCCCATCGCGCCTGGAGACATCGTCTCGGTCGACGCCGGAGCCGAGATCGCGGGCTGGAACGGTGATTCCGCCTTCACCGTCGTGGTGCCGGATGCCACGAACGCCGAGCTCGTCGCCTCCAGGACCCGACTCTCGGACGTGACGGAGCTCTCGCTCTGGCACGGCATCGCGGCCCTGGCTCGCGCGAAGCACCTCAACGAGGTCGGCGACGCCGTGCAGCGCTACGTCGAGTCGCAGGGCGATTACGGCATCCTGACCGACTACGTCGGGCACGGCATCGGACGCACGATGCACGAGGATCCGCCGGTGTTCAACTACCGGGTGCGCCAGAAGGGGCCAGACGTGAAGCCTGGGCTCGTGGTCGCCATCGAGCCGATGATCGTCGAAGGCTCCATCGACACCATCGTGCAGGACGACGACTGGACCGTCACGACGGAGGACGGCCTCGACGCCGCGCACTGGGAGCACACCATCGCCGTTCACGCCGGTGGTGTCTGGGTGCTCACGGCCGAGGACGGCGGGGCAGCCGGTCTTGCTCCGCTCGGCGTGGTGCCGGTTCCGATCCCGTAGTCGAGATCGTTCGCTGAGCCCTGGACGGAGTCCGCGGGCGAAGCGCCGTCGGCTGTGCTTCGGGCGGTCGCTGCGCTCGGCCCTCTGCGAGCGGAAGCTCACGCCAATGCGTGCACCAGTTCCTCGATGAATGACGGGTAGTCGCGCGCGTTGCGCAGCAGCCTGTGCACGGAATCGTGCTCGGAGAACACCTCGACGAACTGATCGAACACGTCCTGGAAGCTCGACCTGTCGCTCTCGCTGAACGCGATGAAGGCGACGACGTTCACGCGGGCACCGTTCCAGTCGATGGGGGCGTCGCTCAGCACGATCGCGATCGACGTGCGCCGGGCGGTCATCGCCAGGGCATGCGGTACGGCGAGCGTGTCGGTGAAAGCCGTCGATGAGAGGCGTTCGCGCTCGATCGCCCCGGTGATGTACGCGTCGTCGATGATGCCGAGGTCGCGCATCCGCTCGCCGAGGAGTCGGATCATCGCCTCCTCGTCGGCCACCACGACGTCGCGGAGGAACAGCTCCGGCTGGAAGTAGCGCTCGAGTTCGACGGCCAGCCGAGCACGACGACGGTGCCGTCGGATGCGGCTCACGGCCGCGCGCACGCGCTCGATGTCGCCGTCGGTGAGGAATGGCGCGATGACGATCACCCGCTCATCGGGCACCGGCGGCTCGACCGTTGAGATGACGATGTCGCCCGGGAGTGCTCGCCAGTCGACGTCGGTGCGCGTCACGACGCTCTGCACGTCGAGGTCGCTGCCGACGGCTGAATCGATGCGGGCGAGCACAGTGAGATGCAGCTCGTAGTACGAGGGGGAGACGATCGAGCAGGCGACCAGGTCGTCATCCACCCGTCGGCGTTGTTCCACCAACGCTCCCACGTGCATGGCGATGTACGCGATCTCGTCCTCGTTGATGCTGATGCCGCGGCTCGTCTGCAGCTCGTTCGCGATATAGACCGCCAGCTCGTACGTGAGCGGATATCCCGCCTTGATCGAGCGGGTCAGAGGGTTGCGCGCGTAGGAGAGGTCGTTCGCGCGCGCGACCAGGTTGCGCACGTGCAGGGCGAGCCTGGTGAGGAACTCGTCGTCGTCGAGGTCGATGAGGAACTCGCGGCCGGCCTGCACAGCGATCCGGCGGAGCTCGGCGAGGTCGTCGGCATCGAGCAGGTCGTCGCGGCGAGCGTCGGGTCCGACCTGAGCGGGCGTCGCGACCCTGGTCTCGACGAGATAGCCGAGGTAGGCGACATCCTCGGCGCCGAGTCGTACGTCGAAGTGCCGCACGACGAGGGCGTCGACGACCGAGGCGACGCCGCTGTCAGCGGCATCCGTCGTCGTCTCGCCGTCCGGCTGCAGCGAGTGGTGCCGACGCACCCTGTCGACGGCGATCGCTATGTGCAGCAGCACGTTGCTCAGGCCGTACTCGTTCACGGCGGCGCCGCGCCGGCTCAGCTCTGCGATGAGATCGGTCTTGAACTCGGCCAGACCCTCGGTGGGGAACTCGCGCTGGATGGCCGCGAGTTCGAGCATGCCGCGCGCGGACTCCTCGCGGAAGAGCGTGCCGAGCAGACGCCGTCGGGCCGACTCGGTCCCATCGAGCACGAGATTGCCGCTACTCCGATGCAGCGACAGTCCCGTGCCGTCGAGGCGCGCCCGCACGCGGGTGAGATCGCCCTCGAGCGTCGACTCGCTCACGTGCAGTTCAGCTGCCGTCGCGTAGGCGTCCAGGCCGGTCGGAGCGTCGACGAGGCGGCGCAGCAGACGCGTGGCACGCGCTGTGGGGCCGCCCGACTCCTCGGCGGTCGATTCCCCGGCTCCGGATGCCGCCCGCCAGCGCGCGTACTCTGCGCGGTCGAGCCGATAACCGGCTGAGCCCGATCGCAGGGGTTCGAACGGTGCCGCCTCGGTCTTCACCGCGGTGACGTAGCTGCGCACGCTGCGCGCCGTGACGCCGAGCTGATCCCCCAGCTCCGCGGCCGTGAACCAGCGGTCGGCACGCGCGAGCAGGTCGAGCAGCTGCTCCCGTCTATCGCTCACGCCGTGGGTCCCTTCGCGTGCCCTCAGCTCCGAGGGCACTGTGCGCATCACGACGAGTCAAGCATCTCCCGTGACGTGAGCGGGCCGATCCGGCCAGATTTCCGCCGGGGCGGAAGAAAACGTGTTGGCCGATGCGCCCGGCCGGAGGCCACACTGGTGGACAGTCGAGCGAAGGAGCCGGATCAGTGAAGATCCTCGTCGTGTGTGGAGCAGGGGCATCGAGCTCCTTCGTGGCCCACCGCATCCGTCGTCTCGCTCGCGAACGGGGTCTCGAGATCGTCGTCTCTCCCACGAGCGACTCGGGCCTCGAGGATTCGGCACAGGATGCGGCCGTCGTCCTGCTGGGAGCCCACCTCGCCACTCAGGCCGATGCCATACGCGCCCGCCTCGCCGAGATCGGCGACGCGAGCGTCGTCGTGCTCCCCGAGGCCGCCTTCACAGACCAGTCGGGGGCCATCGCCCTCGACAGTGCACTCGACGCGGTCGGAATCCGTCCGTGACCGGCCGCGTCGATCCCATCTGCGTGGTGCCCGTGCACCCCGGACAGTATGGTGGGGTTGAGAACGGACGCCAGCGACGGAGGCCGGACACATGGAAGACACCGACACCACTGCGACTCGCAGCGTGCGAATCGGATCGGAGCACGGGCTGCACGCGCGTCCCGCGAAACTCTTCACTCAGGCCGTCGGGGGATCCGGGGCGAAGGTCACGATCGCCAAGGGCGACGGAAAGCCCGTCAATGCGGCGAGCATCCTCGCCGTCATCGCCCTGGGAATCGATCACGGCGACGAGGTCACCGTCGCGGTCGACGGAGATGATGCCGCAGCGGTCCTCGACCGCCTCGTCGATCTTCTCGTCACCGATCACGACAGCTGATCGCCCCGCGCGGGCGTCCTCCCGGCACACGACGGAGGGCGACTGATGGAACTGAACGGCATCGGAATCGGCGAGGGCATCGCTCTGGGCCCAGTGGCGCGCATGGCGGAGCCGCTGCCAGAGCCTGTCGACCGCCCGACCCACCTCGACGCCGAGCGCGAGGGCCAGAGGGCGACGGCCTCGCTGTCGGTGGTGGCCGCCGAGCTCAACCGCCGCGGCACCCAGGCCGGAGGGGCAGCGCGCGACATCCTCGAGGCCCAGGCGATGATGGCGGAGGATGTCACCCTCGCTGATGACATCACTGCCAGGCTCGCCGAGGGCAAGACCGCCGAACGCGCGGTGTTCGAGGCCTTCGCGGCCTTCCGTGACCTGCTCGCCGGCATGGGCGGCTACATGGGGGAGCGCGCCGCCGACCTCGACGACGTCTCCCAGCGCGTCATCGCGCACCTGCTCAAGCTTCCAGCCCCCGGCATCCCGAACCCCGGGCATCCCTTCGTGCTCGTGGCCCGCGATCTCGCCCCGGCCGACACCGCGCTGCTCGATCTCGACCAGGTGCTGGCGCTCATCACGACGGACGGCGGCCCCACATCGCACACGGCGATCCTGGCGCGGGAGAAGTCCATCGTCGCGGTCGTCGGAGCGGCAGGCGCCGCCACTCTCGCCGACGGCGACCAGGTGATCGTCGATGCAGCCGCGGATGCCGTGATCACGAGTCCGAGTGACGAGCAGCTCAGCGCCGCCAAGGCGCGCATCGACGAGCGCGCCCACCGATCTCAGGAGCCGACCGGCCCCGGCGCCCTGGCTGACGGAACCCCCGTGCCGCTGCTGGCCAACCTGGGGTCCGCCGCCGGCGCTGCAGATGCCCTCGCCGCCGGTGCCGAGGGCGTCGGACTGTTCCGCACCGAATTCCTGTTCCTCGACTCCCAGTCCGCGCCGACCGTGCGCGAGCAGCAGGAGCAGTACACCAAGCTGCTCACTGCCTTCGCCGGCAAGAAGGTGGTCGCCCGTGTACTCGACGCCGGGGCCGACAAGCCCCTCGCCTTCCTCAACGACGCCCCGGAGGAGAACCCGGCACTCGGGCTTCGCGGCATCCGATCGCTCCGCCACAGCGAGACCATCCTGCGCGAGCAGCTCACGGCTCTCGCGGCGGCGGATGCGGCGACGGATGCCGACCTCTGGGTGATGGCGCCCATGGTCGCCACCGTCGAGGAGGCCCGCTACTTCACCGACCTCGCCAAGGAGCTCGGCATCAAGACGGCCGGGGTCATGGTCGAGGTGCCGGCGACGGCGCTGCTCGCCGATCGCGTGCTCGCCGTGACCGACTTCGCCTCCATCGGCACCAACGACCTCACTCAGTACACGATGGCGGCCGACAGGTTGCTCGGCACCGTCGCGAACTTCCAGGACCCATGGCACCCGGCGGTCCTCAGGCTCGTCGCCGAGGTGGGCGCGGCCGGCCGGGCGGCAGGCAAGCCCGTCGGCATCTGCGGCGAGGCCGCAGCCGATCCGCTGTTGGCGGTCGTGCTCGTCGGCCTCGGCGCGACGACGCTCTCCATGTCCCCGTCGGCTCTCGCCGACGTACGCGCGTCCCTTGCGCGGTTCACCCTCGACGACGCCCGCGCGTTGGCCGAGGTCGCCCTGGCTGCCGATGGGGCAGCCGAGGCCAAGGCGGCCGCGAAGTCCCGCGCGGCCGAGCGCACAGCAGGGCGCGTTCCCGCGCCCGCCACCTGATCACAGAGAGGCACCACCATGACAACGACGTCGGAGAAGAAGTCCGGAGGCGGCAGGGTCGTCATCCAGAAGTTCGGCACGTTCCTCAGTGGAATGATCATGCCCAACATCGCGGCCTTCATCGCCTGGGGCTTCATCACGGCCTTCTTCATCAAGACGGGCTGGACTCCCGTGCCCGAGCTCGGAGGCTTCCCGAGCGCAGACGGCACCGAGCACACGGGCCTCGTCGGCCCGATGATCACGTACCTGCTTCCGCTCCTCATCGCCAACATGGGCGGTCGCCTCGTCTACGACACCCGAGGCGGCGTCGTCGCCTCGATCGCCACAGTCGGCGTGATCGTCGGCACCGACATTCCGATGTTCCTCGGAGCGATGATCATGGGTCCGCTCGCGGCCTGGGTCATGAAGAAGGTCGACAGCATCTGGGACGGCAAGATCAAGGCCGGCTTCGAGATGCTGGTGAACAACTTCTCGGCCGGCATCGTCGGCATGCTTCTGGCGATCTTCGGCTTCTTCGCCTTCGGGCCAGCGGTGCAGTGGCTCAGCGGCCTGCTCGAGACCGCCGTCAACTGGCTGACCTCGATGAACCTGCTACCGCTCCTGTCGCTGCTGGTCGAGCCGGGCAAGATCCTCTTCCTCAACAACGCCATCAACCAGGGCGTGTTCACGCCTCTCGGCACCCAGCAGTCCGTCGAGACCGGCAAGAGCATCCTGTTCCTCATCGAGGCGAACCCCGGCCCCGGCCTCGGCCTGCTGCTCGCCTTCACGTTCTTCGGTGTCGGTATGGCCAAGGCGAGCGCCCCCGGCGCCATCATCATCCAGTTCCTCGGCGGCATCCACGAGATCTACTTCCCGTACGTGCTGATGAAGCCGCTCACAGTGATCGCCGTGATCGCCGGTGGTATGACCGGTGTGGCCACGAACGTCATCTTCCAGACCGGACTTCGAGCACCGGCATCCCCGGGCAGCATCTTCGCGATCATCCTGCAGACGGCTTCGGACAGCTACGTCGGCGTGATCCTCTCGGTCATCCTCTCGGCAGCTGTCTCGTTCCTGATCGCGTCGATCATCCTGAGGGCCAGTCGCAAGCGCGACCTCGCGACAGAAGGCGCCGGAGACCTGGGTATGGCGATCGCCATGACAGAGTCGAACAAGGGCAAGTCGAGCGACGTGCTCAGCGGCCTCTCCGGTGCGGGCGTTGCCGCCGGTGCCGGGCTGGTCGGGGAGGGCGAGGCGGCTGCCTTCGAGCACAAGCCGATCCACACGATCATCTTCGCCTGCGACGCCGGCATGGGATCGAGTGCCATGGGAGCGACGGTGCTGCGCAACAAGATCAAGAAGGCGGGAATCGACAGCGTCGACGTGACGAACAAGTCGATCGCGAACCTGACCGACGACGTCGATCTCGTCGTCACCCACAAGGACCTCACCGAGCGCGCGAAGCAGCAGTCGCCGAGCGCACTGCACATCTCGGTGGAGAACTTCATGAACAGCCCGAAGTACGAGGAGATCGTGAATCTCCTGCAGAGCGAGGGCGTGCGCTGACGACGGGCGGATGCCGCGCGCTGGTGTCGCGGCATCCGCCCCTCGTCCACCTCGACGTCACTTCGGCCACGAGGCTCGCGATGATGAACGACGACGACGAACGAGAGAAAGTAGGGGGAGACCGATGACCGAGCAGATCCTGTCCAGTGGAGCAGTGCGCATCGCGGATGCCGCAGTCGGACGAGATGAGGCGATCCGCGCTGCGGGCGCGATCCTGGTCGAGGTGGGTGCCGTCGATGCGGCCTACGTCGACGCGATGCTCGAGCGGGAGGGGTCGGTGTCGACCTACATGGGCAACTTCCTCGCCATCCCGCACGGCACCAACGAGGCGAAGGACACCATCCTCCGGTCCAGCCTGTCGTTCACCCGCTACGACGAGCCGATCGACTGGAACGGCGACGAGGTGCGCTTCGTCGTCGGCATCGCCGGCATCGACAACGAGCACCTGGAGATCCTCTCCAAGATCGCCATCATCTTCTCCGACGAGGACGAGGTCGAGAAGCTGCTCGCCCTCGACAGCGCCGCGGAGCTCTACGCCGCGCTCTCCGAGGTCAACGAGTCGTGAACATGAAGAAGGCCGTGCACTTCGGTGCAGGCAACATCGGGCGCGGCTTCGTGGGGCTCATCCTGCACGACGCGGGGTACGAGGTCGTGTTCGCCGATGTGAACGCCGAGCTCATCGCCGCTCTCGACGCCGCATCCAGCTACGAGGTGCACGAGGTGGGGGACGCCCCTGCGACCCGCGTCGTCGACCACTTCCGCGCCGTCAACAGTGCGACCCAGGAGGAGGAGCTCCGCGCCGAGCTCACGACGGCGCACATCGTGACGACGGCCGTCGGCCCCACGATCCTGCGCTTCATCGCCCCGCACATCGCCGCGGCGATGCGGGAGCGCCCGGCCGAGCTGCCACCTCTCCAGGTCATGGCCTGCGAGAACGCGATCAACGCAACCGACCTGCTGCGTGACGAGGTGGCGTCGTTCATGGGACAGGACGAATGGCGCCGCTGCCTCCACCGGGCCGTGTTCGCCAACACCGCCGTCGATCGCATCGTTCCGGGGCAGGATCCGGATGCCGGCCTCGACGTGACCGTCGAGAGCTTCTTCGAGTGGGTCATCGAGGAGGGGCCGTTCGAGGGCGATGTGCCCGACATCCCCGACGCCACATTCGTGGCCGACCTGCTGCCATTCATCGAGCGGAAGCTCTTCACAGTGAACACCGGGCACGCCACCGTGGCCTACTTGGGTGCCGCCGCCGGATACACGAAGCTCTCTGACGCACTCAGCGACCCGAGCGTCGCCGAGATCGCGACGCGAGTGCTGCAGGAGACCTCCACGCTGCTGGTGGCGAAGCACCAGGCCGACCCCGAAGTGCAGCGGGACTATCGCGAGAAGATCCTGCGCCGGTTCGCGAACCCGTCGCTGCCCGACACCGTGCAGCGGGTCGGCCGCCAGCCGCTCCGCAAGCTCAGCAGGCACGAGCGCTTCGTCGGACCGGCTGCCGAACTGGCCGAGCGCGGCCTGCCCACGAGTGCGCTGGTCGAGGCGATCGGCGCCGTGCTGGCGTTCGACGACCCCGACGACGAGCAGAGCGTGCAGATGCACGCTCTTCTCGCTGCGGCCGAGAGCCCGGGGGAGTTCGTCGAGTCGGTCACGGGAATCGAACCGGAGCACCCCCTGTTCCAGGACTTGAGGGAGATCGTCGCGGCGCGGCGCTGACCCGACCAGGACTCCGAGGTACGGCATCCGTCATCGTCTGGATCCGAGCTGGGAAGTGTAACCGCTGATTGGCCAAAAGGCCGTCAATGCCATACGATTGATCTTTGGTGTCCTGCGTCCGTTGACGCATGCCCTCCGGACGTCTGAGTTCGAGGGTGGGCACCGTCCGCACGACCAGCATCCAATACTTTTAGCGACGAAGAGGCTATGGCCAAAAAAGACGGCGTCATCGAGATCGAAGGCTCGGTTGTCGAAGCTCTCCCGAACGCAATGTTCCGGGTTGAGCTCACCAACGGGCACAAGGTTCTGGCTCACATCTCAGGCAAGATGCGTCAGCACTACATCCGCATCCTCCCCGAGGACCGCGTGATCGTGGAGCTGAGCCCTTACGACCTGACACGCGGCCGGATCGTCTACCGCTACAAGTAAAGGCTGCTGTAAGTAACGGCCCGTTCGACTCCCCTGCGCGAGCAGGTGGACGGGTACGAAGACAGCGAAAAGGAAAACAATGAAGGTCAACCCCAGCGTCAAGCCCATCTGCGACCACTGCAAGGTGATCCGCCGTAACGGCCGCGTCATGGTCATCTGCAAGTCCAACCCGCGCCACAAGCAGCGCCAGGGTTAGTCGGTCGGCGCTCCGGCGCCGCTGATCACTCGCAGAGACGACTCGATAAGAGAACAGCACTCCCAAGAACCTGATCCGTCAGGGGACACCCACGGTTGGAGGCCGCGGCACCGGGAGTGCTCCACACCTCCACTCATCAACAGGAGAAGCCACACATGGCACGTCTAGCCGGCGTCGACATCCCGCGCGAGAAGCGCGTGGAGGTCGCACTGACCTACATCTACGGAGTTGGCCGCACCCGCGCCCTCCAGACCCTCGCCGAGACCCAGATCGACGGAAACATCCGCGTCAAGGACCTCAGCGACGAGCAGCTCGTCGCACTGCGCGACTTCATCGAAGGCACGTTCAAGGTGGAGGGTGACCTCCGCCGCGAGGTTGCCGCCGACATCCGCCGCAAGGTCGAGATCGGCTCCTACGAGGGCATCCGCCACCGTCGTGGCCTGCCTGTCCGCGGACAGCGCACCAAGACCAACGCTCGTACCCGCAAGGGCCCGAAGCGCACCGTGGCCGGCAAGAAGAAGGCTCGCTAGGCCTCGGCCAGCGACCTTTCGCGCCTCATAGGATTCAGGAGAAATCATGGCAGCACCCAAGTCGGCCGTTCGCAAGCCGCGCAAGAAGGAAAAGAAGAACATCGCCGTGGGCCAGGCCCACATCAAGTCGACGTTCAACAACACGATCGTCTCGATCACCGACACCACCGGTGCGGTCATCAGCTGGGCCTCGTCCGGTGGAGTCGGCTTCAAGGGTTCGCGCAAGTCGACCCCGTTCGCCGCTCAGCTCGCCGCCGAGTCGGCTGCGCGTCAGGCGCAGGAGCACGGCATGAAGAAGGTCGACGTGTTCGTCAAGGGACCCGGTTCGGGTCGCGAGACGGCCATCCGTTCGCTCCAGGCCGCCGGCCTCGAGGTCGGATCGATCAACGATGTCACCCCGCAGGCGCACAACGGATGCCGCCCGCCGAAGCGTCGCCGCGTCTAATCAACTGACAGGTCGGTCGGGTCTCGCTCCACGCGACACCCGGCCGGCCGTTCAGCCGTTCCTTCCATAACTCAACACCCGCCGGGCCCGCCCACCCGGTCGCCATCGCAGGTGTCATATAGCGGACACCTCGCCGAAAGGAATAACAGTGCTCATTGCACAGCGCCCCACGCTCACCGAGGAGAACATCTCCGAGTTCCGTTCGCGGTTCGTGATCGAGCC
This sequence comes from Leifsonia stereocauli, assembly GCF_038432415.1. Lineage (NCBI taxonomy): Bacteria > Bacillati > Actinomycetota > Actinomycetes > Micrococcales > Microbacteriaceae > Leifsonia > Leifsonia stereocauli. The sequence continues at coordinate 478,324 of NZ_JBCAUN010000003.1, forward strand.
CCTCGAGCCCGGCTTCGGCTACACGCTCGGCAACTCGCTCCGCCGCACCCTCCTCTCGTCGATCCCCGGCGCTGCTGTGACCAGCATCCGCATCGACGGCGTCCTCCACGAGTTCAGCACCGTTCCCGGTGTCAAGGAGGATGTGACCGAGATCATCCTGAACATCAAGGGTCTGGTCGTCTCCAGCGAGCACGACGAGCCGATCACCGCCTACCTGCGCAAGCAGGGCGCCGGCCAGGTCACTGCTGCCGACATCTCGGCTCCCGCCGGTGTCGAGGTGCACAACCCCGACCTCGTGATCGCCACGATCAACGAGTCGGCCAAGTTCGAGCTCGAGCTCACGATCGAGCGCGGCCGCGGCTACGTCTCGGCCACGCAGAACCGCAACGAGTACAGCGAAGCCGGTCAGATCCCGATCGACTCGATCTACTCGCCCGTTCTCAAGGTGACCTACCGCGTCGAGGCGACTCGTGCCGGTGAGCGCACCGACTTCGACCGCCTCGTCGTCGACGTCGAGTCCAAGCCGGCCATCACGCCGCGCGACGCCATCGCATCCGCCGGTCGTACGCTCACCGAGCTGTTCGGTCTCGCCCGCGAGCTCAACACCGCAGCCGAGGGCATCGAGATCGGCCCCGCGCCGGTCGACGCCGTGCTCTCGAGCGAGCTCTCGATCCCGATCGAGGACCTCGACCTGTCGGTGCGTTCGTACAACTGCCTGAAGCGCGAGGGCATCAACAACGTCAGCGAGCTCGTCGCCCTCTCGGAGACGCAGCTCATGAACATCCGCAACTTCGGTCAGAAGTCGGTGGATGAGGTCAAGGACAAGCTCGTGGAGCTCGGCCTGTCGCTCAAGGACTCGGTCCCCGGATTCGACGGCGCCCACTTCTACAGCGGCTACGACGACGAGAACATCTAAAGCTCGTAGCTGAGCTTTTCGACCTTTCACATACTGGAGAAATAAATGCCTAAGCCCACCAAGGGCCCCCGCCTCGGAGGCGGACCCGCACACGAGCGTCTGATGCTGGCCAACCTGGCTTCGCAGCTGTTCGAGCACAAGTCGATCAAGACGACCGAGACCAAGGCCAAGCGCCTGCGTCCGTACGCCGAGCGTCTCATCACGTTCGCGAAGCGTGGAGACCTCCACGCCCGTCGTCGTGTTCTGGCTGTCATCGGTGACAAGTCGATCGTGCACGAGCTCTTCACCGAGATCGCTCCGCTCGTCGCCGAGCGCGACGGTGGCTACACCCGCATCACGAAGATCGGCTACCGCAAGGGCGACAACGCCCCCATGGCGCAGATCGAGCTCGTCCTCGAGCCCGTCGTGAAGAAGGCCAAGCCCGCCAAGGCCGCCGCGAAGACCGCTCCGGTCGTCGAGGCAGAGCCCGAGGCCGAGGTTGCCGACGAGACCGTCACCCCGGCTGAGGCCGAGGTCGATGAGGCCGTCGCCACCGACGCCGAGGTCGAGACCCCGGCCGACGAGGCCGAGGCCAAGTAGCCTTCGCTCCACCCTGACAGGGCCCCGGTGATCCGTTCGGATCGCCGGGGCCCTGTCTCGTGTGTGCCGGCGCGCCCTGTCGAGTTGCCGGTTTGCGGGGGGTCCATGGGGCGACACACGCCCGGAACGTGGCACCTCGTGAAACGGTTGTGCGCGCGGCTCGTAAACTGATCTGCGTGGATGGCATGGTTGACGAGGAGGACGAGACCTCCTCGACCCTTCATCCGCCGCTCGCGGGCACAAGTCGCGTCCGTCTCGACATCGCCTACGACGGAACCGACTTCAACGGCTGGGGTCGCCAGCCGAACCTGCGCACGGTGCAGGGTGACATCGAACAGGCCCTCGCCTCGATCCTGCGTCGTTACGGCCCTCCACCGACCCTGGTCGTCGCCGGGCGAACGGATGCCGGAGTGCATGCGACAGGTCAGGTCGTCCATCTCGACCTCACGGACGCCCAGGCGGGCAGCCTGCTTCGCCCAGACCGCGGGCGCAACCGCGGCGGGGAGCGCGACGCCGGCACGGCCCTGGCGCGTCGACTGAACGGCATCCTGAGCCAGAAGGGCGACATCGTGATCTCACGGGGCTCGCTGGCCCCAGTGGGATTCGACGCTCGGTTCGGTGCCCTGTGGCGGCGCTACAGCTACCGCCTGGCCGATCAGACCGCTGTGCGCAATCCGCTTCACAGGGTCAACACGACCTGGCATCATTCCCGACTCGATGGCGAGGCGATGGATGCCGCAGCCGCGAGCCTGTGCGGACTCCATGACTTCGCCGCCTACTGCAGGCCGCGTGACGGTGCCACGACGATCCGCACCCTGCAGGCATTCACCTGGGAGCGGGATGTCGACGGAGTGCTGACCGCGAGCCTCCAAGCCGACGCCTTCTGCCACAGCATGGTTCGCGCGCTCGTCGGCGCCTGCGTCTCGGTAGGGGCAGGCAAACTCGGCCCCGGCGACCCCGTAGCGCTGCGCGAAGCCGCGGAGCGCACGAACGCCTTCATGGTGATGCCGGCACGGGGACTCACGCTCACGCAGGTGGGTTATCCGGATGACCTGCGTCTGGCGGCGCGCGCGGCCGAGACGCGGCAGCGGCGCGGTCCGGCGCACCGCGCCGACGCTCCCGCTGGGGGAGCAGACCCGACCCGAATTGCCAACGGCCCGCAAGTCTCCTAAGATAGACCGTTGGTGCCCGTGCCTTGGCGGCCGGGTACACGAACGTGAGCCCTCCATCGACTGTGTTCTCCTCGAGAACCGCCCGGAGTGGGATTCACGAACACCTCCGTTCGAACAGAAAGCAGCCACTACAGTGACGCGCACCTACACCCCGAAAGCCAGTGAGATCACCCACGACTGGTACGTCATCGACGCAGCCGATGTCGTTCTCGGTCGCCTGGCGACCCACGCAGCAGTCCTGCTGCGCGGCAAGCACAAGCCGACCTTCGCCAACCACATGGACACCGGCGACTTCGTCATCATCATCAACGCCGACAAGGTCGCACTGACCGGCGCCAAGGCCGAGCAGAAGAAGGCATACCGCCACTCGGGCTACCCGGGCGGCCTCACGGCAGTCACCTACTCGGAGCTGCTCGAGAAGAACCCCACGCGCGCCGTCGAGAAGGCGATCCGCGGAATGCTCCCGAAGAACTCTCTCGGTCGCGCCCAGCTGAAGAAGCTCAAGGTCTACACCGGCCCGGAGCACCCTCACGCTGCACAGCAGCCGAAGCAGTTCGTCTTCAACCAGGTCGCCCAGTAGCGCCCGGCCCCCGACTTCTCGATTCACAGACAAAGGACTCCAATCACCGTGGCGAAGATCGCAGACCAGATCGACGTGGCTCCCGAGAGCTACTCGACCGAAACCCCCGCTGAAGAAACCCCCCGTGCACCCCGCGCCGTCCTGAACGTCTCGGGTTCGGCCGTCGGCCGTCGCAAGCAGGCCATCGCCCGCGCGCGCCTCGTGCCCGGCTCCGGCAGCCTGATCGTGAACGGCCGCGAGCTCGCGCACTACTTCCCGAACAAGCTCCACCAGCAGCTCATCAACGACCCGTTCAAGGTGCTCGACCTCATCGGCAGCTACGACGTCGTCGCGAAGGTCACGGGCGGTGGCCCCTCCGGCCAGGCCGGTGCCCTCCGCCTCGCGATCGCTCGTGCTCTCAACGAGATCGACCGCGAGAACAACCGTGCAGCTCTCAAGAAGGCCGGCTTCCTCACCCGTGACGCTCGCGTCATCGAGCGCAAGAAGGCCGGTCTCAAGAAGGCCCGTAAGGCATCGCAGTTCTCGAAGCGCTAAAGCGCTTCGACACTGGCAGACATGCCTCGTCTCTTCGGAACCGACGGGGTCCGGGGCCTGGCCAACCGTGAACTCACGGCTGACCTGGCTCTGGGCCTCGCTCAGGCGAGCGCCGTCGTCCTGACATCAGGACGACGTGCGGAAGAGCGCCGCGCGCAGGGCAGACGCCCTGTCGCGGTTCTCGCACGTGATGGCCGGGTCTCCGGCGAGTTCCTCGGAGCCGCCGTCGCAGCAGGCCTCGCGAGTTCCGGCGTGGACGTGCTCGACGCCGGCGTCGTGCCGACACCGGCCGCGGCGTTCCTCATCGCCGACAGCGGCGCCGACTTCGGCGTCATGATCTCGGCGTCGCACAACCCTGCCCCCGACAACGGCATCAAGCTGTTCGCCATCGGCGGCACCAAGCTTCCCGATGAGGTCGAAGACCGCATCGAGGCACACCTCGGCATCGAGAAGCTGCTCCCCACCGGCGGCGACGTCGGCCGCATCCGTCGCTTCGCGGATGGCGAGGACCGTTACGTCCTCCACCTGATGGGCTCTCTCCCGCACCGCCTCGACGGCGTGCACGTCGTGCTCGACTGCGCGAACGGTGCTGCCGCCGGCATCTCGCCCGAGGTGTTCGCACTGGCCGGAGCCACGATCACGGTCATCGGCGCGGAGCCAGACGGCACCAACATCAACGACGGGGTCGGCTCGACCCACCTCGACCACCTCGCGGTCAAGGTACTCGAGGTCGGCGCCGACATCGGCATCGCCCACGACGGCGACGCCGACCGCTGCCTCGCGGTCGACGCGGCGGGCAACGTCGTCGATGGCGACCAGATCATGGCGATCCTCGCTGTGGCGATGAAGGAACGCGGCCACCTCACGAACGACACGCTCGTCGTGACCGTGATGAGCAACCTCGGCCTGCACAAGGCGATGGAGGCGAACGGTATCAAGGTCATCCAGACCGCCGTGGGCGACCGCTACGTTCTCGAGGAGCTCAACGCAGACTCCCTTGCCCTGGGCGGAGAGCAGTCCGGCCACGTCATCATGACCGAGCACGCCACGACGGGTGACGGCATCCTGACCGGTCTCCATCTGGTGGCCGAGATGGCGCGCACCGGCAAGTCCGTCGCCGAACTCGCGAGCGTCATGACCGTGTTCCCCCAGATCCTGGTGAACGTTCGCGGTGTCGACCACCACGCCCTCGACTCGGATGAGGTGATCGCCGCCGCCGTGCGTGACGCGGAGGCCGTACTCGGCGACTCTGGCCGCGTGCTCATGCGTCGCTCGGGCACCGAGCCGATGGTGCGCGTCATGGTCGAGGCTGCCGATCAGGCCACTGCAGACCGGCTGGCCCACGGCCTCGCCGATGTCGTGCGGGAGCGCTTGACCCTGTAGGGCGGCAGCGCAGCTCGTCAGAGCTTCCGCAGCAGCACCGAGTCGACCGTGTGATTCTCGTCCTTCCGGAGCACGAGCGTCGCCCGCGACCGGGTCGGGCGGATGTTCTGAAGCAGGTTGGGCTCGTTGATCGACCGCCAGATCTCGCCCGAACGCGCGAGCGCCTCCGCCTCGGTGAGAGACGCGTAACGGTGGAAGTACGACAACGGGTTGCTGAATGCTCCGCGTTGGAGCTTGAGGAAGCGCTCGTCGTACCAGCGCGCGATGTCGCGAGTCCTGGCGTCGACGTAGATCGTGAAGTCGAACAGGTCGCTGACCGCGAGACGATGCCCGGGTCCGGGTGGTTGAAGAACGTTCAGGCCCTCGACGATGAGGACGTCGGGCCGGCGCACCGTGATCTGCGCATCCGGAACGATGTCGTAGCTCAGGTGCGAGTAGAACGGTGCGCGCACCTCCGCGGTCCCGGCCTTGACCTCGCTCACGAAGCGCAGCAGGGCTCGACGGTCGTACGACTCGGGGAAGCCCTTGCGTGTCATCAGGCCGCGGCGCTCGAGCTCGGCGTTCGGCAGGAGGAAGCCATCCGTCGTGACCAGCTCCACTCGAGGCGTGTCCTCCCAGCGAGCGAGGAGTTCGCGGAGCAGACGGGCGATCGTCGACTTTCCGACGGCGACGGATCCCGCCACGCCGATCACGAAGGGCGTGCTGTCGGCGCGATCGCCGAGGAAGTCGCTGGTGGCGCGGTGCAGGCTGCGAGCGCCGGCGACGTAGAGATTCAGCAACCGGCTGAGCGGGAGGTAGACATCCGTCACCTCGGAGAGATCGAGGGGCTCCCCGAGTCCGCGCAATTGCACGAGTTCGGTCTCGCTCAGGGGCAGGGGGGTCGACTGCGCGAGGGCGGCCCAATCGGCGCGATCCAGCTCGACGAACGGGGAGCTGTGGCCGTGGACACCGTTGGTTCTCGCCGGATCGGACATCACTGAGAGCTTAGTCGCAGGTCCCGCCCGCTAAAATCGAGACCATGTGTGGAATCGTGGGATATGTCGGCTCGAACAAGAGCCTCGAAGTGCTCGTCGGGGGCCTTCGTCGGCTCGAATACCGCGGGTACGACTCCGCCGGCGTTGCGGTGATCGACGAGGACGGCGTACTCGCCACGGCGAAGAAGGCCGGCAAGCTGGTCAAGCTCACGGATGAGCTCGAGGCGCATCCGATCAACGACGGCAGCACGGGTATCGGCCACACTCGGTGGGCCACTCACGGCGGCCCCACCGACGTCAACGCCCACCCCCACCTCGGCGACGACGGCAAGCTCGCCCTCATCCACAATGGCATCATCGAGAACTTCTCGGTGCTGAAGAGCGAGCTCCTCGCAGAGGGCTACACCTTCGAGTCGGAGACCGACACCGAGGTCGCGGCCGTGCTCCTCGGTCGCGAGTATCGCGCCGCCGGCGATCTGCAGGTCGCCTTCCAGACCACCGTCTCCCGTCTCGAGGGGGCGTTCACCCTGCTCGCACTGCACCAGGACCAGCCCAACCTGGTCGTGGGAGCGCGCCGCAACTCGCCGCTCGTCATCGGGCTCGGCGACGGCGAGAACTTCCTGGGGTCGGATGTCGCCGCCTTCGTCGAGCACACCCGTCGCGCCATGGCCATCGGCCAGGACCAGATCGTCGCGATCACTGCTGACGCCGTCGTCGTCACCGACTTCGAGGGCAACGCGGTCGAGACCGAGGAGTTCGAGGTGGCGTGGGACGCCTCGGCGAGCGACAAGGGCGGGTGGTCCAGTTTCATGGCCAAGGAGGTCTCCGAACAGCCCGACGCCGTGGCGAACACCCTGCGCGGCCGTGTGAGCGATTCCGGCGTGCACATCCCCGAACTCGAGGCCCTCGGTGATGACGTGCTCGCAGGCATCACCCGGATCGTCGTCGTCGGCTGCGGCACGGCCGCCTATGCCGGCCTCGTGGCGAAGTACGCGATCGAGAAGTGGGCCGGCATCCCGGTCGAGGTGGAGCTCAGCCACGAGTTCCGCTACCGCGACCCCGTCATCACCCGCGAGACGCTCGTCATCTCCATCTCGCAGTCCGGCGAGACCATGGACACTCTCATGGCCGTCAAGTACGCCGGTGACGCCGGCGCCCGCACGATCTCCATCTGCAACACCCAGGGCGCGACCATTCCACGCGAGTCGGATGCCGCCATCTACACGCATGCCGGGCCAGAGGTCGCCGTCGCCTCGACCAAGGCCTTCGTCGCGCAGATGACGGCGCTCTACCTCTTCGGCCTGCACCTCGCCCGCGTGCGCGGAACGCTCACCAACGACGAGGTGGCAGTGGAACTGGGCGAGCTCGAGGCGATCCCGGCGAAGCTGACCACGGTGCTGGAGACTGGCGGCAGCGTCCGGCAACTCGCGCACTGGATGGCCGACACCCGCGCCGTGCTCTTCCTCGGTCGGCATGTGGGCTTCCCTGTCGCGCTCGAGGGCGCGCTCAAGCTCAAGGAGCTCGCCTACATCCATGCAGAGGGCTTCGCCGCGGGTGAGCTGAAGCACGGCCCGATCGCGCTGATCGAGCCCGGTCAGCCCGTCTTCGTCATCGTGCCGAGCCCGAGCCGTTCGGCACTGCTTCACGCGAAGGTGGTCTCGAACATCCAGGAGATCCGCGCCCGCGGAGCGCGAGTCATCGCCATCGCAGAGCAGGGCGATGCCGCGGTGCTGCCCTTCGCCGACGAGGTCATTCCCATCCCGCTCGCCGCTCCCTTGTTCGAGCCGTTCCTGGCCGTCGTGCCTCTGCAGCTGTTCGCCATGGAGCTCTCGCTGGCGAAGGGCCTCGATGTGGACCAGCCCCGCAACCTGGCGAAGTCCGTCACGGTCGAGTGAATCGTGATCGCCGGCATCGGAGTCGACGTCGTCGATCTGGCCCGCTTCGAGCGGGCGATGGCACGCACACCTCGACTCGTCGAGCGCCTGTTCGCTGAGAGCGAACGCGGCCGCCATCCCCGCTCCCTGGCCGCACGGTTCGCGGCGAAGGAAGCGCTGATCAAGGCGCTCGGGGGCCCCGGTGGCCTGCGCTGGCACGACATGGTCATCGAGGCGAACGAGCACGGAGACCCGGAGTTCAGCCTGTCGGGCACGGTCGCGGCTGCCGCAGGGACCCAGGGTGTCACCAGTGTCCACGTGTCGATGAGCCACGATGCCGGCATCGCCACAGCCTTCGTCGTCCTGGAGCGTGACGACTCATGAGCGAGCAGCTCGTCTTCCGTGAGGCGTCCGTCGACCTCCGCGCTGTCAGAGCCAACGTCGCCGCCCTCGCGGCTCACGTGGGAACGCCGCACGTCATGGCCGTAGTCAAGGCGAACGCCTACGGCCACGGCGCCGTGCCCGTCGCACGCGCCGCGCTCGCCGGCGGCGCCGACTGGCTGGGCGTCGCCGACATCGCCGAGGCCATCGCGCTGCGAGACGCCGGAATCGACGCTCCGGTGCTGGCGTGGCTGCACGACCCCGACGTGGTCTTCGACGAGGCGATAGCCCGCGGCATCTCGATCGGCATCTCGACGCTCGGTCAGCTGGACGCCGTGACGGATGCCTCCCGCCGTGTGGGCGCGCCGGCACGGCTGCACCTCAAGGTCGACACCGGGCTCAGCCGCAACGGCATCCCCCAGGAGGACTGGGCCACGGCAGTCGAGTCGGCCGGTTCCCTGCAGGAGTCAGGCGACATCGTCGTGGAAGGGCTCTTCAGCCATCTGTCGAACGCCTCGCCCGAGGAGGATGCCGCCCAACGCGAACGGTTCCAGACGGCGATCGCGACGGCGGCGACCCACGGCGTCGCACCCGAGCTGTTGCACCTCGCCTCGACGGCTGCAGCCATCACCAGGCCCGAGAGCCGCTTCACCATGGTGCGACTGGGTATCGGCATCTACGGACTCTCACCATGGAGCGACAGAACGCCCGAGGTTCCACTGGTCCCGGCGATGACCCTCCGGGGCCGGATCGCGAACGTGCGCCGGGTCACGGCCGGCACGGGAGCCTCGTACGACTACCAGTGGCGGGCGACGCGCGACACCACTCTCGCGCTCGTGCCGCTCGGCTACGCAGAGGGCATCCCGCGGCAGGCGTCGGGCCGAGCCGAGGTCTGGATCGCGGGGGAGCGGCATCCGGTCGTCGGACGCATTGCGATGGACCAGTTCATCGTCGACGTCGGCGACCTGGCCGTGGCCGTCGGAGATGCCGTCGTCGTGTTCGGAGATCCGGCCACCGGTGCGCCGTCGGCCGACGACTGGGCAGCGGCTGCGGGAACCATCAACTATGAGATCGTGACGCGCATCGGGCACCGCGTGCAGCGCCACTACGTGGAGTAGAGCCGTGCAGAGAATCACCATCGCGGAGGCCGACGGCATGACGGCCCTCGGCGAGACGCTGGCGGCCGAACTGCGTGCCGGAGACCTGCTCGTGCTCAGCGGGCCCCTCGGCGCGGGCAAGACGACGTTCACGCGGGGGATCGGTGCAGGGCTGGGTGTGCGTGGTCGGGTGGCGAGTCCCACATTCGTGTTGGCACGCACCCACCCCAGCCTCGGCGACGGGCCGCCGCTCGTGCACGTCGACGCCTACAGGCTGCAGAGCGCCATGGAGCTCGACGACCTCGACATCGACTACGTCCGCTCCGTCGTCGTCGTGGAGTGGGGCTCCGGCCTGCTTGACGGCGTCGCCGAGTCGTGGCTGGAACTCGACATCGTGCGTCCGACAGGGGCCGGGGCGGATGCCGCAGCCACCGACACCGATCGTTCCGACGCAGACGACGACACCGACCAGACTGACGCGTCCGATCTGGGCGCCGACGAACCGCGCACCATCACCATCCGCGGCTTCGGCCCGCGGTGGGCTGGAACGGCCTACGCCGGAGAGTCGCCAGCCACGGCGAAGTAGGCTGGACGGGTGCTGCTCGCCATCGATACCTCCGCCGGCACGAGCGTCGCCGTGGTCGACCGAGACGGCGGCATCCTGAGCCAGGTCGACGTCGCCGACACCATGCGCCATGCCGAGGTGATCGGCTCGCTCATCACGGACGCCCTCGCCGAGGCCCGCATCCGACCCCACGAGCTGTCCGGGGTCGTCAGCGGCATGGGGCCCGGCCCCTTCACCGGGCTGCGTGTCGGCATCAGTGCCGCGCGCACGTTCGCCTTCGCGCTGGGGCGGCCGCTCGTGCCCATCGCCAGTCACGACGCCGTCGCCTGGCAGCACTACGCCTCGGGTGCGACCGGCGGACTGCTCGTGGTGACGGATGCCCGTCGCCGTGAGGTGTTCTGGTCGGCCTACTCCGGCGCCGACGCCGACGGACTCCCTCAGCGCACCGATGGCCCCGCCCTCGCCAAGCCCGATGCCGTTCCCTTCCTGGAGCTGCCGCGCATCGACGCCGCCACCATCCCCGCCGGGGGCCTCGGCATGGTCGCCGAGCTCGCCTTCGCGGCCGGACAGCCGTTCGCCGCTGACGAGCCGCTCTACCTGCGCTCGCCCGACGTCACCCCGTCGAACGGCCCGAAGCGGGTGACTCGATGACCTTCCAGCTCCGCCGGGCCGGCGTCGCAGACGTCGACTCCATCATGGCCATCGAGACCAGCACGTTCACGACGGATGCCTGGTCGTCGGCGACCATGCGGGCCGACCTCGCCAGCGAGCACACCTACTACCTCGTCGCGTTCCCGCCCGACGAGCGCGAGAACATCGTCGGCTACGCGGGGCTGCTGGCTCCCCGTGGAGGAACGGATGCCGACATCCAGACGATCGCCGTCACCGAGGCATCACGCGGTCATGGCCTCGGGCGCGCCCTCATGGATCGGCTCATCGACGAGGCCCGCGGACGCGGCGTGACCGAGGTCTTCCTCGAGGTGCGAGCCGACAACCCCGTCGCCCACCAGCTCTACGTGAAGCTCGGCTTCGCCGAGATCGCCGTGCGGCCGAACTACTACCAGCCAGACGGAGTGGATGCCATCGTGATGCGCCTGAGCGTCCAGCCGGCCAGGACGACGCTGGCGGTCGGCGTGGAGAGCATCCAGACGGAGGAGAGCCGATGAATCGCGAGGATCCCCTGGTGCTCGGCATCGAGACCTCCTGCGACGAGACCGGCGTCGGCATCGTGCGCGGGCGCACCCTGCTCGCCAACGCCATCGCCTCGTCGATGGACGAGCACGCGCGCTACGGCGGGGTCGTTCCCGAGGTCGCTGCCCGGGCGCATCTCGAATCGATGACGCCCATGATCGGCGCGGCCCTCGCCGAGGCGGGCGTGAGCCTGGAGGACCTCGACGCCATCGCCGTCACCAGCGGGCCCGGCCTGTCCGGGGCGCTCATGGTCGGCGTGGGCTCGGCCAAGGCGCTGGCACTCGCGCTCGACAAGCCGCTCTACGCGGTCAACCATCTCGTAGGCCACGTCGGTGTCGATGTCCTCGGCGAGGAGGGGCACCTCGAGTACCCCACGATCGCCCTGCTCGTCTCCGGCGGTCACACCTCGCTGCTGCTCGTCCGAGACCTGGTCTCCGACGTCGAGCTCCTCGGCGAGACCATCGACGACGCTGCGGGGGAGGCGTTCGACAAGGTCGCTCGCATCCTCGGCCTGCCCTACCCGGGCGGTCCGCACATCGACAGGCTGGCCGCACAGGGAGACCCGAAGGCGATCCGGTTCCCGCGCGGCCTGACCCTGCCGAAGGACATGGCCGCCCATCGGTACGACTTCAGCTTCTCCGGACTCAAGACCTCCGTCGCGCGGTGGGTCGAGAAGAAGCAGGACGCCGGCGAGGAGGTCCCGATCAACGACGTCGCCGCGAGCTTCCGGGAGGCCGTCGCCGACGTCCTCATCGGCAAGGCGATCGCAGCGTGCACCGACCTGGGCGTGCCCAGGCTCCTGCTCGGCGGCGGTGTCGTCGCGAACGCGAGGGTGCGCTCGCTCGCCGAGGAGCGCACTTCCGCGGCGGGCATAGCCCTGCGCATCCCGCCGCTCGACCTCTGCACGGACAACGGCGCCATGATCGCAGCCCTCGGAGCCCAGCTCGTGATGCACGGGCACGATCCGTCCGGGCCCGATTTCGGTGCCGACTCCACGCTGCCGGTCACCGACATCCAGGTGCATTGAGCCCCCGAACCGAGCCGGCGTCATAGTCGCGCGTCGCCCTTTCCGCCTCTGATCAGGCGGAGTAGGGTGGGCAGACGTGCGAATCCACGGCCGGAAGGGGACCGATGACCGACGTCAACCAGCCACCTGCAGATGACGTCGGTGGCCCGACGATTCCGCCGACCGCGCAGCCTGCTGCTGCCCCCGCGGTCCCGCCCGCCTACAGCCCGCCGCCGGCACCCGCTCAGGCACCCACGTATGCCCAGCAGCCCGCCTACGGCCAGCCGTACCCCGCTCAGCCCAAGTGGAACGTGCTGTCGATCCTCTCGTTCATCCTGTCCATCGTCGGCATCAGCCTCGTGGGCATCGTCCTCGGGCACATCGGCCTGAGCCAGGTCAAGAAGACCGGCGAGCAGGGCCGCGGCTTCGCCATCGCCGGCCTCGTCCTCGGGTACCTCGGCATCCTCGCCGGCATCATCCTCTTCTTCGTCGTCCTCATTCCGCTCTTCTTCTTCGCCGCGGCAAACGGCGACCAGTACTGAACCGAAAGCAGGCCACCGCCATGAGCGATCCCACGACCCCCGCACGACCCGACGAGCCGGAGCAGCCGGTCGACGGTGTCGAACCCACGGTCCCTTCGACCGAGATTCCCGAGGCAGCAGAGACTCCTGCGGTGACGGATGCCGCTACCGCTGCGGCTCCAGTCGACGAGCCGACGATTCCCGAGGAGCCGACGGTCCCCGACGCGCCGGACGCACCTCCGGCGCCGCCCGTCGAGCCGCCGACACCCGCGGTCCCTCCGGTTCCGCCTGCTGCGCCGCCGGCTCCCCCCGCGCCGCCTGCGCCCCCCGTGCCCCCCGCCTACGGTGCTCCACAGACACCGCCGCCCGCGTATGGAGCACCGCCCGCCTACGGCGCTCCGGCAGCTCCGGCTTACGGAGCGTCGGCATACGCCTCCGGCCCGGCGTCGCCGACTCCGACGCTCAGCCTCATTTCGCTCATCGCCGGCATCATCGGCGTTGCGGGATCGCTGGTCGTCGTGTGGATCCCCATCGCCGGAGGCATCCTGCAGATGCTGATCCCAGCGGCGGCCATCGTCCTGGGATTCCTCGGCAAGAAGAAGGAGCCGGCAGCGAAGGGCATGTGGTTGACCGGAATCATCCTGGGCTTCCTCGGCGTCGTCATCGGCCTGATCTCGCTCATCTTCTGGATCGCGGTCTTCGCGTCCATCGGCGACTCGGGTTACACGACGTACTAGGAACACCGTCGAGGTGAGGCGGATGGCCGTGACGGCCATCCGCCTCACGTCTCCACCGGCGGCGCAGGGAGGATCGATGAGCCAGTCCGAGGCGGCGCTGATGCCGGAACCGCCCAGTGCCGCGGCCAGCCTGTCGAGCTGGTTGGGTGTCGGCGGCCTGTTCGTCAGCCTGTTCCTGCCGTGGGGAGCTGTCGCGTGCGTGATCGCCGTGATCGCGGGGATCGCCGCGCGGCCGAGGGACTCGTACAGCCGCACCAACAGGATCGTCGGAATCGTCACGGGCGTGGCCGGCATCGTGGTCGCCGCTATCTGGGTGCTGGTCGTCGTCCGGGTCGCCCCTGGGCCCTGAGCGGCGCATATTCCGCGTGGTCCCGCCGTCGGGCCGTCCCGCCGTCACGCAGTCGAGATGGTCAGACCCTCTCGACGAGGAGTGTCACGTGCTTGCCGGCCTGTCGGGCGAGCACGATGGTGGCTGATGCCGTCCCCTTCAGTTGCAGACGCTTCCGCAGCTGGGCCGGATCGACGTCGATGCCGCGCTTCTTGATCTCGAGCGTTCCGATCCCACGCTCGCGCAGGGCGGCCTTCAGCTTCTTCTCGTCGGTGGGCAGCGCCTCGAGCACGTGGAACGCCGTCGCGAACGGGGTCGCGCGCGCGGCATCGGACGTGAGATAGGCGATTCCCTCGCTGAGCATTCCGGCGTCGATCTCGCGTGCCAGATCGCCGATGAGCCTGGCGCGGATGACGGCGCCGTCTGGCTCGTAGAGGTACTCGCCGAGTTCACGGACCTCGACGTCCGGGCTGTCGGCGGCGGCGCTGAGCTCGGCCGTGCCCGCCCGCCCCAGCAGCAGCGCCGAGCGACGGATGCCGGGACGGGCCAGTGCGCCGAACCAGAGCCCCATCTCCACCAGCTGCCCGTCGACCGACACCCACTGGGCTTCAGCGTTCGCGGGGATGAGCGAGCGGTCGAAGCCCGGGCCGAGCTTCACGCCTGTCGGCATCCGTTCGCCCAGCCCGAATGCGAAATCGAGGGAGGGCGAGTAGTCGCTCGCCTGGGTCAACCGCTCGGTCTCGGAGTGGCCGGCCGTGCGTCGGGCAGGGTCCAGGTACACGCCATCGACGCCGGCGAGATCGACTTCCTCGGCGCGGGCGTTGAGCACGGTGGCCGCCGTGAACGGGGCGAGGTTGTAGCTGGCGATGGCCGCCGTGACCTCGTCGGCGTCGGCGGCGGTCACCTCGAGCTCGAGGGCGGCCATCGCCAGGGCGTCGCCCCCGATTCCGCAGCCGAGGTCGGCCACCCGGCCGATGCCGGCCGCCGTGTACCGCCCGGCGTGCAGCGCCGCCACTGAGAGTCTCGTCGCCTGCTCGAGACCGGCGTCGGTGAACAGCATGCGGGAGGCGAATTCGCCGAACTTGCTCTCGGCTCTCGCCCGAAGCCGCGACTGGCTGAGCACGCTCGCGACGAGCCCGGCCGGATGGCCCTGGGCGCGCAGGCTGCTGACCAGGCGTACGACGTCGGCCTTGGCATCCCACGGCGGGAGGGAGTCGAGGAGACGGAATCCCTCTGGCGTCAGAAGGTCGACGAGCTCGGAGCGATCCATGCCTCAACGCTAACCCACAGGCCGCCGCGCCCGACGTCATGGTTGGCACTCACGTTGCATGAGTGCCAATCGCGCCCTAAACTCGTCTTAGCACTCTCATATCGAGTGTGCTAACCCAGTCTTCGTTACAGAAAGAGGTCAACCGTGTCGGTCTCCATCAAGCCGCTCGAGGATCGCATCGTCATCAAGCAGGTCGAGGCAGAGCAGACCACGGCGTCGGGTCTCGTCATCCCCGACACCGCCAAGGAGAAGCCCCAGGAGGGCGAGGTCGTGGCAGTGGGCCCCGGTCGCATCGACGACAACGGCAACCGCGTGCCCCTCGACATCGCCGTCGGCGACAAGGTCATCTACTCCAAGTACGGCGGAACCGAGGTCAAGTTCTCGGGTGAGGACCTCCTGGTCCTCTCCGCTCGCGACGTTCTCGCGGTGGTCGTGCGCTAGTCGCACCCCGCACGAGTGAGGGGCCCGGATGCTGACCGCATCCGGGCCCCTTCGTCATACCCGGGTCGGACCGAGCCCTTGCCGCCTCGTGCTCCAGAAGGAGCGGATGCTCCTCCGCGGCAGGATGTCGCGTCGCGTTGGCAGTCGGCCCAGCTCGCACCGGCTTCTCGCCGCGTAAGCTCAGACGAGTGGCTGTGACGAAGGAATCTCCGAAGACCCCCCTCGCACCGCCGACCGACAACGTCGGCCGCACCGGACTGATCTACGCGATCTCCGCCTATGTGCTCTGGGGCTTCCTCCCCATCTACTTCATCGCGCTGGCCCCGGCCGGGGCTCCCGAGATCGTCTCATGGCGCATCCTCTTCTCGCTGGTGTTCTGCGCCATCCTCCTGACCGCCACGAAGGCGTGGCGCGGATTCTTCGCGCTGGCCCGGCAGCCGCGCATCTCCCTGACCATGGCGCTCGCCGGAGTGCTCATCCTGGTGAACTGGACGGTCTACGTCTTCGCCGCCATGACGGGGCAGGTCGTCGAGGCGGCGCTCGGCTACTTCATCAACCCGATCGTCACAGTGTTCCTCGGTGTCATCGTGCTCCGGGAGCGGCTGCGTCCGTTGCAGTGGGCGGCTGTGGGCATCAGCATCGTCGCCGTGCTCGTTCTCGCCTTCGGGCATGGCAGCTTCCCCTGGGTCGCCCTGGCCCTCGCGTTCTCCTTCGGCTTCTACGGATTGATCAAGAAGAGGGTCGGCGGCCAGGTCGACGCCGTTTCGGGCCTCACGCTCGAGACGGCGTGGCTCGCCCCAGTCGCCATCGTCGCCCTCATCGTCGTGAGCGCGACCGGCGGGATCACGCTCGGCACCGTCAGCGTCTGGCACACCGTGCTCCTCGCGGCTGCCGGAGTCATCACGGCCGTGCCGCTGCTGTTCTTCGCCGCGGCGTCGAGACGCCTTCCGCTCATCTACATGGGCTTCATCCAGTACTTCGCGCCTTTCATCCAGTTCCTGGTCGGCGTGGTGCTGCTGCACGAGGCGATGCCGCCTGAGCGCTGGGTCGGATTCAGCCTGGTCTGGGTCGCTCTGGCGGTGCTCACGATCGACATGGCGCGGTCGGCGCGCAGTGGGCGGCGCGCATCCGTCGACTTGGTCTGACCCGCCGCTAGGCTTGCGCCCGGCAGAAGGGGAAGGACCGCCCGTTATGAGGACCCACCGATCGGTTGCGCTCGCAGCCCTCGTGGCAGGCGCGCTCCTGCTCACCGGCTGCACTGCCCAGAGTCAGGACGAGCAGCGACCGACCCCGACGGCGACCCAGACTCCTGCGCCGGTCGTCGCCGGCGACGGGTCGCTCCACCTCATGACGGTTCTCGACATGGCAGGCAAGACAGCGGCCGTCTCCCAGGCACAGGTCGCAGGAGTCGAGTTGGCCGTGCGCGAACTGGACGAGCAGGGTGGCGTTCTCGGGGCACCCGTCGTCGTGGTGCATCGATCGACGTCGACGGATGCCGCAGCCATCGTGAAGGAACTCGCCGAACGCAGCATCGACGTCGTGCTCTGGGCGGCGACGGGCGACATCCCCGAGGAGATCGCCGGTGTCGGCGGCGCCACGACCGTCGTGCGTATCGGCCCCGCCGACTGGAAGCCCGACGAGGCCTCATCAGCTCGCCTGCTTTCTGCGGATCCCGGGGCGGACCCGCTCATCGGCGGCGGCGAGGCTTACGACACCACCATTCGCGTCGCGCTTGCGGCGACCGAGGCGGACAACGACTCGGGCAGCGCGATCGCGGAGGCCATCACGGCGGTCTCGAGCGGCGCGTTCTCCTGCGTCAGCTTCGGCGAGTGCGCTGCCGCCCTCGCCGATGACACGTCGATCGTGTACGCCGGCATGACGGGTTCAGGAGGCCTCGCCCAGGCGACGCCGGAACCTGAGCCGAGCCCGACGAAGTCCACCAAGAAGTAGCTCCCGGCGCCCTGCTCAGACGCGTGAAAACGTCGCAGGAATGGCCGCGCAGTACAGATTCCGTTGTTTTGTGCCCGCCAGTTTGCCGGGATGTAACAATTTGGACGGTTTTACCGCACTGTGACCAAGTTGGCTTGTCCGGTCCATGATCGCCCAATACTGTGGCAGCACGGCAGTCTTCCGGACTGCCATCTGTGTACACATTCCTAAGTCCCAAGGAGCAACATGAGCGTATTCGCGAAGGCCAAGGCCTCGCGCTCTGCCCGGGCAGTATTGAGCGGAGCCGCCCTCGTCGGCGTCAGCGCTCTCCTACTGACCGCGTGCAGCAGTGGTGGCGGCGAGGCGGCCAGCCCGTCCGCTTCCGAGACGGCCGCGGCCGGCGACGCCCTGCCCATCAAGGCCGGTGACCGTGCCCTCGATCTGAAGATCGGCACGATCCTGCCGCAGTCCGGCACCCTCGCCTTCCTCGGCCCGCCCGAGGAGGCCGGCGTCAAGCTCGGCGCGACCGAGGTCAACGACGCAGCATCGGGCCTCAATCTCGAGGTCATCTACCGCGACTCGGGTGACACCACGACCGACACCGCCACCGTCTCGGTGACCGACCTCCTCTCGCAGGATGTTTCGGCCATCGTCGGTGCGGCGTCCTCGGGTGTCTCCTTCACTGTCATCGACCAGATCACCGGCGCCGGTGTCGTGCAGTTCTCGCCGGCGAACACGTCGCCCGACTTCACGACCTACGAGGACAAGGGCCTGTACTTCCGTACGGCTCCCTCCGACCTGCTCCAGGGAGAGGTTCTCGGCACGCAGATCGCCGAGGACGGCAACTCCACCCTCGGTCTCCTCGTGCTGAACGACCCCTACGGCACCGGCCTGGCCAAGGCCACGCAGGAGGCCTTCGAGGCCGCCGGCGGGGAGGTCGTCGTCGAGCAGCAGTTCAACACCGGTGACTCCAACTTCGACGCTCAGCTCTCGGCGATCTCCGCCGCGAAGCCCGACGCCGTTGCCGTCATCACGTTCGACGAGGCCAAGGTCGTCGTGCCTGCTCTCGTCGGATCCGGCTACCCCGGTGACAAGCTGTACTTCGTCGATGGAAACCTCGCCGACTACAGCGCCGACTTCGCTCCCGGCCTCATCGCCGGATCGAAGGGTACGCTCCCCGGCCCCAAGCTCGAGGACGACTTCAGGGAGCGCCTGCTCACCGCAGACCCGGCCCTGACCGACTTCAGCTACGGACCCGAGTCGTACGACGCCGCCGTCCTCATCGCTCTGGCTGCCTACGCGGCCAACAGCACCGACGGCACCGAGATCTCGAAGTACCTCCAGCAGGTCTCGGGCGGTACCGGCGACGGCACCAAGGTCACCACCTTCGAAGAGGGCGCGAAGCTCCTCGCCGAGGGCAAGCAGATCGACTACGACGGCGCCTCCGGCCCCGTCACGTTCGACGAGAACGGCGACCCGACCGAAGCCACCATCGGTGTCTACGAGTACGGAGCCGACAACAAGTACACGCGCATCAACTAGGCGTCGCTACTGAAGGAAGGGTCCCGGCTTCGGCCGGGGCCCTTTTCTCATTCCGACGGTGAGAGGGTCCGCTCTCCCGGGGATGGACGATACGCGGGCCGGGGCGAGCCTGGATCGATCAGAGTGCAACGCAAGGTCCGGCCCTGCGTGATCATGCCCGCAGCGGGCGTCAGCATGGCGTCCATGGCGGTGTGACCGCCCTCCGTGGCTCGGCCCTTCGATCCGTGTCGGAACGCACAACGGGAAGTGTCGGAACGCACAACGGGAAGAGGGGCGGATGCCGCAGCATCCGCCCCTCTTCCCGTGTTCTGCTGAGCGCTACTCGCCGAGCGTGCCGAGGTAGAGTCCGATGACCTTGGGGTCGTTCAGCAGCTCGCGGCCTGTGCCCGTGTACGCGTCCTTGCCCTGGTCGAGCACGTAGCCGCGGTCGCAGATCTGCAGGCAGCGTCGAGCGTTCTGCTCGACCATGATGGTCGTCACGCCGGCCTTGTTGATCTCCTTGACGCGCAGGAATGCCTCGTCCTGGCGCACGGGGGAGAGTCCGGCGCTCGGCTCGTCGAGCAGCAGGATGTGCGGCCCCATCATGAGTGCGCGCGACATGGCCACCATCTGGCGCTCGCCGCCCGAGAGCGAACCGGCGCGCTGCGTGAGGCGGCGTCCGAGTTCGGGGAAGATCTCCGTCACGAACTCGAGGCGCTCCTTGAGGCCTTTGGGCTTCTGGTACATGCCCATCTCCAGGTTCTCCTGGATGGTGAGCGACGGGAACACGTTGTTCGTCTGCGGAACGAAGCCGACGCCCTTGGCGACCAGCTTGTTCGCCTTGAGGTTGGTGATCTCCTCGCCCTGCAGGAAGATGCCGCCCTCGCGAACCTTCACGAGGCCGAAGATCGACTTCAGCAGGGTCGACTTGCCGGCGCCGTTCGGGCCGATGATGCCGATGAGCTCACCCTGACGCGCCTGCAGCGAGCAGTCGTTGAGGATGTTCACCCCGGGCAGGTATCCGGCTGTGACGCTGCGCACATCGACGACGAGCTCGCCGACGGGTGCGGGGGCGGCGGGGGCTGCTGGACTACTGTTCGTCATCGATGAGCTCCTTCAGGACTTCGACGTGCTCGGTGTCGGTCTCGCCCAGGTCGGAATCGTGGTGCGACCCGAGGTAGGCGTCGATGACGGCTGGGTTGGCCATGACGGTGTGCGGATCGCCTTCTGCGACGACCTTGCCCTCGGCCATCACGATCACCCAGTCGGCGATGTGGCGGACCATGTGCATGTCGTGCTCGACGAAGAGCACAGTCATGCCCTGGTCCTTGAGGCCCAGGATGTGGTCGAGCAGCGACTGCGTGAGCGCCGGGTTCACGCCGGCCATCGGCTCGTCGAGCATGACCAGCGTCGGATCGCTCATGAGCGCCCGAGCCATCTCGAGGAGCTTGCGCTGTCCACCGGAGAGGCTGGCGGCGTAGTCCTCGCGCTTGGCATCGAGCTTGAAGCGGGCGAGCAGCTCATCGGCCTTGACCGTGATCTCGTCCTCCTGCTTGCGCCACAGGAACGGCAGGACGGAGCGGAACAGGTTCTCGCCGGTCTGTCCCTTCGCGCCGAGCTTCATGTTGTCGAGCACAGTGAGGAGACCGAGCGACTTCGTCAGCTGGAAGGTGCGGATGAGTCCCATGCGGGCCACGCGGTAGGCGGGCACGCGCTGCAGCGGCTTGCCGTCGAACTCCCACACACCCGCATCCGGCTTGTCGAAGCCCGTCAGCAGGTTGAAGAAGGTCGTCTTGCCCGCGCCGTTGGGCCCGATGAGGGCCGTGATGGCGCCGCGGGGGATCTCGACGTGGTCGACGTCGACGGCTGTCAGGCCGCCGAAGGTGCGTCGCACACCGTCGGCGATGATGATCGGGTCGACCTTGCGGACTCCCGGGACGGCATCGCCGATGTGCAGGCCGGTCGTCTTGACCGGGGTGACTGTTGGGGTCGTGTCACTTGACAAAGGCCAACTCCTTCTTGTTTCCGAAGATGCCCTGTGGTCTGAAGATCACGATCAACATGATCGCGACTCCGACGAGGATGAAGCGCAGCTGACCAGCCTGCACCTGGGACATGAAGGGCAGCCAGCCGGCCTCCACGGCTCGGGCGATGAAGCCCGAGAAGAACGACAGCAGCACCCAGAAGATCATCGAGCCGATGATCGGTCCGAGGATGGTGGCGGCGCCACCGAGCAGCAGGATCGCGTAGATGAAGAAGGTGAGCGACGTCTGGTAGTTCGCCGGGACCACTGCACGCGGGAGCACGAAGATCATGCCGGCGAGGGTTCCGAAGACGCCACCGAGAACGAGGCTCTGCATCTTGTACGAGTACACGTTCTTGCCGAGGGCGCGCACGGCGTCCTCGTCCTCACGGATGCCCTTGATGACCCGGCCCCAGGGGCTGCGCATGATGAGCCAGGTGAGGATGCCCGCGACGATCACGACGGTCCAGCCGACGAGACGGATCCACCAGTCGTAGGCGTTGTACTGGAACGGCCCGAAGCCGACAGTCCCCTCGAAGGTGAACGGGTTGAGAGCGCCGAAGCTGCCCTTGTACCCCTGCAGGCCGCTGGCGGAACCGGTGACGGACTCCCACGTTCCCGTGGTGAAGAGCAGTCGCAGGATCTCGGCTGCCGCGATCGTGACGATGGCGAGGTAGTCGGCCCGCAGTCGCAGAGTCGGAATACCGAGGATGAGCGCGAAGACCACCGAGGCCCCGACTCCCACCAGCACGGCCGCCCACACGGGGAAGCCGAAGGTGAGGATCGAGATGGCGTAGCCGTAGGCGCCGAGGGCCATGAAGCCCGCCTGCCCGAAGTTCAGCAGGCCTGTGTATCCGAAGTGGATGGCGAGGCCGAGCGCTGCGAGTGCGTATGCAGCCGTCGTCGGGCTGATGAGCTCCTGCGAGGCATTGGAGAAGATCTGAATCCAGTCGATCATGTGCCTGCCCCCTAACCGATTCTCTCTTTGCGACCCAGGATGCCCTGCGGTCGGAACAGCAGGATGAGGATCAGGACGATGAGTGCTCCCACGTACTTGAGATCGGACGGGAGCCACAGGGTCGTGAGCTCCGTGAAGAGACCGACGATGATCGATCCGACCAGGGCGCCGAACGCCGTGCCGAGACCGCCGAGGGTCACGGCGGCGAAGACGAGCAGCAGGATCTGGAAGCCCATGTCCCAGCTCACGCCCGGACGGGCGTAGGCGTACAGGATGCCGGAGAGGCCGGCGAGCAGTCCGCCGAGCACCCAGACGATACGGATGACCCTGTCGACGTCGATGCCGCTGGCCGAGGCGAGGCTCGGGTTGTCCGACACGGCGCGTGTGGCCTTTCCGATGCGCGTGCGCAACAGGAAGTACGCGACGCCGAGCAGAACCACGACGCAGATGATCATGCTGGCCACATCGACCCACGAGAGGGCGACTGCGCCGAAGCGGATGTCGCTCGGCAGGGTCGCGCCGGGCAGTTGCTGCGTGGCTCCTCCGTAGAAGAACTGGTACACGTAGCGCAGGGCGAGGGAGAGTCCGATGCTCACGATCATGAGCTGGATGATGCCGACGCCCTTCCTGCGCAGCGGTTTCCAGATCATCGCATCGAGCGTCCAGCCGAGGCCTGCGCTCAGCACCAGGGCGATGATGATCGCGATCCAGAGCGGCCAGGCCAGGTCGACGCCGAAGGTGAGCGTCATGAGGGCACCGAAGGTGATCATCTCAGCGTGCGCGAAGTTCGACAGGCCGGTCGTGCCGAAGATCAGCGAGACGCCGATCGCGGCCAGCGCCAGGAGCAGTCCGAAGTTGAGGCCGTTGACGACGCGCTGCACGAACTGGTCGAAGAAGCTCGTCGTGACGCGCTGCCCCTCACCGAGGAAGAAGTTGACGGCCTTCGTCGCGGTGAGGGCGAACTCGGCCTCGATGGTCGCACCGCCCTTCGCGACGACGACGCCCTTGGGAAGCGTGTCCTCGTCGAGGGTGATCTTGTACGACGCCTTCTCGGGAACCCCGATCTTCCACTTGCCGTCGGCATCAGTCGCCACCGTCGCCGTGTAGCCGTTGCCGGAGACCGTGATCTCCACGCCCTCCAGCGGCTCCTGGTCGAACTGGACGTTGCCGACGAACGTGTAGTCGTACTCGGTGCCCACCTCGTCCGCGTGGGCTGGTGAGGCGTTGAATGCGCTCAATGTGAGAAATGCGAACAAGAGACCGACGAGGATCACGAGAGTTCTCGGTGATCGCCGACGAGCCGTATCAGTGGAATTCACTGAACCTCCATGGGGGGTGCCGCACCGGTCGTGCCGGTGGTGGCTCCTAGGTCAATCCTGACAACAACTTTGTCGACAGTACGTGCTGATTATGTCCTATGTGTTTCGCGAATGTGGTTGTCGACGCTGAGTGATTGTGTCGGGTGGAATGCCTGAGGCGCAAACTCGCTTAACATTGATCAACTGGTCGGATCATCGTGGATTGCGGCTTCATAACGATCTGGACTCTGTAAAGGAATTTCGAGATGGGCGAGCACGATCCCTTCGGCTTCATCGGTCTGACCTACGACGACGTGCTGCTCCTGCCCGGACACACCGACGTGATCCCGAGCGACGCGGACACGCGCTCGCAGCTGACCCGACGCATCGACGTCGCGACACCGCTGCTCTCGGCCGCGATGGACACCGTGACGGAGGCGCGCATGGCCATCGCCATGGCCCGTCAGGGCGGTATCGGCATCCTTCATCGCAATCTCTCGATCGCCGACCAGGCCGAGATGGTCGACCGGGTCAAGCGCAGTGAGTCCGGCATGGTGTCGAACCCCGTGACGACGACTCCGGATGCCTCCGTCGCCGACGTCGACGCCCTCTGCGCGACGTACCGCGTGAGCGGACTGCCCGTCGTGGACGAGGCCGGCAAGCTCGTCGGCATCATCTCGAACCGCGACATCAGGTTCGTCGCCGACTTCGAGAAGTCCTCGACGAGGGTGAGCGAGGTCATGACGAACATGCCGCTCATCACCGGCCGCGTCGGCATGAACCCCGACGAGGCTCTCGCCATCTTCGCCAAGCACAAGGTCGAGAAGCTCCCCCTCGTCGATGAGGACGGCTACCTGACCGGCCTCATCACGGTGAAGGACTTCGACAAGAGCGAGCAGTACCCCAACGCCACCAAGGACTCCGAGGGGCGCCTGCGCGTCGGGGCGGCCATGGGCTTCTTCGGCGACGCGTGGGAGCGCGCCGAGGCCCTGCGTGACGCCGGAGTCGACGTGCTCGTGGTCGACACGGCCAACGGCGAGAGCGCCGGCGTGCTCGACATCATCCGCCGCATCAAGACCGACCCCACGTTCGCCCACATCGACGTCATCGGCGGCAATGTCGCGACGCGTGAGGGTGCCCAGGCCTTGGTGGATGCCGGAGCCGATGCCGTGAAGGTCGGCGTCGGGCCGGGCTCCATCTGCACCACTCGCGTCGTCGCCGGCGTCGGCGTGCCGCAGATCACGGCGATCTACGAGGCGTCGAAGGCCACGCGCCCCGCCGGTGTCCCGCTCATCGCCGACGGCGGCCTGCAGTACTCGGGCGACATCGCCAAGGCGCTCGTCGCCGGCGCAGACACGGTGATGCTGGGATCCCTCCTCGCCGGAACCGCCGAGAGCCCCGGTGAGCTCATCTTCCAGAACGGCAAGCAGTTCAAGACCTACCGCGGCATGGGATCGCTGGGTGCGCTGCAGACGCGAGGCAAGAAGACCTCGTACTCGAAGGACCGCTACTTCCAGGCCGACGTGCCGAGCGACGACAAGCTCATTCCCGAGGGCATCGAAGGCCAGGTCCCGTTCCGCGGTCCGCTCTCGGCCGTGGCCTACCAGCTCATCGGCGGGCTCCGTCAGTCGATGTTCTACGTCGGAGCTCGCACCGTCGAGGAGCTGAAGGCCAAGGGCAAGTTCGTGCGCATCACGCCCGCCGGTCTCAAGGAGTCGCACCCGCACGACGTGCAGATCGTGGTCGAGGCCCCGAACTACACGCGCTGACCTTCAGAAAGGCGGTAGCCGCAGCTCCGAAAACGCGCCTGGGTTTTCGAGCGTGCCGCGACAGCCTGCCATCGCGAGGTGATGCGTGAGCCCGCTGCGGGCTCCGCCACGGAGGAGTGGTGTCGATACGGCTGCGCGCTTCGGCCGCGGACTGCGTCGGGCCCTCAGCGACCGGGCGGGAGGTCGCGGGCCGCCAGCGCCGCCAGCCGGTCGATCGCCTCGATGATGATCTCGGGAGAGGTGCCGAAGTTGAGTCGCGCATGACCGCGGCCCTGCTCGGCGCCGAACTCCGGGCCGTTCGCGAGGGCAACCTTCGCGTGCTCGAGAGCGTGCGCGGCGGGGTCGTCGCCCCAGCCGAGTGCCGAGAGGTCGAGCCAGGCCAGGTAGGTGGCGTCGGGGATGCGATAGCGCACGCCGGGAAGTTTCTCGGCGAGCAGTTCGCCGAGCATCTTCGCGTTGGCGTCGAGGGTCTCACGCACCCCGTCGAGCCAGGCGCCGCCGGCCGAGAAGGCCGCGATGCTCGCGATCTCCCCGAACAGCCCCGTTCGCCACTGCACCTCGATGGGGAAGGCCGCGCGGACGGCGTCGCCGCGGTCGCTCGCCGTGATGACGAGAGCGCACTTGAGGCCGGCGACGTTGAACGCCTTGCTCGCCGAGGTGACGGCGATGCCCACCTCGCGGGCGGCATCCGACACCGACAGGAATGGCGAGTACGCGGCACCCTCCCGCAGCAGGGCATTGTGGATCTCGTCGCTGACGATGGTGGCCCCGTGCCGCTGCGCGATGTCGGCGAGGGTGCGCAGGTCGTCGGCCGTGTGGCAGAGCCCGACGGGATTGTGCGGGTTGCAGAGCACCATCGCCCGCGCGCCAGCCGCGAATGCAGCATCGATGCCGTCGAGGTCGAGCCGCCAGCCGTCTTCGATCCCGCCGAGGAGCGGGATGCCGACGATGCGAGCCGACGCCTCGGGGGCCAGCTCGAAGAACGGCGGATAGACCGGGGGAGTGATGATCACTCCGTCGCCGGGCTCCGTGACCTGACGCAGCACCTCGACGATGCCGAGGCTCACGTCGGCCGTGCTGGTGACCCTGTTCGGGTCGACCTCCCAACCCCAGCGGTCGCGGGCGAATCCGGCGAAGGCCGTCGCCACGGCGAGGCTGGTGTAGACGTAGCCCGTGTCCGAGCGCTCGACTGCGGCATGCAGGGCCGCGGTGATGGGCGGCGCCAGCGGGAAGTCCATCTCGGCGACGGTGAGCGGCAGCACGTCGGCGGGGTGCGTGCGCCACTTCTCGCTGGTGCGCCCGCGGAGGCTGTGGAGGGGTTCGGCGTCGATCCTCGTCATGGCTCCAGCTTGCCGCATCCGTCCGACAGCAGGGGGCCTTCTGCGGCGGCCCGCTCCGATGGCGACATCTCGGTGTATCCTGATCGGCTGCCCACCCGCGGCGCCCGCTTCCGTCGGGCTCAGGCGATCACGAGGAACTCGAAGCTCATGGGCTACATCGACGTCAGCGACGTCTCCTTCACCCTTCCCGACGGCAGGCCCCTGCTCGATGCGGTCTCCTTCCGTGTCGGCGAGGGCGTCACGGGTGCTCTCATCGGTGCGAACGGCGCCGGCAAGTCGACGCTGCTGCGCATCATCCGTCGCGAGCTGGTTCCGGATTCCGGAGTCGTGTCGCTGGCCGGCGGGCTCGGCGTGATGGACCAGTTCGTCGGGCATGCTGCATCCGGGACCGTGCACGACCTGCTGGTCTCCGTCGCCCCGCAGCGGGTCCGAGGCGCGGCACTCGAGCTCGAGGCCAGCGAGAACGCGCTCATCGAGCACGACGACACCGCGACCCAGATGCGGTACGCCACGGCCCTCGCGGATTACGCGGATGCCGGCGGCTACGACCAGGAGACCGTCTGGGACACCTGCACCATGGCCGCCCTCGGCATCCCGTGGGAGCGTGCCCGCTATCGCGACGTCACCTCGCTCTCGGGCGGTGAGCAGAAGCGGCTCGCCCTCGAGGCGCTCTTCCGCGGCCCGGAGGAGGTGCTGCTGCTCGACGAGCCCGACAACTACCTCGACGTGCCGGGCAAGCGCTGGCTCGAGGAACAGCTGAGGGCGACCCGCAAGACCGTGCTGCTGGTCTCGCACGACCGGGAGCTGCTCGCGCGCGCCGCCGACCGCATCCTGACCGTCGAACTCGGTGGTGCCGGAAACACCGTGTGGGTGCACGGCGGCGGCTTCGGCGACTACCACGAGGCGCGCGACGCCCGCATGGACAGGCTCGACGAGCTGCGCCGGCGCTGGGACGAGGAGCACGCGAAGCTCCGCACCCTGGTGCAGACCCTCAAGACCAAGGCGACGTACAACGACGGCATGGCCTCCCGCTACCAGGCCGCGCAGACGCGGCTGCGCAAGTTCGAGGAGGCGGGGCCGCCCGAGGAGCGACCACCCGCCCAGGACGTCTCGATGCGCCTCCGCGGGGCGCGCACGGGAAAGCGCGCCGTCGTCTGCGAGCGGCTCGAGCTCACCGGGCTCATGCGGCCCTTCGACCTGGAGGTCTGGTACGGCGAGAGGGTGGCCGTGCTCGGATCGAACGGATCGGGCAAGTCGCACTTCCTGCGCGCGCTCGCCCGCGGCGGAACCGAACCCGACCGGATGCTCGGCCACGTGACCAGCATCGGTCAGGAGCTCGCGCCGGTACCCCACACCGGTCGTGCCGTACTCGGCGCCCGCGTGGTGCCCGGCTGGTTCGCCCAGACGCACCACCACCCCGAGCTGGCCGGCCGCACCCTGCTCGACATCCTCCATCGCGGCGACGAGGGGCGCACCGGCCTGCCGCGCGAGGCCGCGAGCTCGGCGCTCGACCGCTACGGACTGGTGCGCTCGGCACAGCAGAACTTCGAGTCGCTCTCGGGCGGCCAGCAGGCGCGGATGCAGATCCTGCTGCTCGAGCTCTCGGGCGCGACCCTGCTGCTGCTCGACGAGCCGACAGACAACCTCGACCTGGTCTCGGCCGAGGCGCTCGAGGAGGGGCTGGCCGCCTTCGACGGCACCGTGCTCGCCGTCACCCACGACCGCTGGTTCGCTCGCGGCTTCGACCGCTACCTCGTCTTCGGCGGCGACGGCGAGGTCTACGAGTCGGATCAGCCCGTCTGGGACGAGGCCCGGGTGGCGCGGGCCCGCTGAGCCTGCGGCATCCGGAAGCCCCTGCTGGCTCGGCAGTAGGCTGGAGCACGTGAGTATGGAAATCGAGATCGGTCGCGCCAAGCGCGGCCGCCGTGTGTATGCGTTCGACGACGTCGCCATCGTGCCGAGCCGGCGCACCCGCGACCCTGAAGACGTGTCGGTGACCTGGTCGATCGACGCGTACCAGTTCGACATCCCGTTCCTCGCGGCTCCGATGGACTCCGTGGTCTCGCCGACGACGGCCATCATGATGGGTCAGCTCGGCGGCCTCGGCGTGCTCGACCTCGAGGGCGTCTGGACGCGGTACGAGGACCCCGAGCCCCTGCTCGCCGAGATCCGCACCCTCCCGCAGGACCAGGCCACGCGCCGCATGCAGGAGATCTACTCGGCACCGATCAAGCCGGAGCTCGTGACCGAGCGCCTCGCCGAGATCCGCTCCGCCGGCGTCACCGTGGCCGGCGCCCTGTCGCCCCAGCGCACGCAGGAGCTCTACGAGACCGTCGTCGCCGCGGGTGTCGACCTGTTCGTCATCCGCGGCACCACGGTGTCGGCCGAGCACGTCTCGAAGAGCACCGAGCCGCTCAACCTCAAGAAGTTCATCTACGAGCTCGACGTTCCGGTCATCGTGGGCGGTGCAGCTACCTACACGGCGGCCCTGCACCTCATGCGCACCGGCGCCGCCGGCGTGCTCGTCGGCTTCGGCGGGGGAGCCGCATCCACCACCCGCGCAGCACTCGGCATCCACGCCCCGATGGCCACGGCCGTCGCCGACGTCGCCGGCGCTCGCCGCGACTACCTCGACGAATCGGGCGGACGCTACGTGCACGTCATCGCCGACGGGGGCCTCGGGACCAGCGGCGACATCGTCAAGGCGATCGCCTGCGGCGCCGACGCCGTGATGCTCGGGTCGACCCTGGCACGGGCGACGGATGCCCCCGGTGGCGGTTACCACTGGGGTGCCGAGTCGCACCACTCCAAGCTTCCGCGCGGCAATCGCGTTCAGGTCGGCACCATCGCCCCGCTCGAGGAGATCCTCTACGGACCGGCCCCCGTCGCCGAAGGCACGGCGAACCTCGTCGGGGCGCTGCGTCGCTCGATGGCCACGACCGGATACTCGGACCTCAAGGAGTTCCAGCGGGTCGAGGTTGTTGTCGCGCCGTATCAGGGCAACTAACGTCGAAGTAACGACTCGCCTCAGGGAGGCCAATGATGGCATCTACGAACAACGTCAGCCGATCGTCCAAGCTCGGCCCTGAGGAACGCGCGGCCGCTCTGACGAGGATGAAGGAGCGGGAGCTCGACATCCTCGTGGTCGGCGGCGGGATCGTGGGGGCCGGAGCTGCGCTCGACGCCGTCACGCGTGGGCTCAGCGTCGGGTTGCTCGAGCAGCGCGACTGGGCGTCGGGAACGTCCAGTCGGTCGTCGAAGCTCGTGCACGGCGGCATCCGGTACCTGGAACAGCTCGACTTCAGGCTGGTGCGGGAGGCGCTCATGGAGCGCGGACTGCTGCTGCAGCGCATCGCGCCGCACTTGGTGAAGCCGGTGCGCTTCCTGTACCCGCTCAAGAAGCGCGTGATCGAGCGCTGCTACATCGGCGCCGGCATGCTGCTGTACGACATCTTCAGCTACAGCGGCGGACGCCCGCCCGGGGTCCCGCACCACCGTCACCTCTCGAAGAGGCAGGTGATGCGCGCCATCCCGTCGCTCTCGAATGACGCCCTCGTCGGCGGCATCACCTACTACGACGCCCAGGTCGACGACGCGCGCTACGTGTCATCGCTCGGTCGCACCGCCTCGTTCTACGGCGCTCACGTGGCCACCCGCGTCAAGGTGGAGGGATTCATCAAGGTCGGCCAGCGCGTCATCGGCGTGCACGCCCACGACCTGCAGACCGGAGAGCGCTTCGAGGTGCGGGCCAAGCAGGTCGTGAACGCGACGGGCGTCTGGACGGACGACACCCAGCGCATGGTGGGCGAGCGCGGAACCTTCAAGGTGCGTGCGTCGAAGGGCATCCACCTGGTCGTTCCTCGCGACCGCTTCCAGTCCTCGATGGGACTGCTGCTGCGCACCGAGAAGAGTGTTCTGTTCGTCATCCCGTGGGGCAGGCACTGGCTCATCGGCACGACGGACACCGACTGGAACCTCGACAAGGCGCATCCGGCAGCAACGGCGGCCGACATCGACTACCTGCTCGAGCACGTCAACAGTGTGCTGGCCACGCAGCTCACCCGGGAGGACGTCGAGGGCGTATACGCGGGCCTGCGCCCCCTCCTCGCCGGAGAGAGCGAGCAGACCTCGAAGCTCTCCCGCGAGCACCTGGTCGGCCACAGCGTTCCCGGTCTCGTCGTGATCGCCGGTGGCAAGTGGACCACGTATCGCATCATGGCGAAGGACGCCATTGATGCGGCTGCGGATGCTCTCGACGGACGCGTGCCGCCGTCGACCACCCAGGAGATCCCGCTGCTCGGAGCCGAGGGCTACTGGGCAGCCTGGAACAAGCGTCGCAAGATCGCCAAGGCCTTCGGCGTGCACACCGTGCGCATCGAGCACCTGCTGAACCGGTACGGCACCCTGACCGACGAACTGCTCGACCTGATCCGCGGCGACGCCTCCCTCGGGGAGCCGCTGCCGGGCGCGGACGACTACCTGGGAGCCGAGGTGGTCTACGCCGCATCCCACGAGGGCGCTCTGCACCTCGAGGACGTGCTCGCCCGACGCACCCGCATCTCGATCGAGGCCTGGGACCGCGGAGTCTCCGCAGCTCCTGTGGCGGCCAAGCTCATGGGCGGGGTGCTCGGCTGGGACAAGGAGCGTCAGGAGCGCGAGGTGGCGAACTACCTCAAGCGCGTGGCCGCCGAGCGCCAGTCGCAGGAGCAGCCCGACGACGAGTCGGCCGACCGCGTGAGGCTCGAAGCGCCCGACATCATGACGCCGTAGCGCGGGCCCTCCCCGCCGCGCGCCATTTCGTGTGGGTGTGCGCCACCTGATGGGGCGCACATGCCCACGAAATGGCGTGGGGGTGGTGGCTCGCGGGCGTCTGCGATGAGGCGCGCGCGGAAGGCCGAGGGCGAGAAGCTTCGCGGCGAGCGGCGCACCGTGCCAAGCCTCGGCCCAGTCCCATCTTCCGCAGTCCCAGCGGAGGGCTGACTGCACAGCGCGCTCGCGCTTCTTCTCAGCGATCACGATCTGCCCAGGATTCCGGTGATCATCGGGGTCGGTCAGCACTCCGAGGTACTTGCCGTCGCCGTCGGCCTCGCCCCACGCCCTGTGCTCGGGCCAGGCCAGATCGAGGTAGACGGTCGATCCGGATGGAAGGGTGACCGGATACTGCAACATCGGAGCAGGGAAGCCGAGCTCTTCGATACGCAGACGGCTCAGTGTCTCGAGCGGGCTCTCGGCCTGCGTCGTAGAGCGGTCGAGCACGGCGAGCACACGCCTGCTGCCGGGGAAGGGGAGGCGTCGCGCGAAGGCCGACCGCAGCTGCTCCGGGGTGCACAGGGGCGGTCGGTCGCCGAACCGGTCGACTCGGAGTGCGGCATCCGCCATCACGAGGGCCTGCAGGAGGGATCGTGTCCGTGCCACGTCGATGAGGGTGTCCGGCACGGCGGTCACGACCACCCCGTCGATCTCGACGAGGTCGACGGTGCCACGTCGCCCGAACTCGACGACACCGTTGCGCCGGCGACCCGACGTCGTCGGTGACAGCAGGAAGACCTCCCGGCTGAAACCGTCAACGACGGGGAGCGCGTGCATGACCGCAGCCGTGAATCCTGCGCCATCTTGTGGGCCCGTGCGCCACCTCATGTGGCGCACAGGCCCAAGAAGTGGCGCGAAGGGCCGGACGCAGGCGAGGGTGGGCGCGGAGCAGGCGGAAGGCGGGCGGATTCGGGCCTGCAGAGGGCTCTTGTTAGGGTGGAAGGACTGTCCCCGAGACGTACGGAGTTCCAGCCATGGTCGATGTTCGGCGCGTCAAGCTCCCCGGGGTCGGGGTGTTGCACACCTTCATAACCGACGATGGCGGCAAGGTCGGCGTGATCGCCCACCGGTCCGGCCACAGCGACCTCGTCACGTTCTCGGACGAGGAGAACGACGCCGAGAAGGTGTCTCTGCGCCTGAGTGAAGACGAGGCTCACACCCTCGCCGAGCTGCTCGGCGGCACGCAGATCACCGAGACCCTCACGGCACTCGACCAGATCCCGGGACTGTCGATCGACTGGTTCACCGTCGATTACGACGACCACATCGCCGGGCAACCGCTGGGCGACCCGGCCGATGCCGGCGTCGCCGGTCTCACCGTCGTGGCCGTCGTGCGCGGCGAGTCGGCGAACCCGGCTCCGGCTCCGGACTTCAAGGTCTTCCCCGGTGACACCCTCGTGGTGGCCGGTGCGCCGGACAAGGTCCTCAAGGCCTTCGCCTACTTCCGCTCCGGGAGCCGCGCCGCCACGTCGGCCACCGACGCGCCGCCCGGAGGCTGAGCCATGCACTTCGGCCCAGAACTCATCACGCTCGGCATCCTGCTGATCGTCGCGTACGCGCTCGGACGCCTGGGAAAGATGGTCGGACTGCCGACCATCCCGATCTACATGATCGTCGGGCTCCTGGCCAGTCCGAACACCGGGTGGTTCCCGCTCAACTTCGAGAACCACTACATCGAGCTCATCGCCGTCTTCGGGCTCATCATGCTGCTGTTCAACCTCGGCCTCGAGTTCGACCAGGACGAGTTCTTCGGCAATGCGGGCAAGCTGCTGATCTCGGGCGGCTCGTACATCGTGCTCAACATGGGCGCCGGTCTCCTGTTCGGCTTCATGGTCGGGTGGGGCCCGCGCGAGGCCCTGGTGATCGCCGGGATGACGGCGACGTCGTCGAGCGCCATCGTCACGAAGCTGCTGATCGAGCTCAAACGCCTGCCCAACCGCGAGACGCCGATGATCCTCGGCGTGACCGTCGTGGAGGACATCTTCATCGCCATCTACCTGGCGATAGTTTCCGTCGTGCTGAGCGGCGAGACCGACATCGGTCCCATCCTCATGAAGCTCGGCATCGCCTTCGCGTTCCTCGTGATCATGTTCAGCGTCGCGCGTTGGGGAGGCAAGTTCGTCGGCCGCCTCTTCCGCACCAAGGACGACGAGCTCTTCACCATCCTGTTCTTCGGCCTGGCCGTCATGTTTGGCGGTATCGGCGAGGTTCTCGGGGTGACGGATGCGATCGGCGCCTTCCTCATCGGCCTCGTGCTCGGAGCCACCCGCTTCCGCAACAAGATCGAGCACATCGCCCTGCCGCTGCGCGACGTCTTCGGCGCCTTCTTCTTCCTGAACTTCGGCCTCGCGATGGACGTCGGCGAGTTCCCGTCGGTGCTGCTCCCCGTCGTCATCGCGATCGTGATGACGATCATCCTGAACGTGGCCGCCGGGCAGTTCGTGGCGCGCATCAACGGCCTCGGGGTGCAGGCCGGCATCAATGCGGCGGTCATCCTGCAGAACCGCGGCGAGTTCGCCCTCATCCTGGCCACCCTGTCCGTCGGCGCCGGACTCGACGACCGCATCACCCCGTTCGCCGGCCTCTACGTGCTGGTCATGTCGATCATCGGCCCGCTGCTGGCGGCGAACTCCGAGAGGATCGGGGCGAGGATCATCCGCAAGAAGCCCGAGAAGCAGCGGCGGGAACGCGATCCGATGCTGGACGAGGAGATCGCGCTGATGGAGGCCGCGACGGCCGGTCTCAGCACGAGCCACACGGACGAGACGGCCGAAGCGGTCGAACGTCTCATCGACGTGAAGGACAATGGATCAGACACACCCCGCTCGAAGGACGACGACTAGATCCATGCTCCGGATGATGGTGCGCCCTCGGTGGGTGCTCGCACTGCTCGCTGCCCTCGCGATCGCGGCGGGCTTCGCCGTGCTCGGCCAGTGGCAGCTGAGCCGGGCTGTCGAGTCATCTCGCGTCGAGACGCACCCGACCGAGACCATCGTCCCGCTCGCCGAGAAGGCCGAACCCTCGAAGCCCATCCGCCAGACCTCCACAGGCCAGATGGTCTCGGTCACGGGCCGCTGGGTTCCCGGCGACGAGCAGATCATCGGCAACCGCGTGAACGGCGAGGCCACGGGTTACTGGGTGGTGAGTCATCTGGCGGTAGATGCCGCCGGTGAGCCCGGCCTTCCCGTCGCCCGCGGCTGGGCCGCCGACGAGAAGACCGCCCGTGCCGTCGCGGCCGGCCTCGCCGGCGAGGGCACCGACGCCGTGACCGTCATCGGTCGACTCCTGCCGACCGAGGCGCCCGAGGCTCCGGACGCCGGCGCCGATCCGCACTCGATGACGACGGTGTCGACGGCCGCACTCATCAACCTGTGGGCTGACTTCGACAACCGCGACGTCTACGCTGCCTACATCGTCGAGATCGAGCCTCCGACGGGGCTGACGCCCATCGACTCGCCGCCCCCGTCGCAGGACGTCGAGCTCAACTGGCTCAACGTCTTCTACGCCGTGGAGTGGGTCGTCTTCGCCGGCTTCGCCATCTTCCTCTGGTACCGGCTGGTGCGCGACGCGTACGAGCGGGAGCAGGAGGAGGCGGCGGATGCGGCAGCGCAGGCCCCGGCCGAGACGACCTCCAGCGCGCCGTAGAATGGTGAGCATGCCGCTCGCACCCAAACCCGCTGATTTTCCGCGCATCCGGGGGGCGGTGAAGTTCTACCAGGTGGCCTCGGTCATCACCGGAACCCTCCTGCTCGCCCTCTGCGCCGAGATGCTCCTCAAGTACCTCGGAGGCCTCGAGATCGAGCTCGCCGGGCCCTCCGGCTTCCTCGCCCTCGTGCCTGCAGGCACGACAACCGCCGTGAACCTCTCGACCGGCATCCTGATCGTGCACGGCTGGTTCTACGTCGTCTACCTGTTCAGTGACTTCCGCCTGTGGAGCCTCATGCGCTGGCCGTTCGCCAGGTTCATCGTCATCGCGCTCGGCGGTGTCATCCCCTTCCTGTCGTTCTTCCTCGAGGGCCGCATCGCCCGCGAGGTGAAGGCCTACCTCGCGACCCGGGAAGCCGAAGCCGCGCCCGTCGTCGCCCAGACCACCCCCACCGTGGAGGCCACCCAGTGAGCGAGACCTCGCAGCGCCCAGTCCTCGTCGTCGACTTCGGTGCGCAGTACGCGCAGCTGATCGCCCGACGCGTCCGTGAGGCATCCGTCTACTCCGAGATCGTGCCGCACACGATCACCGCAGCCGAAGTGGCTGCGAAGAATCCCATCGGCATCGTGCTCTCCGGCGGGCCGTCCTCGGTCTACGAGGAAGGCGCCCCGGCGCTCGACACGGGCATCCTGGAGCTCGGGGTTCCGACCCTGGGCATCTGCTACGGCTTCCAGGTGATGGCGACCCAGCTCGGCGGCGAGGTCGCCCACACGGGCCAGCGCGAGTACGGGTCCACCGCCGTCACCGCCCGCACCGACGACAACCAGCTGCTCGGCGGCCAGCCCACGGCGCAGACGGTCTGGATGAGCCACGGCGACTCCGTCGCCATCGCGCCCGACGGCTTCGAGGTCCTCGCGTCGACGGCGTCGACCCCCGTCGCGGCGTTCGCCAACGACGAGAAGCGCTTCTACGGCGTGCAATGGCACCCCGAGGTCAAGCACTCGCAGTACGGCCAGGACGTCATCGTGAACTTCCTGCACAAGGCTGCCGGCATTCCCGCCGACTGGAACAGCGGCAACGTCATCGCCGAGCAGGTCGAGAAGATCCGCGCCCAGGTCGGGTCTGCCCGTGTCATCGCCGGGCTCTCCGGCGGCGTCGACTCCGCCGTGGCCGCGGCCA
This sequence comes from Leifsonia stereocauli, assembly GCF_038432415.1. Lineage (NCBI taxonomy): Bacteria > Bacillati > Actinomycetota > Actinomycetes > Micrococcales > Microbacteriaceae > Leifsonia > Leifsonia stereocauli. Next base: position 514,345 of record NZ_JBCAUN010000003.1, read on the forward strand.
TCGTGCACGAGGCCGTCGGCGACCAGTTGGTCTGCGTGTTCGTCGACCACGGACTGCTGCGCCAGGACGAGCGTCGCCAGGTCGAGGTGGACTACGTGGCCGCGACCGGCATCCGCCTGGTCACGATCGACGCCCGCGAGCAGTTCCTCACCGCCCTCGCCGGCGTCTCGGACCCCGAGACCAAGCGCAAGATCATCGGCCGCGAGTTCATCCGCTCCTTCGAGCAGGCCGAGCGCGACCTCATCGCCGAGGCCGACGCCGACGGCGAGCCCATCCGCTTCCTCGTGCAGGGCACCCTGTACCCGGATGTCGTGGAGTCCGGCGGAGGATCGGGAACGGCGAACATCAAGAGCCACCACAACGTGGGCGGGCTGCCCGAGGACCTGCAGTTCGAGCTCGTCGAGCCGCTGCGCGCCCTGTTCAAGGACGAGGTGCGCGCGATCGGCCGCGAGCTGGGACTGCCCGAGGAGATCGTGGGACGCCAGCCGTTCCCCGGCCCCGGCCTCGGCATCCGCATCGTCGGCGAGGTCACCGAGGCGCGCCTCGAACTGCTGCGGCACGCGGATGCGATCGTGCGGGCCGAGCTCTCGGCCGCGGGTCTCGACGGCGAGATCTGGCAGTGCCCGGTCGTGCTGCTGGCCGACGTGCGCTCGGTGGGCGTGCAGGGCGACGGCCGCACCTACGGACACCCGATCGTGCTGCGTCCGGTGTCCTCCGAGGACGCGATGACGGCCGACTGGACGCGCCTGCCGTACGACGTGCTGGCGCGCATCTCGAACCGGATCACCAACGAGGTGGCCGACGTGAACCGAGTGGTTCTCGACGTCACGTCGAAGCCGCCGGGGACGATCGAGTGGGAGTGATGTAGCGCTGGGCGCTTTCGTGGGGCGATATCTCGCTCCTCGGGCCGCCTTCGCGGTCGGTGGTCTCACTCCTCAGCTCAGACATTGACGTGAAAAGGCACCCGGAAGAACGCCGGGTGCCTTTTCACGTCAAAACTCGCACCCCGCGAGACCTCCGACCGCGAAGGCTGTGGGGCGCCCACCTCAGCCGCGACAGCTCCGGCGTGGGGGAGGGGTCGGCTGGCGCCCGCTCGAGTGCGGCTGGGGCCGACGCTGGCTACCGGCTGGTCGAGTCGCGACCGAGCGCAGCGTGGACGCGTATCGAGACCACCCGGTGTGCGAGTCAGCGGAGTTCGGGTGCAATCGGGCGACTGATGCGGGTGAATCGGCCTGTTTCGGCGGTGAACTCCGCTGACTCGTACACGCGACCGTCATCGGCGCGGGCTGGCGGGCGTCGCCGTGCGCACGGGAGGATGGTGACATGGCTGAGATCGAGAACTCGAAACTGACCGTCGTCGGCGCTGGAAGCGTCGGGGCGAGCCTCGCCTACGCGGCACTCATCCGCGGGTCGGCTCGGCACGTGGCGCTGTACGACATCAACGCGGCCAAGGCCGAGGCCGAGGTGCTCGACCTCGCACACGGCACCCAGTTCACAGGCTCGAGCACCATCACCGGCGGCGCCGACGTCGGGGTGATCGAGGGCTCGAACGTCATCGTCATCACCGCAGGGGCCAAGCAGGAGCCCGGCCAGTCGCGGCTCGACCTCGCCGGCACGAACGTGCGCATCCTGGAGAAGCTGCTGCCGTCGCTGCTCGAGCAGGCACCCGATGCCACCTACGTGCTCGTCACCAATCCCTGCGACGTGCTCACCGTCGTGGCGCAGAAGATCAGCGGACTGCCATCGCATCGCGTGTTCTCCTCGGGCACTGTGCTCGACACCTCGCGGCTCAGGGTGCTGCTCGCCCGGCGAGCGGGCGTCGCGACCTCGAGCGTGCACGCCTACATCGTGGGCGAACACGGCGACACGGAGTTCCCGCTGTGGTCGAACGCCTCCATCGGAACAGTGCCGCTGCTCGACTGGGGTGGCGGCTCGGTGTTCGCCGCCGACGAGCTCGACGACATCGCCGCCGAGGTGCGCGACGCCGCGTACGCGGTGATCCGCGGCAAGGGTGCCACGAACTACGCCATCGGACTCTCAGGCGCCCGCATCGTCGAGGCGCTGCTGCAGGACGAGCACGCCGTCATGCCCGTGAGCACTGTGTTGAGCGATTACCACGGCATCGACGGGATCGCCCTGTCGGTGCCGAGCATCGTCAGTGCCTCGGGCGTGCGGCCCATCCGCGAGACTCCGTTCTCGGCGCAGGAGGAATCGCGCCTGCGGGCATCCGGAGACGCCCTGCGCACCTCGCTCGCATCGCTGGGATATTGATTCGAGGGATTTCTGACGGCGTTGTCGATCGGGGCGGCATCCGTTCGACGTCTGAGTGAAGGCCCCCGTCGGGCCTCGACAACCAAGGAGGAACACCATGAAGTACATGCTGATCATGCGGGGCACCGATGAGGCATACGCCGCATACAAGGAGATGCCGTTCGAGGAGGTCATCGCCGCGATGGGCCGGTACAACGAGGAGCTCATCAAGGCCGGCGTGCTGCTGGCGGGCGAGGGCCTCACCGATGCGAGCGAGGGCTTCGTCGTCGACTTCGCCTCGGAGACCCCGCTCGTGACAGACGGCCCCTACGGCGAGACGAAGGAGCTGTTCAACGGCTTCTGGATCCTCGAGGTCTCCTCGAAGGAGGAAGCGGCGGAGTGGGCGAAGAAGGTCCCTCTCGGCCCCGGCAGCTTCATCGAGGTGCGCCGCGTCACCGAGATGAGCGACTTCCCCCAGGACAACGAGTTCATCCAGCGCGAGGCCGAGTTCCGCGCGGCGAACGATCCGACGTTCAAGCTCTGAACCGGCACCTGCCGGCCACGACTGCGGTGATGACGACTGAGACGGCGGCGACGGATGCCGACGGCATCCGTCGCTCCGTCGCGGCCGTGTGGCGGATGGAGTCCGCCAGGATCGTGGCGACGCTCACCCGGGTGACCGGCGACTTCTCCCTGGCCGAGGACCTGGCCCAGGAGGCGTTGGCCGACGCGCTCGAGCAGTGGCCGCGTGACGGGGTGCCCCGCAACGCCGGCGCCTGGCTGACTGCCGTCGCCAAGCGCAAGGCCATCGACGGCTGGCGGAGGCGGGAGCGGCTGGACGAGCGCTACGGCGCCATCGCCCACGACCTGGAATCCCGGATCGATCCGGATGCCGCGCCTTGGGACCCCGACGACATCGACGACGACGTGCTGCGTCTCGTCTTCATCGCCTGCCACCCGGTGCTCGCCCGGGAGGCCCGCGTCGCGCTGACGCTGCGCGTGGTCGGCGGCCTCTCGAGCGAGGAGATCGCCCGCGCGTTCCTCGTGCCGACAGCAACAGTGCAGCAGCGCATAGTGCGGGCGAAGAAGACCCTCGCCGCAGCCAAGGTGCCGTTCGAGGTGCCGTCGCGCGACGAGTACGCCGCGCGCCTCGGCTCGGTGCTCGGCGTCATCTACCTGGTGTTCAACGAGGGCTACTCGGCCTCGAGCGGCAGCGAGTGGATGCGTCCAGAGCTGAGCAGGGAGGCGCTCCGGCTCGGTCGCGTGCTCGCCGAGCTCGCTCCCCGCGAGCCCGAGGTGCACGGGCTTGTCGCGCTCATGGAGTTCCAGACCTCGCGGTTCCGAGCGCGCGTGACGGCGGAGGGCGAGCCGATCCTGTTGGGCGACCAGGACCGCAGTCGCTGGGATCGGGCTCACATCATTCGCGGGCGCACGGCTCTGGCGCGAGCGGATGCCGCCGGCCGGGGTCGTGGTTCCTACGCGCTGCAGGCGGCCATCGCCGAGTGCCACTCCGTCGCGCCGTCGACCGACGAGACCGACTGGGACCGCATCGTCGTGCTCTACGAGGTGCTCGGTCGGCTGGCTCCGTCGCCGATCGTCGACCTCAACCGCGCCGTCGCGGTGGCCATGGCCACGGGGCCGGCCACGGGCCTGCGGCTGGTCGACGAGATCGCGGCATCCGGAGCCCTGTCGGGAACCCACCTGCTGCCGAGCGTGCGCGGCGAGCTCCTGGCCCGCCTCGGTCGCCTCGACGAGGCGCGAGTCGAGCTCAGCGAGGCCGCCCGGCTGACGGGCAACGAGCGGGAACGTGGAGTGCTGCTCGGCAAGGTCGCGGCACTCGACGCCCCCGACACCTGAGCGCGCTCGGAGAACGCAGAACGGGCCGCCCCGAAGGGCGACCCGTTCAGCTGTTTTCCGAATCCGAGAGCTAGTTGCGCGCGATCGCGAACATGCGCAGCAGCTCGGTGTACAGCCAGATGACCGTGACCATGATGCCGAAGGCGCCCGACCAGCCGTACTTGCGCGGTGCGCGGTTGCGCACGCCCTGCTGGATGGCGTCGAAGTCGAGCACCAGCGAGTACGCGGCCATGATCACGACGAGGATGCCGATGACGATGCCCCACGGGATGCTGGTTCCCGGGATGTCCTCACCGCGCAGGCCGAACGGGTTTCCGTTGGCCCCGCCGAACATCATGATGAACAGGTTGACCAGCGAGAACACCAGGTAGCCGACCATGGCGATGAGGAAGACCTTGGTGGCCTTCTTCGACGCCCGGATCTTGCCGCTGGCGAAGAGGGCGAGGGTCACGCCGACGACCACGAGGGTGGCGACGACGGCCTGCACGACGATGCCGGGGTAGATGGTCTCGAAGAGCAGCGAGAAGCCGCCGATGAAGACGCCCTGCGCGGCAGCGTAGGCGAGGATGAGCGGAGCGGAGGGCTCGCGCTTGAAGATGTTGACCAGGGCGAGCACGAAGCCGACGAGGGCGGCGACGCCCCAGAGCCACGGGATGGTGGGGTAGGTCATCCAGCCGATGGCAGCGCCGGCGAGCAGGATGACGAAGCTCACGACGGACTTGACGATCGTGTCCTCGACGGTCATGCGGTCTGTCTCGACGGCGTTGGCCGATGGCTGGTTGTAATGTGCCGCCAGCTCTTCGGCGGTGGGAGTGGCGACGGCGACACCGCCCTTCTCGCTGAACGCGGCGTTGCGACTGAATGCGGGATTGGCCATGGTGGTCCTTCGCTCGAGGCGGGGGAAGTAGGGCGACCGGTGATGTCGCTTCTCGTCAAATCTACCGGGAAGATGCGCGGATTTCATGGGAATCCGCCCGGAGCGGAACTGAGGCAGCAGACGCGGGCTCCACCCTCGTTAGCCTGATGACATGACCGACCGTCCGCATCCGCTCGTCATCGGCCATCGCGGGGCCAGCGGCTACCGCCCCGAGCACACGGCATCGGCCTACCAGCTGGCCTTCGCCCTGGGAGCCGACGCCGTCGAGCCCGACATCGTCGCGACTCGCGACGGCGTGCTGGTGCTCCGTCACGAGAACGAGATCTCGGGAACGACCGACGTCGCGGCGCACCCGGAGTTCCACGCCAGACGCACCACCAAGGAGATCGACGGGAAGAAGCTCACGGGCTGGTTCACCGAGGACTTCACCTGGCTGGAACTGGCCACCCTGCGCGCCCGCGAGCGCATCCCGAAGGTGCGCCCGGCCAACGCCAGCTTCGACGACCGCCTCCCGCTGCTGCGTCTCGCCGACCTCTTCAGGCTGATCGAGGAGACGGATGCCGCAGACGGCCGCGTGCTCGGCATGGTGGCGGAGATCAAGCACGCCAGCTACTTCGCAGGCATCGGCCTGCCGCTCGACGAGTTGTTCGCAGGGGAGCTCGCCGCGGCCGACTGGGCGACGGACGACGAGCGGCTCACCGTCGAGGCCTTCGAGATCACCGTGCTCGAGGAGCTGGCGCTCCGCGGGATCACCGCGCCCCGGATCTACCTAATGGAGAAGGCCGGAGTCCCGTACGACCTGTACCTCGGCGCCGGTGCCGACGCACCCGGCTACGCCGACTTCATGACCGAGACCGGCCTGCGCGAGCTGGAGGGACGTGTCGACGGGATCAGCGTCGACAAGACAGTGCTGGTGGGTGAGAAGACCGCGACGGATCGGGGCGCGCTCGGCGGGCGTGCGCTCGTCGATGCGGCCCACGACCACGGGCTGTCCGTGTTCACCTGGACGCTCCGCCCCGAGAACCGCTTCCTCTCGACAGCGTTCCAGAGCGGGCACGGCAAGGCCACCCACGGCGACTGGCTCGGGGAGTTCGCCCTGGTTCTCGACACCGGCGTCGACGGGATCTTCGTCGACCACCCGGATCTCGGGGTCGAGGCACGGGAGCGGTTCGCGCGCTGAGGGGTTCGCGCTTCGGCCGCGGACTCCGTCCGGGCCTCTGCGAACGGGAAGGGGAGGGCGCCTTGTCGGCGGCCGCGCCTACAATTGACGCAGCCATGAGCACTCTCTTCGAACCCGACGCGCCCACCCCGATCATCGTCCACGACGCGCCGGGCGGCTCCGGCGGGGGCTCCAACCGCGGTGCTGGCCACGCGGGGCCGTCGAGTCGGCTCACCGACGGACTCAACCCTCCGCAGCGCGAAGCCGTCGAGTACCGCGGTCCGGCACTGCTCATCGTCGCCGGCGCCGGCTCCGGCAAGACCCGAGTGCTCACCCACCGCATCGCGGGCCTGATCGAGACGCGCGAGGCCTGGCCCAGCCAGATCCTCGCCATCACCTTCACCAACAAGGCCGCCGCCGAGATGCGCGAGCGCGTGTCGGCGCTCCTCGGCCAGGCATCCGAGGGCATGTGGATCTCCACCTTCCACTCCGCCTGCGTGCGCATCCTCCGCCGAGAGTCCGAGAAGGCCGGCCTCACGTCGACCTTCACCATCTACGACTCGGCCGACAGTCGCACCGTGCTGAAGCGCATCATCAAGGCGCTGGACGCCGACACCCTCGGCTTCACCCCCGGCAACGCCGGGGCGCAGATCTCGAAGCTCAAGAACGAGCTGACGGATGTCGACGCCTACGCCCGCAGCGCGAACATGAGCGACCCCAAGCAGGCCGTGTTCCTGGAGATCTTCCGGCAGTACACCCGCACGCTGCGCTCGGCCGGCGCCCTCGACTTCGACGACCTCATCGGCGAGACCGTCTACCTGTTCCGCGCCTTCCCCGAGACAGCTGCGCTCTACCGCCGGCGGTTCCGCCACATCCTGGTCGATGAGTACCAGGACACCAACCACGCGCAGTACTCGCTCATCCGCGAGCTCACCCGGCCGGTCTCGCGCGAGCTCGTCGTCGAGATGGAGAACAAGGGCGTCCTGGTGCGCGGACTCGAGGACGAGACCGGCATCATCCCCGGCGCATCGCTCACCGTCGTCGGCGACTCCGACCAGTCGATCTACGCGTTCCGCGGCGCCGACATCCGCAACATCACCGAGTTCGAGCGCGACTTCCCGGGCGCCCGAGTGGTTCTGCTCGAACAGAACTACAGGTCGACCCAGAACATCCTGAGCGCGGCGAACTCCGTCATCTCGAACAACTTCGATCGCAAGGCCAAGAACCTGTTCACGACCGTGGGCGACGGCGACAAGATCACCGGCTACACCGGCTACTCGGGCCACGACGAGGCGCAGTTCGTCGCCGATGAGATCGAGGCGCTGCATCGCAAGGGCATGGCCTACCGCGACATCGCGGTGTTCTACCGCACCAACGCCCAGACCCGTGCACTGGAGGAGATCTTCGTGCGCTCGGCTCTGCCGTACCGGGTGGTCGGCGGCACCAAGTTCTACGAGCGCGCCGAGATCAAGGACGCGATGGCCTACCTCATCGCCGTCGCCAATCCGCTCGACGAGCTCGCCATCCGCCGCATCCTGAACACGCCGAAGCGCGGCATCGGCCCTGCGACCGAGACGCAGCTCGCCCAGTTCGCCGAGACCAACGGGCTGAGCTTCCGCGCCGCGATGCGCGAGGCCGGGTCGCTGGGACTCGGCCCCAAGGTCACCAACGCCATCCTGCAGCTCGCGGCGGTTCTCGATCAGGCCGCAGCCATGCTCGTGCCGGTGCAGGCCGACGACGCCGCCCCGACTCCGAGCGACGATCCGAATGCCGAGCCCGATGCCCGAGGCGGCGTCGGCGCAGCCAAGGTATCGGAGGTGCTCACTTTCCTCATGACGGAGAGCGGGCTGCTCGAGGCCCTGCGTCGGAGCCGAGACCCGCAGGACGAGACCCGCGCCGAGAACGTCGAGGAACTCGTCGCCCAGACCAAGGACTTCGAGAAGGAGAACCCCGGCTCAGGCCTGGTCGATTTCCTGACGCAGGTGTCGCTGGTCGCCGCAGCCGACGACCTGGATGACTCGTCGGGAACCGTCTCGCTCATGACGCTGCACACGGCGAAGGGCCTCGAGTACGACGCGGTCTTCCTCACCGGCATCGAGGAGGACCTGCTGCCGCACAAGATGAGCGCCAACGAGCCGGGCGGCCCGGCCGAGGAGCGCCGGCTGTTCTACGTCGGCATCACCCGTGCACGCCAGCGCCTCTACCTCTCGCTCGCGATGACGCGCTCGCAGTTCGGCGACACCTCCGTGGCCATGCCGAGTCGCTACCTGCAGGAGATCCCGGCCGACCTCATCGACTGGCGCCAGTCGCCGGGCATGGCCAACTCGCGCGGTGGAACCCAGCCGCGGGCGCTCAACGCCCGTCGCGACGGGCGTGGCCCCGGGCAGTACGGCTACAGCTCCGACCCGACGTTGCCGCCCGCTCCGCGGCCTAAGACCGAGTGGCCGAACGCCATCGGCGCGCAGGTGCGCGACAACGGCGACCTCGAGCTCGCGGCCGGCGACCGCATCCGTCACACCAACTTCGGCGAGGGCCGGGTGTCGCAGGTGACCGGCGAGGGCACCAAGCGCGTCGCGCACGTGCAGTTCGACACCGCAGGAGCGAAGAAGCTGCTGATCAAGATCGCGCCCATCGAGAAGCTCTAGGGACTGAGAAGATCGACGGATGACCTGGCCGACAGCAACTCGCAGCACGGTGTACGAGAACCCATGGATCCGGGTGACGGAGGATCAGGTCACTCGGCCCGACGGTTCAGACGGCATCTACGGTGTCGTGGAGGTGCGCAACGCCGCCGTCTTCGTCGTGGCGCTCACGGATGACGACGAGGTGCTGCTGGTCACGATCGACAGGCACACCGTCGGCACGACGATCGAGGTGCCAGCCGGGGGCACCGACGGGGAAGACGCCCTGCTCGCGGCACAGCGCGAACTGCTCGAGGAGACTGGCCACGTCGCGGCCGTCTGGCAGCGGATCGGAACGATGAACGCCCTCAACGGCATCTGCCGTGCGCCGGAGGCCGTCTACCTGGCGACGGGCCTCAGCGTCGCGGCGGAGGCCACAGGCCATCAGGCCGAGGAGGGCATCTCGCAGGTCAGGGCAGTTCCGTGGGGCGACGTCATCCGGATGGTCGCCGATGGCGAGATTACCGACGGCGAGACGGTCGCAGCCCTCCTCTACGCGGCGATAGCCCTCGGCCGGATGGCCTGAGCGCAGCGCTCGGACTCATCCGATCACCGAGAACAAGGCCGGATCGGAGGCTTGGCGCGGCTGCAGGTCCTCGGGCCTGTTGTCGACCTTCGGGCCTGTTCTCGCGGTGCACTACGGACGCCCCGGCTGCCGCTCGGGCAGGCCGGCGAGCTGGCCGAGCGCTCGGCGATAGGACGGCGTGCGTGGATACCAGCTGTGCGCGTCGACTGCGCCGACGTAGCCGCTGGCGTCGACCTCCTCTGCGTACACGTCCCGGTCGTTCGGGGTGGTCGACCAGGACGGGAAGCCGAGGAAGTCCGTGGCGCGCCAGAGGCTGATCCAGTCTGCGGCTGGAACCACTCCTGGTGCCGGCCGGTCGGAGATGTTCGCCGCAGCCGCGGCCTCCTGCTCGGCGATGACGTGTTTCTGATCGGCGGCCCATGGGTCCCGCGCTCGGAGCTTCGGCGCGCGGCACGGTTCGCCGCCGATGACCTCGGGCCCCAGGATCTCGGGCCAGAACCGCCCGAAGTACGGCCTCAGCTGGATGCCGAAGGTGAGCAACGACACCCGGCCCTGGTAGTCGGAGAGCCATTTCGGATGCGTCGCGAGCGCGAACAGCGAGGAGACGGCCACCACGCCGCCCATGCTGTGCGCCGTCACGATGGCGGTGCGAACCTGCCCTTTCACCGGCGGCAGGTCGAGCCACCAGCTGAGTCGTCGCGCCACCTCGGGAACGGCGCGCTCGGTGTAGCAGGGGGCGCCGAGGGGGTGGCCGGCACGCGGCAGGAAGCAGGCCAGGTCCCAGACGAGCCCGAGCGGGCGCACCACCTTCGAGCCGCCGAAGACGAGTCCGCCGACGACGGCGAGCCCGATCGCGCCCCAGACGATGAGCGAGAAGTCCATCCATCGTGCTGCGAGGACTGATGCCGTCGCGAAGGGTTCCGGCGCCAGCAGCTGCGTGACGAAGCGCTGGTCGAGTGAGGAGAACGCCGTGATCACGGTGACGACGGTCGCAGCCATGCCGGCCAGGCAGAGCGCTCCGAGGATGGGCTCGACGAGGTGGTAGCGAGCAGCTGACGCGCGCTTGCGGCGAACCTCGCCGGCCAGCAGCGCGCGCAGGTCGCCCCGCGGGCTGCCATCGGCCACCGGCGGCTCCTTCGAGGCCTCGTCCCAGAAGGCGTCGATGCGCGGCAGAACGTCGCGCCGACGGATGAGTTGGATCGCCACGATGAGCAGGGCCACGATGAGGAAGGCGAGGAGCACACCCAGGTACCAGGGGTAGAAAGCGCCGAGACGGAGAGACGGATCACCGCGCACGCAACCGGTGCCCGTGCAGGAGGCATAGGCGGTGGCGAGCTTTCGTCCACCGCCGAGGGCGCTGGCCGGCTTGTCGCCGTTCAGCCAGTCGCCCATCACCACATTGACGATGCAGGAGAGGGCGAGACCGATCACCAGGCCCATCGTCATGAAGACGGCCGGTGCCATCCCGCCCCAGGCCCGGTGGCGGCGGTCCGGCGCCGGGAAGAACAGCGTGACCGTGACCAGAAGCACCGCCAGCAGCACCGTCGAGACGAGGACCCAGTTGAAGGCTATGCGCATGGCGTAGCCGTTGATGTCGAGGCCGGGGAACAGCGACAGTGCACCCGTCGCGACGGCGAGCACGAGGAAGGCGGCCGTGAGGGTGAGCGTCGGCAGGGGAGTGCGCTCCTCGAGTCGCTCGAACGGCATGGTGTCGGTTCGGTAGGCGAGCACCACGGCCGTCACCATCACGACGGTCGCGGCGATGCAGACTCCGACGCCCCACCCCGGACGGCTGCTGCTCACGAGCGCGAGTCCGCACAGCAGCGCCGTCATGGCGATGCCTGTCGCGAGGTGCATGGAGGTGAGGCGGGAGATCTCGGTGCGCGACTGCCAGAACCGGGGCTGGGCGAGTAGCACCGGTTCCTCGGTCGCCGGTGCGCCCTTGATGATGCGTCCTGCCACGTTGTAGCGCAGGCGCGCGAGCGTCGAGGTGGCGAAGACGGCGAACAGCACGCTCACCGGCACGATTGAGAAGAATGCGATCCTCCGCCCTGTCGACCAGCGGGCGAAAGCCTCGAACGGCTCGGGGAGTGCCGTGCAGGTGAGACGGCGCCCGCCGTAGCACTGCACGGCGATGAGGTCGAGCGCGATCGACGCGAAGGAGAGGATCAGCAGCGTCGTGAGCACGACGCAGAACATCCGGATGAGGCCGGACTGGAAACGGATGCGAGTGCCGGAGCGCGGCAGGTTCCAGCTCCAGATCGCGGCGTTGGCGATGCTGAACGGCAGCACGGCTGTCCAGCAGGCACGGCCGATGGCCGCGACGATCGCGCCGCCGATGCCGGTCTCCGGAGACACCGTACGTACCATGCCGCCCCACGAGTACGCCTCGCGATGGATGCCCTCGGGAACGCTGCCGCGGGGTGACTCCACGGCATCGACGACCCCTCGGCTGCCCTCGCCGAGCTCCTGTTGGGCTCGCCCCTTGTCGAGTGATTCAGCCGTCGGATGCCAGAAGCTGCCGAGCTTGTCTCCCATGGCGAACTCGACCTCGTCGGGTGGCAGGTCGAGCAGCTCGTGAGGCGGCATGTTGTTCACCCCGTGGATGCGCAGTTCGAGGACAGGTTCGCCGCCGCTCGCGTTCGTCGCCATGATGAGCCGCCTTTCGCACGTGGATGCTCGCGACCGTACTGCTGCTGTCGGCGTCCGCGACACAGGGCCTGCCCCGACGCCGCCGCGGCCGGGTTCTGCCGCCGCGGAGCGTTCTGGCCACCCGATCAGGAGGGGTAGGCTTTCAGATGGCCCGAAACTGTCTTGACGTCGAGGTAATCGCGCGGACTCGGGTCACGGAACACATCCCCTGAAAAGCCAGCGCCGCGCGCTCAATGCGGATTGGAAGTCACGCACGTGGATCTTTACGAGTACCAGGCCAGAGACCTGTTCGAACAGTACGGTGTCCCGGTTCTTCCGGGCATCGTCGCGGACACCGCCGACGAGGTGCGGGCCGCGGCCGAGAAGCTGGGCGGCGTCGTCGTCGTCAAGGCGCAGGTCAAGGTCGGAGGCCGCGGCAAGGCCGGCGGCGTCAAGGTCGCCAAGAACCCCGACGAGGCTTACGAGGCGGCACAGGCCATCCTCGGCCTCGACATCAAGGGCCACGTCGTCAATCGCGTCATGGTCGCCGGCGGTGCGCGCATCGCGCAGGAGTACTACTTCTCCGTGCTGCTGGACCGGGCCAACCGCTCCTACCTCTCGCTCACGAGCTTCGAAGGCGGCATGGAGATCGAGATCCTCGCCGTCGAGAAGCCCGAGGCGCTCGCACGCATCGAGGTGAACCCCGGAACGGGTCTCGACCTCGAGACCGCCAAGGAGATCGCCGTCGCCGCGAAGTTCCCGGCCGAGCTGGTCGACAAGGTCGCGCCTGTCTTCGTCAAGCTCTACGAGGTGTACACCGGCGAGGACGCCACCCTCGTCGAGGTGAACCCGCTCGTGCTCACCGAGGACGGCGACATCATCGCCCTCGACGGCAAGGTCACGCTCGACGAGAACGCCGACTTCCGCCACCCGAACCACGCCGAGCTCGAGGATGCCGCTGCCGCGGACCCGCTCGAGGCGAAGGCCAAGGAGTCCGACCTCAACTACGTCAAGCTCGATGGCCAGGTCGGAGTCATCGGAAACGGTGCCGGACTCGTCATGTCGACCCTCGACGTCGTCGCCTACGCCGGTGAGAACCACGGCGGGGTGAAGCCCGCCAACTTCCTCGACATCGGTGGTGGAGCATCCGCCGCCGTCATGGCAGCCGGTCTCGACGTCATCCTCGGCGACGAGCAGGTCAAGAGCGTCTTCGTGAACGTCTTCGGCGGCATCACAGCCTGCGACGCGGTGGCCAACGGCATCGTCGGAGCCCTCGAGACCCTCGGCGAGCACGCCAACAAGCCGCTCGTCGTGCGCCTCGACGGCAACAACGTCGAGGAGGGTCGCCGCATCCTCACCGACTACAACCACCCGCTCGTCACCCTCGCCGCCACCATGGACGAGGGCGCCGACAAGGCCGCCGAGCTCGCGAACGCCGCCGCGTAGGCCACGGACAAGGACAGGATTCAAAGACATGTCGATCTTCCTCAACAAGGACTCCAAGGTCATCGTCCAGGGCATCACCGGCGGTGAGGGCACCAAGCACACCGCTCTCATGCTGAAGGCCGGTACCCAGGTCGTCGGCGGCGTGAACGCCCGCAAGGCCGGAACCACCGTCACGCACGGCGACGTCGAGCTGCCCGTGTTCGGCACGGTCGCAGAGGCCGTAGCCACCACAGGTGCCGACGTCTCGATCGCCTTCGTTCCTCCGGCCTTCACCAAGGACGCCGTGATCGAGGCCATCGACGCCGAGATCCCCCTGCTGGTCATCATCACCGAGGGCGTTCCCGTGCAGGACTCGGCGGAGTTCTGGGCCTACGCCCAGGCCAAGGGCAACAAGACCCGCATCATCGGCCCGAACTGCCCCGGCATTATCACGCCGGGCGAGTCGCTCGTCGGCATCACGCCCGCGACGATCACCGGCAAGGGACCCATCGGCCTCGTGTCGAAGTCGGGCACCCTGACCTACCAGATGATGTACGAGCTGCGCGACCTCGGCTTCTCGACCGCCATCGGCATCGGCGGCGACCCGATCATCGGAACGACGCACATCGATGCTCTCGCTGCCTTCGAGGCCGACCCCGAGACCAAGGCCATCGTCATGATCGGCGAGATCGGCGGCGACGCCGAGGAGCGCGCTGCCGACTTCATCAAGGCCAACGTCACGAAGCCCGTCGTGGGCTATGTCGCGGGCTTCACGGCTCCGGAGGGCAAGACCATGGGCCACGCAGGCGCCATCGTGTCGGGCTCGGCCGGAACTGCGCAGGCGAAGCAGGAGGCCCTCGAGGCCGCCGGCGTCAAGGTCGGCAAGACCCCGAGCGAGACCGCGCGCCTCATGCGCGAGGTGCTCGCAGCGCTGTAGGACGACCAGCACGAAAAGCGGGGCTCACCGGGACGGTGGGCCCCGCTCCTCGTTGCAGCCGCGTCATTCGGAGCCGTTTGCACGCCAACCCTGTGCCGCAGCGTTCCATGGCGATACTGTGGGCCCAGATGTGACGAGAGGTTGGGCTCATGGCGCGGTTGTCGAATGCAGAACTCCAGCGGCAGCTCGAACTGCTCGCAGCGGAGAACGCTGAGCTGCGGTTGAAGCAGGGCGAAGCCGGTGGTGCACTGAACGTCGAGTCCGAGGAGCTTCGACGGCAGCAGGAGGAGACCGCATCGGCCATCGCCCTGGAGGCCGAGGAGCAGCGACGCGAGCAGGCCGCGGCTGCGGCTGCACTCGCCGCCGAGAACGCGGCGCTGCGCGCCGAACTCGAGGCCGCCCGAAGCGCAGCCGAGACAGTGCCGATCACCCCGCTCGATGATGTCATCGTGCCGCCGGCAGGCAAGCGGCGCCCGCACACGAGCCGCTGGTGGGCGGTGCTGTCGGCATTCCTCATCGTGATCGGGCTGATCCTCGCGCCGACCGCCGTCATCGCGAGCTGGGCGAAGAACCAGCTCTCGAGCACGGAGACCTTCGTCGCCACCTTCGCCCCGCTCGCAGACGACCCGGCGGTCCAAGCACTGGTCACGGATCAGGTCGTTCTCGCGATCAACGAGCAGATCGACGTCCAAGGACTCACCGATTCGCTCTTCGACGGCGTCGAGGAGCTCGGCCTCGCCCCGAAGGCCTCGGCCGCGCTCGACCTGCTGCGCGCTCCGGCCGCTGCCGGCATCCAGTCGCTCATCCAGACCTCGGTGACGAGGTTCGTCGAATCCGACGCCTTCTCCGCCATCTGGACGCAGGCCCTGACCGTCACGCACAACCAGGTGCTCGCCACCCTGAACGGCGACGAGAACGCGGCCATCGGCATCGACGCCCAAGGCCAGATCGGCGTACAACTGGCGCCGATCATCGAGGAGGTCAAGCGGGTGCTGGTGAACCAGGGCATCGGCTTCGCCGCCCAGATCCCCACCATCGACAAGACCATCGTGATCGCGCAGTCCGACCAGGCCGTACTCGCCCAGTCGCTGTACGGCGTGGCCGTGGGTGTCGGGACCTGGCTGCCCTGGGTCGCGATCGCCTTCCTCATCGCCGGCGTCCTCGTCGCGCGGCGGCGCATCGTCGCCCTGCTCGGTGCGAGCATCGGACTCGCCCTGGTCATGATCCTGCTGGCCGCCGGCCTCGGAGTCGGTCGCATCGTGACCGTCGCGAACCTCGCTCCTGCGATCATGTCCGCGTCCGCTGCCGGGGTCATCTACGACCAGGTGCTGACGTTCATCTCGGCGACGATCACGGCCGTGACCGTCCTCGCGGTGACTGTGGCCGTCGTCGGCTGGCTGGCGTCCTCCTACCGCCCTGCGGTGAAGCTGCGTCTGCTCTTCCTGGGCTGGGTCGCCTGGGTGCGGGCCGCAGGCGCGAAGCGCGGAGTGACCACCGGTCGCTTCGGCGAGTGGCTCTACCGCCAGCGCGTCGTGGTCCGGGTGGCGATCGCCGTGATCGCGGCTGCAGTCGTGCTGTTCGTGCGGCCGCTCTCGCCGGCGTTGATCATCTGGACGGCCGTGATCGCCATCGTGCTGCTCGGCATCAGCGAGCTCCTCCAGCGCCCTGTGGTGACGGTGCCCGATGAGGCGGACGAAGACACCCCGATCGTCGTCGCCTGAGGGCGGGCATCCGGCAGGTAGAGTCCCTGACGGATGAACCGCACAACGACTGCTCTGATCGCCGCTCTCGAGGCGCTCGTCGTCGTCGCCGTCGGGATCGGCATTCCGCTCGTCCCGCTCACGATCCTGTGGGCGACGACCCTCCGCATGGCGTCGGACTGGCTGCCGTTCTGGCGTGGCTCCGTCGATCTCTGGCTCGTCGGGCACGGGGTGGACCTCACAGTCCGTCTTCCCGAGGCCGTGGCCGCGACCACAGGGCTGCCGGATGCCGCCCAGCCCTTCACGATCTCGATCGCACTGCTCGGATTCGCCGTCATCACGGTGCTGAGCGGGCTGAGGGTCGGTCGGCGCGCTGTGATCAGCGGTGACCGGATGCTCGGGGTCGTCGTCGCCGCCCTCACCTTCGCCGTGCTCACGGCCCTCGTCGCGCTCAGCGCCACCGCAACCGTCGCCAGGCCAGCGCCAGTGCAGGCCTTCGTGCTGCCGACCCTGATCTACGTGACCGCGATGCTCGCGGCGTCCGAGTGGGAGTCCCAGCGCGGGCCCGTCGGGCGGCGCGACGCCACGGCGGTCCGAGTGCGAGCGACGGTCATGCAGTGGCCGGCGATGGTCCGCGCCGGCATCGACGCAGCGGTCCGTGGAGCGACCGTCGCCGTCGCCGGGATCATCGGTGTGGCCGCTGTTGTCGTCGCCATCATGCTCGTGACCCACTACGCCACCGTCACGGCGCTCTACGAGAGCCTGCAGGCCGGCATCCTGGGCGGAATCGCCATCACACTGCTGCAGCTGGCACTGCTTCCCAACCTGGTGATCTGGGCCGCCGCGTGGCTTGTCGGTCCCGGCTTCCTGATCGGCACCGGCACGAGCGTCGCACCGGGCGGGACCGTGCTCGGTGCCGTGCCCGGGCTCCCGGTGCTCGGCGCGCTCCCGCAGGGCGAGCCCGCGATCGGCGTCCTCGGTGTGCTCGTGCCGATCGCCTTCGGAGCGCTGGCCGGGTGGCTCGCCCATCGGCGACTGCCGCCGACGGCGACGAGACTCCACCTGGCCGGCATCGGAGCGGGCATCGGCGCTCTGGCCGGCCTCGCCCTCGGGCTGCTCGCCTGGTGGTCGGGTGGAGCGATCGGCCCCGGTCGGCTCGCCAGCGTCGGCCCTGATCCGTGGCTGGTCGGCATCCTCGCCGCAGTCGAGATCGCAGTTCCCGCCGTGCTCGCCCTGCTCGCTGCAGGCTGGCGGGGCTCCGCCGACGAGCGGGCCGGCGCCGAGCTGCGTTCGGACGAGCCAGCGCGCGACTGAGGAGTCCCGAGCGGCGCGCGGCGCGCGGCGCGCGGTGTGCGGTGTGCGGTGCGCGGTGCGCACGTGAGCATGGCCGCCCGCGTCAGGGGCGCATCCGCTGCTCCGGTAGGCTCGTGGACGTGCTTTCGCTCGTGGTCCTGATCTCCGGAGGGGGGTCGAACCTCCGCGCCCTGCTCGAGGCATCGCAGGATGCGGAGTTCCCCGCCCGGGTGGTGGCGATCGGCGCCGACCGCGATGCCGTCGGGCTCTCGCTGGGCGAGGAGTACGGCATCCCGACCTTCACGGTCGCCTACCCCGGGTATCCCGATCGCGAGACCTGGGGTGATGCCCTGCTGGAGCAGATCCGTGCCTGGGGCCCGGACCTCGTCGTCCTGAGCGGGATGATGCGGCTGCTGCCGCCGCGCGTCGTCGCTGCGCTCTCGCCGAACCTTATCAACACCCACCCCGCGTACCTGCCCGAGTTCCCCGGAGCCCATGGAGTGCGCGACGCGCTCGCCGCGGGAGCCCCCGAGACCGGCGCCAGCCTCATCGTCGTCGACAACAGCGTCGACGGCGGACCGATCATCGCGCAGGAGCGCGTGCCGATCCACGTCGGCGACACCGAGTCGTCGCTGCACGATCGCATCAAGCCCGTCGAGCGCCGCCTCCTCATCGAGGCCGTACTCGACATCGCCAACGGACACGTCGATTTGAAGGAACTCTCCCGATCATGAGCGGCCCCAGCCACGACCCCAGCCTCTACCGCGACCGCGATGTCGTTCCCATCCGTCGAGCCCTCATCTCCGTGAGCGACAAGACCGGGCTCCTCGAGCTCGCGGGCGCCCTCTCGGCCTCCGGGGTCGAGATCGTCTCCACAGGATCGACGGCGTCGACCATCCGCGATGCCGGCTTCGCGGTGACGGATGTCGCCAGCGTGACGGGCTTCGCCGAGGCCCTCGACGGCCGCGTCAAGACGCTGCACCCCGCCGTGCACGCCGGTCTTCTCGCCGACCTGCGGCTGGAGTCGCACGAGGCGCAGCTGCTCGAGCTCGGCATCGCGCCGTTCGAGTTGGTCGTGGTGAACCTGTATCCGTTCGTGCAGACCGTCGCGTCGGGTGCCCCGGCGTCCGACATCGTCGAGCAGATCGACATCGGCGGGCCCGCGATGGTGCGCGCCTCGGCGAAGAACCACGCGAACGTCGCGATCGTCGTCGACCCCGCGCGCTACCCGCAGGTCGTCGCCGCCCTCGAGGCCGGCGGAACGACCCTGGCACAGCGCCAGGCCCTCGGAGCAGAGGCCTTCCGCCACACGGCGAGCTACGACGTCAACGTCGCCTCGTGGATCGGGAACGTCGTCGCCCCCGACGACGACGGCACCGGCTTCCCGGGCTGGCTCGGCGGCACCTGGACGCGTCAACAGTCGCTGCGCTACGGCGAGAACTCGCACCAGTCGGCGGCGTTGTACGCCAACCGCGAGGGTGGCGGCATCGCCCAGTCGCGCCAGCTGCACGGCAAGGAGATGTCGTACAACAACTACGTCGATGCCGACGCAGCACTGCGAGCGGCCTTCGACTTCTCCGAGCCTGCCGTCGCCATCATCAAGCACGCGAACCCCTGCGGCATCGCGGTGGCCGATCCGGATGCCGCTGACGCCATCGCCTCGGCCCACGCGCGTGCCCACGCCTGCGACCCCGTGTCGGCCTTCGGCGGCGTGATCGCCGCGAACCGCGTCGTGACCCGCGCCATGGCGGAGACCGTCGCCGGCATCTTCACCGAGGTGCTCATCGCGCCGGGCTTCGAGCCCGAGGCGCTCGAACTGCTCACGGCGAAGAAGAACATCCGGCTGCTCGAACTCCCCGCCGACTACTCGCGCAGCGGGATCGAGCTGCGACAGATCTCGGGAGGACTGCTGCTGCAGCAGGCCGACACGCATTTCGCCCCGTTCGAGGAGTGGACCCTCGCTGCCGGTGAGTCCGTAGACGACGCCACCCGCGCCGACCTCGAGTTCGCCTGGCGGGCCTGCCGCGCCGTCAAGTCGAACGCCATCCTGCTCGCGGCGGGAGGGGCATCCGTCGGCGTCGGCATGGGTCAGGTCAACCGCGTCGACTCCTGCCAGCTCGCGGTGACCCGAGCCGGCGACCGCGCAGCCGGGTCCGTGGCGGCATCCGACGCCTTCTTCCCGTTCGCCGACGGCGCCCAGATCCTCATCGACGCCGGAGTGGCGGCCATCGTGCAGCCCGGTGGCAGCATCCGCGACGAGGAGGTCATCGCCGCGGCAACGGCTGCCGGCGTGACCATGTACTTCACCGGAGAGCGGCACTTCTTCCACTGACGGAACTCGTCGTCCTCCTCGCCCGAGGGCGGCCCCGCGCGTATCCTTGGGAGCGGCACACACCCCGTGCCGCACACCCTGCCCACGAAGCAGATCCTCAAGGAGAATCGACGATGACTCTCATCGATACAGCACCAGCATCCCCTCCCGACGTTGCAGCATCGGCCCCCGAGTTCGACCATGAGCGTGTGCTCGTCGTCACCGGTCGCCGCTCCGGTCTCACGATCATCGTGGCGGTGCATTCCACCCGCCTCGGCCAGGCGCTCGGCGGTTGCCGCGTCTGGCAGTACGACGACTGGCAGGACGCCCTGGCCGACGCCCTCCGGCTCTCGGCAGCAATGACGTTGAAGAACGCGGCCGCCGGCCTCGCCCGCGGCGGCGGCAAGGCCGTCATCCACGTTCCGCGCGGCACAGTGCTCACCGAGGAGGGGCGGCACGCAGCCATGCTCGATCTCGGCGACGCCGTCGAGAGCCTCGACGGTGCGTACATGACCGCAGAGGACGTGGGAACGAGCGCCGAATTGATGGCGATCGTGGCCCTGCGCACTGCGCACGTCTGCGGCCTTCCACCCGAGCAGGGCGGGGTGGGCGAGCCTGCCGACGCCACGGCATCCGGAGTCCTCGCCGCGATCGGCTCCACCCTAGAAGCCCTCGACGGTTCCCGCGACGTCGCGGGGCGCCACATCGTGATCTCAGGCCTCGGCCAGGTCGGCGGCCGGCTCGCTCGGGCGCTGACGGCCGGTGGCGCCCGCCTGACGGTGACGGATGTCGACACCTCGAAGAAGGCCCTCGCCACGGAGCTGGGGGCGCACTGGGTCGAGCCGGCTGACGCCCACGCCGTGAAGGCGGACCTGTTCGTGCCGTGCGGTCTGGGTGGGGCGCTGTCGAGTCGCGTGATCGACGAACTGCGGGTGCGAGGAGTCGTCGGTGCCGCGAACAACCAGTTGGCGTCGCGCGATGGCGCCAGGCGCCTCGCCGACCGCGGCATCCTCTGGGCTCCGGACTTCGTGGCCAACGGCGGTGGGGTGATCTACCTGGACGGTGCGTCGACCGGAGACGCGGACCTCGACGCGATCGAGCTGCGGGTCCTGGCCATCGGCGACACCGTCACCGAGATCTTCCGTGAGTCCACCGCCGACGGCACGACGACGCTGGAGGCGGCTGAACGCATCGCCGAGGCA
Organism: Leifsonia stereocauli; assembly: GCF_038432415.1. Lineage (NCBI taxonomy): Bacteria > Bacillati > Actinomycetota > Actinomycetes > Micrococcales > Microbacteriaceae > Leifsonia > Leifsonia stereocauli. Next base: position 535,194 of record NZ_JBCAUN010000003.1, read on the forward strand.
CGGTTGCACGCCGCCTGATCACCGCGCGGGTGGCCGGTAGTGTCGCACTCATGACTTTCTCGAGTGCTGCCACCCGACCACCCGTTCCGGCCGTCGACCTCGGACGCCGCATCACGGCGGGCGTGCTCTCGGCGCTCGTCGTGGTCGTCGTGGCCCTCGCCGTCACGAGCCTGGCGTTCTTCATCGGCGGCCAGCAGGCGACGGCGGCCCTCACCGGGGCGGCGAACTTCTTCCTGGTGCCCACCATCGTCGCGGGCGTCCTGTTGGCGATCTTCAACGCCCTCGGCGCCACTCGCTGGTGGCTCCCCGCCCTCGCCGGTGGTCTCGGCGCTGGTCTCATCGGCGCCGTGCTCGGCTCCATCCTCACCGTCGCCGGTGCCGGAACCGCCATCGACGGTGCCGTGCTCGGGCAGATCTTCGCGAGCCTCATCGGCTTCAACCTGTTGTTCGTGCTCGCGGTGACGCTCGGCGAGGTCACCCTCGGTCGCAGCATCACCGCCATCGTGCTCGGATACGGCGTGGGCTCGTCGGGCCAGTCCCGCCGGATCGCCCTCGTACGCGTTCCGGCCGAGAACCTCGCCGAGGGCATCGTGACCCATATCGAGCGCGAGGGGATCGACTCGGAGGTCGCCGACGAGCAGTGGGACAACTACTGCGCGGCCATGACCGCGGAGGGCTGGGAGGTCGTGGAGGTTCCGGCCGAGCCTCTGCTCGCCGACTCCGTGTTCGTCGAGGACGCAGTGGTCATGTTCGGCGACGTCGCCGTGATCGCGAGCCCCGGATCCGAGGCCCGACGCGGCGAGATCGCCGGAGCCGAGGAGTCGGTGCGCTCGATCCCGGGCGTGCAGGTCGAGCGCATCGAGCTGCCGGGAACCCTGGACGGCGGCGACGTGCTCAAGGTCGGCGCGACTGTGTACGTCGGCCGGTCGACGCGCACCAATGCCGAGGGCATCCGCCAACTCCGCGTGTTGCTCGCGCCCCTCGGCTACACGGTCGTCGCCGTGCCGCTCACGAAGGCCCTGCACCTCAAGAGCGCTGCGACGGCCCTGCCGGACGGCACCGTGATCGGCTACCCGCCGCTGCTCGATGACATCACGGTCTTCGACCGCTTCGTGGCCGTGCCCGAGGCCGGGGGAGCCCACGTCGTCGAACTCGCACCAGACACCGTGCTCATGGCCGGGTCCGCCCCGGTCAGCGCCGCGCTCATCTCCGACCTGGGCTACAGGGTGGTGACCGTCGACATCTCCGAATTCGAGAAGCTCGAGGGCTGCGTCACCTGCCTCAGCGTACGGGTGCGCTGAGGTCGTCTGCCGCGCGCAGTCGCCCGTCGTGCATCTCGAGCACGCGGTCTGCGCGCTGCACCAGGAGCGGGTCGTGGGTGGAGACTATCGCCGCAATGCCGCGGTCGTGCACCAGTCCCGAGATCAGGTCCATGACCGTCGCGGCGGTTCCACTGTCGAGCTGCCCGGTGGGCTCGTCGGCGAGGAGGATGCCGGGACGCGACACCAGTGCACGGGCTATGCCCACGCGCTGCTGCTGCCCGCCGGACAGCTCCGCCGGACGCTGGGCGGCGTGGTCGGACAGCCCGACGAGTGCGAGCGCCTCGGCGACGCGGGCGTCGCGTTCGGCTGCCTCGGTCCTGGCCAGCCGGAGAGGCACCTCGACGTTCTCGGCTGCCGACAGCACCGGGATCAGCCCGAACCCCTGGAAGATGTAGCCGAGACCCGTGCGGCGGAGTTCTGCGAGCTCGTCCTCGCTGAGGCTGGTGAGTTCCCGGTCGCCCACCCAGACCTGCCCCGCCGTCGGGCTGTCGAGACCTCCGAGCAGGTTGAGCAGGGTCGTCTTACCGGCGCCTGACGATCCGCGCACGACGAGCAGCTCACCCGGCGAGACGCTGAGCGAGACATCGTTGACGGCGCGCACGACGGCGTCGCCGACCGTGTAGTGGCGGCTGAGGCCCTCGGCCCGCAGTGCGATGCTCATGAGGCGTCCTCCTGTGTGGGGGCGGCGTGACGGCCGCGAGGGGGTGCCGCGGGTGCGGCTGGTGCCGGTGCAGCAGGCGCTGCGGAGGGTGCGGCATCCTGAACCGTCGACGGCTCGGGAGCCGGCGTCGCAGCCGGAACCGGGGGAGCGGCAGCCGGGCGCTGCTCCTGACCCGGGCGCACGGCCACGTGGTCGGGTTCGAGCGATAGTCGCACCCTGTCGTGCAGGCCGAGGGCTCCGACGAAGTCGTGCGGCAACTGCAGACGACCGACTCGGTCGAGCACGGCGAACTCCTCCGCGACGGCCTGTTCGGCCCCGTGCTCGTCTGTGCGGGTGCTGCGCAGCACCTCGGTGGAGGTGCGCCCGTCACGGATCTGCACCGTGCGTGCCACGTGCTCCGACACAGTGGGGTCGTGGGTGACGATGAGCGTCGTCACCCCCAGGCGCTCGTTCACCGAGCGCATGGCCTCGAGGACCGATGCCGAGGTCGCCTCGTCGAGTTCGCCGGTGGGCTCGTCGGCCAGCAGAACCCGCGGCTCGTTCGCGATGGCGACGGCAATGGCGACGCGCTGCTGCTGACCGCCCGACATCTGCGCCGGCCGTCGATCGGCGACCCCGGCGACGTCGAGCACCTCGAGCACCTCCCGGACACGTGCGTCGCGATCGCCGCGGGCGCCGGCGACGGCCAGAGCGGCGGCGACGTTCTCAGCGGCCGTCAGGTAGGGAAGCAGATTCCGTCCGGTCTGCTGCCAGACGAAGCCGACGCTGCGACGACGGAAGGCCACCCGCTCGCGTCGACCTAGGGCGAGCAGGTCGTGACCGGCCACTCGGGCGATGCCGGCCGTGGGGACATCGAGTCCGGACAGGATGCCGAGCAGGGTCGACTTCCCGGAGCCGGACGCCCCGATGAGGGCGACCAGCTCGCCGCGATCGAGGCGCAGGTTGAGTCCCTGAAGCGCCTGGACCTCCACCCCCTGCGCGGTGAAGATGCGGACGAGGTCGGAGCAGATCACGTCGGGCTCGCCGGTCTCTGTCGTGTCGGTCACGCGGGTCTCCGTCTTCTCCATGGTTGTCAGGCCTCCACTGTCCTCAGGATCGCACTGGCGTGGGCCCTCCCGGAGGCGAACAGCGCGATGAACGTGCACAGGGCCGTCACCAGCACGAAGCCGAGCACGAGGGCGAGGGTGAGGAGCGGGTCGACCGCGAGCGCAGGCTGCAGCCGGCCTCCTGTGAATCCGCGCAGGTCGACGCCGGCGAGGATCACGAGCGGCAGGCCGATTCCGAGCGCTGCGCCGAACACCAGCGCGACCACGGCCATCGGCGCGATCTCCCAGACGGCGAGCGAGCGAGCCTCACGGCGGCCTCCTCCGAGCATCCGCAGCAGTACCAGGATTCGGGCCCTGGCCGGGCCTCCGAGCACGAGGGTCATCGCGATGGTGAGGGCGCTGAGCAGGGCCGTGACCGCGATGCCGATGAGCAGGGCGGACTGCAGGCCGGCCGCAGCCGGAGCCGAGGTCAGGACCGCGGCGGAATCGGCCGGGGTGTCGACCGTCGCCTCGTCACCCGCCACGGCTTGCACGGCAGCCCGGGTGGCCTCGAGATCGGAACCGGGCTCGACTCGGAGCAGCATCACGTGGGTGACGGGGTTGACGACTCCGACCCTGTCGGCGAAGCGGCTGTCGACGACGGCCCAGTTCGCCCGAGTGCTGAGCGCCGTGCTGCCGTCGACCGTCGCGACTATGGTGATCGGCTCTCCGTCGAGGGTGGCATCCGTCGACCTGCCGACAGCGGCCGTCGTCGCCCCCGACGCCACGATCGGGACCGCGTCGCCGTCGGCGCGCAGCGCTGCCCCGACCGGAATGGCGCCGGGAGCGTCGCCCTGCACCCTGCCGAGGGCCTCGGTGTCGACGACGATGATCGAGGTGTTGGTGCGGCGACCGTCGACGTCGATGAGCGCGCTGTTCGCGCCGGACACCGCAGCGGCGTCCGCGACTCCGGGAACGGTGCCGATCTCCTCCACCTGCTCGGTGGTGAGCGGCGTGCCCTTCACGCGCAGGTCCGCACCAACGGCCGTCAGTGCTGCGTCGTCGATGCCGGACCGGATGGTCGTGAGCAGTACTCCTGACGAGACGGCGACGGCGACCCCCACAACCAGCGCCAGCACAGGGGCGAGGCCGGTCGCCGGATCGCGGAGCGCCCGCACCGGTCCGAGGTAGGCGCTGAGGCCCCGCCGCGCGTGCGAGCGCCGAGCCAGCCACGCCAGCGGCAGCGGGTAGAGCCTGAGCGCGGCAACGCAGACGGCCAGCGCGAGCAGCAGGGGAGCCGCGGCGAGCAGCGGATCGATTCCGGATGCCGCTGCCGCCGTCGTGAGCCCCCGCTGCATCAGCGCGAAGGTCGCCACGGCCGCGAGGCCGACGACGACGAGCTCGACGATGATCCGCACCCGCCCAGAGGCCCGGCTCGCGCCGTCGAGGTCGTCGCGCTCGCCGCGCCGGAGGTCGGGCGCCGGAAGCGCGAGGAGCACCGCCGGCAGGAGCCCGAGCAGGACCGGCAGCAGGAGGGCGCCCACCGTGACCTGGCCGGTGGTGACGAGGATTCCGATGAACGATCCCACGATCGCGGCTGGAACGCCGATCACCAGCCCCTCGTTCGCCATGACGCCACGCAGGGTGCCGCCGCTCGCTCCTCGGGCCGCGAGCAGGCGAAGGGCATCGGCCCGTCGGCCGCTGATCATCCGGCAGCCGAGCAGCAGCACGGCGATCATCACGCCGAGGGGGCCGGAGGCCGTCATGGCGAGCACGGCGTCGACGGCGGCATCCGTCGTCAGGGTGTCCTCGATGGTGTCGGACGGACCGGCGGAGAACGACAGCATGGACTCGAAGAACTCGGTCCGCGTCATCATGACGGTGGGAGGAGCCGACTCGAGGCGGCGCAACTGCTCGACCAGCGCCGGCGCGTCGGCCTGCGTCACGGCGTCGGGGTCGAGCGGGAACCACACCTCGACGCGCACCGCAGTGGGCGACATGGCGAGGGCGGGAAGCTCCGAGGAGTCGACGAGCCCTGTCACCGTGTACACCGGAGGGCCGAGCGGCTCCTGCACGAGGCTCGGTTCGAGCAGCAGGGGAGCGTGCGACCAGTAGTCGTCATCGGGGTCGACGGGCTCGAAGACGCCCGACAGGCGGGCGCTGAACGTCTCGCCACGGTCGGCCTGGATCTGGCGGGTCTCGCCGACGCCCCAGGAGAGGATGTCGGCGTTGACGGTGCCGAGGCCGATCTCGACGACATCGTCATCCGTCTCAGAGGGCGGCGAGCCGTCGGTGTACCGCACGTGCTCGGAGGATCGCGGGTCGTAGGCGAGGGCCAGCTCGCCGTAGTTCTCGTCGCCCGCCCTGGTGATGGGCAGGCTGTCCTGCGACAGGAAGTACTGCGGCCGACCCGTCGCCTCGCGGAGCGGAGACGGCAGGCTGTCGTGGAGGGCCACGACTTCGTCGTTGAACGCGCCCCACGACGGCTGGGACTCCGGTGGCAGCGCATGAGGTCCCGACGTGGCACCGGCGCCGGGGTCGGGCACGCCGATCGCACCGCCGGTGATGTCGCGTTGCGCGGGCTCGAGCGCGCTGACGGCGTAGTCGAGCGATCGGGTGTGCATGGCCTCGACCGCCCGCGGCGCTGCGGCCGCGAGGGCGGACAGCAGGACGACGAGCACGGCCACGGTGAGTCCGCCGGCCGGGTGGGCCGCGAGATGGCGCAGCAGGAGCGCCGGGCCGGAATGTGCTGAACGACGACTCACGATGCCTCCCCGACGGCCGAAGGGCTGGAGGCACGGAGACGCACGGAGCGGGCGTGCAGCGCGATGATGACGGCCAGCGGCAGGCCGAGGGCGAGCAGGGCCAGTGCGAGGGCGAGCACGCCGACGGATGGTGGCAGGCCCGCGACGAGAGATGCCTCGGCGACGGATGCCGCAGCGAACTGCGCGGCCGTGAGCGCCACCGTCGCGGCTCCGACGGCGAGCCCGACGAGGCCGCCGGCGACGACGGCGACCATGAGCTCGACAGCGCGGCCCCTGGCCTGCGCACGCGACGGCACCCCGATCGCGCGGAGGAGCGCCACCTCGCCGGAGCGGGCGGCGCCCAGCGCCGAGAGGATGCCGACGGTCGCGATGAGGGCCAGGGCGATGGCTGCCCCGACGCCGACCCACACGGCGACGACGACAGGCTCTGCGAGCAGCGTCGCGGCGCCGGGAGCCGCGATCGTGACGGCGTCCGGCCCGGCGGCAGCGGAGGCGCCGGCGGCCAGCGCGGGCTCGATGGCTGCCGCTACACGAGCCGGATCATCGGCCGCAGCCCAGACCTCGTTCGCCTCGGCCGTCGTGTCGTTGCCGCGCAGCAGGTCGTCATCGAGGGTGGCGAGCGGGAAGAGCGCCGCGAGCTGGTCGGTCGACCCGGGCACCGACGGCGTCAGGCCGGCGACGACGGCGGACCCGGAACGCAGCAGGCCGTCGAACTGGTAGTCGAACAGGTCGCCGACCCGCAGCCCGCGCTTGTCGGCGAGGGCGGTCGAGATCACGGCCGGCACGCCCTGGCCTGCGGCATCCGTCGCCATGATCCGGCCGAGCGGCTCGGTCGATGCCAGCGTGGCATCGGGCTCGCTCGGCAGGGCGAGCGTCTGTGGGGCTGCAGGCGAGGTCTCGAGGGCGGTCAGCTCGATGACGATCCCGACGGCGCCATCGGCGGCGCTCAGTCGACCATCGACGGCGAGCAGGTTCCAGCCGTCGTCGGCGGCGGGCAGTTCGGCCGAGAGCGTGACGCGTCCTGGACCGTCGACCTCGAGTGAACCGAGGGCGATCGAGACGAGCGCGCCATCGGCGTCGGCGAGCCAGGCGCTCAGCGCGATCGCGCCGCGACGGCTGTCGTCCGGTGCCGAGACGCCGAGATCGAGCCGCAACGACTCGGAGCCCTCGGGGAGGGCGAGGCCGGGCCGTACGTCCTCGGCGAGTGCTGCGGCCATGGCAGCTGTGTCGACGGTGCCGCCGACGTCGGCGAGCACCCCTGTCATCTCCGCGGGCGAGAGGGCTGTGAGCGAGGCCGGGTCGTCGCCCACCCGGATGGGAGCCGTGGCGACGGGGGCGGCATCCGTCACCCCGTCGATCTCGCGCACCGCAGTCGTCGTCCCGGCCGTCGAGTCGTCTGCGAGGGCCACCCGCACCGACGTTCCAGTGGCCTGCTGGGCCGAGGCCTCGGCCAGGGCACGCCAGGTCGCGGAGTACCCCGAGGCGAACACTGCGCTGCCCACGGCCAGGCAGACCAGGAGCACGGCCACCTGGAACATCGGGAAGCGGCGCGCGACCTGGCGGGCGGCGAGAGAGCCGGCGAGCCCGGTTCCCCGTGCCGACGCTCGCTCGACGGCGACGACGACGGGCCGCAGCACGAGCACGGCGATCATCGCGCCGGCCACCAGCACGAGCACAGGGGCGAACTCGGCGATGAGGTCGACGCGCACCCCGCCGTCGGCTGCGGGAACGAGAGGCGAGCCGTACTGCAGCAGCTGAGCTACGGAGACGGATGCTGCGACAGTGGCGAGAATCGCGCCGGTAGCCGTGACCGCGAGGGTGCCGACGCCTCGGCCCGAGCGCTCTGCCCGACGCCCGGCGGCCCCGCCGATCGCACCCCGTGCGGCGCTGAAGCCGGCCACGAGAAGCGCCAGAAGGGCGACGGCGACGGCGAACGGCCAGCCGCTCAGCGAGGATGCCTCGACGGGCTGGAGCAACCCCAGCGCGGCGACGGCGACCGCCGTGCCGACGATCGCCGCCGGGATCACGGTCACGGCCGACTCGAGAACGGCCAGCGTGCCGAGCTGCGGCGCCGTCATCCCTCGCGCCGTGAGCAGCTCGCCCTCGTCCGCGCGGGCACTGCGGAGAAGGCGGGCGATCTGGGCCAGCGCGAACCACGCGAAGACGAACACGAGCAGCAGCGGAACCGGCTGCACGGACGCCACCGCGACGACACCGCGATCGAGCTCGGCGAGGGTGGAAGGCAGCGCCCCGGAGCTGGACATCGTCGTGGCGGGGATGGTCGCCGTGTCGAGCACTGACACGAGGTCGTCGATCTCGTGGCGCAGCTCGGTCGCACCGACGGGCGTCAGCGCGTTCTCGGCCGGGGTGATCACCCACACCAGCCGGTCGTCTCCGTCGACGAAGCGCTCCACCTCGCCGTGCTCGACCGTCTCGCCGATGAGGGCGTCGACGGCATCCTGGGCGGCCGCAGCATCGTCGGGATCGGACGGGTCGGCCGTGACCACGAACTCGGTGGATGGTCCGGATGCCGCCAGGGCATCGTGCACGCCGGTCGCCGTCGAGGTGGCGAGCCCGCCGATGATGCCGACACCGGCCAGCGCCGCTGCGGCCACGACCGCTCCGAGGCCGAGGAGGAGTCCCGCGTGGGCTCGCGCTCGGAGCACGGCGAGACGGATCGATCCCACCGGCGCCCCCTCGTCTCGTCCGCGTCCGCCGCCATGCCGACACTCCCGTCAGCGTAATCGACACTCGGGCAGCAGTCGGCTCGACGCAGCCGTTGCGGTCGACGGATGCGCGGGTATAGTCTGCAAGGCTGCCTGCCGCCCGAACGCGACGGTGGCACCCAGATCCAACGAAGACGCGCAGGAGGATGCCATGACGAAGACACAGAAGCCGACGCCCCGATCCGGAGCGACCACCGGCCTTGTCGTCGCGGCACGCCTCGCCGCGATCACGGAGTAGCCGCACCGCACGCCGCACGGGCGACGCCCGTTCCGCACAGCGCCGGTCCGCACGACCGACAGGCGCTCACACCATCAACACCACGCCGACAGCGGGATCCCGCTCGCCGACGCCGGTCTTCAGCACGGCCGCGCCACGAGCAGGCTCCTCGGCCACCCCGTCAGAGACAGCGAGACATGCCCGCATCCGTTCAGCACCAGCACCCGCCTCAAGACCGTCCCGGAACGGTCCGGACCCTGATGAGGCTCTACCCCTACGTCAAGCCCGCCGTGCCCTTCCTCATCCTGGGCGCGGTCTCGGCGCTGCTCGCCAGCCTGGTCGCGCTCGCCATCCCGCAGATCCTGCAGGTCCTCGTCGACGGTCCGCTGTCGACGGGTGACGCCTCGGCGATCCTGCCGGCCTCGCTGCTCGTCATCGGGCTCGGCGTGCTCGAGGCCATCCTCATCGGCCTCCGACGCTGGTTCGTGCTCACGCCGGGCACCCACGTCGAGGCGAGCATGCGCAACGGTCTCTACGCGCAGCTGCAGGACCTCCCGGTGGCGTTCCACGACCGCTGGCCCAGTGGCCAGCTGCTCTCGCGAGCCGTCAGCGACCTCGGCCTCATCCGCCGGTTCCTCGCCTTCGGCATCATCCTGCTCGTCGTCAACGTGCTCACGATCATCGTGGGGTTCGGCATCCTCATCTCGATGAACTGGATCCTCGGCCTCATCTTCTTCGCCTGCTCGATCCCGCTCTGGATCTACGGCTTCGTGTTCGAGGGCAAGTACTCCACCATCGCCAGGCGCAGCCAGGACCAGGCAGGAGACCTGGCGACGGCCGTCGAGGAGTCTGTGCACGGCATCAGGGTGCTGAAGGCGTTCGGCCGGGGAAGGCACGCGCTCAAGAACTTCACCTCGCAGGCCGAGGACCTGCGCGGAACCGAGATCGAGAAGGCCCGCGCGATCGCCGGTATCTGGCTGTGGTTGCTCATGGTTCCGGATGTCGCCTTCGCGCTCTGCCTCGTGGTGGGCACCTGGCTCGCGGCCCAGGGCGAGCTCAGTGTCGGAACGCTGGTGGCCTTCTTCGCGACGGCGACAGTGCTGCGCTTCCCCGTGGAATCGATCGGATTCCTGTTGTCGATGACCTTCGACACCCGCACGGCGACCGACCGCTTCTTCGACATCCTCGACGAGGTGAACGCCATCCGCGACCCCGAGGCCCCGGTGACGATCACCGACCCGCAGGGCGAGCTCCACTTCGACGCCGTGCACTTCCGCTACCAGGACTCGCCTGAGCGCTTTCCCGATCTCGTCGACGGGGTCGAACTCACCCTGCGACCGGGGGAGACCATGGCGCTCGTCGGACTCACGGGTTCGGGCAAGTCGACCATCACGGCTCTCACCACGCGCCTGTACGACGTCACCGGGGGTGCGGTGCGACTCGACGGCGTCGACGTGCGCGACCTCAGCCGCGAGGAGCTGCGTCGTCACATCGCCATGGCCTTCGAGGACGCGACGCTGTTCTCGGCGTCGGTCCGCGACAACGTGCTGCTCGGACGCCCCGAGTTCGCAGAGCGCAGTCCTGAAGCGGATGCCGCCCTCGCCGAAGCGCTGGAGATCGCCCAGGCCGGGTTCGTGCACGACCTCCCCGACGGCGTCGACACCACGGTGGGCGAGGAGGGCATGAGCCTCTCGGGCGGCCAGCGCCAGCGGCTCGCCCTCGCCCGCGCCGTCGCGGCGAAGCCCGCCGTGCTCGTGCTCGACGACCCGCTGTCGGCGCTCGACGTCGACACCGAGGCGCTCGTGGAGGCAGCCCTGCGCAGGGTGCTCGCCTCGACGACGGCGCTCATCGTGGCGCACAGGCCGTCGACGGTCATGCTCGCCGACAGGGTCGCACTGCTGCAGGACGGCCGCATCACGGCCGTCGGACGCCATTCCGAGCTGTTGGAGACCAACGACCACTACAGGTTCGTGATTTCGAGCCTGGAGGACGAGGAGCGCCGCGACCAGGCGCGCCAGACCGACCGAGATCTGTTCGACGAGAAGGAGGGGGTGAACCGATGAGCGTCACCGGAGTGGAGGGTGAGGAGCGCAACGACTTCACTAAGGAGGAGTCGCGCCAGATCCGCCGGCGCTCGCTGCACCTGCTCGGGTCGCTCCTGCGACCGCTGCGGCCGCAGGTGGTGCTCGCCGTCGTGGTCATCGTGTTCTCGACGGCGTTCCAGGTGGCCGGGCCCGCGCTGATCGCGATGGGCATCGACCAGGGCCTTCCGGCCCTCATGGAGCAGGACTGGGGTCCGCTCGGGCTCGTCGGCGGCGCCTACCTCGTCACCGGCGTGCTCGGTGCCGTACTGATCGCCTGGTACACGGTGCTGAGCGCCCGCATCAGCCAGGCGGTGCTCATCGACCTGCGCACGCGCGTGTTCCTGCAGACGCAGCGACTCAGCCTCGAGTTCCACGAGTCGTACACGTCTGGTCGTATCATCTCGCGCCAGACCAGCGACCTCGACGCCATCCGCGAACTCCTCGACGAGGGCATCAACGGCCTCATCCGCGGGGTGCTGTACATGGGCTTCATCGGCATCGCGCTGTTCACCCTGGACTGGGTGAGCGGCCTCGTGCTCGTCGTCTCGCTGGTGCCGCTGTTCGTGCTCACGCGCTGGTTCCAGAAGCGTTCGCAGAGCCTGTTCCGTGAGTCGCGCGTCGCCTCGGCGAAGCTCATCGTGAAGTTCGTCGAGACCATGACCGGCATCCGTGCCGTCAAGGCGTTCCGGGTGGAGAAGCGCAACGGCGAGGAGTTCGGCGACCTCACCGAGGACTACCGCGACGTGAACGCGCGCGTCATCCAGCTGTTCGGCATCTTCGACCCCGGCCTCGTGCTCATCGGCAACGTGGCCGTCGGCGTCGTCCTGCTGGTCGGCGGATTCCGCGTGATCGACGGGCAGGTGGCGATCGGCGTGCTGCTCGCGGCCCTGCTCTACACGCGGCGCTTCTTCGACCCCATGGAGGAGATGGCGATGTTCTACAACTCCTACCAGTCGGCCGCGGCGGCGCTCGAGAAGATCTCGGGCGTGCTCGAGGAGAAGCCGAGCGTGCCGGATCCCGTGAAGCCCATCGACCTCTGGGAGGCCAAGGGCACGGTGCGGTTCCAGGGTGTGAGGTTCGCCTACAGGTCCGATCGCGAGATCCTGCCGCAGTTCGACCTGGAGCTGCCGGCCGGCCAGACGATCGCCCTCGTCGGGTCGACCGGTGCGGGCAAGACCACCCTCGCCAAGCTCATCTCGCGGTTCTACGACCCGTCCGATGGGGCCGTAACGCTCGACGGCGTCGACCTGCGCGACCTGCACCCCAAGGACCTGCGGCGTGCGATCGTCATGGTCACGCAGGAGGCCTACCTGTTCTCGGGGTCTGTCGCCGACAACATCGCCATCGGCAAGCCCGAGGCGTCGTTCGACGAGATCGTGGCAGCGGCGAAGGCCGTCGGGGCCCACGAGTTCATCGAGGGGCTGCCGAACGGCTACGACACCGACGTGAACAAGCGCGGCGGGCGCGTGAGCGCGGGTCAGCGCCAGTTGATCTCGTTCGCGCGGGCGTTCCTCGCCGACCCGGCTGTGCTCATCCTCGATGAGGCGACGTCGTCCCTCGACATCCCGAGCGAGCGTCTCGTGCAGGAGGCGCTGCAGACCCTGCTCGCGGACCGGACGGCTGTCATCATCGCCCACCGGCTGTCGACTGTGGCGATCGCAGACAGGGTGCTGGTCATGGAGTACGGCCGCATCGTGGAGGACGGCACACCCGACGACCTCATCTCGGGCACCGGCCGCTTCGCCCAGTTGCACGCGGCCTGGCGGGACTCGCTGGTCTAGAAGCGGAGCGGGCCGGCGTCGATCACATGGATCGGCGTCGGCTCGAGTCCATTGAACCCAGAAGCCGTCACCGAGGTGTACGCGCCCATCATCGGACTCACGAGCAGGTCGCCCTCGCCCAGCACGGGCAACTCGACGCCGCGGGCGATCACGTCGACGCTGTCGCAGGTCGGTCCGGCCAGGGTGACGCGTTCGCGTGCGGGCTCCGGGACCGACGATCCCGAGAGCTCGCTCGCGGCGAAGACCAGCGGATGCACCCCCTCCGTCAGCACGTTCGAATAGCTGCCGTACAGCCCGTCGTCGAGGTAATGCCAACGTCCGTCGACCCGGTCGCTCGATCCGACCACGCGGGAGACCAGCGTCATCGCCGTGGCGGTGACGAACCGGCCGGGTTCCAGGAGCACGGTGTCGTTCCGCCCGCTCGCGGCGATGGCATTGCGGATGCCGGCACCCAGCACGGCCAGATCGGGAACGGCCTCGTCGTAGCCGATCGGGAAGCCGCCGCCGAGGTCGAGCACGGAGAAGCGCGCCCCGGTGCGTGCCTCGAGTTCGCTCATCAGGCGGGTCGTGCGGCCGATCGCGCGCTCGAACGGTGCGACGGTCGTGGTCTGGCTCCCCACATGGAAGCTGAAGCCGGCGACTCCCACGCCCAGACCGATGGCCTGCTCCACGAGAGCCGCCGCCTGCACCTCGGTCGCGCCGAACTTCGTGGAGAGGTCGCACCCGGCGGCGGGGTTCGGAAAGCTCAGCCGCACGAGCACGTCGATGTCGCGGGGCAGCACGGCGAGCTTCGACAGCTCGCCCGGGTTGTCGACCACGAAACGACGGATGCCGCTGCAGTAGGCGTCGGCGACATCCGCCCGTGACCGGATCGGATGCGTGTGCAGCGTGCGCCCGACGTCGACGCCCGCGTCGCTGAGGAGAGCGATCTCGCCTCGTGACGCGACCTCGAACGAGGCACCGGCCTCAGCGATGGTGCTGACCACGGCCGGATGCGGCAGGGCCTTGGTCGCGAAGTGGATGTGCGCGGCAGGCAGTTCCCGCCGCAGCAGGTCGAGCTGTTCGCGCACCCGGGCGGTGTCGAGCACCAGGAGCGGCGAGCCATGGCGCCGCACGATGCCGGTCAGCCCGATGGCGGCGCTGTACCGAGCGAGCTCGGCACGCACCCTGTCGCGGTGTGTGGAGACCGGGACCCGGGCCGCGGCGGTTCGGGCGATCTGCCCGTCGTCGTCAGCGGACCGCCGGACCGACGGGGCCGGCAGCGTCGAGAGGGATGCGGGGGTCATGGTTCTCCTTCGGGTGAGGCAGGATGACACGCTTGCCGAGCTCGAAGCTCGTGATGGTGATGGCGTAGAACACGACGTCGGAGGCGAGCTTGCCGACCAGCCAGGCGAGCGGCGTGGCGCCCATCGTGGCCGGGATGGCCCAGAGCAGGACAGGGCGCACCAGCAGGGTGTCGACGAGTTCGGCCGGTCCGAACTCGGCACCGAGCGAGCGGATGCTGAGCCACGTCGTGGCGACGGGGCCGTGCGTCGCCGCATGCCCGCGCACCGTGCGTGCGACGATGACGGCGTAGTAGCCGATGGTCTCGGCGAGAGTGCCCGCGATCGCGGCGACCGCCAGGGATCCTGTCGCCTCGTACACGCCCCACGCGGCCAGCAGGGCGGCCGTCGTTCCGAGGATCTCCGGCACCAGGTAGCGAGCGAGCCACACCCGGGCTGCTCGACGGGTTCGGAAGGAGGTCACGCAGGCGATCCTCGTCCGCTGCAGCCGCCACCGCGTCGGTGCTGGCACCTCGACGAGGAGGGGACAGCCCGGAACGGTACGGGCAGCCACCCTGACGGCAGGCGCGCAGGCTCCGTGCGCACGTGAAGAGGGGGAGGACCTGTCGGGTTCAGGTCTTCCCCCTCTTCGTGAACCCGACCAGCTGATCGTCACTTCCGAGTTCGGGTCCGGATGCCGTTGAGCTGGATCTGCGAGTCACGACCGCTGTGCCCGGTACGTTTTCGCGAGTTCGACAGTCATGTTCCTCCCTCGAACGGGGGCGCGGATCGGTGGACGCCCTCCGTGACCTCTCGGGGTGCTCCCCGATCTTCGGCCCGCTGGTCAGGTCGAGGTCTGCGCCCGGGGGACAATCGGGACATGGTGTCCCGGGTGGTGATCGTCGACGACCACGACGTGTTTCGTGATCAGGTGCGCAGACTCCTCGAAGCCGACGGCTTCGAGGTGGTCGGCGACGCCGCATCGGCCCTCTCCGGTGTCGCTCTCGTGGGCGAGAGCCTGCCGGACCTGGTGCTGCTCGACGTGATGCTGCCGGATGCGATGGGCTTCGATGTCGTTCCATCGCTGCGCGCGCTCGGTTCGTTCGCTATCGTTCTCACATCGAGTCGCGATCGGAGTGACTACGGCAGTCGCATCGAGACGAGTGGCGCCGACGGCTTCATCCCGAAGGACGAGCTCTCCGGAGCCGGCCTCCGCGAGTTCGTCGCCTGACCCGCGGCACCTGCACAATCGCACAGCACCTTCAGTCACATCCGTCACCCCCAGCGTCGCGAGAACGGCGCCCGACAGACTGGACGATCATGAACGCGGAGAGAGTCACCCCTGACGGGACGCCGACCAGGGTCGCCATCGCCGACGACGCGATGCTGTTGCGCACGGGGATCTCCACGGTCCTCACCGCCGGCGGCTGCGAGATCGTCGCCTCTGTCGGAACCGCAGCCGAGTTGCTGCGGGTCGTGCAGGAGCGCCCCGTCGACGCCGTCGTCCTCGACATCCGAATGCCGCCGACGCACACCGACGAGGGCATCGTCGCTCTCGAGACCCTGCGCTCCAGCGGCTCGAAGGTCGGCGTGCTGCTGCTGTCCATGTATGCGACGCCTGCCTACGCGATCCGGGCGATGAGCGCCGGCGGAGGCACGGGCTACCTGTTGAAGGACCGCGTCGCCGAGCCGGAGCGCCTGGTCCAGGCCGTGCGCACTGTCGCATCGGGCGGCTCCGTCGTCGACAGCGAGGTCGTGGCCCAACTGGTCGCGCAGAAGGGCAACCCGTCGATCGAGGTGCTCACCCCGAGGGAACGCGATGTGCTCGCGCTCATGGCCGAGGGGAAGTCGAACTCCGGCATCGCCTCGACCCTGTTCCTCAGCCTCAAGACCGTCGAGACCCACATCGGGAACATCATGTCGAAGCTCGGCATCGACGAGTCGCCCACGGATCACCGGCGGGTCCTCGCCGTGCTCCGCCTGCTCGGCCAGCCGTGACGCCACTGCGGCTCCGCAGGCTCCTGCTCGTCGCCCTGGCGGCGGCGCTCATCGTCGCCCAGGAGGTCATCGGCTTCGAGGCCGCGGCGCTGACCCAGCCGTGGTCGCTGAGTGGGACCATCTTCCACGCCTTCGCCGGCCTCAGCTACGCGGTGTGCGCGTGGATCGCCTGGGAGACGGCTGACTCGCCGATCCCGGCGCGCATCATGATCACGATCGCGTTCCTCTGGCTGCCGCCGGCCTTCATCGCGGCCATGTGGCCCTACGGCGCACTCTGGCCGCTGCTGGAGTCCGTCGGGCTGTTCTGGGCCGTGCTGCAGGCGGGACTGGTCGTGGTGTACCCGACAGGGCGCTTCTTCGGGCCCGTGGAGAAGTGGCTGCTCGCCATCGGGGGCGTCGCGGTCGTCATCCGCATGCTCGCCGTGCTGTTCCTCATGCCGGCTCCGGCACGCTACCCCGACTGCGCCTGCGCTCCGAACGCCTACGCCTTCGCGGCCGACGAGGCTCTCTACTCGGCCATCGACCTCGGTTTCCGTGCGCTCGGCATCGCGTTGATCGTCGGCATCATCGTGCTGGTCACGGTGCGCTGGATGCGCGGCACGACACCTGCGCGCAACATCGCGTTCGTGATGCCCGTCGCCCTCATCCTGTGGTGCGCCGCCGTGACATACGGCACCGTCTCCGACATCACCGGCGGCAGTTCTGCCCTGTTCACCTATCTCGGCTACCTCGGAACCGCCTCGATCCCGATCAGCTTCGTCGCTGGGCTCGTCTTCATCCGGAGCCTCCGAGGGCGGGTGTCAGACCTCATGGTCCACACCCGCGACGGCGTCGACCGTGACTACTGGCAGGCGGTGCTCGCCGAGACCCTGCGCGACCCGGCGCTCAAGGTGTACTGGTGGGAACCGGAGCTCGACGGCTACGTCGACTCTCGCGGCGCCGTCATGCCGGGCGACCCCGATCGGGCACGCCCCCGCGGGCGCGCCATGATGCCGATCGAATCGCAGTCCGGCCGTCTCGCCGTCATCGATCACGACAGGGCGTTGAGCGAGAACCAGGAGCTGCTGGACGCCGTCTCGACAGCGCTCACCCTCTCCGTCGACAACGGACGCCTGCGCGAGGAGCTGGAGCAGACGCTCGAGGAGGTGCGGGAGTCTCGCGTGCGCATCATCGAGGCCGGCATCCAGGCTCGCAAGAAGATCGAGCGGGACCTGCACGACGGCTCGCAGCAGTCGCTCGTTTCGCTCGCCCTCAGCCTGCGGATGGCGATCACGCGTGCCAGCGCCGACGGTAACGTCGGGCTCGCGGCCGACCTCGAGGAGGCACTCGCACAGCTGAGCGGCTCCCTCAAGCAGCTGCGCGAGCTCGCGCGCGGGATCCACCCGAGCTCCCTCACCCTCGGAGGCCTGGGCATGGCGATCAGCGAGCTGGTGGCGCGCTCGCCCGTGCCGGTGCAGGTCGACGTCGCCGTTCCCGATCACCTGCCCCCGTTGACCGAGACCACGCTCTACTTCTTCATCGCGGAGTGCCTGACGAATGTCGCCAAGTACTCCGGGGCGTCGCACTGCGGCATCCGTCTGGCCGCCGATGACGACGGACTGAGCGTGAGCGTCACCGACGATGGCCGCGGGGGAGCTGACTTCTCGAAGGGCACGGGGCTCATGGGGCTCGTCGACCGCATCGCGGCGCTCGGCGGAACGGTGGAGCTGTCGATGGGCGATGGAGGGCGCGGCACGACGGTCGCCGCGCGCATCCCTGCCGCGGCACTCGTCGAGCAGCGCGCGTGAGCTGACGCTCGGGATGGTCGCTCTGCGACCGGGCGGTCAGGGCCGCCAGCGCGCGGCCGTCGCGACGCGGTAGCCGGCATCCGTCAGCACGATGGGGGTTCCCTCGTCGCGGTAGTGCACGAGAGCGCTGTCCTCGTGGTCGATCGGCGGGTGCCCGCCGGCCCTGATGACACGCCACCAGGGGGCGTCGGAGCCGTACCGCGCCATCACCTGCCCGACGACGCGGGCGCCGCGCGAACCGAGGGTGGCCGCGACGTCGCCGTAGGTCATGACGTGGCCGGGCGGAATGGAGTCGACGACCTCGAGCACCGCGGCGATGAAGCCCTCGGCGATGTGCGGCCCGCGACGGGGAACGGATGCCGCTGGCGGCCTGCCGGTGCGCCCGGAGTGGCCGGGTTCAGAGGGCGAGGGCACCGATGATGTCGCCGTACTGGGTCTGGTCTACGTCGACGAATCCGATGCGGTGGAAGAAGGCCTCCGGCCCCTCGGTGCCGGGCTCCCACATCACCGTGATGCGGTCGAAGCCGCGGGTGCGGGCCTCCTCGGCGAGGGCGCGGGCGAGGAAACGTCCGACGCCCTGACCCTGCGCATCGGCGTCGACGTTGATGCGCCAGATGCACGCACGGAACTCTTCGTGCTCGTTGTCCGGATCGAAGTTGCCGTGGATGAAGCCGACGACCTTGTCGTCGAGCCGGGCGACGCGCTGCCAGGCCGCGGCGGGGTCGGTGACGGTCGTCTCGGCCGAGTACGAGACCGGCGCGATGAACTGCTCCTGGCCGGGCTTCAGGCTCAGGGTGTTCGCCGCCGCGATATTCGACGCCGACAGTTCTTCCAGTCTGATCTCACCCATGACGCAAGGCTATCCTGCTCGCCGCCGCAGCGGAAAGTCGGCCTTTTCGCCGACGTCACCCGCCGAAATCCCGTCGAACTGTCTTGATGTCGAGATAGTTGCGTTGCTCGGGTAGGATTGTCGGGGCCGATCGGCCCGCATCTTTCGAGGAGAACAACAATTGTCCAAGATCAAGGTTGAAGGCACCGTCGTCGAGCTCGACGGCGACGAGATGACACGCATCATCTGGCAGGCCATCAAGGATTCACTCATCCACCCGTACCTCGACATCGACCTCGAGTACTACGACCTCTCCATCCAGAAGCGTGACGAGACCGACGACCAGATCACGGTCGACGCGGCACACGCCATCCTGAAGCACGGCGTCGGCGTGAAGTGCGCCACCATCACTCCCGACGAGGCTCGCGTCGAGGAGTTCGGCCTGAAGAAGATGTGGCGCTCGCCGAACGGCACCATCCGCAACATCCTCGGCGGCGTGATCTTCCGCGAGCCGATCATCATCTCGAACATCCCGCGCCTGGTTCCCGGCTGGAACAAGCCGATCATCGTCGGTCGCCACGCCTTCGGCGACCAGTACCGCGCCACCGACTTCCGTTTCGAGGGTGAGGGCACCCTCACGATGACCTTCACCCCGAAGGACGGCTCGGAGCCGCAGTCCTTCGAGGTCTTCCAGTCGCCGGGTTCCGGCGTGGCGATGGGCATGTACAACCTCGACGACTCGATCCGCGACTTCGCTCGCGCCTCGCTCAATTACGGCCTCGACCGCAACTACCCGGTCTACCTCTCCACCAAGAACACGATCCTCAAGGCCTACGACGGCCGGTTCAAGGACCTGTTCCAGGAGATCTTCGAGACCGAGTTCAAGGAGCAGTTCGACGCGGCGGGTCTCACCTACGAGCACCGCCTGATCGACGACATGGTCGCATCCTCGCTCAAGTGGGAGGGCGGCTACGTCTGGGCCTGCAAGAACTACGACGGCGACGTGCAGTCCGACACCGTGGCCCAGGGCTTCGGATCGCTCGGCCTCATGACCAGCGTGCTGGCCACGCCGGACGGCAAGGTCGTGGAAGCCGAGGCAGCGCACGGCACCGTGACCCGTCACTACCGCCAGCACCAGCAGGGCAAGCCGACGTCGACCAACCCGATCGCGTCGATCTACGCGTGGACGCGCGGCCTGTCGCACCGCGGCAAGCTCGATGGCAACCAGGACCTCATCGACTTCGCGTCGACGCTCGAGGACGTCGTCATCAAGACCGTCGAGTCCGGCTCGATGACGAAGGACCTCGCGCTCCTCGTCGGCCCCGAGCAGGGCTACGAGACGACCGAGCAGTTCCTCGAGTCGATCGCCGCCAACCTGCGGACGCGCCTGGCGTAAGCAGCAGCATCCGTCGTCCGGCCCACCGCCGGCGCCGCCCTCCGTCATCGACGGGGGATCGCAGCGCCGCGGTGGGCCGGATGTCTTTTCACGCACCGTGCCGGTGCAGCACCACTCTGTACAGCTGTACCGACGAATCCCGAGGACACCCCCATGAGCCAGATCCGCCTGAACGACGTGACCAAGGAGTACGACGGGCGACTCGTGGTGCGGGAGGCCTTCCTCAAGCTCCGCGAGGGTGATCGGGTCGGCCTCATCGGCAAGAACGGAACGGGCAAGACCACGTTTCTCGAACTCGTGCTGGGCCGGCAGGAGCCCACCAGCGGCACCGTCGACGTGTCGCTGGGCACCACGATCGGCTACTTCTCGCAGTTCTCCGAGCTCGACGGCGATCTGTCGATCCGTCAGATCCTGAGCGGGCTGTTCGCCGAGGTGCACGAGACCCAGGCCCGCATCGACGCGATCGGGACGCAGCTGGCCGAGCCGATGGACGACGTCGAGATGGCCCGGCTGCTCGCCGAGCAGGGCGAGCTGTTCGAGAAGATGGACGCCATCGACGGATGGGGCTACGAGAACACCATCGAGACCGTGCTCACCCGCATCGGGTTCGACGAGGCCCGGAGCACGCTCGCCGTCGACCGCCTCTCGGGCGGCTGGCGCAACAGGGCGGCGCTGGCGAAGATCCTGGTGCAGGCCCCCGACGTGCTGCTGCTCGACGAGCCGACCAACTTCCTCGACCTCGACGGCGTGCGCTGGCTCGAGGGCTGGCTCCGCACCTTCCCCGGCGCCGTGCTCGTCGTCTCGCACGACAGGCAGTTCCTCGACGGCGTCGTCACGCGCATCGTCGAGATCGAGAACCATCACCTGCACGACTACGACGGCGACTACTCGGCCTACGTGCAGGCCAAGCAGTCGCGACTGAAGATGCTCGAGAAGCAGTTCGCCCACGAGGAGGAACTGCTGGCCTACGAGCAGGCAGCGAGCAGCGCACGCCGCGAGGCCGCCCGGAATCCCGACAGGGGACTGGCGCGCAAGCTCGCCGACATCAAGAAGCGCCAGGCGCCCCGCCCCGTCGATCAGGTGATCACTGCCATCTACGACGGACTGCGCGTCAGCAACGACCTCCTGACCGTCGAGGGTCTCGCGAAGGGATTCGACGGCGAACCGTTGTTCTCGGGCCTCACCTTCAGCCTGCACCGTGGCGACCGCTTCGCCGTGGTCGGCTCGAACGGCTTGGGCAAGTCGACGCTGCTCGACGTGCTGACCGGTCAGACGGAACCCGATGCCGGCCGCGTGCGCTGGGCGAAGGGCGCGCGCTTCGTCTCCTACAACCAGGTCTACGCCGAGCTCGACCTGACCGACACCGTCGGCCATGCCGTGAACGCCTACCCGGACTCGTTGGCCTTCACGGCCACGAAGAAGAGCGTGAACCGTTTCCTCGCGATGCTGCAGTTCTCGGATGCCGACCTGCAGCAGAAGATCGGCACCCTCTCCGGCGGCCAGCGTGCCCGCGTCGCCATCGCCCAGTGTCTGCTCTCGGGTGCCGCGGTGATCGTGCTCGACGAGCCGACGAACCACCTCGACATCACGAGCACCCAGGTGATGGAGCGCGCCCTCACGCATTTCCCCGGCGCCGTGGTCGTGGTGAGTCACGACAGGTTCTTCATCGACAAGATCGCAGACACCCTGCTCGTCTTCGACGGATCGGGCACCGTCACGCAGACCGCGGCGACGGGAGCGCTCTAGGTATCTCGGGCGGCGTTTCCCCGCCGGACGGGGAAGTGTTTCCAGAAGATCACAGGTTTGTAAAGAACATGGACTAACTTCGGTCCATCGCTTGCGCATCGTTAGTTCGTAAGCTTTACTAACAAACATGACGGCGACGCAGCTCTCTCCCAGCCGGGCACTCCGCCCGACAGCCAAGGTGTTGCCCGAGCACGCTCGGGGGCACAACCGCTCACTCGTGCTCCAGACGCTGTACCGTGAATCAGGCCAGAGCCGGGCCGATGTCGCCCGCGAGACGGGCCTCACCCGTGTCACCGTCTCCGACCTCGTGGCCGAGCTCATCGCCGAAGGACTCGTCGTCGAGACGGGCCAGCGCGAGGACGCACGCCCGGGGAAGCCTGCCACCCTGCTCGACTTCGATCGCGGGGCCTTCCAGATCGCGACCGTGGACCTCTCGGACGACTCGGTCTTCCGGGGCGCCGTGCTCGACCTCGGTGGCGCGATCCTCGCCCGCGACGAGATCGCCCTCGCGGGAAGCACGGGCTCGGAGGCCATCGCCAAGGTCCTGCAGCTCGTCGACAGCCTCGTCGCGGCCGCCACGGCTCCGCTCCTCGGCATCGGAGTCGGTTCCCCGGGCATCGTCGACCTCGAGGGCACAGTGCGCACGGCACCCAACCTGCGCTGGACCTCCGTCGACCTGCACGGCGTGCTGGCCGAGCGCTTCGAGGTCCCCGTGCTCGTCGCCAATGACGCCAACGCCGCGGTCTTCGCCGAGCACAGCTTCGGCGGTGTCGACGGCGACATCATGCTCATCAAGGTGGGTCACGGCGTGGGCGCCGGCCTGCTGGTCGGCGGTCGTCCGCTCTTCGGCGCCACATCGGCCGCCGGTGAGATCGGCCACGTCGTCGTCGGAACCGACGGCGGCCCGCTGTGCGCCTGCGGCAACACCGGCTGCCTCGAGGCCTGGCTCGCCGCCCCGCGACTGGCCGCGCGCATTGCGGCCATCACGGCGACGGGCGACGAGGCCGACGCCGAGCGCACCACTGTTCTTCGGGAGGCGGGCCGCCGGCTCGGCATCATCCTCGCTCCCGTGGTCGGGGCCCTCGATCTCTCCGAGATCGTGCTGAGCGGCCCGACCGAACTGCTTGAAGGACCGCTGGCGACAGCGGCCATCGAGACGATCCGCACCAGAACGATGGCCGAGTTCACGGGCTCTCTGACGGTTCGGATGACCACGCAGGGGCAGGACATAGTCCTCCGCGGCGCCGCGGTCATGGTCCTATCCGGACAGCTCGGGGTCTCTTAGGGACCCTGACGAATGGGAGTCGGAAAGCCGCGACGCCCAGTGCTCGTGAACCACAACACCCCGAAGCACCACCACCCAACCAAGAGAAGGAAATCCCAATGAAGAGAAAGTACGCAGTAGCTGCCATCGCAACCGCAGCCGCACTCGTTCTCGCCGGTTGCAGCTCGACGGGCGGCGACGCCGCTTCGACCGAGTCTGCCAAGGGCCAGGACATCACGCTGTGGCTGATGGGCGGTGACACCCCCGACGCCCTCCGCAACTACCTCAAGACGGAGTACACGAAGGCGACCGGTGGCACGCTGAAGATCGAGGAGCAGGGCTGGGGCGACGCCGTCGCGAAGCTCACCACTGCGCTTCCCGACGCTGCCAACACCCCCGACGTGACCGAGATCGGCAACACCTGGTCGCCGACCTTCACCAACGCGGGCGCCTTCACCGACCTGAGCGACATGTACGACGAGCTCGGCGGCGACAAGCTGCTGAAGTCGTTCGTAGAGGTCGGCGAGGTCGACGGCAAGCAGTACGCGCTGCCCTACTACTTCGGCTCGCGCTACAACTTCTACCGCAAGGACATCTGGTCCGCCGCGGGCAAGACCGTTCCCACGACGCTCGCCGAGTTCGACGAGACCGTCAAGTCGCTGAAGACCGACACGCAGTCCGGCTTCTACATCGGCGGCTCCGACTGGCGCAACGGCATCTCCTGGATCTTCGCCAACGGTGGGGACCTCGCCAAGAAGGACGGCGACAAGTGGGTCGGCACCCTGGCCTCCGACGAGACCGTCAAGGGCCTGACCGAGTTCCAGTCGCTGTTCGAGGGTGCCTCCCTCGCACCGTCGACCGAGTTCGACAGCACCCCGTGGGTCAACATCAACAACAACGAGGCAACGGGCGTCCCAGAGGCCGCGACGATCATCGCTCCCGGATGGGCGCACTGGTCGATCGGTGACCTGGCTCCGGACCCGAAGGACGCGACCAAGACCGTCGCAACCTGGAACGACGACACCTTCGGCACGTTCGTGCTCCCCGGTGTCGATGGTGGAGCAGCCCCGGTCTTCGCCGGTGGATCCAACATCGCCGTCTCGGCCGCCAGCAAGAACCAGGCCGGTGCCAAGGAGCTCATGAAGATCATCTTCTCCGAGGACTACCAGACCCTCCTCGGCGAGAACGGTCTCGGCCCGGCCAACCTCGACTACGCGTCGGCTCTCGGCGACGACCAGTTCGCCAAGGCCCTCGTCGAGTCGGCTGCCGGCTCGAAGCTGACCCCCGCTGCACCCGGATGGGCCGCAGTCGAGGGTGCCGGCATCCTCGAGGAGTTCTTCGGCAAGGTCTCGGCCGGCGGCGACGTCAAGGCCCTGGCCACCGAGTACGACGAGAAGCTGGACAAGCTCCTCAACTAGTCGGACCCTCCGGTCCACGGTCGGTCACGGCCGCGGCATCCGGAACACAGCACGACACCAGGGGCCGCGAGCGACTCTTCGCTCGCGGCCCCTACCCCTGATCTCTTGCACGCGCACCACACTGAAAGGAGGATGAGACCGTGACAGCAACGCTCACCCGGGACGCCCCCGCAGCCGCGCCGAAGCCGCCGGCGCGACGCCCCCGACGACGCCTCTCCGTTCCGCACCTTCTCCTCATCCCCGCGATCGTCATCCTCCTGGTCGGCATGGGCTACCCGCTCATCTGGCAGGTCATCACCTCGACGCAGGAATTCGGCATCAAGCAGCAGTTCGGCCAGCCGGCTCCGTTCGTGGGCCTCGCCAACTACTTCAGCCTCGCGACCGACCCCACCATGTGGGAGGTCGTCGTGCGCTCCATAGCCTTCTGCTTCATCACGGCCGCCGTCACCCTCGTGGTCGGCCTGCTGCTCGCCGTGCTCATGACCGCCGTCGGCACGGTCGTGCGGCTCATACTCCAGATCTCGCTGCTGCTCGCCTGGGCGATGCCCGTCGTCGCCGCGATGACGGTGTGGATCTGGATGTTCGATCGCCGCCGCGGCCTGGTCAACTACCTCCTCGACATGGTCCCGGGCGTCGACATGAACCGGTTCTCGTGGCTCTCGACCCCCATCACCTTCTTCATCGTCGCCAGCGTCATCGTCGTCTGGATGAGTGTTCCGTTCGTGGCGTTCTCGATCTACGCCGGTCTCACCCAGGTGTCCGAGGAAGTGCTCGAGGCCGCTCAGCTCGACGGTGCCAACGGCTTCAAGCGCCTGCGCTACATCATCATGCCGATGATCCGGCCCGTCATCATGATCGTGCTGCTGCTGCAGCTCATCTGGGACCTGCGCGTCTTCACCCAGATCACCATGCTGCAGGATGCCGGATCCAAGTCGAGCGAGTACGACCTGCTCGGCACCTACATCTACAAACTCGGCGCCGGGGCCCAGGACTTCGGCATGGCCAGCGCCGTCTCCATCTTCGTACTCGCGCTCACCCTGGCCATCAGCTGGTTCTACGTGCGCAGCCTTCTCAAGGAGGACGAGCAGTCATGACCGACACCAGCATCAACACCCACGTCATCGCGAGCGAGCTCGCCCCAGCTCCGGCCCCCATCCCCACAGCCTCCGAGACGCAGCCGCAGAAGCTCACCCGCGTGCGGTTCCGTCCCGCCCGCATCCTGCTGTCGATCCTCGCCATCGTGGTGTCGCTGGCCTGGGTGTTCCCCGTCTACTGGATGCTGAACTCATCGCTGCTGCCGAACCGCACCCTGCAGTCGTTCATCCCCACCTTCCTGCCCATCGGCGGCTCGTTCGAGAACTACTCCAACGCCCTCGAGGACGGCTCCTTCTACTCGGCCCTCGGCATCAGCCTCTCGGTCACCCTGATCGCGGTGTTCTTCTGCCTGCTGTTCGCGTTCCTCGCGGCCGTGGCCATCAGCCGGTTCCGGTTCAAGGGGCGCAAGTCCTTCGTTCTCGCCGTTCTGATCATCCAGATGCTGCCGGCCGAGGGCCTGTTCATCGCCCAGTACAAGATGGTCTCGAGCGTCGGGCTGCTGAACTCCATCATCGGCGTGAGCATCATCTACACCGCCGCCGTCGTTCCGTTCACCATCTGGATGCTGCGCGGCTTCGTCGCCGGAATCCCGGCAGACCTCGAAGAGGCCGCCATGGTCGACGGGCTCAGTCGCACCGGTGCCTTCATGCGCATCACGTTCCCGTTGCTCGCACCCGGGCTCGTGGCATCCGGAGTCTTCGCATTCCTGCAGGCCTGGAACGAGTTCACCGTCGCCCTCGTGCTGCTGCCTGCCGAGGACATGCACACGTTGCCGCTCTGGTTGCGCGGCTTCATCCAGGCCAGCGCCACCCGCGAGACCGACTGGGGCCAGGTCATGGCCGCGTCGACGCTCGTGGCACTGCCCGTCATCGTCTTCTTCCTCATCGTGCAGGGCCGGATGACGAGCGGACTCGTGGCCGGGGCGGTCAAGGGATGAGCGGAGCAGCCACCACCGCATCCGTTCCCGACTCCGCCACCATCAGCAGCAGGGGAGAACTCCGCTCGCTGGTCGCCGCGACCTTGATGCCGGGCTTCGTCGGCACCGAGCTCCCCGACTGGCTCAGCTCCCGCCTGCGCGCCGGCCTCGGCGGAGTCTGCATCTTCGGTCAGAACATCGTGTCGCGTTCCCAGCTGCGCGAGCTGACGGATGCCGTCCGCGCGGCGAATCCGCGGGCCGTCATCGCGATCGACGAGGAGGGCGGCGATGTCACCCGGCTCTACTACGACCAGGGATCGCCCTACCCCGGCCCGGCCGTGCTCGGACGCCTCGATGACTTGCAGCTCACCGAGAGGGTCGGTCGCACCGTCGCCGAGGAGCTGGCCGCCGTCGGCTGCACGCTGAACTTCGCACCCGACGCCGACGTGAACTCCAACCCCGACAACCCCGTCATCGGAGTGCGCAGCTTCGGCAGCGACCCGGTCGCGGTCGCGCGCCACATCGGTGCGTGGGTGGCAGGACACGAGGGCGCCGGCATCGCCGTGAGCGCCAAGCACTTCCCGGGGCACGGCGACACGGCCCAGGACTCGCACCTCGCGCTGCCCGTGATCGACGCAGACCTCGAGACCCTGCGGTCACGGGAACTGGTGCCGTTCCGCGCCGCGATCGAGGCCGGAGCCCGCACCATCATGACCTCGCACATCCTCATCCCGCAGGTCGACGCCGAGTTCCCGGCGACGCACTCCCGGCGGATCCTGCAGGGTCTGCTGCGCGACGAGCTCGGCTTCGACGGCGTGATCGTGAGCGACGCCCTCGACATGAAGGGCGCCAGCGGCATCCACGGCATCCCCGAGGCCGCAGTGCGCGCCCTCGACGCCGGCTGCGACCTGCTCTGCATCGGCACGGAGAACACCGATGGCGAACTCGACGAGATCGAGGACCGGGTGCTCGCGGCCATCGCGAGCGGTCGGCTGTCGATCGAGCGCGTGCTCGAGGCCGCCCTCCGCGTTCGCGAGCTGGGCGAGGAGACGAACGCCGTGCTCGCAGCGCTCGACGCCGGATCGGCCGCGGCCTCGGCCGACGACGCCACAGCCTCCGAGCTCGCCGAACCCGTCTTCGACACCGCGCAGGTGCAGCTCGCCTTCGACGTCTCGCCGCACGCTCGGGCCTGGCTCGATGCCGGCATCGAGCCGAGTGCCGTCGTGCGTATCGACACCGTCGCCAACATCGCGGTGGGAGTGGCCCCGTGGGGGCCGTTCGCGGAGCTGGCGCGTCATCCGTTCCCCGCCGACTCGGCCTGGAGCACCCCGCACCCTCTCGCAGAGGGGAGCGCGGCACTTCCCGACTTCTCGGGGCCGGTGATCGTGGTCGGCAAGGACATCCACCGCTACGCTTTCGCACGCGAGGCCATCGACGAGCTGCGCGCGAACGGGGGAGCAGTGCTCGTGGTCGACCTGGGCTGGCCGAGCGACGATCGCGCCTACGCCGACATCGCCACCTTCGGTGCGTCGCGCCTGCTGGGACGCAGTGTCCTCGCCCTGCTCGAAGGGTCGACGGCATGAGACTCGGAATCGACATCGGCGGCACGAAGACCGCCGCGATCGCCATGGACTCCGACGGACGCCTCAGCGACCAGGTGCGGATGCCGACGGGGTGGGGCGGCCCTGCCGTCATCGAGACCGCCGTCGACGCCGTGCGTCAGGTCGCTGCGCTCTCGGGCATCAGCATCGGCGACCTGCGCTCGATCGGCATCGGCATCCCGGGCGCCGTCGACTCGGCCACCGGACGGGTGCGTCACGCCGTGAACCTGGGCGTGGACGACCTCGACCTGGGCGAGGCGCTGATCGAGCGTCTCGGCGTGAGCGTGAGCGTCGAGAACGACGTGAAGGCCGCGGCCATGGGTGCGCAGCACCTGCTGACCGAGACCGGGGCGGCCAACGGGTTCGACTCGATGGCCTACCTCAACCTCGGCACCGGGCTGGCGGCCGGCATCGTGCAGCGCGGAGTGCTGCTGCGCGGAGGTCACGGCATCGCCGGCGAGATCGGGCACATCCCGATCGACCCGAACGGCGCCGTGTGCAGCTGCGGACAGCGTGGTTGCGTCGAGACCGTCGCCTCGGGCTCAGCGATTGCACGCCTGTGGCCGACGGATGACGCCCTCCCCGCTCGTGCCCTGTTCCAGGCCGCGGCATCCGGAGACCCTGAGGCCCTCGCCGTGCAGGAGCGCTTCTTCGATGGAGTATCGGCGGCCGTGCGCATCCTCGTGCTGTCGACCGACGTCGACGCCGTCGTCATCGGTGGCGGTCTCAGCGCGCTCGGCACCCCGCTCATCGATGGGGTGCGT
The DNA here is from genome assembly GCF_038432415.1 of Leifsonia stereocauli. NCBI lineage: Bacteria > Bacillati > Actinomycetota > Actinomycetes > Micrococcales > Microbacteriaceae > Leifsonia > Leifsonia stereocauli. The sequence goes on from NZ_JBCAUN010000003.1 coordinate 563,851, forward strand.
TCAGCGCTCGGTCGGGCAGCGGAATCCTCGCGCTTCCTGGCATCGATCGCCCTCGCCGAGCGCGTGCACATCATCCCCCTCGGATTCCCGGCCGCAGCGGTCGGAGCAGCCCTCACAGGAGTAGCCCATGGCTGAAGTCGTCATCGTCCCTGATGCCGCGGCGGCTGGATCGGTCGTCGCCGACGCCATCATCGCCCTCATCCAGCGCCGCCCGGACGCCGTGCTCGGCCTCGCGACGGGCTCGACGCCGCTCACCACGTACCGCGCCCTCGAATCCCGCATCCATGCCGTGGGCACCGATGTGAGCAGGGTGCGCGGGTTCGCGCTCGACGAGTACGTCGGCCTGCCCGTCGATCACCCCGAGAGCTACCACTCGGTCATCCACCGCGAAGTCGTCGAGCCACTCGGGCTCGACCCTGCGCGCATCAGGGTGCCGAACGGCGACCCGAGCGGGATCCTCACCTCGGGCGACGAGTACGAGGCGGCGATCCTCGCAGCCGGCGGCGTCGACCTGCAGATCCTCGGCATCGGGACGACGGGCCACATCGGCTTCAACGAACCGGGGTCCTCGCTGGCATCGACCACCCGCTGGAAGACCCTGACCGAGCAGACCCGTCGCGACAATGCGCGCTTCTTCGACTCGATCGACCAGGTGCCGACGCACTGCATCACGCAGGGGCTGGGCACGATCATGCGGGCACGGCACCTGGTGCTGCTGGCATTCGGAGCGGGCAAGGCCGCTGCGGTGGCCGATGCGCTCGAGGGACCGATCTCGGCGAGCCATCCGGGTTCGGCCATCCAGCTGCATCCGCACGTCACCGTCGTGGTGGACGAGGCCGCGGCGTCGAAGCTCGGCAACGCCGAGTACTACAGGCACGCGTGGGCGCTGCGTCCGGAGGGCGTGCCGCTGTAGTGCCCTCTCCGCTCGCTGAGGGCCGCCCGAAGCGCAGCGGGGCGCTGCTGCTTCGGTGCGCTTCGGCCACGGACTGCGTCCGGGCCTCAGCGAGCGAGGTGATCGCGGAGCTAGAGCGCGACGCCGTTCGCCCAGACCCGCTGCACCGCGAAGCCGGCGTCGAGGAGAACGGCGTCGGCCGCGTAGCCCTCGGCCAGCAGGCCGAGCTCCGCGTCCAGCCCGAGCACCCGTGCAGGAGTGAGCGTGAGCGCCGTGACGGCGACGACGGGGTCGAGACCCGCGAGCTCGACGGCGTTCTTCAGAGCCACGTCCAGCGTGAGGGTCGAGCCCGCGATCGCTCCGCCCGAGGTGAGCCTGGCGACGCCGTCGGTCACCGTGACGTCGAGCGAGCCCAGCTCGTAGTGCCCGTCGCCCGACCCGGTCGCGGCCATGGCGTCGGTGATGAGGGCGATGCGTCCTGGAGCGGCGGCGAAGGCGAGCGCGGCGACCTCGGGTCGCACGTGCACCCCGTCGAGGATGAGCTCGAGAGTGACCCGCTGGTCTCCGAAGGCCGCGACGATGGGGCCGGGCTGGCGGTGGTGGATGCCGGGCAGCGCGTTGAACGCGTGGGTGATGAGGGTCGCACCCCTGTCGAACGCGGCCTGCGCCTGCTCGAACGTCGCCGCCGTGTGGCCGACGGCGACGACGACGCCGGCTGCCGAGAACGTCTCGACGGCATCGAGGCCGCCGGGCAGCTCGGGAGCGAGGGTGACCTGGCGGAGGGTGCCACGGGCGGCGGCGAGCAGGGTGGCGACGACCGTGGCATCGGCCTCGATCAGGAGGTCTGCGTTGTGCGCTCCGCGATGCGATTCGGCGAGGAACGGACCCTCGAGGTGTGCGCCGAGCACCAGCGGGTCGGCATCCGCGAGGTCGGCGATGGTGCCCAGACTCCCGGCGAGGCTGTCGACGGGATTGGTGACCAGGCTCAGCACGGACCGGGTCGTTCCGTGCACGCGGTGAACGGCGAGGGCCGTGCGGATGCCGTCGACGTCGTGGTCGAAGTCCGCGCCGGCGCCGCCATGGCCGTGCAGGTCGATGAAGCCCGGCGTGAGCCAGTGCCCGGCGGCGTCCGTCACCACGGCGGTGGGATCGGATGCCGCGACGGCACGCCATCCGTCACCCGTTCCGGTCGCCGTGATGCGATCGGCGGATGCCGCGAACCAGAAGTCGTCGATGGTGCCGTGGGCGTCGAGCTTGCGGGCACCGTGGACGACGAGGCTCACGCGAACTCCTTGCGGCCGCTGATGATGCCGGAGATCGTGGCGACGACGGCGAAGACCGCTGCGACGATGGGCTGTCCGAGCTGCCACCAGGCCAGGGCTGCCGAACCCATGACGACGATCTCGACGACCGCCTTGCCGAAGGGGTCGATCCTGAACACGGCCTTGGGGGAGCGGAACAGACCCCAGAGCAGGATGGCGAGAAGCGGTGCTCCGATGCCGATGAGGGCGCCGGGCCACGGCAGCGGCCAGGCCGTGAAGCCCCAGATGCCCAGCGTGAGGACCGCGAAGATCTCGAGCAGGAATCGGAGGATGTCGTTCGGGCTCACCCTGTACTGTTCTGGCGCTGCGTCACTCACTCGTGAAGTTTACCGGGGATGCGCTTCGGCCGCGGCTTCGCCGGGTCTCGGCGAGCACGGTGTCAGCGGAAGATGATCGTGCGAGCGCCGTCCTGCAGCACCCGACGCTCGGCGAACCACTTGACCGCCTGGCTCAGGGTGCGGCTCTCCTCGTCCTGGCCGATGGCGACGAGCTCGCCGGGGGAGCGCGAGTGATCGACGCGCACGACGTTCTGCTCGATGATCGGGCCCTCGTCGAGATCGCTCGTGACGAAGTGCGCCGTGGCGCCGATGAGCTTCACGCCGCGCGCATGCGCCTGCTTGTACGGGTTCGCGCCCTTGAATCCGGGAAGGAAGGAGTGGTGGATGTTGATGGCCATGCCCTCGAGCCGCTCGCAGAGCTCGGGGGTGAGGATCTGCATGTAGCGCGCCAGCACCACGAGCTCGATGTCGTGCTCGTCGACGGCCCGCAGCACCCGCTCCTCGAAGGCGGCCTTGCTCGCGGCATCCGTCACCGGGAGGGACTCGAACGGCACCCCGTGGAATCCGACGAGGTCGCGCAGGGTGGAGTGGTTCGAGAGCACCAGCGGAATGTGGACGGGCAGCTGGCCGGCGCGCTGGCGGAACAGCAGGTCGTTCACGCAGTGCGCGGCGGTGGAGGCGAGAACGAGGGTACGCAGCGGCCGGCCGACGGTGTCGATATGCGCCGCCATGCCGTAGTGCTCGATGACGGGGGCGAGGGCTGCCTCGAACTCGCTCCTGTCGGCGAGCGACTCCACCTGGAGCCTGATGAAGAAACGGCCGGTGTCTGCGCTCGAGAACTGCTGGCTCTCGGTGATGTTGCCGCGCGCCGCGACGATGGCGCCGCTCACGGCGTGGACGATTCCGGGCTGGTCGGGACAGCTCACCGTGATGACCCAGTGGTGGTGGATCGGCGGATGCGGCACAGCGGCGTCGAAGTCCATCCGCTCAGGTTATCCCGTGGGGCCCGGCTAGACTCGACGACGGTCGGTGTGATCAACCCGGCCCTGGGCGCGCACAACAGCGCGTAGTCGACCCGCAGAGCTCGCGCTCATCGAGCGAGAGAGCGTCACGCGGGGAACGCCTGTCGGAGACTGCCATGTCCACGACCGATTCCGCTGCCGTGAGCAGCATCTCGAAATTCCCCTGGCTGGGCCTCATCGTGCTGGCCGTCGCCGTGTTCCTCTCGGTGACCGGCGAGATGCTGCCGACGGGCCTGCTGCCCGACATGAGCTCCGACCTCGGCGTCTCGGAGCCGCTCGTCGGCCTGCTCGTGACGGTGTTCGCGTTCACCGTCGTGCTGACCAGCGCCCCGCTCACCGGCCTCACCCGCCGACTGCCGCGCCACGCCCTGCTGGTCGCGGCCATCGTCGTGCTCGGGCTCGCGAACGTGCTCACGGCCTTCGCCCCGAACTACGGCTTCGTCGTCGGTTCGCGCGTGGTCGGCGGCATGGCGCACGGGCTGTTCTGGGCGATCGTCGGCGCCTACGCCGGCCACCTCGTGCCCAAGGAGCAGATCGGGCGCGCCGTCTCGATCGCGCTCGGCGGCGGAACGCTCGCGTTCGTCTTCGGCGTCCCGCTGGGAACCGCGCTCGGCCACGCCGTCGGATGGCGACTCGCCTTCGGCATCGTCGCCGGCCTCACGCTGCTGAGCGCCGTGCTGGTCTGGCGTTTCCTGCCCGTGGTGCACCGCGTCGAGCCGGGTGTGAACACCGCAGCCATCCCGGCGATCCGCGACCGCTCGGTGACGGCCGTCGCCATCGTGTGCGCCGTCACGGCGATCACCATGATCGGCCACTACGTGCTCTACACGTATATCGCTCCGTACTTCATCGACGTGGTCGGAACGGATGCGGCAGCCGTGAGCCCGCTCCTCTTCGTCGCCGGGGTCTCGGGCCTCATCGGCCTGGTCGTCGCCGGTGCCGTGTTCAGCAAGCGCCCGACCCGAGGCCTGCTCATCTCGCTCGGCGTGGTGGCCCTCTCGGTCTCGGCGCTCGGCCTCTTCTCGGGCAGCTGGATCCCGGCGCTGATCGCCTTCATCACCTGGAGCCTGGCGTTCGGCATGCTGCCGCCGCTGCTGCAGACGCGGCTGCTGCACGCGGCATCCGCACGCATCCGCGACGCAGCGAGCGCCTTCTACACGACGGCTTTCAACATCGGCATCGGCGGGGGAGCCCTGCTCGGTGCCGTGCTCTACGACACCCTCGGGCTCGCGGCGCTGCCGTGGGTGTACGCGGGCATCGTCGTCGTCGCCTTCGTCGTCGTCGCGGTCACCTCGGGCCATCACCGGCCGCAGGGTGCTGACATCGAGCACGACAGGGTCTAGTCGCCGCGGTCACTCCAGCTTGATGGTGTCGCCACCGACGAGACGACGGTAGCGCCACTCGTCGATGACGACGACCACGAGCAGCACGACGTTCACCAGCCAGGTGAGCGCCAGCGGGTTGACCAGCCCGGAGATGAGGAAGAGCACTCCGAGAGCGACGATGCCGCTGATGTGAGTCATCAGCCACGGTCCGCCGACGGAGCGCTTGAACAGCGTCGTGCCGAGCAGGTAGATGGCGGCGCCTCCGGTGATGATCGCCGCCGTCGCGGTGTCGGTCGATCCGTGATGCCCGAACGGATGCACCAGCACGAGGTCGTCACCGACCGCCACGAGAACGATGCCGATCACCATGAGGATCGGGATATAGGTGTAGGTCGCTCGAGCGATGCGGCCACTGGCCTCGGCGCTGGCGATGTATGCCGACCCGCTCCGCTCGCCGTGGTTGAAGTACAGCAGCCAGAGCAGCACGGTGCCGACGAAGGCCGCGAGGAGAGCGGCGAGGCCTTCCCAGGAGACCTCCTGTTCGGAGAACACGGAGCCCGTCACGATGATGGACTCGCCGAGCGCGATGATGAAGAACAGGCCGACCCGCTCCGCCATGTGCTCGCCGGAGACCTCCCATGTCTCCATCGGCGACTTGCCCATCACCGGAACCCAGAACCTGGCGGCAGGGCCGACGCATTCGATGGCCAGGGCGATCACCCAGATCCAGATGCGCTGCTCGGGCTCGGCGAAGCCACCCGTGATCCACAGAGTGCCGGACACCAGGTACCAGATGATGATGCGCACGACGTTGAGTGCGTTCGCCCGCCTGCCCTGCTCGAGGAAGGAGAAGAAGGCGAAGGTGGTGCGGCTGAGCTGCATCGCCACGAAGGCGATGGCGAACAGCCAGCCCTTGTCGGTGAAGGCCTCGGGGATGGCGCTCGACATGAGCAGCCCGAAAAGCATGAGCACGATGAGCATGCCGCGCACGGCGCCGCGCTCGGGGTTCAGCCAGTTGGCGATCCAGGTGGTGTCGACCCACGCCCACCACACGGCACCCACGAGGATGAGCACCTCCGCGAAGCGCAGCAGCGTCGGCTCGTCGATGAGGCTGTGCGAGAGCTGCGTGATGGCGAACACGAACACGAGGTCGAAGAACAGCTCGACGAAGGTGACGCGGTGCGATTCGTCGCCCGTCGTGGGACGCAGCAGGTTGCGGGTGAAGCCGGTGCGCGGCATCCGTTCGCCTTCCGATCGAGGGAGTGGCCTCAGGCTAGCGGTGAGCGGCGCTCTCGACGGCGCGGCGCAGGCCGCTCCGATAGCTCCACTCGTCGGCCAGCACGACGAGGGCCAGCACTCCGTTCACGGCGAAGCTGAGGCTCACCGGGGTGATGCCGGCGCCGACCACGCCCAGCACGATGAGCGCCAGGATGGCGACGAGGTGCGACGCCAGCCACGGCATCCCCACCGAACGCTTGAACAACAGGTTGCCGAGCACGTAGACCGCTGGTCCGCCGCAGATGAGCCACGCTGTCGACGGGTGCTCCATCTCGTGCGGATGCAGGATCACGAACTCGTCTGCCACAGCCGTGAGCACGACGCCGATCACCATGACGACGGGGACGATCGTGTAGGCGTTCCGCGCGACGATGCCGGTCCTCGATGCCTCCTCCATGCGCTCGCGGCCACCGCGCTCGCCGTGGTTGAAGTAGAGCATCCAGAGCAGCACGGAGCCGAGGAACGCCGCGACGTAGCCGCCGATGGCGTCAGGACTGAGCTTCACCCCGGCGAACACCGTTCCGGTCACGATGATGGACTCGCCGATGGCGATGATGAAGAACAGGCCGACACGCTCGTTCATGTGCTCGCCGCTGACATCCCAGGTCTCGGCCGCGGTACCGCCGAGGCCGGGCACGCGGAACCTGATGAGCGGGCCGAGGAATGCCAGGGCCAGCGCTGCGGCCCAGATCCAGACGCGCGCATCGGCCGGGCCGAAGCCGCCGAGCAGCCAGAGCAGGCCGGCGGCGCAGGTCCACACGAGGATGCGCACGAAGTTGCGGGCGTTGTCCGGTCGGTGGATGCGGAAGGCGACGATGGCGAAGCCGGTGCGCACCAGGCCGATGAGCACGATGCCCACGGCGAAGACGACCCCGCCGACGTCGCTGTCGAAGGCATGGGGGAGCGAGCTCGAGAGCGTGAGGCCGAGAGCCATGAGCACGAGGAGCAGCGCACGTACGGGCCACTTCTCGGGGTTCAGCCAGTTCGTCACCCAGGTGGTGTCGACCCAGATCCACCAGATGGCCGCCGTGAGCACGACCGTCTCGACCAGGCCGACAGGGCTCGGCTCGGCGAGGAACAGCTTCGAGAGTTGCGTGAAGGCGAAGATGAAGACGACGTCGAAGAACACCTCGATGAACGCGACGCGATGGGCGGCCTCGCCGTCTTCAGGGCGAAGCACGCCCGGTCCGGCAGCGCGATCGTCGACGGTCTCCACATCGCTCAGGCTACTGGGCCGCATCCGTCCAGGGCAGATCGGGCGCGCGGTGGTATCCGATGCCGGCTGCCTCGAGGCGCTCGGAGAAGGCGACGGCGCGAGGCGCGAAGGTCTCGAAGTCATGCTGGTCATGGTCGGCCTTGGGCGACCACGCGATCTCCATCACCGACGCGAGTCGGGGGAACGCCATGTATTCCACGTCCTGCATACGATGCAGGGTCTCGGTCCAGATCGGAGCCTCGATGCCGAGGATCTGCTCCTCGCCGATGCCGTCGATGATGCGCGTCGGCTTCCACCCGTAGGACTCGCGCACCGAGGTGGGCCCCTCCGCCCAGGCCTGGCCGAATTCGGTGCCGGTCTCGTAGACCATGTCGAGGTAGGCCACGTCTGCGGGCGACAGGATCACCTGGCCGCCGTTCCTCACGAAGGTCATGGTGTCGTCCTCTGCGCCCTCCTGCGGTCGGGTGAAGCTCCAGTACTGGCCGATGGTGCCCCTCGGCATGGCCGTCGCGGCGCCCATCTCGTGCCACCCGATGATGGTCTTGCCGGTCTGGGCGGCATCCGTCGTCACCCTTTCGATGAACCTCACGAAGTCGACCTCGGGAGTGGAGAGCGACTCGTCGCCGCCGAGGTGGAGGTAGGGACCGGGCGTCATCGCCGCCATCTGGCGCACGACTTCGGAGACGAAGCGGTAGGTCTCCTCGGAGTTGATGCAGAGGGAGCTGAAGCCGACCTCGATGCCCGTGTAGAGCGGGGGCGCCTGCCCTGTGCAGGTGGTTCCGGGTAAGCCGCGAGGGCGGCGTTCGTGTGACCGGGCAGATCGATCTCGGGAACCACGGTGATGAAGCGCTGCTGCGCGTAGGCGACGATCTCCGCATAGTCGGCCTTCGTGTAGAAGCCGCCGCGCTCGTCGTTCACCGAACTCGTCCCGCCGATCTCGGTGAGTTTCGGCCAGCCGTCGATCTCGATGCGCCAGCCCTGGTCGTCGGTGAGGTGGAGGTGCAGCTGGTTGGTCTTGAGAAGCGCGATGTCGTCGATGTAGCGCTTCACGTCTGTCACGTCGAAGAAGTGCCTGGCGACGTCGAGCATCGCCCCGCGGTAGGCGAATCGTGGAAAGTCGTCGATGTCGACGGATGCCGCCGCCCAGCGTGTGCCGAGCGCGTCGACCCGCTCCCGTGACTCGATGGGCGCGGGGAAGAGCTGCCGCAGGGTCTGAATGCCGCGGAACAGCCCCTCTGCGGTGTCGGCGCTGAGAAGGGCGCCCGTCGCCGAGGTTCTCAGCACGTAGCCCTCCTGCTGATGGCCGGCCGGTGCCGAACCCGGTGCGACCGTGAGCGTGATGTCGTGGGGAGAGCCATCCGTCGTCGCAGCCCTCGTGATGACCGGCAGCGCGAAGCCGGTCGACGGTCGGAATGCCGACGCGAGGTGCTCGCCGACGGACTCGGCACCGGTGCCGCCGGCGATGATGCGCGACTCGCGCGTGAGCTCGAACGGCTCGCTGTCGCGGGTCGCGATGGAGACGGGCTGGGGAACTACCTGCGGCATGGTCACCTCGGGAGGTTGCAGGCCGGCGATGGCCAGGGTGGTGCCTGCGGCGGCGGCGAGGACGACGAGCGAGGCGACGACGAGCCCGATGACGGTCCGGCGTCTGGGCATGCCTCTGTCCTCGGTCAGTCGATGATGATCCAGTGAGTATGTCAGGACTCCTAACTAATCCGCAACGCATCTGTTCCGGTTCATGCATGCCGGCCGTATGCTGACGCCAGGGGGTGGCCGATGCCGGGAGAGATCAGACGACGGATTCTGCCTGCAGCGATGCTCGGGGTCGCGGTCATGGCGATCCTGACCGGCTGCACGGTGCCGGCGGCATCCGGGGCCGACGGATCCGATGCGACTGCAATCCCGACCGGGACCGCGCGGCCGGCGGTCGCAGCGGGCGAGAGCGGGGCGCCCGAACTCGAGTGGCACCACGTCGTCGGGTCGGGAGACCTGGTCACCGCCGACGGCGCGGTCCTCGGCTTGATCGAGGTCATCGTGGGGAAGCACGGACTCTTCGACGCACGTCTCACAGGGTGGGACGGCGATCTGCCGGCGAAGACCGGTCTCACGCTGCATCCGGAGCCTGTGGCGATCGACTCGTGCACAGACACCGGCTTCGCGCTGAGCCTCGGCGATCTCAGCCTCCAACCGACGCAATACTTCACGATCGGCACGATCGGATCGGGTGACCCCAGCTTCCTCGAGACCGCGGTGCTGTCGACACTCCCCGACCCCGCAGCCGGAATGGCGACCGACTGCATGCGCCCGGCGGCGGCCGTCGCCGTGCTGCACTGGAGCATCCCCGACATGCGGCCGGGACTCCACGTCATCGACTCGGGTCGGGCCACTGCGGCGATCGGCGACGTCACCATCGTCGACGGCGAACCCGCGTCCTATCTGGTGCACGGCGACGACACCCTGGGAGCGATCGCCGAGCGGTTCGGCATCACGACGAGCGACCTGCTGTACCTGAACCCGACCCGCGTGACCCCCGGCTCGACGGGTCAGGCCTACGCAGGCGAGACGCTCAACCTGTCGCGCGGGCTGCGCTGAGCGCACGACGCGGGGGAGCTGCATCCGTCCCCCCGGATGACGGTTCGGCTGATACTCTGTTCGGGTCGCAACTGGCGTTCGGATGGGTGACCATCGGGGAGCGATGAGAATCGGTTGGTGGCCGTTCGCCTGGGCCACGACACGAACCCCTTAGTTCACCGATTCCGCAAGGAGACGCCAGTGTCTGATTCCGTGTTCAACGCACCTCTGTCCGAGGTCGATCCCGAGATCGCCGAGGTGCTCGAGCTCGAGCTGGGTCGCCAGCGCGACTACCTCGAGATGATCGCCAGCGAGAACTTCGTTCCCGTCTCAGTACTGCAGTCGCAGGGGTCGGTGCTCACCAACAAGTACGCCGAGGGCTACCCCGGCCGGCGCTACTACGGTGGCTGCGAGTACGTCGACATCGCCGAGACACTCGCCATCGAGCGTGCCAAGAGCCTGTTCGGCGCCGAGTACGCCAACGTGCAGCCGCACTCGGGCGCCACGGCCAACGCCGCGGTGCTCTCGGCCATCGCCACCCCGGGTGACACAATCCTCGGCCTCGAACTGGCCCACGGCGGTCACCTCACCCACGGCATGAAGCTCAACTTCTCGGGCAAGCTCTACAACGCCGTGTCCTACGGCGTCGACCCCGAGACCTTCCTCGTCGACATGGACGTCGTGCGCGACAAGGCCCTCGAGCACCGCCCCCAGGTCATCATCGCCGGCTGGAGCGCCTACCCCCGCCACCTCGACTTCGCCGCCTTCCGGGCCATCGCCGACGAGGTCGGCGCCAAGCTCTGGGTAGACATGGCGCACTTCGCTGGCCTCGTGGCCGCCGGGCTCCACCCGTCCCCCGTCCCCTTCGCCGACGTCGTCTCCTCGACAGTGCACAAGACCATCGGCGGACCGCGCTCGGGCTTCATCCTGTCGCGCGACATGGAGCTGGCCAAGAAGCTCAACTCCAACGTCTTTCCCGGCCAGCAGGGCGGACCGCTCATGCACGTCATCGCGGCCAAGGCCACGGCGTTCAAGATCGCGGCGTCCGAGGACTTCAGGGACCGCCAGGTGCGCACCATCCGTGGCGCGCAGATCCTCGCCGAGCGCCTCACCGCCGATGACTCTCGCGCTGGGGGCGTCGACGTCCTCACCGGGGGAACGGATGTGCACCTGGTGCTCGCCGACCTCCGCAACTCTCCGCTCGACGGCCAGCAGGCCGAGGACCTCCTGCACGAGGTGCTCATCACGGTCAACCGCAACGCCGTGCCGTTCGATCCGCGGCCGCCGATGGTGACCTCCGGCCTCCGCATCGGAACGCCCGCGCTCGCCACCCGTGGCTTCGGCGATGCCGAGTTCGTCGAGGTCGCCGACATCATCGCCGAGACGCTGAAGCCCGGCGCAGACGTGGCCGGCCTCCGCGAGCGAGTGACGAAGCTCACCTCGGTCTTCCCGCTCTACCCGGGCCTGCAGCAGTGACGACGGCCGTCAGACTCGACGGCGTCGCGACAGCGACGACCATCAAGAGCGAGCTCGCCTCGCGGATCGAGGGCCTGCGGGCCCAGGGCGTCGTGCCGGGCCTCGGCACGCTGCTCGTGGGAGACGACCCCGGGTCGCGCTCCTACGTCGCCGGCAAGCACCGCGACTGCGCCGAGGTGGGCATCGAGTCGATCCGCGTCGATCTGCCCGCGACGGCGAGCCAGGCGGACGTGCTGGCCGCCATCGCCGACCTCAACGCAGCTCCCGAGGTCACGGGATACATCGTGCAGCTCCCTCTGCCGAAGGGGCTCGACGAGCACGCCGCGCTCGAAGCCATCGATCCGTCGAAGGACGCCGACGGCCTGCATCCGACCAACCTCGGTCGTCTGGTGCTCGGCATCGAGGGAGAGCTGCGCTCGCCGCTGCCCTGCACCCCGGCAGGCATCGTCGAGCTGCTTCAGCGCTACGACGTGCCCATCGCAGGAAAGCACGTCACCGTCGTCGGCCGCGGGCTCACCGTGGGCCGCCCGCTCGGGCTGCTGTTCACCCGCAAGGGCCTCGACGCCACGGTCACTCTCACCCACTCGCGCACAGTCGACCTCGCCGCCGAGGTGCGCCGGGCCGACATCGTGATCGCCGCAGTGGGGGTCGCCCACCTGGTGCAGCCCGACTGGGTGAAGCCGGGCGCCGCCGTGCTCGACGTGGGCATCACCCGCGTTGAGGACCCGGAGACGGGCAAGGGACGGCTCACCGGCGATGTGCATCCGTCCGTCGCCGATGTCGCCGGCTTCCTGTCGCCGAACCCCGGCGGAGTGGGGCCGATGACCCGAGCGATGCTGCTCTCGAACGTCGTGAAGGCCGCGGAACTCCGTCTCGGCTGACGGCTCGTCGCGCCGCATTCCGTGGGAGTGCGGCGCGGCGCACCGGGGTGACCGGCCCCGTTCACCTCCCGATCACGGGCAGGTCACTTCCGCGTCCTAGCCTCGCGGCATGTCCCAATCGGAGCGAACGCGAGTCGGGTTCGCCACTCGCGCCGGCACGGCCGCGGCCGCCACGACCACTGCGGCCGTCGACCGCGTCGTCGCGATCATCCCCGCACGAGCCGGATCCAAAGGCCTCCCGGGCAAGAACTCCACTCCCGTCGGAGGAGTGCCGCTGATCGTGCGCGCCGTGCGGGCTGCACTGGCGGCTCCCTCCATCGACAGGGTCGTCGTGACGACGGATGGCGACGCCATCGCAGCCCTCGCCCGCGATGCCGGCGCCGACGTCGTGCAGCGCCCTCAGGATCTCGCCGGTGACACCGCCAGCTCGGAGTCCGCCCTCCTGCACGCCCTCGCCGCGATCGAGGACGAGACCGGCGCGCTGCCCGAGGCGACGGTGTTCATCCAGGCAACCTCGCCGTTCATCGATGCCGCCGACCTCGAGCTCGCCGTGCGCTCGGTGCTCGATCGTGACGCCGACGTCGTCTTCTCGGCGGTCGAGAGCCACGCCTTCCTCTGGCGGGCGCGGCCGGACGGAGACGGCTCCGTCGAAGGAGTCAACCACTCGGCCGCCGTGCGCCCGCGACGGCAGGACCGCGACGTGGAGTACCGCGAGACCGGCGCGTTCTATGTGCTGCGCACCGAGGGGTTCCGCGAGGTCGGACACCGCTTCTTCGGTCGCGTCGCCGTGCGACTGGTGCCGGACGTCCACGCGATCGAGATCGACACGGCGGCCGACCTCGCGATCAGCACGGCGCTCGCACGCGTCATCGACCCGTCGCCGCATCCGCTCATCGACGTCGATGCCGTCGTCACCGATTTCGACGGCGTCCACACCGACGACACGGCATCCGTCGACACCCTCGGCCGCGAGTCCGTGCGGGTGAGTCGCCGGGACGGCCACGGCGTCAAGCGCCTCCGCGAGGCCGGCATCCCGATGCTCATCCTCTCCGCCGAGACCAACACGGTGGTCGCTGCACGGGCCGAGAAGCTCCGCGTCGACGTCGAGCACGGGATCGAGGACAAGGCCACGGCCCTCGTCGCCTGGGCCGACCGCGTCGGGGTCCCGCTCGATCGCATCGCCTACCTCGGCAACGACCTCGCCGACCTGCCGTGCATGCGCATCGTGGGATGGCCGGTCTCGGTGGCGGATGCCGACCCCGCCGTGATCGCCGCTGCTCGCGTCGTGCTCTCCCGCGTCGGCGGTGCCGGCGCCGTGCGCGAGCTCTCGGACGCGATCATCGCCGCTCGTGGGATCCACGAGAACTGACATCCCGCCACGCGGGCAACACGAAGGAGAACACATGTCTGTGCGAATCGGACGATCGGTCATCGGACCGGGCGAGCCCGTCTACGTCATCGGCGAGATCGGACTGAACCACAACGGCTCGGTCGACATCGCCAAGGAACTCATCGACGTCGCGGTGGAGGCCGGCGCGCAGGCCGTGAAGTTCCAGAAGCGCACTCCCGAGATCTCGACCCCCGAGCACATGAAGGACGTCCCGCGCGAGACGCCGTGGGGCACGATGACCTACCTCGACTACCGTCGCCGGGTCGAGTTCGACCGCGACCAGTACATCGAGCTGGCCGACTACGCCTACCTCCGGGGCGTCGACTGGTTCGCCTCGCCGTGGGACGTGCCGTCCGTGGCCTTCCTCGAGGACATCGGGGTCGTCGCCCACAAGGTGGCCTCGGCATCCGTCACCGACATCGAACTGCTCTGGGCACTCCGCGAGACGGGCAAGCCGGTGATCCTCTCGACGGGCATGTCGACGCTCGACGAGATCGATGCCGCCGTCGAGGTGCTCGGAACCGAGCGCCTCGTCATGCTGCATGCGACATCGAGCTACCCGATGCCGACCGAGGAGGCGAACATCTCGGTCATCCGCACCCTCCAGGACCGCTATCGCGGCGTGCCGATCGGCTACTCCGGCCACGAGCGCGGCCTGCAGATCTCTCTCGCAGCAGTAGCCCTCGGAGCCGTCGCCGTCGAGCGGCACATCACGCTCGACCGCACGATGTGGGGCTCCGACCACGCAGCCTCGCTCGAGCCGCAGGGCTTCGACCACCTCGTGCGCGACATCCGCATCATCAGCGAAGCCATGGGCGACGGCGTGAAGCGCGTCTTCCCGGGCGAAGAGGCTCCCAAGGCGAAGCTGCGGCGGGTCAACGCGTCATGAGGCCGGTGGCCACCAGGCGCATGCTGGTGATCGGCGACTCGGACTCCTACGTGAAGTGGGGTGCCGCCCTGGCGTCCAGGCTTCCGTCCGACTGGGCCGTCGAGATCGTCGTGCTCGCTTCTCCTGTGCAGCCGAGCGCGCGACAACTCGAGGACGCCCTCGCCGGATCGGCCTTCGCCGTCGGGCAGGTCCGGGTTCGCCGACTCACCGACCTGGCACGTGTCGTGGCCGAGCTGCGTCCAGACGCGGTTCTCCTGGCCCTGCGCGGGCCGATGGTGCGCGTCGTCATCCGCGCGATCGGTTCGGTTCCGAACCGACCCGTGCTGCTGAGTGGCTTTCCGGGCATCACCATCCCGGCGGTTCCGAAGGCCATCGTCTACCGCGAGCAGACCGACCTCATCGTGTTGCACAGTCGGCACGAGGTGCGCGAGTTCTCCCGGAATGCCGAACGGATGCCTGTCTCCGTCGACTTCGGCCTGGCCACCCTGCCGTTCCTGAACCAGCCGGCGTCTGCGACTGCGACTGCGTCTGTTCCGGTGCCGGAGTCTGCGGCTCCAGGTCAGAACCCGGCGGCTGCGGACTCGATCGTGTTCGCGGCGCAGGCGATCGTGCCCAGGCATCCGGACGATCGGATCGCCCTGCTGCAGTGGCTCGTCGAGACGGCCCGCGCCCATCCCGAGAAGCGCGTCGTCGTGAAGGTGCGTGCCCGGGCCGGGGAGGCCCAGACCCACGCCGAGACCCACGACTTCGGCGCCCTCCTCGCTGATGGCGAGCTGGCCGACCGGTGGGGCGGAGCATTGCCGACCAATCTCGTCGTAGAGGACGGGCCCATGGCCGACCATCTCGCACGGGCCGTCGCCCTCGTGACGGTCAGTTCGACGGCCGCTCTCGAGGCCATCGCCGCCGACATCCCCGTGCTGCTGCTCGACGACTTCGGGATCGCCCCGAGGCTCATCAACACGGTCTTCATCGACAGTGGCCTGTTCGGCGACGAGGGCGACCTGCGCGCCGGTCTGTTCCGTCGACCGCGATCCGAGTGGCTGGGAGACAACTACTTCCACGGCCTCGCGGCCGATGACTGGCACGAGCGGCTCGAGCAGCTCGTGGCTCGGCGCGACGCTGCCCCGCTCCAGCTGGCGCCCCAGCGGCACAATCTGCGCGGTGGTCGACTGCGGCGGGCGTGGGACCGCAAGCGGATGCTCGGCTCGTACGATGACTCGGTGGCCGGCTTCCTGGCGATGGTCGTCGCAGTCCCGTCGCTCTGGGTGCTCCGACGCGTTCGTCGCGTGGTGCGGGCCGTCGTTCCCGCGCCGCTGCTCGTTCCTCTCGCGCGGGACTCGACTCCGGCGGAGCGGGCCGTCGCTGGGGAGGCCGCGCTCCGCTGACGCGGGCAGTCAGGCGGAGCGTGAACCCGGCGCGTCAGGCGAGCGGCGCGCTGTGCTCGCCGACGTGGCGCAGGTAGTGCCCTGCATTGGTGCGGATGCCCTGGCGTTCGGCATCCGTCAGCTCCCGACGCACCTTGGCCGGAACGCCGGCGACCAGCGATCCCGGAGGAACCTCGGTTCCCTCGAGCACGACGGCGCCGGCGGCGACGAGGGAGCCCTCCCCGATCACTGCACCGTTCAGCACCGTGGCCGACATGCCGATGAGGCTGTCGTCTCCGACGGTGCAGCCGTGCAGCACGGCGCCGTGGCCGACGGACACGTTCGCTCCGATCGTGAGCGGGAAGTCCGCATCGACGTGGCAGACCACGGTGTCCTGCAGGTTGGAGCCGGCTCCCAGCACGATCGAAGCGCCATCGGCTCTCAGCACGGCGTTGTACCAGACGCTCGAGTGCTCACCCAGGGTGACGTCGCCGACGATGACGGCGCCGGCTGCCACGAAGGAGCTCTCGGCGATGGTGGGGCTGCCGATGCCCGGCAGGCTCCTGATGACGGCCAGGTCGTCGATGCTCATGGGCTCACCCTATCGACTCCGAATCGCCCGTCTTCGTCGCCTTCGTCGGTCCATGCGTGCCCGGATCCGACGAGTTTGGGCGACTCGATGCGTGAGCTCTAGGGTGGCGAGCATGGTCGACACCTCCCCCCCCCCCCGCGGTCGAGCGCGTGCGGGCCGCCCTCGCGGAACACGAGCTCACTCCCGAGGTCACGTGGTTCGAGGTGGCGACGCCGACGGCCCTCGCCGCGGCCGACGCCATCGGAACGACGGTCGGCGCGATCGCCAACTCGCTCGTGTTCACGCTCGACGGCGAACCGCTTCTCGTGCTCACCTCCGGCGCGCACAGGGTCGACACCGAGTGGCTCGGGGCCAGGCTCGGCGGCACCATCGCGCGGGCGACGAAGGAGCAGGTGAAGGATGCGACGGGCCAGACCATCGGCGGAGTCGCCCCGGTCGGGCATCCGGCTCCTGTGCGCACCATCGTCGACACGGCGCTCGCCGACCACGACACGGTGTGGGCCGCGGCCGGCCACGCGCACACGGTCTTCCCGACGACCTTCGCCGAGCTCGTGCGCATCACGGGCGGGGAGCCGTCCGCGGTAGTGGCGCCCGACGTCTCCTAGGCCTCCCGGGCCGCGCCCTGCGCCGCCCGCACGGTGAATAGCTCCGGGGTGGTGTAGCCGGCGGCATCGAACGCGGCCAGCACGGCGTCGCGCACGGCAGGAAGGTCGGCGTCGGCCACCAGCGCGATGGCGGAACCACCGAAGCCGCCGCCCGTCATCCGCGCACCGATGGCACCGGCAGCCCTCGAAGCCTCGACGGCCAGATCGAGCTCAGGGGTCGAGATCTCGAAGTCGTCGCGCATCGACGCGTGCGATGCATCGAGGAGGGCTCCGATGGCGCGAGGGCCATCGGAGCGCAGGGTGCGCACGGTGTCGAGAACGCGCTGGTTCTCGGTGACGATGTGCCGCACCCGGCGGAAGGTCTCGTCGTCGAGGACCTCGGCCGCCTCGGCCAGGTCGCTCATCTGCACGTCGCGCAGGGTGTCGGCGCCGAGGGCCTTGGCTCCTGCCTCGCAGGACGCACGGCGGGCTGCATAGCCGCCCGTCGCGTGGGCGTGGCTCACCTTGGTGTCGACCACGAGCACCTCGAGCCCTGCGGCATCGAAGCCGAGCGGGATGACCTCGGACTCGAAGGAGCGGCAGTCCAGGAAGACCCCGGCATCCGCTCGCCCGAGAAGCGACGCCGACTGGTCCATGATGCCCGTCGGAGCGCCGACGACGCGGTTCTCGGCGAGCTGGCCCACCTTGGCGAGGGTCTGGCGGTCGAAGTCGAGGTGCCAGATGTCCTTCAGCGCCACGGCCATGGCGCTCTCGATGGCGGCCGACGACGACAGCCCGGCGCCCACGGGAACCTCGGAGTCGAGGTACACGTCTGCCCCGGTGAGGGAGTCGAGCGGTGCACCGAACTGGCCGAGCGCCCAGGCGACGCCGAGCGGATAGGCGGACCACCCGTGCAGGGCCTCCGGTGCCAGGTCGTCGAGCGAGATCGAGACGGGGTCTGCCGAGAACGACGACGCGACGCGCAGGATGCGGTCCTCCCGCGGAGCCAGAGCCAGGACCGTGCGGCGGTTGATCGCGAACGGGAACACGAAGCCGGCGTTGTAGTCGGTGTGCTCGCCGATGAGGTTGACGCGGCCCGGAGCGGACCAGACGCCGGTCGGACGGCGCCCGTACAGCTGGGTGAAGTGCTCCGTCACACTGGAGTGCAGGTCGGTCATCGGTTCTCTTCCGTGTGCGGTTCGATCGGTGTTGCGGCGTCGGCCCTGGCGATGGCCTCGCGGATGCTCTGCGCCTGCTGCTCTGGAGTCACGTCGCCGATCCAGGCGCCCATGGCGGCCTCGGAGCCGGCGAGGAACTTCAGCTTGTCGGCGGCGCGGCGCGGGCTCGTCACCTGCAGCATCAGCCTGATGTCGTCGCGACCGACGTTCACCGGGGCTTGGTGCCAGGCGGCGATGTAGGGGGTCGGCGTCTCGTAGAGCGCGTCGATGCCGCGCAGCAGCCGCAGGTACAGGCGCGCCAGCTCGTCCCGCTCCTCGAGCGTCGTCGCGGCGAAGTCGGGCACGTGCCTGTGGGGGAGCAGGTGCACCTCGATGGGCCAGCGGGCAGCGAACGGCACGAAGGCCGTCCAGTGCTCACCCTGCAGCAGCATCCGCTCGCCCGACTGCTCGCTCGCGAGCAGATCTGAGAAGAGACCCGGGCCATAGCGTTCGATCGACTCGAGCAGTCGAGTCGTGCGAGGGGTCACGTAGGGGTAGGAGTAGATCTGGCCGTGCGGATGCTGCAGCGTGACGCCGATCGCCTCGCCGCGGTTCTCGAACGGGAACACCTGCTCGATGCCGGGCAGCGCCGAGAGAGCCGCAGTGCGGTCGGCCCACGCCTCGATCACCGTGCGGGCGCGCGAGACGCTCTGGGTGCCGAACGATCCGGCGTGCTCGGGGCTGAAGCACACCACCTCGCAGCGTCCGATGGACGTGCGCGTGCGGCCGATGCCCACGGCGGCGAGCTCGGCGAGGGCCTCGGGGCCGGCGTCCGTCACAGCGGCGAGCTCCGGACCGAACGACGGCGACTTGTTCTCGAACACCGCCACGTCGTAGCTGCTCGGAATCTCCGACGGGTTGCCCGGCTTCTGCGGGGCGAGCGGGTCGAGGTCGGCCGGTGGCAGGAACACGCGGTTCTGGCGGGCGGCCGCGATGGAGACCCACTCCCCGGTGAGGGCGTCCTGACGCATAGTCGCCGTGGCAGGGCGCGGGTCGAGCTCGCGAAGATCGGGGGCGCGCTCGGGCGAGAGCGTGGTGTCGGCGTCATCGAAGTAGATGAGTGCACGGCCATCGGCGAGGGTGTGCTCGAGGCGACGGATGCTGGGGTCGGCTGTGAAGGCTGATGGCTCTGTCATGACAGGCTCACGATACGCGGCTTGCGTTTACGAAACAAGTTGATTTGCGGATTGCAAAGAGAAAGCAAAACCCGGGACAATGGGCGGATGACGTCGACCGATCGCGACCCGGGCAACTCCGTGCCGGCAGGCATCCGCCGCGACCGCGCTGCAGCCCTCGTCGCCGACCGCGGTTTCGTGCGGGTGCGCGACCTCGCGGTCGCGTTCGGGGTGACCGATGTCACGGCCCGCGCCGACCTCGACCAACTCGAGCGCGAGGGCCTCATCCGTCGCGTGCACGGGGGCGCTGTCCCGTCGACGGATGCAGCTGCCACCGCCATAGCCCGCCGACCAGAGCGCGAGCCGAGCTTCGAGGAGGCCCTCTCCGCCTCCGCCGGGCCGAAGGAGAGCATCGGCGAGGCCGCGGCAGCCCTCGTGAGCAGCGGCCAGAGCATCATCCTCGACGTCGGCACGACGACGTTGCAGGTGGCGCGGTCGCTGCGGGCCCGCCGCGACCTCGACGACGTCACGATCTTCACCAATGGGTTGAGCATCGCCCTCGAGCTCGAGAGCGCCATCCCGCGTTTCACCGTCGTCCTCACAGGCGGGACGCTGAGGCCACGGCAGCACTCGCTCGTCGACCCGCTGGCGAGGGGCATCCTCGCCGATCTCCGCGCCGACATCGCCTTCATCGGCTGCAACGGCGTCGACGTCGACCGCGGCGTCACCAACGCCAACCTGCCCGAGGCCGCTGTCAAGATCGCCATGATCCGCGCGGCCGGCCGGGCCGTGGTCGTCGCCGATTCGTCGAAGCTGGGCGAGGTCCACCTGGCGCGCATCTCGTCTCTCGACGAGGTCGACATCCTGGTGACGGATGCCGCAGCTCCGGCCGTCCTCCTCGGCGAGTTCGAGCAGGCGGGTCTCGCCGTGCTGCCCGCCGGCTCTAGGCTCTCTGCATGACCTTTCCCACCGGTGAGCAGTACGAGTTGCAGACGAGGACGGCGAGCGGAGAGCTGCGCGCGACGATCACAGGCCTCGCAGCAGCCATCCGTCAACTGAGTCTCGACGGGGTCGACCTCGTCGAGACCTACGGCGAGGAGTCGTCGCCGCCCTACGGTGCCGGCATCGTGCTGGTGCCGTGGCCGAACCGCATCCGCGACGGACGCTGGGAGCACGAGGGCGTCGAGCGGCAGCTCGACATCACCGAGCCGAAGCTGAACAACGCCATCCACGGCCTCCTGCGCTACACGGAGTACCGCGAGGTCGACCGCACCCAGGACTCGGTCACCCTCGCCGCGACCGTCTACCCGCAGCACGGCTACCCGTACCTGCTCGAGACCGCCGTGCACTACGAGCTGGTCTCCGACGGCCTCAAGGTGACGCACTACCTCCGCAACCTCGGGCACGAGTCGGCTCCCGTCGCCGTCGGAACGCATCCGTTCCTCCGCATCGGCGACGTGCCGACGGATTCCCTCACCCTCCAGCTGTCCGCGGCGAGCCACATCGAGGTCGACGACCGCCTGCTGCCGACGTCCGAGGTTCCGGTCGAGGGCACCGAGTGGGACCTGCGCGACCCGCGCCGCGTGAGCGAACTGCAGCTCGACGACGCCTGGGGCGAGGCCTTCGCCACCGACGGCGAGGTCGTCCATACGCTCACGGCACCTGACGGACGCACTGTCTCGATGTGGTCGGAGCCGGAGTTCGGATTCGTGCAGGTCTTCACCACGCGGCAGTTCCCGGGCCGCGAGGGCGACGCCGCCATCGCGATCGAGCCCATGACAGCCCCGGCCGACGCCTTCAACTCGGGCAAGGGCCTGCGCTGGCTGGCCCCGGGCGACGAGTGGGAGATCAGCTGGGGCATCCGCTTCGGCGGCTTCTGACATCCGCCGCTCGCTGAGGCCCGGACGAAGTCTGCGGCCGAAGCGCACGAACGAAGAACGGCCCGCCTCCACTGGAGACGGGCCGTTCCCTCTTCACCGGATCATCAGGCCGGCGGCATCAGCACGGAGTCGATGAGGTACACCGTGGCGTTGGCGGTCTTCACGCCACCGCAGATGACCTTGGCGTCGTTGACCATCATGTCGTCGCCACTGCCGGTGACCTCGACGGTTCCACCCTCGACCGTGGTCTGGGTTCCGTCGATGTCAGCAGGAGCGATCTGGCCGGGAACCACGTGGTACGTGAGGATCTTGGTCAGCGTGGCGGAGTCGGTCTTGAGCCCCTCGATGGTGGCGGCGTCGATCTTGGCGAACGCGTCATCGACGGGAGCGAAGACGGTGAACTCGCTGCCGTTCAGCGTGTCGACCAGGTTGACGTCGGGGTTGAGCCCACCCGAGACGGCTGCGGTGAGCGTCGTGAGGATCGGGTTGTTCGAGGCGGCGACGGCCACCGGGTCCTCAGCCATGCCCGCGACGGAGCCGGCGCCATCCGGAACCTGCTCGGCGTAGGCCGCGCAACCGGAGCCGACGAGGTCGGCTGCGGGGTCCATCGCCTCGGGGGTCTCGGCCATGGGGGCTTCCGAGCTGGGGCTGCTCGACGACGAGGTGTCATCGGTGCCGCTGCCCATCGAACAACCGGTCAGGCCGAGGGCTGCGATGCCCACGATCGAGAGGGCGGCGAGTGAAGTGCGTGTGAGTCGCATGGATCTTCTCCTTGGAATCGTTGGCCGGGTTCGGCCGGCTCCACTTGCTGTGGTGCCTTCAGGAGGGCATTCGGAACCCCATGGGGTGCGGATTGGAGAATCTCCGGAAACTTTCCGAAGCTGGGAATCCGGCGTGATCAGGCCCCCGATGCATCCGGAAGAGGGGTAGGCGCCGAATGCGATGAGGCCTGCCGACGGGCTGCTCACGCACTGTCGCACTGGCGAACGGATGCCGGACACCGGCGTCTGCGGCACACTGAATCTCTTTCAGTCGACCGGCAATCCGAAACCGGCATCACGCCGAACACCTGACATGCTTGTTCTCGTGCCCCATGAGATCGGTGAAGACGACATCGGAATTCCGCCTGTCGTCACGCTGGAAGAGTTGCTGGAACGTATCGCCACAGGCGACCAGCGCGCTTTCAGCGAACTCTACGACGGGGTATCGGCTCGGCTATTCGGACTTGTTCGACGCCTCGTCGTCGATCCGGCTCAATCGGAGGAGGTGACGCAGGAGGTGTTTCTCGAGATCTGGCAGTCCGCAGCGCGATTCCAGCCCGAGCGGGGCAGTGCCCTCTCCTGGATGTTCACGCTCGCCCATCGCCGCGCCGTGGACCGCATCCGTTCTGCCCAGGCATCACGCGACCGCGACACTCGCATCGGCATCCGCGACCTCCCCATCGACACCGATGTGGTGAGCGAGGCAGCAGAACTGCGGGTCGAGAACGAGCGGGTGCAGCGCGCACTCACCGAACTCACCGACGTGCAGCGTCAGGCTGTGTCCTTGGCCTATTACTCCGGCTTCTCCCACAGCGAGATCGCCGATGAACTGAGCGTGCCGATCGGCACGGTGAAGACCCGAATACGCGATGGGATGATCCGTCTGCGAGACGCACTGGGGGTGACCGCATGAGCGACAGAGACCAGCGACCCGTCGGTGACGAGCACGCCCTGAGCGGCTCGTACGCGCTGGACGCCGTCGACGCCGAGGAGCGTGCCCGGTACGAGCGTGCCCTGCTCGAGTCGGATCAGCTGCGTGAGGAGGCGGCCGGCTTCGCCGACACCGCAGCCCTGCTGGGGTCGAGCGTCCCGCCCGTCACGCCCCCGCCCGCCCTCAAGGCGAGCATCATGGCGCAGCTCTCCGGCCTGTCGCAGCTTCCGGCACGCACGGCGGGCGGCGCCCACGCCGCCGACGCCGAGGTCGACGCTGTGCCGTCGGCCGAGCCTGCCACTGCTCCGGATGCCGCGGACTCCTCTGCGGCGCCGACGTTGGCTGCTGTTCCCTCGGCCCCCGGTGCGCCCATCGATCCCATCTCGCCCGCCGCGCCGCCCGTCGGCCGCGCCGAAGCCGCTGCGCAGCGTCGCTGGTTCTCCCGACCGGGCGCCTTCATCGCCGCTGCGGCCGCTGCCCTGGTGCTTATCGCGGCCGTGGTCGTCGGCGTGAACTGGCCGGGGCCGAACGGCTGGGGCGCCCAGCGCGACCTCGCCAGCATCTCGGCGGCCTCCGATGCCCAGCAGGCGACGGGCGAGGTGTCCGGTGGCGGAACCGTCACCCTGACCTGGTCCGAGGAACTCGGCCGCTCGGCCGTGACGGTCGACGGCATGCCGGCTCTCGACTCCGATCAGACCTATGAACTCTGGTACATCGACAGCGAGGCTGCCATTCCTGCCGGAACCTTCACCGTCGGCGACGACGGCACCACCTGGCGGGTGCTCGAGGGCGACATGACGGCGGGCGCGGCCGTGGGCGTCACCGTGGAGCCCGCCGGCGGATCCCCGCAGCCGACGACGGAGCCCGTCGTCGTCGTGCCGACAGCCGTCTAGTCAGCGCCGCAGGAGAACCCCAGAAGTCCGGGCTGCGGCATCCGCTCACCGAAAACAGGATGAGCACCCCGATGACGTCTCTCAGACCGCCATCGGGGTGCTCATCCTGTTTTCTGCGCCGGGCGCGGCGCTGGCAGTGACGCTGTGCGTTCAGTCCGAGACGGCTGCGACCGCGGCGAGGATCACATCGACGACGGCCGCTGGCTGCGACACCAGTGAGACGTGCGATGCGGCGACCTCGGTGATCGTCGATCCGGCGCGCTCGGCCTGGCTGCGCTGCGTCGCGGGCGGGATGACCCGGTCCTCCGTGCCGACGACGGCCCAGCTGGGCAGCGTCTTCCACGCCACGGCGGTGGTCGGCGAGGCATTCGCGCCGAGGGTGATCGGGCGCTGACCGGCGGCGATGAGCCAACGGTCGGCCTCGGGCAGGTCCTGGGCGAACGACTCGTGCACCGTCGCCGGCTTGAGGAAGGCCTCGGCGTCGCCCTCGGGAGCACCGGGGTATCCCGCGACGTCGAGTACCGTCGTCGGGTCCGGCACGTCGAGCGCCGATCCTGAGCCGCCGAGGATGGAGAACACCGTCTCACCCTCATCGGGGATGAAGGCGTCGACGTAGACCAGAGCCTTCACCTCGCCGCCGCCGGTGCCCGCATTGGTGATGACGGCGCCGCCGTAGGAGTGGCCGACCAGCACGACGGGCCCGCTCGTGCGCTGAGCCAGGAACGAGGCGACGTAGGCGGCATCCGTCGCCACGCCCCTCAGCAGGTTGGTGGGTGCCAGAACAGTGAAGCCGCGACCTTGGAGGTCTGAGGCCACGGCATTCCAGCTCGAGGCATCAGCCCAGGCTCCATGCACCAGGACGATCGTGGGTTGTGTCATATGCGTGCCTTTCGATTCAGGGTGAGAGCGCTGTCATTCGAGCGAAGACTATTCCCCCGATCACGGGGTGCGCCACGGCTGAGTCGCAGAGTTGCGTCGGTGTTCACCCGGTGGCTCGGCTGCACCCGTTTGCAGGATGGGACAAGGTTCGGGCCCATATGGCGGCTGAAACGCAGCTCATCCTGCATATGCGTGCAGCGGCTTCGGTCCGGGTGCGGCTGCGGGGCATACTGGACGCTGGCCGCGTGCATCTCGGCCCGACGACACCACAGCGCAGTGAGGACTCACATGGACATCGGCATGATGCTGAACTACTCGGGCGGATTCCGCGAGACTGCCGCCGAGGTCGGCGAGCTCGAGAAGGCCGGCGTCGACATCGTCATCGTTCCCGAGGCCTACAGCTTCGACGCCGTCAGCCAGCTGGGCTACCTCGCCGCGGTGACGGAGAAGATCAAGCTGGCCTCGGGCATCCTGCAGATCTACACGCGCACACCGTCGCTCACGGCAATGACGGCGGCCGGACTCGACTTCGTCTCGGACGGCCGCTTCGTGCTCGGCATCGGAGCATCCGGACCCCAGGTCATCGAGGGCTTCCACGGAGTGCCCTACGACGCACCGCTGCGCCGCACCCGCGAGATCATCGACATCTGCCGCATGGTCTGGCGCCGCGACCGCGTGGAGTACGACGGCCGCAGCTACCAGATCCCGCTGCCGGCCGAGAAGGGCACCGGACTGGGCAAGCCGCTGAAGCTCATCAACCATCCCGTGCGCGAGCGCATCCCGATCGTGGTGGCCGCTCTCGGCCCGGCCAGCGTGAAGCAGACGGCCGAGATCGCCGACGCCTGGATGCCGATGTTCTTCCACCCCGAGCGGGCGCGCGACGTCTGGGGCGATTCGCTCGATGCCGGCCTGGCCAAGCGTTCGGACGACCTGGGATCTCTCGACGTCTTCGCCAGCCCGGCGCTGTACATCGGCGATGACGCCGATGCCGTGCTGCCTTCGGTGAAGCCGCAGATCGCCCTGTACGTCGGCGGGATGGGCGCCCGCGGCAAGAACTTCTACAACGACCTCGTGTCGCAGTACGGCTTCGAGAAGGAGGCCGCCCTCATCCAGGACCTGTACCTCGAGGGCCGCAAGGACGAGGCGACGGCCGCGGTTCCAGACGACCTGGCGCGTGCCATCAACCTCATCGGGTCGCCCGGCCACGTGAAGGAGCGCGTCGCGGCCTTCGCCGAGGCCGGGGTCACGACTCTCGCGGTGACGCCGCTGGCGCGCACCTCGGAGCAGCGCGTCGGGCTCATGACGGGGTTCCGGGCGCTCGTCGACTGAGGCGCACCCGACGTCGTCGAGGGGCCGCGTGCGCCGCGCCGAGACGCTCAGTCCGCCGTCGTGTGCGTCTGCTGCGGAGAGGTCGAGTCCACGGGTGGGACCCACCCGATCCGCGCGATGCGTGCGCGAGCGGCATCCTCCGACGGTGATCTCCTCCCGAGCAGGCGGTGCACGACGCCGAGCGCGCGGGCCGTCGCCCACACCACGGGGAGGCGAGAGCGTCGGAGCCCCAGCAACCGTCGATAGTCAGCGGGCAGACTCGCGACCGCGCCGGCGAACAGCACGCGGTAGGCCGGAAGCATGGGCTTC
Source organism: Leifsonia stereocauli (assembly GCF_038432415.1). Taxonomy (NCBI): domain Bacteria; kingdom Bacillati; phylum Actinomycetota; class Actinomycetes; order Micrococcales; family Microbacteriaceae; genus Leifsonia; species Leifsonia stereocauli. The sequence continues at coordinate 590,245 of NZ_JBCAUN010000003.1, forward strand.
GGCAGGGGCGGGTGCCTGATGAAGCGCACAGCCTCCGCCACGCGCTCGTCGCTCTTCAGCACGCCGTCGTTCGAGAACGCGGCCAGCTGGTCCCGCAGCTGCTGCTCGGAGCGCGGAGGCGACTCGACCCCGACGAGTTCGCCCGCCGTCGCCCACTCGCGCACGTAGGCGTCGGCTCCGCCAGGAATCGCTCCGCCCCAGATTGTGTGGCAGGCGAGGAAGGAATCCGTGAACGCGAGATGCACCCAGGCGAGCAGTTCGGGATCGCCGGCGGCATAGGGGCGCTCGACCTCGTGGGCGTCGAGGTAGGTGCCGACGACGCGCGAGTGGTACCTGCCGACCCGCGCGGACTCCTCCGTGGCGAACACCGTGTCGGCGTAGGTCACGATGGTGAGCCACTGGATCGTGCCCGCCAGCCGGCCGAGAGGATCCTCGCCGAAGCGCGAGTGGTCGTGCACTCCGGCCATGGCTCCGGGATGAAGCGTCTGGACGAGCAGGGCCCGGATGCCGGCGACGAGGGTCGGCATCCCGCCGTGCACCGCCCACGCGGCCGACCCCGGCCCGAAGAACCCGGCGTCGTCGCCCTCCTCGATGCGGTCGACCCAGGCCGGTCTTCCGTCGTGCGTGCCCGAGAGCGCGGCCAGCAGGCGCGACCGCGAGCGATCCTTCCTGGTGGCCATGGGCCGAGTGAACACCGCCCACCTGAGTGCGGGGCGAGAGGAGGCCGGCCAGCTGCGGCATCCGCCGACCCAGCACCAGGTCGCCGGGTCGTGCCATGATCGGGACATGCCCGAGCGTCTGATGCTTCTCGACACCGCCTCGTTGTACTTCCGCGCCTTCTACGGCCTGCCCGATACCATCCGGGCGCCGGACGGAACGCCGGTGAACGCCGTGCGCGGCCTGCTCGACTTCATCGGCAGGCTGGTCACCGACTTCGAGCCCACCCACCTGGTCGCCTGTTGGGACGACGACTGGCGTCCGCAGTGGCGTGTCGATCTCATCCCGAGCTACAAGGAGCATCGGGTGGAGAAGGTCGTGGCCGACGGCCCCGACGTCGAGGAGACTCCCGAGCTGCTCGTGGCGCAGATCCCGCTCATCCGCGAGACCCTCGAAGCATTCGGCGTCACCATCATCGGCGCTGCCGACCACGAGGCCGACGATGTGATCGGCACCCTCGCGACGCGGGCGGAGATGCCCGTCGACATCGTCACCGGCGACCGCGACCTGTTCCAACTCATCGACGACGAGCGCGACGTGCGCGTCGTCTACACCGCCCGCGGCATGAACAGGCTCGAGGTGCTGACGGGCGAGTCCGTACTCTCGAAGTACGGCGTGACCGCGGCCCAGTACGCCGACTTCGCGGCCCTCCGCGGCGACGCATCCGATGGCCTGCCCGGAGTCGCGGGCGTCGGCGAGAAGACCGCCGCGACGCTGCTGCAGGAGCACGGCGACCTCGACGGCGTCATCGCTGCGGCGGCAGATGCCGATGAGCCGATGGCGGCCGGGCTCCGCGCGAAGATCCTCGCGGCCTCCGACTACCTCGCCGTGGCGCCGACGGTCGTCGAGGTGGTGCGCGATCTCGAGCTCGGCGAGTTCGACGCGCGCATCCGCCCGCTCGACACGGAGGCCACGGCATCCGTCGCCGCCCTCTCGGAGACCTGGGCGCTCGGAGGGTCAGCCGATCGCGCGCTCAAGGGGCTCGCAGCCCGCGCATCGCGGCGGGCGGCTCCTCCCGCCCGCTGAGCGCGACGCCCCCCCCGCCCGCCCGCCGAAGCGCCGCGCGACGCGCGCCCTCCTCCCGCCCGCCCG
>NZ_JBCAUN010000004.1:0-3575 GCF_038432415.1 Leifsonia stereocauli
TTGTTCGGATTCTCGACCGTACATCGAGAACCACATAGTGGACGCAAGCATTCATGTTTCCCCCCATACCAGCCTTACAACATGTATGGGAGTGGTGATTATCAAGATATCGGCTTATTAGTACCGGTCAGCTCCGACAGTCTTTCGTCCTGTCTTCCACATCCGGCCTATCAACCCAGTCGTCTGGCTGGGAGCCTCTCACCCGAAGGTATGGAAATCTCATCTCGAGGCCGGCTTCCCGCTTAGATGCTTTCAGCGGTTATCCATCCCGAACGTAGCTAATCAGCGGTGCTCCTGGCGGAACAACTGACACACCAGAGGTTCGTCCAACCCGGTCCTCTCGTACTAGGGTCAGATCCTCTCAAATTTCCTGCGCGCGCAGCGGATAGGGACCGAACTGTCTCACGACGTTCTAAACCCAGCTCGCGTACCGCTTTAATGGGCGAACAGCCCAACCCTTGGGACCTACTCCAGCCCCAGGATGCGACGAGCCGACATCGAGGTGCCAAACCATGCCGTCGATATGGACTCTTGGGCAAGATCAGCCTGTTATCCCCGAGGTACCTTTTATCCGTTGAGCGACAGCGCTTCCACAAGCCACTGCCGGATCACTAGTCCCGACTTTCGTCCCTGCTCGACTTGTCAGTCTCACAGTCAAGCTCCCTTGTGCACTTACACTCGACACCTGATTGCCAACCAGGTTGAGGGAACCTTTGGGCGCCTCCGTTACTTTTTGGGAGGCAACCGCCCCAGTTAAACTACCCACCAGGCACTGTCCCTGAACCGGATCACGGTTCGAAGTTAGATATCCAGAGTGACCAGAGTGGTATTTCAACATTGACTCCACCTGAACTAGCGTCCAAGCTTCACCGTCTCCCACCTATCCTACACAAGCCACACCGAACACCAATACCAAGCTGTAGTAAAGGTCACGGGGTCTTTCCGTCCTGCTGCGCGTAACGAGCATCTTTACTCGTAATGCAATTTCGCCGAGTTCGCGGTTGAGACAGCTGGGAAGTCGTTACGCCATTCGTGCAGGTCGGAACTTACCCGACAAGGAATTTCGCTACCTTAGGATGGTTATAGTTACCACCGCCGTTTACTGGGGCTTAAATTCTCAGCTTCGCCTTGCGGCTAACCGTTCCTCTTAACCTTCCAGCACCGGGCAGGCGTCAGTCCGTATACATCGTCTTGCGACTTAGCACGGACCTGTGTTTTTAGTAAACAGTCGCTTCCCACTGGTCTCTGCGGCCATCCACGCTTCCTGGAGCAAGTCCATTCACGTTTCAGGCCCCCCTTCTCCCGAAGTTACGGGGGCATTTTGCCGAGTTCCTTAACCACGATTCTCTCGATCTCCTTAGTATTCTCTACCTGACCACCTGAGTCGGTTTGGGGTACGGGCGGCTGGAACCTCGCGTCGATGCTTTTCTTGGCAGCATAGGATCACCGATTTCGACTTGCGTCTACCCATCGGGTCTCAGCCTTATATGAGAGACGGATTTGCCTATCTCTCGGCCTACACCCTTAGACCGGGACTACCATCGCCCGGCTCGGCTACCTTCCTGCGTCACACCTGTTAATACGCTAACCGCACCAGCATAGGGTCGCACGCTAGGCCTCACGCTTCACCCCGAAGGGATCCGTCTAGAGGATTCAGATGCTTAGCATTACTGGATTAGTTTGGGCGGTTCTTCGCCGGTACGGGAATATCAACCCGTTGTCCATCGACTACGCCTGTCGGCCTCGCCTTAGGTCCCGACTTACCCAGGGCGGATTAGCCTGGCCCTGGAACCCTTGGTCTTCCGGAGGACGGGTTTCTCACCCGTCTTTCGCTACTCATGCCTGCATTCTCACTCGTGTGGCCTCCACGGCTGGTTTACACCGCCGCTTCACTGGCCACACGACGCTCTCCTACCCATCAACACGGCTGGACCACGAAGGCCTACCTATAAATGTCAATGCCACAACTTCGGTGGCGTGCTTGAGCCCCGTTACATTGTCGGCGCGGAATCACTTGACCAGTGAGCTATTACGCACTCTTTCAAGGGTGGCTGCTTCTAAGCCAACCTCCTGGTTGTCTGTGCAACTCCACATCCTTTCCCACTTAGCACGCGCTTTGGGACCTTAGTTGGTGGTCTGGGTTGTTTCCCTCTCGACGATGAAGCTTATCCCCCACCGTCTCACTGCTGCGCTCTCACTTACCGGCATTCGGAGTTTGGCTGACGTCAGTAACCTTTTAGGGCCCATCGGCCATCCAGTAGCTCTACCTCCGGCAAGAAACACGCAACGCTGCACCTAAATGCATTTCGGAGAGAACCAGCTATCACGAAGTTTGATTGGCCTTTCACCCCTATCCACAGCTCATCCCCTCCATTTTCAACTGAAGTGGGTTCGGTCCTCCACGACGTCTTACCGTCGCTTCAACCTGGCCATGGATAGATCACTTCGCTTCGGGTCTAGGACATGCGACTGAATCGCCCTATTCAGACTCGCTTTCGCTACGGCTACCCCACACGGGTTAACCTCGCCACATATCGCTAACTCGCAGGCTCATTCTTCAAAAGGCACGCTGTCACACCTACAAGGGTGCTCCAACGGTTTGTAAGCAAACGGTTTCAGGTACTATTTCACTCCCCTCCCGGGGTACTTTTCACCTTTCCCTCACGGTACTTGTCCGCTATCGGTCATCTGGGAGTATTTAGGCTTATCAGGTGGTCCTGACAGATTCACACGGGATTTCTCGGGCCCCGTGCTACTTGGGATACTTCTCACGCCATAACGACATTTCGACTACCGGGCTCGCACCGTCTACGGCTGGGCTTTCAATCCCATTCGTCTATATCGCGCTGTAACGTTCACTGTTCGGCAGAATCAGCACGAAAAGTCCCACAACCCCGACCATGCAACGCCTGCCGGCTATCACACATGATCGGTTTAGCCTGATCCGCGTTCGCTCGCCACTACTGACGGAATCACTGTTGTTTTCTCTTCCTGTGGGTACTGAGATGTTTCACTTCCCCACGTTCCCTCTACCCGCCCTATATATTCAGGCGGGAGTCACCAGGTCACCCAAAGGGCCTGGCGGGGTTTCCCCATTCGGAAATCCTCGGATCACAGCTCGTTTATCAGCTCCCCGAGGCTTATCGCAGATTACGACGTCCTTCTTCGGCTCCAGATGCCAAGGCATCCACCGTTTGCTCTTAGAATCTTGAAATCACATGAGTTTGAATCGATTTCGTTAATTGCAGCACCGAAGTACTGCGCGAAATTGACCAATGATTAGTCGGACGAACCCTCGAAAGAGTCCGTCCTAAAATCTTTAGTGATTGAGGATCGAAATCCTCAATCTAAGATGCTCGCGTCCACTGTGTAGTTCTCAAAGTACGGGCGGTACCCCCACCAGCGGCGATGTATGCCGACAAGTGAAGGTCCTGAGTTTCGTCCACCCACCCGAAGGCGAATGATCCGGTCCCTCAGGACCCAACAGCGTGCAACGTAAACCAACATCCGAACCAGACCTTTCCAACCACCGTGTTGTAAACAACACCGAGGCGTACTGAGTCCAGCACATCCGC
>NZ_JBCAUN010000004.1:3661-5136 GCF_038432415.1 Leifsonia stereocauli
AGNGTGCCAGATGCTCCTTAGAAAGGAGGTGATCCAGCCGCACCTTCCGGTACGGCTACCTTGTTACGACTTAGTCCTAATCACCGATCCCACCTTCGACAGCTCCCTCCATAAATGGTTGGGCCACCGGCTTCGGGTGTTACCGACTTTCATGACTTGACGGGCGGTGTGTACAAGGCCCGGGAACGTATTCACCGCAGCGTTGCTGATCTGCGATTACTAGCGACTCCGACTTCATGAGGTCGAGTTGCAGACCTCAATCCGAACTGAGACCGGCTTTTTGGGATTCGCTCCACCTTACGGTATTGCAGCCCTTTGTACCGGCCATTGTAGCATGCGTGAAGCCCAAGACATAAGGGGCATGATGATTTGACGTCATCCCCACCTTCCTCCGAGTTGACCCCGGCAGTATCCCATGAGTTCCCACCATTACGTGCTGGCAACATAGGACGAGGGTTGCGCTCGTTGCGGGACTTAACCCAACATCTCACGACACGAGCTGACGACAACCATGCACCACCTGTTTACGAGTGTCCAAAGAGTTGACCATTTCTGGCCCGTTCTCGTATATGTCAAGCCTTGGTAAGGTTCTTCGCGTTGCATCGAATTAATCCGCATGCTCCGCCGCTTGTGCGGGCCCCCGTCAATTCCTTTGAGTTTTAGCCTTGCGGCCGTACTCCCCAGGCGGGGAACTTAATGCGTTAGCTGCGACACGGAGACCGTGGAATGGTCCCCACATCTAGTTCCCAACGTTTACGGCGTGGACTACCAGGGTATCTAATCCTGTTCGCTCCCCACGCTTTCGCTCCTCAGCGTCAGTTACGGCCCAGAGATCTGCCTTCGCCATCGGTGTTCCTCCTGATATCTGCGCATTCCACCGCTACACCAGGAATTCCAATCTCCCCTACCGCACTCTAGTCTGCCCGTACCCACTGCAGGCCCGAGGTTGAGCCTCGGGATTTCACAGCAGACGCGACAAACCGCCTACGAGCTCTTTACGCCCAATAATTCCGGACAACGCTTGCACCCTACGTATTACCGCGGCTGCTGGCACGTAGTTAGCCGGTGCTTTTTCTGCAGGTACCGTCACTTTCGCTTCTTCCCTGCTAAAAGAGGTTTACAACCCGAAGGCCGTCGTCCCTCACGCGGCGTTGCTGCATCAGGCTTGCGCCCATTGTGCAATATTCCCCACTGCTGCCTCCCGTAGGAGTCTGGGCCGTGTCTCAGTCCCAGTGTGGCCGGTCACCCTCTCAGGCCGGCTACCCGTCGTCGCCTTGGTGAGCCATTACCTCACCAACAAGCTGATAGGCCGCGAGCTCATCCTTGACCAAAATTCTTTCCACCACCTCCCGATGCCGGGGATGGTCGTATCCGGTATTAGACGTCGTTTCCAACGCTTATCCCAGAGTCAAGGGCAGATTGCTCACGTGTTACTCACCCGTTCGCCACTGATCCAGAAGAAGCAAGCTCCCTCT